>CAYRXW010000015.1:0-1513 GCA_964428335.1 uncultured Methanosarcinales archaeon | reverse complement strand
CGGGAATTATTAAGCCTAATTCAAAGTTTAAGCTGATTATTCCTAAAGAAGCCCGTTGATACTGTATGTTCACCCCAAAAATACAAAAAGCTTTAGAGGCTGCTGCATATTTGCATCGTAATCAAGTACGGAAAGGAGATCTAGGTACTATGCTTATTGTTATGCCCTATACAGACGATGAAGATGTTATGTGTGCAGCTTTGCTTCACGATGTGTTGGAAGATATAGCTGAAAGCGAGTTTAGTAGTGAAGCCGTTATCTATGGAAACAAACCAGCGAGGCGCTTTTCTATTGCTTCTTTGGATGGAAGATATTTCGCAATTTTTCCAGGAACTTCATCTAAAGTAGAGTAATGATTATATGTCGATACTCCAATGGGCTGATTAATATTTTTAAGCATGTATTCGACAACAGTCCTATTTTTATTTTTACAAATGATAATTCCAATTGATGCATTATCCGTCTTTGCTCGCACCGTTTTATTAAGAGCGATAAGATAAAATTGCATTTTCCCTAAATGTTCAGGAGTAAACTCTACAGCCTTTAACTCCAGTGCCACCAGACAATTCAGTATTCTGTTGTAAAAGAGAAGGTCAATAAAATATTCTTTCTCTTCAAACTCTACTCGAAACTGTCTGCCAAGAAACGCATAATTTCCTCCCATTTCAGCAAGGAATTTGCTGATGTTTTCCATAATAGCTTGCTCTAACTCTTTCTCAGCATGCGGGTTTTCTGTAAGAATAAAATCCAGATTATAATCGTCTTTTGTTTCCCATAGAATTTCTTCTTTTAAGTTAACATCTACAGTCCGGTTAAAATTTGTTTGATTATTTAGATATCGTTCGTATTCATGCATTTTGATTTTATCAATAAGCGTATATTTGCTCCATCCAATTTTTTGTGACATTTTGATATAAAACTCTCTTTCTTGATTATTCTTACACTTCTCCATAATGATCAGATTATGGCTCCAACTAATTTCTCGCACCAATGGTGCGAGTTTTTCGTTATCCTTATACGTTTCATAAAATTTTTTCATTCTCCAGAGATTTGAAGATGACCATCCTTTCACTCCGGAAAACTCGATTTGAAGATCTTTAGCAAGAGTTTCGACTGTTGAAGTGCCCCAATGTTCTGTTCTTTGTTTTTCAAAGATTGTTTTACCCAGATCCCAGTATAGGGTAATCAATTCTGTATTAACAGCTTTTATAGCATTGTATTGGGCTCTATAAATTTTTTCTTTAATATTTTGAAGCGTTTCTTTATAGGAATCTAGTTTCAGTATGTTCATAGGATATGAATGAAGAATAATAAAGTCAGAGGAGAGTGTCTATGCACTATAGTCTACAACTCTAATATTTTAGATAGTCACTACAGCCTTTTTAGGTGTAAAAGGTGATCGACATTATGGACAAACGGGGATTGTCGTGAGGCCGGGAATTATTAAGCCGAATTCAAAGTTTAAGTTGATTATTCCTAAAGAAGTTCGTTGATACTGCATGTTTACTCCAAA
>CAYRXW010000014.1:0-31941 GCA_964428335.1 uncultured Methanosarcinales archaeon | reverse complement strand
TTAAGCTGTTTTAACATTTTGATAGGATCTGAAGTTGTCATTTTTATTCCACCATTATCTTGAATTTATCCTTGAAAAAATCTATTGATTCTTCTTTCTTGATTAAATGTGTTTTTCCGATTTTTCTTTGTGTTTTTTTTCTTGATTTGACCCTGTAACCTGGTCTTGTTAATGTGATTGTTACCTGAAACCCAATGATACCAATGCTTGAATCGTAATTTAGTTCTGGCACATCAATATACTCATGTATTCCAAAAGAGACATTGCCGTACGAGTCGAAGTTGTTTTGTCCAAGCTTGTTTTCTTTTGCTTTCAGTAGTCTTGCAATTAGCTTTTCAACCTGTTCCTTGTTCCTTAATGTTAATTTGCATCCAATTGGAAGGCCTGGCCTTACTCCCCAGCTTGGGATTCTTTTTTGTGTGATAGTTTTTACTGGCTCAGTTCCTGTAAGGTTCTTAATAAGCTTCATTCCCTTTTTCAAAAGTTCCTGATCTGTTCCTGCTCCTACATTAATAGTAAGCTTCTCAATCCTAATCTGTTTCATTACGCTCATTTTAGATCTCTGATTTTTCTTTTCCTACGATATATACTGCTTCTTTTGGTGTCTCAAAAACACCTTCTTTTGATTTCACGAAAACTTTTTTCCCTTCGATTTTTTCTACAACACCAGATTCTCCTACATGTCCCCCTCTTGTCAGGTAAACATGACAGCCTGTTTCCAAAGTAAATGTCTTTTTGATTTTTTTGTCTGGCAGGCTTAACAAGACTGAATCCCCTATGTTATACTTGTCTTCTTTAACAAGCAGGTTTGTGCCATCAAAAAGGTTCAGCTGTATTTTTTTATCTTTCAAAACTGTTTTTCCTATTATTTTTGAAACCTTGATTTTTGACTCTTCTTCGCTTATTTTTTTCAGTTCTAGTTTTTCTAAAGGTGAAAGCATCATTCTATAATGCTCTCCAACAGCTGGTATTGAAAGTGTATCCATATAGCCTAAAAGAGCTTTTTCTTCTTTTCTTCTTACCCTGTCTATTAAAACCTCATTGTCTCTCAAAATACCTTTTACTTCCTTCATGGTCTTGCAATTTTTCAAAATATCCCTGATTATCAAAGCAAGAGGCATGCTCATTTTGAATGACTTTCCTGGCTTTGGCCTGACGATGAACTTACTGCTCTTTCTTTTTATTGGCCATGTTACAGGGGCTGTCAAGGTTTTAATATGTTTTTTACTCATTTTCTCTTCAATATCTCCTGCCTTTTTTTATCTTCAAGGTTTAGTTCTGTTATGATAACATTGTTTGGATTTATTAAATAAGGTACTTTTGTACCATCCCTTTTTGAAATTGTTAGTTCTGAAATCTGCAGCTTCATTTTTTTCGTGAATACCTTTTCGACTTTTCCTGTTTTTCCTTCATGCTGCCCTTTGACAATCTTTATTTTGTCTCCTTTTATCACTCTTACAGCTGTTTTCTGGTACTTTTTCTCTATCTCTTCTGAAACATTTGTCCTTAGCATCTTGCCCCTTAAATGTAGAGGTGCATTTGCTTTCTGGTTTCTTTGTTTGCTCGGTTTTTTGCTTTGCATTTTATTCACACTATTGTGCTTGCGACTTTTGCTACTGCTGGCCATCTTTCTGTGGCTTCCTTTGCAACAGGCCCTTTAAAGATTGTTCCTTTTGGGTTACCTTTGTCGTCTTTTAATACTACAGCTGCGCTGTCTTCAAATTTAACTCTTAAGCCATTTGGCCTTCTGTATTCCTGCCTTTGCCTTACAATTATTGCATAAACCATCTGTTTCATCATGTCTGGCTTTCCTTTTTTAACTGCTGCTCTTACCAAATCTCCAACACATGCTGATGGCTTTCTTCCCTTTCTTCCTTTGTAGTTCAAAACTGAAATTATTTCAATGACCTTAGCCCCGGAATTATCGCAGGTTACTATGTTAGCACCTACAGGAAGACCTCTTGTGATCCTGGCTTTCATTGCTTTCATTGTTTAACTACCTCAATTACCAAAAACTTTTTTGTTTTGCTTATTGGCCTGCATTCTTTGATTATGACAATATCTCCTTCCTTTGCACCAATTTCTGGTGGATTATGTGCCTTTACTCTGCTTTTTCTGATTTGGTACCTTTCAAACTTTGGAATAAGTACTCTTCTATCCCATTCAACAGTCACTGTCTTTTGAGCTTTGGCGCTTACAACTTTGCCGGTGAATGTCCTTCCTCTTGTTGTGATTTTCATTTTTAACACATCTTTATCCTGTCTTCAGGCCTTTTATTTATGTTTTTTATCTCTTTTCCTTCGATTATGATTGTGATTTCGGTTTTTATGAACTTTTTTATTTTATCTTTAGTCTTCAAATGAATCATGTTCTTTGTTTCGTCTATGATTTCTCCATGATGTTTTTTTTCATTAAACACCACTTGGGCTGTTTTGCCTATCAGTTCTTCCTTCATTTCACGTTAATTGTCTCTTCCGGAAAACCAAGTTTCAAAAGCTCTTGTTTCACTTTTGCTTTATGGTCACCCTGAAGCTCAATTTTTCCATCCTTGACTGTGCCTCCACAGGCAAGGAAATTCTTAAGCTTTTTTCCAAGCTCCCTGATATCTATCTGTTTGGTATCAAGGCCTTCAACAACAGTGTTTACCTTACCAAATTTTTTTTTGATGACGTAAACCTGAACCTCTTGGTTTTCTTTAGCGATGTTTTCACAAACGCACAATTCCTTTGGAAGTCCACAAGTATTACATATCATTTTTTAATTTGGTTAATAACCTCGCTATTGTTCTTTTTGTTTTCCTGACTTTGCCAGGATTCTTCAAAGTTGTTCCGGTAGCTACCTGGGTGTTAAGCTTAATTAACTCCTTCTGAAGCTCTTCTAGCTGAACCTTCATTTCCTCTTTGGTTTTTGGCTCATTCTTCATTTTCTACCTTCTTGACTTCCTTTGCTGGTTTTTCTTCTTCTGTTTTCTTTTCAGGCACAACTTCCTTGAATCTGATGTCATCTGGAAGCCTTTTGTCTGGTGGCATGATGCTTACCTTTATGCCGATAATCCCTGTCTTTAATTTAGCTGAGGTGTATGCTGTATCTACTAAACTTACAGCTGAGTCTCCGCATTTCTTGATATATCCCTGATAAAATCTCCATGTTTTTGCTCTTGCACTTGGGATTTTTCCTGAAATAAGTATTTCAATTCCTCTTCCGCCTGCATTTAGTACATCTGTCATTGCCTTATGTCCGATTCCTTTAAACCTCATAAGACCGTACTTTTCCAGTGAAGATGCAATTTTTTCTGCAACAACTGCT
Source organism: uncultured Methanosarcinales archaeon (assembly GCA_964428335.1). Lineage (GTDB taxonomy): Archaea > Nanobdellota > Nanobdellia > Woesearchaeales > GW2011-AR15 > GW2011-AR15. The sequence goes on along the minus strand of CAYRXW010000014.1, from coordinate 28,635 downwards.
GAAACAACATCTGTTTTTTCAATTTCGCTTATTTCAATCTGTGGGTTTTCCAGGTTAAATTTCTGTTTGAGGTCTTTTGTTAGTCTCTTTATGTTTGAGCCCCCTCCTCCAATTATAAGGCCTGGCCTTGAAGCGTAAAGTATAATTTTTTCCCCTAGTGGTGTTCTCTGTATCTTTATGTGGCTGAGTCCAACTCCTTTAAGATTGGCTTCTATATATTCCTGTATTTGGAATTCTTTCTTTTTCCCAGCTACAAAATTTCTCTCAATCATTTTTTATTCTCCTTTCTTCTAAAACAATCTGGATATTGGTCCTTTTCATTTTTGACCTTTTCTTTCTGCCATAATGATAAGGCCTTGATGCAAGGTGTGCTGATATGTGCGCAATGAAAAGGTCTGTTGTTCCTAGGCCTTTATTCTGTGCGTTTGCTTCAGCGCTTTTTAAAATTTTCAAAATTTCTGCTGCTGCTGTGACTGGATATTTTCCTGCTGCCATTCCTGTTCTGTGTGGTACGTCATGCAAATATCTCTTGAATTCTATTGCCTGCTCTTTCTTCATTACTCTTTCAAGCAGTTTTTTTGCTTTTGTTGCATTCATTTCTCTCAGTGTCCTGCATATTTCAACGCTTTTCTTTGTAGAGATACCTAAGCTCTGGCCATAAGCCTTAGCCATGTTCTCTTTCATCTCAAATGCGTATTTTACCATTTTTATCTCACTGAAACTGATGCTGAACCTCTTGTTGCTCCTACTCCTGGAGCGTTGTGTGCAACTCTTCTTCTTGTTAGTGCAAACTCGCCTAGTCTGTGTCCAAGCATTTCCTCATTTATGTGAACATCAAAATAACTGTTTCCTGTGTAAACTTTTATCACTAAACCTACCATTTCTGGCAAGATAACCATATCCCTTGCATGGGTTTTTATTGTTTTTTGCCTTGATTTCACTTTTTCAAGTAATACTTTCTGTTCTGTTGTGAAGCCCCTTTTGACGCTTCTTCTCTCTTTGCTTGGAATCATTTTAAGGAAATCGTTCAGGCTCAATGCCTTGATTTCTTCCAATGTTTTTCCTCTGAAAGCGAATTCTTTTTTTGCCATTTTTTAACCTTTATCTTTTCATACCTGTTCTTCTAGGTCTGATTTTACCAACCTTTGCTCCTGGTGGAGCGTTCTTCCTTGCAATTGTTGGTTTACCTTTTTTGGATGATCTTGAAGTACCGTGTGGATGGTCAACTGCGTTTTGTGACTGTCCTTTAACTCTTGGGTACAATTTGTTTCTTGCTTTCATATAATGGAACCTTGTTCCTGCTTTCAAAAATGGTTTTTCTGTCCTTCCTGAACCTGCAATGACACCTATTGTTGCCTTGCATTCTGGGTTAAATGATTTCTGTTTCTTTGACGGAAGCATTATCAAAATTTCTTTCTCTGTTTTTCCGACAATTCTTGCAAAACATCCGCCACTTCTTACAAACTTTCCGCCATCTCCTGGCTTGCCTTCAATATTAAACAGTGCTGTTCCCACTGGAACATCCTTCAAATATGCTGTGTCACCATTGTTTGGGCTGGAAATACCTACCTTTACAACATCCCCAACTCTCTGGCCGCTTGCAGCAATGACAAATGTTTCTTCTCCGCTGTTGTACTTGATTAAAGCCAGAGGGCTTGAATGTCCCCTGCATTTGATAAAGTCAACTACTGTTCCAAATTCTGCTGATTCTGGGTATGCAACTTTTGCCTTGTACTGAAAGCTTGGTGCCCTGTATGTTGGACCCCCTTTTCCTCTTGCCTGCTGAATTAGTGTCTTACCCATTTTTACATTAACCCTAATTGTGTTGCTAAGTCAATTGCTGGTGTTTCAGCTGAAAACTTGACATATGCTTTTTTCCTGTTCTTTGTATCAATTGTTGTTCTGATTTTGTCTATTTTTACTTTATATAATGACTCGATTGCTGCTTTAATTTCCTGTTTTGTGCTTTTTTTATCTACAACAAAAACCAATGTGTTATTTGCTTCCATCATCCTGATGGTCTTCTCTGTTGATAGTGGGTATTTTATTATCATTCTTCAGCACTTTTTGTCTTTTTTGCCACAGTCTTTTTTGCTGCTGTTTTTGCTGGCTTTTTTTCTTCTGTTTTTTTTGTCTCTTTCTTTTCTTCTTTCAAAACTTCTTTTTGGTTATCTGTAAAAAGTCCTAATTTGCTTATCTGTTCAATGCTTGATTCTGTGTAAAGTGTCAATCTGCCTGGCTCTGCTCCTGGTGCAAGAACCTCTGCATTCAAATCTGTTACTAAAACAACATCAACACCTGGTATGTTTCCTGCTGCTTTCATGAATTCGCATTTCTTTGAAACAACTACTAAAGGACCTTTTGATTTCTGGTAGGTTCTTCCCCTTCTTCTTGCCCTTCCTGTTTTTTCTGTCCTTTTTCCTGCTCTTAAAAGTTCATCTGTAAGTCCTAGCTTGTTAAACAGTTCAACTGCTTCTTTTGCTTTTGTAATCTGTTCTATCTGTGTTTCCAATACAAAAGGATATTCTGTTATTTTATGCCCTTTCTTTAAAACAAGCTCTTTATCCACTGATGCAGCCATTGCTGACCTTATTGCTTTTCTTCTTTCTTTTGTATTTATTTTCCTGTCCCAGATTTTTTCAACAACTGGTGGGTGTGACTGTCTTCCTCCAACTGTATTTGGGTTTGTTGCTCCAACCCAGTTGAACCTTGTTCCCCTGTGGCTCATTATTTTTCTCTGTATTCTTGAAATACCATGACCATATGAGGCTTTCCAGTCCCTTCTTCTTCTTGAAAGTTTTGCGCTTGACTTTTGTCCTGCTTTTGGATCTGTACCATATGGCTGCCTGTTGTGGCTCCATATTGCATGAACTGCTCTTTTGATTAAATCTGCTCTTACTGGTTCTTTAAACTGGTCTGGTAAAGAAACTTCTCCTTTCTTTTCTCCTGATTTAGACCTTATTACTGCTTTCATCTTCCTTGTTTCTCGCTTGTGTTTATAGTTTCAATTGTTGGCAGGCTCTTTTGTTTTTTCTGCCTGATTGCTTTCTGCATTAAAACCAATCTTTTTCTTGCGCCTGCGATGCTTCCTTTAATTAAGATTGCTTTGGTCTTTACTGTACCATAGCTGATCATTCCGCCTTTTGGGTTTACATCTTTTCCTTCTGTAAATTTTAAAATCTGCTTATTATATTCTGTTCTCTGTGCATACCCTGTCTTTCCTGCATGCGGTACTCTCCACATGATTTTTCCCTGTGCATTCCATGGTCCAAGTGAACCTGGGTTCTTTATTGCCTTTTCTGATTTGTGCTGTCTTCTTCCTATTCCAAATCTTGCCATTGGTCCCTGAAAACCTTTTCCTTTTGTGAAACTTTTGACATCTACTAATTCTCCTTCTGCAAAAACGCTTTCAAATGAAATTTCTTTTCCTAGGTTTTCTTTTGCAAAGTTTAGCTTATCAGAAACTGTTTTTCCACCGATTGACATTTCAATTGTCTCGCCGTCTTTCTTGCCGATTCCTGTCAAGGATGGCTGCATAACCACATTTAGCCTTAGGTCGACATATTCTTCTGGTTTGATATCTGTTAACTTTGTTGTTTCCTTAACTAAAACTATTCTGTTTGCACTTTTCTTATATAGCCTTACTGAGCTTACCTTGATTGGCGGGCACTCGATTATTGTGACAGGTATTGCAATTTCATCTCCTTTCATATGGGAGTTTTTATTGGTTTCAATTGCCATAACATGAGTCATACCAACTTTATATCCTGCAAATGCTGTTAGCTTAACATCCTTCGCTGTTGCGTATGTGCCTATCCTTGGTGCTCTTCTGTGAGTCCTCTTTCTAGGCCAGAACTGCAACGATCCGCTTCTTGGTTTATTTGCTCTTGGCATATTATTTTACCTTAATGCTTTCTTTTCAAACTGACCTATTGTTGGTCCCCCATAAAGAATAGTTCTTTAGGAAACCTTTTCAGGTCACTTAAACATTATTACGTGTTTAGTACTGGATTGGAATAATAGGTCCTTTATAAATGTTGTGGGATTAATGATAAATTGGTTAGGTTAAAATGGAAACTTTTATATACACTTTTTTTAAAAAATAAGGTTATGGTTCTTGAAGGCTTGATTTCTCCTATAAAAGCGGAAACGCATCCTAAAGTTCTTTTGATCTATGGTTTTTTATATGGAATCATTGGTGCTCTTCTGAGCATGTGGATATTTAGTGAATATGCTTCATTGATAATGGTGTTCCTGACAACAATGGCCAGCATTACACTAATATATAATATAATAAGGCTTGAAGAAAAAAAAGATTTATCTGATCTGGAAGAAAAAAGTCTCCTTAAGGAACATTCGAAGGCATTAAGGGTTTTCATGAACTATTTTATTGGTGCAACGCTTGCATTTGCCTTACTTTATATAGTAATGCCAAGCTCGACAAATAGCACATTATTCAAAGTACAAACTGACACATTAATAGGTATAAGGGGTCATGTTGTTGGAGATGCCACTTCACTAGGAAAAATATTTTGGGATATACTCTCAAATAATCTGAAAGTTTTGATTTTTTGTGTATTGTTTTCATTTATTTATGGACTTGGAGCAGTATTTATCCTGACATGGAACGCATCTGTTATTGGTGTTGCAATTGGAGACACAATAAAAACAGGAATACTTGAAATAGGCAGGGAATTAAGTCTAGGCACAAGTGTGCATTATGCATCTATAATTTCATATGGCCTTTTGAGGTATTATCTCCATGGTGTTGTTGAAATTCTGGCTTATTTTGTAGCTGCTCTTGCAGGCGGGATAATATCAATTGCTGTGATAAGGCATGATTTTGGCACAAAAAAATATGAAAAGATACTTCTCGATTCTTCTACACTATTAATAATAAGCCTTGTTATGATATTTGTTGCTGCTGTGTTGGAAGTTTATGTAACTCCTTTGATATTTTAATTAGAATATAATAAAACTCAGTTCAAAACCTTAACTCTTCCTGGGCTTATTTCAAATATCTCTCCTTCCTCAATCAAGCCCTGGATTATGTTTTCGCTATCTGGCACATTGATCTTATTCACGATATCCATGATCTCTACACCTTCTCCCTTATCCATGACTGCCAATGCATTGAGGATCTTTTGATATGGTCCTGTCTTCACTTCTTCATCGCTGCTATCAACTTCAACAGGAAGCTTCACTGCTTCTTTTTCCTGCAATTTAATCTCTAGATTGTGCAGGTCATGCCATTTCTTGTCTTCTTTTTTGACTATTTCAGGCACTATGAAAAAAGTGTTGTTATTCTCCCTCACTCTTCCTATGACTCTTATTATCTCTCCTAAATTTGGAATGTACTTTAAAGGCTCAAATGATCTTACTGCAATGCTTGATGTGCCATCATCAAGAAGAAAGCTGTTTTCATCAATTGAGACAACCAGCCCTATTATATTGATTCTTGTGATTTCTCCATGCTTAGTCAGCACTCCTGATGGTTCCCAGCCTGGTCTTTTAATATATGTCCCATTAAGCAAATCCCTGATGAATATTTTTTTTGCCACGACTCGTTTGTTTTCCATTTTTAGATCTTTGAAATAAAGCCTTTCTTAGGCTCATATATATCCCCTGACCTTTTCAACTTCTCAATTACTTCCATAACCTTGTCTTCCTTAACCCCTTTTGCGCTTGCTTCAACCAGGATATCCTCAATCCCTATTGTTTTTCCAAGCTTTATCTCAAGCTCATTTATCATTTCCTTTACAAGCACAATGCTTCCTCTCTCATTCGCAGTAACTCCAGATGAAATCCTGTCAATGTCAAATTTCCCTGTTTCTGGATCCATTCCTATCTGTGAAAGGCAGTGGTGGACAAGGTCTACTGCCCTTTTTGCATCTTCCCTTGTTACAATAGCTGAAAGCCTTACTTTAGCGCTTGCCTCTGAAAGTCTCACCAATGCTTCAAGCTGCCTTGCTGTTATTGGGATAGCCTTCACTCCACCTTCTTCTGAACCAGATGACCTCATCTGGATATAATATGCCTTTATCTCTTCGATTGCTTCCTCGCTTAATACAGGCTTTATTTTTTGTCTTGCATAAGCAAAATATTTCCTTAGCATATCATTATCTATCTCAGTTTCAATCTCTGACTTGTCTTTATGCATATTCAATATAAAAGACGCCAGTTTTTCGTCATTTCCTTCATTTGGCAGGTCCTTGATAGGGAAAATCAAGTCAAACCTGTTGATTAAAGTGCTTGGAAGATCAATTTGCTTTGCCAGGATTTCAAACGGGTCAAACCTTCCGAATTTCGGGTTTGCTGCTGCAAGAACTGTGGTTTCTGACCTTAATGTTGCCTGGATATTTGCTTTGCTGATTGTCACTGTCTGCTGCTCCAGCGCCTCGTGCATTGCGCTTCTGTCTTCCTTGCTCATCTTATCAAGTTCGTCAATGCAGCATATTCCCCTGTTTGCCAAAACCAATGCTCCTGCTTCTAAAGCATATCCCCTGATGAATTCATCCTTTACAACTGTTGCAGTAAGTCCAGCTCCAGATGCTCCCTTTCCTGAAACATATCTTGCTTTTGGGGCAACTTCTGATACTCTCTTAAGTAGTTGGGATTTTCCTGCTCCGGGATCCCCTATTAATAATATGTGCATATCCCCTCTTGTAGGGCTGCCTTTTTTCTTTTTCTTCCTGACTCCCCCAAATGACTGCAGAATTAATGCTTCCTTAATCTTGTCGTGCCCATAGATTGTCGGTGCTAATGACCTTATCAATTTGTTATAGATATCCGGATCTGCTGCAAGTTTCTTGATTTCTTCTTCTTCTTCCTTTGAGACATTTAGTTCAAGGAAATCTTCCTGTATCGGTTCCACGTGGTTGACTTCAATCATTAAGTCAAACCTTGTTAATTTCCCGCCATCTTTTGCAGGTATCGGGACTTCCTTTAGTATCCCAGTAACCTTTATTTTTGTTCCTGGGTTGGTTTTCTTATCTGATAAAGGGGATACCAGGTCTGATTTTAAGAATAAGTCAATTCTTTTTGGTTGCTCCCCTCCTTCTAAATCCTCAGGGGCTTCTTCTAAGACTATTTTTTGCGCGTCCACAAGTTCCTTACTTAACAGCCTGAATTTCCCTTTCCTTCCGCAGCCGCAGCTGTTTGGCTCCTTGAATTTCTGGTCAAGCTGTAAAACAGTTATGACATTTCCGCATGCTGGGCATTCGAACCTGGCACTTGTAACCTGTGGCCTTACATCTGACTTTTGCCTTACTAGGCCTTTTGTAAAAAGAAACTTGTTGATGTGCTCGCTTCTGACATCTTTAATCATTATCTGCATGCTGTCAGGCACATTTTTTATCCTTACCCTGAAATTTTTATTTACTTCATATCTTTCCAGAGCTATCTCTGCTGCCTTAATTGCTTCCTCTGGCTCATCCAAAAGCTCCTCTGAAAGTTCCGGGTCAAAACTCGAGAGGAAAGAAAAATCCAGATTTATGAACAACTCTCCTTTCCTGACCTTTTCAGTTATCTCAGATTCATAGTTCTTTTCAAAAAATTCCTGGAATCTCCTGATTACTTCTGTAGGTTCAATCTTTGTCCTTGATATTTCGTTCATCTAAAAAAAAGAAAATCAGCTAACCTTTTTTAGGTTAACTATTAACATATCTAATGCCTTATGCACTTCTGCTTCGCTCTTTGTTCCCGTGCATACAATCTTTCCATTGCTGAACAATAGGAATGTCGCTTTAGCTTCATCAAGCTTGTATACTAGCCCAGGAAACTGCTCTGGTTCATATTCTGTGTTGTCAAGCTTCATCGCCAGCACGTTTAGGTTTAAATCCATTCCAATGCTTCCTGATGCAACTATGTTTTGCACAGAGATCTTTGGCTTTATCTTAATATCAATATTTATCTTCTTTAGTGCCTTGATTATCTTATCAATGCTTTCCTCAACCTTCTCCATGCTCCTTGCTCCCGTACATACGACTTTTCCGGAGCTGAATATCAAAGCAGAAGTTTTTGGATCCCTTATTCTAATAACAAGTCCTGGGAACTGTTCAGGATTGTATTCTGTATTGCTTAGTGTTGCAGCCATCTTTTCCAGTGGGATATCATGTTCAAGACTGGTTGACACAACAATATTTACAACTTCAATGGTTCTAGTATTTGCCATAATTTAGCACCCCCATTTATAAAGAAACGGTGCATCATTTATAAACCTTTTTAAATGAGGCAACTAAAAAATAAAATATTATGAAAAATTTATCTAATAAATCTCCAAAGCTCCTTTACCATGTCATATGTAGTATATCCGTATCCTCTCCATTTATACATATATTCTCCAAGTTTTCCGTTTATTGCTGCTGCATGGGACGCTGATTCAAACAAATCTCCTGACTGGGCTAAAAGGCCTGCAGCAATGCCTGCCAGCACATCTCCCGTCCCTCCTTTTGTCATTGAATTGTTTCCTGTCTTGTTCTGTAATATTTTGTTGCCTGCTATTATGAAATCTGTCTGTCCCTTCAGAAGGATTATATTATCCCCTATTTTTTCCTGCATTGCCTTTATGTTTTCCTCAAGTTTTTCGCTGTAAGGCTTTTTAGTTGAATTATTATATAGTATCTCAAATTCCTTCCTGTGTGGGGTTAATATGCTTCTTGACGCAACTTCAATGCTTATCACTTTTATTGCATCAGCATCTATGATGAATGGCTTTTTTATTTCCCTGATCAATTTTAATACAAATTCTTTCTTTAACCCAAGACCTGGACCAAGAACGATAACATCATGGTTTTCTGCTAATGCCTGTATATCTTTTGTATGTGTTAGGTTAAGTTCCTCACCAAGCATCTTCCTGGTTATTATATCCGGCGTATAAGAATTGATTGTCCATGCCACTTTTTCCGGGGCGCATACTGTTACAATGTCAACTCCTGTAGCAAGTGACGCAAGAGCGCTAAAAGCAATTGCTCCGACATAATCCCTGCTTCCCCCAACTAACAGCACTCGACCGTTTTGGCCCTTAATTTCCTTTCTCTTTATCTTCATTTTCCTTTTCTTCTGTTTTTGCCTTTTTTAAACTTTCCCTGTGCTTTTTCCTCATTTCCTTTTGCTCTTCAGTAAGTTTTGCCCTTACTGCTTTTCTTGGGTTTAGTATCCTCATCTTTTTCTTTGAATACTGCACAGGATTTTTTATCTTGTCGCACAGCGTATCAGGAAAGCATATCCTTAAGTCCTGATAATAAGACCTGCAGTTTGGCGGGAGTATCTTCTCATTTCTTTGCTTATTATATCTTAAATGCGAGATGACATAACCTTCCTTTAATGGTCCTTTATTTTTTGTATTCCATTCCAGTATAAGGGTTTCAATCTCTTCATTTTTCCAATTCACGCTTTTTAAGAAATTGGTCAGGATAAATAAGGATCTTTTCTTTCCATCTTCCAGCCCTTCAAGTATCTTTTTTATGCATGGTGGAAACAGTTCCACCGGAACTTTATTTGTGAATTCGTCAAATGATATGTTCTGTTTTTTTTCCTCTTTCACATTCTGCTTCCCATAATCCAAGGAATTTATCATGAGTTCAGACGCTTCACCACTAGCTGTGCTGCTTGTATCTAGGAACGCAAATTCAAAAGAGATATTCTTTGGGTCTGCATCTTTTTTTTCAAAGTTCATAATTTTTTGTGGATTGATTGGGACAGATGAAAGCCCTGTTTTTTCATGAAGGCTGTATGGTGCCCGAAACATATGCCTTGAAGATATCAATATTGTATCAAGCTCGATTATGGATAATGGGTCAAAAGCTTCCTTGTATTCTTTTGAACCGCAATCGCAGATCTTGTCTGATGCTTCAATTTTTTCCATCAGGATATTGCATTTTGGACAGGTTTTATGGGAGATGTTCTCATTGATATTCAGCTGGCAGCTTGGGCATACAAACTTGTTTTTTTGCTCCTTTAGCTTGATGTTTTTTTTGCAGTTCCTGCAGATTTTTATTGTGAGCTCTTCTTTTGTTTTTCCTGTGATTTCAGAAATTTCAGAAAGAGTCATTACAGTATCTTCAAAATGAATGTCTTCTCCTTTCACATCTATTAGATTATTTGTGAGGTAGCTAATCAGGTAAAGTGCAATTTTTTTTGGCCCGTCCGGAAACCAGAACCTTGTCTCTTCTCCGTTTATCTCTTTTGGGAAAGCCTCAAAAGGGACACCAATATGAAAACCTTTGTTCCCTGAGAACTTGCAGCTTATTGATTTGATATTGTGTAACTCTAGTGCCCTTATGAAAAGATGTGTCGTAAGCTTTGATATCTTCCAGTATGGACAATCAATATCCAGGACTAGGTCCCATCCTTTCCTTAGGTTGTTCAGCTCGTGTTTCTTCAGATCTGTATTTAGCTCAAGAGGGTTGTTCCATCTTTCTTCAGATATATGGAAGCTTGTCGCATTGTTTTTTGCGTGGTTCAGTATGTCATTTCCATACATCAGTATGTCTGGTCTTTTCCCATATCCTTTATCGCCATACCTGACACCAACTTCCCTGTCCTGCGCACATCTAAGCATCGCTTCCTGAACATCCCTTCGTTTATAGTATAGCAGCCTTGCGCTTAATTCGAACATAAAAATAAAAAAGCAGAGTAGGTTTAAATTATTTAGGTTGCAAATGGTTTTGTATTATTAGAGGAACAAAAAGTTTTATATAGTATCTTGTTCTTATTTCACTTATAATGGACACAGAAAACTTTTCAGGTATTCCGGATGCCCTTCCTGACTTTAATGTAGATGCTGTGCCTGATGAAAACCAGGTAAATTTCAGCTATGAAGAATCAACCTTGCCAAGCCTGAAACTTAATCTTGAACAGAAAAATGATGAATTGCCTTCTTTACCAAAGCGCTCAGAACTTGAGCCTTTGCCAATTCTTACAGTAGATGAAAAGCCACTAAAAGAAGAAGGACCTTTGTTTGTAAGGACTGATAAATATAAAGTAATAATCTCATGCCTTGACACAATTTCTGATTATGTCATCAGGGGTCCTGAAGTGATATATATGCTGAAAAACCATAAGAAAAATGCAGACATTGAGCACAGGAATTACGCAAAGATTTTAGAGGATATTCAAAGAAAGCTGATATATGTTGACAGTGTACTGTTTAACGAGGGAGTCAAGTAAAAATGAAAAAAGACCTTAACGTATTCATAAGGATGGATGAGTATAATGATATTTTGGATATAATTGCCCTGATAAACAAGAAAGTGAAGGATGCAAGGACTGTGCTTGATAAGATATATGACTTGAAGAACCAGGAAGATTCAGAACTAGAATCATGGAAAACCTCCTTGGATGAGGTTGAAAGGAAGCTAAAATTCATAGATAGGGCCCTTGTTGAACCGGAATACTAGAAAAATGAAAGATGATTTTTTTGTCGGGATTTATGAGCCTTTGGATGTCCGAAGGAACCTATTGGAATCCTCAAAAGACGTTGTAAAATCACTGCAGGCATATGATAAGCTAACAGAAATTAGGAAAAGTAAGCTAAGGTATTATGAGCAGATGCGTGGTATCATGGATGAATTGAATTTCTTGGTTTCAAAACTAAAGACAAAGCTTCCTGAATCCCACTTAAGGAAAAAAGATGAAAGGATTGTTGTGAATAAGGAAATCCCAACTGAAGAGATGAGAAAGCTGGAAGATGAGTTCAGGAAGATTGAAAGGGAATTTTCAGATTTATAAGATTTGAAAAATTAATCAAAGTATCATAAGTTATTTATATTCTTCTGAAGTCTATAACATGATGGAAGTATTCATAGTTATTGCTGCATATAATGAAGAGAAAAAAATAGGCAGTGTTCTTAGGGAATTGAAAAAATCATATAAAAACATAATTGTAGTAGATGATGGCAGCAAGGATAATACTTACGATGTTTCTTTGAAGGAAAAAGTCACTGTTCTTAGGCATGTCATAAACAGGGGGCAGGGAGCTGCATTAAAGACAGGGATTGATTATGCGCTAAGGAAAGGTGCTGATATAATTGTTACATTTGATGCTGACGGTCAGTTTTTAGTAAGTGAGATTTCAAAAATAATAAAGCCTGTAGAAAAAAAAGAAGCTGATGTTTCCCTTGGTTCAAGATTTTTAGGGAAGACAATCAATATGCCTTTTCTGAAAAAAGTTGTATTAAAATTAGGTGTTTTTGTTGTATTCTTATTATATGGGATAAAAGTTACAGATTCGCAGTGCGGCTTTAGGGCACTATCAAAAAATGCCGCAAGAAAAATAAGGATAACAAGCAACGGAATGGAACATGCTGGCGAGATTTTTTGGGAGATTGTAAGAAACAATCTTTCCTATAAGGAAATTCCAATAACAGTTATTTATGATGAATATTCATTGAAGAAAGGGCAACCATGGACCAGAAGTTTAAAGCTTGGCATAAAGATGCTTATCAGGAGGTTTTTCATATGATTCTACAGGTGCTTGCAACTATATTCATACTGTTTGCAGTGAGCAGGGTAATCCTAAGGATGAAAGACCATAAGATCACTTTCATTGAACTAATGTTCTGGCTTTCTGTCTGGGCAGGGATGATAGTTGTCGTGTTCTTTCCAAATATAACTGAATATGTTGCAGCAATACTTGGGATAGGAAGAGGGATTGATGTAATTGTCTATGTCAGCATCGCAATGATATTTTACCTTATATTCAGGCTGTATATAAAGATAGTTGATTTAGAAAGAGAGATAACGCTTCTTGTAAGGGAATTAAGCTTGAAGAATCAGAAAAATGGTAAAGATAGAAAGAATAATTGATAGGTACCTTTTTGGTCTTCTTGTCCCTGTATTATCAATATTAAGGTTTCTTGATAAGAAAAATAATGATAAGAAAAATAAAAAAATCCTTGTGGTTAAGCTTTGGGCAATAGGAGACAGTGTCCTTTCTTTAGCCTTGATTAAAGCGCTTAAAAAAATTGGAACAGTAGATATCCTTACAAGAAAAAGAGTGATTGATGTTTACAAATCATATGAAATAAATAATATATATGATATGGATGATACAAAGGAATTTCTGAAGCTATTATCAAAAGGAAGGCAATATGATCTTGTCTTTGACTGCGAGCCATATCTTAACATCAGCGCAATATTTTCATTCATCTTAGGAAATAAAAGAATTGGCTTTAGTGATCAGTGGAGAAGCCTGCTCTATAATGAAAAAATAAAGTTTAGGAAAGACCAGCACATGGTGCAGAATTACCTTGATATGGCAAGAGTTCTTGGGATAAAATATGACACAGAAAAGCTAGAAAAATTAAGCGTAAGCAAAAAAGCAAAAAAGAAAGTAGATGATTTTCTTAAAAAAATAAAAAAACCAATTGTAGGGATAACTCCGGGTGTTGCAGAGACTGTCAAGACTAGGATGTGGTTTGAGGAAAGGTTTGCAGAAGTAGCTGATAAAATAATTAATGAATTAGGTTGTGATGTGATTTTTGTTGATGGACCTTCAAACAAAGAGATTGTTGGAAAAATCATTTCAATGATGAAAGAAAAGCCAGTTAATGCCTGCGGAAAGTTTACGCTAGAAGAGACATTTTACCTGATTTCAAGGTGCGATGTTTTCATAAGCAATGACACGGGCCCTATGCATATTGCTGCTGCACAAGGATGTAAGACAATAGGATTATTCGGTCCCAATACACCAATACTTTGGGCACCTTATGGAAAAGGAAATGTATCGATATATAAGACTGATAAACCTGTTCTTATAGAAAACGACAAAGGGACTTTTAGGGAAGGAGACAGGAATGAATACATGGGTCCTATAACTATTGATGATGTATTTTTGACTGTAAAGAAGCTGCTTGATAAAAAATGAGAACTCCTGTTGTGAATGGAAAATTTTATGAAAATGATAAGGAAAAATTAATTTTTCAAATAGATGGTTGTTTTGGTAGAGAAGGAAAAAAATATGAAAAAGCAAAAGCAATAATAGTTCCTCATGCCGGATATTTTTTCTCAGGAAAATGCGCTGCAAAAGCATATTCAAGGATAACAGGAAATAGATTTGTAATATTCGGTCCGAACCATTATGGCAGCTTTAGCGGGATTTCGATGGAAACATGGAAAACACCTCTTGGAGAAGTAAAAATTGATGAAAAATTAGCTGAAAAAATACTTTTAAAATCCGGCCTTGTTGTCAGGGAGGAATGCCATTTCAAGGAACATTCAATCGAAGTCCAGCTTCCATTTTTACAGCATATAAGAAAAGATTTCACATTTGTGCCTATATCATTAGGAACAGATATAGATTCTTTTGTTACAGGAAAAAGACTGAAGTTTCTTTTCAAAGAAGATGTCACAATAATAATAAGCACAGATTTCACCCACTACGGTCCTGGTTATGGCTACATGCCTTTTGCAGCAGATGTAAAAAACAACCTGAAAAAGCTTGATATGGGTGCAATAGAATTTATACAGAAGAAAGATTATCACGGCTTCAAGAAATATATTGATGAGACAAATATAACAATCTGCGGCTACATGGGAATCCTAGTTTTACTTTCAATGATAGAAGATTCAAAGTATGATGTTGAATTATTAGACTATTATACTTCAGGGGATGTCCTAGGAGATTTTAAGAATAGTGTGAGTTATGCGAGTTTAGAAGTAAGATAAGTATCAATTTAATGTAACCCTTTCTTTTTTAATCAAAACCTTTTAATCCCACCATCTCTTTTCCAGTATCATGAAATGTCCTTACTGCGAAAGCATTGAAAGCAAGGTTGTGGATAAAAGAGGAAGCGAGAATGATTTTGTCACAAGAAGAAGAAGAGAATGTTTAAACTGCGAAAAAAGATATACGACATATGAAAGGATTGAAAGTGTCGATATAATAATTGTAAAAAAAGACGGAAAAAGAGAGAAGTTTGACAAGTTAAAGCTGGAAAGGGGCATTGTAAAAGCGTGCGAGAAAAGGCCTGTACCTACAGAAGAGATAAAGAAGATGGTGAATGACATTGAGGCAATCCTTAGGAACAAGGAAAGCACCGAGATACCTTCTTCGCATATCGGAAGATTGGTCATGACAAGATTAAAAAAGCTTGATAAGGTCTCATACATAAGATTTGCCTCTGTCTATAAGGATTTCAAGGAAATAGAAGAGCTTCATGAAGAAGTAGAGAAATTGGTGAAAAAAAATGAATGATAAAAAACTTTCAGAGATATTGGAATTATTCCTGACAATTCAGGTATCAAAAGAACTGCCAAGACAGGGCTTCTTATATTCTGGATTCAAAAGAAACGAGGCAGATAGCGTAGCTGCGCATTCATATACAGTAGCTGTATTTTCATACCTGTTAGCATCTGAATTAAAAGAAGAAGGCTGGGAAATTGATCCTGACCGTGTATTAAAGATTGCACTTCTTCATGACATGGGAGAAACAATAACTGGGGACATAGGAACATATGCAAAAGACCTTGCAAGAGGTGTTTTTGATAAGGTTGAAAATCAGGCATTCAAAATACTTGTCAGAAATTTCAGGAATAAACAAGAGCTGCAGGGATATTTTGAGGATTACCAGACCCCGACAATCCTGGAAGCACAGATTGTAAAGTTTGTTGATACACTTGATGCATTTGTCCAGGGATTCAATACTCCTTCAGCAGACTTTGACGATCTTACAAAGACAGTTGCATATATCGCAAAGAAGAAATTGAAAGACCCTAAACTAAGCGCATTATTTTCAAAAGCAGTATATTTAATTACAGAGAAAAAGACAACTGTGTATAAGGGCCACATAGGAAAAAACAACGAGCTTCAGGAAACCCTTTAATTGTTATTTTTTACTTTTTAGTGGTTTAGAAAATATTAAAAACCCAATTTATTAACAAAGAAAAATGAAGAGGTGGCTTTTAGTATTTTTTCTTATCCCGTTCGGTGTTGCATTTGATATCACAGAGATAATGCATAATCCAAGTGACGGCAATGAATGGATTGAGTTTTACACAGGAAGCGAGATAAATTTTTCAGGATATGAGTTAATTGACAACCTGCATACTGACCAACTAATCTGCTGCGGTGGAAGCTGCAATTATATAGTACCGCAAAATTCATATTTCCTGATTCTTGACCAGGATTCAACATTAAATTATTCTGGGATAAGATTCTGTGTTGATGATGTTACAATAGGAAACACGCTTGGAAACACTAATGATAAAATCGCAATTACAAAAAACCTGGTAACTTACGTAAACATATCATATCAAAAAACAGTAGCTTCTGGGAACTCAATAATCCTAATCAATAATTCATGGCAGGAAACTACGCCAACACCTGGCTATAATTATACTCTGATTGCTGCAAACACATCTGAAGATGTTCAAAATGAAATAAACGAAACTTGTGAAAACTGCTCAGAAATAACAGTAAATCAAACACTTGAAAACTGCAGCATAAACATAAGCATTCAAACAGATAAAGTGCTTTATGAAAAAGGTGAAAGTGTAAAGATAAATCATATTATTGTTGGCGGGAAATATCCAAAAGTATACTGGGTTGAGGATCTTTTTGGTAAGATAGTGAATGAGAAAAAAGAATCAAATACAACCTCCCAGAAAACATATACTCCTTCTTTTGAAGGCAGTGAAAAAAGTTTTCTGCTGTTTGCAGAATTAAACACAAGCTGCAACAATCTGGGAAATAACCTGGCGTCAAAACTGATTACTGTAAGGGGAAACGAGACAAAAAACAGCGAGACAAAGATCGAGATAACTAATATACCTGATGAAATATCTTTTGGAGACCTCTTTGAAGTCGAATTCCGCATAGACAAGGGAAGCAGCAGAAAAACTGCTGTAAAGGTATTTGTGGAAAAAGACAGTGTTGAAAGCGAAGTTACTAGCTTAAACATATTAAGCAAGAATGAAGAGATTGAATTATCAATCCCGATAAAGATGAAAGATAAATGCGGAGTTTCCGGAAAATATGATGTTGTGATTGAAGGTCTTGACACAGAAGCACGAGAAGAGATTGAGGTTTCAGCATTGGCATGCCAAAGTTCTTCCATAAAAAAATCATCATCCAGTTCTGGAGGAAGTTCAAGTGGCCCAAGCTCTGCATCCCTCAAATTAAGCGTTGAAAAAGAAGAATATGAGTTATTAGAATTCACAAAAGAGATAGAAAAAGAATCAAAAGCAAAAATAAAAATATATAATGCTGACACAAAAGCGCATAATTATACAATACACAGCTACATCTATAGCGGTCCTGTTTCCTTGTCAGGTGAAAGGGAAAAGAACATCATAAAATTTTCATTAAAGCCAAAAGAGGAAAAAGAGATTTCACTTGAAAATATCTTGGAAGACAGTTCAAAAACCGATATGAAGCTGAAAGTAAAAATAGAAAGGGATGACAGGAAAACACCGCATGAATTTACTGAAGATCTTATACTAAAGTCAACCGGGACAGAAGAAGAAAAAGAATCATACGTTCCTGAAATTGCTGCTGAAAACATTTCTGAAAATATATCCGGAAGTAACCTTATTACAGGAAACGTTATATATGAAAAAGAAAAGCCTGTGACTTATCTTCCTTATATGGTAATACCTCTTCTGCTGGCTCTGGGATACATAGTCTATAAAAAATTAATATAGATTATGCAGATAGTCCCTGGCAAAGCTGTTTTTTACATCCTCATCATATTTGTAGAATGATAGATATTTGAAGACTGCAATATCCCTTACAATCCCGACAACCCGATCTTTATCATCTACCAAAACAAGCCTTGACACTTTTTTATGCTTGTTGAATTCCTCAACTAGATCATCAATTTCCAGATCCTTATGTGCCATGACAACAGGCGAAGACATTATATCATTTGCCCTAAGTTCATAATTGAACTTTTTTTTGCTTATCTGCCTAAGGATATCATTTACTGTGATTATCCCAATAATCTTTTCGTTTTCCTTGACTAGAATTGACCCGACATTATGTTCATGAAGCTTCTCAGAAACTTCAGAGATGTAATCCTTTGAATTGCAAAAAAATACTTTCTTTCTTGCTATATCATATGCTCTTTTCACAAAAGGCATCGTCAACCACCCAAAAAATAGTATTATTCTGTTATATATAAAAGTTAACAAATAAGTAAAGTTTCAAAACATTTAAAAAGAATTAACAATTGTTAACTTTTTATGGAAACACCACAAGAAATAGAAGTCTGGCTGATACTTCCTGCGGTAAGAAGGCAGTTTGTAATACACCTCAAGAGCTATGGATTAAAGCAGAAAGACATTGCAAAGATAATGGGGATAACTGAGCCTGCTGTTAGCCAGTATCTTAATAATAAAAGAGGAGAAAGCATTGAATTCGGCAAGATAATAAATTCTCAGATAAAAGAATCTGCAACCCTTGTCTCAAAAGGAAGCAATTTTATGGAAGAGCTGCAAAAGATAATGAAATTGGTAAAAAAATCAAAATTCATTTGTGAAGTGTGCCATGAGCATACAAATACCGATGATAAATGCCAGATATGCTATAGGTGAGTTTTATGCTTGAGATTAAGGACATACACGTAAATATAGACGGAAAGGAAATCCTAAAAGGGATAGACCTAAAAGTGAAGCCAGGAGAGATACATGCGATAATGGGCCCTAATGGTTCCGGAAAAAGCACTCTATCTTATACCATAATGGGACACCCAAAATATGAAGTGACAAAAGGCTCAATAACTGTCGATGGCAAGAACGTCTTGGAGATGGAAGTTGATGAAAGAGCAAAAAGCGGCATCTTCCTCTCTTTCCAATATCCGTATGAAATTCCAGGGGTCACAATGGCAAATTTTCTTAGGACAGCATATGGCGAAGTATCCGGGAAGAAACCCAACGTCATGGAGTTCATGAAGCTTCTGCATGAAAAGATGGAGCTTCTAAAGATGGATAAAGATTTTGCAAAAAGGCACGTTAACGTTGGTTTTTCAGGTGGAGAAAAAAAAAGGGCAGAAATACTTCAGCTTGCTGTTTTAAACCCTAAATATGCAATACTTGATGAAACAGATTCTGGACTTGATGTTGATGCACTGAGGATTGTTGCTGAAGGGCTAAAAAAGCTTGTCGGTCCTTCCCTTGGCGTAATAATAATCACGCACTATCAGAGGATACTACACCATATAAAGCCGGATTTTGTGCATATACTGACTGCCGGAAAGATCGTAAAATCAGCAGGGTTTGAGCTTGCCATGGAAATCGAAGAAAAAGGGTATATGAAATAAAATGGATGAAGCAAGGGATATAGTTTCTGAATATAAGTATGGTTTCTCAGATCCTGAGAAATTCTCTTTCAAGACAGAGAAAGGGATAAATGAAGATATCATCAGGCAGATTTCGAAGATGAAAAAAGAGCCTGAATGGATGCTTGATATAAGGCTTAAGTCATTTAAGCATTTCAAAGAAAAAAAGATGCCTACATGGGGTGCTAACCTTTCGCAGATAAAATTTGATGAGATTTATTATTATGGAAAACCAGAAGGAGAACAGGCAAAAGACTGGAACGATGTGCCTGAAGGGATAAGAAAAACATTTGATAGGCTTGGAATTCCGGAAGCAGAAAAGAAATTCCTGGCTGGCGTTGGCGCACAATATGAATCAGAGGTTGTCTATCACAGCCTTCAAAAGACGCTGCAGGACAAAGGTGTTGTTTTCTTAGATATGGATGGTGGCCTTAGGGAGCATCCTGAAATCGTAAAGAAATGGTTTGGAAAAGTAATTCCAATAAACGATAATAAATTTGCATCTCTAAATACTGCAACATGGTCTGGTGGATCATTCATCTATGTTCCTCCAAATGTAAGGATTGACCTGCCGCTTCAGGCATATTTCAGAATAAATGCAAAGAACATCGGGCAGTTTGAAAGGACTCTGATAATTGCTGATAAAGGTGCTTATGTGCATTATGTAGAAGGATGCACTGCTCCAGTATATACAACAGATTCCCTGCATTCTGCTGTTGTTGAACTTGTAGCTATGGAAAATGCGACAATAAGATATACAACAATCCAGAACTGGTCAACAAACGTCTATAATCTTGTAACAAAAAGGGCGTTCGCATATGCCGGTGCAAGGGTAGAATGGATTGATGGAAACCTTGGCAGCAAGATAACTATGAAATACCCTGCAATCTATCTCATGGGTGAAAGGTCGCATGGAGAGGTTATTTCTGTAGCTTTTGCAGGAAAAGGACAATTACAGGATGCTGGAGCAAAGATTGTGCATATGGCGCCAAATACGACTTCTCAGATCCTGTCAAAATCTGTCTCAAAAGACGGCGGAAGGACAACTTACAGAGGACTCTTAAAGGTTGCAAAAGGCTGCAAGAATGTAAAATCCAATGTCTCCTGCGACGCTTTGATTTTAGATGAGCACTCTGCTTCAGATACTGTCCCTTATATGGAAATTGAGGAAAGCGATGTATCAATAGGCCACGAAGCCTCTGTTGGCAGGGTTTCAGAAGAGCAGCTATTTTACCTGATGAGCAGGGGGTTTTCAGAAGAACAGGCCTTGGCAATGATAGTGCGTGGTTTTATGGACGCTTTTGTCCGCGAGCTTCCAATGGAATATGCAATCGAATTAAACAGGCTGATAGAGCTTAATATGGAAGGGAGTGTAGGATGATTGAAGCCTGGAAGTATTCTGAGCTTGAGTATGACAAAAGCTTAGGATTGGTTGATGAAAAGATAGATTTTGAGACAAAGGACGGATTGATTTTCAAAAAACTTGAGAAAAGCGATTACAGTAGGATAAAAAGAAGCTACGTTGATTCGTTCACTGAGGTAAATGATGAGCTTTGGACTCATGGTGTTCTGATAAAAGTTAAAAAAAACGAGAAGGCTTTTGCAAAGAATATTTTTTCTTCAATAAAAAAAGGAAGCGTAATTCAGAAAACTGTGATTGTTCTTGAGGAAAATTCTGAACTTGACTATGTTGAAGAGCACGAAAAAGGAACCTTTGAAATTTTCAGGAATTCGTCTGTTGAAATCTACCTTGGAAAGAATTCTAAACTGAATTTCCACAACTATCAGGAATGGAATGATAAAGTAAAAAGTGTTGCAAACTGGACAGCATTTTTAGAGAATGACTCAAAGGCAATGTTTTTCTTCTCCCAGTTTGGTGGTATGTTTTCAAGGATAAAAATAGATGCACATCTAAAAAAAGGCTCTGAAGCTGTAATGAAAGGGATATTTTTTTCAAAAGATGAGCAGAAATTTGATTTCACAACAAACCTTAACCATGAAGAACAAGGTACATTAGGAAATATTCTTGTAAAAGGCGCATTAAAAGACAGGTCCAAATCCGTATTCAGGGGCATGATTAAGATTTTAAAAGCTGCGCAACAGACAAATTCATATCTCTCTGATCATTCCTTGTTATTAAGCGAAGATGCAAGATCATATTCCATTCCCAGCCTTGAGATTGATGCAAACGATGTTAAGGCAAGCCACGGCGCAACATTAGGAAAACCAGATGAAGAAGAGATATTTTATTTGATGGCCCGTGGATTAGACAGGGCTAAAGCTCAGAAAATAATGATCAAGGGATACTTCGCACCGGTTCTTGAAGGGATTAACTATTTAAATGAAAAAATAGACCTTTCAATAGAAAATGTTTAACCCAGAAAAAATAAGGGAAGATTTCCCGATTCTTAATAGGAAGATTAATGGAAAGAATCTTGTGTATCTTGACAATGCAGCAACAACGCAAAAGCCAAGAATTGTGATTGACACATTAAAAGAGTATTATGAAGAGCATAATGCAAACATCCATCGTGGTGTCCATCAGTTAAGCCAGGAAGCGTCTGAGCTTTATGACAAGGCGCACGAAAAAATTGGAAAGTTTGTAAATGCAAAGCATCCATTTGAAGAGACTGTTTTTGTCAGGAATGCAACAGAAGCCATGAACCTTATAATGTATGGCTGGGCAATGCATGAATTAAAACCGGGTGATGAGATTTTATCAACAGTTATGGAGCATCATGCAAACATAGTGCCCTGGCAGTTCTTGAGGGAGAGAGGAGTAAAGGTTAATTTTGCAGATGTGAATGAAGACGGAACACTTGATTTAGAAGACCTGAATAAAAAAATAACGAGCAAAACAAAATTAGTGACTTGTGTCCATGCCTCAAACGTTGTCGGAACAATAAATGATGTCAAGGAAATTGGGAAAATAGCTCATGACAATAAAGCATTATTTTCTGTTGACGGGGCTCAAAGCACGCCTCATCTTCCAATTGATGTAAGAAAGATTGACGCTGATTTCTTCTCATTTTCCGGGCATAAGATGCTTGCTCCGACAGGAACAGGCGCATTATATGCAAAAAAAGAGATTTTGGAAAAAATGCATCCTTTCCTTGGCGGTGGAGATATGATTAGGGAAGTTAAGCTTGAAAAGACAACATTTAATGACCTTCCATGGAAATTTGAGGCAGGAACTCCTGATATTGGTGGAGGGATTGCTTTTGGTGTCGCTGCAGATTACTTAAAAAAAATTGGGATGGAAAATGTTAGAAAGCATGAACTTGAGCTGCTTGATTATGGATTTGAAAAATTATCTGAAATAAAAGACATCGAATTCTATGGGCCGAGAGATACTAAAATAAGATCTGGTTTGATAACATTTAACCTTAAAGGGATACATCCTCATGATGTCGGAGGTATTTTAGATTCGGAATACGGCGTTGCAATCAGGACTGGAATGCATTGCGCACAGCCTATGACAGAAAAGCTTGGACAGAAGTCAACTTGCAGGGCATCATTTTACATCTATAACACAGAAAAAGAGATAGATATATTGGCTGAAGGGCTTGCAAAAGTCCAGCAGATTTTTGGGAAGTGATGAAAAAATGAGCCTTGACATGTATAAAGAAAACATTCTTGACCATTACGAGAATCCAAGAAATTTTGGAAATATCAAAAGCCCTGATGCAAAAGCACATGATTCAAATCCTTTATGTGGGGATACGTTTGATTTCGAATTCAAGATAAAAGATGGAATGATAGAAGATATAAAGTTCAGTGGCCATGGCTGTGCAATCTCTACAGCAAGCGCTTCGATGCTGACAGAAAAACTGATTGGTAAAAAGCTCGAAGAGCTAAAGAACATAGACGAAAAGGATATAAAAGAGATGCTTGGGATTGAACTAAGCCACGTAAGGATAAAATGCGCCATGCTTCCATTGAAAGTTGCAAAGCTTGGTGCTTATGAATATCTTGGGAAGAAATAATACCACTACATATAAAAATAACTTCACAACTCTATTAATTTTATGATATGCCTTGTAGCTCTGGTTGTCTTTAGTATCTTAGGTATATTTAGCGTAAGATATAGAGAACTTGCAAAGAAAGCTGTTGATTGTGTCTTTAGGAGAGTTACTTTCAGGCCATGCCAGTCTGGAATGGACCAGCAACTAAGGTCACAGCTAATAGGGATGATTTCAAGGAAAAACCTTAAGCTGGCAAGGTTCACTGTAAAATATTTTGAGATAATATCTTGGACATTCACAATACTTATGGTTCTTTCAATTGTATTCTCACTGAGGGGAGTTTACTTTTATGCGGTATATGGTAACTGCAACGGAGAAAATTCAGATGCTTTCTGCGTCTTTGATGCATTAAATGCAAAAGAAGAATACAGCTGCGAAGATCCAAGTTTAGTGACAGAAAAAATCCTTGTAACACCTACAGCAGATGATGATCCTTTCCTTGGTAAAGAAGACGCAAAACTGACAATAATTGAATTTGGATGCTATACCTGCCCATTCACAAAAGAAGCACAGACAGCTGTTAAAGAAATAATTAAAAACTATCCAGATGTAAAATTTGTCTTCAGGGACTTCCCGCTTCCTACGCACAATAGTTCAAAAGATTTGTCAATTGGTGCTTTTTGCGCAAACGAACAGGGAAAATTTTGGGAATACCATGATAAGATATTTGAAGTAAAAGACGCAGAGAGTGTTGCCAGTTCAATAGGTCTAAACATAGCTCAGTTCAATTCCTGCTTAACATCTGAAGCAGCCAGGACAGAAGTCGAAAAGGATTTTGAAGATGGAAAAAAGGCAGGGATTTATGGAACACCTACATTTTTCATTGGAAACACGACAGTTGTAGGACCAAAACCATACAGGTATTTCAAGAACATCATTGATTCTGAACTAAAGAATTGAATATTTTAACTGCGTCTTTCTCATTTTCTGCCTTGATAAAAGCCCTTCCATCAGAGAAAAAGCTGTTTCCTTCTATATGCACAACATTATTAAACCTTGTTCCTTTTAATTTTCTAAAGTCAAATTCAGTCCTTATGATGTAACTCCCGCCGCAAAGTCTAGATATCTTTTCAATATTTTTTTTCAAAAAAATGTATTTTTTGCTGCATGCCTCACAGTTCTTGCTTTTCTTTACTATTATTCTTTGAATTTTATTCTTATTTGCATATATCAGCCCGTAACTTTTTTTTCCTGCTTTTATTTTAATGACTTCTTCAAAAATTATTTTTGCAACAATTTTTGCCGTGTCTGGAGATATTCCGGAAATGTCGCAGCTCTCATCCTCAGAATCCAAAAAAGCGCATCTAAAACAGCTCTCATCATTGATAAATATCATTGCCCTTTCCTCAATTGCGCTTCCAAAAACAGCCCTGATTTTGTTTTTTTTGCAGTAATCATTTACCAGAAACTTGTTTTCCATGCTGTCTGTCAGGCAGATTAAAATATCCGGCTTACCTAGTTGTTTTATGCTCTCTTTTGTAATCTCTAAAAAAAAACCTTTCGCATTTTTTAGTTTTGATGCTGCTGCCTCTGTCTTTATCTTCCCGACATCTGCTTTATCATAAAACGGCTGCCTTGATAGATTGGAAAATTCAACATAGTCACGATCATAAAGCCTAATCTTTATTCCCTTTATCTTGCTC
The DNA here is from genome assembly GCA_964428335.1 of uncultured Methanosarcinales archaeon. GTDB lineage: Archaea > Nanobdellota > Nanobdellia > Woesearchaeales > GW2011-AR15 > GW2011-AR15. Next base: position 3,690 of record CAYRXW010000014.1, on the reverse strand, counting down.
AGTCTTTTGGCTGTAACACTTCCCAGAGAACCTATGCCTATTATTGCAACATCCATAATCTAACAGGAATCCTATGCTATTTTTATAACTAACATTTATAATAAAGCGTTTTCTCCATTATTTCATGGAAATTCAGATAGATAAGCCAAAGAAGAGCATTAAGAAAGAATTTAACGGCACAGTAAATGAGCTTCTTAAAGAGCTTAAGCTAAATAAGGAAACGGTGATAGTTGTAAGGAACGGGGAGCTTGTCACAGAAGAAGAAATCCTAAAAAATAATGATAAGATAAAGATACTTAGTGTCGTAAGTGGCGGATAAACATGCCTTGCTGTGAAAAGAAAAAAGTGTTTCAGGACTATTGCAAGGATCACTTTATAGAATACTTAGAAGATAAGGTAAAGGAAACAATAAAAAAATATAAGCTGCTATCAAAAAAAGAAACTGTTGCTGTTGCTGCGTCAGGAGGAAAGGATTCTCTGGCGCTTCTGTACATGCTTAAGAAATTTGGATATAATGTAAGCGCCCTGGCAATAGACGAAGGGATTCCCGGCTATAGGGATAAAAGCCTTAGTACGCTGGCTGTTTTCTGCAAGGTAAATAAAATAAAACTAAGGATTGTTTCATTCAAGGAAAAAATTGGAAAACCACTATATAAGATAGTGAAAACAGGAGAAAGACCGTGCACTGTGTGCGGGATATTCAGAAGGTACTTATTAAATCTATATTCAAGGGAATATGATGTGATAGCAACAGGACATAACCTTGATGATGAGGCACAGGCAGTCCTTATGAATCTGCTTAAAAACAATATAAACGCGCTTGCTAGGCAGGGGCCGATATCTGGAAAAAGAAAAGTAAAAAATTTTACAAAACGTGTGAAACCATTATATTTTTGCACAGAAAAAGAGATGATGGCATATTCATTCTTATGCGGCCTTACTGATGATTTTAATGAATGCCCAAATGTCTCAAAATCATTCAGGTTAAGGATAAGGGACTATCTAAATGAAACAGAAGCAAAACTTCCCGGAACAAAGAAAAATATACTTAATTGGTTTTTATCGCTTAACCTAAAACTAGAAAATAATGCAAAAACCTGCAAAATATGCGGGGAGAATTCTTCATCAGATATATGCAATACATGTAAGTATATGGGAAAAATAAAATGTTCGTAGATATTTGCCATGCAAACGGAAAGGAAAAGGAAGTCTTGGAAACCTCAAAAAAATTAGGGATAGCTGGCATTTATTTCGTTGGAAGCAACATAAAACCAGATTTCCAGATAAAAAACAGACCTCTCTTTTTTGTATTCGAAAAGCCAATCCAAAAGAACCATATATGCATAATTCAAAACTTAAGCTGGGAAAGAAAGTTTAATTCCCCAATGAAAATAAATCATGTATACTTCAAAGAATTAAAAGAAAACAGGTGCATTGTTGCTGTTTCTTTTACTGACTTCCTAGCTAACCAAGAAACGCTTGAAAAAGTGAAGTTTATAGTAAAGCTTTGCAGGAAATATCATATCCCTGTAATGGTTGCTTCTTTTGCAAAATCTGCGCTTGGACTAAGGTCAAAAGAGGAACTTTTGGCTTTTGCAAGATACTTAGGCCTTAAAAAGGAAGCGCTGTCGAATTTTTATAATTTCTTAACGCAAGATTTTTAAAGCTGCCGTCTTTTAATGGACTTAATGAAAAATATAGAGACCGGCGCAGACAAGTTAGTGGCACTAGTCAATTCAGAAAAAAAGATTTCTGTTGATGACGCTGCAAAAAAGCTTGGTATCAGCAAGGTTGTGATTCAAGAATGGGCCAATTTTTTAGAGGAAGAAAAGATAATCAGCATTGAATACCAATTTTCAAAAACGTTTCTTATTGAAAGAAAATTAAGTGAAAGCGAGATAAAAGTAAAGAAAAAGGAATATTCCTCTGAAAAAGATGCATTTGTAAGAAAAGTAGAATCCAGCCTGAAAACACTTGAGAGTGATTCTTTGGGACTGGAAAAAATAAAAAAAGAATTTGACACATTAAAAAACGACATAGGAACAGAAATAGAAAAAGTATCAAAAGAAGTTAAAGAGCTGGAAAAGTATGAATACCTGAAAAAGAACCTTGATTCTGAAATACAAAAGCAGGTATCTGAGTTTCATGAAGTTATTGACAAGGCCCATAAAGAGATTGACATAGAGGAAAAAAAGCATAGGGAACTTTTGGAAGAGCTTGATATAGAGAAAAGGGAAGCGAAAGTCAAAGAGCACCGGCTTCTTTCTTTAGAGGAAAAAGAAGAAGAGCTGATGAAAAGGATAACAGCAATTCTCAATGCGTCAAAAGACATAAGTAACAAGATGCTGACAGAAAAAGATGAAATAAAAAATTCTGAGAAGCGTGCTGTCCAACTTGAATCAACAATTTCAGCAATAGAAAAAAACATACTCTATAAGAAAAAAAGCCTTCAGCCTATGCTTGATGATGCAAAGAAGCATGAGGAGCAGATACTGAAAATACAGGAAGAAATACTTTCAAAAGTAAGGGAAAAAAGTGCGGCAATAAAAAGCCAGGTTGACGAAAGCAGAAAAGCTAAGGACAAATTCAAAAAATTCTTTGATAAGAAAGATAAAGTTGAAGAGTTAATAAAAAGAATTGAGAGCGAAAAATATTCTCTTGACGAATCATTTAAAAAACTGGAGAAAAAAGCGCTTGCTTTTGATATTTCAACAAAATCTAATACAGTTACTTCTCATGTAAGGGAGCTTGAAAAGGACTATATAGAAATAAATAAAAAGAAAAGCTTCCTTAAACTAGATTTAGAAAAATTAACTAAATTAATAAAAGGCTAAAAGAGGTGGGGCCAGGATAGCAAAAGAGACCGTTATTGATACTTATAGTTTTAAGTCTAAGGATATTCCTATCCAGATATCCATTGTTTCGTCCAGCGACTTTGTCCCGGTATATAACATTTCTATATCCACAATCAGTAAGACTACTGAACTTATCCTGGAAAAAATCAGGCAGCAGCTTGTCAATGAAGTCAATCTTGGTATTGTTGAGATTACAGATATAAAAAAGACACTTGAGGTTGAAGAAAAATTCAAGCACACAATTTCTGTTCTTATAAATAAGTATTTTCCAGATATGGAAGATAAGACAAAGGATTTTCTCAGTACATATTTGATACAGAAGAGTCTTGGTCTTGGGAACCTGGAAATTTTAATGAATGATGATTTGATAGAAGAGATTGTAATAAATTCTGCAAATGAGCCTGTCTGGATATATCATAAGAAGCACGGCTGGGTAAAGACAAGCATAGTTATTGATTCTGATGATAAGACAAGGCATTATGCAACAATGATAGGAAGGAAGGTTGGAAGGCAGATAAGCGTTCTTGAGCCTCTTTTGGACGCGCACTTAAATGAAGGAGACAGGGTAAACGCAACATTATTTCCTATATCAACCGGTGGAAACACAATAACATTCAGGAAGTTCTCAAGAAATCCATTTACAATAGCGCATTTTTTGAAATATGGAACAATGAATTATGAGACAGCCGCACTGATCTGGCTTTCTATGCAGTATGAGCTTTCAGCAATAATTGCAGGAGGAACCGCATCAGGAAAAACCTCTGTGCTTAACGTTCTTGCGACATTTTTCCCTCCAAACCAGAGAATTATTTCAATTGAAGATACAAGGGAAATA
>CAYRXW010000013.1:0-32332 GCA_964428335.1 uncultured Methanosarcinales archaeon | reverse complement strand
TTTCTTTATAAAGAAATAGAGAGGGATATGGAAAGAACTTATCTAAAGGGATATGAACAAGTCAACCTTTTTTTTGATAGAGCATTAGCAAAGGCATACTCCACAGCAGGGAGCAAAGGGATAGATTCTGTTATTGCATCTTCAATATTAAATTATGTCGATTGGCAGTCTGTTTTTTTTAAGTTAGATGAGAAAATAAACATTGGTGGAATAGTAATTGTGCATAATTTTGAGGGAGGGGGCTATGAGGAGATGAATTCAATGTTTGCTCCTCTCTTCAATAAGGATATAGAATACTATTTCAAGGAAATTATGGGTTATAAGATTGTTTACAGCAAAAATGATGGTGCTTCCCTGACATTAGTAGCCCAAAAAAGAGTTCCTACCAGCATTAAAAGTGCGTTAGCACGTAATTTAATGGAACGGCCATATAGCTGATAATATAATTACTTCAATTTCTCATTTTTCAAATTTTTTAAATTTCTTTTTAATTGTTACTTTCTAGTAGTAAAATATGGAAAAGTTTATAAATTGTATCTGGTTTTTGAGTCAATATATGGTCCAGTCTTTTTATATGGTTGATGAAAGGAAAGCTCTTGCTAAATTCAGTCAGGACCAATTCGTGGACCCGCTCAAATATACAAGAGAGATGATATGGGTCCTGGTTCATCTTGTAGAGCGATATGAATCTTCCAAGATTAAGGTTGATTTCCAGGAAGATAAAGCAATTTTTTCTATAAACCAGCCAATGTCAAAAATGACCCTGGATGAGTTGACAGATATTGGAAATACTGCTGTTGCCTCAAGCACAGGAGACATGCAACTTCACACAAGACTTCTTTCAGCTTTTGCAGACAAGACACTCGACAAAGTCACTTATAAGGGTACACTGCTTGAGGTTGAATCCCAGGGAAAAGGAATCAGGATAAACCCAGATTGCATTTTAGAACATTTTGATTCTAAGGAAGAGAACCTGAAAATTACAGTCCATAGGACAATTAAAGGAGATTATACACTGGAAGAGAAAGTATTAAGGTCTTATTGCCAGTTTGCCAGTTATCCAATATATCTTAAAAATATGCTTGGTATATATAGGAAAATCAATCAAAAACTAACCATATCAGGCTTTGGTGAAATGCAAGTGGATTCAAGCACGCCACCAGTGCATGGGATTATTGGTTTTTTAGAAAATGGCCAAAAAGAAATTGCAATTTTAATCAAAGGCATATTAGTTGGTTTTGCAGGCGAAAAAACTAGACCTGATGTAGCTTATTCAGCTAAGCTTGAATGCAATAACCTTAAGAGAATTGCAGCAGGAGACCAGGTTCTTGAAGGAAATGAATATTCCGAAGTCATAAATTTATTAGCAAGCTACAGGAAAACTTTGTTTGAAAGTCTTGCAAATTCATTTAAGTCGAGTTTAGAGCAGGCGAGACTATTAAAAAATGAAATTTTTACACATGGTTATGATTATTCAAAAGATTCTGCGCTTTTTCAGGCAAGAATTTTTGGTGAGTTAAGCAGAAGATTAAGTTATAATGATCTTTTGGCCATTCAAAAAAAACATGGAGGAATATATTATGATGCAAGCTCTTTAAAATCCAAATATGAAAACGTGCCTCATAACCCCTTATATTTAGATTTTACTGATATAACTAATCTTAAAAAACTTAAGTTTAACCTTATTGATGCAGGGCCTTTTAGAAAAAGGGCGAAATATACAAACGAAAAGCCTGTTGAGCCTAATTTAGAAGATGATAAATTTCTTAAAAAAGTTATAAACTTGCTGGCAAAGGCAGATGAAACATATTCAAAAATTCAGAGAACTAGCGCTCATAGCGATGTGATATTCACTGTATATGGAAGAGGAAGTCCAATTGAACTTAGGCTATCAGGCCCTGAACACGAGCAGATGGTCAAGGCAAAAAATGGGGAATGCTATTTTTTGCATACTTTCAGGAATAACCTTAGACTGGATGAAAAAAGAGTTTTAGAAACCATTAATAATTATCTAGGTGGTAAAAATTAGCCTGATACAATTCAACGCACGTGGAATTGTAGATAGCATGACAAGCTCACAGTTTGCAGACCCGTTTATATTTACAAGAGAAGATGGTCAAAATCATTATGATGCCACCAAAATGGCATTGATTGCGAAACACCTGGGCATACCTCTGGACTCGTTGGATCTTGAGGCCAGACTTGGGAATCTTGGCAAGGACATATTGTATTGGCAGGATTTTGTTTCAGCTGATGAAATAACTCGCAATCCTATCAGGATTACTGTCAAATATGATAAAGAAATCGGAGCAATTATATATCATTCCACTGACACTGGCAAAGGAATGTCTCCTGAGGACAGGGACAGTAAATTGCGTACTTTGTTCGCTTCAGGAAAAGAAGAGGTAGCGTTTGCGAATGGAAGAAATGGGATTGGGAATGCAGCTCTTCCAGCATTTTTTGATAGTTTTATCTATAGGTCAAAAAGAAACGGTTTTGAAGGCTGGGAAATGTATGTTGAAGATTTGGATGCTCATGAACCTACACATTTTGATGGTCCTAATGGAACAGCTTTTATTGGATTTAAGGATGTTGAAGAAAAGGAAGCAAAAGAAATTATAAATAAGATAAAGGAAGCAGCAGCAAAATACCTTAATTACCTTAGGATCCCGGTGTATCTGAATGATGTGCTGATAAATCCTGATTTAGGCATCCAGAAAGGGACAATTTCTAGGATTGGCAATGTTGAAGTAACAATGTTTGATGAAAAAATGCCAAATGTTTACCTTGTTGCAGACATCCCTGTAGAAATAATCCCTCCGCATCTTAAGACAAAAGGATATAGCTTCTCATTCAATTGTTATGGACTAAAAACTACTTTGGCAAGAAGCGAATACCCTTTAAGCGAAACAGAACTTAATTCCCTCATTAAATCAGCTCTCAGTGCAAGAGTAAATCAAGTAGCCGGCAGAATAAACCCGGATTCAAACTCACCAGCTAATTCAATTGAACAGCTTAGCAATGACATCTTAAACTTGGCAAGGAAGGAAAAAAGAACCTCAGTTCACCAGTCAGATTGGGTTCAGAATTCAGCAAGAGAAGCACACACACCTTCAGTATCTGCAAATTCAGATAGCAGAATGGTTGCTTTTTTTGAGCCAAATGGAAGGTATGTATACTTTGTTGATGGAACTTATTCACTGATAACAAAAGAAGGTTTATGGAGGAAAGGAGAAAGAAAAGCAATAAGCATGAACGAATTTAAATTGACTGAAAGAAGAAGAAGAATCTACGCACAGGTTGAATCAAGCCAGGATATAGCGCTTCTTTTGCCATTTGGAGAAATGCTGGACATAAATTCAGTTAGGTTCACTAACAGCTCGTCAAATCTTGTGAAGGAAATAGAGCTCAATAGCCTAGGGGAAACAATATTGCACCTAACAAGACCATATACCGGCAGCATATTATATGACTCAAGAGAAGTAGATTTTGCATCTGGAAACCCACTGGTTGAAAATGCGCCAAATGGCCTGCCTTTTGCTCTTAAAGTGCCAAGAAACCTGGAGCAAAAACTCAAAAAAAGCAAAAATGAGAAAGCTTTTGCAGAAAAACTGACAACTCTAGTCAGCAAATATATAGAATATGATGATTCCAAAGAGGTTGAAGACCTTTTTAACGGCTTTTACTGGCTTTTACAGGAAGTTAGGTCCTATTCCTTGCTTCCTGGATCTCTTACACCAGCTAAATTTAAGGACTTACTGACGAAATTTCTTCTGGAATACAAGAAAATTTCTAAATTTAGCCTGGACATGGAAGTCAATGATTACTTTGAGCTGTTTGATGGTGGTTCAAATGTAAATCTTGTGAATTTCATCCTTCATGAAAGGAAAGGGGATTGCGATACAAAAAACAGTGTTCTTGCAGCCTTGATGAAACACTATGGGGATGAATATGATTATTCAAACATTGCCAAGGCAAAACTAGTTACTGGCTATTTAGGCAATCCAGCCAATGGTGCAGTGAAGTCAAGCTGGGGGCATGGTTATGTAGGTGTTGATTTTCCAGCAGCTTGTCCTGAAATATATGATGCTACGGGCGTGAGAACTGTTTTCAGAAGAAGCAGAAGGCAATCCTCAAAGGATACTTCTTCAGATAGTGGCCAGGAAAGAAACAGGCCCAGCCTGATTAAGCAGGTAATCAGTTCTGTTCAATCAATTTTTCAAAATCCATATAAGGATTTAGCTAACTTATTAGGATCTACAGAATATAAGTTAAGGGCAAAAGAAATCAAAGTAAATGAGCCAAATGCAAGCTTGGCCCACCTGAATGGCTTATTAAGCTATGGGCTTCCAAATATAATTACCCCCAGAAACTTGGCTATTACTACGTTACTTGGTGTTTCTGCACTATGTCTAGGATCTCTAGCCATGTCAGAAATGTTTTCATACACAGCTGCAGCTCCAGTTGTTCTACCTACAGCAACACCAACACCTGAAAATTTTCCTTCTGAAGACACAATAAAAACCATTGCAGACGGAGGAAAATATATGGCCTACTTAGGAGGCACAGCTCTTTTTACACTACTCGGATACCAGTTTTCCAGGCGTGTCCTGTCAAAAATATCCGGAAAAACTAAGCAGAAAGATTATGATCAAAAGATAACTAAAATGATTGATTTCGAGATGACAGGATTTCAGTCTAAGGAAAGGCTCTCTTTTGTTATGCGGGAACAATATTCAGAGATTACAAAGCTTTTGGAAGAAGGAATAGATTCAGTGACTGAAAAAATCATGGATTCACAGATTATCCCAACATCTGATGGGAGATTTGTTACCTTAAGCACAATCAAGAAGATTGCAAATAGCTCTTCATTCATACCTATGCTGATGCCTGGCCACCCATATGGCCAGATTCTGGCGAAACATGGTGGGTTTGCGATAGAAGATTCATATTTGGTTGAGGATCTGTTAAGGAAAGTAGGTATTACTAATTATTCAAAATCAATAGAGATTTCAAAGCCAATAACCACAAAGCCTTTGTCAAAGGATGAGCAAGCATTTATATTATATCTGGATGGAAATATGCTGAATGGGGAATATGGTGTATTTTTTGATGAAAAGGTATCTTCAACGCAGCTAAAATATGTACTAACTCCTGGAATCCAAAAGGCAATATTTTTGCCAAGAAATTCAAAAGAAACAGAGTTATTAATGAATATTTTTCAAAAAGATAAAAATCTTGCATTGTGCGCTGTGTATCAGCTGGCACATATCAATGTTGATTATGGGATGGCACAGACAAATATTGCAAAATTAGCAGCTAGTAAGACTTAATCCTCACTTTTTCTCTGCAACCACTTCAATATAGGCTGAACCGTTCTCAATCTTGCGTTCTTCAAGCATGATAACATTATATTCATCCAGCCACTTCTCAGCATATTCCTTTGTAAAGAAGTGTCTGACATGTCCATTCTCATCCTCAAACATGTCTTTTTCTATCTTCTTCCCAATGCCATATTCCTTGTCATTTACGCTCTTTACCTGCATCATCAGAAGCCCGTTTGTCTTTAGCACCCTATTTACCTCAGGAAATATCTTTTTTAGCTCTTTATCAGTGAAATAATGTAGCCCAAGTCTTGTGTAAATGAATTCAAAATGCCCTTCTTCAAACTGCAATGGCTCGGTTATGTCTTTTACAAGGTTTGAGACAAATATCTCATACCTTCTTTGCGCTTCATTGAACTGCTTTATTGCTTCAGGCGAGAAATCTATTGCAGTGACATTAAAGCCTTTATTATGGAAAAATATTGCATCTGCACCCTTCCCGCAGCACAGATCAAGGACTTTTCCCTTCCTGTTCTTCATGAAATTAAAATAGACTAATCTAGCGAAATCAGTGACTTTATGGTATTTTCCGAGTGATTCTGCGTGCTTTTTATTCCATATTTCCTTTTGTATCATTTTTATTCCTCACTTTTTTGATTAAACTTCTTTAAATGCTCCTTAAAATCAACTAAATCCAGCTTATCTATCACTGGGCATGGTCCAGAGTAGCCGCAATCATTACAATCATATTTCTCTTCGAGAGAAACATATTTGGCTGAAAATATAGAACTATGCTTTATCCTTTTAATCTCAATGCTTCCACACCTTGGGCAGGTTAATGTGTCCATTTACCCATTTTATTTTTTTACGCATTTAATTACTTTTTGGGTTATTTTTAGGTAATTTATGCTAATTTCTTTTGATTTTTTATAGTGGTCTGTTCCATCTATCGGACACGTATATGCAGACATCGATGTTAATTAGCACTCTTGAATCGATGTTTTAATAGAGATTAGTTACACAAGAAATATTATCTTATAGATGGCAAAAACTTTCTTTTTATTCGATGAATCTATGTCTCCTAAACCCTCGAATCTATTTTACTATTTAGTCTACTGATTTATTACAATATGGAAAATAATTTTGGCCTCTTTTATTCCTCACTTTTTTATTTTCTACCTGTTTTTTTACTGTTTTTTTATTTCTTCGAAATTTTTGTTCTTTATTATATCATAATATATTATTATATTTTACCATTTCTATAAAATATCATTCTTATATTTTGTCGTTCTTATATTTTGTTGACTATTAAATATTTTAGTAAATTATTTATTAAATATTTCTATAATTAATCTTAAATTATAATCTTTAAAATATTAAAATGTTTAATTATTTTATTAAATTAATAATATTTTAGACGAGAAATAAAAAATCAAGGATTATTTTCTTTCTGTTTCATTGTTTCAGAAATCTTTTCTTTCTTGATTGAATTCTGAAGTTCCCTTGCATATTTCAGGGTCTGCTCAAGGTTATTTTTTATTTTTACTGTTGCTTTTTCAAATGCATTCTCAAGCGTAACCCCATTCAGCTTATATCCGACGATAACCTTGCCTTCGAAGATATAAGTTGCCTTGGTTATCAGGTCAAGATCATTCCATCTCTTTAGATATTCATACATTGTCTGCCTGGTAATCCCTGCATGATTGCCCATTTCCTCAACGGTAAGAACTGCAAGTTCAGGCTTTTTCTCCCTTGCGCTTAATTTCATCCTCTCATAGAGCTCAATCAGGACCTTATACATCTGGTCTGTTGATCCAATTTTTCTTGGGGATAGTCCCATCCTTGATATAAGAAGTTCAGCCAGTTCCTTTGAATCAGGATTCATAGATGCAGGTTCAACACTTGTTAAATAGTAAGCTCTTTTTGCCATAATTTTCACCTCTAGATAATTGATATTTTATAGCATAATCACTTTATATAGTTTTGGATTATGCCGACACAAGGCATCTTTTTTTAAACACTAACTATTTTTTTAATAGCATGAAACGATGCGGCTGGGTGAACCTTCAGAATCCTCTTTATGTGAAGTATCATGATGAGGAATGGGGAAAGCCAGTTCATGATGATAAAGTCTTGTTTGAGTTCCTGGTTCTGGAGGGCGCGCAGGCTGGCCTTTCCTGGGAGACTGTACTTAAAAAAAGAGAGAATTACAGGAAGGCTTTTGATGGGTTTGATTACGAAAAAATTGCTAAATATGATGATAAAAAAACAGAGATTTTACTTAAAAATGAAGGCATAATAAGAAACAGGCTAAAGATTGCCTCAAGCATAAGGAATGCGAAGGCATTCATAGAGATAAGGAAGGAATTTGGCAGCTTTGATAGGTATTTGTGGGAATTTGCCGGAAATAAGCCCATAAAGTCTTCTGTCAACAGTTTTAGAGAGCTTCCGGCAAAAACAGAGCTTTCAGACAGGATTTCAAATGACCTAAAGAAAAGAGGGATGAATTTCATAGGCTCAACAATCATCTATGCGTATCTTCAGGCAGTTGGGGTTGTGGATGATCATGAAATTGGGTGTTTTTGCAATAGAAAAAATTGATTTTTTATCAAATTATTTAATCAAATCAAATCCTGCTCTTCGATTATTGGATATTCTTTTATTTTAGGGTAATAATGCCTGGGTTTTAAGGCATTTTTTCCTAATTTTTTCATGATTTTTTGGTTGCTAAACTATTCGACAAAATCTCGACTGGTGAAAAGGTACCAAAAACAGGATTTTTTGGGATTATCATTAACTGTTATGGCATAATGCCTGCCTGTAAGACAAAATCCCGACAAGGTAGTTTAACCTAAGGCATGCCAATAGGTTAACCTAATGGATAAGAGTTTGCAATCAGCTTGCGAAAGGAGGGGTATTATGGGTTTTGTCGGAATTATGTTTTAATGGCAAAAAAATGCATTTTTTTGCTATTTTTTTGGTAATTTTTTTTAAATCTAATAATAAATTTCTATATAGAAAATTTTATTTTTAATTTTCTTATATTTTCTAGTAATTTATTAAATATTATTATAAATTTATTATTAGTTATTTTAATATTTTCTTATAATTTACGATTTTAAAAATATTAAATTATTTAATCTTTTATTAAATATTTATCATTTAGGTTTTTTAATTAATTTCTATATGGTAATTATATTAACCTTTAAATATTCAATAAATATAGCTGTATTTGATGGTTGACAGGTTTTTGATTGATGCTGTAAATAAGGTTTTCCTGGATTATTCTCCATTATATTCAAGTACAGCAGTTATTGAAGAGACAATCAAAGAGAGCCACTCTGAGCACAAAAAAGAAACTGAAATTCCAGAGCATAATATGCACAACGAGACTGACAAAGAACATGAAGAGCATTCTCGCGAAGAACATCACGAAGAGCATTCTCACGAAGAACATCACGAAGAGCATTCTCATGAACATTCTCATGAAGAGCATGAAAAACATGATGAGCATGGCGAAGGGCATGGTGAACATGAGGATGTACATAAAGAGAGCGAAGGACATGCAGAAGAGAGCAGCGAAAAAAATACTGAAAGCGAGACATCAGGACAGGAAAACACGATTTCTATCTCAGAAATTCAGGCAAGGCTGCTTTTGAGTCTGAAAGAGATAGATTTATGGAAGCCAAGCACTGAGATTTCAGATGAATTCAGGCCGATTTCAAGCAGGCTGGAGAGCCATATTTTTGAATTCCAGAACAAGTTTATCGGAGCAGATTACCCAAATATCGAAACAAGGCAGATTTATAGTGCCTTTAATCCTGTTTCGTATTCAAATTCAATGGGGGATGTTTTTTTTGGGGAGCATCATAAGATCAACTTATATCTTGAAAACAAGCCGACATATACTGCAATGAGGTCTGAAAAAGTCAACATTGTCAATAAAAGTGAGTTTAAGCCTGTTTATATGAGAATGAAGCACAGCTAAAGTTTCATTTTCGCTTTGAACACAAAGATTTTTAAATCACTTGATTTTTCTTTGAGCTTATGGAAGGAGTTATAATGAGCTTTAGAAGAAGCATAAAGAACCAGTCAGAGAATCAGATGATCATACAGGTTAATGGCGTTGACAGCAAGGAAAAAGCTGCAAAGCTTGTAGGAAAAACAGTTTCATGGCATGCGCCAGGAAAGCTGAAGAAAGTCCTAAAAGGAAAAGTTTCAGGCGTACATGGCGGAAAAGGAGCTGTAAGGGCAATCTTTGAGACAGGAATGCCTGGACAAAGCCTGGCTACAAAAGTTAAACTCGAATAAATTCTGTTTTTTCGTTTTGTTTTGTTAGTATTCTGTTAATTTTCAGGTTGTTTGTGAGCCTTGTGAATGTATTTAATGCAAGTTCAGGTGTATTGTTGTTCTGGCTTAGATGGGCTAAAAAGACATTTTTCAGGATCTCATCTGCGTTTTCATTCACAAGTAGCCCAGCATCAATATTAGAGAGGTGCCCTTTATGTCCAAGAATCCTTTCTTTCAGGTGATATGGATAATTGCCGTTCAAGAGCAGGTCTATATCATGGTTTGATTCCAGGACTAATGAATGGCACTGGCTTACAGCTTTTTTTATATTTTCATCATATTTACCAAGATCTGTAAATATACCTGCTGTCTTTTTTTCTTCTATCATAAATCCTACAGGGTCAGCAGCATCATGGCTGATATCTATTGCATTCACTTTTAATTCATTTATTGAAAAGTGAGAGTTAAAGTGGGTTACATTCGGATATGACGAATCAAATGCTGCATGAGTGGCAGGCCGCATGAATGTTGTTATTGCATGCTTCTTCAACTTTTCTAGGCCTTTCACATGGTCTATATGCTCATGGGTTATCAGGATTGCATCTATTTCCTTTGTCTCTTTTCCTAAGTCTGATAATGATCTTTTCAGCTTTTTTTCTGAGATACCAGCATCGACAAGTATGCTTGTTTCGTCTGTCGAGATAAATGTTGAGTTTCCAGAACTGCCAGATGAAAGTACAGATATATGCATATGTTTTCTTTTCTTCTTGGGTTTTTATATGTTATGATTTAAATATAGATTATTTTTCGAAGCAATTATGTCTTATTATGTGAACTCCTCAAACGATTTCAAGATTTTACTAGACTTGATAGGCTTTGACACAAGAGCGCTAACATTCTCGATGATTGGCATATGTGAAGTTACAGGCATAGAGGATAGACGGACAACCCTGCATGAGATTGTCTATTACTGTGCACAACAGCTTGAAAATGAATCAGGAAATGACAGTTTTGCTGATATCAGCCCTGGAATTATAGGCAGCCAGATTGAATACCTTGTAAGGCAAGGCATGATAAGGCAGGCAGGGCTTAAAGAGGTGGAAGTTGGAGGATATGCAACAAAAAATCATAAGCGGAACCTCACATCATGGATTGTAACACCGCTGGGTGAAAAATACCAGACCTTGACAAAAAGGATGGTAAACGAAACAGGAGAATTAGGCCTGGTTTTCAGGGATATTTTTTCATTCGGAAGAAAGCAGAAATCCTATTATATGGTTTCTGAACTTCTTCTACAGCTATATTCTGGCAGCCAAAACCTTGATTCATTTGCAAGAAACTTTTGTGGAGATTTCAAGATAAGCAGGGAAGCCTTGTCAAGCCATCTAGCAAGGCTGGCACAACATAATGTAATAAACATAGATAAGCAATGGAAAACAAAGCTCAACTATTGGTATCTGATGGATGTATCCCTAAGTAGCCCTGGAATGAGAATTGCTGGCGCACTCAATTCTGCCTATGAATCGTTTGTGTCAATGAATTTTCCTAAATATGAACTAGAAATCAATTCATTAAACCGTCAAATCAAAAAATTTGCAGGGAAGTGACTCATGCTATCTGGCTTATCCCTTCCCTTTTTTCAATTCTTATGACATTTTCGACATAGCTTTCCATTTTTGTCTCATGGCTTACAATTATGGTCTGCCTCATGTCCAGCGCCCTTAAAATATCCCTAACCTTATCCAGTTGCTCAGATGAAAACCCGTCAGTAGGCTCATCCAGTATTATAAGGTCTTTTGTCTTAACCATCGGGACCAGGTCATTTACTACCTTGTTTAAAGCTAACCTATATGCCAGAGCTACTGATGTTTTTTCTCCTCCGGATAAATCTTCTATTTGCGTCGTGAATCCGTTCTGGACAATATTCACTGAAAATTCATCATCAAGGGATATTTCCACATCTTCAATCAGGAGCGAGAACCAGTCCTTTAAAAGTGAATTAAATTCCCTGTGAATGGATATCATGACATGCTTTTCTATTGTCGTCATTAGTTTTATGAAAAAGTCCTCAACCCAGTTCTGAAGCTTTGCTAATTCCTCAAGCTTTTCTTTTAGCCTAGAAAATTCCAATGTTTCGTTTTCCAGCTCTTTTATCCTTTCTTCGGCATTCTTTAATTCCTGCTTTTTTACATTCATCTTTATTTCGATGCCTTTTTCCCTGCTTTGGATAAATTCAACCTTCTGCTTTTGTATTACAAACATGCTGTTTATCTCTTCAAGGCTTTTTGACCTGTCCCTTAATATCTCACTAGATCTTGCTTTCTTTTCAATCTCAGAATCAAGAGCTTTTACAAGGTTTTCCTTTTCTTCTAGGCTTTTTCTCTCGCTCTCAATCAGCTTTAGGGTATTTTCCTTTTCCATAAATTTCTGATTGTTCACTCTTGCACTGATCACCTTTTCTTTTAGTGATATCAGACTGGATTTTAGGGTTTCATCATCCTCAATTTTTTTCATTTCAAGTTCTTTAAGCTCTTCTTTTAGCTTTCCTAATTCTTCATCTTTTTTTTTCAGGACTGTAATTTTTGATTCAAGCCTTAATAGGTTTTCAGTCTCTTTCTCGATTTCTTTTTGTAGCTCATCAAGCCTTTTTATGCTGCTTATAATCTTAGTAGATTCACCTTTCACTTTTTCGGTTTCTTCAGTCTTGATTATTTTTTCATATTCAAGTTTCTCAAGCAAAATTTCATGTTCTTTTCCAATCTTAATTTTATGATCATGGCTTATTCCCTGTCTACATGTAGGACAGTTTTCAGTCTCCTTTATGAAATTTTCAAGGTCAATTGTCTCTTTTATTTTCTCATTTAATCTTTCAATCTCAAAATAAATGGATTTCTCTTTTTCTTTTGCTTCTTCAAACATTATCTCCTGATTTTCCTTTACTTTTAGGATTTCCTTGCCTTCCAGAATTTTAGTTTTTAATTTTTCAAATTCTTCCTTTAGCTTTTCAAATGAACTTAGCTCTTCCTCATTTTCAGAAATCCTTTTTTTAATTCCTTTTTTCTTTTCATCATAAGCTGCCTTTTCACTTGATAATATCCTATATCTTTCCTCAACCTGAATTAATTCTGATTCTAATGGTTTTTCATCAATAAGGGCAAATATACCCAAAAAAGAAGAAAGCTTATTTTCCAGGCTTTTTAGGCCATCAGGATTTATTTTTTTGATAAGGTCATCCCGCTTTGAAACTTTTTCCCTGATGGATATATCATTCAGCTCAAGCTCTTTTTTTATTTCCAGGAATTCTTTTGCTTTTTGCTCAATCTCATCTGCTGCTTTTTTTTCAGCTGCTAATTCTTCCTTTAGCTTTCCAAGCTCAGCCAATGAGCCAGTTATTTCATTGCCTAAGCTTTCTTTTTGCAGGTTCTTTTCCAGAAGCTGCTTTTTTGTCACATTTTCTTTTTCAAGTTTTGAGCTAATCTCATTTTTCCTGCTCTTTAATTCCCTGGTCAGGATTGTGCTATTATCTTTGATCAGCTTATATTTGTCAATCCCAAATACTTTCCTAAGCGTATTTAGTCTTGTCTCTTTGTCTTCAAAGATGATGTGCTTCATCTGCTCCTGTGCAGTATAGACTGTGAACCTGTATATGAGTGACTTAGAGCCTGAAAGCATGCTTTCAGGATAACCAAGTATCTCAAGGATTTTTGACTTTAGTTCTATTGGCGTGCCTTCAAACTTTGTCTCATCAGTTACAATATAGCCTGATTCCTGTGTCACAGTATCTTTGCTTTTTTTTAACGTCCTTTTTATGACATAGCTCGTTTCATCTATCCTGAATGAAAGCTCAACAGATCCTTTTGTTTCCCCGTTCCGTAAAAGTGAGCTTCCGGATAACTCCGTTCTTAAGATTCCGAACAGCGCAAATTCTATAGCAAGGAGTATTGTGGATTTTCCTGATCCTATATCTCCAGATAAAAGCACAGAGCCATTTGGAAAATTGATTACCTGGCTTACGTATGATCGGATGTTTTCAAGCTTTAGGGATGTGAGCAACATTGTCTTTTGAAAATAGTAATATGATTAAAAAGATGACGCTAAAAACTCAGGATATCCATTGCCCTTGCCATGTCTTTCTCTTCAAGGATTATCATAAGGTCAGTCCAGCAGCTCATCTCTTCCATTATATTTATCCCGTTTTCAGATAAAAGGCTATAGATGTGAGACACTACACCAGAAGTAGTTTCAATCTTTTCATCAAAAATGAGCGTTACCTGGACCAGGCTTTGGTTTATTTTTATTATCCTGCTCCTGAATTCGCTATTTATGAGTTCATTATATTTTGAGTTTGTGATTATAGTCAGGACATCCTCTCCTTCAATAATATTTAAATCCCCTTTCTCTTTCCTTATCTTCTTTTGCATTAGGTAGACTATTTCCATATCCCTTGGCCTTTCAAGGATTGCGACAATTATCTTATTTTTTACATGGAGCTTTGCATTTTTCAAAAGCGAGGTTATCTTTTTTTCATGGGAAGAGCTAACCTTATTGTTCCAGAAGTACCTTCGGCATGCAATGAGCACGGCGTCAAATTTTTTTATCTTATATTCCTGGCAAATCATCCTTGCAAGTGCAGAATAGTTTATCAGATCATTAAGCACGCACTCTTTTATGCTCGGGTGCTCTTCAATATATTTTTTTGCAAGCTTACTGATGCTCATAGGGGAATGCCTCTACCTGGAACTTATGCAGCATGTTTAGCATGCTGCTCTCAAAAACAATCCCTGTCACATCTATGTATCTTGGAAGCTCTGTCTGTATCTCGTCTAGTTTCCTTCGTCTCATTATCATCTTGCCAAATTGAAGCTTTCCTGACGCAGGTGCGACGGTGAAGTCCCTTACGGGGTGTCGCATAGGGCATTTACGGAGTAAATGACCTTCTGCTGTCATATGAAAACTTTTTTTTTATCTTAATCAGTTCTTATATTTAAATATGTCTAATTTTAGACATTTTTGTTTTAAATTGTTACATATGGGGCGTCAGGCTTTTAAATAACATCCATAAAACTACTCCTATTAACTAACCGCATAAATTACAGGTGAAAGCAATGGAAAAGAATGAATCTTACAAGAAAATATCTTCATATGAAGCAAAGGAGATAAAAAAAGCAGTCCTCCTTTATTCAGGCGGGCTTGATACCAGCTGCATACTGAAATGGATCCAGGACAAATATGGGGCTGAGGTAATCACATTGACTCTTGATCTTGGCCAGCAGGTTGATGATCTTGAGAAAATCAAGCAGAAAGCGCTGAAGCTTGGGGCCAAGAAAGCATATGTCCTTGATGTGAAAGATGAGTTTGCAAATGATTACCTAAAGAAGCTTATCAAGGCAAACGGCTCATACCAGGGAGAGTATCATATCAGTACAATATCAAGGTACCTGATGGCAAAAAAAGCAATCGAGATTGCAAAACTTGAGAATGCTGACTGCATCGCACATGGCTGCACCGGAAAAGGGAACGACCAGGTAAGGATTGAGGCTACTGCTATTTCATTGAATCCAGGAATAAAAATCATTGCACCGGTGAGAGAATGGGCAATGGGAAGGGATGAGGAACTGGAATATGCAAAGAAACATGGCATAGAGGTTATGCAAAAAAAAGATTTTCCTTATTCATGCGATGACAATATGTGGGGAGTGACCTGGGAAGGAGGGGAGATCGAGGATAATAATGAGATGCCGAAAATCGAGAAATTCCTTACAGTGAACCTTGCAGAAAATGCTCCTGATAAATATGAACTTTTGAAACTGGGCTTTGAGAAAGGAGTTCCTGTCTCAATCAATGGGATAAAGATGAAACTTTCTTCCTTGATAATGCACCTTAATAAGATAGGCGCAAAGCATGGCATCGGAGTTACCTACATGATTGAAGACAGGCTTGTTGGATTAAAAGTACGTGGGGTGTATGAGCATCCGGGAGCCAGCATGATAATTGGTGCGCATAAGAAGCTTGAGATGTTCTGTTCCACCAGGATGCAGAATGAGTTCAAGAGCATGATTGATTCCAAGTGGGCGTACATGTGCTATGGCGCGCAGTGGATGGAGCCTTTGATGGATGACCTGAATGCATATTGCGACAGCATAAACGAGAAAGTGACAGGTGTAGTTACAGTCAAGCTATTCAAGGGGAAAGCAGAAGTTGTGGCAGTCGATTCAATAAATGCCCTTTATGACAAGAAGCTTATCACTTTCAATAAGGATATGAGTTTCAACCAGAACTGCAGCCCAGGGTTCATTGAGATATACAGCCTGCAGATGAAGATGGCTGGACAGCTAAAGCATATGGAAACTGAGAAGCCAAAAATTTCAGCTGAAGCAGGTGAAGAAAGTGAGACTTTGGCATAAAGGAAAGGAACTGGATAAAGAAGTTCAGGGATTTACTGTCGGGAATGATTATATTTTTGACCTGAAACTAGTGAGGCATGACTGTGTTGCAAGCATTGCACATGCAAAGATGCTGAATAAAATTGGCTTACTAAAAAAAGACGAGCTTGAAAAGCTTGAGGAAGGGTTTAATGAGATAATAGATTTGGACAAAGAAGGAAGATTTGAAATCAGGCAGGAGGATGAGGACTGCCATACTGCGATTGAGAACTATCTTACAGAAAAATACGGAGAGGCAGGAAAAAAGATTCATACTGGCAGGAGCAGAAATGACCAGGTGATTACTGCGCTTAAACTGTATATGAAAGAAGAGCTTGGTGAAGTAAAAACCTTAGTGAATTCTTTTTGCATTGAGCTGAAAAACCTTGCAAAAAATGAGGCAAAGATACCAGGGTTTACGCATATGAGAAAGGCAATGCCTTCATCAGTAAATCTATGGGCTTTAGGTTTTATTGATTCATTAAATTCAGACATGATACTGGTTGATGCTGCAATAGATTTCCTTGATTCAAACCCTTTGGGAAGTGCTGCAGGCTATGGCACAAGCCTTGGGCTGGATAGGGAATATACTACAAAACTTTTAGGGTTTTCAAGAATTCAGGAAACCACAGCTGTTCAGATGTCAAGGGGCAAGAATGAATCAGTTGCAGTCTTTGCACTGCTTTCTGTAATGCAGGACTTAGGAAAGCTAAGTTCAGACCTGATACTTTTTTCTATGCCGGAATTTGGATACTTTGAACTGCCTGAAGAATTCTGCACAGGAAGCTCAATAATGCCGCAGAAGAAAAATCCAGATGTCCTTGAATTAATAAGGGCAAAATCTAAAATCACCCAGGCTAAGCTAAATGAGATACTTAGTGTCATCCAGGGAATGCCTTCAGGATACCATAGGGATTTTCAGCTTACAAAAATTCCTATGATTGAAAGTTTTGAGATAGCTAAAATCAGCTTATTGATAATGACAAAACTTACAGGCAACCTAAAAGTGAATGAGGAAAACTGCGAAAAAGCAATGACAAAGGAATTATATGCTGCAGATGAAGCTTATTCACTTGTAAAGAAAGGGATCAGTTTTAGGGATGCGTATAAGGAGATTGGGAAGAAATATTGAACATGGAAATTCATTAATTTTTTTATTTGCAAAATTCAACGCACTTTTTTAGTATATCATATGCTTTTGTAAGGTCCTTTTCATCAATCAGAAATGATACCTGGGAAGATGTTGAAACTATCTCAATTATGTTTACAGCCCTTTTTGATAGCTGGCTTATGAAATAGGAATAAAGACCAGGGGTATCTATTCCTTTTGTCTCTGTTATGCTTTCTTTGATTGTTAAAAGTGCAAGCTTCTTTTTTATCTCGCCATTAAATAATTTGATATTTTTTTCATCTGCAATTATTGTTATCTCTCCTGCTCCCTGGTTTATCAGGCAGAATTCATCCTGGTCCCACCTAATTTTTTTTGAAATCTCGTTCACTTTGTTCATGCTGCCTAAGGTCCTATCCATCGTGACATGGATTATGTTATCCCGGATATTTATCTGGGAATTTGAGATGACCTTTTTCAGCCTTGGATTCATTTTCTCTTTTTTTGAATTCTGAACATGCCTTTTTATCGCTATTGATACAGATTCAATGTTGGCCTTCCTGTTTTCCTTCTTTATTTTCGGAAGCATTTTCCTGGCCAGAGCAGCAACATTCACGATATCTTCTTTCAGGTAATCCATGATGAAAAGGTCAGTTTCCAGCTCTATACGAACTAGGTCAGCAGTTTGGGATTCATTCATACTAATATAGAAAAATGTACAAATTTATATATTTTTGTATATTTATCAACAAAATGTATAAATATATGGTTAAACTAATTCATGTTGATAACTGATAAATCAGTATACAAGAAGGTGAACCAGATGCTAAAAATCAATGAAATGATATTTGAGAATAATCCGGGGCTTGTGATAGGCGTTATTGCTGCAAAAGGGATTGATAATAATGGAAACGTAAATCCCAGAACAGCTGAAGTTACAGCCAGAATAAGAGAGAGATACACGATTGAAAATTTAGGGAATGAGCCTAAAATAAATTCGTGGAGAGAGGCTTATAAGAAATTCGGTGCAAAGCCAAAGGAACATAGAAGCTCTGTAGAAAATCTTTATAGGCTTGTCCTTAATGGAAGGGAACTAAGGGAAATAAACAAGCTTGTCGACATCTATAATTACATCTCGCTGAAATACATGCTTCCTGTAGGAGGAGAAGACCTGGATAAGGTTAAAGGGGAGATTGAGCTTACATATGTAGCTGATAATGAGAAACCAATTCTACTTCTAGGGGACAGCGAGCCAAAGACACCAAAAAAAGGCGAAATAATCTATAAGGATGACAATGGTGCAATATGCAGAAGGTTCAACTGGAGGGAGGCTGAAAGGACCAAGCTTACTGAAGGGACTAAGAATTGTGTTTTGGTGATTGAAGGACTGCCACCTGCAAACAAAAGCGATGTCGAATTAGCATTAAATGAGATGGCTGAACTAATCAAGGAGAACTGCGGGGGAACGTGTGAGCTTAAGATGTTTTATAAGTAGGTCAAAAAAACAATTTAACTAAAGCAGCTATACCAATCGTTGCCCATACAACATTGACTACAACGCTTTGATATACTTTTTTTGAGAGAGCTATTGCCAAAAGTCCAAATGAACCAAATATATTCATAAGCTGAAACAGCACTGATTCTCCGTCAAGCCAGCCAAAACTGACAAACAGGTATGCACTAAGCACAAGGAATGTGCCAATCCATCCAAGAATTTCATAGATTAATTGTTTCATCTTTATTCTTGGGCTATGGTTCTTTATATTCTTATCTCCAAAGAGAGAATTTCCTTGTCATATCACTTATTTTTTCACTATCTCCAAAAAGCACTATGCCAAAATAATCCATCTCATCATCTTTAGTCTTTGAAGACCTTTCAATCTGTTCCTGATATGTTCCTGTTGTCATTGTATGGGTGAAATCAACAAATCTTATATTTTTCTCAATTGCTGCTTTCCTTAACTGCCTTATCTTATTTGAATTTGCTTTTAGTATTATGAAGGGCATTTCAGAGATATTCTCATGGTTGTTTCCTTCTGAATCTTTATAGTTAGTAAGCCTTGCATCGTTTTTATTTTCAACTGAAGCGCCAAGACCAAAACTGATATGGGCCAGGGAATTCATTACAGTGCCTATATCTTTATTCTCGTTCATGACTGCTACAAGCTTATTCATCTGCATCACCTTTACTACTATTATATCGTAACCTATATATTAAATTATAGTAGGACATGTTCTATTCTATTTGGTTAAGAAGCTTAATCTCAGCTTTTCTTAAATGAGAGAAAAAGACAGTCTTAGATATTCCAAGGATCTTCGCTATCTCTGTTGCAGATTTTTTCCTAGGCCAGTCATAATAACCGAAATATTTTGCGTTTGAATAAGCGTATCTTTGCTTCTCTGTCAGGCTAGATCTTAGCTTTTCTTCTTTAAGATAGGACAATTTGCAAGGATATTTTTTTTTAATGAGGTTATAAACTTTTTTTATTGATGCTCTTTCATTTGTTCCCAGTGTCCATACTTCAAATTCCTTTTCAAATCTTGTCGGAGAAACAGGGAAACATCCCATTTCAAAGAATTTGTTTGAGAAACTTGGGTGGCTGCTTTTGCTTTTTGTTATTGTCCTAAGATACATCTCATCGCTATTTTTACTTAGGATCTCAAGATTTTTCACATCTTTTCTTTTTTTAAGGTAATCAAATATCAAATCAAATTTTTCTGAGCCTCCTATGATTTTTAGTATATGGGCAACGCTATTCTTTATCCATCTGACATCTATCGATGAGAATTTATAATTTGGAAATTTCAGGCTGATTTCTGAGCCCCAACAGCCTATGTGATTTATTTTTAAGATTGCCTTATGCATTGTAATTACAATATTTTATGGGTTTATTATTGTTTCTTAAAGCATAACATTTAAAACATATTAACGATTGTTAATACTCAAGGTGATAATACAATGTTTGAACTGCCAAAACTAAAATATGATTACAAAGCACTTGAGCCACATCTTGATGCATTGACCATGGAGATACACCATACAAAGCACCACCAGACTTATGTAGATAAGCTGAATGCAGCAGTAAAAGGGACAAAGCTTGAATCAATGAAAGTTGAAGAGCTTCTAAAAAAAATAAATGATGTTCCTGAGAATATCAGGGGTGCAGTAAGAAACCATGGAGGAGGGCATGCCAACCATACACTATTTTGGGAAACAATGGCTCCAAATTCAGGAGGAATACCAGGCGGGAAACTTGGAGAAGCAATAAATAAGACTTTTGGAAGCTTTGATAAATTCAAGGAAGAATTGACAAATGCAGCCTTAAACAGGTTTGGTTCAGGCTGGGCATGGCTAGCCTTAAGCAACGGAAAACTTGAAGTATACAGTACAGCAAATCAGGACAGCCCGTTAATGGAAGGAAAGACACCTCTACTTGGCGTTGATGTATGGGAGCATGCATATTACAAGAAATTTGGTCCGGCAAGGGCTGAATATGTGAAATCATGGTTCAATGTTGTCAACTGGAAAGAAGTTGAGAAAAGATTCAAGTAAATTTTAAATTTTTAATCTATATTTTTCCAGTTCTGCTATTGCGTATGAAAGCGGCTCTTGAGATGGAACTAATATAGCATGTTCATGCATTCTTGCAGCCATAATCAATTTTTCTTTTGATCTTGGACCTGCAACAAAAACATCTGAATTTTCCATTATCCCTACATCTGTGCTTGAATCTCCCCCTCCATAGATGAAACTGAAATATTTCCTTAGCTCTCGTACAATCTCGCCTTTATTCCCGTTCACATATGCATAGTGATGTCCATTTATGCTTCCATTGCTTTGGAAGCCAGCATCATTAGCAATCACAGCATCTATGCCTAAAACAGCTGCGCACTCAAGCGCTTCCTCAAGCACTCCACCTGAAACAATTATCCTTGGCATATCAAAATAGGATATGAACTCATCAGCTCCTGGAAGGAAATAATTATGTTTTTTTGCTAGCTTTCTGAAATCTTCCTCCATATATCCTGCTAACTTCAGCATATTTATTCTCAGTCCATATGATTTCCTGAAGTCAAGATGGCCTTTCATGCCAAGAGCTGTTATGAATTCGAAAGCAGGAAAAATTAATGTTCCCCTAACCAATGCTGGAAGGGCTTCTTCTGTCAGGAAGTCGTCTTTATCTACAACAAGTGCTTCAGGGATTTTTTCATCAGGCTTTAAGGCTTCTATCCTTTTAATTAGGCTTTCATGAGCATAAACTGTTGGTATGCCTAGTGTTTTGATTAATTCCGGATAAGCCCTGTATTCATTTACTTGATATTGTGCCATCTTGCACAGATTCATGTTAGAAAACTAATTAAAAAGCATTTGACAAAAAAACAAAAATCTTTTAAATATAGACACATTTTTTGATATTATGACAAATATTCAGAATGAAGTGACAAATTTTATTGAGCAGGATGTCTCAATAAGAAGGGGGCTTGCAAGAGGGCTATTGAATACAAGAGCTCTTGCAATTTATATCCATCAAAACCTGCATCTATCATCTACATTAGATGCTGTGATAAGCGCAATAAGAAGGTATGAAGGAAGCCAGGAGAGCAAGGATGACATCAAGAAAAGGTATCAATTGATTGCATCTGCAAAAGTGTCTTCAAGGACAAGGATGATTTCAGTCTTACTAAAAAAAGAGGTTGAGGTAAGGACTGCACTCACAAAGCTATATTCAAAAGTTGATTTTTCAAAGGGCGAAGTGATAAGGATTCTTGAAGTGAGCCAGTTCATCAAGATAATAATTGATGAGACAAATTTTCAGGAGATAGAAAAATTGTTCAGCAAGAAAGATATTGTGGCAATAGAAAAAAAACTTGGCGAGATAAGCCTTATCTATCCTGATGAGGTTGCAAATACGCCAGGGGTTTTCGCTGCACTTTCTTCAGAACTTGCACTTAGCAGCATAAGCATAATTGATGGGATGATTTGCGGGAATGAGCATATATTTATAGTGAATGAAAATGATTTGATGAAAGCATTGGAAGCGATGCACAGGATTTCAAAATGGGGAGATAAAGTTAAATAGGGAGATAAACTCCTTGATTTTAAAGAGGAAAAAAATGAAACTAAAAGAAGGTGATACAGCACCGTATTTTGAGATGTGCGATCAGGATGAAAACCTGCACAAGCTTACAGACCATGAGAAGCTTGTCTTATATTTCTATCCAAAGGACGATACTCCAGGATGCACAACAGAAGCATGCGGCTTTAGGGATGATTCAGAGGAATTCAGAAGAAAAGGCATCATGGTATTTGGAGTAAGCAATGATACAGTTATTTCCCATAAAAAGTTTTCTGCAAAATACAGCCTTAATTTTCCAATCCTTTCAGATGTTGATAAGAGCGTTTCAGAGGCATATGGTGTATATGGAGAAAAGAACTTTATGGGAAGGATATCTTTTGGAATAAAAAGAATGACTTTTCTTATTGAAAAAGGCACAATAAAAAAAATTTATGAAAAAGTTGATGTAAAGAATCATAGCAGAGAGGTATTAAAAGAATTTAATGAGTAGAAAATCATGTCTATAAATCATATAATTGAAGTTGATGCAAAAGTATCTGAAATTTGGTTTGCACAGCATATTGATATTGCGTCATTCGAACACTTGGATCATTTTCTTAAAAAAGTTGGATTCACTAGAGATGAAAAAATCTATTTTTTAGATAAGTCTCTAATCCCCTATGAAAATCAACATGGTGACAAGATTCAAGTATTTTATAAGGGAACATATTATCTAATGTTTTGTGAAAACTCTTCTAAAAATTCATTATCAAACATTTTAGAGGGTCTAGATGATATTAATATCTTGGAAAGGCAAAAACCTATAGCAAAAACAGAAGCAATCTATTTAGGAAATTATGCGATCTTTTTTAATGGTTCAATTTTTTATAAGGGTAATAAGAGTAAAAATAGTTTGAGTCCTGCAGAATATGAGATTTTTAGCTTACTTTGCAATGAATCTGATAAAATTCTTAGTGCAAAAGAAATTATTAACAAATTAGGCATTAAGTCATCCCCAAGCACAATTATCTCGCAAATCAAAAACATAAGAAAAAAGTTTTATGAAATAGATCAAGAAATAATAAAGAATATTAGAGGAAAAGGTTATCTTATTGAACCATATCTAGAAGTGTACATACTAAAATTTCATCCTTGATAGTGCCTAAAATACCCACATCTATTCACTCCTTACGAACATATATAAAACAAATCATTTTTTCTTGTTTTTAGGTGAATAAACTATGTATGATACTATAATCATCGGCGCAGGAGTCACAGGATATGGAGCTGCTATGTATGCTGGAAGGCTTGGGTTAAAGACATTGGTAATAGGGGAACTTCCAGGCGGAACTATAACAACTACAGATAGGGTAGAGAATTATCCTGGTTTTATAAGAGTTACAGGACAGGAGCTTGCAGATAATTTGAGAAAGCATGCAGAAGACTATAAGGAATTTGTTGAATTCATGGATGATCGGGTTACAAAGATTGAAAAGACAAAAGAAGGGTTTAAAGTCCAAGTCAGTGGAAAAGAGATTAATGGAAAAACTGTTATTTTTTCAACAGGGACTAAATGGAGAGAGCTTAAAGTAAAAGGGCATGATGAATTCATGAATAAAGGGGTTCATTACTGTGCACTATGCGACGGCTTTTTTTACAGGAACAAGACTGTTGCAATTGTTGGCGGGAGTGATTCAGCAGCAAAAGACGCTTTAGTTCTTGCAGAGCATGCAAAGAAAGTTTACATAATCTATAGGAAGGAAAAAATCCATCCTGAGCCACCAAACATGAGAAGGATTGAGAAGAGCGAGAAGATTGAGATAATCAATAATGCGAATGTTACAGAGATAAAAGGTGACAAGAGCGGTGTTACTGGAGTTTTACTGGATAGGGAATATGAAGGAAGCAGTGACTTAAAGTTGGACGGACTGTTCATTGCAATAGGTCATATTGCACTTTCTGACCTTGCGAAAGAAATTGGTGTTGAACTGAACCAGAAGGGAGAAATAAAGATAAACAGGAAATCTGAAACAAATATCCCTGGATTTTTTGCTGCAGGAGATGTCTGTGATACGCATTTCAAGCAGGCGATAACAGGTGTTGCAGAAGGTGTACTTGCAGCATATGGCGCATATGAATTTGTTAACAGTTCAGAATAATAATTAAGATTTGTAAAATCAAATATCAACGACAAATTTTATCTTTGATTCTTTTTTTCCTTCATCTATTGACATTTCATTATATGTCGGGGCTTTTATGTCTCCATGTGTCTCATAATTAGAAGCTAAGTCTCCGAATGCTATGCATTCTAATTCATTCTTACCTGATATCTTCACTTCAAATTTTGAGAATATCATGAAATCAGTATCCATCCTAAAAATCAGCTCTTCAAGAAAATCAAACAGCAGCTTTTCTTTTGTCGGTGCATAAACCCGAAATATTATCTTTTTTTCAGGCTTCACTTTCTTAATGTCTGTAAGCAGGTTGAACATGCCTTTTGCGCATTCACAAAAAGCGTCTTCTAAGTTTTTCCCTGTTGCTTCTATCAGGACATCTGCAGTATGGTTGTGGTATTTGAATGGCATGATTGAACAATAATTAAGATTCTTTAATAATATTTAGTTTTTCACAAAGCCAAATCCTTTTACTTCTCCATCAATTACAGCTTTTGATGTAACCTTCTCCCCTTCTGTCACAGCAAGCTTTTTTGGAGGCTTTCCCAGATACTTAACTCGGGCTATCACTTCCTGGCCCAGATAGCATCCTTTTGAATATGAGACAAATTCTTCTGAAACATTAAGCATCATCTCATGGTTGAAATCAATCCCCGGAAGCGGGATGTTGTTTTTTAGCCTGTATAAGTTAAATTCTTCTTCACTAATGCTCTTCAATTCTTTTTTTGCAGCTATTATATTATCAGAAAACACAAGCTCAGCTTTTTCTTTTTTGAATGTGAAATAGACATTATAATCAGTCTTTTCTATTTTTACTTTAGTCAGCTTCAGGGATTTTTCCAGGTGAGCCATCAGCTTTTCATAATTTTTTTTTGGGAATGCAATATACATGTCTTCATCTTTTTTCAGCTGGAAAAATGCAGTCACTGTCCTTCCTATGTTATCGATGAATGCATTTTTTTCCTTGTCTAATGTATTTGAAGTGAGCCCTGAAAATATCCTTTCAGGATGGTTGCTGAATTTCAGGATAATGTAATCTAGCAGGTATACGGATTTATTCAATGCCATTAAATTCACCTAAGTCTGAGCAATCATACATTCCGCCGCAGTTTTGGCACAAATCTTTACAGTGTCTCTTATACATCTCAGTTCCACATCTGGAGCACTTCATGGATTGGAATTATGCATAGATGTTTTTAAAAGTGATGTTTGAGAATGTGATATCCTTGAGTTCCACGAAACGAAGTAATGGTACAAAAACAAAGTGAGTGTGTGTTCAAATCCCTGAACCTAAGTGGGGTCCCAGGGATTTGAACCCTGATCACGCGGCCCCGAACCGCGTATCTTAGCCAAGTTGGACCAAGACCCCTAACCAGATTATTAAGGCATAAAAACTTACCTTGCTTTATGAACTTTCCTAAAACTTTTTAAATCTCTTGAATTATCTGAAATCTTATGGGCCCATAGCTCAGCCTGGTCTAGAGCATTCGCCTCTTAACGGCGATTACGATAGAAAGCGAGAGGTCGGGGGTTCAAATCCCCTTGAGCCCACTTTTTTATTCAAAATATAGTTATATTAATTCCATTATGTCCCGGTAGTGTAGTCCGGCCAATCATGCGGCCCTCTCGACGCGAAGACACAGTATTCTGGTGTCTTCTACGGAAGACAGGCCGCGACCCGGGTTCGAATCCCGGCCGGGGCATATTTATTCTGCAAACAGCAAAGCTTTTAACACTCGCAGGAATTAAATTCTGGAAATGGAGAAAAAAAATATCAAGAAAAGCCTGAAGTATTCTATTTTTGACGGCACTTTCTATTCAATAATGGTTGGCTTAGGGGAATCTTTTTTCATGGCTTTTGGAGTTTTTCTGAAAGCTGACATATTCCAGCAGGGATTATTGGGTTCACTTCCGCAGTCACTAGGATATTTTTTTGAACTGTTCTCAGACAGGATACTTAGGGTCGTAAAATCCAGGAAAACTATGGTCTTGATAGGTGCATTCCTGCAGGGGTGCATGTATATCCCTATAATGCTTGTATTCCTGTTTGGAGAAAACAAGCTGCTATGGCTGATAATATTTGCATCAATTTACTGGGTCCTAGGCATGGTTGTATCTCCAGCATGGAACAGCTGGATGGCTGACTTGGTCCCTGTGAAAGAGAGGGGAAGGTATTTTGGAAAAAGGACTAAGATTGCGGGTGTTGCATCTTTTGTTGCTTTCATATTAGGCGGGCTGCTTCTCCAAAGGTTTGGAGGAAAATATGAATATATTGGCTATGCTGTAATCTTTACGCTTGCTTTTCTGTCAAGGCTTTTTTCAGTTTTTTATTTAACAAAACAGGAAGAGCCAAAATACATTGTTCCAAAGGACAGGTATAAGTTCAGGGAATTCATGCAGTCTTTGTTCCATTCAAATTTCGGGATATTCACACTTTATATGTTCCTGTTGAATTTCGCAGTGCAGGTCTCTGCTCCTTTTTTTGTGCCATATATGCTGAATGACCTGAAGATGAGCTATATCACTTTGACTTTGGTTACTGCTACATCCATGATAGTAAAATACATGGTAATGCCTGCATGGGGGAAACTAATCGATAAATACGGTGCAAGGATTGTGCTTAAGTTTACAGGATACCTGATTCCTATAGTTCCTTTGATGTGGGTCTTTAGCTCTAATTTTTACTATCTTCTGATTGCACAGGTGCTTTCAGGATTTGTCTGGGCAGGTTTTGAACTTGCGACAGTGAATTTCATGTTTGATGCGACACCTTATGATAAGAGGGCAGCAATGATTGCATACTTTAACGTACTTTACGGCATTTCAATAATCCTTGGCTCATTATTTGGAAGCTATGTTGCAACTTTGGACTTGTTCTTATCTGGTTACCTTCTGGTGTTTTTCACAAGTGCCATGCTTAGGCTTTTGATCCCGTTATTCTTTGTGCATAGGATTGCAGAGATAAGAAAAGTCCCTGATGTTAGTTATGATAAGCTGTTATTCAAGATTCTGGAAATCAGGCCTACAAGAGGGTTCATAATAAACATCATACCTATACCAAGAAGGCACCACAAGAAATAATTTTTCATTTAACATAGCTTTATAACCAAAGTCGGTTAGCTAAAGCGGTGGATATACTTAGCATATGCAAGTCTTGCAGGAAATGCTGCACAGGAAGCGAGATTAGGCTGATTGATTCTGATGTGGAAAGATGGAAAGCAGAAGAGAGGTTAGATATACTTCTTTCAATAAATCCATTAATAGGGGGCTCAAGGCAGCTAATCAAGAAAAAGGATAGCAATGATTGCATTTTTTTGCATGAAGACGGCAGCTGCATGATACATGAGACAAAGCCGTATATTTGCACAAGGTTCCCGCAGACATTGAAGCAGGCTGAAGTTTTTGAATGCAAGCTGATAGGTGTTATTGAACTACCGGCTGTTGATGTTTATAAAACAAAACTATAAAAACACTCAGTCTTTTATTTTACCTATGTCAGGTGGACCAGGCGGGCATGGCCTTAAACATGCAGATGATCATGGACATTTTCCGGAAGAAGAGCTTCTAAATGACCTTCATGATCGTGCTTATGCATTAAAGCCTTATGAAGAGGCTAATTTAAAGGAAATAGAAAGAAAGCTTAGGGCAGGTGAGCACATGTCACACCATGAGCTTCATGAGTACCATCATTATCTTGAGCACATGATTCATCATATAAAGCACATACTTCAGGAAGAGCATGGAGATCATATACACAACATGCAGCTTGAAAATGATTTAAGGAGGGTTACCCAGTTATTTTCAGAAGTCTCAGCAGTTATGGAGAGGCATGGGCATTAAATATTTTTTTTATCCCTTCCGCAGTCTTTTCCCATGAAAACTTATTTACAACAGTCTCCCTAGCATTCTTTCCAAGCTTTTCCATCACATCAGGATTTTTAAGAAGATAGTCAAGTTTCAGGTAAAGCGAATGGCTGTTTTTCTTTGGGAATAAAAGACCATTTATGCCATCGTTCAAGTACTCCCTTATGAAGCCTACAGGTGTTACAACTACAGGAAGCCCGCATGCCATCGCTTCAAGTGTTGTCAGGGATGTTGTCTCAGTCAGGCTTGGAAGCACATATATATCCATGGCCTGGTAGTATTTTGTTAAGTTGTCCTTTGAGCCTGTAAGGATAATGTTTTCCTTACCTGAGAACAACTTTTCCATTCTTTGGTGTCCACCACCGGCAATCAGGAGGATCAGGTCCTTATGTTTTTTTGTCAGCATCATGAATGCCCTATATAGCGTACTTAAATCTTTTTCAAGCCCAAGCCTTCCACCATAACCTATGACTTTTTTTGTCGGCTCTATCCCTATCTCATGCTTTGCCACAGCTTTACTTGCAGGAGCATATTGCTTCACATCTATACCTAGATGGACTATCTTCTTTTCAGTCTTTATTTTCATTAGATTAAGAAGCTCAAGTTGCTCAGCTGAAGGCACTATTAGCTCAGAGCATTTATTGTAAAGCATGACGCTTAGAAATTTTACTACAGTATTTACAGGCACTTTCAGGAATTCGTTTGTCATTGCATTTGGAAACAGTTCCCATTCCAGCGTATGGTTATACCTGATGACAGGCTTTTTCAGATTTTTCCCTAGAATTATGGAGTATATCCCTATTGGTCCAAGGGACTGGACAAAAACAATATCTGTTTTTTTGATCTCTTCCCTTAAAATATTATATTTTATTGTCGCTGGCTTATAGTCTCCCATGTTCACATTATATACAGGGAACCTTATTATGTGAGCCTTATACCTTGGCAGCAATTCTCCAAAATTAGGCGCTATTATTGTAATCTCAAAATCTTCCTGGATCCTAGGAATCAGCTCATTAAGGAAGCTGGCAACGCCATCCCATCTTGGCAAAAAACAGTCTGTTGCTATAAGGAGCTTTTTCATTTTTACTCATTTATTTTATCTTGTAAAAAACTTCAGCATATTTTACATGGTTTTCAAGGCCATGGACAATTGCCTGGAAATAAACATGCCACATATGCGAAAATATTGTCATCCCCTGGCTTTTATGCGCTTTAAACGCTTCAACCTTTTTCTTGAAAGTGAAGGTTATATCAACAACAAGCTTTGGTAAATCTCTTCTCCTGAAATTAAGGAAGTAGTTCCATATGTTGAATGAATATACTTCGCCTTTGTAATTGATCTCTTCGATCAGCTCTAATGTAAACCTGTACACAGCCCTATGGTCAGGGTGAGGATCATCCATTGAATGGGTAAATATTTTCCCAGGCTTTATCTTTTCAATCATGTTTCTTATTTTTTCATGGATGTTTTTCTCATCAATCCCTTCCTGGAACTTTGTCTCTTTTAATCCAATATAATAATGCCCCTCTTCTCCCAATATCTTTGCAGCTTTCTTTGATTCCTTAACCCTTGTCTTCCTGGTCACAACATCCTGCTGAAGCGGATGTGAATTTTCACCAAATGAAAATATTATTGTAATTATTTTCTTCCCTTCCTTTGACCATTTTGCTATTGTTCCTCCTGCGCCAAGGAGCTGGTCATCGTTATGCGCGCATAAAAAAAGCACTGTTTCTTGCATATGAAAGAATTTAGAACAGGATTAATATAAATCTTCTTATAAAACCCGTTAAATCAAGCCAAGAACAGTTATTCCTATAAGCGCTGCCAGGATTATTGCTGCAACTCCATAGAAAATGGCAATGAACACAAACTGCAAGACCCAGGCAATCACAGCCTTTAGCCATTTCAGTCTGAACACTTCATGATATATCCAGATAAGGATGAAGAATGCAATCAGCCATCCCAGCCTGAACTGCGATTTTACAGCTGCAACAATAAGGCCTGTAAGAAAAGTTACAAGCATTGTCTTTAGAAGCGAGGTTTTCCCTCCAAGGAACTTTACTGCAAAATAAAGAGGCAAAGAAGATAGTATGAATGCCAGAAGCATGATTCCCATGCCAATTAATACTGCTGATAAGGCCATATGAAAAAAAGGAAGCTCATTTTATATATAAATTGTTGGCTGGAATGCTTAGAATGACAAGCTTTATAACCTATTTAGGATTTTCATTTCGTTGAGGGTGATTTGATGCCACAACATAAAGACCAACGAGTGGGCGTATTTGTAGACGTACAGAACTTGTATTATAGCGCAAAGCAGTTCTATCACTCAAAAGTTAATTTTGCGCATATTTTGAAGAAAGCAGTCGGAAACAGGCAACTTGTAAGAGCAATAGCTTATGTTATCAAGGCAGATATCAAGGAAGAAGGAAATTTCTTTGACGCTTTGGAAAAAATAGGCTATGATGTAAGGTCTAAAGACTTACAGACGTTCTATACAGGCGCCAAGAAAGGAGACTGGGACGTCGGAATTGCAATGGATATAATGAGGATGGCTGCAAAGCTTGATGTCATTGTCCTTTGTTCAGGCGATGGGGATTTCAAGGATCTTTTAGAGCACGTTAAAGCCTTGGGATGCAGGGCAGAAGTCATTGCATTTGGAAAAACATCTTCATCAAGGATTCTTAGCGAGACTGACGATTTCTATGACTTGGGAAAAGAGCTTGACAAATCGTTGATCAAGGATTTCAGCAAGCAGGACAACAACAAGCAGGAAGCCTTGCCGGAAGCAATTGAAGGCGAAGAGAAGCCAAGCATGCCAATGCAGCCAAGACCAGCGATGGCACCAAGGCCAATGCAGCCAAGACCAGGAGTGGCACCAAGGCCAATGCAGCAAAGACAAGGTGTGGCACCAAGGCCGCAGTTTGCAGATAACGGCAAAAGGGAATTTCCAAGAAAGGAGTTTGTAAAGAAAGAGTTCAAGCCTTTTGAAAGGTCAAATGACCGTGGAAGGGGGTTCCAGAAACCTGACTTCCAGAGGGAAGATGAAGCGTCTTTCATACAAAGGATAAACATGGATCAGCCTTTGCCTGAGCCAAAAGTGGAAAACAAGCAGGAAAGAAGGTTTGAAAGGCCAAACTTCAACAACAACAGGCAGCAGCCACCAGTAAGGCCGCCATTCAAGCCAATGCAGCAGGGACAGCCAAGGCCACCTTTCACACCACAGAAAGCCCAGCCACCAGCAATTGGAAAAGAACCGTTTAGGCCGATGGACATGCCAAAGGTAAGCCAACAAGCTTCAGTAAAAAAAGAAGCCGAGAAAAAGGAACAAAAGCAGCCTGAAAAGAAAAAGGAAGAGACAAAGGCAAAAAAGCCTGAAGAGAAAAAGGCTGAAAAAGATAAGAAGCCAAAGGCAAAAAAACCAAAAGCTTAATTTTTTTATTTCTTATAATTTTTTTAATCTTTCAATATCCATGCTTAAGCTATGTCTATGTTTCAAAACATATTTATACCTGAATTTTTTTAATAGAATCTAAGGTGGTAATCTAAATGGCAGAATTATATGATGATAAATACAAGAACGGAACTAAGAAATTCATGGAAGTGAATGCAGAAGCTGCAGAAGCGTACAAGAACTACCAGAAAGTTTTATTGGATAAAAGCCCATTTGATAAGAAAACAACCGAGCTTATGCTGCTTTCTGCGAGCTGCGCAATACAATGCTCTTACTGCATTGACACACATTCAAAACGAGCAAAATTGAATGGGGCAACTGACCAGGAAATTGCAGCGGTGATATCATTTGCAGCATCTGTAAAGCATGGCGCAACTGTAAGCTATGGAGTAAATGCACTTGGAAACTAAATTATTAAATCTAGGAAAGCCTGAGTGGCTGAAAATCAGACCACCTGAGCATAGATATCATGAGATAAAAAATATTATTTCTAATCATTCCCTTCATACTGTCTGTCAGGAGGCACATTGCCCAAACATCAGCGAATGCTGGTCAGGCGGGACAGCAACGTTTATGGTCCTTGGTGACATTTGCACAAGAGGATGCAGGTTTTGCGCTGTAAAAAAAGGAAAGCCAAA
>CAYRXW010000012.1:0-45037 GCA_964428335.1 uncultured Methanosarcinales archaeon | reverse complement strand
GTGGTAATTGGTAACAATGTGGCTGTTGGAGCAAATTCTGTTGTTACAAAAGATTTGGAAGACAATTCAGTAGCAGTCGGGATACCTGCAAAAACCATTTCAAAAAAAGGAAGCATGGGGTATGTCAATAATAAGGTCTAAGGGAACAAAAACAATCTTTTAATATAACATGAGGTTCGCATAGGAAAATGAAGTACATAATAACAGGTGGAGCAGGGTTTATCGGCAGCCATCTGGCTGAAGAGCTTGTAAAAAGAAGGAAAAAAGTTGTAATTATTGATAACCTTGCTACAGGCAACATAAAAAACCTGGATTCTATAAAAACTAAAGTTGAATTCATACATGGAGATATATTGGATATATCTCTTCTAAAGAAAACCTTTGGCAAAAATGATATAATTTTTCATCAGGCTGCACTGCCTTCTGTCGCAAGATCAATACAGGACCCCTTATTGAGCAATAGGGTGAATGTTGAAGGAACACTGAATGTCCTTGTTGCAGCAAGGGATAATAAGGCAAAAAGGGTTATTTTTGCATCATCAAGCTCAGTCTATGGCGATTCAGTTAAGCTTCCAAAGACAGAGAGCATGTGCATCAACCCAAAATCACCTTATGCACTGACAAAATTTACAGCAGAAACCTACATGAGGCTTTTTTATAAGTTATATGGTCTTGAGACTGTTTCTCTTAGGTACTTCAATGTGTTTGGGCCAAGGCAGGATCCTACTTCCCAATATTCTGCAGTTATTCCGAGGTTCATAACCATGATAAAAGAAGGGAAAAGTCCTATTATATTTGGAGATGGAAAGCAGAGCAGAGATTTCACATATGTTGCGAATGTCGTAAACGCAAATATCCTTGCAAGCGAATCAAAAATAGCTCCAGGAGAATTCATGAACGTAGCATGCGGTGAAAGATTCACGCTTCTTAGGCTGCTAAAAGAGCTTGAAAAAATAATCGGGAAAAAAGCAAACACTATTTTTTCAGATGAAAGAAAAGGGGATGTAAAACACTCGCTTGCTGATATAAGAAAGGCCAAGGAACTTATAGGATATGATGTGAAGGTTAAGTTTACAGAAGGGCTTAAGATTACAGCCAGGTCATTTTGATAAGCTTTGTTTAAGTTTATTTTTTGTTTAATGGCTTTTTTTGGCTATATTTAAATATAAAACAAGGTTTTCAGGGCAGAAATGAAGGATAAAAATGCAATGTTCCTGGCACTTCAGATGCTTTTTATAGTTTTGTCCCTGCTTCTCCAGTTAAATAAGGAAAAATTCTTTTCATATTTGCTATTCTGGGCATTTTTCATAGGAATTGTCCTTTCTTCGTTTATCCTCATGCTTCAAAAAAAGAGCACCCACAAATTTCTTTCTCTATTAGCGCTTGATATATTCATACTTTCCCTGTTTTCATTCAATTATCCTTTATTTTATCAGGTAGACAGGGATGTGTCTTTTGAAACACAGACAGCAAATTTTTTGATTTCAGAAAAAATCTGGAATCCAGCACTAGGCTCAGGCTATGCTGAGGATTATTATGGTTATAATCCAGGAGTTCATATAACAACAGCATTCACTTCAATCCTTTCAGGATATTCTTCAGAATTTTTGGTTAAATATGTCTTAATATCCTTGTTTGGTGTAATATTCCTTTCAGCAGTGATTTTTTTCCTCCTTGCATTTTTTAAAGAGCCATATTCAGATGTAGCGTATATTGCAGCATTTTTTTATGTAATAACACCAAGGCTTAGGATATTGGCAGTTTCACGAAGACTGGTTTCAGCAATATTTGTTCTTATGTGCCTGCTCATGTTAGTTAAGGGTCTAAAGAAGCAAAACCTAAAATACGATATCTTCTTTTTGCTCTTTTCGTTTCTCGTTGTAGTTTCTGACCACTCAGTTTCATTTTTCATGTTTATGTTCTTATTCTTTGGCCTTATTACATATTCAATATTTTATCCATTGCTAAATGTAATTTTCAGGTTCAGATATAAGAATTTCACATTGCATTTTCTTAAATACACTCTCTTTCACTCCTTTTCAATATTTATATGGGAGTTCTTGATTGCAAGAAAGCTATGGGACGCAAACATGAATTATCTCAATAAGCTATTTGAATTCATCTCTCCAAAGTCAGCAGAGGCAACATCAGGAATAATAAAAAACCTGCCTTATCTTTATTCTTTAGGTGAAACATTGTTGATCTATGGTTCCCAGGCTTTGATAGGGATAATTATATTATTCATCTTTTTCAGGATAGCAAGGCTTTTCTTTTCAAAAAACTATCACGAAGGATATGTATTTGATTTTGGTTTCCTGATTTATTTCCTGATATTTTCAGTTCTTGGATATCTGTTCTCAATTGTGCTTT
Organism: uncultured Methanosarcinales archaeon; assembly: GCA_964428335.1. Lineage (GTDB taxonomy): Archaea > Nanobdellota > Nanobdellia > Woesearchaeales > GW2011-AR15 > GW2011-AR15. The sequence goes on along the minus strand of CAYRXW010000012.1, from coordinate 42,667 downwards.
CCAGGACAGAATGGGCGACGCTTACAAATGTTTTCATTTGGCTTCCATTGATAGGAATATGCATGATGCTCTCTTTTATTGTTGCTTCCTTAAATCTAACTACAGCTAATATGCTAAGGCTAAAAGGTCTTGGCACATTACTATTTATTTCATTTTTCTTTGTAGGCTGCCTTCTGATAAATTATCATCCAAATGTAATCTATCCGGAAAAAGAGACAGAAAATATAATGGAGCTTAAGCAGTATAAAAATCCCTATTTATATGAATCTGGAAAATGGCTTAATGAATACTCAGCTGAAGATGCAGTAATCATTGGTGATCGGGCAGTATTTGATATCTATAGCGGCTATTTCATGTTTGAGCAGGCTATAATACCATTAACTTACAGGTTATATTACTCAAATCTTACAATTTATGAGCAGCAGTTCCTCAAGTGGCCAGTCTGGACAGGAAGCTATGAAGAGAAGATGAAACAGGAAAGACTGGATTATATAATCATAAATGAAGATGTTTTTTTTGTAAAAAGCTATTTGTTTGGAGATCCTGTTCCATATACCTATGCTAATAAGTTTGATTTGTCAAACAGAACAGCAAAAATCTATGATAATGGCAAGATAAGAATATATTATAATTTATGGGGGAACAGCATATGATTAGCCTAATCGTTGCAATCCTCTTTGTATTTATCTTACCAGGTATTGGCTATTCATTTTACTTTTTTTATGACTCAAAACTGCATGAAAAGGCAATCCTTGGAGTTGCAATCTCAATGCTTATTACAATCTTGCTTGCATTTTTTCTTGGAGGGACAGCATCACAAAAATCATTGACAGGCGGGTACACTTACTATAACTTGATATTATATCTGGGTATCATCTCAGTTATTGGGATTCTTTTGAACTTTTTAAGGAGGAAAAAATGAATAAGGTTGATGCAATGGTTTCGATTGTTTCAATATTGATTTTGCTTGGAATACTTATGATGCCAGCTTACATTCAAAATGAAAAGTCAGGCGCGATAGAGCTTGCTATGGAGGAACATGAGAACATACAATTAGTCCAGACCACTGATTTTATGTTTTCTTTCAGCATAAAAAATTATAAGGCAGAGCCTGCTTATGTTACATATGATTTCATAAAAGATGGGAAAACAATTGATTCAGACAATGTTTTAATAGTGCCTGGTGAGAAAAAAGTATTATCCTATCCTATCACTATGGGTGATGAACGAAAAGCACATAGTTATCTAATCAATCTTCACCAGGCTTCCCAAAGCATAGGGTTTTGGACACTGCCTAATTCAACATATTTAAGGGACTTGGAATCAGGTCCATATTATGACAGGGATGTTCCATGGGATTTGGTTGATCCCCTCACTCAGGAATACTACAGGCGTGGTTGATTCTGTCTGCAATATACTTGATATCTTTCTCTTTAAGATAATGGAATGTCGGGAAGAAAATTATTTCACTCTCAATTTTATCGATTGAATGGCAGTTATTCCTGTATGCTGTAAATCCATGCATCTTAGGGATGTTTGTTATGTAGAACTCTTTTGCTTCAATCCTATCTTTCTTTAATAGATCTATTACGTTTTCCTTGTTTTTTGATAATATCACCAGCTGAAGCGGGATGAACTTCGAATCAGCTATATCTTCCTGAGACTGGATTTTCTTATCCAAATCTTTCCTAAAAATTTCATGGTATTTCTCTCTTTTAAGATTGTATTCATCTGCTTTCTTAAGTTCATATATTCCTATCCTTGCCTGGAAATCTGTAAATTTGAACATATGTGTTGAGATAGCCATCGGCTTAAGCTTGAAAAGAGTCTCAACAACATCCTCTCTGCGGATTTTCTTATACATTACGTTGAATGGAGAGAAGAAGTAAGTGTATACAAAAGGGCATGTGATGAAAGACTGGACTAATCCAGTAATCACTCTTGAAAATACCTGAGAGCTCTTTTGCTCCTGGAATTTATCTATCTCTTTCTTTATCTCTTTTGATAATGCTGCATCATTTGTTGCAGCAATACCTCCCCAGAACGTGTTTATTATCTTCGAATAATGGAATGAAAAGATTGCAGCATCGCCAAACGTTCCAAGTCTTCTCCCTTTAAATTCTGAGCCAAGCGTATGTGCGCAATCTTCAACAAGTTTTAGCTTGTGTTTCCTGCAAATATGCATTATCTTGTCCATATCATTAGGATTGCCAAGGTTATGCACGATAAGAAGCACTTTGGTTTTCTTTGATACCAGTTCTTCAATCTTATCAGGGTTAATGTTAAGGTTTTTATTATCGACATCTGCAAAAACAGGTGTCAATCCAAGCTCTTTAATTATATATGCAATCCCAAAAAAAGTGAACCCGGGCATGATTATTTCATCGCCCTTTTTTAGTTTCATTGCTTTGAGTGTTGCAATAAATGCAGCTCTCCCGCTAAAAGCTGCAGAGCAGTATTTCAAACCAGCTTTTTTCGAGAAAAATGATTCGAAATCCGGAATTTTCTGCCTGGAAAATACCGCTTTTAAAACTTGGATTGTATTAAACTTTGATTGTATCTTAGGGATAATAAGTTTCAAAGGATTTTGTCCCATATTGATTCACTGCCGCTTCTGTTTTTGTCATACACAGTTTCATTGCTTTTTGCATATTTTGGGTTTTTCCAGAAAATATACTTTACCCAGGTTTTCATTATCTTAAATCCGTCAGTTAGTGGCCTTAGGTTTGAGACACCTTCCCTTTTGTCATAGCTTATTGGTATTGAAAACATTTCATAGTCCATTCTTGCCATCTTGATTATCATTTCCATCTCTATTGTATAATCACTTGATTTTAAATTTGGCAGTAATTCATCAATCACTTCTTTTTTCCAGGCAAAATATCCGCTGCATACATCAGTTACATTCCCTTTATAGGCTGTCCTTACAAGAAAAGTGAATATCCAGTTCCCAATCCTGTTGAAATAGCTCATGGAATGGTTAAGTATCTTACCATTTAGCCTGCTTCCGACAACAACCTCACAAAAGCCGCTGTCAATTGGCTCAATAAGCCTTATGATCTCATTAGTGTCATAAGTATTGTCACCATCAATCATTACAACAATATTGCAGTCGCTTGGTACATTCCTAAATCCTGTAATTATTGCATTTCCTTTTCCCTGTTTTTCTTCAGAAATCACTACAGCTCCAGTGCTTTTTGCAATTCTTGCGGTGTTATCTTTGGAATTATTATCTATTACAATAACTTCAGTATCAAATCCAAGAGAATTCAGCTTATCTAAAGGAATTTTTGCAATTACTTTAGCTATACCTTTTTCTTCATTGTAGCAGGGAATCAGCACACAAATTTTTTGTCTCAAGTTTTATCACTATTGGCGAGTAATAATAAATTAATTATAAAGGTATTGTTTATATATAGTTATAAAGCAAAATATTATAAAGGAGAAAACTAAAGTAAAAATCATGGGATTCTTTGACGGCATCAATCCATTCAAGAAAAAGGATGATTTCAGCCTTCCACCTATAGAAGGTTATAATGATAGCACTCCAAATTTTAGTCACGAAAACACTCCAAATTTTGGGGATGGGCTAAACCACGATCCAGTGGACGGGCATTCTGATGCAACTTTTACAACACCAGACCCCAGGATGAATATGCCCTTAGGAGAGAACATAAGGCAGCAGAGGATGGAAGCTGTGCATGGGCAGGGAGAGTTTCATGAAGTACAGCAGCATAATCCGTTACAGAAAGACCTGGAACTAATTTCTTCAAAGCTTGATTACTTAAAAGCAAGCCTGGAAGCGATAAACCAAAGACTTGCCAATCTTGAACATATGTCAAGAAACCAGGAAAACCAAAAGAGATGGTAATCTTTTCAGATTAGTATTGTTTTTTAGTATAACCTCAATTAATCTCAAAAACTTCTAGCACATAGCCAATAAACCCACCTACATAAAAGAGTGATAATACTATCATGAACAGGATGTAGTATGACATAAGGTATAGGCTTATGACATCATAGTTCCAAAGTCCTTCAACAAATTCTATATAAAATGTAATTATGCTTGTAAAATAGCTGTATATGTATAGCCCAAAAAATCCGAGGCTGAACATTGATATAAGGTATACCATCACTGACTTTATCTTATCAATGAAAGAAAGAAATAGTGAAACAATGAAAACAGCGCAGCATATGTAAAAATAAGATGAAAAATTAGCATTATATATCCCTCTTGTCTGTATGTCCACTCCTAATAGGTTTTTTAATTCCGAGTTTCCTATAGTAAAAGAGGGCATAAGGATAAAAAAAGCCAGGCAAAACAGCATGAAGGCAACAGTTATCCCATTGAAATCTATCTTATAATTTATATCCCTTCCCTGGTGTATCTTATACCATAAGTAAGCAGGCATGGACATCAAGAAAAGAATTGCTATGACATTAAACAGATAGCCAAAATAAAGCATAAGCTGCTCAGCATAAGACATAGATTCTTTTTCAATGGCAAAATAGTCCTTTAGCGGCTGATGGTTCTGCCCAAGTTCATTATATATTGTTTTTGTATCAAATGAATATGGAACTATGAAAACGTAAGCATCAACTAAAGGATGAAGGACCAAAAGGGCGCTTATGCCGAAAAAAATAGTTTTCTTGTCATGGAATAACTTTATGAAGCTGTCTATGAATTCTTCTGCAGCATCTGAAATCTTAAAAAGTATTTGCTCCTCATCCATCTTTTTCCCTATATCATGCACCTTAAAGATGTAAAAAAACAGGACTAAAACAACTAATGGCGTATCAATGACAAGAGTGAACCATTCCATTATAGGGTTGAAAAAAATAATGAAAAATCCTGATACTACTATCAGTACAGAGAAGAACTTTTTCACATTTCTAAAGCCTTCTCCATGCAGTATGCTAAGCACGCTTGGCTCCTTGAATTCAACATGTTTTGTAACAAAGAAAGAAATCATGACTAGGCAAAGAGAGCCGACAATGAATGATATCTTCTCAATCATCACAGAATTATCTACAACCATGGAAAAGAAATACTGCATCACTTCAATCTCCTCTATTGATATCAGGAAATACTGGACGAACTTGTTTATTATCATTAAGAGGTAGCTTAATATCAATATCAGGTCAAGGCTGATGTTCTTTTCCCCAAAAAAAATATCGCTTAAGCTTGCCTTATAAAATACATAAGAAAGCGTAGTCATTGACATAATCGCCTTGAAAAAGCCAGCAATCCCTGGCAGGAGATCGAAAAGCTCCATGACGTTCATAGCTATAAGTACAACAAGAAGAAGTTCCTCAAGCAGTTTATGGACTTTAGACATTTTGCAGTTCAATATATGTAGCACAGCTCCAAAGCTGGAAAAGCGATCCTTCAGCCCTTTGTTCCTTGGCCGAACTTACCTCGCTTGCCCTCCCTAGAATGCCTTTCCAGAGTATATCCTTCTTTGATGCTGCTCTTATCATCTCTATTTTTTTTGCATATTTTTGCTTATTCACAGAATTCAGGCATATTGCAGCGATATTATTTATGAAAAACCATGAATCTCCCCTATGGTAGCTTTTGTTATTTTCTCCTGTATATTCAGGGCAAAATAGGCATGATTTCTTATCTATAGTAGCAAGTCCCCCCCATTCCAGCCAAAGCTTATCAATGGCATTATCAAAAACATTCTCCCATTCTTCTTTTTCAAGCAGGTCAGGGCAGATATAATGCGCTAAAAAAATATTTGGCCTGATGGTCTCATCGCTGCTGCCATCCTTTAGCTTTCCTGAATTATAGAATATCTCCCTGATTTTTTTCCTAGTGCTTTTCTCAGTATCTGAGTATGCTTCCTTTCTTCCGGAGATCCTATCAAGGTAATTTGAAAATCTTAATGTTGCAAGCCATAAAGCCTGTATCTCTATCCTGAATCCTTCCCTTGTATCATTCTCATATGAGGTATCCATCCATGTCTCAAGCGCATTATTCCTGATAAGCAGGTTCTCAGGCTTATGTCTCTCAATTGATGTCCTAACCTGTTCCCTTATGAATTCGACATTCTTCTTTGAAAAGAACTGCTCCATCATCTTTGTCTCTTCAGTCTTCACCATCAGTTCATGTAGCCTTAAAAAAACCCAGCCTGTGCCATCAGCAGTTGCAAGGGTTGAATTTGGGAACCTATTAGGGATTTTTCCGTCAGTTCCGATATGCTTTATCATTTCCATCAGCCTAAGCCTGCAGAAATCATAATCTTCTAAGTCAATAAGAGCTTTTAGGGATATTGCCTCGTCCCTTGTCCACACCTGGAAAAACCAGGGAAGCCCGGCATACAGGCCTTTATTTTCAACATTCAGGTCGTAGATTGATTTTGCTGCAAAATAGTATGCTATTGCATCATCACCCTGAAGCTTTTTCTTGCTGAATGTTTTTACATCTATCTGCTCATAATCAATATCAAGAAGCTTCTCAGTTTCTTTTTTGTCATCACCAAATGCAATCTTTATATTATCCTTCCCATTGCATCTAATTTTAATTGCATCGTATACAAAAAGCTTAGAGGGGTTTGAATTTCTTGCTTCATCTTCTTCATAAAACTCTTCTCTCCACTTCTCAACTTTTTCGACATCTGATTTTGTCCTTATTAAAAGGAATTTTGAAAAGCTCACATTCTCAAGCTGGTTATCAGAAAATTTCCTGTATTCAATGCAGGTATTCCTGTCTTTTGTAATATTATATATCCTTCCCTTCTCATCAAAATCATAGATATCCCTTACATCGAGAGTAAACAGCAGTTCTCCCTTATAATCGCAATCCATGAAAAGCACATTCTTGAAGAACCTGAATTTGATAACTCCTTTTTTTGAAATCACTTCAATATGGTCTCCGTTATAATTTATTGAGGTTATGTCATCTATCTTTATGAAATCAATAGTCTTGAAAAGGCTATCTTCATTAGGGAAATATAGCCCTCTGTACTTGCTTTTTGCATTGTTATAGAAATACGCTCCATTATATGTCAGGATGAATTTTGGGGTTGCATCCCCTTCAGTCTTAAACCCATTGACATTATATCTAACTAAGATAACTCTCCACCTCTTAATGATTTTTAAATGTCATTAGAATATAAATTGTTTGGTTTGATACACTTTAAATATAGGCAGTTTTTGCTAAGAAAATTATGGATTTAGGAAAAAAACTAGTCATGATGACGCATTCCCTTCATGTTCCAGAAAACTTCACTCCTGATATGAGTTTTTTGCTTCCAGCCAATTTCAAATATGTGGTCACAAGTGGAAATGTAAAAAATTATGCTTATTCAGGTGTTGCACGTTTCGATGATATTGACACTTCTTTTAGCTGGATTACACAGCTAGACCCAAGAGAGAATTATGGTTTATTCTTAAGCAAGATTTTTTACAATGGGGAACATCACTTAAATATTATGTCATTAGGGCCTGATATACAAAAATTAAACATAATCCAATTTAGTCAGATGAATGCTCTAGAAAAAGCTCTAGGTGAAGCAAAATATTGTGATGATTTTAATTTACCTCATAGATTGATTACTAAATTGGTAAAGCCTTTTTACTTAGCTCATTCGGAGTAGCCTGCAAAACCTATTTAAACATTCATTCTATCTATTTATATGGGGCTGATTAAGATTACAATAATAATACTTGACGAATCACTGGTAAATAAGATTGCAGCAGGAGAAGTAATAGAAAGGCCTGCATCAATAGTTAAAGAATTAATAGAAAATTCCATTGATGCCGGTGCAACAAAGATATTCATAGAGCTTACAGAAGCAGGAAAATCAAAGATAAAGATTGCAGACAACGGGCATGGCATGTCAAAAGAAGACGTTCTTCTTTCATATAAGCAGCATGCCACAAGCAAGATCAAGAGTATAAAAGACCTGTTCTCGATAAAAACACTTGGGTTTAGAGGCGAAGCATTATCAAGCATAACTTCAGTATCAGAAACGTACATCTCTTCAAAAAGGGAGGAGGACCTATCAGGCATTAAGATTCTTGTGGTAGGAGGAAACCTTGTTGAAAAAAAAGAGCTTGGCATGCCTACTGGAACAGTCATTGAAGTGAACAACCTGTTCTTCAATACGCCTGCAAGGAAAAAATACATGAAAGCCGATGATTTAGAGCTTTCCCATATAACGGAGATAGTTACAAAATATGCTCTGATAAATCCGCAGGTGCATTTTAAGCTAATCCATGAAAATAGGCTTCTTTTGGAGACCATTGGCAACAATGATTGGGACAGCACGATAATGAGCATATATGGTAATGAATCTTACAAAAACCTGCTGCAGATTGATTATAAAGAAAACGGGTTTAGAATCAAAGGCTTCATTTCAAAGCCAAGCCTCACAAAGCCTACAAAAAACGAGCAATCAATCTATGTGAACAAAAGGTACATAAAGAAAAACCAGGTGATAAGCGATGCGATAAATGACGCTTACCATACAATGGTTATGGTTAATCGGTATCCTGTTGCAATCATGGATATAGAGACAAGCGTTGAAGAGACAGATGTCAACGTGCATCCACAGAAAGCTGAGATCAGGGTAAATAATGAAAACGCGTTATATGAATCTGTATTCAATGCAGTGAAATCAAAACTGTCCAATGTTGACCTGATTGCTTCCATCCAGGACATAAAGCTTTCTGATTTTGTCTCAGATAAAAATTATTTTGTCCCTGATTCACAGGGGCTTTTGGTAAAGGAAGAAAGGATTGCAGAATCAAAGATACTCAACGAGCTTAAGGTCCTTGGGATAATGAATAAGACCTATATTGTCGGGGAGATGTCAGGAGCAATGGTTTTGATTGACCAGCACGCAGCAGCAGAAAGGATACTTTATGAAAGGTTTACAGATGAATTAAAAGCAGAAGCCGTTAAAACGCAAAAGCTTCTTATAAGTGAACTTGTTCATTTATCCCCAAAATTATTCCAGACAGCAAAAACATTTCGGCCGTTACTTTTAGAGCTTGGATACGACACAGAGGATTTTGGAGTATCAACAATAATGGTAAACACAATTCCAGTTGTTTTAGGCAGGCAATTTAACAAAACTTCGTTTTTGGATATCATAGATGACCTGGATAAGAACGGCGAACCGAAGTCTTTGGAAGAATTCTTCCACAAAAGGTTTGCAAGGATGGCATGCAGGACAGCAATAAAGGCAGGAGATGAGATAACAATGCCTCAGATAAAAAAATACGTCCAGGATTTAGGGGATTTGAATGTTCCTTATACCTGCCCACACGGAAGGCCGATAATTGTCAAGATTTCTTTTTATGAAGTAGAGAAGATGTTTAAGAGGGTTGTTTAGAAATAAAAATTATGAAAAATTAAATTTTTTTTATGGGCTCAACACCCATTTCCTTTAAAGCGTATTTCACAGTATTATTTACAAGTGTTGGTTTAACAACTAAGTAAGTGCATTTTCTTGCAAACTCATTATGTTCAATTGGTGTGACTTCTGCTTCATCGCCTAAATGCCTTTCCTCAGAAAATCCTTTTTTTAAAAGCTCAAATTTGTATGCAGTATTAAAAATTACTGGAGCATTTTTCAGGTCAAACTTTTTTTCATAGGCTCTTACGAATTGGAAAAATTCATATCCATCTGTATCAGGCATTGCAAAATCTGTTATGACGACTAAGTTAGTCTCTGGAAATTGCTGCATTTGTGAATAATATGCTTGCATCGCTTCCTTTCCATTTTTTGCCAAAATAAAATGATAAGTAACTTTTTCACCATATTGATTCTTAAGCATAGCTTCAAGTAATTGTGGTGTAAATGAGGCTATGTCTATTTCGTCTTCTGCAATTAAAAATGTGATATCTTTTGCATCTGTCATACTTACATAAAATCACATGCTATTTATATATTTATCTATTTTTACTACTTTAAAATGGTTAATTAAAGGATTAAGACTATTTTCAAGAAAATCTAATTATTCATCTTAACGGGTTGAGACTACCTCAGCTGGAAAGCATCTTGAAAAAAGATAAGTGGGTGCAGGATGATCTTTTAAGTTAGGTAATGCAATTAAATGATTAGATTGTAATGGAGCTACATAATGAGTAATTGCAGATGGTTTATTTTCATAAGGAACTATGGCGCTTTTAGGCTCAACAAAAGGGATTATAGCTCTTCTGATTGGGTTTTCCATGTTATATTGCTTTTGGTTTAATATCTGGAACAAATTGCTTCTTCCAATAGCGAGCTTAAAATCAAATCCCCTTAGATAAGCATCATTTCTGAAAGCTTCCCCAATTTCAGATTCAACAGCCTGCTTAAATGTAAAGTAATTCTCTCCTTTTGCAGATTCAGGGATTGAATAATATTGCTGAACAGAATTTAATCTGGTGAACAGGTTAAATAAATCAATCTCTCCATATCCATGAAGATTGAGAATTCCAGATTTTAGCTCTTCTTTGTTTATGAATATGGTCCTCTCTGCTAAATCATTCGAGCCAATTTGAGATTTGTTATTTAATACAAAATATTGAGAATCAGCATGTTTTACATGGCTTGCGTTTGATTTTTTTAGCCCAAATAATGATCCGATTCCTCCAATAAGCCCTCCAAATAAATTCAGTGCCTTTGCGCTAAATCCTTCTGTATTGCTTGATTGGGGAATCTGGCTTAAATCATATAAATTGATGTTATATATTACATTACTTCCATTTTCAGGTGTTATTGTGTTATCAGTATGTTGTTCAGCTATAGGAAATGCAGACTTAGGCACAAGAATTATCCTTGTAGCTTCTTTTTCAATATCACCGCTAACAACATCTTTCAAATTCCAAAGTGCAGGGTAAGGAGCACCTCTTGTTTCTGCATTAATTGGTATCTGCCAGGATTCAAGGTGTTTAGCTCTGCTATACGGTGAAAAAATTTCCCCTTTGTCAATTACCTCGTTTCCATTAAGAATATAATACTCAAAAGTAGAATTGCCTTCAAATCCCTGTTCAATGAGGAGCTGTATATCCTTTATTTTTCTTGCACTAAATTCTAAAACAATTGCAGGGTGCTTACCTAAATCTGTACTAAAGCTGCTTGCATTGCTCCTATCATTCATATTCTCACAAGCCCATAGGTTTGGGTTTTCAGCATTTGCTCTAGTTACATGCAAATCAAAGTTAGTGATTGATTTCCTACATGTGATGCTGTAGTCAATAGGGCTGCCAAACTGGATATTTTCAGCTTCTGAGTCAATGCCAACAACACCTACTTTTTGGTTGTCAAGCTTTACTCCAAATTCAATCACTGTATAATATCCAGATGAATTCAAGGCAGGAAATTGAGGCTGTATTATGAACTCATTTGTTCCATCATTTTTATAATCAGGAAAAATCTCGCCTAGGTCAAATTCAACTAACGTCCAGTTATTTTCTGCATCATATGTGCTCTTAACCCCATTTGTTGTGCCTTTCACTTGTATTTTTTTATATTCCCTTGTGCCTAATGTGTTAATTGATAGCAGGTAATCATCAATCACCTTTCCTTCAAAAAGTGCCACAACCGTAGCATTATCAACTTTAGTGTAATCACCAGAATAGTAAGCTCCAGATGGCCTGTTATATTGATCCAAGAGCATTTCAGCGCCTATGTTTATCCTGAACGTTGGAAATTGAGAATAGTTTGATTGGTATCGGCTATCAGTATTTTTATCATACGTTTCAAGGCAATTAGGATCTTCCAGCCTGATTCCAGGGCAGTCAACAACAATAGCTGTTTGCATCTGAAAATAAAGTGGATCAGCAGGCGACGTGCTGGTTGATTGTGGAACTACAGAAGGAATTACAGGTACAGGTGTCTCTGTAGGAAAAGGTATTTCTCCCCAGGGAAGCTCTGTTGGTGTAGGTGTCCTGTTTTGATAATTTTCTATTGAGGGGAGAACAACTTTTGTTAATAAAGGCATTCCAACGACTAGTGCTAAAACTGCAATTTTTAGACCAAGAGGCATACTTAGGTATGAATCAAGGAAATTTCTCCTTTTTTTCCTATCTTTTTTGGAGTTTGGATTGTATTTTGATGGCTCAGGCTGGTAGGTTTTTAATAATTCATCTAAATCACTTAATGCAGCAGGATTAATTTTCGATTTCTGTATGGTTTCATTTAATGCATATATTCTTCCAATCAAGCTTTTTTCAGTATACCAATCTTTTCCTCTAATTGCTCCAAGTGCAGGAAACAAAGAAGTTGTAACTTTAGATATTCCCAAATCATCAACAGGAAAATCTCTTCCTGTAAACATTTTGTACGCTTCTAGCGGTGTAGTGTATTCAAGTTTCTCCAATTGTCCAATAATCTCTTTCAGGAGATTTTCATTTTCACCAATCTCTTTAATCATATTTTCTATTTCTTTTGATTTGCTTTTTATTCCCTTTAGTTTTGATTTGGCCTGTTCTGCGACAAAATCATAAGTTTTCCAGTTTTGGGCAAGGTTAGATAATACCTGCTCATTATAAGAAAGATTTTCGCCTTCAATTTTTATGAGATAAGAATGGATGCCATCTAAAACTTTCGAGAGTTTTACATCAGATGAGGCAATCAGGCTAGTCAGAGATTCCTCTAATTCACTAACCAGATTTTCAATGCTCTTGGACATCAGGATATGAAAAAAAATATTTACTTATAAATTTTATTACTATTAAGTAGATATATTTATATATTAACTATAAATCTTTAGAGGGACATATTCGTTTAAAATTAATATGGTGAGTGTCATGGATGATGAACAATTAAGGACTATTTTTCTGGAAGTATTGGCAGCGACAGTCTTCAAAGAAGCTCCAATAAAAGTTCCACTGATAAATATTGGTTATCAGGCGAATGTAAGCATTGAGCCATTAAATGGAAAATTTAAGGTAACTCCTGACCAGATGTATAATGTGTCAATCGCAGATCTGGCAATTGCATCAATTTTTTTTCCGGATGTCAAGCCATTATTCCAGGGAGATACAGGAATAGGTAAATCCGTCCTTGCAGATGTAGTGTTCACTTCGCTTTTTGGGGCTGAAGGAGAGTATTGGACAACAATCAGGCTAGGTGGATCAGGGATAAATATAAACAACGATCCATATTCTGCATTTTTTTATGATGTAGAGCCAAGCCATCCGAACTACCAAAAGATTGATCCTGATAAAATAAATCAGTTCTATGCAATTTTTGTCGATGAACCAAACAGGGGAGAACCTGACAAGATGCTTCAGCTATTGGACGGGAAGATCAGGCAGGGCAGTGGTGTGCATTATATAGGTATACAAAAGAAAAGTGGAGAATTAATCCCTTCAATTGTTTATGGGGCTCAAAATCCAAATAATGGTGATTTCAGTACAGGTGATATGGACAGGGCAGCAGAGAACAGGTTCCTATTGGTCCATGTGCTTAATACCCTGAATAGGCAGGGAAAAAGGGATTTCAGGAAATCAAAAACAGAACAGGCAGCGATGCAGACACTTTTTTGGGACACTGTGATAGCAAGGGCAAATGAAGATGGATATGGCCTGAAAGAAACTAGCAAGGATTGGAAAAAAATATATGAAAGGATAAGGAATGTCAACGGCATTGATTCTCATTTCTCATTTGAGATTGCAGACTCTATCTTGGCATATATCGGAGGAGATCCAGTCGAAGAATTTGAGCTAAATAAATCATTGGTAAAAGAATGCGGCATAGACGCTAAAATTACATATTCAAAAAATGAGGGTGTAAGCAGCAAGCTTGCAGAACTTAGTCAGAACCAAAGATATGGGTTTGTTGGAAGAGATATAAATGACCTTGTTGATCTATCAAGGTTATTTGGATTTATCAGGGGCTATAAAACGCAGACAGGGGATATTAAAGTTACTGTCAATGAAGTTGCAGCAGCATTTGCAATGGTGACACAGACAAAATTCAAATCAGATATAGATGCAAACGGATACATCCCTTTTATTTCAGAAGCTATTGTCGCTTATGATGAATTGAGGAAAAGCCTGAATATTAATGAGGGTGACATAAAAGAAAGTTACTTTGTTGCGGCTCTTGAAGCAGGGACCAACAAAAACTACGAGAGCATGATGAAGACACTAGGAGAAGGCATAAAGAAACTGAACAACGCTGCAATAAAAGGTGCAAAATCAGTTATCCAATCTAGAGTTTTAGCAGATATGTCAGTGTTGAATCATTTCTGCTCAACCTACAGCAGTCAAATTACTCAGCTCTTGAAGGAATCAGGAGATGTAACAGAAGCACTGTCACAATTCAAGCAGCTGTATCATGATGTAGCATGGAAAGAACCTGTCTATGATAGGATAGGTTTCATCTATAATATCAAAGTGTGATTAATATGGCTGCTACAGGTCATGGTCATCTGATTGTAACTGCAGATGAAAGCAAATATTCCTTAAAGAAAATCATAGATGGACAGATTCATCACTTTAGAGGTGAGCACGGTCTTTTGAATGCGCTTGCCAGTGCCAATGCATCAATTGATGAAACTATTGTTTGTTCAGCTGCTGCTATGGCAGGAGGAATTGCAAAAAAATTATCTCCAAATCAATTAAAGAACAGCATGAATGAGTATGTCTGGTCTACATCTACGGAAATCCTGGTTGGGATAGATGCTCAGGGTAAGTATTTTGACAATCAGCCTGTGGTGATGATTCTGAATCAATGCGGAATTTTGTCTTATGATAGAGTTTCAGCAGCATTGAATGGGGAATCTACACCTTACATGAAAGCCAGGCTTCAGGCTCATGAATGGAACAGGGTATTAAACAGTAAAATGCCTATTACTAATCTTAAATTTCCAATATATACTCTTGATAAATTAAGCCAGATCGAAGAGCCCGAATTTTCAAGATACGCAGTAATCCTCAGTTTGGAAGAAGCTGCAAAAGCTTGCGGTGAATTTGGTAGAGAAGATTTCATGAAAAATCCTCTGGCAAGAGCTATATTTGTCTCACAATCCAGCATGGGAGGATATTTTGATATAGCAAATCATAAGGGTAAGATCATGATAAATTCACAGCTATTGGCAGCAGATCCAAACCAGCCATCTGCTTCTTTTGTTTATCTTTTAAAAGGTGCATATGGGTTGTCTGCACCAGGGCTAAGATCAGATGGAAGATTTTTGACAATATCAAAAGAAGGGAATTAGTATTGGAATAAAAAATGCAATCATTGGATATATTGTTGGATAGGGCAGAAGAAGCATGGAGAGCGACATTATCAAAATATTATCCTGAATTTAAGGATCTGCCAGTTGATCACAGCGGAAAGGATCCAAATTTCCCGATGGATTTCTTTTTTGCAACAGATGTTCCTTCAAAAATGATTGACAGGGTCATTGAAAAGAAGGTGGTCCATGCAATTATCCACAATGAAAAAGGGTTGAGGTCTAAATTCACAAATATCATAAAAAAATTCTGGCAGGGCTCAGTAGATGAGCTTATATTGGAAAAATTTAAGTTTGGATATAATCACGAAAGCATGCATCATATAGATGTGCCAGGTCATGATGAACAGGACGAAATAGAGATCATTGCAGCGATGAGGCGTGGTATTACTGCAGCAATACCAGGCATTTCTGCAGTTGAACTTACAGAGAAGATTGGCTCATCATGGAACCTTATCTATGATTTTATAATCAATACCAGGCTTGAATATGAAAACAGAGAGCTTGGAAGGAAGTATTATAGGGAGGATGCAATAGCGATAGGATACTTTTTAGGGCAACATGCTTCAAAAAAATCTAAGACTAACATCATGAGCATATTGGCATTGACCTATGGGCTGCTATATGGTCCAAAAATTACACATCATTACTTCCAAAAAAAAGCAGGCGGGTCTACAGGGTATGATGTGGCAATAAAAGCATTATCCGCCTTATTGAATGAGAAAGTATATCTTGAGTCATATAAACCGGATCTCGTAGAATGGTTAAGACTGAAGCTTAATATTTATTCGCCAGAACCATATTCATCAAATCCGCTGCAGGAAGAGTACAACAGAAGGATATGGGCAGCTTTCTCAGGAGATGACAGGTATGGCTCAGTTGAAAGGTTTATGAAGGTGCTTGCACCTTACATAACAAATGAAGCTGCCAAAGATGGGGATATCTCCAGGAAAGGAAACGGGTCAGGAGGAAGCGGAAAAGGAAGCGGTGGGCAGGGCCAGGGAAAGAGCAAGAACTCTTCAGGCAAAGAAGAAAAACCATCAAATGGAAATGGTGAGAAAAGTAATGAAGATGGCGGTCAAAACAGCAGCCCTGATGAAGAGCAAAAAGATGCTAAGTCAAGCCAGAGATCTAGCAAGTTTAATAGTGGAATGTCTCCAAACGACCTTGTTGATAAGATTATGCAGGGGATGAATGATGACGAAAAAGAGGAGTTCTTAAAAGGATTGATGGATGCTAATAAGGATGAACTTAAGCAGCTTGCTGATAGTTTAGCAGATAATGGCACAGAAGAATACAAATTTTTGCAGAATCTGGATCTTATGGTCATTCATGAGTATTATAAGTCAAATCGTTTGAATGTTGCGTTGCTTGGTCCGAGGCAATTTTCACAGCTGGAAAGCATTGGAAATAAGCTAGTGTGGGAGAAAACTAGCACCAAGAGGCTGAATCTTAGGCAGTTCAAAGAGCTTAAGCCAGGTGTAGTAAAATACTTGAACACGATGTCCAAAATCACTAAGCTTCCATGGATAAGGCAGCTGGAAGATGGTGTCATAATCACGATGTACAGTCAAAAACAGGTCCAGATTATGGGACGTGTGCCATATGATAAGGTGATAAAGCTACCTGATCTATTTGATTTTTACTTGGATTTTTCATTATCTATGTTCAACAATGAAAGCAGAATAGGCTATGTTCCTGGAGATGGAAGCAAATGGGATAATTTATGCAAGGTGACCTATGGTTTGATATATGCGATGAAGGAAGCAAGTGATTATCTAGGTAAGCCAACCAAGCTAAGGATAACCAATTTCTCAGGGGATAACAAGGTCTCTAAAGAAATATATATTAATGACTTCTGGAAAGGGGATCTCGATGTTCTCAGGACATTATTTTATTTTGATAGGGAAAATGAAGGGACAGTTCTAGATATAGATACAAAAGACAGGCAGACCGATATAGCTTATTTTATTGGCACAGATGGTGAGTTAAACCATTCATCTCATGTGACTAGAGAGGCTGCCAAAATCAAGAAATTGGCTTCTAAAAAAAGCAACAATGTTTTCTATTTTGAAATAGATGGTACATTTGGACTGGGTAAAGAAGTAAAAAAAATAAAAGATGCTTATTATAAGAGAGTAAGCAGCAAAGGATACTTGGATTTATTAAAGGAAGGAATAAATGTTTTTATGCATAGGAATTAAAGATAGGTGCATTGGGTATTACTTTTTTGTTATCGGATGTGCAAAATAATAAATTCATTACGAAACCTTTAAAAACAACTCTTTTTTCCATTTAACGTTATGAAACTACCAAAAACCAAGAATACCTATTGTCCTACTTGCAAAAAACATACTGAGCATAAAGTGTTCCAGGCTAAAAAGGGACAGCCAAGCTCAATGAGCTATGGATCCAAGACAAGAGCTAGACTTAGGGGAGTTGCAAGAGGGTTTGGAAACTTAGGTAGGTATTCAAAACCAGCAGTCACAAAATTCAAGATGACTGGTAAGAAGACAACAAAGAAGACAGATTTGAAGTTCCAGTGCTCAGTCTGCAAGAAATACCATCTGCAGAAAAAGGGTTTCAGGACCAAAAGGGTCGAGATTGTTTAGTTAAATCGTTGAGTTTTATATCTTTAATTTTTATATTTAAATTTTAAATCTTTAAATTATATATATTCTAATGCTCTTAATTTGTGCTTATAGAATCCTGATAGCTTTCTTCTTGTTCACAAGTATATCCACAATAATTGTAGGGATATTTGCAATATCCCCTTCCTTAAACGGACCATAAATCTCAATATTTGGGCCATAGAACTTATGCTGTTCAGTTATGAATTTTACAGTCTCAAGATTTTTATATTTTCCATCATCATTGTTGGCATTAATTTTATTATAATCTTCAGAAAGGGTATTTTTTGGCTCAGATGGCTCTTCTTTTTTAGGCTCTTTTGCCTCAATACTAATTTTTTCAATCTCTTTACTTATAACACTTGCTTGTTTAGGGGATTCATCAATCCCAAATATGATACTCAGGTTTTCTTCCCTATGAATCTCAATCAGCTTGGCTGCCTTTATGACCAGTTCCTTTTCGCTATCCATAAGCTTTGATAAATCTAAATCTGCCATCTTGCTTTTACTGAGCGCAAGAAGGACTATTTTTCTCTCCCTTCTCTCAAAAAATTCCTTTGCCAGCGTTTTTGCGCTGTTCAGCTGTATCTTTTGCTTCTCTATCTCAGTTTCAATCACCTTTCCGGCTGAATCATTGATTATCTTCTCCTTTGTAATAAGATAATTTCTCAGCTGATGATAAATCTGAGGATTGAGAGGCTGGAGCTCATCGCTTGATTTCTCTTTCCTTACTATATCATAGATCTGCTCAAACGTTATTATCTCCATAATGATTAGGATAGTAAACTAGGTATTTAAACCTGCTTGAAACATGCAATTTTAAATATAATAAGTAATAGCTTTAAAATCATGTACAATGGAGGATATGTCAATAATATCTATCAAAGGAGTATAGATTTGGATATAGAGACATATTTTTCTAGGTCAGATTATAAAATTGAGCAGCCAAGAATGTTTTATAGGACATCCTCTTATGTATCAATGTTTGATTTTGGGATAAAAAGATCAAATTATTTTGGCATAAATGCTCTGGAGAGATACCTAATAGGCCTTGCAGGCAGGATGCAGGTTGAATCAACATATCTTACAAATTCCTCAAAATATAACGCTTCACAAGTATATATCCCTTTTTTCATGACTTCAGGAGAAATTCATAATCCTATAATTTTCATAAATGATGGGATTAATTCAAAAGATATTGTATCAACTCTTTCGCATGAATTGTCAAAAGCAGTTAACCAGATTTTCAGATTGACAATGGGTTTTGACCTTCCAAAGAATATAGCAATAAGTATTCTTAGTTCAAATGAGCTTAAAGAGGTTCATAGCAGGCATTCAAGGAATTGGAATGAAGAGATTGTAGGATTTGCATTAAATATGACACATAAAAACGAAAATAGTAGTGTTTTTATCAGGGAAAGCCCAATAGAGCATCTGCTTTTGACAATAGGCCATGAGATAGGTCACTGCCTGAGCATAGCAAAAGAAGATGCGAAGCTTGAGGAAGCAAAAGCATTTGCATTTGAATTGGCATGGATGGAGACCATCCACCGGTTTAATATCCTAGGATTGAAAGATTCAATGAAAATAAGCCTTTTAAGCCCTTCAGTGAACGGGCTTCATAATGTTGCCCTGGATTTTGTAAGAAGCAAGCTTTGGGAAAATACGCCTCTTGAAGTTTTTAAGAAGATTGTGAATGATGAACTAAATTTATCTGGCTAGGACTTTTCCTGTTATCTGCATCGCTTGCCTGTTAAATGCTGAGTAAATCTTTTCAGAGACATTTTTTCTCAATCTTTCCACGCTTTCATACATCTTTTGATAGCCGGCAATATCTAAAATTTTATTTTTACCATGCTGAAGATCACCAGCATCACCTAGTCCCGGAACAATGTAACAGAACTTGTTCAAATCAAGCTGGTCATGCGCCAGGATTTTGATTTTAACCCCTTTTTCAATCAGTCCGCTCAATTCATCCTGCCAATCATATCCTCCTGCAAAAAGGCTGACTATGTATATATCATTATAATCACAGCCGACATTTAAGACATATTCTTCAATCACTTTCCTCAGGCTTTTCCCTGTTGCAAGCATGGGATCAAAAAACACATGCGCATCGCTTTTTGCCAGATCATCCATACTTTTAATTGATTTGTCAGTCACAAAATTTCCAAATACAGAAGAATGTGGGCTATATTCAAATCCTGCAGGTTTTAATAGTTCAATTTTTTCAACGCCATTTCCTTTTTCTTCTCCCCTTCTTTTTGCATCAACACTTGTAACAATGCTGTTCAGCCCAAATTCCCTGGCAATATAATCAGAAATGATTGTAGGGAGTGTTGCTGCTCTTTGAACATCTACAAAAGCAACCTGGCTGTTTCGAAGCCTTTCTTTTATTGTCTGAGGAATGATGAGCGTGGGTGTCCAATCTTCAAGGCCTTTATACACATCAGCTACTGATGCTACGCCAGAAACAGTTGTGACACGGTTCCTGCCTTCTCTTTTAAATCCATGTGTGCTTAATCCCCCATTGAAAATGTCCTTATAGTCTATTTCAAAGCTTTCGCTGCCTTTTTCAAATCTTACTTTCAGGTCTTCTTTTATGTCATATATCTCTCCAAAGACTAATGGCATGAATAGTTCTACTAGGGAAGCAAGTGTTGTGTTAAAGTAATCCCTGTTTTCCTGGCTTTCCTTCCCTCTATACTGCCTTAGCTTTTGCATATATGCTGCAAAAACAGGAGGCATATCAGAATTAAATGTTCCAACTGAGCCAGCTACAGGCTGATGGTTTTCACCATAGATTACCTCATCAAGGTTTGCAAGACCTGCATTAGATATCCTTGTTACAGATTCTATAGGCACGCCTTCAACAGTATGAGCCTTATTTTTTTCCCTTTCCTCAGTCCTTATCCCTACTTTTCTAAATAAGCTCTGTGATAAACCAGAAAGTGACATCAAAAAAGCCCAAATATAAATTGCTTTAAAACACTTTGTAACAATCAGGTTGAGACAAAATCAGGAAATTTTCCTGAATAATTTTAAATATTTCTTTCAGATTCCAGCTTGAATGTCGTTTTATAATATTGCACCTGATATTGGGCATCTGGCAAATACACACATTGCACAGTATTCACACAACATAAATCATGCATTTCATGCTATGCAGGAAATTGGTACTTCCTTGGCAGATAAAGCGATGTATAATCCTGTTACACTTTATGCAAATGAGTTGTATATGCAAAACTTTCTTCCTTCATTGAATGCTGGGCCTAAAGAAATTATTGGCCTTGCAGCCTTATTTATTGGATTGCCAATTATTTTTATAGGCATACCTTATATAATATACAAAAATAGAAGCAGAAGATATGGTTCTGGAGCTTCTAGGATTAGAGATAAGCCAAGAGATTTATAACTAATACCCCAAATCAGGATAAAGCGGGAAATCCTTGATAAACTCAAGTACTTCTTCCCTAACTTTCATCTTAACAGCTGCATCATCAGGATTTCTTAATGCTTTTATGTACCAGTCAGCAACCTGTTTCATCTCGCTCTCTTTCATGCCTCTTGAAGTTATTGCAGGTGTCCCTATCCTTAAGCCGCACGGATCAAATGGCGTTCCTCTGTCTCCAGGGATCATGTTCTTGTTTGTGCATATATGGACTTCATCCAGGACCTGGACAGCTTTTTTCCCCCTTATACCAAAACTCTTATCAATATCCATCAAAATAAGATGATTGTCAGTCCCGCCTGAGACCATGCTGACGTCATTATCATTGAACACCTCAGCTATTGCTTTTGCATTCTTAACAATCTGTTCAGCGTATCTTTTGAAATCAGGTTCCAACGCCTCTTTAAATGCAACAGCTTTTCCTGCTATTACATGATCTAATGGGCCTCCCTGCATTCCCGGAAAGACAGCAGAATCAATTTTTTGGGCCAGGTTTTTTTTATCCTCAGGTTTTAATCTATCAAGTTCCTTACACATAATCATCGCGCCCCTAGGTCCCCTTAACGTCTTATGTGTTGTAGTTGTTACAACATCAGCAATCGGAACCGGGTTCTCATGGACTCCTGCAGCACAAAGTCCAGCGATGTGAGCAATATCAGACATATGATAAGCTCCGACTTCTTCAGCAATTTCCTGGAAATGCTTAAAATCCAGTTTTCTTGGGTATGCAGAAAAACCAGAAAGGAGTATTTTTGGTCTAACTTCTCTTGCTTTTTTCCTCACTTCTTCCATATCAATCATCCCTGTCTTTTCATCTACGCCATAATGAGACATGTTATAGAACCTTCCTGAAAAATTGACAGGATTTCCATGTGTAAGATGTCCGCCGTGGCTCAAATCCATAGCAAGGACTTTATCCTTAAGTTCAAGCAAGGCAAAATAAACTTCAGCATTAGCCTGCGAGCCGGCATGAGGCTGCACATTCACATGCTCAGCCTTAAATAATTTCTTTGCCCTTTCAATTGCCAAAGTCTCAGATTTGTCAATAAACTCATTTCCTCCGTAATACCTCTTTCCGCTATATCCTTCAGAATATTTATTTGTCAGAGTTGAGCCGACAGCTTCAAGAACTGCTCTTGAGACAAAGTTTTCAGATGCAATCATCTCTATGCCGTTTCTTTGCCTATCTGTCTCATTGATAATTGCTTCATAAATCTCAGGGTCTGCTTTTTTTAAAGAATCCATAAATATACCACCAAGAATTTAACTATTATTTTGGTTTAAAAACCTTATGACACATTTCACTAATTCATTCCACTTAAACCCAATATTTAAATAAACATCACTGTTATTCCAAAAATGGGTGATTTAAATTATGGAATGTCCATGGAATAAATTTTGTGAGAAAAATAAACAATATGCTCCACTTGTATTAAGAATAGTGGTAGGTATATCATTTGCAGCGCACGGCTGGATGAAACTGCAGAATGTTGCAGGAACAGCTGGATTTTTTGGAAACATTGGTATACCTTTGCCATTAGTCATGGCATGGTTTGTGACACTTGCTGAATTCTTAGGAGGAATCGCACTTGTGCTTGGTCTAGGTGTAAGATATATTGGTGCAACACTTGCTGTTATTATGTCAGTAGCTATACTAAAGGTGCACTTAAAAAACGGCCTCCTTGGTCAGGGCGGATATGAGCTTGCATTGCTTCTTATGGCTGCCTCGCTTTCATTGGCGCTTTCAGGAGCAGGTCCATTATCATTGGACTGGCTGCTATGCGGAAAGAAAAAATCTGAGATGAAGGAAGAGGTTTCTTCTGATTTTAGCGAAGAGCCAAAAGCAAAACCAAAGAAATCAAAAAAATAATTTCTTAATTTTTTTATGTCTTTTTATATATCTCTTTTAAATTTAATATAATTTAACTTTCTTGTCAACTTTGGAATAAGCAACTGTTCCGCCTTCTAAATTCTCAACCTTATATCCCTGCTGCTTAAGGAATGAAACAGCATAAGCACTCCTCCCGCCTGAATGGCAGTAGCACACTATTAATTTATCTTTAGGTATCTCAGAAACCCTAATTCCAAGCTCATTGACAGGAATATGTAGAGAAGGAGTTATCTTTGTAAACTCTCTTTCCAGATTTGTCCTAACATCAAGAATTATAATGTCTTCATTGGAATCTATTTTTTTCTTCAGATCTTTTGGTGTCATTTTAAAAGCACCTTTTTTGACTTGAAAAGGTGCATAGAGCTTACCATGCTCATAACAGACACAAGTCCCATCATTGCAAACAGTATTTTGAACCCAAAAAATTTAGCAATTACTCCACCTATTATTGCTCCAAATGCAGTAGCTGCATATTGGAGTGCTTCCCAATATCCCCATTCGCTGGCTTCCTTGTGCTCCTCAAGATATGTTGAGTAAAGTGCGTCATATGCTGGGAGTTTTAGTGCGACACCAAGCCCAAGGATTATCTGAGTAATTATGAACATCAGCTGACTATTTACAAAAATATACATGACTATTCCAAGATTATTTAGGGCATATCCAAAAAAAATAAACGTCTCAAGTCTGCTGTTCTTGTCTGTAAGTTTTCCAATAATAATTATAGCAATTGCTGATGTAAACATATAAGCAAAATAGCCGATGCTTGCTTCAAGAATGTCCCCGCCTATTTTTTCTACAAATATTGCATATATAGGACCAATCATGCCTATTGCAAGAACAGCCCAGAAATCAGACAATAGAAGATATTTCAAACCTTTATTCATCATATTTAAACAAAATCATGACTTTATAAAATTTTTCAGAAAATTAAAAAAATGTCCCCCCTCCCAGATTCGAACCGGGGACTTCGCGGTATCGGCTGACTTATTTTCATCCTTGGAATAAATCCAGGTCAATAAGCGCTATTAGCTACAGCCGCGCGCTCTACCGCTGAGCTAAGGGGGGATGTTCTTCAAACAGCGACAATTGATAGTATTATTTGCTATTTATATAATATCCTCTTAGAAAATCCATACTACTTTTAAATCTTTTGCACGAAAAATATTTAAACTGCATATTTCAAATAAAACCCTATGAGTGATTTGTTTACAACACCAAGCACCGGAGCGCCAAAATTCCCTCCAAAACCAATGATACCGACAAAAACATCATCTGTTTCTTCAGGCACATCAGGTCAAAAGCCTTTTACACCAGCTTCAAATTTTGGCAAGGAAGACAGCAAGATGCAGATTGTGGGTATTGCACTGGTTGTTTTAGGGATAATTCTTCTTGCTGCAGGAATACTGACTTGGAAATAGATAATTAAAAAGATTTCTTTAAATCTAGACGCCTAGCCCTCTTAAGGCATAGCCTACAAAATAAGCAGCAGCAGCAGCGATTCCACCTACAAAAAGCATTTCCATTCCAGCTTTAAACCAGTTCCTTCCAATAACTAGGGATCTTAATGCACCTGCAGTGAAAAGCACAACAGCTGTTAGTGCAATAGATATCTCAAAAACATAACTTAAAGGATATGCTAAACTTACAACAAAAGCTATTAGTGGGATAAATCCTGCTGTGATAAATGCAATAAATGTAGCAAGACCACTTAAAAAAGGAGTCTTGTCTTCACTTGTTAATCCAAGCTCTTCAAGCATCATTGTATCAACCCAGACTTTTTTATCTGAAGTCACAATCTTTACAGCTCTTTCCAAGTCTTTTCCCTTAAATCCTTTCTTTTCAAAAATATGTCTTATTTCTTCAACTTCTCCTTTTGGATAATTTTCAATCTCCCATTCTTCTCTTTTTCTTTCTTCTTTGATGTATTCAAGTTCAGATTTTGTTCCCAGATAATTTCCTATGGCCATGGAAAGCCCATCTCCAATAAGGTTTGCAAAACCTAAAATAAGAACAATGGAATGTGATAAACTTGCTCCTTGAACACCCGAGACTACAGCAAAAGTTGTAACAGTCCCATCAAGCGCCCCATAAACAAGGTCTTTTACATATTTCCCCCGATCTTTAGTGTGTTCTTCATTTGAAATGGCTTCTTTAGTGTGAGCTTTTTTTGTACTTTCTAAATCTCTTTTTTTATATGCTTTAATAGCGTTTTCAACCCTTGTCATGTTTTTTTTTAAAACCTTAAAGTATATAATTGTTTTCTATTCGGCAGACCGAAGTTAAACTTAACATATCGCTAATTATTTAAACCCTTTAAACCATATGATAAATATGAAAAAGGGGACGTCTCAGGTAGACTGGATAATGAGCCTTGGACTATTCCTCTTATGGGTTTCCTGGTTTTTCATTTTTATCAAGCCCCAGATAGATTCAGTGACAAGCTCAAATTCAAACATCAATTTTTTAAAAAATGATTTCTATGAGGAGTTCAAGCTAGAACTGACCAAATATCCTCTTTTTATCCAGTCCAACAGTACAGGAACTTACCTTCCTCTAATAATCCTCCAGAACAGGACAGATATAAAATTTCTCGATGGGTATAATTATATCTATTTCGGAAACAAGCTTATTTTCCTTGCTAATATCTCAGAAAGCACAGAAGCATTCTGGATTCTGGAAGGGACAAATCATAACCAGTCTTATTCAGGGGAAGGGTTAGAAGTCACTGAGAACAGGTTTACAGCAGAGAATTTCACAGCATATCCAGATGAAGGATTGATTGACAGGGTAAAATACAAAGAACGTGAGCTTTTGAAAAACACTGAATACTTCCTGAATGATATCCCAATCGTTCCTGAAAATTACACAGTATATGATTATGGCTTTACAGGTATATACACTGCAAGCTTTGGAAACTTCAACATGACTTCAATGATGTTTGACAAGAACAGCGAGATACAGTTTTTCCTGAGTAATTTCAATGAGTATGATATGAAGATAGATATGGAACTTACAGAATTTGACTCATACTATTCAAGCAATATAGTCTTTGGAGATTTTAATTATACCGAAGAGCAGGAATACGTGAATTTCACATCAGATTACGTAACATTATACGGAAGGCATGCATTCTCGATGTTCTTTAATTCAAATGCCACGTTCAATTTCACATATTACAATGAAACATTGCTTCTGACAATCAACCTGCCTTTATCAGAAGAAGATAGTTTCAGGTATGCATTCCATGATGAAGATTTTGACAACATATCAAGATATACTTATGATGCAAGGTTTGGAGTAAAGGAAACGATACATGGACTGTATCTTGAAAACATAACTTCCAACTATACTTATTTCAGGCAGAAATGGAGGTATTCAGAGAATTTCAACATACAGGTTTATGAGAATTCAACAGTTTACAATTATTTATATGTGCCAAGGTATGAAATAGGGATAAGTCCAGGGAAAATAAAAGTCTATGCAGAGAAAGAAGACCTGGATTCTTTAAACATGGAAGGGGAGAAAAGCCCGGTAAGCGTGAGTTACAGGACATGGTAAAAGCCTATATGAAAACAATAGAGATCTTGCTTGTCATAGTCCTCACTACAATGCTGCTCCTTATAATAATACCAAGGCCAAGCGCGCTTGAAACAGAGCAGAAAAACTACCTGATTTCTCTGGAAGAGAATGAAGCATTCAGGAATTTTGCAATACAGAATACTGGCTGCTACAATTCAACAGATGCAGAAGCAGTAACAGGGCTTGTAAAAAATTACCTCCCACAGGATTATAGTTTCGTTATATGTATAGATCAGTCCACAGTATTGCCTGATAAAGAGACAATCTATGCAAATTCAATACTTATATCAGGGAACTATAGCTCAATTGACGTAAAAACAGTAAGGCTTTTCTATTGGCCTTAGTAAAATATATAAACTAAAAATCCACAGGAATAAAAATGGCTTTTTTTGAAAATCCAATACTGCTTGAATTCTATAACTTTTTTCTTGCATTGTGCCTTGGTGCAATAATAGGCCTTGACAGGGAAAAGAGCCATCTTGACCATAAAGGATCTGATTTTGCAGGCATAAGGACCTTTATGCTTATCTGCCTTTTTGGAGCGTTATCAGGTTATCTTGCAAAGATGTATTATCCATGGATAATAGCTGTAGCACTTATCTGCCTGATAGGAATATTGATTGCAGCATATCTTCTTAGTTCATGGCTGAACAAGAAAGCAGGCATGACTACAGAAATGAGCGCGATAATTGCATTCATTATCGGGATATTGGTTTATGGAAACCATCATGAGCTTGCAGTTGCACTTACGGTTGCTACAACCTTGACCTTATCATTCAGAAGGGCACTACACGATTTTGCATATAAGATAAATTCCATTGAGTTTTACGATACTATAAAATTCATACTTATAGCTTTTGTAATCCTGCCTTTGCTTAAGCCTATAAAACCATTTGGCCCATTTGGCTCAATAAACCTTTATGAGATATGGCTTATGGTAGTCTTTGTCTCAAGCTTAAGCTACTTTGCATACATACTTATCAAAGTATTTGGCTCCAGCCAGGGGACTTTTCTGACAGGAATCCTTGGAGGAGTTCTGTCAAGCACAGCTACAGTTACAAGCCTTGCAAATAAGTCAAAGGAAAATAAGGACAATTCATCATTTGTTGCAGCAGCAGCAATAGCATGTTCTACAATGTTTTTTAGGGTTTTAGTGGAAGTTTCTATATTGAATATTACTATGATAGAAGAACTTGCTTTCCCTATGATCTTACTTACTTTAGTTGGGTTCATAATGGTATCTATATTATGGAGAACAAGGTCAAAGGTTGAAACAAAGATTGAATACAAAAGCCCACTACTTTTGGGTCCGGCTATATCTTTTGGACTATTTTATGGCTTCATAAATTTCCTATCAAGCATACTTAATTTTTACTTTGGATCAAAAGGTATACTTATTGCAGCAATAATATCAGGCTTTGCAGATTTGGATGCAATAGCAATTTATATTGCAAGAAATCCAGTAACAATGGCAGTTCCTGCAATAATACTGGCAGCAACAGTAAATACCATAGTGAAGGTCATAATAGCTAAGTTATTTGGGAAAAAGGATTTTGGAAACAGCATGATAAAAGTAATGTTTCCTGTAATAGTAACAGGGATAATACTTTTTTTTGTATTATAGGTGATGTATAAAATGAGCAAGATGTATTTTAGGTGCACCAAATGCAAGTATGAGTTCACAAGGAACACAATGGTCACAAAGTGCCCTTACTGTGCAAAGGAATCAGTTGAACTGAAAAAAGGGAACGATGCAGAAAAGCTCCTGGAAGATTCAGATTATTAGTTTGAGTAGCCCTTCTGAAAAATTCAGGAACAGTATAGCATTAAAAATAATATTGGATAAGCTAAAGCTTATGTTCTTTGATAGGTTGTAGCCAAAAAGAAAATGGTATGAAAAGAATACTATCAGGTTGTTTACTAAAGTAGCAACCAGCCCTATTGTTACGACATCAAATCCCTTAAGGAGGAATGCTGAGGCTGCAACAGAAATGTACCCCATAAACATCGGGAAAGAGAACATGCTCAGTTCAAAGCCTAAGATAAAGCTTACAATGCACCCGAATATTGCGATAACAAGCCCTGCCTTTACCCCAAATGCTATTGTAGAAAGCACAATCCCTAAAGTCAGAAATTCAAATTCCAAAGGGACTCTGATGAACATCTTATAAGTTGTAATAATCCTGTTTAGCAGAATAAATGCAGTCACAATTATAGCAGCCCTAATCTTTGATGAAAGGATTAGGAAAAGTATAGCAGCAATAAACGAAATAGCATAGATAAAATACTTGTACTCCCGTTGAAGTTTTTTATTATTCCGGCTCTTCATTTTCTATATTTGAAGTAGGATAAATATAAAACTTTATATATCTGCTTAATTAAAATAGTTAAGAAAAAGATGGGTGAACTTAGGAAAGACTATATTCTGGATAGGTTTGTTATTATTGCAACTGAGCGGGCAAAAAGGCCGCATGAATTCGCAAGTACTCCTGAAAAAAAGCAGGAAACAACCTGTTTTTTCTGCCCGGGAAATGAAGAGCTGACACCAAAAGAGATTTTAAGGCAGCCGAAAGAAAAATGGAAAAACAGGGTTTTCCCAAATAAGTTTGGGGCAGTAAAGCCGATAGGGGATTCAGAACTAAAAAACCATAATCACTTTTATACATTTTCTGATTCATACGGGAACCATGAAGTCATTGTTGAAACCCCTGACCATGAAAAATCATTGGTGGATTTGGATATAAGTGATATAAGCGATGTACTTAGGTTATTTCGGGACAGGATAGCTGAAAACCTGAAAGACCCAAGAATACAATACGTCTCAGTATTCAAGAACCATGGCAGAGCTGCAGGCACATCTATACAGCATACCCATTGCCAGGTTGTAGCTTATAATATTATCCCAGAGATAATACGGCAAAAAGAAGAGAAAGTTAAGATGCATGAAAGCTGCCCTTACTGCTCTGTTATTGAAAACGAAAGAAAATCTGACAGGAGATGCTTTGAGAATGAGGGGTTTGTTTCCTTTACTCCATACGCATCAAGGTTTCCGATGGAAAACTGGATATTTCCAAAAAGGCACATAAAAAAGATGGACGAACTGAATGAAAAGGAATTTTTGGAACTGGCAGAGATGATAAAAAAAGTCCTGCTAAAATTAAAGGAATTGGGCGCAGATTACAATCTTTTAGTCCAGTATGGCATAGAAAACATGCATTTCCATATGGAGATATGCCCAAGGCTTTCAACATGGGCAGGATTTGAGCTGGGAACAGGTACGATAATAAATACTATGACTCCTGAAAATGCAGCTGAATTTTACAGGAGCTAGACTATTAAACTACATACTTTTCAGCAAATTTTAAAGCATCTTTATGTGCCATGCTAAGTTTTCTTAAATTAACATATTCTCTTGCAGCATAATTGTCTCTTGATTTTGCAAATTCTAATACCTTGGAAGTAAAATCGTTTCCATCAGCGAAATCTTTCATGTAATCTTTAATAAAATTATATGTTTCCAAGCTCCTGTCAGCTTTTACAATTTTTAGTGCTGTCTCAATTGCATCATCGTTGGCATAATTCCATGCTAGCTTTAAATCTTTGAAAACTGCCTGAGATCTTGGCTCACTCTGCAATTTTGTTGCATACTCAAATCCTTCGGCATAATCATCTACACTTCCTTTATATTCTCCTGTAATCTCTTTAAATATTGCTATCCTTTCAATAATATTTGCAGTATTGCTACTGAATTTAAGAATCCTTGTTACAAGATTGGCATCAAGTTCAGAAGTTTTAAAATGGCTTTCTCTTTCTCCTGTAATATAAGCAATCAAATAGCCAACATAAGGTAATTGATCCTGAGTATAATCAATAGGTGATGTAGGTTCAGGGTGCAATATTTCAAGAACCTGGGCAACTGCACTGATACTAAGTGTGATCTCGTTTTCTTTAATAGGTTTTGTAAGTTTTTCAGCTAAGGTTGAATAGCTAATAAATAAATCATTGGTCATATAGGTTCCTCCATGAAAGCGGGAAACAAAAGCTTATTTTTAAAGCATTGGTAGGATAAAGTATTCCTTCCACAACCCTTATATATAATGTTTTTTTTGATTAGTCTTATGAAGGCAATAATACCTGTAGCAGGAAAAGGCACAAGACTTAGGCCTCATACATTCACGCTTCCAAAAGCACTGTTGCACGTCGCAGGAAAACCAATTTTAGGGCATATTCTTGACCAGATTCAGGAGCTTGGAATAACTGAAGTTGTGCTAATCCTTGGTTACTTAGGCCATAAGATTAAGGAATATGTTGAGGAAGCTTATCCACAACTCAATTTTGCATATGCCTACCAGGAAAAGTCCCTTGGGCCAGGACACGCAATCATGCTTGCAGAGCCTTTTATCCAGGAAGATGACGAAGTTCTTGTAATATATGGTGATACTATATTTGTCGGGGATTTGAGCCTTGGGTTGAACAAGAAATATGATGGAAGCCTTGCAGTTAAGTTTGTCCAGGACCCAAGAAGGTTTGGGATAGTTGAAAAAAATCATGACAAGGTAACAAAAGTGATTGAAAAGCCAGATATTATGGAACCAAGAGAAGCTATGATTGGGATATATTTCATAAGGAACAGCAGGTTGCTTTTTGAATCCTTAAAAGAGATGGTGGATAAAGGAAGGCAGACAAAAGGGGAATATTATTTTACAGATGCCCTTCAGGTGATGATAGAGAAAGGGGCAAGCCTTACGACTTTTGAGATGGAAGGATGGTTTGACTGCGGAAAACCTGAAACTTTGCTTTCAACAAACCAGTATCTTTTGCAGCAGAAAGGAAATGGTGTGACAAGGGTAATAAATGAAAGCTCAATCATCATACCTCCTGTATTCATAGGCCAGAATGTGGAACTGAAAAATTCAATAATAGGACCATATGTCTCGGTTGCAGATGGAGTAAAGATTGATTCTTCCATAATAAAAGACAGCATAATAAATAAGAATGCATCAATAAAAAATGCTCAACTAAAAGAGTCTCTGATTGGGGAAAATGCAATTGTTGAAAATGCGCTTCCAAAACTAAACGTAGGAGATAATTCAGAAATTAATTTAAGCTAAATTTTTTCATTATCATTCTGCCTGATTATTTTTTCTTTCCATTCATTTATTGCAGCTATTGCATTTTCAAATTCTTCCTTTTTCTTAGAGCTCGCTTTTTTTGCGTTTATGATTTTTTCGCAGTTATATGAGGCAAAATAAAAGTTCTCAATAGATCTAGGTTCCCCTATATTTTTTTCAGCAAGGATTTCAAACACTTCAGAAGTCAGCCTTGCAAATTCAAGTCCTGAATCATTTTCAAGGCTGTATCTTTTCAGTTCATTCAGTGCAAGCCTATAAGCCTGCGATGCTTTATAGTTTGGGCTGGTTTTAATATCTTCTTTTATTTCCCTGATTTTTGTTATTATTTCTTTTACCCTCCTTCTCATCTTGCTTTTGTGCAGCTTTTCAATTTTATCTCCGCTGCTTTTCAGGATATATTTGGAGATCATTGCGCAGATAAGTATTGCAGAGACAATCATATGGATTATCGCCATGAATCTCATCACATTTCCATGGGCTTCAATTGAAAATCCATCAAGCTTTAACCCGACTATGGCTGAAAAAAGCAGATGGTATGCATACCTTTCCTCCTTTTCCCCATTCAGCGTAATATAGTTAAGATTTCCGTCTGTCAGGGTAAGGCTATAGAAAATCCCTGAAAATGAAAGCATGAACATAAGCCACAACAGTAATATTTTTTTTTGGCTGGTTTCAGAAAGCATCCTGCTTAGCGAAAAAGTATCCATAAAAACTGATATAACAAAAAAGTTTAAATATGTTGCCTAAAGCATAGAATCTATGCAGGTTCTGTTAACTGAGATTGCCCTAATCGTTATTTTCGGAAGTATTTTTGCTCTCATAGCAAAAAGGCTAAAGCAGCCTCTTTTAGTTGGCTACATACTTGCAGGAATGCTTATAGGACCATATGGACTTAATTATATAGCAGAACAGGAAAATATCCTTGCCATATCAGAGCTTGGAATAACTTTTCTTCTTTTCCTTGTAGGGATTGAGCTTAACATAACAAAGATAAAAGAAGTCGGAAGCACAGTAATATTAGGAGGAATCATGCAGGTGTTCATCACAGCCCTGATAGTCTTCATCCTTTCATTCATGTTCGGGATGCCGCTGATAAGCTCATTTTACATGGGGATTGCAATAGCATTCAGCAGCACATTGATAGGAATAAAATACTTATCAGAAAAAAAAGAGCTTGATACATATCATGGAAGGCTGGTTGTAGGAATTCTGGTCCTGCAGGATATCATTGCGATACTCATTGTCTCAATACTTCCAACTCTCTCAAGCTTTAACATGTCCGAAATATTTTTCTCTGTGATAAACGGGATAGCCTTGATTGGGCTCTCATATGTAATCAGCAAATTTGTTCTTACAAGGCTGTTTAATTTCGCTTCCAAGAATGGTGAATTATTGTTTCTTGTAAGCCTCGCAATCTGCTTCACGTTTGCAAACATTGCGCAGATGATGGGATTTTCTCTCACAATCGGCTCTTTCTTGGCAGGAGTGATGATTGCAAGCGTGCCTTATTCCCTTGATATAATTTCCAGGGTAAAATCACTGACAACTTTTTTCAACGCTCTTTTTTTCGTGACTTTGGGAATGCAGATAATCCCAAATACCATTCCACTTATGCTACCTGCAATATTTGCATACTTCCTTTTTGCAATGATACTAAAACCCATTATAGTCTATCTTATTATAAGGTCAAAAGGCTATGAAAGGAAAACTTCTTTTATCTCAGGCCTTGCGTTAGGCCAGATAAGCGAATTCTCCTTAATTATCGTGACCCAGGGAATACTCTTAAATCACCTGACAGGAGACATATTGTCTTTAATCATCACTTTGACAATCCTTAGCATGGCTGTCTCGACCTATCTTTTGGGGACAGAGACTCAGGTTTTCCTAAGATGGCAAAAGCTCATGGATTTCCTTGATTCAAGGCTGAAAATAAAAAAAGCTAACTTCAGCACAAAGAATGAAGAGTTGATTCATGCTGAAATAATAATAAATTCGCATGAAAAGCTGAGCAGCATCATAACAGACGCAATAAAGAACAGGAAAGCATTGGTTGTAGGGAATAATTCACATGCAGAAAAGGTGCATTCGATATACGGAAGCCTAAGGGAACATGAGATACTTGAAAAGATTGATACAGAAAAAGTCAAGCTTGTAATATCTTTTAGCTATGATAATCTGGAAAACAAGGCAATCATCCAGCTTTTGAAAAAGCACTCGACAGCAGAAATCATAGTGTTCTCCCCTTCAGCAGATGAAGCAGTCGAGCTTTATGAGATTGGCGCTGATTACGTGATTATACCTGAAATAGAAGGAGATAAGAAAATCGCATCAATTCTTACAGGCTTTTCCAAAGAAGATATACACACAGTCCTGGATAAGATAAGGAATATTGAGCATCTAAGAAGGTCTTCATCTAGTTCCTGATTAATGGGCTGACATTAGAATCAAACTCGCTGCTTGCAATACCAAAGCTGCTCAAGTTGCCATACATCTCATCAAGCATAGAAGTCAATTCTTCATTGGAATCAAGGGACTTGAAATTCCTGGAGATTTTGCTGCTTTTTGTGATTACCATATAGATATCATCAAGCAATGCAGTATTCCTAAATATCATATTATTTTTTTTCATATGCATTATTACCCTGTTTAGGTTTTGGAGGCAGTAATAGATTCCTGAAGATATAATTTCAAGGTGTGTTTTTTCAAAGCTTGCAAGATCAAGATCATCATCAATCTCGTTTAAGTTGCTCTGGATCCTTGAGACCTGGCCCTTTATCTCAAAAAGCTTCTTTCTGCTTATTGTCTCGCTCTGCTCAATTTCAGATATCATCTCAAAAGCATCTTTCTTGATTTGCCCAAGCTGGTTTGAAATCCTATTCACTTTTTCAGAGATGGAGATATCATGTATGCTTTCAAGGATTTTCTCATGCTTTAGCGAGACAAGCTTTGTTGTGATGAGTGACATGATTATAAGGCCTATGATGAAGTTGGAAAGGCTTAATATCCCATATGCTCCCTTTGTGTTTGTCCCTGCCTGAAAACTTGAATATATCTTATCAAAAAATCCTGTAGGAGAGCCTGAAAAAAATTCAGCAGAATAATAGATAAGCCCAAAAAGGAACATGATAAAAATCCAGAAGACAAACATCCTGAAGAATGTAGTCCTATCAAGGAAATCAATTATTTTCCTGTTCTTTTCAAATTTGGTTTTCGATTTAAACATTTTTATATATTAGTATACTTTTACGTATATTAAAATACTTTTATAGTTTATAAATTTTGTTGTTATTTTTAAGAACATTTTTAAGCCGCTATAAACTTCAAAAAAGCCATGGTAGAAGTCAGGAAGATAAATGATGTCACTTTTGAGATTCCAAAAGAGAAAGATATGAATGTCCCTGGAAGGATTTTCGTCTCAGAAAAATTGCTTGAAAAGATAAAAGGCGACAAGTCGATTGAGCAGGTAAAAAATGTCGCAGCAATGCCAGGGATTCTAAGATACAGTTTCGCAATGCCTGATATGCACATGGGCTATGGTTTTTCTATAGGTGGGGTGGCAGCATTTGATGCAGAGACAGGCATAATCTCTCCTGGAGGGATAGGTTTTGACATAAACTGCGGAGTAAGGTTGCTTGCAACAAACCTTACAAAGGAAGATGTTGAGCCAAAGATAAATGAGCTTTTGGAACAGATGTTCAAAAGGATACCATGCGGTGTTGGGAAACCTTCAGAACTCAAGCTGACAGACAGGGAGCTTGAGGAAGTCATGGTTGAAGGAGCAGCATGGGCTGTGAAGAAGGGATTTGGGATAGAAGAAGACATAATCCATTGTGAAAGCAATGGGAAGCTGGACTGGGCAAAACCGACAAAAGTCAGCCAGAAAGCCAGGGCAAGAGGCAGGGAGCAATTAGGAACTTTAGGAGCAGGAAACCATTTCTTAGAGATTCAGTTTGTAGATGAAATATATCTCCCAAAGGTTGCAAAAAAATTTGGGATTACAAAATCCGGCCAGGTAGTCATAATGATCCATTGCGGGTCAAGAGGGTTTGGCCATCAGATCTGCACAGATTACCTAAGGAGGATGGAAGAAGAATATTCTGACCTGGTCTCAAAGCTTCCTGAAAAAGACCTGGCATATGCACCATTCAAATCAAAGCTCGGCCAGGATTATTTTGGGGCGATGGCATGCGCAGCAAACTTCGCATGGACAAACAGGCACATGATCGGCCATAATGTAAGGCTTGCATTTGAGAGAGTATTTGAAAAAGTTAAAGTCAGGACAGTCTATGATGTTGCGCATAATATAGCAAAGATAGAAGAGCATAATGTCGAAGGAAAACAGCAGAATGTGATAGTGCATAGGAAGGGTGCTACAAGATGCTTCCCAAAAGGCCATAAAGAGCTTCCGAAAGTCTATATGGATGTTGGCCATCCAGTGCTGATTCCAGGCAGCATGGGTACAGCTTCTTATGTCTTGGTTGGCGCAGAAAAAACAATGGATATAGCTTTTGGAAGCACAGCTCATGGAGCAGGAAGGGTAATGTCAAGGAACGAGGCAAATTCAAGGTTCAAGGGAGAGCAGGTAAAAAAAGACCTTGAGAAAAAGAATATTTTCCTAAAGAGCGCTTCATGGAAAGGCGTTAGTGAGGAGGCTCCTGATGTCTATAAGGACATAGATGAAGTGATAAGGGTAACGCAGGAAGCAGGGATAAGTAATGCAGTTGCAAGATTAAGACCCATGGGAGTTATTAAAGGGTAAGCCTGATTGCTTTTTCTTTATCTTCATTATTTTTATGTTTCTCAATGCCCTTTATTATTTCTGGCATTGACTGCCCAATAGAAGTTAGTACTTTAGGTTTTGTTATTTGGTCATACCCTGCCAAAATTTTTCCAAACCTAAGCTTTCCGGCTAATGGAAGGTATTCATCCCTTAATTTTTGGCATCTTAACATCAGCTGCGTCTCATATTGAGTCTCATGTAAAATTGTACCAAGCGTTGAGTAAGTCCTGAAAAATTCCTCATAAGATTTCTCATTTTGCCTATATGGCCATGGGAGTAAGATTGTCGGAAGTTTTTTTTCGGCAAATTCATTTTCAAAAAAGGCGCTTGATAAATTTCGCCATAAATCATGATCTAAATTGCCAAATAGATTCATCTGCGCAATTCCGGGAAAATAAAAGTTAGTCCCTTCTTTAAACCTATTCCAGAATGTTGAATTTGGGACAAGTATTTTTGGGCTTTCTGTCATATAGCTGCTTAAGGATATGACATAATCAGGCTTCCTTATCCTTAATTCCTCGCTCAAAGCCAAAACATGTCCTTGAATATGTTCAGAAGGAAGCTCATCATCTTCTATTCCAGGTTTTGGTATGAAAGCGAACTGAAGTGAATTCCTACCTGTGACTCTTCCTGGGTCCACTAAAGTGTATACTCCATATTCAGGCACTGTTCCATGCCTGTTTTCTTTTTTCCTTGAAATCTCAATGCATTTTGCATCTATTCCTGAAAGTACAAAATTGCTAATATCTTCCATGCCTCTTTCCATAAGAAAATAAATTTTAGTATTTGGCATGGGTGTGTGGATTAAGATACTATATAAAAATGTTACAGCTGGTTTTTTATCATGGATATTCAGGAGAATTAAAAATGTGAAAATCATAGATGAACTTTTTATTCTGTTTATTCTTTTATCTATCTATATATGGTTTAGTCTGGTCTAGTTCCTTCATAAATAAATTAAAGCTTTTCTTAGAATTGGCTACTATAAATGAAGTAT
This sequence comes from uncultured Methanosarcinales archaeon, assembly GCA_964428335.1. Lineage (GTDB taxonomy): Archaea > Nanobdellota > Nanobdellia > Woesearchaeales > GW2011-AR15 > GW2011-AR15. Next base: position 5,018 of record CAYRXW010000012.1, on the reverse strand, counting down.
ATTTTCCATCTGTTTTTAATGGTTTTCCTCTTATATCAGTCATTACGCACCCTGTGGATTCAAGCATTATCTGAAGAGGTCTCCAGACTTTTGGATCCAAATAATTATCCCCATCTTTTAATTCAAGATTAAAGATTCCTACATCATATTTCCACAGGACAGAAACAACCTGCCTTGTAAAGCTTCCACGGTAAGAATCCCATTTACCACCTTGGCTTTCATGCTTATTTTGCATGCGAACAAGCTTTTTTTGTAGATTTTTAAATAAATCATAGGATTCTTCCTGTTTATCATGAATATAATTATTAAATTCAAATCTTTTAAGAATTCGCAAATCTTTGAACTCTTTAATTTCTGAAATTCTGGCTTCTAAAGATTCTTTTGGCTGCAAAGCTTTAATATTTTCAGGGTCAACAACTTTTTTATTTTTTGGTGGAATAATATATGTTTTTCCAGTATCTTTAAAATAAACAACATCTTCACTGCTATCTATAAGATGTATTATTGACATAATAAGTGTATCCACACCATTTATTCTTCCCCATAAATCCATTGTGGAGCAAACATTTGAGTAATCTCTATAAAAAACTGATTTGCTTCCGTCAACAACATCAGCATTTACCAAATATCCTTCCCAGGCTCCTTTTTTGTCTACCTGATGGTCCCACTGAACATTTACACCTGGCAAATAAGACTCAGTTGCTTTTTCCAGTATGTCTCTTAAAGGTCCATCTAACAGCTCAACAAAAAAAGGGCTATGCAATAGTGCAAGCCTGTACTGTTCAGAAACCACTCTTCTTACGTTAGAATCAATTAATGGAAAATAATTTGCTTTCAGATGATTATAAAACTCATAAATATTCTTAGTTTCTACTAACTTAAAATCACCAGGTCTTTTAGCTGTTTTTTTGACTTTTTTGCCCATTTCCCATGCAGGGGCAGCAGACTATATTTAAATATAACTTTTTACTAAACTAATCAAAGATAAACCGTAAGCCTGGTTTAACGATGAAAAAACTTTCTGTCTGTAAAGATGACGTTTACTTTACAGCCCATAAAATCGCAACATTTATATTTAAAAACGTAAAACAATACTAATATGGTTTTATCTGATATCAGCGAAGCTCTTGAAAAGAGAAGGACTGAGCTCATTGACATGCTTGAATCCAACAGGGATTCAATCGAGCTTGAGAAGCAGCACCAAATCTATGGCGCAATCAATGAGATAGATTTGTTCTTGCATACTATTGATTTCTACCAGAGCAACATAAAAGAAGAAGCACCTTTAAGGCTTGCAAAACCACCTGAAGAAAAGAAAGGATTGTTCTCAACATTATTCAGGAAGACAACAGCGTCTAACCAATAATTTCATAATCGTAACCTTTATATTCTATTTAATTTCTGTAAGATTGTGGGGTTTTACAATAAGGAAGTAAAGCATGTACTAAAGGAACTTAGTTCTACTGAAAAAGGTCTTACATCCACTGAAGCCAAAAAAAGGCTTGAGAAATATGGATATAACAGGATTGAAGGCAAGAAAAAAATATCTCCCATAATTCTTTTTTTAGAGCAGTTCAATGACCCGGTGATCTGGGTTTTACTTGGAGCAATGGTGCTTTCCTCAGTGATAGGTTATTATGAATACCAGCATGGTCAGGTCTCGCTATTGGAAGTTGCTACAGAAGCAATTGTCATCGGTGCAATTGTAATACTGAACGCAATAATAGGTTTTGTCCAGGAATTCAAGGCAGAAAAAGCGATTGAAGCATTGAAGAAGATGGCTTCCTTCAAGGCAATAGTACTAAGGGATGGAAAACATAAGGAGATAAACGCAGAAGAATTGGTTCCAGGAGATATAATATTTCTTACAGCAGGAGAGAAGGTTCCTGCAGATCTAAGGCTAATAAGCTTAAATAACCTGCAGTGCCAGGAAGCTGCACTTACAGGAGAATCGCTTCCTGTAAAAAAAGAAGTGAATGTCTTAAAGAGCGACCTGCAGCTAGGCGACCAGAAGAATATGGCTTTCTCAGGGACAATAATAACAGACGGGAAAGCAACAGCTGTTGTTGTAAAGACCGGAATGGAAACAGAGCTTGGGAAGATCGCTAAACTTATAGAATCAACAGAAGAGACCTTGACTCCATTGCAGGAAAAATTGGAAAAACTTGGGAAGTTCCTGACAATACTTACTCTGTCTGTTTGTGTAATAATATTTGCAGTATTGTTTTTCAGGGGAGAAAATATACTTGAAGCCCTGATAACAGCAGTTTCCCTGGCAGTGGCTGCAATCCCAGAAGGTCTTCCTGCAGTAGTCACAATCTCACTTGCGTTAGGAGTGCAGAGGATGATAAAGAAGAACGCGCTCATAAGAAAGTTGCCTTCAGTTGAAACCTTAGGAGGCACAACTGTCATCTGCACAGATAAGACAGGGACACTGACAAAAAACGAGATGACAGTAAGGAAGATATATGTTGATGGGAAGACAGTTGAAGTAAGCGGAAGCGGCTATGATACAAAAGGAAGCTTCTCTGAAAAAGCAGCAGACCTTGAACTTTTGCTGAAAATTGGAATTCTGAATAACGATTCGAAACTAGAGAATTCAAAGATAATGGGCGACCCGACAGAAGGCGCGCTTGTAGTATCGGCTGAAAAATTCGGGCTTTCCCATATGAAATTAGCCGAAAAATATCCAAGGGAAGATGAGTTATTGTTTGATTCTGTAAGAAAAAGGATGACAACTGTCCATGAGATAGACGGCAAGAAATATTCATATGTCAAAGGAGCACCTGATATAATACTTGGACTTTGCGACAGCATAATAATAGATGGAAAAGTAAGGAAGCTTACAGATGCAGATAAGAAAAATATAGTGAAGGCAAATGAGGAATTCAGCAAAAGCGCTTTGAGAGTATTAGGTTTCGCATATAAAGAATTAAAAAACAAGGACTACGAATCAGAGCTTGTGTTTGTCGGCTTGCAGGGCATGATTGATCCGCCAAGGGAAGGAGTCAGGGAATCAATTGCAAAATGCAAGTCTGCTGGAATAAAAGTTGTCATGATAACTGGAGATTATTTGGGAACAGCTGTTGCAATTGCAAAAGAACTGGGAATAGAAGGGAAATCAATCTCAGGCCAGGAATTGGAGAAGCTGGATTTGGATAAGGAAGTTGAAAAGATTGGTGTTTATGCAAGGGTTGATCCTGAACATAAGATGAGGATTGTCCAGGCATTGAAAAAGAAAGGCCATGTTGTTGCGATGACAGGTGATGGGGTAAACGATGCACCGGCATTGAAAGCATCAGATATAGGCGTTGCAATGGGAATAACAGGCACCGATGTTTCAAAAGAAGCAGCTGATATGATCCTGACAGATGACAATTTCACAAGCATTGTAAATGCAGTCGAAGAAGGCAGGGGCATATTTGATAACATAAAAAAATTCGTCCAATACCTGCTATCAAGCAACCTAGGGGAGATTCTTGTCATATTTACAGCAACCCTTATTGGGCTTCCATTGCCTCTTCTGCCTACCCAGATACTTTGGATGAACCTTCTCACAGACGGCCTTCCAGCTGTTGCATTAGGTGTTGATCCTGCAGCAAAAGACATCATGAAAAGAAAGCCAAGAAAAGCTGAAGAAGGAATAATGACAAGGTCATTTGGGATAAAAGTATTTTACACTGGAATTCTGATTGCAGCAGCAACACTCTTTGTGTTTTGGTTCGGCATGCATTACATGGGAGAATCAGTTGAGCATGCAAGGACCCTGGCATTCACTACACTTGTCTTGCTGCAGTTTGTAAGAATCCACATAATAAGGAGCGAATACAAGCTTGGATTCTTTTCAAATCCAAAGCTTGTTCTGGCAATAATTACATCCCTAGTACTTCAGGTTCTTGTGATATATACAGGATTTGGTAAGATATTCTTTGAGACAACTATACTTGGCATGATGGACTGGCTTTGGATTTTAGCTGTAAGCGTTGCACTTTTCATCTTCAGTAGCCTTGTTAACAAGGTTCTGCCAAGGTTCAATTTTGATGGGGATTAAGGTTTTTATCCAAGAAATTCATGTTTTTCCATATTGGCAGCCAAAACATATAAAAACAATGCATTTTTCTTTTTAAATGCTATATGCCACGATCGCATAACCCGGTATTGCGTCAGCCTTGAGAGCTGATCCCTCACGGGATTCCCGGTTCAAATCCGGGTCGTGGCGTCCTTTTTTCTATGAGTGACTAGTGCTAATATCAGAAAAGTTTATATACTACTATCCAGTAATTACATATGAACAAAGATGGGAAAAAGCAGAATACTAATGGTAGATGATGAAACTGAAATGAGGAAATTCTATGCGGATTTGCGTTCAGTTTTACCATTTGATGTTGACATTGCAGGTGGTGCACTGGAAGCTTTAGCATTGATACAGACAGCCGATGCAGCAAGTGATCCATACAAAGTCATACTCTTGGACATTAATATGCCTTATATGGATGGTATAGATGCAGCTGTAGCTATTAAATATCAGTATACAAATAAAAGACCTGCTTTGATTGCATTAACTGCCAATAATCTACAAAGTTTGTTAGAACATAATGCTCTTGAACATTTTGACGATTATATAACCAAGCCGTTTAATATTAACAATTTGATAGAAAAAGTAAAAAGCTATATTCAGCAGTAAATCAATACCCTGCACAGGTTTAAGATTTGACAGGCTCTTTAATTTTCAAGCTTGTGTAGAAAACTATAAAAATCACTTGGCTTTTCCTTAACTATGGCGGCATTCATTAAGAGATATTTTCAGAATTTATCTCGACAAATCCACAAAGGTATCAGGGAGAAGTCAGATGCATTTAACTGGCATAAATACCTGAACCTGAGGAATTTCCTCATTTTTTTCATATTCCTTATACTCTATATTATCTATTCAGAATTTTTTCAGGCAGTTCTCCTCACAGTCCTTTTTTTCCCTCTCGCACAATGGAGTGTCAGGACATCAAAATATGTAAAGGATT
>CAYRXW010000011.1:0-50380 GCA_964428335.1 uncultured Methanosarcinales archaeon | reverse complement strand
AGCCTATTATCTTTGCCCCTGGAGCTATATAGACGTTATTCCCTATGACAGGATACCCTGCCTTTTTTCCTCGGTTCTTTTTCCCTATAGTGACTTCATGGGATATATTGCAGTTCTTCCCTATGACTGCTTTTGGGTGGACAACAATGCAACCATAGTGGCCTATGAAAAATCCTTTGCCAATATTTGTCTTATGGCTGATAGATATGCCATATTTTATTTTGTAATGTTCAAGCAACACTAAAAATGGGAAAACCAGGAAGCTTCCATCTAAAAAGCTGCAAAGCCTCATTATGAAAGTGTACTTGAAGCCTGGGCAGAGAAAAAATGTTTTTATGAACGCTCTAAAACCTTTCTTGCCCTCATACCTAAATAAGTCTGATTCAATATATTTTAAAAAATCTTTAAACTTCATTTTCTTCTGCCTCCAGTTACAATACTATTGAGGTTTATCCTTGATATGACCACAAAAATAAAAGCAATTGCTTCTCCAAACAGGAAAGCATATGCAAATCCAATCAAGCCATATTTAGATAGATATAGTAGGCTTGCTAATGAAAGCATGGAAGAAAGCACCCTTATTGTTAAAATCTCTTTTGAATCTGAATTATGCTGCGCCTGCGTTAGCAAGATTTCATTTATTGCCATGAATAAGCCATATACTGAAAGTACCTTAAGAACTGCAAAACTGTTTTTTACGTAGTCCATCCCATATACTGAAAGCAGCTTCACTCCAAACGCAAAAAAAACAAAGATGAAAAAAAATGATGAAGCAATACTTAAAAAAAATGCAACTGCAACTCCTTTTGACTTTTTATTTTTTGAACCCTGGGCAAATAATGCCCTTCCTGTAGATTTTGGCACTATTAGCATAAGGTCCAAAAGCCTTAAAGGAACATAAAAAAATGCTGCGCTTGCTGCTCCATAAACCAAGGTTATTATGAAAGGCACGAGAAAATTCCTAAGCCAGTATGAAATGTTTCCAATATAATTTACAAAGCTGAAACTTATTACTTTCCTAAGCAGGCCGACATTTATGCTAAGTTTAAAACTGAATTTCCTTATTTTCTGCATGAGTATAAGCGAAATTAGCGCTGCAATTGTCCATGAGCTATATATTCCAAAGAACCCTAAAGAGATAAAGACGAAAGGGAGCATAACCTTAAAAAAGCTGAATATAAGAGTTTTTATTAGAACATATTCTGCTCTTTCCATTGCAATATATATTGAATCAAAAAGTATAGAGATAGACCAGACAGAAGACATTATTAAAAACAGGAATGCATATGCAAGGTAATTTGAGAAAAAAACTATCATGCTGGGGATTTTGATGCACATTAAAACTAATATTGCAAAAGCAAAAAATAGAGACAATAATCCTGATACAAAAATGCTTGTGCCAATCAAGTTTTCTTTTTCCCTGCTTTTCTTATAAAATTTTATTATAGACTCTGAAAAGCCAAAGTGGGATAATACCATTACAAGGCTTAGGCTTGTCAGAAGGTTTACTGACAGCCCTAAATCCTCTGCACTAAAAAGCCTTGCGATTATTATATAAAAGACAAAACCTGTAATCGAATGTGCTGCAGCTGATGAAATCAAAAAAAATGAATTCACCAAAAGCTTATTTCTTGCAAGTTTTTTTATCATCTTATAACCCTCAGCAGGCTTTTTGGAATAAGTTTTAGAACCGCACTTTTTGTTTTTTCTGAAACCTTTGATTCAATATGATAAGAAGCGACATTAAGGCATTGTACATACTTCATGTAAAGCCTAAAAAGGAAATCATTTTTTTTTGAAAACATTACTGCATCATTATAGGTGAAACTGTTTGCAAGTTTCAATTTATATGGATTTTCACCTCTAAGCATATCAAAAATCCTAAATCCATGTTCTATTGAGTTTTTTAAATTAATGTAATTCAGGTATAATCCAGGGCTAAAGCTGCCATAAACCTCTTTTTTTGAAGCATCAAAAGCTGCTGAATAAACAAAAACAGTCTCGTTATAGATGAAATTTAGGTTATATGCAATGAATTCATCATTTAGTTTGAGAAATAATATCTCAAGATGTCCTCTTTTCCCCAGCCTTTTGCTCACTTTCAAAAGAAAGAATTTTAATTTTTCTGAAAAAATCCCTTGGCCCTTCTCCCATCTTTTTGTATTTAGATAAAAAATGTTCTGCATTGCCTCATAAGCATCCAGCCCTTTTTTTACATCTGGATAAAATCCTTTCTGCAGTAATCCTCTTTCTGATTTTTTAATGTTGAACCTTGTTTTTGAACTCAATGTTTTAAGGTAATCTTCGGCATTTTTTGGAAGGATTATTCTTGGGCATACGCTTAACCTGATATGAGTAGTTGGCAAATTTAATTCATTACATGCAATCTTACAATTGCTGCTTTTCATGTACCTTAAATATGCTGGGCCTTCCTGTCTGATTATTTCAAATAATTCTTTTTCAGCTTTCTCATGATATTTTTCATCAAGAATTTGCCCTAGATAGCATGAATCCACATATTCATCTCCTAAAAATCTCAATTCTTTTAGCATGCTTTTCTTCCTATAGCCCGGGAAAATTCCGATAAGACTATTTTTTTCATATAACAGGATGATAAATAGCTCTTTTTTTTCAGAGTATGTCTCCCACCAGCTAAAGAGCCATTCCCAGGTCAGGAAAATATTTTGATTTTTTGATTTTTCAAGCAATTCGTTCCACTGTTCTGATAATTTTTCAAAGTCCTCAGTAGATTTCACTATTTTTATTTCCATTTTTCCCTGTATAGATTAATATACATTTCAGCTGTTTTTTTTATATCGTGATTTTTCAGGACATATTTGTGTGCATTTGCCCCTAATTCTTCTGATTTTAGTTTATCTGATTTTAATGAAACTATGTGCGAGATAAGTTCTCTTTTTGAACTGAAGAGCAGTCCATTTTTTCCTTGTGTTATTATTTCCCTGTGATTTGGAATATCTGAGCATATCACAGGAAGCTTTGCTGCCATTGCTTCAAGAAGTGAATTTGGAGAGCTTTCTTTAGGGGAAGGGAATACAAAAGCATCTGCGCAAAATAGATAATCACTAACCTGGCTCATATGAACTTCTCCTGTAAAGATTACATTTTTTTGATTCTTTGGAAGCTCAAAACCATCGCTTATCTCGCCTACAATTACTGCCATGACACCATCCAAGTCTTTTACTGCTTCAAATATAAGGTGGACATTTTTTGATTTCAGCACTTTGCCTGTATAAAGCAAAATATACTTTGATGCTGGAAGTCCTAGTTTTTTTCTTAGCTCCTCCTTTTTGCTTTTTCTTTTATATAAACTTAAATCATAGCCATTTTGGATGTAATTTGGGCTGAATAGTTTCATCTCCTTTTGTAGCTCTCTACTGTTTACTACAAATCCTTTTGAAAAAAATATCGGGAATAATGATATATCTGCTATCGGTGCCAAAAGCTTATGCCCCCTGTTTATGAAATCTCCTTTTGTTGATTGGCCCAGCCTTAGGTAAAATGGCCTTTTTCCTGAAAAAAAGACAGCTGGAAGCGCATAATAGCCATCAAAGCATTGTATCACATCAAATTTTTCTTTTATAGTTACAAGCTTTTTCCATAGAGAGTATATACCTATGGGGAATTTTAGAGGTCCTGCATATATTGTCTCGCATGGCTCATCAACTATTCCTGAACCGCATTTTAGAGTTAATAGCTTTGTTTCATGACTCTTTGAAATTTCCCTGATAATCCTAAGGGACTGGGTAACCTGCCCTCCTCCCTTGCCTATATGTGCTATGACAAACAGTATCTTCATCTGTTCATCATCCTCGCAGCTTCCAGTGCTGTGCATGGAACTACTGTTATCCCTGAGCTTTTTAGCTTGGAAAAAAGTTTCAGGAGCTTTTTTTCATAGTCCTGGTTTAATTTCCCGTTCTTTGGATTCAGTATATCACATGGATGAAAATATCCAGCCAGTATCTCGTTGTTCCCTTTTTTTACAGATTGTATTTTCGAATCAATTACTCCATAAATACTTTCTATATCCCAGCTGGGTGAGATATTAAAAGCACTATGTGTTTTCAATTTTAGTTTATTTATTGCAAGGACAGCATATGGCATCATCATGTTTGTTGCTTTCTTTGGAAGCAACCCATATGCTGAACTAAAAAAATCATTATATACCATGTGGCTTCCTTTTATTGTTGATATAGGCATTTCAAGAATTTTCAGTTTTCCTTTCATCCTGTAGTCTTTTTTTGAAGGGTGGTATAATTTTGTTGGAGCATTTTTCCAGTCTATTATGTTATCCCTGCCACCAAAAAAGCCCTTTGAATGGTATTCCGGAACTGCAGTGCAATCTAGAATTATCTTATTTTTTTCAAGTTCTGCCATTATCTCATTTGTCATTGCATTCCAGCCCATCCTTGACACCAGTGGGTGAAATCCTAAGGCATCCTTAAAAAGTCTAATTGAATTCTTTACAATCCTTTTTTGGATTTTTGCATTTTTGGATTGTCTCCAGATTTTTCCATCCCACTCCAACGTATGGATATGTATTCCGATAAGATCAAGTTTTTTTACATATGGAATGAATTTTTTTAGGGCTGCATCTTTAATGCATTCATCAACTCTTAAAAACCAGGTTACCTGAAATTTATTCGTTTCAAATAAGCTTATTAAATTATCAAAGTACTTTATCCATTCAAACCGTGGTATTACCTTCTTGACATCATAGTTAGTTCCAAATTTTCCCCATCCTGGAAGATAATTTGGATGATTGTCTTCTGTATCCGCAAGAAAACATACATATAATTTAGCTGAAATTTTTATCACCCAGAATTTTTTTATAAAAATCTAGTGTTCTTCCTGCCATCATACCAGAACCATAATTTTCAACTGCATCCTGCTTTGCTTTTTTCCCCAGTTTCTCTCTTTTTTTTCTGTCTGAAATCAAATTTAATAATATAGTTACAAAGCCTTCTTTATCTTCCGGATCAAATAACATTCCATTTTTTTCATGCGTGATAAGTTCGGGTATTCCTCCTACACTGCCAGCAACAACAGGCAGGCCTGAAGACATTGCTTCCAGTATGCTTATAGGGAATGATTCAACAAAACTTGGAAGGACAAATATGTCGCACTCATTATAAAGCCCATTTATCTTATCATGGCTTACCTTTCCTAAAAATGAAATATTTCCATGCTTTGCCTTGTTTTTCCACTTTTTTAAATTCCCTTCTCCAGCTATGACAAAATGTGCCTTGCCCTTTAGCCTCTCTGCAGAATATATTATTGTCTCAAGCCCTTTCATATACAGAAGCCGTCCGCAAAAAAGTATTTTTGGTGCTTTTAGTTTTCTTAAGTATGAAAACTCACTATTTTTATTTGAAGCAAATTTTCCTGTTTCTATCCCATTTTTTATTACAACTATGTTTTTTTCTTTTGGAATGAACTTTTTCACATATTCTGAAACACAGATGAAATTTCCTGTGTTTTTAATGTACTTTTTCTGCATGAAACTTATATAAGGATATGCTAATCTGCTGAGCAGTTCAACAGGCGAAAAATTTGATGTTAAACTTGCTTTTTTGTAGTCAAACTGCGTCTCGATAGTTGTATGTACTGTAACTAAATGAGGTATGCCTAATTTTTTGTAATTTAAGAAAATATCTGGCATGTGCACAAGGCCCATTGAATGCACAATGTCAAATTTATGTTTCTTATGAAGCCTTGGAAATTCCTTAGCTACTGCAAACTGGAACATGAAATTATAGAAGAAAGTATCATTTGCATTTGATACATAGTGGACATGTATATTCTTAAAAGGAATTTTTTCTGCAGTACTCCCTCTTTTAGGTGTTATTATATGAAGTTCTAATGATTCATCTTTACTAAGCTCATTTATCAGGTTTTTTGCATATATCCCTGCTCCGCCTAACGCAGGTATAAATTCCGGTGCTATAATTGCAATCTTCATCACTGTTCAGAGATTACAATCTATTTATAAATATATTTTAAAATAAGCTTATTTTTCAAGCCAGAAATGAGGATTTATGGAAGAACCACTAATAAGAGCATTGTCAGCTTCGTTTTTTCACTTTATCTCTTCGGGGCTTTTGGGGCTGCTAGTGTACTTATCGACCTTGACCATATTCCGCTACTTCTTGAAAAGGAACTTCCCATTACTGCCCAAAATCTCATCACTCAGGCAGGCAGACCGCTACATCTACCTCTTGTCATTCTTCTTGGGGTTATTTGCCTCTATCTTGCTGCATGTGTATATAGATTACGTGATAGTGCGCTTTGACTGGTGGATATTTAAGCACTAAAAAGAGAAAAAATAGTTAAAAAAACTATTCGAATAAGCTTCCTACATCAGGTGCATTCTCTGCTCCTTCTTTGGATTCAAAGTATTCTTTCTGAGCAAAACCAAACATACCTGCAACAATGTTTGATGGGAATCTTCTTGCTTTTGTGTTGAATTCACGAACTTTTCCATTGTATAAGTCCCTCTCGACCTTTATCCTGTTTTCTGTTCCCTCTAATTGTGCCTGCAAATCAAGATAGTTCTGGTTTGCCTTAAGATCAGGATAGTTCTCTACAACTACCAGAAGCCTTGAAAGAGCTGAATTAAATTCAGCGTCAGCATTTGCCATCTGTTCAGGTGTCTTTGCACTACCTATGCTTGCCCTTGCATTTGTTATCTCAGTCAAAACTTCCCCTTCATAATCACTGTATGCTTTTACAGTTGCGACAAGATTTGGGATCAAATCAGCCCTTCTTTGGTATGCGGTCTGGACATTTCCCCATGCACCATTCACACCTTCATCCAATCCTACAAAGGAATTGTATGTCCCTCCAATCCAAAGACCTATTAAAAGAGCTAAACCTACAACTGAAATCAATATAATCGCCCATACTGGAAATTTACTTTTTGCCATTTTTTCCTCCCATGCTCACAAGCTTTTCAATCTCATTATCATCGAGCCACATGCCTTTGCACTTCTCGCATACATCTATCACTACGTCTTTCTTTTTAATCTTTTTCATAAAGACATTGCATCTTGGACATTTTAGTTTTTCTTCCATTTTTTTATCTCCGCTTTGGTTTACCATCTTCCGCTGCTTCCCCCACCACCAAAACTTCCTCCTCCAAATCCTCCAAAGCTTCCTCCGCCACCAAAACCTCCACTCCCTCCTTTTCCACCTTTCATCATCTGGCTTAGTATCCAGGCTGCTGTAAAGTAATCATCACTTTTCCTCCCTTTGGCTGGCCTGGTATTTTTTGAAGCTATTGAAAATATAATTATTGCAACTAATATTATGATGACAAATATTATCCATGCTCTTGTTTCAGCATTATCATTTTTTAGTTCCTGTGGAACTGTGTTATTTAGCAATATCTGCTTTATTGCCAAGGATGCTTCCTCTATCCCCAGCGCATATTCCCCATTCCTAAAATTTGGCTCGATATAATACCGTCCTATCCTTGAAACTATTATATCCGGAAGCACTGGCTCTAAGCCTCTTCCGACTTCAAACCTGTAGTTCCTGTCATTCAATGCAATCAACAAAAGCAGCCCATTATTCTTTTCTTTATCTCCCAGGTTTCCTTCTGCAAGCCTGTATGAATATCCTTCAATATCCTCGCCATTTGTTGAATTCACTATCACAATTACGTATTCTGCCTGACCTGAATCATAAATCTCTTTTAGGATTGGCTCTATCTCTGCTATTTCTTCAAATGCCAATGTGTTGGTATAATCATTTACAAAGTATTCAATCTGCTGCGAAAACGCAAATGGAAGGACTAGCAAAAATAGCAAAAGAAACTTTTTCATATAAATTAAATATAAAGAAGGAGTTTTAATATCTTTTTATTTAGTGGCTATTTTAGGAGCCAAAGTGCAAGGATAAATCCAATAAACACACCAAGAATCAACCCGCCTAAGAATTCTTTCGCACCAAACTCTATCTCTCTTTCTTTGAATTCCTCGAATTTCTCCTTTGGATGGCTTTTATTCATTTTCCACCTGAGCTTATTTTCTTTTTCCAGGCAATGCTTCTTTTAGCTCAACCTGGCCTAAAGCAAACAATACAAATGAGAACCCGTAAAACAGTGGGAATAAAAGAAATTCCTTTCCCCTCATAAGCTGGTCCAGGCTTCCGTAATATAGCGGCCTGTTTGCGCCCCATAAGGTGAGGTAAAGCCCTAGTCCAAGTAACGTCCCTGCTGCAAACATCATAAGTAAACCGATGAATTCGTGTCGTTTAAGGTTTGATACCATAACAAAAATTATAGGAAATGAAGTATTTAATTGTTTCTAAAATAAAAAAAAAATTAACTGCTGCATTCATCATAATGCGGGTTTCCACACATAGTTTCTGCAAGCCTACATTTATCTTTTGCATTAGCATTGGCGTTTGGCTTTATGCATCCATTTTCCAATACACCATTACAACTGCCTATCCAGCCCTCACAAGCTGTACAGCTACAATCATTTGGACACTCATTTCCAGGGCACTCAGAATTCATGCAGGGTGTGTCTGCTCCACATTGAGGACATGCATCCTGTTGTGCTGTGCATATTCCGCAATTATCAGTTCCTGGAACATTTCCACATGCAGGTTGACCTGGGTCAGGTATGCATTCACCTTGAACACATTCACATGGCCCTAAATCAACTGGGCATGATGCACATCCATTCCATCCCTGAACATTTCCGCATGTTTCTGTTCCTGTATATGTGCATTGTCCTGGTGTGCATGTGCATACTTTTGTTCCATCTACCTGTCCACCGCAACCATTGCTGCATTTTTCACCTATACATGTATTTGCAGCACATGAATTGTCAGGTGTGCAGACATCAACACTGAAACCACATACATTCTGAGTTGTGCGGCAATTTGACCATTGATCATTGCAATAATAAATTTGGCATGATACTGAAGTATCAACATTTGTAGTAGTACTTCCACTTAGAGCCATAGGATTCCTATTATTTGGGTGATTTCCTCCATTCCTATTATAAACAACTCTATTTCCTTGTTTACAAGTTATCTCTATTCCTCCTCCATAACAAGGCCCGCTTCCTGCTGTTACTCCCCATGTTCCGCTGAAGCTATAGCTTCCGGGAAGTATTGTTCCAGAAGGTCCTGAAATCTGGCAATATGTCTGGCAAATAGGATTACTTACAGGCATACAATTATGACATGATGCTGTTTCGCCTTCACATTGTTCTGGTGGCTGTATTATCCCGTCTCCACAATAAGGCGTCTTGCATGCATTTGTGCATCCGTCATTATTGTTAGTATTGCCATCATCGCATTGTTCTGGTGGCTGCATTATCCCGTCTCCACAGTTGGGGAGCTTACATGAATTGGAGCAACCATCGTTGTTGTTGCTGTTCCCATCATCACACTCTTCACCTGGAGATATGACTCCATCTCCACAAACAGCTTCAATTTGTTTGCATGTTGCATCACAGAACTGAGTATTTGGTGGTTCACAATCCTCTCCTTGCTGTATAGTTCCGTCTCCACATCCTGTGCAATCGTTCCTGCATGCATCATTATTATTGGAATTTCCATCGTCACAATATTCTCCTGCATTCTTGTGTCCATCACCACAGCATGTGCAGATTGAAGACCCATCCATCCTGCAAGCTTGGTTGCATGATATTCCTGGAGCAGTTGATGAACCATCACAATATTCTCCTGGCTGATTTATAATATTATCTCCACAAACAGGCTCAGGATAGGTACATTTGCAACCATTGCATGTTCCCTGCACTCCACCTTCAACGCAGTCTGAATTTGATTCACACTGTTCTGTCGGATGGTTCACTTTTCCATCCCCACATGATGTACAATCATTTCTACAACTATCTGCATCATTATTATTCCCATCATCGCAGGTTTCACCACTGCCACTATCTGGTGTTCCATCTCCGCAGCAGCTGCAGTCTCCCCTGCATTCCTCACATGCAGTATCTCCCATTTGGCTTGAGTCACATGTTTCACCTGGAGGGTTTAACTGATTATTTGGACATGTTGGAGGGATATTAACTGGCTTACAATCAAGTCCGCAGTATACTCCATTTTCTGCTGATTCTGGTTTTCCATTATTTTCACCATTATCGCATATTTCCCCATCCTGTATTATTCCATCACCACACATTGTGCAGTCATTTCTGCAAGTATCTGTATCAATTTCATTACCATCATCACAATATTCATTCATAGGTGGCTCTTCCTGATTCGGCTGCTGAACTTCTCCATCACCACAGAAAGTTGTCTCTTCTGTTTGCGGAGGCTGTATTGGCGGAGTGCATGCGCATGGTCCAAACCTTAGCTCAACATTCATATTAGCACACACATCATTAGATTTGAAAGTATTTAATACTCCTCCAACCAAGGTATTTTCTCCTGCATGAATCATGCCATCATATGAAAGCATCGGTGCATCGCTCCACTTTGCAGCTACACTAAAATAGCAATCTCCATTTGCATCTTGTATATCTGGAGTGCAGTAGTAAGGTTCGCCACCATTAATGCCCAATACACATTTGTCATCCTTTGAACAATCAACAAACAGAGTCAATTCATTAACTGGGCAAGTTGGAATCTCTGCTATTTTCATCGTGACAACAGCCTGTGCGTCATTATTGCCTACACCCTCATATCCTTTCTCTGGTCCTAACCTGTATTCAGGGAATTCCCTTGCAACCTTGGTTTGTCCACCATACCCATAGAACTTTGGTGTTGCTATGTACCTTGCAAATTCTTCATCAGATAATTCAGGTTCGCATGAACTTGCTTCCTCTGGAGGCAATCCTGAAGTGACATATGGTATTATCCCACAATCAAGAAGTGTTCTTTCCAGTTGATGTTCCTTGTTCCAATTATAATCAAGTAGTCCATCATTGCTTGGATTCCATGGGACAAAGTTCTCGGATATATATAGATCTTCATATACTCTCTTTGCCCTTTCTGTACATTTAGCAATGCACTGAGCCACAAAATCATTATCATATGTTTCACTTATCTTCTTGCAGCTGTATCCTGAACAGCTTACGCATGGCGGGTTAGTATATGTTTCACCCTCAGGTGTTGTGATTGTGCATTTTTCTGCCACCAGATTTTCCTGGTCATCATCATCCCAATCTTTTATGAGACCATCTGATTCTGCATATTCATTCGGCTCTGGATTGAATACCTTTTTCCAGTTTATAGGATCCGCCAATGGTCCTTCCAAAGTAATATATGCATCTAAAGTTGTATCACCAAGAACCAAAGGTATCTGATTTGGCCTGCTTTCTCCGCTACCTATAGGGATTTCTATATCACTTGAAGTCCTAACCATTCTTGCCATTTTTTGTCCATTGACATGAGTGATTATCCTTCTGACATCTCCTTCTGTAGTTTCAGAATCTAATAGTTTTTCTTCTCTAGTCCTTATCTGGATTTTATCAATTGTGTTCGCATCAAGCACTACAGGATTACCTTGAGAGTCCTTTATATCCAGTGTGTTCAAATCAATTAAGGATTTATCAAATTCCCATTCCTGGTCCCTGCTTTGAACATCAGCAAGATCCGAGTGTTCTTTGGTATAAATATTTGGAACTCCTCCTCTTGCAACAATTGTATCAAACATCCCTGGCAAAGCATAGACACTTCCCACTAAAGTTGGTGGAAGCGGTGCAACATCTCCAGATTTTAAAGGCAGCTGAACTTCATCAAAATTATTTCTTTTCCATCTCCAGCCTGTTGCATCTTCCCCATCTGCATAAGGTGGCATATTGTGCTGTGCTGCTATAGCATTGCCTACTACGTCTTTATTAAACAAACCCACATATCTTAAATCACTTTCAAAGGGAGTATAAGTAGGTGACTGACCCCTCATAGACTCTGGCAATTCTTCAGGTTTTATTGTCCTACAGGGTATATGAAGATGTTCAATATAGATAGGAGCACTGTAAGTTAATGGGTCGCATCCTGCACTTTCTTTGTTTAATTCTGTAACAGTCGCAGCAACTGCTGAAAAATGGTTTGTGATAGCCGAAACCACGTTTGTCTGCTTGTTCACTGTTGAAGGTAAAACTATCCATATGCCTTTCTCTTCATCAAATTGCATAATAGAAACGTGGTCTTCATCAAAACCTTTTGGAATCTTACCTGGTTCGTATTCAAGAGATATTTGTACGCCTTCCAGAATAACACTATCTGTAACAAAATATACTTTTTCCCCTACAATGAAATTATTCTCTGGTGTTAAAGTGTATGGCAGTTCTTTCTTATCTGCAATTTTTATCTGCAAACTGTTCAAAGTGTTTCCTTCATAATCCATAAACCCTAGTCCTTTCTGGACAACTACTGCCATATCCCCATCTGACGAAGATATAATTAGGTCTTCATCTGCTTTACCTTTTTTATCTGTCTTAAAAGATTTCTGCGTAGATTTATCAAAAGTATAAGAGAATGTGTTTGTGTCTTCTTTATTGTCTTCATCACTTACTCTTATTGGGTATGATCCACTGACAGTAATGGTTTCATCATTTATTTCAACATTCACGAATGGCCTGAATATTGTAACCTCATATCCCCAATCAGAGAAAAAATTCATATTCAGGCATTTTGTCAATTCATATTCAATTGAAGCCTTAAGCTGCTGCTCTACGGAATCATCCTGGAACAGGCCATACTCCGTAATTGCTGTTTTGATGCTTTCTTCAACACAGCTTTGCCTAAATGAAATCATTCTATCTAGATTTGATGAAAAAACAGATTCGTCACCTATACCTGTTTCTATATCTTTGGATTTGTCATTATTTATTTTCATTAAGAATAAACTAACTACAAGAACCAATACTATGCCTACAATAATAAATATAGAAACCTGCCCTTTATTTCTCATTTTATACCCCACCAATAAATTTGATAGAGTATTCATTGTGCTTTTAGTTTATATACCTTTCTGATTCTTACGAGCACAAAACTTAATTTTTTAGAGAAAACCTGTTAATTTTTTAATATTCATCGAGCTTTGTCTCTCTTTCATACTTGACAATAGTTGTTGAGCCGTCGCTTCCGCCAACCTGCTTTTCTGTAGAGATGAATTTGTTCTTGCTAAGGAAATCAATCTTTCTCTGGAATGTCTTATAGACACCTTCCCCGCCTTTTTCTTTATATATCTCAAAAAGCTCACCTATTTTTTTCCCCGTATTAGATTTTACCAAATCAAGGATTGCTTTTTCATCATCCTTTAATTCTTCAGTATCCTTTACTTTTATATCTGCAATTTTTGATATTGCATTCTCAACATCCTTAATCTCAATTTTCCTGCTGGCCCTGTCTTCTGCATTGTTCCCTGATTCCCTTAATAGATATAATCCCGTCCTTACATCGCCTATCTCTGTTGTCTTTTTTATCGCTAAGGTGAATGCGTTTTCCTCCCATACACTTGGAACAAATGCATATTTTGACCTCTGCTCTAAGATTCCTTTTATTTCTGATGAGTTGTATTTCCTAAATTCAAGCATCTCAAGCATTAACCTTGACTTAATCCTTTCATCAAGCGTTATGAACCATTCCTTGTAATTGGTTATCAAGATTATTGTCTTCCTGTAAACCTGCTCAAGAAGCATGTATAAAAAATCCAGATCTTCTACCTTATCAATTTCATCAAAGACAAACACTGCTGATTTCTTGTTGAAATCCTTCTCAAGGATTGAAAAAAGCTCCTCTGTTTTTTTGTTATGCGTGAACTTATAGTTCATCTGCTCGCACATCTCAATGATTATCTTGAAAGTCGTATTTTTTTGCCATGTATTTATGTAAATAGGGATTATGTCATCTGATTTTTCCTCAAGCTCCCTTAAGACATGCTTTATTGCTGCAGTCTTTCCTATTCCTGGAGCGCCATGGATTAATAGGTTCTTTCCGTTCCTTCCCATGAATAACGGCTTCATGCAATTCGCTACATGCCTTTGCTCAGTCTCCCTGTAAGGAAGGATTTTTGGAAGGTAATCATAATCTAGAACAACAGGATCCTGAAATAAGGATTCATTGTTTTTCAGCATGTCGTCAAATAGGCTCATAGCTTTCATATCAATCAGGGAATGTATATAAAATTTTGGATTTAAATACCTCGCGGCAGAATGTCCAATGAAAAAAATGTCCAGTGATAAGTTGTATACGATAAAGACATAGATTTTTCATTGGTTTACGAACACTAGTGAGTATGTCTAGTGTGTCCAGTGGAATTGAAAACATTTATAATTAGATTCTTTCGAACGCCTTTGATGTCTGATTTAATAGATAGGTTAAATAGGGAAAATTTTGAGGAACTTAAAGAATTGTTTCAGCTAAACGAATTAATAAGCTTAAATTATAATTGGTATTTCAAGGAAAAAGAAGTTGCATTTGTTGATATACAAATTGGATCAGCAAAATACCGCACTTCCCTGACACTTCCTGTTTTTCATGATAACAAAGAAGCAAAAATGTATTTAGCAAATGAAGCGCAATGCCTGATTGAATTTGTGAAACAGATTATCCCTGATCATGAGCTAGATATAAAAGGAACATATTGCATTGGAAGAAACAATCAGAAATCTTATGGTAGCTTGCTTGAAGTGTAATTTTTTTACTCAAGTCACATATAATAGCATCCATCCAACTTTCTTTCATTAATCACATCTGTGGAATCAGAATAATTGAGTGCCAGCCTTTCCTCTGGTTTTTGATAATCCACCAGATCGTAATTGTATGGATTCAATAGCCTTATCTTATCAAGCCTTGGATCAATATCATATACATTTGTTTTCAGGCCAACTTCCAATATATTAAACAATGAATTATTCACAGCAGAATTACTCAGGATAAAATTAAATTCTGATGCTAGATAAAAGTGAGTTGTCATGAAGTGATGATATGACTGGACAAATATTTTCTGCTTTAACTTCCCTTTAAGCCATTCTATGAATTCACGGACAGCTAGGCTTGAAGGTCTAAATGAAAAAGGATCTTTCCTTAACCTCCCCTGCGTCTGGTTCAGAAGAATCAATTTATTCACAGGACCAAGCTGCCTTTTTACTGAATCTATTAAGTCATGGGTCATCTTTTCCTGGAATTCTGACATCTTGTCAGCCACTACAGAACTTTCATTGTATCCTGCTATTCCAGCAATCATCAGGTCATTGATTATTGCTGTTCCTCCTCCAATATATTTTATTTTTTTTGAATTCAACGACCTTATTTTTGTTGAGAAATCCTTGAAAGTATCACGATAAGGTGAAAGGAGGGCGAGGCTCCTTATGTAATGTTCTGGAACATCCAGCAGCCATGCAAGCTCATTTAATGTTTTATAATGAAGAGGGCTTTCATATGTCCCTATATTGAAAAAAACAGGCGCAATGTCTGAGAACTTTGTCAAAACAGTTATTATGCTGTCGTACCTATGTTTCACATAGTCCATTATATATGATGAAAATTCCAGCTCCAGCTTCTCGTCTCTTTGCTTTGTGTGGTATTCTGCAATCTTTTTTAGGTTCTCGAAATATAAAGTCAACTTCTTTAGGATTTCGTGCTTATGGATTGAGGCTTCAAAAAGCTTCTTGTTATAGTTGAAGCCATATCCTTCCCTTGCCTCATTCTCACCTAATATATCACCGTTGAAAACTATTAGATCTATCTTCAGGTCTGTTTTTCTTTTTAGGTATTCATAGACAAAGTCTGTATTTTCCAAAGTATGGCTATCTGATATAAGGACAATTCTCATGATTCACCCCTAACTATATAGATATTTCCTGAGTATATAATTATTTCTTAAAAAAGCAGAAGAAATTATTTCTTTTTTCCTGCTGTGTGCATAATCAAAAGAAGGAATGCTGCTGATTGCATTACCATTGCAAGTGGCATCAGAACTGCGCTTAAAAGAAAAATAGAAGCTAAACTAAACAAGACAGCAAACGCCATAAGTATCTTTGCAAGGTCCAGTTTTTTCATTTTTTATATTTCAGTCAGAACTTATATTTAAAAATTCTCATTTGATTTAGTTTGCTTTAAATATTAGCTGCTGTTGCCAATTTTTATGGAAGATTTTTTGAAATTGATGGAAGAATACTTGGGAATTGAATCAAAGTTAAAATTCGATAAACAAAAAGTATCTGGCTTTTTTACTCCTGGAAATGGGGATGAAATAACACTTAGAGAATTAGTGTTTGAACACTATGGAAATAATTTTCTAGGATATAATGAGATAATCGAAGATGCAGGCAAAGCAATTGCTTATTCAGCAACTTTGGATAAACTAAAGGAAAAACTAAAGGCTAGTCTTTCCTCTAAAAATCAAACTATCGAATGGATTATAAGGGATTGTGTTGATTATGCCAGAGCACAGTTAAACATACTTGCTGCAGAAAAACAACTTACTAAACTTGAAACAGCGATTCTTGGAGATAATACAAAAGACGACATCGGATACATGAGAAAATTTATGAGAGGAAAAACAAATGAAAAAGGAGAAAAATTGAAACATGGCCACAAATATTTCCATGATAAATCATTAGGGATGACTGTAGAGTTCAATAATAATGAAGTAACTCTCTATACTGAAGGTAATTTTGATGATATTATAAGAGATAGTATTAGGGCAAAAAGGAATAATAAACCATGGGGTTATGCATTAGGGTTTACCACATTAGCTGGAGTTCTAAGCGGGATTGCTTCAACAGTAAACGTAGATTATATTCCTGTTTTAATTACTTCTATTGTTACATTTGTTATATCTGGAATTGGTTATGCTGGCGTATCAACGATTAAGGAAAATGCAATAAATAGGCTGCATCCTGAAAATAATGATAATAGAGAGAAAAAACCTGACCCTATTATGTATACCGGAATGGAGGCAGCAAGGAGATATTATGATGCTGTTAAAAAATAGAGTTAAATCAATTTGGTAGGATTAATTAAATAAATACAAATGATTTTTAGTTTTATTATGGAGATAAAGCTAGGCTCAATAGATTTAGTGAAAGAAGGCAAAAGCAGGCTTTTTGTGATAGATGAGAAAAGGATTGCTGTTTTCAATGTCAAAGGAAAGTTCTATGCTATAGACAGCAGATGTCCCCATCAGGGAGTTGATTTAGTAGGTGGGGAGTTGAATGATTGTGTTGTCACATGCCCTGGCCATGGCTGGGAATTTGACTTAAATACAGGAGAAGGTGTGATAATGCCTGTAAGTGTCCAAAGATATGAGATAAAAGAAATAAATAATGAGATTTTTATCGAGATTTAGCTGTCATATTTCAGAAGACTTTTCACTTCATATTTTTTGAATTTCTCAAGTCCCTTCAAGAAAGTGAGCTCAATTACAAACTGTATTGTCTCAACCTTTCCACCAAGCTTTTCAACTAAGTTTACAGCTGCATTCATTGTTCCCCCTGTCGCCAGAAGGTCATCCACAAGGAGGATTTTCTCTCCTTTTTTGATGGCATCCTTATGCAGTTCCAAAGTATTTTTGCCGTATTCCAGGCTGTACGACTCAGAGATTGTATCTGCAGGAAGCTTTCCAGGCTTTCTTATCAAGACCAGACCAGCATTTAATTTCAGAGCAAGAGGAGCTGCAAAGATATATCCACGACTTTCTATTGCTGCAACCTTGTCATATTTCTTGCCTTTGACTTGTGAATAAAGCTCTTCGATGCAATGGTTAAAGGCATCTTTATCCTTAAGCATGGTAGTTATATCGTAGAACAGTATTCCCTGCTTTGGAAAATTTGGCACTTCACGGATGTGAGATTTTAGATTCATTTAATCACCCGATTAAAACTTAATTTAAAAACAATAAAAACCTTTGGTTTAAAGTTAATTTATTACTTATTAGTAGTAAAAATAGAAAGATTTATAAACTTAAAGACCTATTTTAGGTGCATGAGCAATGATTTGGATAGCAGGATGCTTGAACTGTTAAGGAATTCATTAGATGTAACTGGCATGCCAGAAGCTTCCATCCTTGGTGTTTCAGATGAACGCCATTATGATACAAATAATAAGATGACCTCATATTTTTTTGGGGGCAGAGCCTGGGTTACAGGCCAACAAGGTGCTTCCGCTATCCTGCACGAAAAGGGGTATTTGCCGCTTGCAAAAGGAGTACCTTTCTCAGACAATGGCTTATCCAAATTTGATAAATTATTAAGAGAAAAAAGTGCTCATCTTAATCTATTTAGCAAGCTTTCAGAGATATTTGGAGATAAGGCTAAAGAGGTTTATGGCAGCCTAGAACATTTTATAGACGATGGATTAATAATTACAGATGTCCAAAGATTTGGGCATAAAGCAATGAAAGTCGTTGCTATGACAATAGATGAAAAAAAAGTCATGATAAAAGTCCAAGATGTAAATCATACAAAGATTGAAACAGATGTGTTAAGGGTGCTAAATGCACTTGGCTATGAATTTGCTCCAATCCTTTTCAAAGAACCTGCCTACACTCAAAACCTGGGAATTCACGCAACTTATGATGTAAATTTTAATATGTTTATTTCAAATAGGATTCCTCCAAAAGAAACAAAAGGCGATCCTATAGCCCTTAAGATTTATTCAATAGCTCTCCTTCATTCAATGACCTCGCAGATAAGGATGAAAACAAGCCTGCCTGAATACAAATTTACGCCAGAAGTATTCATTAAAGGCCTTGAAGCGTTAGAATATGCCAGAAACTTCCTTCCTATAGATGAAATCAAGAATCTTCTATTAGGAAAATTTCAGATGTTTATGAAATCAGGAGAAGCAAGCTACTTTGGGCAGAGCAAACTAGGCAGGCTTGCCTATACTATAATCAATGGAGACCCTAGAGATGAAAATATTGTTAAAGACATAAATGTCGATTGGAATTCTTCTGCATTTGGTCCTTATGCTGTTGATTTGGCAAAAGCATCATCTGAGATACCTAGAGAGAATAGAGATTATTATCTTCAGCTCTATATCAATTTCAGGAATGACCTTGAACCGGAGTTCAAAGATCTTGGAGTAACACTTGATGATGTGAAAAGAGACATGAAGCTAAAACCCTATGTCCTCCTTAGGGCAGCAGGAACCAGGGTTGGAGAATCAAAAACTGCTGATGCTTATTCATGCATGCTGTTTAGGCAGGCTGCTTATTCTTAAGCTGCATAGCATAATAAGACATCGCTGAATCAATTGCTTTCTGCTGCATATTATAAAGATGGACAAAAACTGGAATCTCTGATTTTTCAGCGTTCATCATCATATCAAGCAATTTATTTTGCAATAGTTTCTTATCTTTTGTGACCTTGTCCAGCTTTGTAAAATCAAATGAATAGAGCATATCAAAAGATGCTCTTAAAAACAATAAGGTTTCCTCAAGCACATCAATGGATTTCCCTGAAAGCAAAACCTTTCTTTCCTTGATATAGACAATAATATATTTCAGATCATCGCATACTTTTTCAAGATTCCAGGGCAGAAGATATTTGAAAGTTGAATTCTCATCTGTACTGCTTTTATTGATTGTTCTTTGACAGAAATCGCAAAGCTGGTTGTTTGTCTTCTCCAGCAGCAAAATCTTATCTAGTGAATGTGATTTAGGCTCTTTTAGGTATTCTATCAGCTGCTCAAACATGTTAAAAGTGACATAAAATGCCCTTTTGAGGGACAGATCAAATTCTCCGCTATTCTGGGAACCAAGGGCCATTACAACGCACCTGTTCTTTGTTTCCTCTGAAATGATAAACCCGAGCATGAGGTTTTTTACCAGATCTTCTATTATCCCAAGCTGCTCCTCTTTCGAATAAGTGATATTCAATATATCATATCCCTTTTTATGCAGTCCTCCTAAAATTATCCTTACAGCCCGCTCATTCAGGTTTCTTATGTCAACATCAATTTTTTGCAGTTCCTGCTCACTTTTTCCAAAATTGATAGACAGACAATTATTTTTCTCTTCTGCAATGTCAACTTCCTGCCCTTTCTGGAGATTATACTTCCTGACCAGCTTCAACGGCAGACTTACTGCATAAGTTGTATCTGCAAGTTTCATGATTTTTCGTTTCATATCTTCAATCAAGCCCAGCTTATATTTAATCTTTTCTAAAAAAATGATATTTTTAATTTAAATTATAATTTTTAATGGAAATAATTAAATAATTGAATAAGACCACTAAATAGTAACAAAAACAAAGATATTTGAATCTTTGTAAGGAGATGAGAAAAATGAAAATATCTTTATTACCAGCAGCAAAATTGCATGACAGTTGGTCTGAATTATTCCAAATGCCAATTGAAGAAATCGTAGCTAAAGCTGCAATACCCTTCTATGGAAAAGATACGGCAGATGGACTAACCCTACTTAGCCAAGCTTATAAATTTCAGGACACAGAATATTTGGAATCTGCAAGCGACCATTATTTTTTGGCTATTTCGTACTTAAGTGCAGGAATGAGAAATATTAATTCAGAAATGTTAAAAGGTCACATAAAACAAATTCTCGAACCTGAATTAACGAAATTTAGGTCTGCTTTCCCAGAATACAGCGCTAGAGAAAGGTTTGGGCTTCCAGGAGATACAAACCTATTTACTGCAGATATGGTCTCAACAGAACCATCATCTAGCCTTGTAAAATATACAGACATGCTTCAGTTAAGCCCACAGAGATATTACAATACAACCAGCGGCATGCTTAAGGATTTCCTAAAAAGCCACGAAGGCTTTGTG
This sequence comes from uncultured Methanosarcinales archaeon, assembly GCA_964428335.1. Taxonomy (GTDB): domain Archaea; phylum Nanobdellota; class Nanobdellia; order Woesearchaeales; family GW2011-AR15; genus GW2011-AR15. The sequence continues at coordinate 29,638 of CAYRXW010000011.1, read as the reverse complement.
TATTCAGGTGATATTGCTAAACTGCTTTAAATAACCATTTAAAAAAAAAGAGGTGAAAAAAATGGCAAGAAATTTTACAATTGATGAAGCAATAGAAGGAACTGAAAATTTTGTCGAACATTTTGACCTATATGCCTTTGGGGCAAGGATGAGCCATTTGCTTTTTGGCAATGTTGAAAACTTGTCTTCTTTGTTAGCTGCTGTTTATAATGAACACCTAAGTAAAAAGGACTTCAAGATGCTAACACATTTAGTTGATTGCTCATTAATCATGCAAGCTGAAGAAACCACACCAAAAACAGGTTATCTTAAGCCAGGAATCCACAGATATGAAGATGGCACATTTAAGTATGTTAGGCACAATTTGGAGACAAATATTATCTATTTTGCTGAAGCAAAATCCAAAGAGCACATTAATGAACTTGCTCATGAAATGACCAAACCTTTGTCAGATTACATAGGATTAGGTGGAAAATTAAGGCTTGTCAGAGATATCTTATCTGATCCTGTTTCTGCATTTAAAGGATTAAGAGATAACGATAGAATTGAGAAACAAATAGAGCTTGTAAAAAGATTAGGAGATGTATATGAAACAAGGGTTTATGCTATAAGACCTGATTACCATGATTCCGGTGAGAAAGAGGTTAAAAAAGTGCTATTAGCATTTCCAAATTATAGGTGAAAAAAATGGATAACTCACAAATAATTGATGAATACTTAAACCTTACAATAATCCCACTTGCTCGAATTGAAAAAGAGAATACATCTGCAATCCCTATAGCAAAAAATAGTCTAAATCCTATAGAAAATTTAGAGAAAATATTTGATATTTACAACCGATGGATTAAAGTCTTTAATCCGATAGCCTCACTTAATGATGCAGTAACTTTGGCTGGCTTATGTCCAATAGATAATCTAGAGCAAGTTTTTGAAATAATTGGCAATTATCCGAGTATAAAAAATGTATTTAGTAACCTAAACATGGAAGGCAAGGTAAAAAGCATAACTGAATATCAAAAAAGGTTGGATTCATTTAAGGCTATAGAAGCTTATTTGGCTGAAGTCGGAATAATCTCAAAAGATATTCCTTTACTATACTCAACTAAGTTTATAATGAATTTATGCGATATAAAATACCAAGAAACAACCAATTCTAAAAAAGATAAACCTGACCAAGAGTATACTGGAAATGCACTGATAATCATTAGAGATATTCTTGGAAAAGCTAAAGCTGATCCGCGTGAGACTGAGAATGCATTATTATACCGCTTAAGCCAATCCAGGCAAGAGGAGTTATATTCCTGTGTCAGGGCAATAGGGCAGCTTTTAGCTGACGGAAAAAATGCTGAAGAATTTTTAGGTGATTATGTAGAAGCGCCTAATAAGAAATTTGTAAAGGGTAATAGAACAATGGAATTAGTTGGGAATCAGGATATTTTTTATGAGATTCAGAAATATGTCAATCCTGATAGCACTCCTTAAAATATATCAAGAAAGTGATACGCATGTACAACGCACAACCCAAATACTCAAACTACAACCTAAATCAGGTAAAAGAGACCATAGAGGGCATTTTTAACTACGGAACATGCCCGCAGTTCAACCAGTCGAGAATAAAGAATGGAGAAAACCTTGATGATTTGCTCACTGATGCATTTGTGACAAAAACCAAGCTGAAGCAAAATGAACTGATTAGTCTCCCAAATGATCCAATGGAATGGAGAGGATACCTGGAAAATAAGCTTGATGAAAGAGGGCAGAAAGCATATGGATTAATCCTAAGCTGGTATGAAGAAAACAAGATAATCCTATCAAGCCAAGATGCACATTACAAAATAGATAAAGGTGCAATAAAACCCGCAGATGAAAAAGTACTTAATGAAAAAGAACATAGCATAAGTTTGAAAAATATTGCATATGCTTCGTTTGCTGTTAGCGCCATAGCAGCCTTTGCATTTTTGTTGTATTCAGGCATGCCTGTAAACAATATCAGCAAAACTGAACCTGTTTCAACACCAACTATCCTGATTACCCAAACGCCTATACCTACGCAAACCCTAATTTACCCAACTACTACACCTGTACCTATGACACCTGGAACAACCCCACTTTTGATTAAAGGAAAGTTTGAAGGTGAATATTACATTGGATTTGACTCATTTGATCTGCCGGATTCTGAGTACAGAATAGCTACATTATCACTTAAACTGCGCGGGCTTGACGAAACAAAAAATAAATATGTTAAATTTTCAATCCCTCCACCAGGTTTCATTACCGGCTCTGCCTGGTCTGCTGAAGATGAGGCAGGATTATACAGGCTTTGGGATATTTATGCTTTGCAATGCCAGGAGTTTGGAGAAGAATGCACCATTCCTATAGTATTTAACTATGAAGGTACCAGATTAACTATAAATGTTGTAAATGAGCTGGGAAAACAAGAGACAATTGAATTTAGCAGCCCTGCTTTGCTGAAACTGTTTACTTAAAAAAGAAATTCATGATAAACAAAGGAAACTAATCACTTAAAGTGATAAAATCTGATTATATTACCAAACCTAAAGAAACAATCTTGGGAATAAAAAGCCCAGAGCAGTACCATAGCCTACGCCGGCTATCATCAGTTTTTCAGCATTTATCTTCCCATTGGAATATACCGGTGAGGTTGATGCCATTTTTTCATAATAAGCTGAGATTATAGCTGTAAGTGCTACTGAGACAATTCCTGCAGAAAAGATTATTGGATAATAATCAGAATAAACAGGGTTATCCAAAGTTGTTGATTCCATAAGCAGCCTTGGCAATACCGAAGAATACATTGAAGTTATCGCAGCAACTGTTCCCACCAATGCTTTGCCAAGAATATTATTGAACGAGAATATATCCTTTATCTTATCAACTGCTGCACTTGAATATTTGATGAAGCTGTTCAGAGAATTGTAAATAGGGTTCTCTTCAGATTCTATCTCTTTATAGGTTCTCGTTATCAAATCAACCCGGTAGTATTTTTCCTCATGAAAAAAATCATCTATGCCTCTATTTGAACCAGCAACTATGTCACTGTTAGGTTCTTCTTCGGCATAATTCATGAAATTTCCAAATAAGTGATAGACAGATAAATCAAGAGAACGAAGGGCGCTTTGCATTCCTACTGACTCATCAAGGAAATTTGTCTCAAAAACCTTTTCATTGATTGAGATATACAAAAGAGGTGTTTTGCCCCTATAGCCTATACTTTCTTCGCCATCAAAAAAAGAATATCTTACTTTATGTCCATCTCTCTCTTCTTTACAGATTAAGTAGTCTTTTTCTGATATCAGCATCTCCAAAAGTCAAAATAGTCTATATATAAATGTATAGCAAACCCGAAAATTTCACGTCTAAATGCAATAACATAGCAATCTTTATACAGCAAAAATAGGCATATTTTTGCGTTTAAAGATTGTTCAATGACAATCTTTATAAACCACCATAATTTTCTTGAGCAGGATGATAGACGATATTAGCAAAAATCTGCAGGGCAAGAAGCTCATTATGGGTACTGACAGGGCAATAAAAAGCCTAAAGGGCGGAAAACTCAAGAAAGTTTTCGTCGCAAGCAACACAAAATCAGATATAATGTCAGATATAGAGCATTACAGCAAAGTTCTTGGAACAGAATTTGTAAAACTGGACATTAAGAATGATGAACTTGGAACCGTTTGCAAGAAGCCTTTTTCAGTCTCGGTAATCGGGCTTTTGAAATAAATGTCAAGAAGGGTTTATAATGCACAGGACTTAAAAGTCATGTCATTATTTGAAAAAATTGCCGGTACAAAACTCAAGGATTATTTCACAGACGAAAACAACCTTATGACTTTCGTCGTTGAGGATAATCTTGTTGGGAAAGCTATTGGCAAGCAGGCTTCAAATGTAAGGAAGCTTGAGGATATGCTTAAGAGGAAAATAAAGATTCTGGGATTCAACCAGGATCCAAAAAAATTCCTCAAAAACCTGCTTTATCCTCTTCAGGTTGAGGTCGAAGGCGATGATGTGCTTATAATAAAGGCACAGGATTCGAAAACAAAGGCCTTTGCAATCGGGAGGAACCAAAGCAATATAAAAAACAATTTAGATATAATGAACAAATACTTCAAGGAGATAAAAGAAATCAAGGTTATGTAAAAATGGGTAAAAAAACAAATGGTCTTAACGCTGGTACAACATTAGTCAAAAGAAGGAACAAAGGCAAGTGGCAGGATATCAAATTCAAGAGAAGGGCACTTGACCTGAAAAGGAAGTCTGATCCTTTGGGAGGGGTATCCCAGGCAAACGGGATTGTTATTGAGAAGACACAGGTAGAAAGAAAGCAGCCACACTCAGGCTTGATTAAATGCGCAAAGGTGCAGCTTATCAAGAACGGAAGGCAGGTAACTGCATTCATGCCAGGAGACGGCGCAACAAAATTTGTAGACGAACACGATGAAGTCATGATTGAATGCATCGGCGGACCAAAAGGAAGGTCAATGGGAGATATCCCAGGTGTCAGATGGAAAGTTATAAAAGTAAATGACCAATCCTTAGCAGCACTAAGAAGCGGAAAGCTAGAGAAGGCTAGAAAGTAAGGTAAAATAAAATGAAAGCATTTAACAGATGGGATGTTGAAACAATAAAAGTCAATGATTTAGGTCTGCAGAGGTATATCTCACTTCAGCCTAGGATTGTTCCAAGGACTGGCGCAAGATATGCAGGAAACAGGTTTCACAAAAGCAAGGTTTTCATTGTCGAAAGGCTGATGAATAAGTTAATGGTCGCAGGACATAAATCAAAGAAGCACTTGCTTTCATCTGGAAGAAACACAGGAAAAGCGCTTTCAGCATATAGGTTAGTTGAAGATGCTTTTGTAGCTATTGAAAAGAAGCTGAACAAAAACCCAGTCGAAGTTTTTGTTGCTGCACTTGAGAATGCATCTCCAAGAGAAGAAATCATCACAATTGAATATGGTGGAGCAAGGTATCCAAAAGCTGTTGAGATGGCACCACAAAGAAGGGTTGACCAGGCATTAAAGTACATGGTCCAGGGTGTTTACCAAAGGTCATTCAACAAGAAGAAAAGCGCAGTTGAGAATCTTGTTGATGAGATTGTCTTTGCATACCAGAGAAACACTGGTTCAGCAGCAATCGCAAAGAAACTTGAATTAGAAAGACAGTCAGACAGTTCAAGATAGTTAAATTATTTCTTTTTGATATTTTCATATTTAATTTTGTTAATTGAGGTTTCATTGATTAAGGTAATAAATACACTAGAAATATTTCATAGATTAGAATACATCTGCCCTTAAATCAAAAATAGTTGTCTTATTAATTTTAACATTTAGTTCTGTTCCAAAATCATATTTTCCTTTTACAATTACGGGCTTATATGAATAATTTCTTCCTATTGAAGTATTGTTTTTTCCATATTCACTTATCATTATATTTCCTTTCCAATTTTGCCATTTTTTATTGTTCTCTTCTGATATTTTATGAAAAACTTCTGTCAGCCTTATTCCTCTTTCCTTTATTATATTTGAATCTAACTGCTTTTTTTTAGCAGCTAGTGTTCCTGGACGTGCCCAAAACCTAGATACATTTATGACATCTGGTTTTGTGAGTTTTAGTATATCAACTGTTTTTTGAAAGTCTTTTTCTGTTTCACCAGGATATCCTACAATTATATCTGTTGCAATGGTTATATCAGGATGAACTTTCCTGAATTTTTCTATTATTTCAATAAATGTTTTAACTTCATATTCACGTTTCATTAACTTTAATACATTATCAGACCCAGCCTGCAGAGGTATATGGATAAATTTGAACATCCTTTCATCCTTAAAGACTTCAATTAGCTCATCAAGATAATCAGGAAGAAAATCCGGGTTTCCCATGCCGAGCCTAATCTTGAAATCTCTTTTCATCTCCAAGAGCTTTCTTAAAAGTGAGACTATGTTTGTTTTTATGTCATATCCATAGCAGGCAGTATCCTGGCTTGTGAGCCATAGTTCCTTGACACCTTCATTTAATGCTTCCCTTGCCTGCTTTGCAATCTCATCTGGATCATACGAGAGTAAATGGCCACGGGCAAATTTTGTTGCGCAGAAATTGCAGCTCCCTAGGCATCCTTCGTTTATCGGAAGTATCTCTATTATGCTGTTTTTCCTGACCTTTGGGATATTAAGCCTCGGGTTTTTTTCTTTTTTCAATAACTGGACAGTATTTCCTTTAAGAGTCTCCTCTGCAACCTCGACAACATTTGTTATCTGGTTAGTTCCTATAACTGAGAAACCTAAGAATTTTGACTTGTCTCTTTCAGCCTGAGGCACGCATCCTGCAAGTATCTTTGGCTTTTTTATATTCTTTACATCACGCCAGAATTTTGTCTCTGCATTGTTTTTTACTGTGCAACTGTTTATTATAACCAAGTCTGCCTTTTCTTCACTATCAACTATATCGAAATTTTTTGATTTCTGTAATAACCCGGCCATGTTTTCAGAATCTGCCTGGTTAAATGAGCAGCCGTAGGTTTTTATGAATACTTTTTTCATCCAGGAAAAGTAAAAATATGCATTTTATAAAGGTATACTTTGAGGATTATCTGGAAAGCCTTGCATTTATTTTATCTATTGATGGTTTTTCATTTAGGTAAATCAGATTAACCTCCCTTGATTTATAGAATGTAAAATTCATGCCATACTGACTTAACTTTTTATTCAGTCCATTCAAATTCTGGACAAAAGCCGTGTGTTTCTTTTTAATTCTTATGTGCCTAATCTCCTTACTGTGCCCTGGCTGCCTTGAATACATTTTACTTGCTTCTTTTTCAAGAAGAAACCCTTCATTTCTAGCAATATTTTTTACATATTCTCCTTCTATAGGTGTCAGATTAAGAGAAATTTTTACCTTCCCTTTTCTTATAATATCTATGACATAACAAGCGTTCTTTTCCAGCCTTAATTTAAAGCCTTCCTCCATATCTTCTTTTTCTGAAAGTTTATTATTTAGTGTATTATAATATATAGGCAGGCCTAATTCTTTTTCTATATCTTGGATTTGTTCACTCAAATTACCCAAATAGTAACCTGAAAAAGCAGCGCTTTGCCCAAACGACTTTATCTTATCATGTGTGTCAATAATCAAACGCAAATTTGTTCTTCTTAAATTCCCTATATTTGAAGATATATCCTGCCTTTTTTCATTGAAAAAATCCTCAATCCTGTCATTGGAAGCATATCTCTCAACTAAAAGCAGGCCTAAGTAAAGAGCATTTGTCTCGCTTAAAGTGATTATGTTTTTTCCAATGATGTTTGAAACAAAGTAACGATTTTCTTTAAAATAAAGCTTTAGCCCTAAGGACTCATCTGTAATCCCTGACTTCCTTATCTCCTGCTTTAGCCTGAACTTGCTCACTAATTTTTCGAGATCCATAAATATAAGATTTTAAAGTTATATATAAAAAGTTAGAATATAGAAAATATTATAAAATGGCTAGCTAAATAATTAATCAAATGCAAGTTATATTACTGCTTTGTCTTATCCTTCTTATCTGGTACTTTTTTGTAAAAAAATATGATACCATCCATGGTGTTTTGATGTTCTTATTCGGCTTTTTCATACTTTTTCTGAAAAAACCTGGTTTTAGCATGTTCATAGATAATTTCTGGATTTCAGGAGCGTATTTAATGGGATTTACTGCATTAATGATTTGTGTTATCATAATAGTTGGAATTAAGGACAAAAAACCATTGAAATGGTCTCTCATGGTATTTTTTTTATACATCCCTTTTGGGATACTACAGGAAATCCTGTTCCAGTTTGTCTTTACTGGCACATTATTTGAATTGATAGGCAATCCTTATATTACAATTTTATTAAGCTCCATTTACTACATGCTTTTTCATCTAAGGCTTGATTTAGGGACATTTACATTCATAGCTGGACTTTTCTGGTCTTATTTTTATCTTGCTTTTGGAAATGTATTCTGGATTGGGATCTCGCATGCAATCCTTGGGACAATGTATTATGTCTTTATGTATAAAGGGAATGCGCTAAAAAATAAGATTAATTTCTTTGCAAGAAAAAATAAAGTGGTGCTGAGTTTCTAAAATTTATAAGATAAATCTAAAAAAATCATACTGCAGCGGGTATAGACACTGATTTGGTATTGCCTGAAAATACAGATCTGACCATACCATATACACCAAAAATAGTTGAAGCAATCCCTGCTGAAATTTCTACCTGAGCATGATGAAGTGCAATCTGAAGGTGATACATACTGGATCTTATACTTTCTACACTTGGACTTATGCTATCTGCTACTGCGAGCAGGCTAGTTTTTATCGGGAAAAAATAATTAGTGTAACTTGTGCCACTTGAAGAAATAAATACATTGCAGTCATATCCGTTAAGAGCTGGAGATGTACCTTTTTCGCATAATTCAGCAAATCCGCTGCTGTATCTCAACAGTTCTGAAAGTGAACCAAGTTTGTGTGAAAACGCTAGGTTAGCAGGTTCCTGAGCCATTGCTTCTAAACCATTTGAAAAATGAGTAAGATATCTAGCCTGTGCTGCAAAATTTGCTGCATCGCTAGGCAAAGATTCCGCCATCACCCTTAAGTAGTTTGCAACCTCCATTGCTTCATAATTAACAAGCTGCTGCGCCTGTGCCATTAGGTCATGATAATTATCCAAACCTTGAAAAAGCAAAATACTTCCGACTATAGTCATCCCTGTGGCTAAAACTAGAGTCCTTGAATTTTCTCTGACATTTTCTCTTGCCTGGGTGTAGGCTGCTGCAATCGATTGTTTAAATTTTGATACCATATAATCACCTGATATGCCTTGAAGAAAAAACTTATTTAAATAAACAACCATTTTTAAGTAATAAAAAAAGTGCGGGTGAGGAGATTTGAACGCCCGACCTCAGGATTTCTTAGCGCATAATTGATCATCGCCTTGCGTTTGGCTCATCACTCATGCATATATGAGTCCTGCGCTATAACCAGGTTAAGCTACACCCGCTTAATAAATTGAATCCTAGCTTAACTTAGGAATCATGCTCTAAAGAATCCTGTTTATTTTATAAAACTATCTCAAAATTAAGTGTAAAAAAAATCATAGCTCATTTAGGATTTTATTTTGCACTTCTTTTAATTCTTCCATCTCTTTTTTCTGCCCTGGCCAGTGCTTTAATCCGTCTTCATTAAACCTTGGGATTATATGGAAGTGAGTATGGAAGACTGCCTGTCCTGCTGCTTCTTTTGTGTTTACTCCCAGGTTAAAGCCATCTGCTTCCATTGCTTTTATTATTGATTTTGCCAGTTTCCTGCTGATTTTTATGCAGGATGCCAAATCATTGTCATCATCTTCCAGCATGTCCTTTGAGTGCTTTTTTGGAACAATCAGCGTATGGCCTTTATTTATGGGCATGATGTCTAAAAATGCCAGGACTTTTTCATCTTCATAGATCTTATGGCAGGGTATCTCGCCTTTTACTATTTTACAAAAAATGCATTCCATTAAAATCACCTTTTCAATAATAACGGGTTCCATGTATTAAAATTTTTTTCATTTTTTACCTATTTAATTACAATATAGAAAATAAATAAGTTATTTATAAAGCTCCATGAAAAATAATAGATTTTCTCTCCTCGAGCTCCATGAGTCTCAAAATAGGCTATTTTTTGTATCATTCTGTCTTTATATCGTCTCAAAAATGAGCTTTAGACACCCCTTCATTTCCTATGGAACTTTTTTGTCTCATTTTTGTCTCAAATATGATGATACTGTCTTAATAAAGTCTCATTATAAGTAAAAAAGCTTATAAAGCATTTATCTATTTCATATTTTTATGGCTGGGGGTGATATTGACAGGAACGCAATAGCAGAAGCTTTTTCTAAGATAAAAGAAGATATATTGAGGCTGAACAATGAGATTTACGAACTAAAAAAGGAACAAAAAAAGAATAGCGGAAAGCAGGAGATCGACCCTGAATTGATAAAGCAGATTGTCAAGGAAACTTTGAAAAACCTCCCGCAACGAAAAGAATCCCCATTGGTCCGGAAAATCAACAAAAAAAGAAAATCGCTTCTTACTTCCAGGATTTTAAGCCTTGCTGAAAAGAAAAATATGACACTGCCTGAAATTAAAGATATAATTGTCGATTCTGAAAACCTATGCTCAAAGGCAACATTTTATAGGTACATGGATAAATTAAAGGCAAGGGGAGTTATTGAAATTGCTGTTCTTGGGGAAACTGAGATTGTTGTTAAGAATTAGACAACAATATTAAAAAACGTAAAAGCATAATAAAAAGTGATTAAAGCCTAATAATACTCTTCATCAGAATAGTCAAATTCAACATCTACAACTGCTTCGGCCCTTTTTTCTTTTGCTGTGCTGCTTCTTTTGTAATAGAATATGTCAAATGCTGTTGAATCGCCAAACTGGTTCAAGCCAAGCTTATCAGATATCTGGGCTAATATCTCTTTTTCTGATATCAAGTATTTCTCATGCATCACTATATCAACAAGAAGTGTTGTATCGAACTTTACCAATACAAAATTCTTCATATCTTCATTATTCACTGTGAAATTCCATTTTTCAAGGTATTCTTCCTTATATACCCTTCTTAGTGAGACATTTGTCCTGTCTTTTGTCCTTAGGTTCCTGTCGTTTTGGAGCTTTGAGATGATTTCCATTGCCTGCTTTTTGCTTTCAAGAAAATATTCTGAAATCAGGTCTGAAGAATCTCCTATGACTTTGGTCTTGAAGACTTCCCATCCAAGGCTGTTTTTTCTGGCTTCGATTTTCAGTTTATAGTCCTTAAACTGGCTTTCAAGCACAATAAGTTCCTCTGAATCAACTTTTTTCTTCCACAACTTAACCCCACCTGTTTCCTTTTGAATAATTAGATTAATTTTAAAGCTTTTGCTTGAGGCATTTGTCTTTAATGACTGATAAGTCCTCAATTCTTAGCAGATTTACATTGTTTTCAAAGGCAAATTTCTCAGTTTTCTTTGCAATTATGCTTCCGCCGCTACTGATATAGACGTATTCATCACCTACTGCAACGAGTGTTTTCCCAGGCAAAGGAAGTATTTTCAATCCTATGCCTCCTGACTGCGCCAGTTTTCCCTTCTCCAAATCCCCTGTGACAATGACACCAGAATCATAAGATTTTGACTCTTTCATGGCTAAAAGCCCCATTGCAACAGCTGCTCCTGTGCTTCCTCCCTTTACTTCTGATGTACCCAGGTCATATGAGATAAAATAATCATATCCTGAAACATTTGCGTAGTCTATTGCGTGGATGACTGAATTAACTGTTGAATAATCTACTTCTGTCCTGGAATCAAACACAATTTTGTTGCTTCCTATTCCTCTTGCTATCCTTACCCTACCTAAAATGCCCATGTTTTCTTTTGGATTTGCCGCAACAACAGGTATGTCTATATATTCAGGGAACAGCTCTTGAGTATAATCCCCATAAAAGATATCATATGAATAGACATTACTAGCTAAAAGTACAAAAAGTAAGACTATTAACCTAATTTTCAACTAATCACCCCGATATAAAATGAATTAATTATAAGTGGTATTTAAGGCTTTTGCTGCCAGTTTTTAGAAATATTTTTATACTTAGAAAAGCTGAAATTATCATGAATGATGACCTTGAAATCAGGCTTTTTTTCACATTTGACTTCTCTAGGCCATTTAAAGAGGCCAAAAAGAATTTTTTGAAAAGGTATGTTAGGGACATCCTGGCAATTTCGCTTGGCAATGTCAGCATGGCTGCAAAGAAAGCAAATCTTGACAGGAGGCACTTTTACAGGATAATCACAGGATGCGAGATAAACCCGCAGGAACAGAGAAAAGAGCTCTTGAAGCCAAATGAGTATATGAAAGAGACCATTTCTGAAATATTCTCTAATGATTCTATTGATGACATCTCAAAGGTCATAGTTGAAAGCTTAAATAACATAACTTATGACGATGCACTTGTCCTGTTTGAGAAGATGTATATTGAAGAATCATTGAAAAATAACAATTATAACATCCATGAAACAGCCAGCAAGATGGACGTCAGCGAAAGGACGCTCCATAGGAAAATCGGCAAATATAGCATAGCCTGCTGACAAAAATGCCTCAATCTTATTTGATATAGTATAGTTTTATTTATAAATCTCATCTCGATAGTTGTTAATAAAAAGGTGATTTTTACAAATGGCTGAAGAAAAACAACTAAAAAAAGATGAGAAAACTGAGAAGCAGGAAATTAAGATGCCTGATCCGCTGGATATTGATAAAATACCTAATCTGACAAAAGAAGCAAAAGAAAAGCTGGAAAAAATAAAAAAAGAGCTTGAGAGATTCAAGAAAGAAGTCACTTCTAAATTTGATAAATACATTATGGGTATTACACTCCTTCCGCCAAGAAATACTTTCCAGGGGCAAGGAGGACAGGGAATGGGCATGCCTATGATGCCACAGGGAGCTGGAATGGGCGGGATGCAGATGCCAGGGATGCCAACACTTCCAATGCAGCAGCAACCACCTCCAAACAAGGATGAGATTTATGTCATGGTTTTAGTTGATGATACCGATAGCTCAAAGATGTCTAAGTTTGAATTGAAGACAAAACTAAGCCAGATTATTGCGCAGATTGCAAAGGAAGTTAATCCGAATATCTTCCCTGAGATTATCATATTAAGCGAGCTTTGGCAGTCATGCTATGACGCAAAATATGACCTGAACATGAAGATTGCTGCAGGAGCTCCGGTCTACGATACAGGGATGCTTGCCGCTATAAAGATTTCAGAGATACATAAGCAGATGGTCCTTAGAAAATTTGAGAAATACATTGTCTGCTATGTCCTTGCCGGAAGTTTAGTACAGGGAAAAGCAAAGCCTGATTCTGATATTGATGTATTCGTAGTCATTGATGACACTGATGTCAAAAAGATGACAAGGGTTGAACTTAAGGATAAGCTTAGGGCAATAATAATTGGAATGGGACTTGAGGCAGGAGAACTTACAGGCATCAGGAACAAGATTAACATCCAGGTCTATATCCTGACTGATTTCTGGGAGAATATCAAGGAAGCAAACCCAATAATATTTACCTTCCTTAGGGACGGAATTCCATTCTATGACAGGGGAATTTTCATGCCATGGAAACAGCTTCTTCAGATGGGAAGGGTAAAACCTAGTAAGGAAGCAATCGATATATTCATGACATCAGGAGACCAGTTGATGAGCAGGGTAAAATTCAAGCTGAGCTCTATAGGCATGGAAGATACATTTTATGCAATCCTTACTCCATCCCAGGCAGCTATTATGTTATATGGTGTGCCACCTCCAACACCAAAAGAAACCCCGGAAGTCATGAGAGAGATTTTTGTCAAGAAAGAGAAGCTGCTAGAGGAAGAGTATGTGCAGATCCTTGAGGATAACATCAAGATAAGAAAAGAACTTGAGCACGGGACAAAGAAAGAATTAACTGGAAAGGAAGTCGATAAGCTTTTAGATGATTCACAGAGATACCTTAAAAGAATCCAGAAGCTCTTCAAGCAGATTGATAAGATAAAAGAGGAAGAGAGCCTTGTTCATGAGTATGAAAGCACAGTAACTGTGATCAGGGACATCCTAAGGATGGAAGGAACTGAGAAAATCAAGGAAGACGCTGTAATCAGGGCATTTGAGACTGAGCTTATTGATTCTGGAAAAGTCCCTCATAAGTACTTGAGGATGATCAATGAGGTTGTAAAGGCAAAGAAAGACTATGATGCAGGAAAGCTTACAAAGACAGACCTTACAAATGTCCAGAAAGACAGCAAGGAACTGCATAAATTCCTGATTGAATATATCCAGAGGAAGAGAGGAAAAGAGATAGAGAAAGCAAAGATAAGGGTCAAGCATGGCAAGCTTTTTGGAGAAGTCATCTTGCTTGGAAAGATTGCATTCATCCAGCATAACCTTGATGCAGATGATAAGGAAGTGAGCAAGGCTGATATCATGGAAGACGGAAGCTTGGATAACATAAGGCCGAGCAATATCGGCGAACTTGAGAAAGCGCTTGCTGAGGAAGCAATCCCGAACTCAGTTTTCATAAAACAGCCTATCTTTGAGAACTTAAGAGAGATATTCGGGAAAGATGTAGAGATTATGGTGCATCATTAGATTTTTATTTTTTCTAATTTTTTATAATATGTGTATAAAAGAGTATAATTAAAAAAATTAAAAGCTCTTCCCAAACAAGACCTCAAACTTAGCCTCGCTGCCACACCAGAAGCATTTCCCTAATTTCTTTGGCTGCTTGAATGGGATGCAGTTTGTCTTATAACCTGTCTCTTCTTTTATCTGCTCCTCGAGCTTTGCATCGCCGCAGAATGGGGCTAAGACCCATTTCTTTTCCTCTACTGCTTTTAGGAACTCTTCCTTTGTCTTTACTCTGACTGTGCTTTCTTCCATCTGCTGTTTTGCCTTGTTATAGAGGTTTTTTTGAATATCTTTCATAAGGAAATCAATCTTCTTTTTTACGTCAGTCAGTTTCACTGTTTCCTTAGCTCCTGTATCCCTTCTTGCAATGACTACCTGGCTGTTTTCAAGGTCCCTTGGCCCAAGCTCAATCCTTACAGGAACTCCTTTCAGCTCCCATTCATTGAACTTCCACCCTGGAGTATACCCTTCCCTGTCATCAACCAGAACGGAGTATTTTTTTAGATCGTTTTTCAGCTCTTTAGCCTTGCTTAGGACTTTTTCCTTTGTTGCATCAAATATAATAGGAACAATCACTGCCTGGATTGGTGCTGCTTTTGGCGGAAGCACTAAGCCTTTGTCATCACCATGCATGATTATCATGACTCCAAGGCTTCTTGTAGTGAAACCCCATGAATTCTGGTAGCCGTATTCTTTCTTTCCGTCCTTGTCCAAAAAAGATATGTCAAAAGCCTTTGCAAAGGTCTGACCTAAATGATGGGAAGTACATCCTTGGATGGCTTTTTTTACAGGAAGCCATGTCTCGCATGTTGTACTGTAGTCTGCACCTGCAAATTTTTCTGTCTCTGTCTTTCTTCCTTTTATTACTGGAACAGCCAAAAGCTCTTCATAGATTGCTGCATAGTAATCCAAAATCTCAAGGACTTCTGCTTCTGCTTCTTCTTTTTTTGCAAATACTGTGTGCCCTTCCTGCCATAAAAATTCACGGCCTCTTAAGAAAGGAGTTGCGTGCTTGAATTCCCATCTTACCACAGAATTCCACTGGTTTATCCTTAAAGGAAGGTCATTATGACTCCTTATCCATTTTGAATATGAATCATACATTATTGTCTCTGATGTAGGCCTTACTGCCAGCCTTTCACTTAATTTTGAATTCCCGCCATGTGTGACCCATGCTACTTCTGGGGCAAATCCCTGGACGTGTGTCTGCTCTTTTGTCAGAAGAGATTCCGGTATCAATAAAGGAAAATATGCATTTTTTACACCTGATTTCTTTATCTTCTCATTGAAGAATGCCTGTATCTTTTCCCATACTTCATAGGAATATGGCTTATAGACGATGCAGCCTGAGACTGCTGAATAATCTGCCATGTCTGATTTCTGTATCACCTGAGTATACCATTCTGAAAAATCCTCATCTCTTTTTACTGTGATTCCAGTCGTCTGCTTTTTTGCATCTGATTTTGGCTGTTCTGCAGTTTTTTCTTCAGCTTGCTCTGTCTTTTTTACATTTGAGACTATGATTTTTTCTTCCACAATATGATATTTTGTGAGCTTTTTCAGCATCTCTTTTGATTCATCCATTGCTTTTTTCATATAGTCATCTGAGACTTCGCTTGTCCCATATATCAGGATCAAAAGATCTTTTGTATTCTCCGTAATTTTAGTTATGTCTGAATCAGATGTCGCAAAACCAAAATCTATTATTTTTTCACTATCAGCAACGCATATCTCTGTACCTTTGCATTTTTTCTCCTGTCCGCCTATCTTTACAAAGATCTCATCTTTCTTTGCCTGCCTGACAATGATGTCTCCTTTCACAGTCTTTACATCAACATATCCCATTGGAAGCCTGTATTTTGCCGAAACAAGATTCAGATTATCAACAATATTATTGATGTTCCACATATTTTCGCCTTTGAGTATTCTCCTAACCAAGGCTTCGCTTGAAATCCTGTCTTTTGTCGGATCCATATTGAATGACCAGTAAAGGTTCCTAAAAGAAGTTACAATTTTATCTTCTGATAAATTTTCCAGAGTATATTTACTTTTTATTTCATCAAATACCAAATGCTCTTCTTTGAGCTTTTCATATTCTTTTTTTACTGAAATATCTTTTATATGTAGGACACCGAATTTTACACCTGATACATTGAACCTAATTTCCATTGAATATCACCTTTCTCATTTGTTTAATTATCCTTTATTTTTAATATTTTGGTAAAATAAGTTAGTTTCTAAAAAACAAGCCTGTGAGATTAAAATGCGGGAGGAAATATTTCCATAGAAAAAAGAATGTTATCCTAATATTTAAATTTGACATATTTAAGTGGCAATGATTTTTTTATTTCGATTTTATCATCTGGTTCTATTGTATATGGCTTGCTTACTGAATCAATTACAAGTATGCCTTTTGTTTTTGGAATTACTTTTACCTTGCTGTTTTCATCCATTATCCCTTTTTTATAAGAAAACTTCCCAGTAATCTTTCCTTCATACGGTTCCCTGACAAGATACTGGAATTTTGTTTCATCTAGTTTTAGTTTTTTTCCGCCTGCAGATTTAATCCACGCATGGCTTCCGCACGGCGTTCCTATTAGAATTCCTGAGCTTCTCTGGAATTCAGCCATTCCATTCAATGATAATTCGTAATTAAACATCATATATGGCTTTTCGCTTCCAATATAAGCTTCATTTAATGCTCTTTCAGGAAGAGCTTTTCCATTTATCAGAATTTCCAGCCTGAAATAATCAATTGTTTTTATTTCAGTTAAGGATTGCTTCAAGAAACTTAAATAGTTATTTTTATTTAGCTGCATGAAGAATCCTTCCTTTTTTTCAGGGTTTGGGTTTATGCCAACCATAGGGATGCTTTCGTTGAGGTGGCTTGACCTAAGAAAAGTGCCGTCTCCCCCAATCACGACTATCATATCTATTCTGGAATATGATCTCTTTTCAAGGCACTCCCTATCAATCTTTGTTACTGCCTGCTTTTCATTTTTTAAGAATGATTCAACTTCAGCTACAAAATTCTCGAAATACCCTTTGTGGTAAGAGATAAGTATGTTCATAGCAAATTAAAAAGCAGTTCTGTTTTAAATAACTTTCATAGAAATGAAGAAAAGCAAAAAGATATGAGAAATTATCTTTTCTTAAGTTCCTGCCTTAATAGCTTAATCTCTTCAAGCTGCTCGTGGCTAAGCTCCCTTAAAAGCTTAATTTCGGTCATGTGCTCTTTCTGTATTATAGTAAGCTCCTCCTTCATATTTTCTGAAGTTGCTGTAAATATGACTATAAACAAAAGCATCATCCAGCTGAATACGGTCATAAGCCTTATCCATGCAATCTCTGTATTGACTTTTTCAGCCAGAAGAATCATGTAGAACCCAAAAAAAGTAAGGCCTATCCCTACAGGAAGTAAAAGCTTTTCAAAAAAATTGAACTTTCTTTCAAACATAGTCTACCCCTCTTTTGATAATTAATAATTACCTGAATTCAAATGAAGGACCTGAATTTATAAAAGTTCCTATTTTTTTTCCGCTGAACTCAGTTAGTAAATCATAAAAGCCTTTTTTTTCTTTATATTCCACAAGTTCAGCTGTAATGTTATATTTGTTTTCAATAAAGGCTATTGCATCTTCCTTTGTCCCAAGCGCATCAATCAAACCAAGCTCTTTTGCTTCAGTTCCAAGGTAAATCTGGCCTGTTGCAAGCTTTTCAACTTTTGCAACCGATAACTTTCTGTTCTCAGAAACTTCTTTGATGAAAAAAGATTCCATCTTATTTATAATATCTTGATACAGCTTAATTTCAGCTTCTGTTGGTTCTTTAAAAGGCGAACCCATATCCTTGTACTCGCCTGAAACATATCTTCTGTAAGTTACATTGTATTCTTCAATTAACCCAGAGAAATCAAGGTAGCTTCCTATGACACCTATGCTTCCTGTTATTGAAAGCCTGTTTGCAAAAATATAATCTGTAGTTGATGCAATCCAGTATGCTGCGCTTGTCCCTATCTCACGGACTACAGCAACTGTTGTCTTGTTCATAGATTTTATTTTCTGGCCTATCTCATCAGCTGCAACCCCTGAACCTCCAGGAGAATTGATGTCAAGCAATACTGCTTTTATGTTTGGGTTCTGTTCTGCTTTTTCCAGCTGCGAAATTATTAATTCGCTTGAGGTTCCGCTTGAACCAAAGCCTGATGCTTCCTCAACACTGATCGGCCCATATATCCTTATCACTGCAATGTTGCCATTCTGGGAAATTGAAGGATCATCACCTATGAAAAACATTGAAGCAATGCTGCTTAAAAGCCATACGATACCTATTATTTTTAGCGTCTCCCAAAATTTGCTCATGCTACTAATTCCTCAACAACTTTTGTCCTTGAAAATTTATCTGAAAGCCTGCTGCCTGTAAACATCATATAGATTGGATCAACAATCCAAAGTGCTGAAAAGGGAAAGATTGGAATTACAGCAATATTTCTTGCCAACACTTTCCAGAAAGTCAGTTCTTCTTTTTCAAGCGGCACAACTTTAAGCTTAAACAACATCTTTCCTGGTGTTTGCTTCATCTTGAATTCAAACACGACAAAGTAAATCCCAATAAGTAGGAAGATAGCCAAAAAGACTGACATCAGTCCTTCAATTATGCCGGGATTATTCTGGAAATATGCATAATTTGCCATGACATCTCCATTTAAAGGCAATGTGTTCTTGAAAACAGGGGCAAACGGCCCGAATATTATTACCTGTATTATAAAAAAATCCATGAAAAAAGAAAGCAATCTTTTCCACCATACTGCATCAACCTGGATGATTCTTTGCTTTGGAAGATTAAGTCTCATATTAGGAAAACTAAAGGGAAGAGGTTTATATAAGTTTTGTAGAATGAAACATGAACCTGTGATTAAAAAAATCCTACCAAATTAACTAATCATACATTTAGGTATTATGAGCCTGTGAGGAAAAGAAAATTCTGCTGAATTTTCTAACCTCAAATCTCATTGCCATGAGCCTGTGAGGATTTGAACCCCAACTAACCGGTAACCTTAATGGCTTAAGCTCTAAGATTTTTTCATCGCTGGCCATTACCGAAGCCGATTGTGCTATCCAGGTTACACCACAGGCCCTAATAAACATCACAACTAAATTAAATGAAGTTTAAAAATCTATAGAAATTATTTTTTCTTGCTTCGTGCAAGAACAATCTCAATTGTGCTTACCCTTACCTGCTTTCCTTCCTGGTTCTTAAATTCTTCTGAATCAGTCTTGACTTCTTTTACTGCAACCTGACCAAGCAGGAATCTTTTGGCTGCAACTTCAGCGACATCCACGGCCCTTGAAATGAATTTTCCCCTAGCCTTGACAATGACTTCCTCTGCATTTTTTGTTGTGAACTGCATTACAACTCCTGTAACATAATTCATAAAAGGCTTTCCGCCGATAAAAATACTGTTGTCTTCTGTCATTTAAGCACACCTCACAATTATTAGTGTTATTATAATTGTTCTCTGGACTTAACTTTTCTTGTTGCGTAACCTGCAATCATGTTCCTAAGCTTCTTGGAAGGTATGTCTGTCCTATTTGTAACAGCTGCTTTGTTTTTTGTGAAATCGTCACAAAACTCATTAAAGTAGTTATTTACCAGTTCCAATGTAACTCTCTTGATTGCTTTTGTTTTGATTCTACCCATAGTGGCTTTGGAAATAGGTGTTCTTTATAAATCTTACTTATGGATGTCAAAAAAACCAGAAATCTCATAGTTTCTTTTATTTCTCGATAATAACCAGAAGATTAATAAATGATTTATTTTTCTTTTTTATATTAAGGCATAATATATGCGTCTGTGGTCCAATGGCTAAGACACTGGCCTTCCAAGCGTTAAGATCAGAGATCCACTGGGTCTTTGCTCAAAACTCGCAAAGACAGCCGGTTATCTGGGTTCGAATCCCGGCGGACGCATACTTTTCTTTAAGATTTTTTAGTTATTCTGCCTTGGGATTCGAACGTTCTCTCACTGTGTTCGTGAACCCACTCGCTTCGCTCGCTTGGGAATCCCGATCAGACGCATTTTCTACATATTAGTTTTTATATAGTGTGTTTTCCCTTTGGATTTATGTCCCTATTAACATTGATTAGGCATGCAGAATCTGACGCCAATAATATTCTTGAAAATTATAAGAACCATCATGCAGGCAGCATTCTAAGAGCCATGCTGCGGGAGGAACCTGATATGTATATTGGCCTGACCAATAAGGGTTATCTAATCGCTAAGTTTTTTGGAGTGCTGTGTGATGCAGGCCATATCCCAATTGATCTTGATAATTATGACACAATAATAACTACAGGTTATATCAGAACCCTTGAGACAGTAAAAGCAATATATCAGCATTTACCTGGAAACATTGAGATAAATAATGAATATGCTGAAAGGAATTTTGGGTTTGCCCACATAATGACTGATGAAGATATTAAGGAATATGATAAACTATATGGCACAAATTTATATCATGAATGGGGCAAAGACCCTGCATATTTCATTCCACCAGAAAGCGAAGACCAGCCAGAAGGTGAAAGCTTATCGCAGGTATGGGACAGGACTATAGCTGCACTGGAAGATACACTTGCTGCGCATGAAGACGAAAATATTCTTTTAGTGATCCATGGAGAAACCGGGAATATGGTAGATGCATATGCGAATGGTGTAAGAAACGTTGAACATTACTTAGTATATAAAGCAACGCATAGGCTGAAAAACATGGATTATAGGAATTATGAAGTAAATGGCTTGGATATTGAGCCTTTGATGAAAGGTAGAAAATAGTCCTTGGCTTAGTAAACTTTATAAACATCTTTCAAATCCAAGTCCTTATTTCCGAGGTGTTAATTATGGAAGCAAGACCATTAGATGCATTAAACAAAGCAAGAAATCAGAGAGTCATACTTGATCTTAAGAACAACAAACAGCTTGTTGGAAAACTATCAGCCTTTGATATTCACATAAACGTAGTACTTGATGACTGCGAAGAAAGAGTGGACGGCGAAGTAAAAAGGAAGCTGGGCACTGTCTTTGTAAGAGGGGACACAATAATACTTTTGTCCATGGAATAAAATGACAACAAAATCAATGGGGAAGAAGTCTGGAAAAAAGACTCACATAAGATGTAGGAGATGTGGAGAGACAACTTACCATAGAGGTCATGAGAAGTGCAGCAGCTGCGGATACGGCAAAAGCGCCAAGATCAGAAGCTATGCATGGATGAAGAAGAAGAAAAGCAACCATTCTAAATAATTATTTTTTTCATATCTGTTTTTTTGAAAATCAGTAAACTATTTAAAAAGACGATAGTTTCATTCAGATACACATTGAAAAGAAATTTTCAGTGTTTTATGCGGAGGTGCCGGAGCGGTCAAACGGGACAGGCTTAGGGCGTAAAGGTGTGATGAGCCATCCACAAGATGGCGATGAACGTAAGACACCTGTTAGCTTAGTGCTTACGCAGGTTCGAATCCTGTCCTCCGCATTATTTTCTAATAGAAATAGATTAGTTTTATGATTTACAGGATTCGAACGTTTGTTCACTTCGTTCTCAAACCCGCAAACTAAAGTTTGCTAGGGAATCCAGTCCTCCGCATTATTTTCTGATTTCTTTATCAATAGCTTTTTATATAGTGACTTGGTTGCCGCTGCTATGATTGAAGATATAGTTTTAGAAAAAAATAGCAGTGTTGCAGAATTAAGATTTTCAATTGATGCTGCTGTTCCACCAACCGGTGTGTCTAAAATAATTTTTGAAATTTATTCTCAGGAATTTAATGACGCAAGAATTGATGTTGTCCTGGAAGCAAACAGAAATTTTTTGGATGATTATCTTTTGTTTTCAAATGATGAAAGCATTGTAGCATTGGGCAGAACCACAAAAATAGTCTATGAGAAAGGCAGAGTGCAAAAAATACACTATAAAATGATGGGAAATGCAAAAGATCTTGCAAAGATAGAAAAGGCAATGCAAAAATATTCAAATGAGCACAAATTGACAAAAAAACACAAGCTAATGTATCAGATAAGTAATGAATTTTCTCCGAATTTTTTTGGAGGTTTCAAATATGGCTTCACTGAAAGTATCGCTACTACCTGTGCTTATGCCTTTTGCGTTTATGTTGGCGCTTATCTGACTGTAACAATACCTGCTGTTATTTTAGCCGGGCTAGTTACCCATAACCTCACCTATTCTAGGATTATAGAAAGGCAGAATCGTTTCGAAGGACTTTATGCCAACACAAAAATGTCAAAAGCTGGGTTTGCTTTAGGAACAATTATGGGGGCAGTTACACCTTTATGGTTAACGAATTCAGTTTCAGAATTGTTTGAAACAATAGAACCAAATCCTAAGATTACACCACCTTTTCCAAGCTATGAAGCTTAGCTTACTATCTCTTCACCAAAATCCACTTTCTCAGCCCAAATGCCTAAATGAGTTGCAACAGGCCTTTCAGCTCCATCTGAAGGCGCATTCACTATGCCTTTCCCTTCTATTACTAGAGTTGTTGAGCCTCCACCATCCATGTTAATTGCAGTATTGCTTCCCTCCCTGACATGATATACACCAATATCCCTTAAACGCATGCCCATCCTCTGCCCTACTACCCCTGAATCAACCAATATTATATTCAAGACATTGTTCTCTTCATCATAACCTATTGTAGTCCTTGGGTCTAATGTATCATACCCTTCCTTATAACCAGGTCCGCCTGGATACATCCTTGATGTCACTTCTTCATTCAATACAAAAAGGTTAAACCCTGTAACCACATTGTATAAGTCTTCTGGGTTCTTTGGTTTTTTGCCCAGGATTACTGAATTGTTTTTGGTTATTGTGACTGTAACCCAGAAATCAGGGCCTTCTGCAATCAGATTGCCCTGTGAATAAGTTACTAGTTCTGTCTGTGCGTTGCTTGTAAAACCAACTTCAGGCCAGCCTCCACCATTTACGGCAAGCTGAAGCTTATTCTTTGCTAAGAATGAAGTTGTTCCTTCGAGATAATCCTGCCTTGGTGTTACAAAAAATTCAATTGTCGGGTCATTCAGATTCAGTTTAATTATGTAGAGCTTAAGCCCATTTACCTCTTCAACCTTGTACAAGACGTTTTTATAGAGGATTTCAAAATCTGTCATGTTGCCCAGATTAACGACATATTTTCCTTTAGTTTCAAGGTTAAGGCTGCCAAGATCAATTACAGACATGAACTCCTTTACCTGAGCCCTTTGGCCTTCTCTTGAGATGTTTACAGTAAAATTCATATTTATTATCGCATCATTTCCTTCCAGCTCCAGCTCGTGGGTATAGCCGGAATATTCAAAATCATATCCTTCTTCCCTAAATCCTGAAAAGTCATCAATGCATTCCAGGAAATGCTTATCCAGATAAAGCTTGATATCACTACTCTCTGTAACCCAGAACTTATCGAAAACTTCGATTGTCTTTAGGCTTATGCAGTCTGAAACATATTTTTCAACCCTTTCTTTTGCCTGCGTGAATGATTTTACCCTATCTGCCTCGCTTTGCAATACATTTATTCCCTGGTTGTTTTTTATGAAATAAAAAAAGGAGATCAAGATCAACAAAACAAGAGCAATAATTATAAAAACTGAAGCAGACGCCTTTTTTCCCATTTCCTTCTTTAATTTCTTACTACTATAAAAACCTTTATAAACAGGCTAGGTTTCTTTAATATAGAGAGGGAAGAGACATCAATGGGGTTTCTCCAAAAATAATGAAAGGAAAACCGCTTCTGCCAACCATAAGGACAAAAAAAAGATATTGTGTTTATGAAGTGATAGGCAGCGGAGAAATCCTGCACGGCGATGTGTTAAAAAAAATAAACGAATCCTACAAAAATTGTTTCGGTGTTTTTGGCCTAAGTGAAGCTGGCATCATGGATACCAGGGTTTACGGCAAGAACAGAGGGATTGTAAAAATCAACCATAACTTTGTGGACAAACTAAGGGTGTCTGTCTCAATGATTCAGAATATGGTTATACATATCGTCTACGTCTCAGGCATACTTAAAAAAGCAAAACTTAAATTAAAAGGAGGATAAAAAATGCAACCTTTACAACACCAGATGATGGGATATGATAGGGCAATCACAATGTTTTCGCCTGACGGAAGGCTTCTTCAGGTAGAATATGCTAAAAAAACAGTAAGGCAGGGAAGCACAGCCATAGGAATACAGTGTACAGACGGGGTAGTTCTTATCACAGACAAAAGGATTGTTGATAAGCTAATAGTTCCGGAATCTGTCGAAAAGATATGGAAGATTGATGATCACATCGGAGCAACTGCTTCAGGAATAATAAGCGATGCAAGGATCTTGATTGAAAGAGCACAGGTAATTGCACAGCAGCATAGGGTAACTTATGATTCTGCAATTGATATAATCTCAATTGTAAGGGATATTGCAAACCTAAAACAGCTGACAACACAGTCTGGCGGATACAGGCCGTTTGGAGTTTCTGTCCTGATTGCAGGCGTAGACAATGGAAAGCCAAAACTATACGAAACAGACCCAACAGGAATCTATTTCCAGTATAAAGCAACTGTTATCGGAGAAGCTGAGCCTGAGGTTGAAGAAATCCTATACAAGGAATACGATGAGAAGATGAACATGGCTGATGGTTTTAGGCTTGCTATTAAGGCACTTAAAAAATCTCTTGATAAGAATTTTGATCATGAGAAAATTGATGCAGCTTATGTATCTGTCAAGGATAAAGTATTCACAAAACTTACCAAGGAAGAAATAAAAGCGTACATGAAGTGAGGAAAAAATGAGACCTGTTAAATCATTTGACCAGGAAAAGACGTCTTTTAACCTGGCAAAAATGAAGAAAAACGGAGAGCACTTTGAGGTAATCATAAACCCGGAGAAAATAATAGACTACAGGGCAAAAAAAGCAGATATAAAAGAAGTCCTGATGTATGAAAAAATTTTCTCAGAGGCAAAAAAAGGCTATGAAGCATCTCCTGAAGAGATGAAAACAGCTTTTGGAACTGATGATATACTGCAGGTTGCAAAGGCAATCCTTAGCGAAGGAGAGATACAGTTCACGCAGGAATACAGGGAACAAAAAAGGAAAGATAAGAGAAATAAGATAATAGAACTCATTGCAAGAAATGCAATTGATCCAAAAACCGGCCTTCCTCATCCCAGGACAAGGGTTGAGGCAGCGATGGATGAAGCAAAAGTGAGGATTGATGACATGAAAGATGCAGAGGAACAGATTGAAGGAGTTTTGCATCTTTTAAAGCCGATAATTCCAATAAAGTTTGCAGTTAAGGAGATACAGGTAAAGATTTCTGCAAATTATGCAGGAAAAGGACATGCGACTGTTACAAAATACGGAAAAGTATTGCAGGAAGACTGGCTTAATGACGGCTCTTGGCTTTCAGTTGTCGAAATACCGGCAGGGCTTCAGAATGATTTTTATGATGCCTTAAATAAATTAACGCATGGAACAGTAGAATCAAGCGTATTAAAGTGATAAAAAATGGGAAATGAACTAAAAGTAAATGAAAAAGATATAGTAGTTCCAGGAGAAATCCTGGCAGAGGGAATGTCATACCTTCCAAGCGAAGGGACATACAGAAAAGGGGACAATATCCTTTCATCAAGGCTTGGCCTTGTAAGGATTGAAGGAAAAGTCGTAAAGATAATTCCTTTATCAGGAAATTACCTTCCAAAGAGAGGAGATGTAATAATCGGCAAGGTTGCTGACATCAATTTTTCAGGATGGTCTCTTGAGACAAATTCAGCATATTCTGCAATGCTTTCAATGAAAGATGCAACAAATGATTTTGTCAGGAGAGGAGCTGATTTGACCCAGTATTTTGACATTGGGGATTTCCTTGTCACAAAGATATATAACGTGACAAGCCAAAACCTGATTGATCTGACAATGAAAGGACCTGGCCTTAGGAAACTTGAAGGCGGAAGGATTGTCTTTGTTGCACCAACAAAAGTGCCAAGGATAATCGGAAAGCAGGGCTCAATGGTCTCGATGATAAAGCATGCAACAAACTGCAATGTGATTGTAGGCCAAAATGGGATTGTGTGGATAAAGGGAGTTAATCCTGAAGATGAGCTTGATGCAGTCAGCACAATCAGGAAGATTGAAGAAGAAAGCCATATCTCAGGCTTGACAGATAAAATCAAAGTGTACCTTGAATCAAAAGGAAGAAAAGTAGAAGTAGTAGCAGGTGATAATAATGGCTTACAAGAAGAGGCTTGATGGCAGGAAGTTTGACGAGCTTAGAGAAATCGAAGCTAAAGTAGGAGTTATAAAAAATGCCACTGGCTCAGCATATTTCAAGATAGGAAATACAATTGCATATGCAGCAGTCTATGGACCAAGGGACTTATTTCCAAGGTTCTTAAAGGACCCAAAAAAAGGCCTTTTAAGGTGTAATTACAACATGATGGCATTCTCAGGGATGGGAGAAAGAGTAAGACCTGGACCAAGCAGGAGAAGCAGGGAAATTTCATTGGTAACAGAAAACTCTTTGCTTCCTGTAGTAAATCTTGAGGATTTTCCAAACGCAGTAGTTGATGTGTTCATTGAACTGACACAGACAGATGCTGGTTCAAGATGCGCCGGAATCTGCGCAGCCTCAATGGCACTTGCTGATGCAGGAATTGTCATGAAAGACCTTGTTTCAGCTGTGTCTGTTGGAGTAGTTGACGGGCAGATATGCCTGGACTTAAACTATGAAGAAGAAGCATATGACAAAGGAGATGTTGCAGATATTCCTGTAGCATATATCCCAAGCATGGACAAGTTTTCATTGCTTCAGATGGACGGAAAAGTATCTGTAGCAGATTTGATGAAAGCCCTTGACATAGTAAAAAAAGGAACTCTTCAGATCCTTGAAGTGCAAAGAAACGCTTTGAAGGCAAAATTTGGGGTAATGAAAAATGAGTAAAGATCATGTATTAAACTACCTTAAGAAAAACCTAAGGTATGACGGAAGGAAAAAAGACGAGTACAGGAAAATTGAAGTCCAGACCGGAATAACAAAGACTGCAGAAGGTTCAGCCAGGGTAAAGCTTGGAAACACTGAAGTCATTGCAGGAGTCAAGTTTGAGGTTGGAAAACCCTACCCAGATACTCCAGAAGAAGGGACTTTGATGGTAAATGCAGAGCTTATACCTATGAGCAGCCCGAAATTTGAATCAGGTCCACCTGGTGTTGAAAGCATTGAACTGGCAAGGGTAGTTGACAGAGGGATAAGGGAATCAAAAGCAATTGATTACAAGAAGCTATGCATAAGGCCTGGTGAACTGGTATATTCAATAATTGTTGACATAGTACCTTTAAATGCATCAGGAAACTTGTTTGATGCTTCAGCACTTGCTGTATGGCTTGCAATAAAAGATGCAAAAATGCCAAAACTGGAAGGAGACAAACTAAATTATAAGGAACCAACCAAACAAAAGTTACCTATATTAACAGAGCCAGTTTCCATAACAGTTCATAAGCTTGGAGGACATTATCTTGTTGATCCAACAGTCGACGAGGAAGAGCTTATGGATGCCAGGCTTACAGTAGCTTTCACAGCTGAAGGAAATATTTGTGCCCTGCAAAAGGGCGGAAATGAGCCTCTTTCAAAGGTTGAAATAGAAAGCATGATTGAGCTTGCAGGAAAGAAAGCTAAGGAAATAAGGAAATATCTAGGGTGAATATAATGGATACAAAATACGAAAAAGCAAGGATTATCGGTGCAAGAGCTCTACAGATATCAATGGGAGCACCTTTCATGATAAAACTTGGGAAAAAGGACCTTGAAGACTTAAAATATAATCCAGTAAGGATTGCAACATTGGAATATGACAAAGGCCTTGTTCCTTTGGTCGTTGTAAGGCCTGTTCCTGAAACAAGAAGGAAGCTAAAAGTTAAAGCAGAAGAGAAAAAAGCTTAGATTTTTTCTTATTTTTTATTAGTTTTTTAAATGGTTAGTAGAGATATAATTGATAATTATTTGTTTTTTGGACTTCTTTCGTAATTTAAAGTCGCAATATCCAGCTGGAATAAAGATTCATGCGACACTGGCTGTTTTTAAGAGCAGCAAAATATTTAGCTTTATCGAAACGTGGATGAATCCTTCGAATGAGTAAGAGGTATTTAGCATCTGTAAGATTATATTAGGCAAGCAATCGATACAAAAATATTATATAGTCAAATCAGTACATCCTAAATTATGGTAAAAAGAAATTATATGATGACACTGATTTTAACACTGATATTCCTTGCTGGATGCAGCATAAGTAAGATTGAGAAAACTAAGTCAGGAGAACCAGATGCTCAAAAAGAGAGCACTTGCGAAGATGCAGAAGGCAGTATCGATTATTTTGTGAACGGAGATGTGACAGCCTGTTTCTATGGTGCTGAAGAGCCAGGCGATGCCTCAGGCATGTTATGTACCATGCATAATGACCTTTGCGGCGACGGCATCAATGTTGATGATGATGTATTATTCGAGCAATATTGCGAAGATGGCAAGCTGAAAACTGAGCAGTTTACCTGTCCAAACGGATGCAGAGATGGTGCCTGCATTATATGAATTGATTCAAAGGATGCATGAAAAACAAGCGATGTCTGCATATCTAAGATTATATTAGATGGAACGGACCAAATAGTTGAAAGTCTGCTTGTAAAATCATATAAGTACATCAAAACTATATATAATTAGTGTAATAGAAATCAAAATAATTTAAGAAAACTAAATTTTTATAATTACTGTTTAATGGCTAATCTATTTATTTTCCATAGTGTAAAATTAAATGCCAAAATATATTTTGCATCATATGTATTCTGTTTTCAATAACTTTATAAAGCTATTTCACTATTGATAATAGTTGTACAATTGGTTGTATTATCTAAAAATAATACCACAACGGGTTGTATATAATTGTGCTTATCAATTTAATGGGGTTGGGTGAGATTTATGCAAGATTACAAGAGTTATATGGCAGGGATTCCTGAAAGCGAAAAGCTAGGATTTAATGATAACCAGTTAAGGATTACATATGCAAAATACCTGAAAAGAGATGCTGATGGAAATGTTATTGAAACCCCGTTAGGCATGTTTAAAAGGATTGCTTCTGAAATCTCAAAAAGCGAGACAAAGTTTAAAGGAGAGAAGGCTGCAAAAGCCCTTGAATCTGAATTCTTGGGGATGCTTACAACCCTTGATTTTATTCCAGGAGGAAGAACCATAGCGAATGCAGGAACGCCTGTAAAGAACCTTGCAAACTGCTTCGTCATTCCTGTAGAAGACAGTATGGAAGGAATTTTTGAAGGAGTAAAGAAAGCTGCCTTAATCCAGAAGAGAGGTGGAGGG
>CAYRXW010000010.1:15549-74849 GCA_964428335.1 uncultured Methanosarcinales archaeon | reverse complement strand
TTCCTCCATTTCCTCCTAGGCCATCATCTCCTCCACCTCCGCCTCCTCCTGCTCCTCCAGGTCCTGCGTTTCCTCCATTTGCACCCACATCATTTGTAGTAGAGGCGCCGTTCTGACCGTTTACATTGAAAACACCAGAGATGTTTACTGTTCCATTTACAAGAATTATTGCAGGAAAATACCCCTGGTCTCCATTTGAGGGATTAGAATCTGGATCTGCTGTGCTAACTGTTAAAGTTACTCCGCTTGGAACTATAAGCTTTTGCAGGACAATTGTACCAAAGAAACTCCTCCTGCCGTTTGTCCCACCTGTGCCTAAAACTTTTGCCCCGCTCTGCCCTGTATAGTCCCCGCTCCCTGAAACAGGCTGCACTATTTCAAAACTCCATGAGGGGATTGCTCTACTAATGTTTAGTGTTACATTCTGGGCTGCTGCATCTGATTTTATGAAAAAGGGAACCTGGAGGACATTTGCTGCTTTTCTTGTATTTTGACCAGTCTGGTTCACTACAACATATTTTCCAACTATGATATCTGATGAACTGGTCTTAATAACATCTGAATAGTTGAAATCCTCTCCAAGTATTGTAACTACAATATTCATTCCTGGAGCAGCCTTATCTGGATAGAACATGTCAATCGGTTTTGTTACAAACAATGTCCTGTTCACGCTATAACCAAGAGCGTTTACTGTATCATAACATTGAACTCCCCATGTGAAGGTTCCCGGTCTTAAGGTAATATTGATGTTCTTGTTTGTGTTGTTTATTATCCCAAGTTCTGTCTCATTCCTTACATATGGCCCACCAAAATTACCAAACAATGAGCAGTTCTTTAGCGTGTCATCATCCCTTACTGTGAAATTGAAAGGTATCCTTCCTTTTTCAATGACAGCTGAATCTGCAGGATAATTTAGTGTTATATTAGGCCTTTTTGTGTATGCAACTTTTACTCTCATCACATTGTTTGAGCCATCATCATTGATGATATGCCTTGCTGAACCCTGCGGATCAAGGTCTATCTTATTTGTCCCTCCTACCCTGTATGCATTGATGTTTGAAAGTGTGAAATTAGGCGCGCTTGACATCGAGCAGACAAGACCAGTAGTACCTATGTTTCCAAGATTCTGGTTGTTTAATGCAACAACCATATTGAAGTTCTCGTTAGTCATGACATTTATCACAGAGACATTTACGCTGACTGCAAGATAGCTAGAGGGTTGGGTGTCTGTATATGTGCAGGTATAATTTGTGTTTCCTGATGTCGGACATTCTCCCCTATCTGTTCCTGCACAACAGGTACTGTCTCCCCATCCTACACAATCTGAAAATGTAATCAGGTATGTTGATGATGGATCTGCTGCCAAAAACCATGGCCTTGCTTCATCAAACCTTGAGTTGTTGTATTCTACAAAACTTTGCAGTTCATATAATTCCGGGGAGATCTCAGGAAGCTTTGCTTCATAACTCACTGTTGCATTGTTTTCTAAAGACAGCCATGTAAGGTATTTGCTTCCGTTATACTGGGCAATGATATCACTGTCTGAATTTATGACATCGAATGATTCAGGAAGTGCCTCTGTAAATGAAAAATTGCTTATACCTGAATAACTGAAGATATTTACTGAGCTTCTTAACAAGTCTTCTACATCTAAAGTTACTGGTGTTTTCCTGATTATATCAAATTCATAGTAAGGCATGACCTCAAAATATGACAGCATAACACTATCGATATTTTCTGTCACTGCATGGACAGATATTGTGTATGTGCCGCTGAAATATGCTGTATAATTTGCATGATATATACCCCTACTACTTTCTTTTCCTTCAAGCATCACAAAAGAAGAATTAGGCAATGTCAAGGTTATATCTACATCTGCATCGCTTACCAGATATCCTTGCTGGTCTAGGACTACAGCAGTGAGCATGACCTGCTCTCCAGGGTGGTATATAGGCTTATCTGTGTTTATTGATGCAAGGCCTGTTTCTGCATAACCTGGGTCTGTTGCATTCAGTTCAATCTCATATAACTCTCCTGGTTTTATGAGCTTCTGGAATTCCCATGTTCCAAGACACTGTTGCATTGTAAAGTTCCATTCCCTGCATTTGAACAGCTGGTATCCCTTTGCCTCTACTGATATTTTGGCTTTTGAGAAATCTAAAGAAGATGGGTCTATTGCATATGCCTTTTTCGCTCTGCCAGAAGGCAGCTCTATATTTTCAAGGTTTTCCAGGCCAAGATCAAAATCTGAAACATCAAGATCTTCAAATGCCATCTCCTTTATTCCTGCAACTTCCGGATAAAAGGATATATCCACTTTATCCTGCGCCTGCAGGCTCATTGAGCCTTTACCTGAGACATTCTGTCCTTTTATCTTGTATGGCAATTCTGCTATATACCCCTGACTGTTTCTTATCCTGAACCTGCTATCTATTGTAAAATTATTCTTTGCTGCTATTGGCCTTGATTCTTCTGCAACAATTTCAACTGTAAAATAGGATTCATAAAGCACAGCATCGTTATCCATTAGAGTGATGCTGTATTTTCCAACTTCCTTTGGAAGGAACCTAAGCTGAGTCTTTGGAATACCTTCATAATTGAATCTTTTTGAATCGCTTTTCACTATAATGTTATATGAAGGCTGTATCAGTGTTTCATTGAACAATATCAAGACTTCCTCACCAAGGACATAAGAAGTTCTGTCTGTCCAGAAATATTTCCTGTTTTCCGATCCTTTGAATACAGAAAAAGAGACTGAGTCTATCAGTTTTTTTTCACTGTATACATTGACCCTGTATTTCCCGATTTCATTAGGCCTATATGAAAGCACATTTTCAGGATTCAGAAATTTTAATACTGAACCAGGAGTTAATATGTCGACATAGACATTTTCCATCTTGTCCATATTCAGCTTTATCTTTACTATCTCACCCAAGAGATATTCTTTTTTGTCTGTCTGTATCATCGAAGCATCTGCGAGAATGACAAGGGAAGCAGATGCAACTAAGATAAGTAAAAGTACCCATGATAGGATTCTTTGATTTATGTGATGCTTCATCAAAACATCACCTTCCCTATAAGCTGCTTATTTATCTCGCTTAGCAGCTCGTAATATTTTTCAGGTGAATATAGAACGACTGTTTCAACCAGAATCCCTGGCTTTGAAAGGACGAGATTCTTGAACTCGTCTTTTGAAAAAAACAAAAGCTCGTATTTTTTTAGGCTTTTGAGCTTTTTTTTAATCGCTTCCCTGTCATGAAGATGGTCAAGGACAAAATAGACCCTGTTCTTGGCCATGAATACTGTATAGATGAGGAATTCAGATTTTATATTCTTCAGCTCTTTTTTAAGTCCATCTTCTATTTTTTTCTCTGATTCTGCCAAAGAAAGAAGAGCAATAGACTTCGAGCTCTCAAGGTTTATTGAGCAGAAATAGCTTCTTCCGATGTTTGTCTTTGAGAGCACCTGCTCGCTTATCATCTGATTAACCTTGCTGTTGATATGTGGATATGCTTTTTTCAGGATCTTAGAAATCTGGTTTATCGATAGCAGTTGAGTGATATCCCTATTAAAAATACTAATAATCTGCTCCTCAACTTTCCCGCTCACTATATTATCCCCGTAATTATATCTTTTTTTATATAATCTAGTATTTAAATGTTTTTATTTTATTGACTATAAATGAAAAAAATATTATACTATTTTTAGTATAATATAGTATTAAAATAAATATAATAAAAAGAATTAATAAAAAACTGCTCAAATTTACTAAGAAAGTCACTGCTAAAACTAAAAAAACAGCAACACCCCCATTGATTTTTTAGTTAAAATAGTATATAAACATTATCTGATGACTAATTAGTAGTATATTTAGAGTAAACCCAAAGTATATAAGCCGGATACACCCATAAACAAACATGTCTGTTAAGTCAGATGTCGTTTCTGTACTCACACCAATTTTTGGAGATTCTGTTAAAACCATGATTGAACAGCAATACGATGACCCAAAAGAGATTTTGGATGTTGCAAAACATATGCTGACTGGCTATATGGGAGAGCAGAATGCAGTAAAGATACTTAATAAGATATATCACCAATATAAGATAAAGGTATAAAAATGAAAAAAACAAAAACATATATCATTTCATTGGCATTGTTCGCTATAATTATGAGCATCGCTTTCTTGTTCGGTTACACCGATAATGTGAATATTGAAAGATTTTTTACCATAGTGGCACCTTTGATACCAATATATTTTGGAGCCTTAGCTATAGTATATTTCAAGGGAAGCTGCCAGGGAAAAAGCGCTTTTTTCATAACACTGACATTCTGCTTCTGGTTCATCGGTGATATATTATGGTATTTTTTCCTTGAAGAGGCAGTTTTGTCTATTGCTGACTTCTTTTATCTTTCAGCCTATGTGTTATTTCTTATAGGTGTGATAATTGCGATAAAATTAGTCAATGTATCATTTTTTAAAGAAAAAAAATCAATGCTAGTAATTGGCTTAATCTCTGCTTTTTTTGTTTATAATTATTTTTTCCCAATTGCTTGGGACAGCAGTACATCAGCCATTGAAAATATCGTGACTTCAGGATATGTCCTTGTAGATTTCATCCTTTTGTCTGCAATCCTGCTTCTTATATATTCTGTGATGTCCGGAAAATTTGCAGCCCCATGGATAGCTATTGGGATTGGGGCGCTGCTCACATGGATTGGTGATATAATATATGCCCTTGATGCAGGGAATTATACAAGCGGACTGCCGCTTGATTTGACCTGGAGCCTTGGCTATCTGTTTTTTGCTTTAGGGATGATTCTGCTTGTACAGAATGCAAAAGATGCTTTGGAAAATGTCAGAAAGTTTACATTGCAGAAAAATAAAAAATCACCTAAGAAAAAATTATAGATCAATTACCTTATCGACAAACATGTTCAGGTCTTTAATCAAAGTCTCTGAATCTTCCTTTAACGCGATAAATACTGCTTTTTTATTCAGCACACTTGCCTTTGTTACCAGGTTATGCGCAAATTTTATCACTGTACCTATATCCTGGTAGATTATCAGGGTTGAGATTGTATCAAAAATAACAAGCTCGCACTTTTTCTCACCATATAGCGATGAGAAAGCAAGGCTTAGCTCCGTTAATGCTGTCGGAGAACTTACAAATGTGCAGTTGTTCACTAAAGCAGGTTTTTGCACAGTTGAGGTGATAGCATCCACAAAATAGATATCGCCTTTCATATGAATGCTGCTATAAGGCCTGTTTAATGTTATGTAGCCTATTTTTTTACCATAGTTTTGAAATTCAACGTACAATTCCTGGACCATCTGAAGATATTTTTCCTTGGTGGTTGTTACTATTACCAGATTTCCTGAGATTAATGCATCCAAAACTGCCATTAATAGTGTTTATCCTCATAGATTTATAATGCTTTCTCTTGAAAAAATGTAATTTCTAAGTAGTAAGGAAAATTAATAAAAAAGAAAAGTTACATTGTATCAATGTGCAGATTATCTGTATTCATACTTGATAATGAAAGAAAAGAAAAAATAATCAGGGAAATGAACAAAAAATGCTGCCTAATCCTTCTAGGTGAGCCGTATACGGAAAACACAACCACAAAAGATATGATTGTGATAGATATAATCAGCAAGCGAAAAAATCTAAAAAATTGTGTTTTCCTGGAAACGATAAATATCGATGAGATATTAAAAGGAACAAAAAACACAGTTATGAAGGAAAAACCTAGCATCCTACTTTTTGATAACGTACATTCACTTTTAAATTACCATCAGAATAATGAGATAATAAGGTTCACCAATGAACTGAAGTGCGCTGATGAATTAAGGAATCTGGAAAAGATATATTTTATTCCAAGAGAAACAGATCATCTTGAAAATGAAACATATTCTCTTACAAATGACCTGAAACTTTTTGCAGATGAATTTAAAGTGCTTTCTTGACCCTTGCAACAAGGTCTGAATTTTCAAAAGGCTTTGTTATATAATCAGAAACTTTCATCTCTTTAAGCGTATCTTTTCCTGCCTCTGAAAACCTGGCAACAGTCACGAAAATAATCTTCAGTGATTTTGTCTTTGGATTTTTCCTTATATTTTCGCATACTTCCCTTCCTGACATCCCTGGCATCATCATATCAAGAATGACCAAATCAGGCTTTAATGTTTCAAGTTTTTTTAGCGCATCAAGACCGCCTGTAGCTGTTGTCACTTCAAATTTTTCAAGTTCCAGGATAGCTTTCTCAAGCTGGAGAATGCTTGGCTCATCATCTACAATAAGGATTTTTTTTGCCATAATTATAAGTTATATATGTTTTTTAGGTTATAAATCTTTTGTTTACTTTTTATTCACTTTTTCGTTTAAGGTGAATTCAAACATTGTCATGCCTTTCCTGCTCTCAAACCATATTGCACCACCAAGCGATTCAACAATAGTCTTACAAATGGAAAGCCCCAGGCCAGAACCGCCTACCGTTCTTGTGTATGACGAATCAGCCTGATAAAACCTTTCAAATATCCTGCTTTGGGCTTCTTTTGGTATTCCCACTCCTGTATCAGTTACTCTAAAGTGGACTTTTCCCTTATACCTGAATATCTGTAGCCTTATCTCGCCTTTTTCCGTATATTTTATTGAATTGTTGACTAAGTTTGATACTACCTGAACTATCCTTGAACGGTCAGTATTAAGCCTGATGCCTTTTTCAAACTCTACTGGAAAACCAAGACCTTTGTTTTTTACCTGAAGGCCCACTAGGTTTTTGACATCTGAGACTATATCATCTGCACTCACATCCTCAAGATTGAACTTTAATGTCCCTAAATCAAACCTTGTCAAATCAAGTATGTCTGTTATAAGGTTTCCAAGCCTCATCGTATCCTGGATGATTATATTGAAATAAGTCTCTCTCATCTCCTTGTTTTTCATTACCTGCTCATTCTTCAAAAGCTCTGTAAACCCTTTGATACTTGTAAGCGGTGTCTTTAACTCATGTGCAGTCACTGAGATGAACTCATCCTTTTTCTTGTTTATATCATCAAGCTGCTTTACTTTCTTTTTCAGCTCATCTTTGGTGATATTCAGCTCTGAATTTGATTCATTTGTATCCTCAAGTATGTTTATGATTGCAAGTTTTGTCTTCTCAAGCTCTTCAATCTTGGTATGCTGATCTATGGTCTGCTTCTTTACTTCTTTCTCAAGCCAGACTTTCTGAAGCTCCAATTCACTCTT
This sequence comes from uncultured Methanosarcinales archaeon, assembly GCA_964428335.1. Taxonomy (GTDB): domain Archaea; phylum Nanobdellota; class Nanobdellia; order Woesearchaeales; family GW2011-AR15; genus GW2011-AR15. The sequence continues at coordinate 67,599 of CAYRXW010000010.1, read as the reverse complement.
TGACTTTTTGAGCTCTTTTGCCATATGTTCAAAAGTAGACGCCAATTCTCCCAGCTCATCATCTTGATGTGCACTAAATTTTATGTCCAGATTCCCTTTGCTTACTTGAATAGATTTTTCCTGAAGCTCTTTTATGTTCATTGTCATGGCCTTAGAGAAATATAATGCCAGCAGCACTGACAGAAAAGTCAGGGAAGCAAAAATCAGAAGGGCATAAAAGACCATATCTGTCAAATCCCCTAATGCCTCTTTTTCATCTATCTTTGAAATGATGCAGACTTTGAAATCATCATTCCAAGCATAGTATATAAAAGAAGGAACCCCTCTATAATCCTGATAATTTGCATAACCTCTTTTTCCAGCTATGCAATTATTGACTGCAGGAGTATGCAGCACTTTCTTAAATTCGATAGAATGTATGAACCTTGATTTTGAAACAAGAAGACCATAGTTGTTCACAAGTATTGTCTCACCAGTCTCCCCCATGCCCGACCTTTCCTCCATTATCTCGCTTATCTCTTCCAAATTCAGCCTCACTGCAAGCACACCTAAGTTTGAGCTGTCTGAATCAATTGGTGCAGAGACTATCAATGCCGGCCTTCCATATGCGATGTCAAAATAAAAACCAGATATGAATGCTCCTTCTCTCCCCTTGAGGAAGTATTCTTCTCCTGTGCTGAACTTCCCTTCCTGGACATCATTTGTCGAAAGATGTATCTTCCCATCTGCATTCACAAAAAACAGCTCTTCAAAATCCTCCTCAGTCTGAAGATATTTCAAAAAAAGGCTCCTGCTATCTTCATGGACAGAACCATTGTGCACGTGAGTTATTGAACTAACGAACATAGGGTTCTCTTCCAATGAATCTGCTATCAGCCGCAGATCTATCTCTTCTGCTTCAAAGAACAGCGACAACTGCTCCTCTTTCATGTGCCCTATGCTTTCAAGCTGGGCATATACCCTATCAACCAGGATCTTTCTTGCCATGATATAGAAGAATAATCCATTTATCACTATGACAATGACTAATAAAAATACTATCAACACTACCAGCTTATTCCTCAGTTTCATTCTTTTACAAACTCATTAGTGTAAGGTGCAACATATTCACCTTTGAGCATACCATTCGTTTTTAGTATCTCATAAGTCTTTTGCCATGTCTCTTCTTCCATTATCCCTATCCCTTCCTTTCCTGAGATTATCAGAGGATATGATGATGCAAGCATGTTCTCCTGATGACTATATGTTGAATCAGCATATTTCAGCACTGCCTTCACACTCTCTTCCTCATTCTCTATTGCATATTCCCATCCCTTAAGCGTAGCTGAGACAAATCTCCTGACAAGTCCAGGGTTTTCTTTTATTATATCCTCGCTTGCAATCAACACGTCCGCATACATGTTCACCCCATAGTCGCTTGGGAAGATATAATTCAGCTCATATCCTTTCTCTATTGCCAGCTGCGGCTCATTTATGATATACCCTGTCGATACATCAACATCTCCTGACACTAACTCTGAATCATCATAACCTATAGGAACTTCTATTATACTGCTGGAATTCATCCCTAGATTTGATAGCATCGTATGGTAGACATATTCAACATTTATCCCTTTTTCAATCCCCACCCTCTTCCCCACCAGATCTCTTGGAGTGAGTATGCCTGAAGATTTCAAAGAATATAATACCACAGGATTTTTTTTATATATGACTGCAACTGCCTTGACTTTCGCCCCTTTCTCTCTTGCTATCAAAAGCTCATCAGCACCGGTAATTCCAAAACCCTTCTTACCACCAGCAACTTCATCTATAGGTGAATCTCCGTAATTGAACTGCTCCAATGCAACATCAATCCCGACATCCTCATAGAATCCTTTCTCCTTTGCAACATACATGCCTGCAAACTGCGCCTGGTGAAGCCATTTAAGCCTAACATCGACTTGCTCTTTTTCCTGCACCTTTTGAGATGTGCAGCCAATCACCAGCATAATAAAAATCAACGCACTTAATCGCTTCATCGTTTCACCTTTGATTCCAGTTCAGCAACCTTCTTTTTTAGTTCAATCATCTTGAGTTCCCGATTCACCAATATATTCTGGAACTTCTCCAGCTCTGCTACCCTAGCTTCCAGCTCTTGCTTTGTCAACATTACCTCATTATTCTTCAAAGTCAGCTCTTTGATGTTTGCCCTTATCTTATCCAGCATCACTTGAAAAGACTGCGCCAGACGCCCTATCCCATCCTTTCGCATCACCAGATCATCTCCAAGCTTTATTTTCGTGTCTCCTTTAGACACCTTCTCAACAGTATCTATAAGATGTATAAGCGGTTCAATAAGGCTTGTCGCAAACAAGACTGCGTATGTCATGAATAAGATGGTTACGATAATCAACGAGGCAATGAAGATAAGATATATCTGCTTTGTAGATCTAGTCACTTCATGATGAAGGTTTTCAAAATACTTGAATTCTGATATTATCAGGTTTGACATATTCTCTTTGAGAAAGAAATACTTCTTACTTGCAGATTCATAATAAGATGATGTGGTCTCAAAATCATCATTTGCTGCCAATCTTATGCCTTCATCACAATCATCCAGTATAGAATAGGCTGTATTCCTTATCCCCCTAAAGATGGCCCTACTCTCTGCAAACTTAAGCGACTTCTCAATATCCCTAAGAGTCTCATTGATGCCATGCTTTTCACCAGCGTATCTTGCTAATAGTACTTTATCATCTGCATTTTTGATGATTGAATTATAGGTCTGGATTACCTCATCGACAGAGAGCAGGAGCTTGTTTTTCTGCAGCAGGCTAAAACTTATCTCTTCGTATTTCGCAGTGATGCTGATATGATTAACAAAGACAAACAGATTCAGCATAGACATTATCAAGATTACAAATAGGAATGAATAGATTATCTGTTTTTTTATCCTTTCCATCTTGCACCTTGATTTCTGGTCATACCTGATCCATCCTCTTTATCCTATCCTGTTTTGCCGTATACATCTTCATAGCTATGATACCCATCTGCTATTATTGTCTCTTCCATATTCTCCTTTGTGACTGCAGTAGGCGATAATAAGTAAGATGTGACATTTATCTTTCCATTGAACACCTTGCTGTTTGACTGTGGAGATATGCCTTTTGCCAATTCTACTGCAATCTCTGATGCCCTGTATGCAAGCGACTTTATCGGCTTATATACAGTCATTGTCTGTGTCCCTTTCACAACCCTTTGGCATGCTGAAAGCTCTGCATCCTGCCCGGATACTGGAATCTTTCCTGCAAGCCCTACTTCATCTAATGCATTTATTACACCAAATGCCGTGCCGTCATTTGCTGCAATGACTGCGTCCACTTCACCATCCAATAGGAATTTCTTTAAGCCTGCATATGCCAAATCCGGCTTCCATTCAGGTGTAAAACTATCATAGACAATTGTTATCTCTCCGCTCTTTATTTTCTCATCCAGCACCTTCATCGAACCTTCCTTAAGCAGGAATGCGTTATTATCTGTTGGTGCTCCACCGACATATGCAAATCTTCCACCAGATACTTTTTCTAAAACTCCTTCTGCCTGCAATTCTCCAACTTTTTCATTATCAAAAGACACATAGAAATCAACATCACTACCTGTTATCAGCCGATCATATGAAAGAACAGGTATACCTGCTGCGTGAGCCTTCTCTATATATGGTGCCACAGCCACTGCATCTTCTGGGACTATCACAAGGACATCAACTTTCTGAAGTATAAGATTCTCTATTTGGCTCAGCTGCACATTCTTATCTGCATTGGCTGAAAGCAATATCACTGATGCACCAAGCTCTTTTGACCTCTCAAGGAAGAAATCTCTGTCTTTTTGCCATCTCTCTTCTTTCAGTGTTCCTAGCGAAAACCCTATCACTATTGAATCTGATGCAGGTTCTGTCCCTAGACCTTTATCCACTGGAGCATCCTGATTAGCTACACAGCCTCCAATCACTACAATCACGGCAATCAACAGCAAATATATCTCATTCCTTGTTTTCATTTTTCTTCTCCAATTCAGCTATCCTCTTCTTGAGTTCTATCATCCTAAGCTCCCTATCTATCGTGAGCTTCTGAAATCTCTCCATATCCAAAATCTTCTGATGGAGATCCTGGTTTATCCTCTCTCTCTCAAACTCCATATTCTTCATCTCTGTTATATCCCTGACAATAGACTGCACCATCCCTCTTTTATCCGGCACCACTACTGCACTGACACTCACATAGACATAGCTCCCGTCTTTACGGAGATGCTTCCCTTCAAATGCCAACCAACCTTCATTTATCAGGTGAGCCATCCTCTCCTTCATCTTTTCCTTGTTCTCTTCACTATCGATCTTCGAGATGTGAGAGCCTACAAGTTCTTCTCTTGAATATCCAAGCATGCTACATGCCGGACCATTCACATCATGTATTCTACCTTTGAAATCATGGATGAACAGGGCGTCCCTAAGATTATTGACCATAGACTGATATCTCTTCTCGCTCTGAATTATCTGCTCGCTCTTCTTCTTCATCTCGGTGATATCTGTCTGGATCCCCAAGAACCCTATTATCTCACCATTTGAGATTATCGGGTTTACAGACACTCTGACATTTATGAGCCTCCCATTCTTTGCCTTATTTATGAGTTCCCCATTGAATGTCTTTTTCCTTATGACTGTCTTCCAGAACAATTCATATGTGGACCTAGGCATGAGGCCTGATTTTATTATCCTAGGATTCTTTCCGATGACCTCTTCTTTCTTATAACCATATAGCTTCTCAAAGGCTTCATTCACATAATTGATAGAACCATCTACCCCTGTTATGATTATCGGATCGTTTGATTTTTCTATGCCCAGGCTCAATTTTGTCAGCTTCTCTTCAATCAATTGCTTTGTAGTCACATCCCTAAAGACTTCCATGATTACTTTCTTCCCGTCCAGAAGCATGCCTGTATGCCTAATCTCAAACACTTTCTTCCCTGCTATGCCAGATACTACTGTTGTCCTTGTCTCACCTATCCTCAATTTCTTTTTCATCGGGCATTCAGAGCATTGCAACTTGTCATCTTTATAGACCGCATGGCATTTTTTACCTATAGATTTCTTGCCGAATACGTTCATGAATGCATCATTCATGTAAAGGATATTCAATTTTTCATCAACTATATCTATACCATCAGAAATTGTAGAAAGTATGGTCTCAGAGAATTCTTTCTCTCTCTTAAGTGCAGAACTTGTGACTGTCTCTTTTGTGACATCTATCGCCATGCCTATCAGAGAAGTGACATTATTATCTCCATCTCTTATAGGTGAATAATTGATGTTGAAGAAGACCTGCCCTTTTTTCCCCTTTACCTCAATTACATCCTTATACACTTTTCCAGACAATGCAGTCTTGATACCTGTTATTATTGCCGGATAATCTTTATACATTTCATAAGCGCTCATCCCTACAACCTGGCCTGGCTTTAGGCCTAGAAGCGAAAGAGTCTTCCCCTCAGAAAGTTCGAATACGCCTGATTTACTTATGATGAAGATTATTGGATCAGAATTATTTACTATGCTCTTGAATTTCTCTTCGTTTGCCTGGACTAATTGCTCAGATTTTTTCCTTTCAGTGATATCCCGCAATATCCCGCTGACCATCACTATCCTACCTTGACTGTCTTTTTGCACCTTGCCAAATTCTTCTACCCATCTGATTTCGCCTTTTTTTGTGACAATCCTAAAGACTGATATCTTCTCTTTCCTGGTCTTTAGCAACGTCGTAAAATCTTGCTTTATCATATCCCTATCTTTAGGATGTATGAATCTGAAAAGGCTCTTTGATATCAGCTCATTCGGTTTGTAACCATATCTTGTCACCTGCGAACCCATATGGGTTATCATTCCATCTTTATCATAAGAATAAGGAAGGTCTGATATGTTCTCTGAGAGATTCTTGTATTTTTCTTCACTGGCTTTCAAGCTTTCTTCTATCTCTTTACGTTCTGTGATATCCTGTGCATACCCTCTTAATAAAATCGGATTTCCCTTCTTATCAAGTATTAATTCACCTGCTTTTGCAAAGACTGTATGTATCGACTTGTCCGGCCAGATTATCCTATATTCAAGAGGGACTGGCTTTTTTTTCTTGATGATTGAGAGGTTCGCCTGATTGACCTTATACTTATCTTCAGAGTGAATAGCTGCTGCTATCACCTTAGTTAAGTCAATACTTCCCTTATCTTTCCTTATGCCAAAGATATGATACATCTCATCTGACCATTTAAGCTGGTTAGACCTGATATCCCATTCCCAACTGCCGATATGTGCGTATGCCTGTGCATTATTTAATTCCTGCAATGAAAGACGCAATTCCTCTTCAGATTTTTTCCTTTCGGTGATATCATGGATGATGCCAAAGACCTGCCTCGGCATACCGTTTTCCTGCCGTTTATATATACTTTCTGTACAGTCCAGCCATATCCATCTTCCATCCTTATGCTTCATCCTGAATGTATTTGAAATTATCTCGCCATCCTTTGCCTTTGCATACATTGGTGCTATCTCTTTGAGATATCTCTTCATATCACTAGGATGCATCAATATCAAAAGCATCTTTTTGCCCATCTTATGTATGTCTTTTATTGAATAGCCTAATACCTTCTGTATACCTTCATTTATGTATACGTTCTTCTTATCTACCAGGTCATAGATGTAATTTATATCTGTACTCTGAGATATCAATGTCTCCATGAAATGCTTCTGGTTCTCCAGTTCTTCTTGACTCTTCTTCTCTGCAGTCACATCTTCAAAAATTGTCAGAAATTGCCCTTTTTTAGGAGAACTTACAGACAGCTTGTAGTGCCGATTCAATGGAGCGAAGAACAGTTCAAGGGACTTAGGGACCATTGTCCTTGCTACTTCAGAAAATTCTTCAAGGAAAGGCGGGTTTCTTGTGCCATATACTTCTGTAGCCAATTTCCCGATAACTTTTTTTGGGTCAATGCCAGTATGTTTCTGGAATGCTGGATTCACTGCAAGGATACGGTAATTCACTGGCTTTGACTTATCATAGATGACTTCATGGAGCGCTACTCCTTCGGACATGTTTGTGAATATTATTTGAAAATTATTCTCTATATTGCTCAAGCCCGTGATATCTCTTATTCTCTTCATGCTTACCTCTTAATTATCTTGTTAATTTAATTAGTTTTATCATCATTCTTAAGTAATGCCATCTCTTTTGTTATGTAAACCAGCTTTTTTTGATATGTTTCTAGCTTTTGATAATAATCCTGTCTGGGGATTGATTTTTGGACATAATACTGCTCCTGCGCTTTTTTAATAAGGAAAATTGTTTTCTGCTTTTCGTTCCTTAACCTAATCAGTTTTTTTGAATCTGCGTATTTATGAATCTGCTTTGAAAAAATCAAACCTATAGCCAGCAGGAAAAAAATAATATAACCTGGATATTTTAGATAACCAATTAGTGATTTTGGGTTCTGTGAATTAAGCTTTATCTGTGAAGATTTAAAATCCAATGTATCGCTGTTTATCTCTTTTAAGAGATTTTCTGCTTCGTCAAAATTTCCAGCATGATAATAGCTCCTGAATCTCGAGATTTTTTCTTTGATTTCATAATTTAGTTCCTCAAATTCAGCCTTTTCAAGGCTTTGCTGCTTTGCATAAATTTTTTCTGCTTCTGAATATAGTTCATTTAATCGTTCATCCCTGCCACGTTCAAAGTTCAGGAAAGCCTCTTCATAAAGATCCTCTAATCTATCTGTTGTAATATTCTCTTTTTCAAAATGCATTAGATAGCCATGCATCTCATTTAACCTTTTGATGCTTTCATTCATTACTGTCTGTTTTATCTTGAAAGCTGCAACCTCATTCAGATTTAGGTTTTCCAGCTCATTTTTCATCAATGCTATCCGTTTTGAATCCTTCCCTGTTATTTCAAGATTCAAATCAAGAGAGAGCTGATGCTTTAATTCCACTGTGAGATTCTCTATTGCACTGTTCACTAAAATAAGCCGTGAATTTGCTTCTTCATATTTACCTTCTTTTAATAGAATCATTATAAAGTCAAGCTCATAATCTTGACCATGCTCCAATAGAGAAGGCTGCATAAGAACTGCTTTTTCATATAAATCTACAGTCTCTTCCAGCAGCTGTGTTGTATTGTCAAATAGTGATTTCTGGACTGCTAAATCCTTGATTTCGTAGATATCCCTAAACCTATTCATATCAAATCCCTTTGCTTCGTATTCTTCAATTAAATCCTGCACTCCTGCAGATACCATCCCTATGAGTATAAGCATCATTGCAAAGCTGCTAAGAAATTTCATAATGCTCCTCCAGGATTTTTTTTAGGCTTTCCTTTGTCCTGACATCTTTTGTTTTTTCTGCCAGCTCATTTTCATGGAATACATCATTTATCCATTTTGAAAAATCATTTTTTGATTCATTGACATGATGACTGAATGTCTCATCTTCCATTGATTCCAAGGAAGTATAGAGATCTTTAATGCTGTGGAGCGTTCCTGAACCATGAAGCCTGAATGCATGACCTGGGTTTTCTAATCTATGTTGATGAAGGTTTTTTTCTTTTGGTTTTTTTTGCTGATTTACTATTTCTTTTTTGTTTTCTGAACCAGATTCATATTTTGACAGAATTGACTTGTAATATTTTTCCAGTATAACAAAACTCTCATTATCTATCATTGATTTTTCATAATAATCTGACTGCGCTTTTTTTAATAGTTCAAGGATTTTTTGCTGCTGCATCTCTTTAGCCAAAGAAAGTTTTGCTAGGTTAACCTCAATTTTTCCAAGCCTTTTCTTGTACCCCTGCATAAATTCATGATAAAGCCTCTTATCTATCATTTTTTGCACATAATATTCATCCTGCATCTGAAGTACCAGTGATAATATGTCCCTTTTCTCTTTCTCTAAACGCTTTATCCTGCTCTCTTTCTTCGTGACATGGACTATCCTTCCTGTAAAGAATGCGAATATTGGCACAAAAATCAACATCATCATAATTAACTGAAGATTTTGTTTGACAAAGTCCCTTAGTTTTAGCGCCAAAGGCTTGTTCATTATAGCTGCATTTTCTGTAAATAGACTTGCCCTATTCAATAGCTCATCTGCTTTAGCAAAATCTCCATTCAAAAATGCATCTTTGGCCAGTTTAATGAAGGAATATACTGAAGTTGCATTGTATCCTTCATCCTGCATATTTTTAGCTTTGTTTTCAAGTTCTTCTATTTCTCCCGTTATTTTTTGGAAGCTTGAATAATCTTCAAGTATTTGTGTGCAGTATTTTTTTGATACTAAGTAATCTGTTGAATTCAGATAATTGAAAACCTCTGCCTCATCCAAATATCCTATAATCCCATAGTCAAGCATTTCCCTGACCATTTCCATGCCTGAAAGAATGCATTCCTGCTGAGAAAGCTTGGGGTCAAATATTGTTATTTTTTCCTGCTTTTTTATTGTTGTGCCATTTGCTGTAAATATGAAAATTATCTCTTTCTCTCCTTCTGGAGCATAGTCAGGGATATCAAAAACTATTGGAAGAGTTAGTTCATCACCATATAACAGATTGAAATTTTCATCTGTTGAATAATAGGATTCGAAAAATCCTTCAATCTCTAAATCAATGTTCCTGTAGCTTCTTCTGCTGATGTTATTAGAGAGGAAGATTGTTGTGTTAAAGCTTACCCCTCTTGGAATCATCTTGTCTTTAAGCATAAAATTGATATCATCTACTCCAAAGATTATGCCAGAAGAGCTTGTCTCTCCTGATCCTGAACCTGATCCTGATGAAGAGCCGCTTATTTGTGCTTCTATTTCAACTATCCTTGAATCTGATGCTGTTGAATTCTCAGTTGAATTCGCATAGACTGTTATGGTCTTATTGCCTGTAGAAGCACCAAGAGGGATGTCTGCTGAAACAGTTATCTCTTCATACTCCAATGCCCCTGAACTTAGGTTGATAAATGTTGCATTCAGTTCTCCCCTTGCTTCCCAGTCAGTTGGAAGTCCCCATCTAACAAGGATATTATTTGCTGTCTCGTTTCCCACATTCCATACTTTTGCCCTCATGACCGGGATATTATCTCCAGGTTCTGCTGTTGAAGTGTATTCGACTATGTCCAAAAATAGGTATGCTCCTGAAAGATATGAAATCAATGTGAAATTTCTCTGCTTGACTACTGAATCATTCGCTGATACTGTTATTGAGACTGGATTTTCCTGCGGTGTTGAAGCTGCCTCTGCCAATACAAAGTATTTTGCCTGTAAATTCGGTTCAAGAATCAGTGAGATATTTCCTGAGCCATTCAATAATACTTCTCTTGCTGAATCTACTGTGATATTGAAGCTCAAGGAGAAATCTGAATATGAGGTTATGGTAAGATTTCCAATAGTTGTGTTTCTGTTTATCAGGATTCCTGAAACATTGAAAGACTGTGGAAGAAGTGTCCAGTTTGTGTCATAAGTAAGCTCAATCTCTTCCTCTCCTGTGACTGAATCATATCCTGAAGTATCTGTTGCATCTGCATATGCTGAGAAATTCAATTCCTGAGAATAACTTATATTTGCTTCATAAATATCAGAAGAAACAAACTGCATTGTGATGTTTTCATAAGAACTCTCGTTCGCTTTTTTGAAATAAAGCACCACTGACCGAGTCTCAAGATTATCTGTTACATTAGCAGTAAAAGTAATATTTGTATAAGGATCCAGTGAAAATTCTGTATTAGGGGTGTATGAAAATGAATTGAAGACAGGAGCGTCAAAGTCATAATATCCTGTGACTATTGAGGATCTGAGATGTCCAAGATTTGTGTTTGCATGGGCTATATATGAATAATCATTATTATCAACAGGAAATGTTACATTGAACCTGTACTTGTCATATACCATGAACATAAGGTCATTGATTAAGGAAGAATTTCCTGGATAAGTATTGTTGGCCAGTTCAAAGCTAAAATAATCCCCTGGGTTTACATTAAGCCATATGAATAAGTCATAAGTCCTATTTGCTGCAAAAAAGACGGTCTGGTTTAGCGTGAAATTTACCCATGCATATTCTTCATCACCTGAAAGGTCTGCGTATGCCATTACTGCTGTAGAATTCATTATCCTAACTTGCGCTTCCCCAAGTCCGAATTTGGCAAGCCTTAAAGATAGTTTTTCTGCATAGGTGTCTTTAGTGAAATGGAATTCCTGAGTCACATTTGCCAAAGTATCGTTGGTAAATTCTCCTGAACTTTCCTTATTTCCTATGTATTGATTTGATGCATTGTAATATTGATCAAAACCGCTCAATTCAATCCATGCTAATGAAGGCTCAACATTTGATGTTATCTCGAATTCCACATTTCCAAGTGTAGAAGGATAAAGCCCATCATCTTCAGGATAGGTTATAGTCACATTCAGAGTTATATTCACAAGGAAATTAGAGTAGGTCTTGTTTATGTTATTCCATAGGTCAAGAGCAATAACCTCGATATCGTACCATGCAATGTCTGTAGTATTTGTGAAATTTGCCCTATAAATATCGTTTCCGATATTTATCATCTGCAAAAGTTCATGCTGGCTTCCCCATGAGATATTTGCAGTTACATTCACCAGGGTTTCATCTGTTGCATTTACTGTGATATTTATGACCAGGTTTTCTGCCGGATCAAACGATTCTCCAAAAGGTGGGGATAATAATTCCAGCTGCGGCTCTATTAGATCATGGTCCTGCAGATAGACATGAAAACCGACATCATCTGTATCTGAATAGAGAGAATCATAGTTATATCCGCATGTCATGTTACTTGCTCCATCGTATGCAAGTGTAACTCTAATTGTATGGTTTCCTGTAACATTGCTTAGAGTAATATTTTGGTAATAGTGCCTCTTTCCGCTGATGCTGCAGACAGCATTATAAAACGGCTTCCATCCTGTCCCATTATGGTATGCAAAAGTTATCTCATCCCCGTTTAAGTCGCAGTCCACATACGCATCAACCTGAACATTATCAATGGTCCTGAAAACAGTATCATTAAGGCTTGTTATGGTTATGTCATGGACGTATTCATATGTGTCCTGTATGCCATCCTGGCAGTTATCCATTGTATTATATCCATTGCTTATCTCATTTCCCCCGTCCTGGCAAGCTGCACCGCAGGAGCATGTCGAAACAAGACAGAATTTTCCTGGATCTGCATATGAATACATCGCTAGAACTATCAGAATCAGTCCTATGATGATAACCCTTGTCAGTTTCATCCGCTTATGAACATCTCCTCATTCGGATATACCACTATGCCCTGGCCTGAAATCACTTTGAATGGCACAATCCTCTTTATGTGCTGGGTTCCCCTAAGCTTCACAATCTCTGTGGCATTCATCCTCTGGTTTCCCTGCCTTAGATTATAGAAGACAAAGACACCATCTGCAAGGAATTCCTCGACTCCGTTCTTGCTGTATCTTGTTGTGCTGTATTCTATCTCAGTTATCAGGAAAGAAGTGAGCTTGAGTTTCCGAAATGTCTCGAATATCTGAGCAACATAAGCCCTATATCCTTCTTCCTTGCCAAAGAACCCTGCTGAAATTGCTGAGAGGCTGTCAACAACAACTATCTCAGCATCAAAATTTTCAGGTATCATGTTTTTTGCTTCGTTCACTTCTATAAGAAGCTCCCCTCTTGCCTGCGCAAGAAGAGTCTCAATAGAACGAGACATCTTGAACGGGTCCATGTTCTTTATCATCAGGTTATCCTTTACTTCATCATAATCAAGACCAAAGTTTTTCATATTCCTGAGGATATTCTCATTTGATTCCTCAAAACTTAGGAAAATGCATTTTTTTCCTGACTTTGCAAGATTATAAAGAGCCTGGATACAGAAAGTTGATTTTGATGTACCTGGACCTCCTGAGATAAGTATCTGGGAGCCTTTTGGGATGCCGTTTGCTATCAATTCATCAAAACCCGGAACACCTATCTTTATCACAGGGTTATCTGCTTCAATAACCCAAGGGTTATTTTTTCTGAATTCATCATCTTCCATTCTTTTCACCCCTTTCAGCCTCAATCTTCTCAGCGATGAGGCGTTCGAAGCAGTGGGATTCATCAGCATATACCTTTTTTTTCATCTGGGAATATACCCACGCCAGTGTCTCTTCATCCACATACAGCCATATCCTTTTCTTGCTTGGTTTTGGTTTTTTCAGTATTATCACCTGTGCATTTTATCAATAATTATCAATTAATTATAATAAAAGTGATATTTTGCACTTATAAATGTTTCTAAATTATCGAAGAAGCGATAAAAACAGATGAAGATTTTTACTATTAAAGAAAATTATTGCAGCTCTATGACCCAGCCATAGTAAAGCAGCATGAAACTAATTATGTATGTTGCTGTGCATACCAGACAGAAATTCTTCTGCTTGAAATATGAGAGGTATGCAAGATAAAGTGAAAATATCACTGCTGGTATAGAAACATAGAAAATGAAATGAGCCAACCTATAAGAGAGTATTATGACGGTGATATAATAAAACAGGCCGTATACTGTATTTGGGAAATAAAAAACTGTAAAATACTTGCTCTTGAATGCTTTTGTGCAGGAGATATGCTTATTTATGTCACAATAAGGCTTATAGTTTTTTTCTTCTTCAGACTTGTTTTTTACATATATAGCATAAAGAGTTAGTGCAAGACCTAAAACCCCAAGAGGCAACAAGATTGACATGATTGATATTACTTAGCGCAAGTTTAAAAATATTACTTTGATTTATAGTATTTTACAACAGTTAATTTATGCCCGCCTTTGGCAAAGGTTATTATTATGTCTGAAAGTATGTTCTCATAGAACTCCTTGTTTATTTCTTTCTCATCATCAAGCTCTTTTATGAATATTGCAATTATCCCCAATGATTCAAAATACTTGAACAGCTTATCTATGAAATACCTATAGCCTATCTGGTTATCCCCAAAGCTGAGCCTAAGCGAGGAAAGCGAATCGACAATGACAATATCAGGAGCGAACTCTTTTAAGTGCGTAAAAGGCTCTATATCCTGTGTCCTTGCCATTTCAAAAGTATCTAGCTTTTTTATTGAAATGCTGCCAGCATTGATTTTTTCCAAGACCTTGTTATCCAGCACATAGAATGTGTTTATTATCTTCTCTTCTGAATCCTGAAGCGAGATATATGCAGCTTTTGATGACTGAAGAGCTATCTTCATCGCTGTCTCAGTCTTTCCTGTGCTCATCTTCCCTGCAAATATGATATTACATATGGAAGGAATGCCTTTTCTAAACAGCCTGTCAAGGTTCTTATATCCAAATTTCCTGCTCCCTATCTCTCTTATCTCAACAATGCTTTCTGCATGCTGCTCTGGTTGTTTTATGTTTTCTGCAGTCACTTGGATACCACCTTTATTTTCTTCTGTATTTTTGTCAACATAAGCCTGAACGCTAACTGCTTCCTTAATTTCAGGAATTATTTCTTTTTGTATTTCAGGAACAGTTTCTTTTGGAAAATCAACATCAGGCGCAACATCAGGAGGCAGTTCTTCTGATATGGTTTCTGCCATTGATAACCCAAACAATCTTTCATCTATCAGATTAATCATATGTTTTTTGTCTTTTGCTTCCCATATTTTGTTTTTTAAAACATCATCATCAAAGGAATTTGAAACCCATGCAGCAAAGTCATTCTTTTTTGAATTGACATGCTGGCTGAAAACATGGTCATCTGATATCTTTAATGCAAATGAAAGTTCCGGAAGAGTTTTTATGACCTTTCCGTTGCTTAGGAAAAAATCATGCTTTGCATTATCAAAAATCCCCATAAAAACAATTTATGCATCACGGTTTAAATATTTTTTTATGGAAGAATGCATTCTTCTGCTTCCTTATCTTCCCTAAGCTGCATAAAAACCGGAGCTCTTAATTTCCTGTCTTTTGTTATCTCCAGATATTTTACCTGCGCAACAAGCACAGGCTTTACTGGAATGACACCCGGTTCAGTCTCAATAATCTTAGACCCTATCCTTAATCCATCAAGCTTATCTTTTAATTCCTCGATTGTCTTTTCATCAAACCCTGTCCCAACCTTCCCTGAAAAAATCAAGCTTCCGTTATCATATAATCCTAAAGCCAAGCTTGTAAGAGCCCGTTTTTCTGCAGTATATCCAAGTATCACACAGTCGATCTCATTTGTATTCTTTATCTTCTTCCAAGATGATGACCTTACGCCCAGTTCATATGGGCTGTCTTCTTTTTTTGCTATGACACCTTCAAGAGCCTTTTCTTTCATGAGCTTCCATAGCTCTTTCCCTTTTTTTGTATAGAAAGAAACCTGCAGGAAATCATTTTCCTTGACAACTTTTTCTAAAATCTTCTTTCTTTTATGAAGCGGCTCATCCATAAGGGATTTTCCATCCAGATATAATATGTCGAATGCTACATATGTAGCTGCGTGCATGTTCTTTTTTTTGTTTCGTTCTGTCCATAGCTGGAATGAAGGATGGCCTTTTTCATCATAGACTACTATCTCTCCATCAAGTATGCATTCCTCTGCTTTTAGGTTATCAAAGAAATCAAATTCAGGATATTTTTCAGTTATTATTATCCCGTTGCGGGAAGTGAATTTAAGTTTTGTCTTCTTATAGCATAGTGCTCTTATCCCATCCATTTTTGGCTCGAAGTAATAGCCACTCCTATCAAGCAGGTCTTCTGTCCCTATTGTTGCAAGCATCGGTTTCATTCTTTGTTTTCCTTTTTATTTTGTCAATTGAGTTTCATTTTTTCAATTGTTTCTTAACTTTTTCTATGGAAATACCCTCCTTATACATATCCTTCCATATATCTCCTTTCTTTAACCTGTCTTCATAGTTATCAAGAGTGAAAAAATGAGGTGTTATCTTTTTCACTTCATCCCAAAGAATCGGCATCGCAATCCCTCCTCTTAATGATGCGCGGACTGAATATGGGGCGACTGCTGTATGCGTCGGCGAGTTCCTGTAGATATCTATCATCACCCTTCCTTCCCTTTTTTCTATCCTCATCTCATTGGTCATAGTCTGCGGATAATGATCGCTTAATACCTGGGCAATCTTTGCTGCAAATTCCTTCACCTCTTCCTGCTTTGTAGACCTATCCAGAGGGACTATGATGTGGTAACCTTTATTTCCTGAAGTCATGATGTAGGAAGGCAGCTTCAGCGCATCAAACAGCTTTTTGATATCCATTGCAACCTGCTGTGTCATCGGAATATCATTCACTGAAGGATCAAGATCAAAAATCATCTTATCAGGACAATCAATCTTATCAATCCTGGCAGGCCATATATGAGGTATAACCATCTGAGTTGCCAGATACACTATGCTTTCTTCGTCATTAGCCATTGCATAATTTATTGTCTTTCCTTTTTTTTCTATCTCAATAGTTTTCATCCACTTAGGAAAATAATCAGGCACATGCTTCTGGAAAAACCCTTCTTCCCTCATTCCATGAGGCATCCTAAACATTGATATCGGACGGTCTTTTACATGAGCAAGCATCAATGGTGCTGCTTTTTTATAATAATTTACAAAATCCTCTTTTCTTATGTTTGCAAAGACTTCTTTTTTTGCATTAGTTATTTCTATTTCCTTGTCAGCTACTGTGACAAATGACGAAGGTGTCTTCTCATCCTTCTTGTTTTCAATCGATTCCTCATCATTCATCTTAATCAGGAGCCAATTATTGTCTTTCATCCTGTTAAGAGCAAACCCGCCTCTGATCCTGTCTCCCTTGACCCAGATTATCACATGCCCTTTCTCAATCCATTTTGAAAGCGGCTCTACCTTTCCGTCTTTTATAGTCATGTTGACATAATATCCCTTATCCCATATCTCAACACTTCCCCCGCCATATTCCCCTTTTGGTATCATCCCTTCAAAATTTCCATAATCAAAAGGATGATCTTCTACATGTACAGCAAGCCTCTTGTCCTTATAGCTCATGCTAGGCTCTTTTGGAACAGCCCATGATTTCAAGACACCATCAACTTCTATACGAAAATCCCAATGCAGCTTCCTTGCTGCATGCTTCTGGATGACAAACATAGTTTTTTTTGATTTCTCTGCCAGTTTTCCTTTAGGTTCCTTTGTTTTTGAGAAGTCCCTTTTTTCTGAATATTTCTTGAGGTCTGGCATTGAAAACAATAGTGAAATAAAGTTTAAAAATGTTGGCAATCAGATAAATTAAGATAAGCAAAAATTTATAAAAATTTGTTGCCTTTTATTTCCCATGTGCAGAAACATCCGCCAATTATACAACTTCGAGCCACCTGCAACTGATGATGAGATAAAAGCTGCATCATTACAATTTGTAAGGAAAGTATCTGGTTTTGCAAAGCCTTCCTTAGCTAATGAGAAAGCTTTCAATGCTGCAATAGATGATGTTGCAAAAGCAACAAAGAAGCTTGTCTATTCTTTAGTTACGAATGCAGAGCCAAAGAATCGGGAAGTCGAGAGAAAACTTGCTGTTGAAAGGGCTAAGAAACGATACGGAAATTATTAAAGTTGAAAAAATGCAGTTTTTTAATCCAGGCTTGCCTTAAGAGCAGCTATCAAATTATCTTCCTTCTTGACTTTCTTTGTTATTTTTGCTGCCTGTATCACTTCGCCTTTTGCTGCCTTCTCCAGGATTTTTTCCATCTCTTCTGCAAAAGTATCCTTGAACTGTGCCATGTTGAACCTGTTCTTGTATAATTTATTTATAAGCTCCTTTGCTAGCTTAAGTTCAGGCTCATTTATCTTTGGAGCTGAAGCGACATTATCTACTTTTTTAATATCCCTTATCTCATAAGAATAATTAAGCGTTGTAAGGAGCAATCCTTCCTTGTATGCCTTTATCGTGCACACATATTCTTTCTCCCTCATGACAAACCTTCCTAACGCCGTTCTTGCTGTTATCTGCAAAATTTCCTTGAACAGGAAATAGGTTTTCTCTTTCTCTTTTGCCGGGCCGACATAATAATGCGAGCTGAAATATACAGGGTCTATCTGGTCCTGGTCAACGAATTCAACAATATCTATTGTATCTGATTTTTCAGGCTTTATTGCAGAAAGCTGTTCTTTTGTCGGCACAAAATATTTCCCCTTTGCAAGCTCAACACCCTTGACTATCTCATTCCATGGCACTTCTTCCCCTGTCTTCTCGCTGACACGCTTGTACTTTATAGGGCTGTGGGATTTGCTATCCAGCATCTTGAAGCTGAATGACTTGCTTTCCACTGCTGAATAAAGTTTTATAGGTATATTTACAAGTCCGAATGATATTGAGCCGTTCCAGATTGATTTCATAGTTTTTTCCTCAAAAATACAAGCTCATCTTCTGTCGATGCGCTTTGGTCAAATGTATAACCATCCCTGTTAAACTTCTTGAAATCCTTTACATCTGTAAAGTTGTTCCTTACAACAAAATCTGCAAACATGCCTCTTGCTTTCTTTGCCATTAGCCCAATGACCTGATATTTGCCTTTCATAAGGTTCTTGAAAAGAGGGGTTACAACCCTGCATTTCAGCCTAGGAAAATCAACAGCATCGCTATATTCCTGAGATGCGCAGTTTATCAGCAGGTCTTTGCATTCGCTGTTCAATACATCAGTAACTTTCTGCTTCCATAGAGCATAAAGATCATCTCCTGCAGAGTTTTTTAATAGAGTATGCATATCAAGCCTGTATGCCTGAATGAGGTCAAATGGCCTTAGTATGCCATGAAGCCCGCTTATTATCCTGACTGTCTTTTGCAGCCTTTCATATTCTGCATCCCTGTAAGCAAGAAAATCAAATCCCTGGTATACCGGACCATTGAATGTGAAGATGCAAGGCCTTGCATTCTCTTTTGTAAAAGGTGTTTTCCATCTCTGGTATCTCTCATGATTTAGCTTTGCAAGATCTTCACTTATCTCCATAAGCTCAGAAAGCTGTGCTGGCGTCTTTTTCTTAAGCAGCATGACAAGCTTCTCTGAATCAGCAAGAAACTGAGGAATAGTGTATTTATCATAAGGTATTGTCTTATCAAAATCAAGTGTTTTTGCAGGAGATAAAAGGACTATCATTAAGGTTGGAGGTTTTTTTGGATATAAATAGGTTGTGCTTGAATGAACAAAACATAACTAAATTTAGAAAAATTAAGATTTCTTCTCTTCTTTCTTAGTTCCGCCAAATAGCTTTGCAAAGAATCCCTGCTCTTTCTTTGCTTCCTTGACATTCTCTGCCACATTTTCTGATTCTACTGATTCAATCTTTTTCACTTCAACATCTTTCATCTTTTCAGCAATCTGAAGCTCCTGTGATATCTTTGATGCGTTCTTCTCTATTTTCAGGATAAGGTCATTCATTGTCTCTGCCCTTCTAAGATGCTTTTCAAATGAATTATTCATGCTGCCTTCAAGTTTCTTGAACCTTGTATCAACTTCTTTTGGAAGCTCGTTTGATCTTTTTGTTATCAGGTCAATTATATTCCCGACGTGTTTTTCAAAGTCATTTAATCTAGAAATCAATTTTTCTATTTCCTTCTTTTCTGCTAGTGTCGTAAGCTTAACTTTGTGCTGGTCAACACTAGAAACTAGGGGCTCTATCTGCTTTTGAACCTCTTTTAACTTATCTGTCAATGTCTCAAATTCCTGAAATTTTTTTTGGCTTTCAATAAATATGCCTTCAATCTTATCTGAATGCCTCTCAACCACAGCTTCTACTTTTTTTATGTTCATAAGCTCTGTCTTCACTTCGTTGCTTAATTTCACCATCTCTTCGATTCCCCTGAAGCTTGACAGCTGGTGCCTAAGCTCCTTTAGCTGGTCCATGAGGGATTTCATTATTGAATCATTGCTTTCTATATTTGCTTTTAATGCTTCTATCTTCGCATCCTGCTTTCTTACTTCAACCATCAGCTTATCAGGATGGACTGCTTCAACCAAATCAACAGCCTTTACAGTCTTTACCTCAACTTCCTGCATGGCCCTGTTTGAATCCATTATCATTCCCCTAAGTTCCCCGACCTGCTCGTTAATCCTTGTAAACCGCTCATTGATTACATTACGCATCTCAGTGAACTGGTCAAATTTTGCCTTAAGCTTGATTAGATCTGCAGATAATGCCTGGGTTGAGGAATCTATCCTGTCATGCTCTTCAGGCTGCTGCTCAGGACTATTTCCAGAAGAAGAAGTTGCACTTGGCTCCTCATTTTTTTTCTTGAACATGAACATTTTATCTCTACCTTACCTAACCTTATTTATCTCATCGATTACTTCATTTAAGTATCTTTTGATTAAATCTGAATCTTTATTCTCTTTACTTGCATCATAAATCTTGATTTTAGGGATAATCCTAAATAGCATCACTTCGATGATTTTTGTGTCATATCCGTTTTTCCTTAGGAATACCACTTTTTCATATATCTTAGCATAAGTGTCTTTGAATATTGACACTAATTGTTCTGGGGACTCATTACCTATTAAAACCGGAAAAACCAAAGGCTCAAAAACAAGATTCTCTTTTTTTGCCTCAACCCTTTGTGAAACAATCACTGGGTTTTCCTTAAAAAACCTGTCTGCATCTGACAAGCTACTAGCCTGGCTATATTTAGGCTCCTCTTTTTTTTCTGGTTCACTTTTTTGGTTTGTCAAAGGCATTTTAAACTTAAATTTCACTTCTGCCATCCTTAAGTATGCATTTACAACTCGTTTTGCCTCGTTTCTTGTCTTTGCCATAGTTAGATATGTTGAAAGATCGCTAAGCCCATAAACTTCATAAACCCATTTTGAAAAATCATTCTTTGACTCGTTGACATGTGAAAAAAATTCTTCATCATTAATCTTTTCAAAAACATCTGAAAGCTCTGAATAATGCTTAATTATTTCCCCGCTTGCTAGCCTGAAATAAGCAGGATTCATTTTTTCTCCTCCTTGCCATCAGTGGCTGGCTGCACTTTTAATTCCGGAGGGCTTTCTTTTTTTTGCTCTTCAGCCTTGGTTTCCTTTATTTCTTTTTTTTCTTCTTCTTTTGCTTTTGCTTCTTCCTGTTTTGGAGCCTCTGCAACTTTTGGCTTGCTTGAGAAAGGTTTTTCCCTTTTTACTGCGACCTTGAACTCTTTTTCTTTTCCAGCATATAACAGCTCAAGGAATTTAACATAATCTGCTTTTACAATTATTTGGTCTGCAAGATCTGCCCATTTATCATTCCCATATGCTGCCCTAATCCATGCTGAAAAGTCGTTCTTATCTGCATTGACATGCTTTGCAAAGTCTTCATCTTTCAATACATTTATCTCATCTAAAAGCGCTTTTAACTTTATGACTAATGTACCATTGCATAGAGTAAGCATCTTATCTCCGGCAACATCATCATTTACAGTCATTACTTTTACAGCTTCTGCAGTCTGCGCAACAGCTGCTTTTGCTTTCTCGCTTTCTTTTTTGGCTTCTTCAACAGCTGCATTTAATTCCTGGTCTGAAACAAGCTCAAGCTCTTTTTTCTTTGGTGTCTTTCCTAGATCTTTCCAGAATTTCTCAATCCTTGGCTTTAAGCCTTCAAGATAGATTTCCACCATATTAAACCCACCCTGCTTTATCTTATCAACTGAAAGCTTTAATTCTAATCTTAGATCAAAGACATCTTTTCCCAGTTCTTCCAGCTGGTCCAATTGGGAGCTTAAATCTTCTACTATCTCATTATATTTGTTATATAAATCAAGCTCCTGGTCTGATAACCTTACAACGCTATGGATGATTGGCCTGAACTGGACATAATATGGCTGTCCCCTGTTCCAGTCTGAATTCTGAACCATGCCTGAACCAACAGGTGATTTTACTAGTTCCTGAACATAGGATTTGCCGTATTTTGTCTCGATTCTTTGCAAATCTCCCTCGTCTCTTGTCTTCATCTGGATTTCTGTGTTGATGTTAGCCTTGATCTGTCCAACGAAATCTGCCAATACCTGGGAAATAAGCACTACACCAATGCCCCACTTTCTGAACTCCCTGCATGCCCTTTCAATCTGCACGAAACCTTCACCTGAACCACCGAATTTTGGCAGAAGTCTGTGAACTTCATCGTATACCATCATGTACCTAAGTCCCCTGTATTCCTGAAGGTTAGACTTAAAGACCTGTCTTACTGTGTTTGCAACAAAAATGTCCATTCCCCTTGGATCTAATGTGCTTGTGGTGATTACCTGTATCTCACCAGGCTTCCAGTATTTCATCAGGTCAAGTTTTTCTTTTGGATTCTTTATTGCTCTGATGTTACCGCTGAATGCCTTTGCATCTTTCTTTGTCATGTGATATCTTGGATAGAACTGGAACATCTTTTCATCTGTACATTTCCTTAGCATTCCTGTCCACTGCGCGGTTGGATCAAATACAATCACTGCTGTGTTTTTTAGAAGGCATTCCTCTATGACAACCTGGGCGCTGATAGATTTACCACCTCCTGTGCTTCCTGCAATGATTGAATGCACCGTAAGCTTATCCATGTCAAAATAAGTGTCATTCTCTGTCTCTGCAATCTTCCCTACATAAAGGGACCTTGGTCCCTGCTTTGGAAGAAGCTTATACTCTACCTTTACGTGATATCTCTTTTTCCTGTTTATCTCATGCCTAATGTAAAGAACTATGCCAAGAATTACTGCAAGTATTGCCAATGCTGTCAAGAGTTTCCATAATTCAACTAATCCAAATACCTTGTAATTCTGGATAGGCTCAAATACCTCAAATACTGTAGATGTCCTTGAAGCCTGATCAAAGTATGTTGCTTCAACAATAAGGAAATAATCTCCCTTTGTCCATTCAGCTGGTATAACAAACTCTTTAATCAAAGTCTGGGTAGTCCTGATTGAGACTGTATCATTTCCTATGTATGAACTGAAATTAGCTGTATTTGTCTCTACCCCCCTTATAAAATAATCAAGCCTTACATCGTATGCTTCATCAATAAGTAAATTCTGCAAATTAACTGAAAACTTGAAATTTTTTCCTGGAAGCGGCCTTCTTGTAAGGGGATTAAGCTGTATCAACAATGCTTCTACAGGCAGCCTTTCCTCATCTGTCACAGTGATATCAACAGGTAAAGTATCGTTAATATCCCCACCCATCTCTATTGTTCCTGTAAAGTGCCCATAATCTGTACCAAACCCTTTTATGGTTATGTTTGCGTAGGTATTTGGCTGGATTGTCACTTCATATGTTGAAAGCTCTAATATGCTTGCTGCGTCTCCTATAACTTTCAAGTTTGCTGTAACAGGTTCTTTTCCAAAGCTGAATATCAATAAATGCTCTGTAAAAAATGTCTCAAGCCTCATCCTTTTCTTTAATGCGTTTAAAGACATGAAAAAAGGTTTTCCTATGTCTTCTGGCCTCTCAATGAATGGACCTATGCCTGGACCTATGCCTGGACCTTCTCCCACTCCTGATTTTGTCTTTGTTCCTGGAGGATCGTCTCCTGGACCTGTCCCTATACCTGGACCTGTGCCTGTAAGCTGCTCAGCAAAAACTATGTTCATTGAGATATTATGCAAGGTTGAATTCCCTTCATAGACAGTTATATTGCTTACATAGTTTCCAAACCCGGTTTTTATGCCGATAATATAATATTCATCCGCAGGGATGCCTGTCAGGTTGAAAAAGCCATCTGAACCTGTAATATAAATCTTGTTTGAAACTGACACAAGGGCATTTGATAAAAATAACCCTGTTGAATTGTCGGTTACCCATCCGTGGACTGAACCTGCTTCTGCCTGCTCTCCTACTCCTGCAGGACAGGTATCATAAGGATCTGTATAGATATTATATTTTAGAGGAGTGGCAGTATTTGGAGGGACAGGAACCATAAGCTCATAGTTAAATGTCTTATCCGGCCTAAACCCAGTAACAAAATGATCATTTACCAGGGCAACCATAATTATGCTTCCGCTATATTGAAGGATTCCAAGAGCAAATGCTTCGCTTCCCGGATTATTGTACTGGTTCATGTATACTGCAGGAACATTTGAAATCAAAGTGTTTCCAAGCTCAACATTTATAAGTTCTGTGAATGTCAATGTTGCTGAGGAAGTATCATTATATCCAACTCCTGCATAGTCATCTACCATCTGCGGAGTTCCTGCTGTTATCAGCGTCCAATCTATCTGCGAAGATGTTAGAGTTGTTATGTATAGCTCATGTGTTTCACCTGGAGCAAGGCATCCAAATATAGGGTTTAACTCTGAAATCCTATACTGCGAATCAGAATCTACAAAAATATACCATGATGAGTTTAGTCCGGAAGCTGAAAGAGTAATCCCGCCAAGTCCCCACCATGCACTTGCAGGATCCCTATGAGTTATCTCCAGCTGTGTTATTACTCCGCCTTCTGCCTCCTCATAGGAAACCATACCAACATAATCCCTAAGTATAACTATTGATATGGCTGAAATTATTATTAGCAAAACTATGAACAGATTGCTAAGTACAACATCCCAATCGAGTTTAGTTTTCATCTTTAAGTCTTATTGCCAGTTCACAGCATCTTGAATATATCTTTTCTTTTGATTCCTCGCTTAACTTTTCAAATTCATTTTGAATCTCTTCATATAGTTTAAAAGACTCATCATTTTTTTCTGAAGCTAATGCACTCAATGCTAAGTTGAGGTTATGGTTTATGTTTCTTAAGGTTATGTCATCCAACAGTTCTGATACTTCCAGATATAAGTGGGTTTTTTCTGCTTCTTCTAAGGTATCATATAACAGCTTTATTTCATGGTATTTTATTGCAGCATCTTTCAGGTTCAGCTTTTTTGCATCCCTAATCATGCCTTTAAGGTAATTCATCCTTGTCCCAAAATTAAATTCATCAGCTTTTTTGTGTGGTGCTACTGAATTAGCATCTACTGACCTGCTGTTTAAAGCAATCTTTTCATATTTTGGTTTTTTTTCTATAATCCTCGTGTAAGTTGTGCTGTCTCTTGAGAAATAAAGATATACCCCTATAAGTACAAATACAACGACCAGCTGTATTAAGAAGATTTTTTTGTTTGATTCACTAAACCCAAGCTTATCAAAGATTGCAAATCCTGTGATTGCATTGCTTTCTACTTCTTTATCTGTTATGACTGCTGCCTTTATCTTTGGTATCTCGCTTAAATCTATTTTATTATTTATGTAATAAACAAATTCATTCAGGCTTGCTATAGGAATTTCAAATAATGGATCTTTTTCAAGGATAGTTGGGGAGTTCAGGAAGATTATATCATCAGTAGTCTCAACTATCTCTTTTGGGATATATTCAACATACATCCCTTCAGAATTCTGAGAATCAATCTTTCTTGCTATAAGGGTTACTTCCTGCTTTCTTCCTGAGATATATTCTATCTCGACATTATAAAGATTAGTCTCTATTGTGACTTTTTTTTGAATGTCTTTGTTTGCACTAAGAAGTGAACTGGAAACCTTAGATTTTGATTTTACATCAAAGTACTTTTCCAGAAGAACTGCTAAATCTGTTTCATCAATGTATTTCACAAAATTTGCCTTGTCTGTAACTTTCACTGCCAAAGGTGTTTCATCTTTTATTGAGTCTATCCTTTCGTAGATCTCGTCTCTTTTCTGTATTATTGAATCTGTATCCGGTTCATTCCTTAGGTTGAAAATGTCCCTGTTTGCCATCTCAAGCTTCCTTTTTGCGTCCTTGATTAAAACTTCCATATCTAGGTATTCTATGACCTTTTTTTCATCCGGTCCATAAGAATCAAAATTGGGTATCACATTGTATACATCCTGCACCTGGCTGAATGTCTCTGTTGCCTCAATAGATTCCCCTGCCTCTTTTTTTAGTACTTTCCTTATCTGGCTTATTCCTTCATTGCCGTCTGTATCCTTGCAATGGACTTTCCAGTAATAGTCTATAGCTTCAAGGTCTGGGTTGAATGAATAATCTGTTGAAGGCTGCAAATCATCACGACTTCCCTCTTCTGACCACCATGACCTATCTTCTGAAACATAAAGTGTGCAATCTGATTTAGTATTGTCAGTGAACCTGAATTTCAATTCCCCGCTAAACTGAGTCTTGTTCTGTGTTATCAGAGATACTGATGGCCTTTGTGAGCTTTTGTCTTTTGCAAGCTTTAGTGTTATAGTGTGAGAGCCATTTATCTTTATGCTATGATCATAATCAATGTAATCATCTGAATAAGCTTCCAGGCCATAGGTTTTGTTTGAGACTTTGTACTCAACCATACCTGAGGAATTTGTCTCTTTTGTATCCCCATCTAAATCTACATAAGCCTCATCTAATATCTCAGATGTGCTGTTGTCTATGACTTTTACCTTGAAAGTATACTGCGGCTTAATTATGACCTGCTTGCTTTTTATTACCTGGTTCCCTCCCTGGTCTGTTGCAATAAGCACAATGTTGTATGCTCTTGCTGAACTGTAAGAGTGCTCAAATGATGCTGAATTCTTTTCATTGCCGTCATCCATGTTCCATATGTAGTTTACATTGCCTACAGCATTTGTGACCTGTGCTGAAAAGCTTATTTTTTCATTTGTGAATGCCTCATTCTTATTTGTTATAATTGAAATTCCCATTGCACTTCCAACTGTAAATTCGTCATAGTCCTGCAAAACTTCGTCTCCATAATAATTGACTGCCTCTATTGAATAAAGCCCTGTGATACCTGTAAGCGAATATTGCTGTGTTACCGGGTAATTGCCGTTGCTGAATATGTAGACATATGAAACATTTGTCGGAGTGTTTATAGTGATATACGTATCTGAGCCATTTACTGCATTGATAAGGATTGATACTGTTTCTGATATTGCATAATTTTCCTTGCTTGTGGTGATATTCAAAAAGAGGTTGTCAGGTGTCTCTGCATTACAGTCATCATCTATGCTGTTTCCAAAAATCTCTTCTTCTCCAGGATTGATATCTGGATTAGTGTCGTTACAGTCATTAAAAACATCATACCCATCATTATCATTATCAATTACTGGATCAAATACCTCAAATTCAATTGTATCAGTCTTGTTCTCATAACCTTCTTTATGGCAGCTGATTATCCTGGAATAATTTCCAGATAGAAGGCTTTCTGATTTGTAATAAAATCCATTTGACATGTTAAATGACATGGCTCCCTGTGAAGTGAAACATATGTCTATTCCTGGAATTGTGCCGTTTTCATAGGAGTAATCTGCTGCTATGGTTATTGTCTCATTTGAAAGCATGCCATAAACACTTACTGACAAATCTGCAGGTATAGTGTAATTTGTTGAATTTTCTGCAGCAGATACTGTAAAACCATCATGAGATGCAAATGCTATGAAAACAACTATGCATAGCACTATCCAGCTTGATTTAGAGCTCATTTAACTCCTCCAAAAGCCTTAGTGTCTTTTTCATTGCATTTAATTTTTCATCATCTGTTACTTTAGAAACATGCTTTCTTATTTCAGAAATCTTTGCCTGATATGGGGATTTTTCCTCAAGCCATTTTTCCCTAAGCAGCGAACGGAGGGCTTCAGAAACATCAAGGTAATGATTTTTCACTGATATCTCCCTTAATTCATCCAATAAGGCCTGCGGCATCCTGACAGAAACGATCTTGTCTATTTTTCATCGCCCCTGTTTTTTATAACGTAAGAACGTGAGAATTCCCTTATGGCTTCGCTCCTCGAATTATATATTTCCTTATCTACCAAAGAATCAATCCAAGTGATGATCTTGTCCGGAAGCCTTACATTCACTACTTTGACTTTCACTTTTGAACCTGGTCCTAAACTGTATACTGGCGCAGTATTATGTTATATGTGTATGATTTTTTATGTATAGATGTAGTATATAAATGTTACTATGATTGATGTTTGTATTATATATGTATGATAATTGTATGATAAAACTAAAGTATTTAAGTAATTAATAAAAAAACGAGTCTAGCTAATAATAATTAAAAATAAGGAAAATTAATTTTTCTGTTCAACAATAGTATAATTTTTTTCAGAATATGTTTTGAATAATTTACCTGATTCCTCATAAAATTTTAAAACTTCATGATAACCCAGGGTTGTTTCCATTTCTTTATTTTTGTTTTTTGCTCCATAAAAAAAAGTTAATCCTAGTATTGAACCTATACCCAATGCAGAAGAAAAGACATACCCCAATATTAAAAGACCATTTTCTGTGCCTCCTCCTGTATATGAATCAATCAAACCCACACCAAAGGAAATTGCTGCCCCTAAAATTCCACCTAACAATACACCATTCATTGCACTACCTTTAGAATCTACCTTTTCAGGAAAGCTTCCATAACCCCATTTTTTCATAAAGCCCTGTCTTTCTTCCAAATTAACTTTATAAAGCACAGTGTATCCTTCTATAAGGCCATCTAAGGAATTTTCTTCAATTGAGTATTTTACTGCAATTTTTTTAGTTTCTTCTTCAAACCTTTTCAAATAATAAGGGGAGCAGGCTTTCAATTCTTTTTCTAATGATAACGCAACATCACCTATTTCATTAAACATCTGTGTTTTTTCATGAATTGTTAAATCTGGCATTGAAATCACCTAATTCTTCTAACTTCAGTCCATTTTCCGTCTTTTCCACCGGCTTTTCTGGTTCTTTCATATAAACCAGGATCAGCTTCTTTTGAAACAAAACGTACTCTTTGTCCTGTAATCCTATATTCGCTTGCTCCTGGATTTTCTCTTGCAACTGCCCTATCTAATTTTTCTTTTGGGAACTGCTCAAGCATTTCATCAAGCATCCTATCAACCCTAGGCATTTCACTAGCATAAGCTGCACTTGTTTCAAACAACTGGTCAACATATCTTGATTCAATAGGTTTACTTGAACCTTTGAAATGAGATATTTCTACAAGCATGGAGGTATATTCACCTATTTTTCTTGATAATTCACTTCTTTCCTTATCCAACCTATCCATATCTTCAGAAGCCATTTCTGAATTTTCTTCCATTGAAATAAGTTTTTCCAATATACCTGAGATTGCTGATGAATTCCTGCTTTTGTATTTCTCGAGCCTTGTAAGAAGGTTTTTATATTTAATATTGCTAAATTGCTTTGTCAGTTCTTCAACAACGTATTCAGTAAATCTTTCCCCGTAATTAGCTACTCTATCTGACAGCTTATCATACCTCTTATTTATTTCATCAACTTCTATCTCAAGCTGGCCTACTGTCTGCTCAGGATATAAAACAAGCAGAGGAATGCTGCTCCTCATCTCCAGTAATCCTTTTTGTGAATACATCAGCTCACTGAAACCTGAATACCCTAATAATTTAGCAGTTTCATCTGCAAGTGCTTTTAGTCTCCTATGCTTAAACCAGAAAAATCCTCTCTTATGCTTTCCTGCAATAAACCCTTCCTTATGAAGATATAAGTATCCTTCATTATTCTCAATTGATTTAATGATTTCAATCCTGTCATCAAGATATTTGTCTTCCTCTCCCTTCTCAAAAGTGTCTTTCATCAAAACCCTTCTGTCAGAAGAAAGCTGCCTCAATTCTTTTTCAACACTTTTCCTTTCACTCAGATATTTATCCTGTATCCCTGAAAGATTTAATCCTGTCAAATCCTGTATTTTATCTAAATCTGCTTCTTTTTCAACATCCATGCCTGATAAATACCCTTTTGCAAGCTTTTCGTCCAATGTTACTGAATCCAACCTGATTTTTTCTATTCTTGCTTCCAATACTGAGTACTCTTTTCCAACATCTTCAGACCTAGCTTTCATTAAGTCTATTGCTTCCTGAATTTTTTTATAGACCTCGCTGGCTGTGTGTTCTTTCATTTTCAGGGCCTCGGTGAACATGTCATAGTTGTCTGGTAATCTGGCATGCCTGCTGGTGGAATTCCACTATAAGTTATATCATCTCCAAAAGGTTTCCATGTTACATAGCCTGTCTGGTTTTCATATAAATCATAAGCTGATTGGCTTTCTACATCTGTTTCTGGAGAACCTGTTAAAATATCTTGACCGCTGATATTGCAAGCGTGTTCTTCAACTTTTACAAAGTATTGGTCAACCCTATACTTTTGGTTTTCTGGAACTGTCCTTGGCTGCCCATTGTCTACCATACCTCCAGAGCATGTTTCCCCAACTTGAACCTGGACATCATATTCAACACATGTTGTTCCTGTGTCATCTGTAGTGCAAGACTCGTAGGTTTGAGTATCATAATCAGGGCTGCAATTGATATTTGGATCCCAATGTTCACTATAAGCTGGGTTAGCTACCTGTACCCAATTATCATGCATATAATAATCAGTTCTTCTGTTCACAACAATTGTATATGTCTCAGTTTCCAAATATCCTAAATAATCAACAAGTGAAGCCAAATCTGAATCGCCATACTGGATGCTTGAGAAAACATTTGATTGTTTCTGTAAAATTCTGTCATAATCTGTCTGATCTAAAGTATTATCAAGACTTGTTGAGTAATGGATAAAGGTTCCATCTGTGTATAATACAAATGCCTGTGTATAGTTTGTCTGAGCATTGTTCCAAATTCCCGTTGCCTTATCCTTGACTCCCTGCCGTCTTGCTATTGTTATAATTCTCTCCAATGTAGGTGATTTTTCATCCAAACGAACTGAAAAATTATTATCCAAAGGTGTGTCATACCCTGAATCTATCGGTGACATAATTGAAGCTAAACTTGATTCATTGGAAAGTACCTTATCCCTGCTTGCTCTCAAAGTAGTAATATATATTTTGACTCCGTCTGTTGCTGAAAACTCATTTTCAATAAGATAAAGAACTCCTGGAACAGCATTTGAATCATCTTTTTTAAAAAAGTCTTCTACTATACCAATAATTCCGCCTCTTCCTTCACTTCCTTCTAATATATTTCTTGCTGCAAGATATTCTTCATTTGCATAAAGCTGGTCAGCTTCGGATATGTCTCCAAGCCACGTTTCAATGTTTCCTGTTGTTTTTTTTATCTCCTGATCCAAAAGAGCTTCTTTTCCATCTGGAATAATGAATCGATTCGTATTAAGTTGAGACACATTATAATTAGATGCCTCTACCAGCAAGTTTATCTGTGATTTTGCTGTTGAAAGCTCACTTTCAGCAACATTTGAATGGTAGCTATTTACCATTGCAGGTATACCATAAAATATAAGGCCTAAAGTCAAAGCTGAACCTGCAACAATCCCAATTGAGACCTTTTTATTATTTTTTGCAAAAGTATAGGTTTCAATGATTTTTTTCTTTGCGTATTTAATTCCTGCTTCTACAGCATCCTCAAATTTTTCACCTAGTCCTGGCTGCATCAGCCTTTTCATCCTAGTTGATACTGACATTATTTGGCACCCCTTCTTAGAGAATCTAATGCCTTCTCTGCCAATTCAACAGTATTGTTCTGTGCCATACTTTCAAAAAATGCAACAGGATCAAACTTATCTGCCATCATGACTCCTAGGTTATCGAACCTTTCTGTAAGTGGAGTATATATTGAATCAACTGTTAACAGTAAATTTTCCATCATTGGAATATATGCTAACAAAGTCTTGATTATATCTGCCTTTACATGATCAGAAGCATATTGATTATACTTGTCAGATCTAAATCCTGAAACTAATTTCTTCACATGCTCGATAGTATCTTTTGAATATCTTCCCTGTATTTCCAAAACTGGTGCAGTATCTGGCTTACTTTCTTCAAGTGCTTTCTCGTAGAACTCAAACCTTCTCAAAAGCTGGTCAAGCTGTACTACTGTCCTTTTTGATTCAACCCTGATCCTATCTGCAATTGCAAGATATCTTGGTAGAGTCTGAACATAATTTTCTACTGTTACTGTTCCAATATCTGCAGGTTCTTCTTTAAATTCATCTCCTAGTGCACTATCAAACTGCTTCATTAATTTTGATTTTATCGGCTGGTCTCCAGCAATTAGTCTATCCATATCCAAAACCTGATAAACATGGAAGGGTTTTTTCCCATGGGATTGAACAAAATGTTCGTATTCTTCTGATCCCCTGTAATCTTCGTCTGCCAGTATTTTCAAAGTTTCCATAGCTGCCATAACCTCTGCCTGGCTTGCTCTTTCGCTGATTGCTATATTAAGATATACAGATGGCTGCAAAAATCTTGGATTTGAAGTTACTTTAAGTTTGTAAGTAACGTTGTCTGAAGAAATTTTTATATCCCACGTCTCGTAATCTGCTGTGCCAGCACCTTTTACGCCAGTTATGTCAAAATCTGTCTCTGTCAGTCTTTCTGTTTTTGCAATATCACTTCTTACTTTGTTATCTAAAAGCTGGTCAATCGTATACATGAAAACAGGCAGATCAATAACAGACCCAAAATTCCTTTCTACCTTTAAAGAATAATCTTCAGCTGTATTTGCTGTTCTTCTTTGGCCTGAAAGGGCAAAAGTCACACTGTCTAAATTTGATTCGCTCAATCCTTCAACAGAAACAGAATAATTCCTGCTTTGGTCATTAAGCCCATAGAAAATTGCCCTTACTGCGCAAGCTATAGCTGGGAAATTACCAGTCTTATAATATTCAGTCCCAACCTTCACAGGAAGGTTGTAATTTGCCAAAGTAAGCTCATACATTTTAAAAAAAATAAAAAATAAGCGCTTACTGCGCTGGTGCTGGTGCTGCTAGCTCGCCTTTTGCATATTGAAGCATTTTTCTACCTGTTTCAATAGCTAAGGTTTGCAGTTTTGCATTTGTTGCTGCATATTGTGTTTCTCTTTCCTTATCCAGCTCTGGCCCTCTTCTTGCAATGTAAAGCTGTGTTTCTGCAACAGCTTGTCTTAATTCAATGATATTAGCTGGATCCAATGAGGCTCTATGCGCTGCTTCATAACCTTTCACTAATTTTTCTCTGCCTCTTCTAGATATCATTTGTACTGCATCATTTATTGATGCATCTGCAACATCAATTACCTGCGCACCTCTGTCTGCTGTTGTTTCAGCTGCATATGTTGCATGCATAAATGCATAAACTGACTGATGCGTGCTTAAAAGAGTTGCAAGCTTTCTTTTCTCACCTTCAAGAACTGTTACAATACTATCAAGGTTTTCATATAAACCATCTGCTATATCATTGCTTTGGCTCAGCAATACTTTTGTTTCCCCAACATACCTTAAATTGTTATCAGCTTCTTTATGTGCTTTTAATGCCAATTCGTATTCTTGTTTTAATCTACCACTCTCTAATTCATCTGTTCCCTTATACTCTTCCATAGCCTTTTGTGATGCTTCCAATGCTTCCAAAAGATTTCTAACTTTAGGTTTATAGTCCCTTTCCATAATTATTAATTGAGCTAATGCATCTTTCTTGAATTTACCATATGTCTCGTATCCTGCTTTTATTTCTTTAACTGCATTTACATCATTGACCAAACCTTGGATAACTTCCTTAATTCCATTCCACGCATATACAAATCGTTCTTCAGGTTTGCCTTTTACTAAAGTAGTAACATAGGTTCTAAATCCGCTTCCTGTTTCTCCTGAATATTTTACTTCCAACGCTTTAAGTGTATCTGCAAGATCATTCACTCTTTCAACATGTTGCTTAGAAATAGCAGGTTTAGATAATGTTCTATTTACCAATTCTACAAACTCATCTTCATACTGCAAAAGTTCACCAATCTCTTTTGCTTTTGCTGCATCTACTACAGCTAAATCTTCAACCATCAATGCAAGCGGGTCAAGTTTTGAATCCACATTAACGCTATGTGATTCAAGCCAATTCTGGATTGTCTTTATTGTAAATATAGGTTCTGCCATTTGTTTTGCCTCCAATTAAATAAGATGTTAAGACCTGATTAAATACAGTTATATAAAAATGTTACTATGAAAAAGTAGATACTAATTATTCAAAAACCCATGCGCTTTCCTTAGCACTTCCTTATCATTTTCATAGCTAAGTTTTTTTAGTGCGTCCTTAAATTCAAACCATCCAAAACCTTTATGCTCATGCGATAAAACAACGTTTTCTGTTTTTGACTTTCCTACGTAAAATATGACTGATTTTTCTATAAGTTCCCCATTGAATTTGAAATGGTAAGTTATTTTTTCCATAAACCCATTAATTACTTCTGCGTCTATACCTGTCTCCTCTTTTACTTCCCTTAATGCTGCTTCTTTTGAAGTTTCTCCTGCTTCAATATGGCCTTTGACAAGCCCCCAATATTCTGTAGGTGCTCTTGTTGTTTTTGGGTAATTCAAAAGAAGGTACTTTTTATCATAAACAATGATTATTCCTGCAGATTCTTCTTTTTTCATTTTCAAAATGGAATAAGAGTATTATTATAAAAAGTTAAGTGTTAGAACAGAATAATAAGTTAAGAGAATAATAAGGGCACCCTATTTTTTCTTTTTGGTTGGGGAGGGGTATAAGAAAGGGCATAGGGTGCCGCTTTTTAATAGTATGAATTTGCTCCCCGGGCTAATTTTTGGGGTGGGTGGGGTATAGAATTATACCCGGGAAGCGAATTATCATGAGTCGTAAATAACATGCGTTATTTACGACGTTCCTTCTTGCCTTGTTATCGTATTTAGCCAAACACAGCCGTTCGCTTTTTTCAAGCTACATAAGCTCTGTTTTATGATAAATAAACTAAATGTGCTACTAGTATATAAATGTTACGCTTTATGGAACTAGTATAGTAAAATGTATACTAACTGAAATCATCTGAAATTTGCAAAGAACTATTTTTGCTCTTCCTTTTTCTGGAACTGCTCGGGAATCATAGAAGTATATAATCCAAGCAAGTTATCAACTGCCTGTGTGTAGAGGTTTGGAGGACTTTTTGTCCTTGTTTTGATGGCATGCATATTAGTCATAGCTGTCACACCGTATAAAACAAGCTTAGCGTAAAAATCTACTCTTGCGTTTCTTCTCTGAGTCATAAATTCTGTTGAAGGTGCTTCAATTGCCTGTGATTCTAAGGGCACAACAGGTGGTAACTTATAGTTTAACATTGCAATAAAATCATTGTATTCATCTGTTCCCTTTTTTGCGTCCAAATATTGCTTTAAAACGCCAATGTTCTCTTCTAACAATGCAACATAAGGAGTATTCTTTTCTTTAGCCCTTACATCATCTGAAAGCTTTTCATTTATTCCCTTAAGCCCTAGAACACTAGCTGAAACCTCTTTTAGTATTGCAAGATACCTTGGTTTTTGATTTTTTGCTAAATCATCGATAGATTCAGAAATTATATAATGGCTTAATAGCTTATTGACAAGAGGCTTGTACTCACCTTTCATCCCTAAAACTGCTTCAAGAGTCTTGTTTTCTAATCTTGCGCTAAAGAAGACTTCTTCACCCTGATCTTTCTTTGATTCATAAATAGTTTTGACTATATCAATAAATGAAAATATATCCGTGAATATTTTTTTCTCTCCTGGAGTTTTATGTATCAATTTACTTAATTCTGAATCTGTTGATAGCAGTCCATTCATGAATATGTAACCGCTAAGCCCTAATGCGCCTACCCAATCAGATAATCTTGCTTGGTCGTTATAAATATCAACTGTATCGTCTGGAAGAATTACTGAATTTCCATTAAATATTACCCTATTTAGTGTTTTTTCATTACCTATCGAACCTATAAAATTGTTATATAACCTCTGTAGTAAATTCTGGTGTGGTGTACTTCCACTCCCTGGAATACCAGAAGAGATGCCTTTTTCACTATTAAATATCGCTGAAATATTTCCTGACAATGCCATAATTACATGACCTTAAAAAGTTATATTTAAATCTTTCTACTTTTAACCACTAAAAAGTAATTACTAAATATATCTATGAATTATCTCATCAACAAGCGTCCTAGATGCATTTCCATCCGTAGAAAATCTTTTTCTAAGGTTTGAAAAATGAGATGCTGCAGAAGGTGTATTAACCATTAGTTCAAGATAATCTGTAATTTCAGCAGAAGTAGTGGCAATGGGAATTGCCCCAAGACTTGCTGCAGGAAAAATATGTATTTTGTCTCTAAAACTACCATATAACACACAGATTGTTGGGATATCAAGCATGCATGAACCAGAAACTGCTGTTGTTGGACCCCCTATTACAACATCAGAAGCCATGCATAATTCTTCAAAACTATAGCCGTTTCTTTTTTCAACCCTTAACTTCCAAAGTTTTGCAAGGCTCCTTGAATTAAGATAAGGCATATTATTTATGTCTGCAACAGATTCTCCAGGATGAGGGGAAACAATAACCGAGATATTTTTATTTTGCAGCCTGAATAAATCCAGAGTTACCATGGCATCCTGATACAGAATTATTTTTTCAAAATAATCATTTAAGCTTTCTTCTGCACGAACATCCATTCTTCTATAATATTCTTCATTTGGAGAAAAAATATTTGAAAATAATACAATTAGTTTATAATTTGAGGGAACCCCAAGAAAGTTTCTGATATTCTGCCTCATATCAGATTTTTTAAACTCATTTTTTAAATTTGAATAGCTGTCAAATGCAGTCCAGCCTGAAATAAAGCATCTTCTGGTTATATCTGGAATTATTTCCTTTACAGATTCAATTATTGATGTTTTAGAAGCCTCATCCATTAGTGAAATTAATGTAGGATAATTTAACGGGTCAGTTCCATACCTGGCCAGCCATCTTGAATTTTGGTCAGAAACCCCTATAGTTGGAATTCCTAACCTGTTTGCCTCATTAATTGCCTTTATTTCTAATGAAGTGCTTGAAGAAGTGCCAGCAACTACAAAACTGTATCCTCCTGCACTAAGTTTTGGCATTTTCTCTTTTAAAGTTAATTTAGAATAAGGATAGCTTAGGTTAAACCCTTTTTTCTCCTCCTCGTTGCCACAAGCAACAACATCTACTAATATACCTCTTTTTAATAACTCAAAAACAACCGGAGAAAGCGCTGCAGAAGCTCCCCTGCTTTCACCAACTACAAGTGCACTTAATGAAGACATAATCTGAATAAAAATATGTTATATAAAAATAAATAGCTTATTTTAGTTAAGTTTTACAATAATGCCCTTAAGCAAATCTCTGGTCTTTCCTAGCTGATTATGCAAGTCTTTCTTTTTTTCATTGCTTAGATGCTTGGCATTCTTTAAGCCGAATATCTGATCATCCAGAATAAGAATATATCTTGCAATTGATGTTTTTAGAGCATCATGTTCATATTGATTTAAGACAATTGTTTTTTCTTCCATGATGCTTTTTAAAATGAAAATTATTATTTATTGTTTACTAGAGATTCATTGAAGAACTCCTTAATCTTTCCCTTATAATCAACGCTAACTTCAATATCCCAGTCCTGCGGGAAGCATCTTTTATAGTTATTCCATGCAAATCTTTCATCTAAGAATACTATTATTCCTTTATCTGTCTCGCTCCTTATGCATCTTCCAGCGTTTTGCAAGGTCTTATTGAATGCCGGAAATAAATAACCGTAATCCCAGCCTTTGCCGAATTTCTTGTCAAAGTATTCTATCAATGATTTTGTCTCTAAATCAGGCGCATTCAAAGGAAGACCGACAACAATCACAGCTTTTAATAGATCTCCAGGCAGATCAATCCCTTCGCCAAAGCTTCCTGATGCGACTGCCAGAAGAACTGCCCCTATGTTCTTATACTTCTTGAAACTCTCTAAAAACTGCTCCCTCTCAGTCTTATTCAATTGCGAGCTTTCTGAAAATACAGTCTTTTCTGTTTTCATATATTCTTTCACTTTTTCCATTATGAAATAGCTTGGGAAAAAAACTGCGCAGTTCCCAGGTATTAAGTAAAGCATCTCATCAAGCTCTTTTGCTATCTGCTTAAACTGGTCATCGCTTCTCGCTGAGAATTTTGTCGTTGTCTTTGGAACAATCAGGTTAAGCCTGTTCTTTTTTGGAAATGGATCTTTAAATATCACTTCCTGGCTTTCTTCTACACCTAGAAGCTCTTTATACATTGTTGTAGGAAGTAGTGTTCCGGACATAAGTATTGTTGAATGGGTGCTATTGATTAGTTCTTTTGAAATTATGCTTGGGTCAAGGCATCTATATGATAATGAAATGTAATCCTCCCTTAGGCCTTTTTTCTTTCCGATTATCCTTGCAAAGCCTTCATCTGCTCCCTGCCATTTTGATAAAAATGAAGATATTGAACCCAGATATGATTGCTTCTGAAGCTGCCTAATTTCAGTTGCAACCTGCTCTAACTCTTCAATCAATAGTTCATAATCCTCATCTATTTTTTTTGTAAACTCTGATTTTAATATCATCTTTTCTTGGTTGTAACCTAATGTTCTAGATAGGCTATCAAGTGCATTTTGTATCTTCGCTAGTTTTTTTGCCATAATACCATAGCCGTATTTCTTTGCTTCTTTCATTCCCCTTGCAATATTGACTGTTGTAAGATATTCAGAAGCAAGATCTTTTAGCCTATATGGAAGATTATGGGCTTCATCTACTATCACAACCAGTTTATCAATCTCCTTCCCAATCTTTGTCAAAAAGCTTGTGCCTATGTCCGGATGGAAGAAATAATAATAATCTGTAATTATCACTTTTGCCTTTTGTGCCATTCCTATTGAAAGCTCATATGGGCATAATTTATCTGCTGAGCAATTTTCAATAACCTGTTCTGTCGTCAATGGAGAAATCTGGTTTAGTATCTTAAGCGAGGAACTTGCCTTGACTGTAAATTTTGACTGCGAAGACCTTGAGTTCTGATAATATTCACATTTTTTTTCTTCTTTTAACCTCTTGCAGTAATCAATGAAATCCCTATTTGCCATCTCGCTTACAGGCTGAAGGCACATATGCTTTTTTCCGATGACTGAAACACAGCTTGTATCCACATCATACTTTTTTTTTATTTCCTTTAATGTCTCTATCGCAATCTTATGCTGCGTGTGCCTTGATGTAAGGAATAATATAGTTAGGTCTTTTTTTATTGCCTGCATGAGTGCAGGGGATAGTGTTGCAGCTGTCTTTCCTAAGCCTGTAGGTGCATGGACAATAAGATTCCTTTTATTTTCAATCGAAGCTTCAGTCAGAAGGAGAAGCTTATTTTGCTCATCTCTTACAGAACTATAAGGGAATAATAATGACTGCAATCTTCCATCTTCCATTCATGGATTAAATTTGGAAGTGGTTAATAAAAGGTTTGGTAAAGCTTTACACAAAAATATTTAAACCACCCAGCCCATATATTAATTATGAGCGTTGAAGAACTCCATAATGAGACATTTGAAATCAAGGATTCTGTAAACCCTGTCACTCTAAAGATGAATGTGTTTGAGGCAATTGCCACAAGAAGATCAATAAGAAAATTCAGTTCCCAGGATGTGCCAATGGAACTTCTGGGAGTAATCTTAGATGCTGGAAGATATGCTCCAAGTGCCGGAAATATCCAGAACTGGAGATTTATCATTGTAAAAGACCCTGGAAACAAGCAAAAGATTGCTGAAGCATCTCTACAGCAGCTTTGGATGGCTGAAGCTCCTGTTTACATCTGCGTAGTTTCAGACAATGAAAAACTAAAGAGGTTTTACGGAGTCAGGGGAGAAAGACTTTATAGTGTCCAGAACTGCGCTGCTGCAATACAGAACATGCTTCTTACAACCCATGCATTAGGGCTTGCATCAACCTGGGTCAGCTCTTTTGATGAAGAGATGATATCTAGAGCTTTAGGGCTTCCGGGAGATATAAGACCACAAGGGATACTTCCTATAGGATACCCTGATGAGATTGTACCAGCACCTTCAAGATACTTAATGGAGACCTTAGTTTTCCATGAAGCATATGGAAGAAGGTATGTAAACGTAGAAAGGATTTTGGAAAACCCGCTTGTGTTTGATAAGATTTCTCAGATGATCTCAGGATTTGTTGAGAAGAGCAAAGCTGCTATGCAGAAGATTAAAGAGAAGAAGAAGTAAATTATTACTAATTAGTGATAAAAACAGGAATGTTTAAATATATGTTCTTTATCGTTAGTTTAAATGAGCAAAACAATAATTTATCTGATACCTGAAGAAGAATCCAATCAGGTTGCTGTTGTTGACCAGATAAAATATCTTTTAGGTGAAAAAAAGATAGATAGGGTTTATGTTGAATCTTTACCTTTGTTAGATTATCAAATGACCCCGTTATTATCTTCAGCTATACCTAGATATGAATCTTTGGATAATGTGCCTGAGAATCATTTTGCACGAATGCTTGAATTGGAAAAAATTGCTATCTATGGTACAAATATTGGTGATTTTGCAAAAAATCAACCTAATCCTGCATACCAAGCCAATACTACAATTTTCCTTGCAACAACCAGCCCCTATAAAGAGGGTCAAACTCAAAATTATGCTATCGTTGCTTCTAAATCATCATTTGAAGCTATGAAATTGCAAATTAAGGAAGCTGAATTAACTGATAAAATTCAGTTTATTGAGTGCGTGCTTTAATTTTTTAATTGCTAAGATAAAGATTTATCGTGATTAAAGGAACACAGAGTTATATTCTTCAAAATATATTTTCAATCATCATAACGTTTAAATAGTTAAATAAGAATAGAAACGTTATTGAATTTGTTTGGCGACAATTTCAATAAACTTTAACTATGAATAGTGTCGTTTTGGCGAACGACTGTGTTTGGCTAATTCTGAGTAGAGTATAGGTTGGACTAGTATATAAAGATTTTGATAGTTTAAACTATATTCTGAAATATAGAGATTTGTGAAAAAATCTCTAGAGTGAACAAAAAAGTTCACAAATACACAAGGACAAAGGAGTGGGGGTATAAAAATGAATATGGACCAAGGTTTTGACGGATTAGAAGTACATCAGGCAACAATTAAAGTTATCGGCGCTGGTGGTGCAGGGAACAACATGGTAAACTGGCTTTACCAGAAAGGAATTAAGGGAGCAGAAATCATTGCATGCAACACAGACCAGCAGCATCTTTCTATTACAGAATCAGACAGAAAGTTCCTAATCGGAAGGGAGACAACAAGAGGACTTGGATGCGGTGGATTCCCTGAAAGAGGATCAGAAGCTGCACACGAGCAGATGAATGAGATTAAAGAAGCTTTGAAAGGCTCAGACATGGTATTTGTATGTGCTGGAATGGGAGGAGGAACAGGAACCGGTTCAGCACCTGTAATTGCAGAAGTCGCAAAAGACCAGGGAGCTATTGTAATTGGAACTGTGACAATGCCATTTAAGATTGAAAGAGCAAGAGTAGACAAGGCTGAATTTGGACTGCAGCAGCTAAGGCAGGTATCAGATACAGTCATTGTAATTGATAATAACAGGCTTGTACAGATTGCAGGAAACCTGCCGATCAGACAGGCATTTGCAGTTGCAAATGAATTAATTGCAACAATGATTAAAGGAATTGTAGAAACAATTGCCCTGCCTTCACTTGTCAACCTTGATTATGCTGACGTTAAAGCAATCATGACAAACGGAGGAGTCGCAGCAATAGGAGTAGGAGCATCAGATACAAACAACAGAGTTGAAGAAGCTGTGAAAGGAGCATTAAGCAACCCTCTACTGGATATCAACTATGAAGGTGCAACAGGAGCATTGATTCATGTATGCGGTGGACCTGATTTGACACTTGATGAAATCAACCAGATCGGAGAACTTGTAACAGAAAGCCTTGATGAAGATGCAAACGTCATCTGGGGAGCAAGAATCCAGGAAGATATGAAAGGGAAACTGACTGTGATGACAATTGTCACAGGAGTCAAGAGCCCATGGATACTTGGAAAAAGCGATTCAAAAAGCCAATCCAGGATGAGAGAGCTTTCAGAAGACCTGGGAATTGAAATAGTTAGATAAGGAAACAAATTTATTTTTTTGTTTCCATTGAGGTTTTAAGAACACCCTTAGTCTTTGTGTGGTGCCTTCTTGCCTCTATCTGTAAATCACCCCCGAAGATCGAAAGATAGAGGCAACTTATTTTTTATATAATAATCATTTATTTCCTGTTAATGCTTGGTTAATGGCTTCATAAAAAGCATCAACTTCTAGAACTTGTCTTAATGTTGGATTAGTTGGCAACCCTTGAATTTGCTCCCTAAATATTGACCCTTCCAATCCTGGATCACTATATATTGAATTAAAAGTAATTAGTAATCCGTTTGGACATGATGATTTTCCGTTATTTTTACATGCCAAATAATCCTGTATATCTGCAATTGTCCAATAGAGCCTTACCTCATGATCTGGGTTGTTTTTATCCCAAAAAAATGAGGGAATATCATATCTTTTTGAAATCATTCCACTAATTGAAGAAAGATAAGTATCCAATGTTAACGGATTACTAGTATCAAAAGCCATTTCCATAAATGTGCCAGTATATAAAATGCTTTCAAGTGGTGTTAATGTTGGCATTGGTGTATGTGTTGGAGGAATTACGTATGCTGTTTGCGTACTTTCATAGCTTGCAGTTTCTAGCTGAG
This sequence comes from uncultured Methanosarcinales archaeon, assembly GCA_964428335.1. GTDB lineage: Archaea > Nanobdellota > Nanobdellia > Woesearchaeales > GW2011-AR15 > GW2011-AR15. Next base: position 25,136 of record CAYRXW010000010.1, on the reverse strand, counting down.
CAACATTTGTATCATACTGCATCCACGCACTCATTCCTTTCCACCCTATTGTTCCTCCAACTAAGATAGCAGAACCTACAACTGCACCTACAAGAACAATACTTAATGCCCTATATGCTCCCTTCATTTTTTATTCACACATTTCAATTAAGGTACAGGTGTCAGGCTTCTGAAGAATGGTGTGGGATAAGTGCCACACAGCTCTTCGATTGTTTTATCCTGGTCTAAAAAAGGATCATTTAAAGCAGCAGTCCATAAAACTCGTCCTTCTCCACTAAAATTTGTCCCTGAATTTCCTGCCCTGATAGAATTTAATACAAATATCTGGTCCTGCGTCAGGTATTCCCAATGATATCCAAATGTTGGATTTGCCCTGTAAGCAGCAACTAAATCTGAACCTTTATGCCCACCTATATTTGGATCAAGCTCAAGCAACCTATATAGTGCAATTGAACCATTTCCTGAAAATCCATAGCAGGAAAGGCCTTCAAGAACCATCCCCTCTTGTGTTGATTCAAACGAAAAAGTTTTTTCCTCTATTCCTGATGCATAGGTTGCTGCAGGAGTAGTTAGTGATTCCTGTGGATTTAACCCTGACCTGAAATAAGCCACTGTTGCTGCCACTATAGCAATAGCCGCTGCAATCATCCCAATATAGAGTGCTTTGCCCATATTAGACACTACATATTAGTGGTATCTTATATTTAAACATTTAGCCTTTTTTAAGTGTTTTAGAAGGTTTTTTAAGAAAAGGCTGTTTTGTACATTTTATGGTTTTATATATGATTGGTCTTGGCCTTGACTGCGAAAAAGATATTACATTAAAAGGCCTTGAAGCTGTCAAAAAAAGCAAATATGTATTTTTAGAGTCATATACCTCCAGGCTGAATGTTCCAACATCAAAACTTGAAGAGCTGTATGGGAAAAAGATAAACCTGGCTGAAAGGGAACTGGTTGAAAAAAGATCTGATGAAATCCTGAAAAATGCCAAAAACGAAGATGTGAGCTTTCTTGTCATCGGTGATGTTTTTTCTGCAACAACGCATTCTGACTTATTCTTAAGGGCAAAAGAAAAAAAAATTGATGTCAAAGTAATACACAATACTTCTATAATGACTGCGATAGGCCAGGTTGGGCTTGAGCTTTACAAATACGGAAAAACAACATCTATGCCATACTTTGAAAAGAGCTTTATGCCGCAAACGCCATATGATGTACTAAAAGAAAACCTGAAAAGCGGGTTACATACGCTTATACTTTTAGATATAAAGCCAGAGAGGAACATGACGATATACGAAGCATTGATGCAGATTTTAGAGATTGAGAAATTAAGAAATGAAGATATAATTACAAAAAATTCAAAAGCTATAGGATGCGCAAGGCTTGGCAGTGATAATTTTTTGATAAAATATGGAAAGATAAGCGAGCTTTTGAAATTTGATTTTGGAAAACCATTACATTGCATTATTGTTCCAGGAAAGATGCATTTCATGGAAGAAGAGATGCTAAAGTGCTGGAACTGAAAACTTTTTTAATCTCATCTAAAGACTTTGATTCTGATATCGTTTTCCTAAGTTCATTTCCGCCAGTTTCTCCTTTAGTAATATTTTGCGCAAGCATCTTTAATGCTGTCAGATCAACACAATCGTACTTCTCATATAATGATACTATCTCATAAAAATCTTTCACCCTATCCTGGAAAGAACTGTCCAGTTTCTTTCCTGTCCTTAGAAAATAATCAATCTGCTGTATGATAAATGGGCTTTTTATTGCTGCCCTTCCCACCATAACTGCATCGCAACCAGAATTCTCAAGCGCATTTTTTGCAGAATCTTCATCAACAATGTCCCCGTTAAGAATGACTGGAATCTTTAATGCTTTCTTTACAATGGATATCATCTCCCAATTTGCTTTTCCTGAATAACCCTGCTTTGCGGTCCTTCCGTGAATCGTAAGTGCTTTTGCCCCGTTCTTTTCAATGGTCTTCGCTGCATTTATTGTATCCTTTTCATCTTCAAGAAGCCTTATTTTGCATGTCATTGGAATAGTCAAAGCTCCTGAAATCTCCTTTACAATATTACCAAGCCTTGGTATGTCCTTAAGTAACGCAGAGCCTGAACCTGTCTTTATCACATTATATGCCGGACAGCCTATGTTTATATCTATCAAATCAGGCTTTAAGTCTGCTTCAATCCTTCTTGCTGCCTCTTTTAGTTTTTCAAGAGAGCTTCCTACAATCTGTATCCCTACGGGACGCTCTTCATCAAGCACTCTTGCACGCCTAAATGTTTTTTCTGCTCCCATAAGATAAGCGTCTGCATGAATCATCTCAGTATATACTATTGCAGCTCCGTATCTTTTGCAGACTAACCTGAATGGAAGTTTTGTGACTTCACACATTGGAGCCAGGATTACTTTTCCAGGGATGTTTAGATTGTCTATATGCATAAGTTATAGAAGAAATATGCTATTTAAAAAAATAAGGTTTTAATAAAAAAATTAAGCTCTTAAAGCATACTGATGAAGAACACCTGAAGCCTGCGATTTTAATGCATGTGCTGATGCCTGTATGTTATGCATTGTGTCAAGCGCGTATGCTTTTAACAGATGTGGATCCATTGCTCCTTGGCTAAATGTTTCTGGATGTGTTGCAACATAGACTATAGCATCTATACCTAAACCAACAGCTGCACCAATTGCAAATGCTCTTCTGACAGGTGGGCCTACAATTCCAGCAATATAATTAGAACCTGCTGTTGCCCTTGCTTCCTGCACATCAACAGGTCAAAAAGCAGTTCTTGAATTAATATAAGCTTCAGCAGCTTTATCTTTTACTTTTCTCAGTGCACTTGCATCAATGGTAATCCCCATTCTCTCTCTTACCGCATTAGCTATACCAAGTACAACCGGAATTCCAATATACCACTCCAAATCCATCATCATTCACATTTAATAGTTTTAAAAGTGTCAAAAAACTGCTATATATAAAGCTTACAAAATTACTATTGATTAGTAGTAATTAAATGAATTGGTATTGTTGATCATTTATTTCAATCATTTATACCATTGCTTTTAAAAACAAACCCAATATAACTAACCTATGGAAAATAATACAACATTTCAACAGCTTAATCTCATCGAGCCTCTTCAGAGGGCACTTGCAAAGCAAGGATATACTACGCCGACTCCTATCCAGCTAAAGTCTATCCCACCTCTTTTGGAAGGCAAAGACCTTATAGGAATAGCACAGACCGGCACAGGGAAGACTGCCGCATTTGTACTTCCGATACTTCAGCGGATGACTGAGAAATATCCTCGTGTACTGAAAACACTTGTGCTTGCTCCTACCAGGGAACTTGCTGCCCAGATCGGTGAAAGCTTTACTGCATATGGACAGTTTCTCAAATTCAAGAACACTGTAATATTTGGAGGAGTAAGACAGGGCTCACAGGTAAATGCAGTCTCAAAAGGTGTAGATATTGTTGTCGCGACACCAGGAAGGCTGCTTGACCTTATGAACCAACGCCTAGTAAATTTGAAAGATGTAGAATTTTTTGTGCTGGATGAAGCAGACAGGATGCTGGACATGGGATTCATCCATGATATCAAAAAGATAATAGCCCGCTTACCGCAAAAAAGACAATCATTTTTCTTTTCAGCTACAATGCCACCTCAAGTAAACCAGCTTGCAAACCAGCTGCTTAGAAATCCTGTCATGGTTGAGGTTGCTCCACAGGCAACGACTGTTGAGAAAATCAAGCAGTGCGTTTTCTTTGTTGATCCTGGTGCGAAAGATAAATTGCTCCTGGAACTTCTGTTGCAGAAGCACCTTACACGTGTGCTTGTCTTCACAAGGACAAAACACAAGGCAAACAAGGTCACAGCTTTCCTAAGCAGCCATCGGATTAGCTCTGCTGCAATCCATGGAAACAAGTCACAGGGTGCAAGGACAGAAGCGCTAAAGAATTTCAAGTCCGGAAGGACAAAAGTCCTTGTCGCAACTGATATAGCTGCAAGAGGCATTGATATAGATGACATCTCTCATGTCATAAATTTTGAGCTACCTAATGACCCTGAAAGCTATGTCCATAGGATAGGGAGAACAGCCAGGGCAGGAAGTGAAGGGACAGCATATTCTTTCTGCGCTGCTGATGAAAGAAGCTTCCTCAGAGATATAGAGAAATTGATAAGGCTGAAAATTGAGGTCATGCCGCATGCACATCATTCTGAACAGGCGCAGAATGCATCCGGTGCTTCTGCGCAGCCACCTAAAAAGAATTTCAGAAGCAATTCAAGGCACTTTAAACCCAGTCAGGGAAAACCACGTTTTAGAAGATGAGCTAAGACTGATTAAACATTAAAAATAAATAAGGTTTTAGGTTATTGAATCACATGAGTAGTGCAATCGAGAATCTTGAAGCTGCCCAGAGAAAAGCAATGACTCTGCGGCCAAAAGTTGGTGGATTTCCCTACCTGGCTGAGACTCTTAGAAGTGCTGGAGTTACACGAAACACTTGGTTTTTGCCATCATGCCAGAGCCTTTTTCTGACAAGCAAAGGTCCTGTCATTATCCAAGGCACTCCGCTTGCCACAGGGGCTATGGATGTACCTAAGTTTAACAAAGAATCCCTGATTGTTGCACTGCGGGCAGACCAGGCAGGCAAGACTGAGTTTTTGGAGTTCTTAACTTCATCATGGCGTGCCGGCGTTGTCAGGTACGATGTAGATTTCATCAACAGGACAGTGACCTACTATGGTTGCAACGATGAGAGATACATTGAATCCTATCCTTCTGTAAAGATTGATTAATTATTTAGGTTTTAAAAACATAGAAATCAGCATTTTTTTGTTGCAAAAAAGAAAAATAGCCCCGCCAGGGTTCGAACCTGGGTCGCAACCTTTCTTATTGCTTATTTTTAGCAAACCAAAGGGTCGCATGATTGGCCACTACACTACGGGGCTTTAACTTTATCCTAAAGCAATAAGAAAAACATATATCTTTTAAATCTTATCAAAATACCACGACTAAAATGAATCCGCTTCCAAGAATTGATGTGCATGGCATGACTAAAGAGCAGGCTGTATCAGCAATAAGGATAAACCTCTTGCATTTCTATAACATAGGCTTTCCTGAAGTGCATATTGTGCATGGACATGGCCAGGGAATACTAAAAACCGCTGTAAGAAGCATGCTTAGGACTATCGGTTATGTGAAATCTATGAGACGGGGAAAAGACAATGAAGGAGGGGATGGAGTAACTATTGCTGTGTTTAAATAAGCCTACTTTTTTGCATCTGGTATTCCAAATACTTTCTCGTTAATGTGCTTGAAATACTGATCAGCGCAATATCTGAATCCCTGAGAATATACTTCCATAATTATGCAGTCAACAGCATGTTCAAAAAACCTGTATGGTTGATCACCAAACAAATCTGGAGAAGCATATTTTTCAATACTTTCAAAAAAAGATTTTAGCTTTGCTTTTTCAGCAATGCTTATATGCCTAACAGCTTCAAACTCTGCAGTTCTTTCACCAGCAAGATGAACATACTGATTTTCTATGCCGAGAATAAATATTTTTGAAAGATTAATTTCATATAATTTTATTATATCCTCATAAAGCCCTTCTACGCCACCTTTATAAAGATTAAGAGTGCCAAAGATTAACCTAACTTTTGTGACAAAGTCATGCTTTATCTCTTCATTTAGATTATATCCTGGCGCATTTTCTCTTATTATATCCAATAGACTATCAGCCATATTGCCAAGGTAAAATAAAGTTATATTTAAATTGCCTTAAAAGCAATAAAAACCTTTTTAAATACCTCTTTTATCCATGAATTATTGAAAGATAAGCCACGTTTAAGAGACGGACTTATGCTGGAGAAGTTTTACTATTTCTCCATATAATACACAAGAGGAACAAAAAATGGCAAGAATGTACTCTCATAAGAGAGGAAAATCAGGAAGCAAGAAACCAATGAAGATGGGACAGTACAGCTGGACCAGCTATAAGACAAAGGAAATTGAGATGCTTATTGTAAAATTGGCAAAAGAAGGAAACACAAGCTCAAAAATCGGCCTTGTCTTAAGGGACACATACGGGATTCCTGATGTAAAATCAATGACAAAGAAGACAATAACACAGATACTTCAGGAGAAAGAAGTTGCTCCAAAACTGCCAGACAACCTGACTGCCCTACTTAAAAGAATGGTTGCATTGCAGAAGCACCAAGCAGCAAATAAGAAGGACATGACTGCAAAAAGAGGACTACAGCTTACTGAATCAAAAATCATGAGGCTTGTGCCTTACTATAAGAAACATGGCATGCTTCCTGAAAGCTGGAACTATGATCCAAAGAACGTACAGCTATTGATTGAATAAAGATAGCTAACCAAATGTTTTCTTCTTTTTTTTCTTATATTTCTAAAGCAGCTGATGAACTGAAAAAAACTGAAGACCCTATCAGAGTTATATCGCACCTGGATGCTGATGGGATTACAAGCGCTGCAATAACGCTTCAGGCTTTAAAGAGACTTGGGAAAAAATATCACTTAAGCATTGTGAAACAGCTGAATGAAGAAGTCTTGATTGACCTTAAGAAAGAAGAATATAATGTCTTCCTGTTTACTGATCTTGGATGCGGGCAGATTGAGAATATAAAAAAATATATCCATAAAAAAGTTTTCATACTTGACCATCATTCTTTTGATTTATCACTTGAGATACCTGGAAATTTAACTGTAGTAAACCCACACATGCATAACATTGATGGCTCAAAGGATATTTCTGGAGCTGGCGTAAGTTATTTTTTTGCAAAAGCATTAAGCGAGAAAAATTCAGACCTTGCATATCTAGCAGTTATAGGAGCTATTGGCGATGTGCAGGAAAATGAAGGCTTTTCTGAAATAGGAACAAGGATACTTGAAGATGCCAAAAATATCAGGATTGAAAAAGGCCTGAAATGGTTTGGGCTTGAGACAAAATCCATAGTAAAGCTTCTTACTTTCTCAGAGGATGTTTTTGTTCCGGGCATCAGCGGAAATGAAAGCAACGCAATTCAGTTTCTTCTTGATTTGGGAATAGAGCCAAAAAAAGGCGATGAATGGAAAAACTATCATGACTTAAGCGATGATGAAAAGAAAAAACTTGTTGCCGGGATACTGATGAAAAGGAACGGGAGCGATAAAGCAGGCGATATTTTCAGGAGCCTATATGTAATTGAAAATGAGAAAAATGGGCCATTCAGGGAATGCAGGGAATATGCAACCTTGCTTAATGCGTGCGGAAGGCTTGATAAGGCAACCTTGGCTGTCGCTGCATGCATGGGAAATGAAACTTCAAAAAAAGAGGCCCTTAATGTTTTAGAACTTTACAGGAATGAGATAATAAGCGCCATGAGATGGTATGATAAAAACAGAAACAGCGACAGGATAATCCATGATGATAAATACCTTATACTTAATGCTAGAGATGAAATAAAGCCAACTATCATAGGGACCTTAGCATCAATTGTTTCAAACAATAAGGAAATAAAACAAGGGACAATAATAATATCTATGGCTTACGATGCTGAAAAAATAAAAGTGTCCAGCAGGGTAAACGGAGAAACAGAGCTTGATCTTAGGCTTATCATCCAAAAAATACTGACTGAGATAAATGGGGGAGAAGGAGGAGGGCATAAGAATGCTGCCGGGGCAATTATTGATAAGAAGGATGAAGAAAAGTTTATAGAATCTGCTAAAAAAGCATTAAAAGAAATAGTTTAATATTTAGACATTCGTTTTATTAAGTTAGGCATTAAAACAAATTTTTTATAGATTAGCATTTTATTTTAAATAGTGATACTATCAAAATCAAATATCATTATAAGAGTTACTTTTGTAACTATCCTGTTTTTAAGTTTAAGCATTTTTTATCTTTATAGATATGGTTTTAGCGTTCCATCAAATGACAGTCAAACTACTTTACTGGCAGTTTTAATAGGAACATTTTTTGCTTTAATTTATAGTTTTTATAAATTAAGAAACCAAATATTTTAATGACAAAAATAACCTGGAAATAATATCGTCAACTGTAGATAATTTAATTGATTTTTGAAATAAAAAAGAAATAAAAATTTCAGCCAAGAACAAACTGGCTGTATTTAGCTTTCTTTACTGTCTCTACATTCATCACAGTCCTGATATAATATTCTGAACCTCTGTCAAGCGAATCTATAGGCAGGTAAAACAAAACTCTTTCTGTTTTTCCTATTCCGATGCTTGATATGGCCATCTGATCTGTAATGAATTCATCCATTATTGTTGCTGTGATTTTGACATCCTTAGCTTTGATATCTCCTGTGTTTTTGACATAGACTGCCAAAGCAAGCTGGCCTTCTTTCATTGCTGTATCTTCATTCAGTATCCTTGTTGTCATGATAAGGTCTTCTGATCTTATTTTTTCAGGCTTATCTAATGTCAATGGATCACAGTCATTGTCTTTTCCATCCCCTTCTTTTTCAGAAGCCCCTGGATTTATCTTTGGATCCCAGTCATTGCAGTCATTTCCTGCAGGATAGCCATCATTGTCCCTGTCTTCATCACAGGCATTGCCAAATCCATCATTGTCTGAGTCTACATTTGTAGGATTATAGATTCCTTTGCATGTATCTTCATGGTCGCATATCCCATCATAGTCCATATCAACGCAGTCATCGCACCTGTCATCTTTCTTATCATCATCTGCATCGACGAAGTCCTGTGCAAGAGTGTACTGGCATTCTGCACCTTCTCCGCATGACCATGTGCCGTATAATGTCTCTGTCTCATAGCATACAGTTCCACAGTTGTTGCCTGGGCATTCAGTGCAATATGGTGTTTCTAATTCCCTTACAACACAGCTATCCCTAACGCTACAGTCTTCCTTCTTTCCCCATTCATAACACGGGTCTGAATCAAAGCTGTTCTTGCAGGATAATACAATCACTCCTGCTTCTGCGCAGATGTCATCCTCTCCTGGAGCACATTCATCCTCACATATCTGGACATTTGAGCATCCGCATGTTGATTCTCCGCAGACATCCTGTGTCTTATAGTTGCCATCATCACATTGGCTGTCATATTCGCATACTTCACCAATGCCATCCTGGACAATCCCGTCTCCGCATACTTCTAAAACACAAAGTGCATTACAGCCATCGTTGCTGTTGTTGTTTCCGTCATCGCATGCTTCGCCTGGGTTCTGATATCCATCTCCGCATACTGGAAGCGAACAATCATTCCTGCAATAATCATTGTTATTATCATTACCGTCATCGCAGTCTTCTTCTCCATACTGTGTAACACTATCTCCACAGTATGCAATGTTGCATGTGTTCAAGCATGCATCATTATTGTTTGTATTGCCGTCATCACATTCCTCAATCTCTTCCTGTGCAAATCCATCCCCGCAACCTGCAATCTTACATGTATTTAAGCAGGAATCTGTGTTGTCATTATTTCCATCATCACACTGTTCGCCTGGATTTAGGTATGAATCTCCGCATACAGGGAAAGTACAATCATTCCTGCATGAATCGTTGTTATTCTCGTTTCCATCGTC
>CAYRXW010000010.1:13113-15449 GCA_964428335.1 uncultured Methanosarcinales archaeon | reverse complement strand
TTGTTATTCTCGTTTCCATCGTCGCATGCCTCGTTCCCTGTCTCTGTTACACTGTCTCCGCAATATGCAATGTTACATGTGTTTAGGCATCCATCATTATTGTTTGTGTTGCCGTCATCGCATGCTTCTGATTCATTGTTATTATCAATGCCGTCTCCACAGTATTCAACTAAACATTGTGATGTACATCCATCTCCGTTCTCATTGTTCCCGTCATCACATGCTTCACTTGACTGCTTAATATCATCTCCACAGTATTCTATGACACATTGTGAGTCACAGCTATCATTGCTGTTGACATTACCATCATCACACTGCTCCCCTTCCTGTAGATATGTATCTCCACAGGCAGGATTTTTACATGTGCTTGTGCATGAGTCTGTGCTTACATCATTGCCATCATCACACTGCTCACCATTATTAACTACTTCGTCTCCGCAGTAAGTCAAAGTGCATAAGTTTGAGCATGTGTCATAATTATCTTCATTACCGTCATCACATTCTTCTGTTTCTGCGTTATTATCTATTCCATCTCCGCAGTATTCAACTAAGCACAATGAATTGCATCCGTCTCCGTTTGCATTATTTCCGTCATCGCATGCTTCATTTGACTGGGTTACATGGTCTCCACAGTATTCTATAGCACATTGTGATGTACATCCATCATTATCAAAATTATTGCCGTCATCACATAGCTCGCCATTGTTTACCTTGTTATCTCCACAATAATTTAAGTTGCAAAGATTTGAACATTGGTCATCATCTATGCTGTTCCCATCATCACAATACTCATCATTATTCACTATTGTATCTCCGCAGAATGCAGATATACATAGGTTGGAACATGTGTCAAAGTCATTCTGATTGCCATCATCACACTGCTCACCATTGTTCACAACATTGTCTCCACAGTAATTTGTTATACATGAATTGGAGCATGAATCATAGTTATCTTCATTTCCATCATCACATTCTTCTGCTTCATTGTTGTTATCAATTCCATCTCCACAGTATTCAACTAGGCATTGTGATGTACATCCGTCTCCATTTGCATTGTTTCCATCATCACATAGTTCTTCATTGTTAACAACTTCGTCTCCACAGTAATTTGTTATACATGAATTGGAACATGAATCATAGTTATCTTCATTTCCATCATCACACTGCTCACCATTGTTTACTACACTATCTCCACAATAGTTGATTATACATAGATTTGAGCATGCGTCATAATTATCTTCATTGCTATCATCGCACTGCTCGCCTGGGTTTAGATATCCATCTCCACATCCTGGATAAGTGCAGTCATTCCTGCATGAATCGTTGTTATCTGCATTACCGTCATCACATTCTTCTGCTTCGTTGTTGTTATCAAAACCATCTCCACAGTACTCTATCACACATTGTGAATTGCAGCCATCTCCATTCTCATTGTTTGCGTCATCACAGTATTCATTTAATGATTCATGAAGTATGCCATCTCCACAATACTCTATCACACACTGTGAATTACAGCCGTCTCCATCGTTGAAATTGCCATCATAACATTCTGCTCCGCAAGTTTCAACATCGCATACATGTGAAATTTCTTCACTTCCTGTTGTACACTCATAGCCTTGCTCAGATTCTATGCATGATGATATGAATGAATTTCTTGAATCATAAGTATAGGTAATTCCATCTGGCTGGTAATTACATGTATCTATTCCATCTATATCATTTCCTGAACAGTCTGGCTGTTCACCAGGCATACAAATTCCTGATATACACTGATCTCCAACTGTGCAGTAAAGGCTGTCTGCATTGCATGCTGTTCCATCCTGGACATTCCTTATGTTTTCAGTAAGGGTCCATTTATATTCTGTTACTACATATGAGCAGCCATCTATTCCACCGCATGTGTAATCCCTATATTCCCTCTCTACCTCTTGTATTTCAGTGCACTGGTCATTTCCTATCCATCTTGTATTTTCTGTGTAATACCAACCATCCTGCAAGTTACAGTCTTCTGATAAGTATGAACATGTGCATCCTGAAAGGCATTCCCCGCTGTAATAATATGTGTCTTCTACACAGTATGAGCCACAGTCTGCATTTGTTTCACATTGTGCGCCGCATGCCTCTACATCACATGCACTTACAACTTCTTCTGTTGATTCAGTACATGAATTCCTACCTTCATCACATGTGCTTGTGAATCCTACATAATAATCCCAGGTTACTGGGTTACCATCTGGGTTGTAATTGCACTGCTCTACTCCTGGAATATCATTTCCTGTACAATCTATCACTACACCTGGCTGGCAGTCTAGCTGTGCATCACAATATTCTTCTCC
>CAYRXW010000010.1:0-13013 GCA_964428335.1 uncultured Methanosarcinales archaeon | reverse complement strand
AGATTGGTGCATTTATGATTACATCATTTATCTCATCGCATGAATCCACTGTACAGAATAGATTATCATTTACGTCTAAAGCGCTTCCCTGGCAAATTCCTTCCATACATACATCATTTGTTGTACAGAATAATTCGTCATTACACTGATAGCCGTTTTCCCTGTTTCTTAAATTTCCTGTTTCAAGCCATCTTGTCTGTGTTACATCATATTCACAGCCTTCTAGGCCGCATGTGTAATCCCTATATTCCTGCAGGTATTCTTCTTTCTCTGTACACTGGTCATTTCCTATCCATTGTGTCAATTCTAAATCATACCATCCATCCTGTGCATTACAATTCTCTGATAAATAACTACATGCACAAGTTCCCTGACATTCACCGCTGTAATAATATGTATCTTCCACACAATATGATCCACAGTCTGCATTGCTTTCACACTGCGCTCCGCATGTTTCCATATCACATGCGCTTGTTACTTCCTCTACTGATTCGGTACATACATCATTTGCTTCATCACATGTACTTGTAAATCCTGAGTAGTAATCCCATGTTACTGAGCTACCATCAGGATTGTAATTACATTGTCCTACATTATTAAGGTCATTTCCTGAACAGTCTATTACTCTACCTGGCTGGCAGTCTAACTGTGCATCGCAATATTCTTCCCCGTTACAATACAATCCATCATTACATACATTGTCCTGCGGTGCATTTATTACCTGGTTTAGCTCTTCATCACAGTAATCATTTGTACAGCTTACACTATCATCTACTGTTATTGGACTATGAACTATCTCATCATTCAATTCATCACATGAATCCACTGTGCAATATAATCCGTCATCTACTGCTATTGGCGCATTCACTATTGCATCGCTTATTTCATCACATGAATCTACTGTACAATATAAATTGTCATTTGCGTCTACTGGTGTTCCGTACTGGCAGTCTAACTGTGCATCACAATATTCTTCCCCATTACAATACAATCCATCATTACATACATTGTCCTGTGGTGCATTTACTACCTGATTTAATTCTTCGTCACAATAATCATAGGTACATGTTACGCTATCTTCTACTACTATTGCTTCATGTAAAATCTGGTCATTTATTTCATCGCATGAATCTACTGTACAATATAACCCATCATCTACATTTATTGCTGTTCCTAAACATGCTCCTTCAAAGCACATGTCTTCTACAGTACAAAATAAACTATCTGAACAGATTGTACCGTTTGGCTTATTTCTTAAATTCCCTGTTTCCAGCCATCTTGTCTGTGTTATATCATATTCACAGCCAACAAGGCCACATGTATAATCCCTATATTCCTGCATGTATTCTTCTTTCTCTGTACATTGGTTGTTTTCAACCCATCTTAGATTTTCAGTGTCATACCATCCATCCTGTGCATTACAATCTTCTGATAAGTATGAACAGGTACATCCTCCTAAGCATTCTCCACTATAGTAATAGGTATCTGCTACACAATATGAGCCACAATCTAAATTATCTTCACACTGTGCACCGCATGCTTCCATATCACATGCATGCAAAATAGTTGTGTCTCCTGTTGTACATTGATAATTTGTTTCACCTTCAATACAAACTGAGACAAATGAGTTCCTAAAGTCTGATGTGTATGAATTTCCATCTGGACTATTTACACATGAATCTATTCCATTAATATTATTTGATGAACAATCAACCTGTATTCCCTGCATGCAACCTAAATTAGTGCTGCAGTATTCTTCTCCGTTACAGAATAATCCATCTGAGCAAACATTATTATCAGGCACATGAAGCACCTGATTAATTGTTTCATCACATGAATCTATTGTGCACACTATGTTATCATTGACATCCACAGGCGTTCCTGGCTGGCAGTCTAATTCTAAATCGCAGTACTCATTTCCATTACAGTACAATCCGTCATTACATACTGCGTCATTTGTGCTATGCTGGCAGATATCATTTGCTTCGTTACATGAATCTACTGTACATGAAACACCATCGCTGCAGGTATTTGCAGTTCCCTGGCATACTCCTGCACTGCACATATCTTCCACTGTACAAAATAAATTATCAGAGCATATTGTGCCATTTGGCTTATTCCTGTTTTGTGATGTTGAAATCCACTGCGTGTTTGTAACTGTGTATGAACAGCCGTTTGCTCCACCGCATGTGTAATCTCTATACTGCTGCTCTTTCTCTTCTTTTTCAGTACATTCTGAATTTGAAACCCATCTTTTATTTCCTGTATCATACCATCCATCCTGCAAGTTACAGTCCTGGTTTAAGTAAGTGCATGCGCAGCTTCCCTGGCAAGATCCTGAATAATAATAGGTATCTGCAACACAATACGATCCACAATCTGAATTTGTAGTACACTGTGCACCGCATGTGTTTATGTCACATGTATGCGTGAAAGTGTATGTTGACTGTGTACAGGTATTTATTCCTGAACATACTGAATCAAAACCTGATGCGACATCCTTTGTCTTTGTGTTCCCATCTGGGTTATAAGTACAGGTATTTATTCCTGGCAGATCATATGAATTGCAATCTACATTCTGTGTCCCGTCATATGAAGGCACAGGATTATTGGTGTTTGTACATTTGCAGCAGCCACCACAGTCGCTTGCTGCCTGGTTTACTCCGCTGTCCTTACATAAAATAGCTCCATTTTCACATGAAGTCATCCCGCCACATTGCCCTGTACCGCATGAGACTGTAACATATCCTTCATCTTTTATACTGTCACAATCATTATCAATGCCGTTGCATATAATTTCTGGGGCTCCTGGTTTCACTGTTGCATCAGAATCATTGCAATCTGTTGGTGCGCATACACCATCAGCGTCTGCATCATTTCCTGCACTGCTTGGACAGATGTCGCAAACATTACCTATACCATCATTATCTGAATCAAGCTGGTTTGCATTTGAAATGCTTGCGCAATTGTCACATGCATTTCCTACGCCATCATTATCTGAGTCAAGCTGGTTTGCATTATTTGCTGCAGGGCAATTATCGCATTCTGCATATAAATTATCATTGTCGTGGTCATCCCCTAAGGCAACCCATGTAACACACTGCTTGAATAGTGTATCTGCATCTGCTGTCCAGTAATCTTTCTGTGTAAACCCAAGCCAGCATGTCCTTGCATCTGAGCTAAATCCATGCAAAAGCTGTGTTCCTGGTTGAGCAATTGCAATTGTTGCATCCTGGTCATCATTCGGGTTTGTAGGTGTTGTTCCTTTTGTTGTCAAAGTTTTTATCTGGGATGCTTTATCAAATCTTGAAAGGTAATCTACTGAAAGGTAAGTTCCCTGTCCTCCGTTTGTTCTTGTGCTTGTGTAAACCTGTGAAAACTGAGGAAGGCCATCTGTTACATCATGAATCATCTCTTTTTCAACTGATGCCGGGAAGGTTGTTGTTGAATAGATTGAAACTCCTGTAGACCAGTGCCATTCATTCAAATGCCATGTATTTAACATGACAACTGGAAAATCATTTATCGGAAAATCATAATAATTTGTGTAATAATGGTCATCAACAAGCATGAATGCATATTGATTTAGATTCAGGTTTGTAATATTGCTGCTTGGAACAAGTTCTGCAGTAAAGCCCATTGATTCAATAAGATCTACCAGATGAGGCGAATATGCTGGACTGCCAGGTGGACAGTCATCATTAACTATGACCGCTACTTTAGTAGGACCGCTACAGATATCAAGCGCTGATACTGTTGATATCAAAAGTGCAAATATAAATATAAAAATTAATGATTTCCTATTCATTTCCTTCCCCTCATCATATATACCCCAACCCCCACTGCGACTACTAATCCTAAGGCCAAGAGTACATATAATGAAGAGTTACTTTCATTACCTGTCTCAATCTGAGTAACATTTTCCACTGGCTTTGTGGAATTCTTAGCAAATATAATTATATTAGATGCAAGACCAACCGGGGAAGCATTTACTGTGTTCCCCATAGGGTCAAATGCAACAAAAATTTTCCCGTCATATCTTCCTGGCTCGCTTATCAAAAGCTGGAACCTTGCTTCCCTTGTTTCATTTGGCATAAGAGTAAAATTGCCATCGATTATGTTTACTACATTTGAAAAATTTCCTTCTGTTGAAAGGAGAATTCTGACAACAATATCATTTACATTATTGACTTTAATAGACTTATTTATTAGGGTTGTTTCCCCTGGATATACTTCAGGGTAAAGGACCATCTTGACATTTCCCATTGAAGCAGTTAAAGCAAAAACTGAGCTTATGCTAAGCAGTATAATTAATAGTGAAAGTACTAATTTTGATGTATTCATTTTTTCCAACCCTCTTTAATAAGCCTTTTTTTGGCTTAAAAACGCTTAAAGCGACCCTCTTTTTTTATTTAAGCAATTTTTACTACTTATTGATAATCATGAACTACTTAATAGTAGTAGAACTAAGATGTTATATAAAAAGCTTTTGTTAAATTTTACTAGTAAAAAAGAATAGAAATAAAGAAAAAAATTAGTTCTTCATCTTCTCAAAGACAAAGAAAAGACCTGCAACAAGACCAATTAAAACTATAGTTCCTAATACTATTTTTATAGTTCCTACAGGTATTGTTATTGAGTCAGTTGCAACTTTCCCAGTGATTTCATTTGTAGTTTCATCTTCTTCCTGGCTTTTTTCTGTTTCTGCTGTCTCTTCTTTCACTACTTCTTCTTTTGCAACTTCTGTGTTTTCTGTGACTTCTGCTTCCTTAATTTCTTCTGGCTCTTTTGCTGTTATGGCAAAATTGCTCATTCCTGGAGATGTTGCTTCGTAATAATAATAAGTGTCATCTTCCCCTAGCAATTTTGTACTTAATTCATTCCATTTTGCTCCATAATACCTTTGCATCACTATTGTTTTTGGATCAAAGTCATTTTTTTCAACCCAGGTCTTATTGACCCTGAAATTAAAGGTAATGCTGCCGTCCAGATCTGAATTCTCAAGCCCTGTGTGGTCAACCTGTATGTGCTGATAAAGCTCCCCTGATGGATTTGGAAGACTTGTAGGTTTCTTTTCAAGTGCTGTAATCTGAAGCTTTACATTTGTCTTTATGTTTTTTGATTCAAATGAAAATTTTGTTACATCCAGACCTTCTCTTGCTATATCCAAGTCGTATTCTTCTGCATTTAATGTAAACCATAGCTTTGAATAACTTACCCCCTTAACAGTCAGTGAGCTTGATGAAGATGAACTTCCGCCACCTCCGCCTCCGCCACCTCCGCTGCTTCTGCCACCTGAGCTTCCGCCTGATGAACCTCCTGAGCTTCCACCTGATGAACAAGATTGTGTAAGTGCTGGCTTATTTTCCTGTGTTCCGCATGCATTCAAATCACTGCATGTCCTTGTCTGCTGTGAACTTGAACATGAGGACCATGATGAGCAGCTCCAGTTTTCAACACATGGCTCAAAGTCTGCATTGATAGTCACTGTCTTTACTGGTGAACTTGTTTCCTTTGCACCGCTATCCTTTACCTTGAAATAATATTCTACAGTATCGTTTATCCCATATGGTGAAAGATCTGCTTTTCCTGTGCATTCTTTTGCTGTTCCTGATGTGCATGAGAATATTTTCTCAGCGTAAGACGCATCCCCTGTTTTCTTTGTGTAAAGCTTTACTTCTGCCAAATGCGGCTCTGTGTAAGTTACCTTAAATGTGTCATCTGTAACGTAGTCCCCATTGTTTGGGAAAGTTGAAATTACAACAGGTGCTGTTGTGTCTGTCTCAAAAGTAACTGTTGCTGTTGAAGTTATTGTTGTGCCTTCAAATATTTTTACAACCAGCGTATGTGAACCATCTGCAAGTGTTGTGCTTGGGACAAGAATCTGACCTGACTGCTGGCAGTTGTTACAGACAGTTGTATCTGCGCCTGAATCCATCTTGTATTTTATGGTTGTCACAACTTTGTTTAACTGCACATCCAAAGTGACCCTGTTTGCATAATATACCTGGCCGTTTAAAGGAGATATAACATTCACTGATGCTGGTTCAATTGGTGGTGGTGTAACACCATCACAGGAACACTGATCATTAGTATTGCAGTTCTGCGGAAGTGTAGTCCATCCATTGTTCAAACATGCAATGCAGCAGTCACTGTTGCATGCTGTGCCTGAAGGGAGTGACTCCCCCCTGTCATAACATGCCCACTCATATCCAAATACTGTACTTAATGATATTATCGCTAACAACAAAAACAATACATGTTTCAAGTTCATTTTTCCAACCCTCTTATTTAACCACTTAATAGTGATTATACTAATTTTTTCTTGAGAAGTAGCATCCTATATTTAAAAGTAATGTTAGTTTAATTATAAATCTATTGTTTTACCTTTTGTTATAATTTTAAAAAAGCCAAAAAATAATCACACAAAATTGTGTGAAAAGGCTTTAAAAAAATTATTGATATACCTCCCTGGTTTCATATCCTGCTGCAGGATAGCTTGATAGAGGTATTACACAAGTGCTTGGTACATAGATTGGGTTCGTTTGCAAATCCCTAACTATTATTTTACCAGTTGTATACTTGTGCACTTCCTTGTTTTCCATTGTCTTTGCAATCACTACTGGGAATCTTGATGAATAGCTTGAGTAATAACTGTCATACTTGAAGCATTCTAAGTTTCCGTCCCCATTCAGATCAACTGCAATCTCAGCATCTATTTTCTGATACTTTCCGTTGCTTACGCTTGTCCTGAAAGTTACCTTTTCATCCTGGACGCATTGGTTTTCTACGCAAACAAGACCTGAACCGCATGCCGGGTTATTATATGCGCATCCTGACTGCTGTGAACTGACACATTGATTGTTCTGGCAAACTAAACCTTGCCCACATGAAGGATTGTTATATGCACATCCAATATTTCCTCCTCCTGAAATCAAGTTCATCAGATTATTTACTGATGTTTGAAGTGTCTGTAGTAAAGACTGTAGAGCATTTATCTCGTTCTCTTGCTCAACATTTTTTGATTCCAACTGTTCAAGCCTAGAAAGGACTTCAGCATAGTCCCAGCCTGGAGGAACTGTAGGATTAGGTGTTCCTGTTGTTGTGTTTGTCGTGTTTGTTGTATTTGTTGTATTTGTGGCTACAGGCGGAACATAATTGACACATTCCTGACCCATACAATAATTTGGTGCTGTTGAATAACCAGAATCTGTCAAACATAGCTGACAAATTGAAAAATTACAGGTAAACCCTGTAGGTAATGATTGTCCTCTTGTCATGCAAGTCAACTGATAAGCAGATACTACTGAAACGCTCATCAATAATAGTAGCATTAATAATAGCAATTTTTTCATACTATACACCCCCGAATATAACTATTTTAAAAGAGTGAATTTAAATTAGTATTTAAAAGTAGTGCTTAATCTATATTAGAATAAATAATCTATAAAACCCCTATCTTAAAATTTGTAGAAAATCATTTTTTCAGAATTTTTTTCTTTATCTCTGAAACTTTTGAGTTGAGCTTTTTTAGCCAGATCCTTGCCCAAAGGTACTCTGTTGCAAGTATAGTTAATCCAAGAGGGATAAAAATAACTGCCGGTCCGGGAAGCACAACCATCAAAAAACCAAGAATCAGGACTGTCATACCTATTAAACCTATAAAAAACCTTTTTGTTTTTTTTATCAGACCTGCAATATTTAAGTTATCCTGCTTCTTCTCTTCCATTCTTAGTTAAGAATCTGAATGATTTAAATGATTTATGCTATAGTAAAGAAAAAAGAAAAAATTAGAACTAGATTGCTTCACCAAAGAACCTTATTTCCCCTTCGTCGAATGGGCCTCCGCTGCATGGAACAGGAAGGCTTAACTTGAATAGCAAAGTCAAGTCATCTCCAGGAGATAAAATATTCCCTAGTGGATATTCTCCAAGCAGTGTTGGCGTATTATCAACTATCCTTTGGTAATTGTTATTTAATGGAGAACCTGCGCCATTCATGAAATAAGGAATTGAATCATAGCATTCGAAATCAACTCCTGAATTTAAGCATGTGTTATAGCTCCCATGGCTTCCATAATACCTGAAGTTTGCCAATGCTAGCTTGTTTGTGCTTGGGCAGTTTGTCGGACCGTTTGCTGATGAATAAAAGTCTTCCCCAGCAATATACATATCAAGCAAAACACCTGAACCAGCTTCTGCTGCATTTGTTATTATGACTGGTGATGATTTTGCAGTCTGCCCTGGTGAAATTGTTCCAAAATCAATTGCCCCATCCAATCCAAGTGCAATCTCTGGGTTAAAGAACCATAGCTCATGCTCAGCTGATTCACTTCTAAACCCATTTGCAATAGCTTCTGCTTTGACATAATATTCTCCATGCATCAGATTACCCGGCTCAACTGTGAATATGCACTGATACCAGTTCATTGTAACAGGATCAAATTCTGTCAGATGGTTTACGCCGTCCCATATATCAACATATGACTGCGGACCAAACCAGTCGCATCCTGCAAGACTGCATGAATTGTTGCTTGAAAACTGCTCGCATGTTCCTGGTGTGTAAAGGCACATGAACGGCTCGCTTACACCATCGATTGCAAATGCTGAATTTGCAAATGGATTGAAATCTACATTTGGTGAAACCCTTGCTGCAATCTTTGTTGCATTAAGTGTACCCCAATAATTGTTTTCTGCATCCATAGCTGTTGTCAGATTAAGATTTGCAACTGTGCCATAAATATTATTTTCTTCCAGCATAACCTCATTTCCCCTGCCGCAGTTATCAACGTACATTGAGGCAACAAAAGGATTGGTTGAATTTGAAAGGCTGTTTCTGTAAATATAGACATCCTGGATAACAGGTTTATTTGGATGACAACCGACGTTTATCCCTCCTCCCCATGCTCCGCTTGTAATATTCCTAATCAAATTCTGTTGGATAGTTATATTTTCCAGGTCATTATTTGCCTGTATCCCATAACTTCCTTCGTTACTCCCTTTTATATTTTCAATCAGGTTATTTTCTATCAATACATTAGATATTTTATATGGATCTGACTGTTCAGTCTGAAGGTGTATTCCTTTTGCTGAAAAGCCAGGTGCTACAGATAGATCTTTTAGCCAATTATTTTTAATCACAATATTTTTCAGGTTTGCATTTGATATGTCAGTATTTACTATTATTCCTGCAAATTCAAACGGTCCTACATATCCATTCCCATCAATCTGGAGGCCTTCTATAGTTACATTATCTGAAGATACTTCAATCACTGAATCTCCTGATACCAATGATAATACTGCTGCATCTATTCCTGTCGCATCATGCACTCCCTTAATGGTTAGAGGCTTATTTATTGTAAGAGGGCCTAAGTAATTCCCGCTGTCAATGCATATGATACTGTTTATTGGTGCTAAATCTATAACATCCTGTATGTCTGCAGGGCTTGTTATCACATAATCACAACCAGTGCTGCAACCGCTTGCAATTTCACATGTTTCAAAATCAAAGTTGTTGCATGAATTGGCTGATGGATTTCCAAGGCATTGACCTGTAATCTCAACGCATGAAACCTCTGTCCTGTTAACTGTGTCATTATATATTACAACATTAACTTCATCAATCTCGTTTTTTCCGTTTTTATGGTACCCTACAACTTTCCATAAAACCTGCTCTCCTTCGAAAGCATAATTGTTTATCCTTTCAAGCAGCACTTCACCAGGTCCTGTTATTGCCCCAGGTGAAGTTGGGTCATCAAGCACAACCCTGTGATTTGGATCCATCCAGACCAAGGGAGCTGATTCATCCACATCAACTCCTACTCCAGTACCTATGCCAACACCTGGTGCATAAGCATTCTGGATTAACACTAATAAAAACAAAGCTAAGACTAACTTTTTCATAACACCCACCTCTTTTTAAGACTATTTTGTGAAAACAGTTTAAATAAGTTTTGATTGTAACTATTATAAAATGGTGTCAAATTAGTAACTGAGTGGTTATGAATTAATTTCGTCTAAAAAAAGTAAGAAAAAAAGAAAAATTCAACTAAACAAACTCTTAAACCAAGTTAGAACTTTTTGAATAAGGCCTTGGCTTACACATTCATCATTCACACAAACGCCTGATTTGCATTCAAAACTATTGCTGCACTCCTCTTCTTCTATTTTTTGCATATAGAAAATACCATTCAATCCGCAATAATTAGTCTCTATTCTTGACCCATATGGCAAGCATACATTATCAGAATTCAGGCAACCACTGCAAATGGGCTTACATATTGAATTGTAACAATTAGTTGATTCGCATTCATAATCATTGCTGCACTCCTCTTCTTTTTGCTTAAAATCTATCAATATATTATCCAAGCTGCAAAACTTCCCATCCAGCCTTGTGCCAATAGGGATACAATTTCCATCTGACTCGCATCCATTATTTTTTGTATATTCACATTCTCTTTTTGGAACGCCATTACAAAAATCCAGTGTGCATGAATTATCATCATTGCAATCTTCATTTGAAGAGCATTCATGCTTAATGATGCACATCCCGTCGTTGCATCCATTTTCACAATAATATTCATTGCCTATTAATTTCCCTTCATCACTGCATTCATATTCCTTTAATGAGCCCATCTGTGGAAAATTTGTGCACGAGTCATAATAAATATCCTGTCCATCTGAAGATGTCCCTTTTATAAAATGGGACTGATCGCTTGGGGTATTTGGAAGGCTATTATCTGTATCAACGCAGTTTGCATCATTAATTATAATATCTTCAACGTATGAATCATAAAAATTGCCAGCATAGCCTATGCTAAATTCTATGTTTTCTAGATTGCCATGAATAGTAATAATATTTGCAATTATTTTTTTTTCTTCTCCTGATTTTATACCATTGACATTTACACCACCTACATTTTCCTTTCCGCCATCATACTTTATATAGAAAGTGCCTAAATAATCTGTATTATCATTGTTCTTTACTATTACAGTCGGCTTTTCATACGTATTCAATAAGAATAAGCCAGGTTCAAAACTTACGCTTACAATCTCAAGGCTGTTTAAAGCTTCTTCATCTATTTCTTTATCTGGATAAAAATCAAAAAATAATTCTGACAAGTCATCTGAATCAAGCTCTTTATTTACAATGGTTTTGTATTCTATATTTAATTCCTCTAATATATCTTCAATTTCAGTGCTAAATTTCACGTAATCTGTAGAAACTGATTCACCAACGATTATTACTGCTGCCCCATTATTAATAGCAAGAATCACTTTGTCATCCAGTTCTGAAGAATCTATTTCATTAAACATTTGCACTATGCCAACAGGAAACTCATATCCTTCAGCCGTTAACCTGGTTGTAATATCTGTTGCGAGCAAAACATCTTTCACTGGTGCGCTCTCCTCAACTGCAATCTTAAAATCCTGAAGATCTTCTCCTGCAAAAACATAAAAACTACAAAGCACAAATATTGATAAAACGAGAATTGATTTTTTCAAATGATATCACCTAGATTCATTTGCTTAGGTTAATATTTAAATGCTTCTACCTGATAGACAAAATAAAAAGTAAGAAAAAAAATAAATAAATTTTTTATGCTTAGATTGCCTCTCCAAAGAAGATGAATCTTCCCTGTGTGAAAGGTCCGCCATTACATGGTTCTGGAAGAGCCAGTTTAAAGTTTATGCTCATCTCAGCGCCTGGTGTCATCATATTTCCAAGTGGGTATGCTCCAAGCAGTGTTGAAGGACCATCTATAATCCTTGCAAAGTTATTGTTTGCTGGTGCTCCTGCTCCATCCATATAATAATTGATTGTGTCGTAGCACTCTGCATCGATTCCTGCATTTAGGCATGTGTTATATGCTCCCTGGCTTGCATAGTACCTGAAGTTTGTTAATTTCAGAACGTTGCTTGTTGGGCACATTGTACCTGAATGTGTTGCATCATAAAAGTCTGTTCCTGCAAGGAACATATCCAGCATGACGCCTGAACCGAATTCTGCCTGGTTTTCAACTGTTAATGTTGAGGACTTATATGTTCCGCCTGGCCTTACTGTTCCAAAGTTTAATGAACCATCAAACCCTAGTGCAATCTCTGGATTGAAGAACCAATATTCTTCTTCTGCTGCAGTTCCAACTAATCCATCAAGGTCCACTGCTTTTGCATAGACTGTATAATGGCCGTGCATGCTGCTTGGTGTCTCGACTGTAAGCCAGCAATCATACCATGCCATTGTTTCAGTGTACCATTCCAATGCTTCTTCTCCTTCATACCATAGCTCTTCTGCAGGGAGTCCTGTCCTGCTTGATAGCTGGCAGTTTGCCTCAATGTATCCTTGTGCCTGCCCATCCTGGTGCACTTCTACAAATACATCGCTCAATTTTTCTGGAACGCCGTTCTTGTCCCATACCATTACCTGCCAGAAGATTGATTCTCCTTCGAAAGCGTAATTATTTACTCTTTCGAACATCTCTGTTCCTCCTGGTGTTATTGCTCCTGGCTCAACTGGATCATCATAAACAACTCTTGTGTTTGGATCCATGTAAACTCTTGGCGCAAACTTCTCTGGTGTTATTATGACACCAATGTCTCCGCCAACGCCTACTGCCAGCACTGACTGCAGCATTAATATTAATGCCAGTACTAATGTAAGTACTTTTTTCATTTTTCTAGTCCTCCGTGTAACTAAACTGCACCCCTTTTAGAACTCGGCGTAATATGATTGTTCTATTAACCCCTTAAACTCGGTTACTACACCCCTTTTATTATTATGTAGTAGTTATATTATGTTTTCAAAAGAAAGTAATAACATATATATAAATCTATTTTTTTATCGTCTATATTTTTGTTACAAGTAAGGTGTAAAAAAGAAGAAAAATAAATCAAGATTTCATGTTTTTATTCGGAAAATCCACTGTCTTTCCACATTAAAATAGACAAGACATATTAGATTTA
This sequence comes from uncultured Methanosarcinales archaeon, assembly GCA_964428335.1. Classification (GTDB taxonomy): domain Archaea; phylum Nanobdellota; class Nanobdellia; order Woesearchaeales; family GW2011-AR15; genus GW2011-AR15. Next base: position 51 of record CAYRXW010000010.1, on the reverse strand, counting down.
AGATTTGGTTTTTAAGTTTTTTAAAAAAAATAGAAAAAAAAAGGAAAAAAT
>CAYRXW010000009.1:0-75244 GCA_964428335.1 uncultured Methanosarcinales archaeon | reverse complement strand
CACACCCAATATGCGGTGACGGTTATTTGAATCCAGGCGAAGAATGCGATGATGGAAACCAAAATAACAATGATGGATGTTCAAACGAATGCAAGCTACCAAGGTGCGGAGATAGCATCTGTAATGACGGCAATTCAAAGACATGCGAGCCAAACGGGAATGCAAAGGATGATATTTGTACAAACAATGTAGACACAGGAGATTTATCAAACAATATCTGTAGGACAACAGGAAATGATGCATGCACATACTGTGGAGACGCAGTTAGGCAATCAGTAGAGCAGTGTGATGATGGTAACACAAATAATAATGACGCATGCAGGAATGACTGTACACACCCAATATGCGGTGACGGTTATTTGAATCCAGGCGAAGAATGCGATGATGGTAATAATGTGAATGACGATGCATGCTCAAACGAATGTAAGACTCCAAGATGTGGAGATAGCATATGCAATGATGGGGCAAGTGCAACATGTGAGCCAGATGGTTCTTCACAGGATTTTTCATGCCCAGGTTATGGCACTTTAACAAATAATATCTGCAGGACAACAGGCCAGTATGCATGTACCTACTGTGGAGATCATGTTTTGCAGGATCAGGCAGAACAGTGTGATGATGGTAACAGGAATAATAATGATGGTTGCAATGCGCATTGCGAATATGAATACTGCGGAGATGGTATTATCCAGCCAGGCGAAGCATGTGACGATGGAAATAACAACAATGGAGATGGATGTTCAGCAGAGTGTAATATTGAATACTGTGGAGATGGAATAGTTCAAGAAAATGAAGAATGTGATGATGGAAATGAGAACAATACAGACGAATGTTCAAACGAATGCACAATAAATTACTGTGAATTTGAATTGACAAAATCAGATAATCCAGATCCAGTGGAACCAGGAGATTACCTATATTATCATATTTACCTAAAGAATGTAGGTACAAGAGACTGCACAGGTGGCGGAGTGCAGCTAAAAGAATATTATGATTCATATACTACTTTTGTAAGTTCAGAGCCAGCACCATGGGTAGGAAATAACTTATGGAACTTTGAGACAGTAGAACCAGGTGAAGAGCATACAGTTGACATAAAAATGAAAGTCAACGAAGATGCAGTATGCGATGAGCATTTGGTGAACAAGGTATGTGTCTGGTCAGCAGAGACAGACAGATGGGACTGCGTAGAAGAAGAGACTTTAGTAGTTTGCCCAATTGTATGTGGCAACGGAGAAGTAGAGGAAGGAGAGCAGTGCGACGATGGCAATGAAAATAATGCTGATTCATGCAGGAATGATTGTACATTACCTTATTGTGGAGACAATATAATTGATGCAAATGAAGCATGCGATGATGGCAATAATGATGATGGAGATGGATGCTCATCAGAATGTAACATTGAATATTGCGGAGATGGGATAGTACAGGAAAACGAAGAATGCGATGATGGTAATGATAACAACACAGATGAGTGTTCAAACGAATGCACAATAAATTACTGTGAATTTGAATTGACAAAATCAGATAATCCAGATCCAGTGGAACCAGGAGATTACCTATATTATCATATTTACCTAAAGAATGTAGGTACAAGAGACTGCACAGGTGGCGGAGTGCAGCTAAAAGAATATTATGATTCATATACTACTTTTGTAAGTTCAGAGCCAGCACCATGGGTAGGAAATAACTTATGGAACTTTGAGACAGTAGAACCAGGTGAAGAGCATACAGTTGACATAAAAATGAAAGTCAACGAAGATGCAGTATGCGATGAGCATTTGGTGAACAAGGTATGTGTCTGGTCAGCAGAGACAGACAGATGGGACTGCGTAGAAGAAGAGACTTTAGTAGTTTGCCCAATTGTATGTGGCAACGGAGAAGTAGAGGAAGGAGAGCAGTGCGATGATGGCAACTTAGAAAACAAAGATGGCTGCAGTTCACAATGTGTCGTAGAGTACTGTGGAGATGGCATTGACAACAATAATGAAAATGAAGAATGCGATGATGGCAATGATAATGACTACGATACATGTTCAAACACATGCCAGCAGAACTACTGCGGGGATGAAATAGTTAATAACGAAGAAGAATGTGACGATGGAAATGAGAACAATAACGATGCGTGCTCAAATCTATGTACATTAAACTATTGCGGAGACAACGTTATAAACAACGGAGAACAGTGCGATGATGGAAATAATAATGATGGCGATGGATGTTCCTCTGAATGTTTAATTGAGCTTGGATGTATAGAAGGCCATAAAGAAAATGAATATGGTTCCTTCTTACAGGGATGGGATATTACTTTGTATAAGGAAGGGAATGATTACATTGAATTAAGGACAACAAATAATCAGGGATACTACAGGTTTGAAAACCTGCTTCCAGGCATATACATAGTGAAAGAAGTTATGCAGGAAGGCTGGGAACCATATACAGGATATCAGGAAGAGTACGAAGTTGAAGTTTCGCATGGGGATGAATGTCTTGATGTAATATTCAAGAACAGGCTTTCATGTGAAAATGAATGTGGTGCTGAAGGGAACTATTGTAATGACAACGGTGTTTGGGAATGTAAAAACACAGATGAAGATTCATGCCTTGAATTCAGGAAAATAGACGATTGTACATTTACTGATTACAGTGAGTCATATTTTGCATGCGAGGAAGGAAAATCAGCTGAGTATAGGGATGTAACAACTGGGGTTTGCGTTCAGGATACTGCAACATGTGAAGAAGTAAAAACAACTGAAAAGCTTTCAGAAGAAAGCTGCGTCTTTGAGCAGTGTGAAACAGAAAGCAGTTGCAATGATAATTCAGTAAGCAGCATAACAGAATGCAGCATAGGATACTGTAACGAAAATTCAGGAATATGCGCCACAAGAACACAGAGGGAAGAGACAAGTACAGATTGCGGAACAGATTCAGTAAATGAATACTGCGATGGGGAAAATATTGTAAGGGAAGAAGAAACAAGGGAATGTGTTGAGGAGAATAACCAAGCGACATGTGTTGCAGGCTCCTCAGTTACAATACTTGAAGAGTGCGGTCCTGATTTATGCACAGAATTCACAGACATGGACATCTATACAAAAGAATATGTTTATGATGAGGAAAGCTGCCAGTTCAGCGAGTATTTATACTGTGCTAACGATGGAGAGGTCTATGATATGTGTGTAGGGGACATCTTGCTTCAGCCATACTGCGTTGGAAATGACCATGAATTAGAGCAGTTTGACTGTTCAACACTTTCAGGGTGCTATGAGTTTGAAGTGGAAGACTGTGTATACTGCGAAGACGAATTAGGGCAGTGTAATGGCCACAAATGCGCTAAAAAAGGCCAGAAATACAGGCAATACACATGCGGAAATGGTGCCTGCAGCTACATAGATTTAGAGCTTACAGACATGGACAGGGATTACAAGGATGACCTGTACTGTGATGACTGCATTGACATGGATAAAGACGGGGCATGCGATAACATTGATAATTGCCCATATGTAAGCAACCCAACCCAGGTAGATAGCGATAATGATGGATTTGGGAATGCATGCGATGAAGACAGGGACGGAGACGGCTATCCAGGATCAGTAGATTGTAACGACTGGAACAATGATGTGCATCCGGATGCAGAAGAAGTAAAGAATAACGACAGGGACGATGATTGTGATGCTGAGACATCAGATAAGGGAAAATACGCACCAAGGCAGGCTCTTTACGTTGATATGGCATATGACGAGACAGAAATCAGGCCAGGCGAAGAGTTTTTGGTGAGCGTCTCAGTTACAAACACCTACTCAAATACCTTAAAAAACGTCAAAATCCAGCTTTTCATACCAGGATATGGGGAAAAGCAGGTCGGATTTGAAGAAAAGCTCAAAAAAGGTGAGACTGTAACTAAGATATTCAAGCTTAACATGCCAAAAGACATGGAAGGTTATGAGTATTTAAAAGCTACAGTGAGCACAGACAGCTTGAAAAGAGGAGTATATAGAGAGCTTAAATTGCCACAAAAATGACGTTTTTAAGTGGTAATTTAATGTTTTCACTACATAGTGATAATAAAAACAAAAGATTTATATATATGCACTTATTATCATTATAATATAAGTCCCTACTTACGAGGGAAAACATATTCGCTAACAATAAAATGGAGGAAAACAAAATGAAGAGTAAAATAATGGTTGTCTTGATGACAGCAGTGTTAGCTCTTCTGACACTGGGTGCTGCATTCGCCGTAGATAATAGTACTTGCGGAGTAAACCCATGTTATGGAGACGAAGCAAACACACCAGGATTAGATGTAATTGACTGTGTCGTATCAGTAAACGACAGGGTAGTAAAGAATGATGTAACAGTTCTAAAAGCCTTTGATAGGGGCGAAGAACTTGAAGTAGAGATTGAATTCACATCAAATCAGGATGCTGAAGATGTCCAGATATTTGCATACCTTGCAGGATATCACAGAAGCACAACACACAAGGATGATGTTATGGATTTCACATCAACATTTGACGTAGAATCAGATGTTTCATACAAGAAAACCTTAATGCTAAAATTGCCTGAAGATTTTGAATATGACACAGGAGACGAACTAAAGCTAAGAGTAGAGATTGCAGATAAGTTCCACACCTCATTTTCAAGGGCATACAACCTAAAAGTTGAAGCACAGAGAGACTCAGTTGTAATCCAGGATATTGTTTTGGACCCAAGCTCAAGCGTTGTAGCTGGAAGAGGCCTATTCACCTCAGTTAGGGTAAGGAACATGGGAGAAGGTACAGAAGAATCACTAAAGATTGAAGTATCAATGCCAGCCTTAGGCCTAGAAGCAACAGAATACATCGACGAACTTGAAGAAGATGAATCAACAACATCAGAAGACATGTTCTTAAGGATACCAACATGCGCTGAAGAAGGAACATATGTTGTTAAAGCAACAGTTTTCTTTGCAGATGGCGATGAAGAAGTCTCAAAAGAAGAGACAATCAAAGTAACAGCAGGAGAAGACTGTGAGGTTGCAAACGGAAACACAGACAGCAAAGCTGATAAGACAGTTGTCACAGTTCCAGGAAGGCAGGATGTAGTAGTTGGAACAACAGGAAATGTTTACCCAATCATCCTACAGAACAATGGAGCAACAGACAGGTCATACGAACTGAAAGTATCAGGACTTGATTCATGGGCAACATACAGGATGGACCCAGGAGCTTTTGTCCTAGTTAAATCAGGGGAAACAAAGACAATCTATATGTACGTCTCACCAAAAGAAGATGCACAGCCAGGAGAGAAAGTTTTCATGGTAAGTGTTGAAACACAGGGAGACTCAAAGCAGATTGCATTGACAGCAAATGTCGTAGCCGGCGAAAAGGAATCATCATTTGATTTCGGCAACATGAAAGGCGCACTAGAAATAGGCCTTGTTGTACTTGTAGTTTTGTTAATAATCCTAGGATTAATCGTAGGATTCAACAAGCTAAAAGGAAATGATGAGCCTGAAGAAAAGGAAGGCCAGACATATTATTAATTTTTTTATTTATTTAATATTTTATATTCATATATAACCTTAAATAATAGGTTTGTGGGGGCCTAAAATGAAAAAGACTTTGATGTTATTCAGTATATTTCTCATGATCATTTCTTTAGCTTACGCTTCAGAATCACACGTTTTTTATGTAAATAAGTACTATGTTAGCAGCGCACCTCAAAATAGCCCAGAAGGCTTTTATATCGAGCCTGTTGCAAGTGAAAAGTCAATAGATTCATGCGGGGAAGCAGATTTCTCATTCAAGCTTAAAAATTACGGTGAAAGCCAGGTTTTTAGGCTTAATATTGAGGATTTTAAAGGAATCGCATATTACTCAAACTCATTAATCATGGGAGAGAATGACCTTAAATTAATCCAGGTTAAATTAAAGCCTGATTGCAGCGTTATTGGCACAATCAATCCTAAGGTTGTTATTGAGACAGATGAAGAAAAAGCAGTATTGCCTTTGCTTTTACATATATCAGGCAGCCAGCCAGTAAGCGAAAATAACTGCCTATATTATTACAATTCAACAGTATGTGGCTCAGCAGCTTATGTCAGGATTATACAGGGAAACACTTATGTGGTTGACTTAGGGGACATGTTTTATGATCCAGATGAGGATTCATTGACATATGATGCAAAAGCAAGCAGCCTGGATGTAACAATAAAAGGGGATAAGGCAGAAATCAAGCCAAAATGGCATTATACAGGGGCTGAAAAAGTAACCTTTAATGCAGAAGATGGAAAAGGCGGAATTGCTTATTCAAAGACCTATTATTTCCAGGTTGTTTCAAATGAACGTGGATTTTTGCTTAATTTCCTTTTAGGAAACTGGATATGGGTTGCAGTAATTGTAGTATTATGCCTGATAATACTTTTGCTTTTGATTTTTAAATAAAACTTTTTTTATTGTTTATTTTTTTAGAATAGCTTAGTTTTAGTTTCTATTTCCATATATCTTGAGGTGTGCATAGACAAACATTCCAGAAGACCATGCAAAGGGAAATTCAGCCCTATAAAATAACCTGTTTACAGGTTTTCCTTCTTTAGTATAAACTTCATATACATAGCCATATTGTTCAATCAGTTTTGAAATTCTGTGCATCAGTTCTTTTGCTTCCTTTTCCATGCCAATTTGGTGTTTAGCTAGTGCATTTATGCAGCCAAGCCAAATCCAGGAAAGCCCGTTATGATAGTCTCCAAGTCCAGCTAATCTTAATGGGAAATAAGCATAATCTTTTGGAAATTCTGGGTGAACGCATCTTGACGGCACATCGTGTATGTCAAAGATGTGGGAAGCCTCTTCAATATGCATGGCTTTTTTTTCATCTGCTATCCCAAGAAGTATAGCAAGAAAATTTCCATCAGTTGAAAAATAATTATAATGTTTTTCTTCATCTATCCAGTCTATATAATGTTCCCCTGACCAGAAAAGCTCATTCAGCCTTTTTTTTGCCTCTTTGTACTTTGGAAGGTATTCTTTAAAGCCTAAATCAGACATGCATTTTAATGCATAAATATGGCAGACATTTGAATAAAGGACTTTTCCTTTTTTCTTAAGCGAATCTGCCCAATTGCCATATTCTGTTTCCTCGATCAGCAGGTCGTTGTCTATGTCCAGCTTAAAATTCCAGTCCATTATAGCTTTTATTTTCTCTTTATTGTCTTTAACAATCTGCAGCCCTGCTTTTTTTGTGTATTCCTTTAGGACTGAAATAAAAAGCGAGTTTTGGTCAACACTAGGTTTATTGGTTTTGTCAGTTGTATAAATTGGCTTTCTTTTCCCAAGTTTTGAAATTGCAATCTCATAGGTTCTTCTGCCAACCCTTAATGGAAGCTGTCCCTTGATGGAATATGACATGAAAAGTTCAAGGTTTTTTCTTACAACCTCTATGTCTCCAGTTTCTAGTGCGCCAAACGATGCAAAAAAAGAATCCCTTGCCCAATAATCCTTAAAATGGTTAAGCCCAGCAAAAATACCCTGTTCGCCATAACACGACCTTAAATCCCTTTTTGCAATATCAAATGCATCCATAATTTAGATTTATATGCAGTGGTTAATAATATTTTCTAATCAGCAAAAGACAGTAAATTCCATTTTTCCCAGTAATATTTATATATCTACTTCCTATATTTATTCTCGATGGACTTTAAAAGCTTAATTGAATACCAAAATATGCTTCAGCAAAAGCTCAGGCAGGAACAGAAGACAGACAGGAAAATAGAGTTCCTTTCATTGATAAACGAGCTTACATCAGGCCCAAGGAACCTTGTCCAGAAGGAACAGGTCTTGATAGAGGCTAAGGAAAGGGGCTTTACTGAGACTGAAACGCAGGAGATTATTGATAAGCTTATAGCAGAAAGGATAATATTTGAGCCAAATTCAGGATATCTGAAAAAAAGATAATAATTTTAAATCATAACTCCTTTATGAAAACACGTGATTTGCAATGAATAACGCACTCTATATGGATGATTCCTATTTAAAAGAATTTGAATCTGTTGTAAAATCAGCAAACGGGAAGTTTGCAGTTCTTAATGAAACAGCTTTCTTCCCAAATGGTGGTGGGGTTGAGTTTGATATAGGAATAATAAAAAGGCTGGCTGACGGAAAGGAATTTAAGGTCATTTTTACTGGAAAATTTAACGGAGAAATAAGCCATGAATTAGATTCTGAAGGATTGAATACAGGAGACAAAGTTCATGGCAAAATCGACTGGAGCAGAAGGTATATGTTGATGAGGTACCATACAGCAGCCCATGTTTTAAGCGGTGTTTTTAACAGGGAATTTAACCTAATGATGACAGGAAACCAGCTTACGACAGAGAAGGGCAGGATTGATATGAATATGCCAACACTAGACGTTGACTTAATAAAAAAAGGTTTTTCAAAAGCAAATGAGCTTATAGCAAAAGATTTGCCTGTAGAGGTTTACTATAAGTCCATGGAGGAAGCAAAAAGTGATCCGACCTTATTTAAGCTGGCTATTGGTTTTCCGCATGACTTGAAGACATTAAGGATAGTTGACATAAAAGGATACGATGCACAGGCAGATGGTGGCTGTCATGTCAAAAGCCTAAAAGAAATAGGGCAAATTGAATTCTTGGAAGCCATAAATAAAGGAAAAGAAAACAGGAGAATTTATTTTTCAGTTGCATAACCATATTTGTTAGCAAAAAGCCAATCATTGTAAAATGCAAATAAAAATAGCTCTTTCAACAGTACCAGGACCTATAGCACAGTATTCTTTTTTCCCAAATATAGCCTTGCTTTATCTGGCTTCTTATGCAAGAAAATATTCCTGCAAGGAAATAGCTTTCAAATATTTTGAATCTAATCTAACTATTGAGAAGTACTTAAGCAAGTTGCAGTCTTTCTCTCCGGATATCATTGCATTTTCAGTTTCCCATTATTCATTTGACCTGTTCAGGAGATTATTGCCAAGGATAAAGCGAGTTTTACCGAATTCAAAGATTATTGCGGGTGGAAATTATCCCTCTCTTGCACCAGAAGAGTTCTTAAAAGCTGGTGCAGATATTGTGGTCATTGGGGAAGGTGAAAAGACATTTTCTGAACTGATTGATAGCTTTATGCTACCAAAAGGAATTTTTCAAGGCCTGGATAATATAGATGGAATAGCTTATCTCTCAAGAGGAAAAGAAAAAAATACCAATGCAAGAGAGCTTATTAAAGACCTTGACACAATTCCTTTTCCGGCATGGGAGCTTATAAATTTGAATGAATATATAGGTTATTTTTATCAAAAACGATCTCCTGAAATGTTTATAGTTTCATACAGGGGTTGCCCGCAAAGTTGCATTTTCTGTTCAAATCCTGTCTGGAGAAATCAAAAGTTAAAGTTTAGGTTGCGCAGTCCAAATTTGATTGCACAGGAAATTAAATTTCTTTACGATAATTATGGTATAAAGGAAATTTATGATTATTCGGATTACTTTAATGTAAACCTTACCTGGGCAAAAGAAGTTTGCACACATATAAAAAAACTAAATCTGAAAAACTTTTCATTTAAGTGCCTTTTAAGAGTGGATAATCTGGATAGAGAGTTTGTTGGATTATTAAAAGAGATAGGAACATGGTTTGTGCATTTTGGGATTGAAAGCGCCAATGACGCAACCTTAAAAGGCGTAAAAAAAGGGTTTGAAGTTAAGCAGGTTGAAGAGGCATGCAGGCTAATTAAGGAATTTAATATCAAGATTGGTGGTTTTTTCATGATTTTTAACATTTGGGAAGAAAATAACAAATTGTGTTATGAATCCGTATCAGATTGCAAAAAAACCCTAAAATATGCTAATTACCTGCTTAAGAAAAGATATATAGACTACATGTCCTGGGGATTTGCAGTTCCAATGCCAGGTAGTGGAACATATACCATAGCTAAGAAGTATGGATTGATAAAAAATTCTGAAAGCACTAGTTTTAATCCTGAAGAAATGATACTAAATTTGCCAGGCATAACCAAAGATGACTTGTCTAAGATAAAAGCGTATGGCATGATGCTTCAGTCTTATTATTCTATCAGAAATCTGAATGTGAATTGGAGACATTTTTTTTACTTTATTAGGAAATTAAGGGTTCTTGGAAGAAGCTTAATGCGATCATTTAATCAATAATTAGTTGGAAATTACATAGATAAATTACAGCTTAAAAATAATTTACAGTTACAAAATCTTATATATTTTTATCAGGCCAATCTCATCAATATATTCTAGATTATAGCCACCATAAATCTTATTGAAACAGCCATCAAGTTCCCCATTTCTTTCAACCAATATATATTTCATTGCATAATTGTACTCTATCTTTTCATAGTAATTGTTTAGGTCTTTTAAGTATCGATATGGGGAATCATCAGTGCAATTGAATAAGTACCTTGTTGCTTTATATCTGTTAGCTAGCCAAAAGAGGCCATTATTCCATCCATAATAATAGAATGATTCGTTTTCATTTAGGTTTTCATTTAGAAAATTGACAATCTTAGTTTGCGCTTCATATGAGGAGAAACCGCTGAACTCCAGATCAATTTCTGAAATATTCATATTTGGATAAAACGGGAAAGAAGAGATCAAAGTTAAAATAAAGCAAATGACAAGCCCTAGCCTAATTTTCTTTTTTAAGATAGTAATTAGTCTGCTTGAAAATAAAATGAATAGCGGTAAAATATTTAAGACATAATGCCCATATGTAGGCAGTATTAAGATAAGAAACAAAAAGATAAAACAGGAAAAAAATATTTCCCTATACACATTCTTCAATAAATTAAAATTATAATATCCTAGGATTGTAAAAAATATTATAGGCGTTATTTGTAATGCAAACAGAGGGATGTATTTGAAATAGATATTATGTTGATACGGATTTGCATAATATCCTATAGCTAAAATGTAAATCCTTTTGATTGCCATGCCAATTAAATCTATCCCATAAATAGATTTCAATGTGCAATATACCATTACAAAAAAAGATAATATGAAAATGCCAGTCCATGCAACTGTTTTTGCAGGAAAGTTCTTCCTTTTTTTGTACAAAAGGTAAATGTGAAAAAAGCTCAAGTAGAAAACCCTTGGGTCTGTCAGTGTTGTTAAAAAATAAAACAGTAAGAACATGCAAAAATTAGCAAAATCATATTTTCTTAATATTTTGTTCAGGAAAATTAAGGATAAATAATACAATAGGATATAGATAATGCCAACTTTATTCAGGAATCCCTGATAGATTGGAACAGACATAAGTAAAATAAATAATATGCCGGAGATATAGGCTTCATCTTCGTTTTTTGAGAAAAGATATGTTGTTTTAATGCTTAATATGATTCCCAGAACAAATAAAATGACGCCATAAATCCTATAAATTATGAAAGAGTGATCTTCAATAAAAAGCGGCAGCATATATGCAAAATAAACAATTGGTGATTTTTCCATCATCAGATATGACTTTGGCAAATCAAAATTATTCTTTATATGGCTGGAATGCAGCGCATATACTCCTTCATCAACTTCCAATGGCGTGAAGAACCAAAATGACCTTAGTATCAACCCTAATAATAGGATTATAAAGAATTTTTTCGACAAAAAAAGGTTTTTTTTCATTTCGTCATGTAATCAGGAATTATCAGAAAACTTTCATTCTTTAAAATTAAGGCTTTTATTTCTGCCTTCATTTTCTTGTCCAGTGCATCTATTTTTGATAGATTGCTAGGGTTATACAATGACCAAGCTTCCTGAATAGGATAAATAACTACATGCTTAGGTTGAAATTTTGCTTTCTGAATGGTGTTTAATCTACTCACATAGTTTTTCATGTTTGGCCATAATTTTACATTCTGGTAAAAGAAAGAAGGAGGGTAGTCTTTGGATTGAATCCCCCCTTCTGTTGTGTAAAAAAATGCATGCGGAACAATAATATCTACTCCATTTGAAACCAGCCATGCAGTCACATTCAGGACTTCATCATATGTCAAATCTTCTCCGTATCCACCAAAGGTTTCTGACATTGTAAAGGGCTTATCAAAAAGATATGCCGCAGAAGTTCCTAAGTTTGGTGTTATCTTATTTTCATCAAAATAAAATATATCGTCAGTTCCAGGTATATCAAGGTATTTTGCGGTTTTGAAATAATCTCCCTGATAGACCAATATCTCAGGTATGCTTTCCTCAACCAGAACATGCCCAGTCAATAATACTTCATGTGCATATGTCCATTTATGCATTGTTCCAAAATAGTTTTCAGAATACATATCTGATAAAACTTCAAAATAATCTTTCTTGATTTGTCTTGAAAACTCAGAGTCCTCATACCAGATGAAATACAGATATTTTGTAATGTCATATCCTTTTTTTCCAAGGAAATAGGATTTGAAATCATCAGTCCAGGGTATTGAATTAAAATCCCTTTCATCATAGCCGTAGTTATAAAACCCAGGCTCATCAGTAAAAAAGCCAATTAGTGTTTTTCCAAAAAAATCTTTGTTTCTTGCATAATATTTTTCATGGGTAAGGTTGATAAAAAGTGATGTTGTCTCTAAATCAAGCACATCTACATAAGGTTCTAAAGTATACTCAGTTTGATAGTGTATGTAGTCTTTGTAAAAGATTATAATCTCTTTATTATGGAAATCATCTCCAAAATCACATTTTTGCATATTGCAGTATTTGCTTAGCTGGTTAACCTTCCTGGAGCTGGAATCAACAACAGCAATTAATTCAATACCATCAGCAGATTCCAGGTATCTAGATTTTATTTTCTCAGTTTTTAATGCTTTAGCACCCAGATTAGGATTTTGTTTTAGCACCAGTCCTTTTGCCCTGCCGCTTGGCCAGTCATAATCGTCATATATCCATGCCTTCATTCCAGTATTGTTTAATTCTTCTAATGTAAACCTTATTAACCTGAACCAATCCTCAGAAAGATACTCCTGCTCAAGACCAGATCTAGCATGGATAATTACTTCCTTTATGCCAATTGAGTTCATTAACTCTATTTGCAAAACAATATTCTCTTCAGTAATATTCCCATTCCAGAACCAGAATGGTATTATAGGCGAAGGAGTATAATCTAATTTAGAGAAAAGATCTCTTGAATTATCTATTTTGTAATATTCTTCTTCAATTAATGAAGTAAAAACATCAAAACTAATAACAGAAGCAAGCAAAACAAAAAAAACAAAAAAGCAACTTTTTATTTTTTCCATAAATAAAAACTATTCCTTGGAAAGGGAATACAATGCTTTAAGAGCCACAACTGCAGCTCCAGGTGCAACAAACAAAGTTATATTTGCCAGCAGTGGATCAACATATATCATCCACTTTCCAATAAACGGCATGAACTCTATTAGTTTTCCTAGTGTCATTGACAAGGTATTTGCGCTCAAAAGAAAAGTCAAGCTAGCCAAAAGGTATAGCGAAAGTTCTCTGTCTGTTATGTTCAAAAGTCCAACAACAAGACCAAGAAGACCAAGCAGCCAAAACACTTGCTTTGTAGCTGCAGCAAATACTGCAATTGCAAGCCCAATCACAAAAGTCCATGGTCCGATTCTAGCCATAAAACCCATTTCTGTTTTCTTAACCATATAACCACCCAAAAAACTAGATATGAAGTAGCGATTTAAATGTTTTTATTTTAAAGTGATATCATTAAATAAAAGGGGGTTAAATTAATTTGTATGAAAATTGATGCATGGTTCCCTAGGGAACGAAGTGGTGATTATACTGAGCAAAGTGACTGTATGTCCAAATTCCAATTTTAGAAAGAATGGGGACGCAGGGATTTGAACCCTGATCGGCCGGTATCTTCGCTTTAGCCTTTCATCGCTCTTTAAGAGCTCAACGCTCCATTCTCTGGAGCCAGCTATAATAGCCAGGTTATACAACGTCCCCTTTATAATCAGAGAAAAAATGGTAATTTATAAAGGTTTTAGTTTATGTCAGCTTATCTCAAAAAAGAAAGAATCAAAAGAATATTTATATGCAAAAAATTTGGTAGAACCTCATGAAGATTCTTTTCATTAACCCACCATTGTCAGATAAGGAGAAAATTGAAAGCAAAGGCTCTTTATTCAGGAAAGCAAAAAAAAAACTTAAAGGTGAATTCCCGCCTCTGGGATTGGCTTCTTTGGCCGCATTTTTAATCGAGAAAGGGCATGAGGCAGAGATAATAGATTCCATTGCACAGGGTTTTAGCGAGAAAGATATAATTCATCATATAAAAAAAAGCAGGCCGGATGTCATAGGTTTTTCTTCTATGACCTACAATTCTCATAGGGCAATGAAATTAGCAGAAACCATAAAAAAAGAATTTTCTTGGATATTGACCTTATGTGGAGGACATCATCCTACTACAATGCAGGATAATTTGAGATTAGAATCATCATTTGATTTTTTTATTTCAGGTGAAGGTGAATACACACTTTTCGAACTTATAGAAAAATATAGGAAATCCGGAAAAAATATCAAGGATTTTAAAAAAGATTATGCTGTTCTTGAGAAAATTGATGGCATATTATATAATAAAAAAGGAAAAATTGTTTCAACAAAAGCAAGGAAGCTCATAGAGAATTTAGATGAATTGCCTTTTCCGGCAAGAGAACTATTTGACAATGATTTATACCTTCCTCCTCCAAGCCAATATAAGAGAAGGCCTCTTTTTCACATGGTTGCGTTCAGGGGCTGTTCATTTAGCTGCACTTTTTGCTCAAATAATTCTGTTTTTGGAAAAGTCATTCGTTCAAGATCTCCGGAAAAAATCATAGATGAAATAAAATACTTAAAGAAGCAATATGGTGCGAAGGAGATTGCGTTTTGGGACGATACTATTACAACAAACAGAAAATGGCTTATCGAATTTTGCAAGTTGCTTATTTCAAGCAAACTGAATATATTGTGGAGCTGCTATTCCCGTGTAGATACTGTAAGCCTGGAAATACTGAAACTGATGAAAAAGGCAGGCTGCTGGAACATCTTTTATGGTTATGAGTCAGGTAATCAGGAACTTTTAGATATAATAAAAAAAGGAATAACCTTGGATCAGATTAGGATGACAAACGCATGGACAAAAAAAGCAGGGATAGAGATAAGGGCATCATTCATGTTGGCACTTCCAGGTGAAACACCTCAGATGGGAAGGAAAACAATAGAATTTGCAAAGGAGTTAAATCCACATTATGCGCAGTTTTGCATAACCACGCCTTATCCAGGAACAGAGTTATATAGCATTGCAGAAAAATACGGGAAGCTTGATTATACATTTTCAAAATACAGCATCTGGAATCCTGTCTTTATACCTTATGGTTATAAGAATGCTAAAGAAGTTACAGATATGGAAAAGCAGGCAGTAAAGGAATTTTACCTAAGGCCTTCATACATAATTTCATCGCTTGCCAGGATAAGGTCAGTTGATGATATATCAAGATATTTAGACGCATCAAAATATATATTGAATCTTTTCAGGTAATTAAATGCAAGTGATATAATATCATGGCAATTAAAAAAGTAAAAAAATATAGGAACATACTTACTAATATAGGGATTTTTTTTATATCAGTTTTACTTTTTTTGGTAGCATTTGAATTATTTTTGAGAATTTTTTATCCTCAGCCATTGACTTTTGTGGATTTTGATAATAAATTCTGGATACCTAGCTATGTTTCAAATTATAGAATCACTGATAGCAAAAATTCAGAGCTTTCTGGAATTTTAACTTACATTAATATAAGCGTAAATTCAGATGGGATAAGCGATAGGGATTATAGCATAAATAGAACTGATAAACCAAGGTATGTGTTTGCTGGAGATTCATTTACTATGGGTGGAGGGATAAATCGGCCTTTTCCGGACTATCTTGAAAAAAGTATTCTAAATGATTCGGCAGAA
This sequence comes from uncultured Methanosarcinales archaeon, assembly GCA_964428335.1. GTDB lineage: Archaea > Nanobdellota > Nanobdellia > Woesearchaeales > GW2011-AR15 > GW2011-AR15. Next base: position 59,328 of record CAYRXW010000009.1, on the reverse strand, counting down.
TGCATAAACATAGGTTATGCAGGTGCAGACATAAGAGATTATTATAGGAGGCTAATATACAAGGGGTTAAAGTACAAGCCAGACGCAGTATTCATAGGTTTATGGACAGGTAATGATTTCGAAGAAAAAATTTCTCTTAATGAGCCTAAGCGAACACCTGGCTGGGCTTTGACGAGCTTAAGGATGCGGTGCTATAATAAATTACAGATATGCCCTTTCTTTTATCTTAGGATAGAAAAGCTGTTTTCTGCATTTAAAGAAAAGTCCTGTGTTTCAAAAGAGGAGCATGCAGAAATTCTGGATTCTTTTTATAATGCATCATTCACTTTCAAAAAACTTTCAGATGAACATAATTTCACTTTGGTATTTGTAATAATACCCACAAAGGAACAGGTAAACAACCAGGAACTATTAGCTTATGATGCACATGGCTGTACAGACAGGCAATTGAATGAAGAGCTAGGGGATTTTTTCAGCAACAATGGCTTTTACTATATAGATCTTAAAGAAAAATTAAGGCAAGCCAAAAAAAATAATTCTTTTTACTTTGAAAATGATATACATATGAATCAGCTTGGCCATATTGCTGCAGCCAGGATAATTTACGATTATGTGAATATAAAAAAATTATTTAACAGCACTTGAATATTTATGAATTAGACATCTTTATACCCTATTACAGTATGGCAAAATACAGGGAAATAGTAAGTTGTTGTATCAAACAAATGAGTTTTTCCAATTTTTGCTATAAATTTTATGATGCTGTTTCCAGTAGGCCTAAATCCAGCACCTCTGATTTTATAGCCTCTCTTTGCAAGGAATTTTCTGGAGATGTAGCTTCTATGGGCTTCAAATTCATTGAATCCAAGGAAGGTATTTAGTCCAGGCCTGTAATCTGGCCAGTTAGGTGTAGTTACGATTATTCTTTTTTTTGCAGAGTGTTCAAGTATAGTCAGCACCTTCTCTACATCTTTCTGATTTAGATGCTCTAATATTTCGCATGCTAAAACAGTGTCCCATTTCTTTTTCAGCTTTGCAGGCATTTTTTCGTGCCATACATGGGAATATATATTTCCAAGCTTAGAGCAGTAATCGACATTTGGTTTGAATGCGTCTAATCCGTCAACAACAGGTGGTTCTTTTAATCCGGATTCATGGAAATTTGATCTTATTAGGCAGCCCCACCTGCCATATCCGCATCCAACATCAAGAACAGTCTTTCCCCTAATTAAAGGTACTATAAGGTTGTCTAAAAATGTCGGGGATGAACTCATTTTAATTTAGAATCCCTAATTTATATAATAAAACTTTCCTTTATAAAAAAATGGAAGCGTAAATTTTCTTTATAAAAAACCATGACAAAAATATTAAACTGATTTGTTTTTTAGATTGTATTCATGATACTAAAAGATAGCAGGTTGCGGACATTATTATTTTCTGCAAAAAATAGCAAGGTAGCTAATGATGAAACTAGGTTTAGGTATTATCACAAGTATAAGATGCTTAGATCCAGGCAGGTTTATTGCAAAACTTCTTGGTTTGAAATACATATGATTCTATGCAGCAGGGATTTTTACAATGCTTTATGGGCACTAAAAACATTTTATTATTTTTCTTCGCTTACACCCGCATTGATAATTCATAATGATGGCAGCCTAACAAAAACGCAGAAAAACATTATTAAAGAACATTTCAAAGGTGTGGCAATAATAGATAGAGCTGAATCAGACAGGAAATTAAGAAAAGAACTTAAGGATTATAGGCATTGCCATAGGTTTAGACTAGGTATATCAATGCCGCTATCTATTAAGCTTTTTGACCCGTATTTTTATTCAAATGCTTCACATATTCTTTTGATGGATTCAGACATCCTTTTCTTTCAGATACCATCTGAGATGCTTGACTTACTAACTAAAAAAGAAAATTTCTTTATTTCAGATTATCAGGATGCTTATTCATACCATCAAAAGGCATTAAGCATAAGATTTAACCTGAAGCTTAAAAGAAGATTAAATACAGGGCTGTTATTTTTCAGTAAACAGGTTTATGATTTTGATTTGCTGGAGAGGTTTCTTGAGTATTCAGATTATCATGCACATAATAAAAACTCATGGATGGAGCAAACATGTTTTGCATTATTGTATTCTAAATCAGGAGTAATAAGCAGTAGGCTAAGTAAAAATTACCAGATTTCCTTTCAGAAAATTACTGAGAGAACTGCTTGCCACCATTTTGTAAACAACGGTTCTAGACTGAACTTTTATTCACAGGGCATAAAAAAACTCATTAAGGAAGGATTGCTTGAAAAAATTAAAATATAGTTTCGCTAAATTTTCAATATATAAGAAATATTTTTAAAGTCTTTAGATTAAAATATATTCATGCATAAATTGCTTGTATATATCCAGGAAAGCAGGAAAAAGGGATTTAGTGAGCAAGTAATTAAGGATAAGCTAAAATCGAACGGATACCCTGAGAAATATATTGACAAAGCCTTTATCTTATTAAAAATAAAAAGATATATGATCTTTTTCATCTTGGTTGCGGCAGCCTTGTTAATTGTTTTTTTGCTTTATTCAGTTGTTAAAAACTCCATGCTTTTTCAGGAGCCTGTCAGCAATATTATTCAGGAAGAGGACTGCTTAATCAAGGATGATCTTTCTAGGGATATATGCTTTTTTGAATCAGAAGCATGTTATTCCATAAACAGCACTTACTTAAGATACTCGTGCCTGAGAATGAATACACGGAATCACTTGAGGTTTATGGCTTCAAATAGCTATGGCAATTATGAAGGTTTGCCTTCTTTTGACGAAACATGTGAAGGAAAGGAAGGCTATTCAAAGATGTATTGCAATTACCTTCATGCAGCATCAAATTCACTAACGGACATTAATAGCTCAATAGAACAATGTTTATTGCTTGCTGATTCCAGGCAGGCATCAGAATGCCTGTATTACGTTTCAATTCCATACCTTGAGTCTTTGTCACATGGAGAGATGCATAGTTTTTTCATTCCATTTTGCAATAAAATGCCTGATAATATCTGGAAATCCGAGTGTTTTTTTGCGTTTGCAGAAGAGCTGTCAAAGTTTCAAGATACAAAACTGCCTGAGATAGCAGACGCATGCAAGGAATCTTCAGCAAGGTTTGAACTAGGCTGCACATCATTCATTTCTGCCGAGCTTGATATAGTGTATGCAGAAGAGTTCTGCAATGAATTTAACACTAGCGAAAATAATGGAGATTGTTATTATGGTATTGGTATGGGAATAGGCAATACTTCCTTAAGCATGGAAGATAAAATTGGAAAATGCACAAAATACAGTAGTGTGTATGAAAAGCTATGTCTGGAAGGTATGATTAATGCAGCAGCAAAATCTTTTGGTAGCTATGATGAGCTTATAATGGAATGCGGAAAGCTTCCAGAGGAATTTTATGCAGAATGCATTGATTATATAGGTTTTTCAAAGGAATTTAGTTGCGAAGGGCTGGAAACTGCTGAAAGGGAAAATTGCCTGAACAACAAAGGAAATCTCCAGTTTTTTGAGTTTAGAGGAGATTTATCAAAAGGCCTTAACGGATGCTTTGAGGTTTCAAAAAACCTTGAAGATCAGAAAACATGTTTCAACGGAGTTTTGGAACCTTATGAATGGGGATTTAGTGAACTTCTAAGCTATGAACTTAAACTGAGATGTTCTGAGCTTCCAGAGCAATTTATTGGGTACTGCATGGGAAAAATATCTTGATGTGCAATTTTATAAAGCAGCTACATCTTTGTTCTTGTAATCAAAGTAATACATACCTTTTTGCTCAGAAATTAGAGATATAATCTTTTTTGCTCTTTCTATTGCTTTTTTTCTTTGGACTTTAGGAAAAAGCTTAGCAGATGGAGTTAATCTATTCTCATAATAAGTGAATATATCTGTACAGTCAAATCTGACTTGTTTTATCACTTTTAGCGTATCTTCAAAATCTTTATCTGTTTCTGTAGGGAATCCGACAATTATCTGCGTTCTTATCTTGAAATTAGGATAAGTTTTTTTCATTTCGTTTAATAAGCTTATATATTCATCAATAGCATAGCTTCTGGCCATCAAGCTCAGTATTTTTTTGCTTCCAGACTGAAACGGTGTTTGGATGCTGTTTATTCTTCTTGTTGCAATAATTCTTAAAAAATCTTTTTTGTATTTGCACATCCAGGAAGGATGCATGTCTTGTATATGCTGGATTACAATTTTTTTATTTTCATTTAGTATGCTTTCAATTAACTTCGGGAAATTTGTGCCTATATCCAGGCCATAGCTCCCGGAATCGCTGGAATATATATTTATATTATAATTTCTATTTTTCAAACCATTTCTCAGCTCTTCTAAAACAATATCAATTGGCTTGCTTCTGGATCTTCCTATGGCATTTTTTATAGTGCAGAAGCTGCAGGCACCAAGGCAGCCTTCAGAGATTCTGATAGCAAAGTATTCAGGATGTGAGCTCACCGAAGATACATCCTTAAGATTATATCTTATTTTTTCAGCAAAGGAGCTGCTTGTTTTCTTTGTTCCAAAGCTGTCTTTCTTTTGAAGAATATTATACATAAACCTGGAAAATGGCTGGATATTTATGCTGTTCATTATTATGCTTTTTAGCTCTTTTATATGCAATGTTTTTTTTAAGGTGCTTATGTTTCCTGTAAATTCTCTGTTTGCATCAGGCAGTTCATCAAACCTGATTTTGTTTTCAGGAAAAAGCTCATCTATATTGCCTAGCTGCTTTGTGCTTATTGTTTTTCCATCAAAATTTTTTTTCATTATTTCAGGGTTCATGTCAGGAAGGCAACCAGTAACAATAAGTTCACCATTATAATCCTTAAATTTTCTTATAAGGCTTATTGATTCTTTCTCATTCTCTTCTAACCCGCATGTAACAAGGATAATTTTCCCAGCTTTTTTAGGGTCATTTACAATATTATTCCCGTTTGCTTTAAGGTACATATTTATCTTTTCAGCATCAAGGGCTCTTCTAGAACAGCCGGCATTCAAAATAAAATAATTAGCCATGTTAAACTTATCATTTTACAATATTTAAACTTATGCTTGTATTCGCATATTCAGAAAGCTGAGTTTATAGGAGAATATATTATTCAATTGAATTTAGTGTATAATTTTCAAAGACAGATTTCATTAAATAACTGGAAATAGATTCTGCAAGGATAGCATTATACTCCTCATTCGGGTGAAACTTTTCATCAGGTAAAAGAAAATTGTTGAAGCTTAGGTTATTGTCAAAATAAGATATGTCTAGGATCCGAAAATCAATTTTTGTATTATTATAGTCAAATAGGATTATTTTCATGTTTTTTTCTTTCGAAATAGTCTCAAGTTCCAAGAAGTATTTCTTATAATAAATTAAATATAATTGTTTCTCAAATTTTGTGCTCATGTATGATTGGGCAAGATAATAATAAAAGTAAATTCCCTTTCGTTGTATGGCATCTTTGTTTGCAAAAATGAATGCGGATATGTAAGTTGGTTCCATGTCGTTATTAAGGTACTGCCATATTACGATATCAGGATTGTATTTCAAAAAGTAAGAAAGCCTTTTAAATTCGTATTCAGCGTTATACCCTTCTACGCCAAGATTTACTACAGTGACTTTTTTATTAAGTTTCCCATTTAAAATCCTTTCGAGATTAGCCGCATAAGTAGAGTTAAAGCTTATTCCAGTACCATAAGTGAATGAGTCTCCGATCACAAAAATAAGTGTTCTGTTCTGGAGTTTGCTTGATTTAATATATTCATCATAATCTTTGATTTCCCTAACATAATAGTCATCATATCCAAACTTCCCATATTTGAGGTATTTCAAAATATCTTCATTTTTATTGTTAAAAATTTTCATAAAAAAAAAGAATATCTCCCTATGAAAAAGAGCAACAATTAGTGTAATTAAAAAAAGCAAAAAAAGCAAAATCTTTAATTTTTTACTTTTCCTAACTTTCATCATATTAGTTCTTGCATGTTTTATGGTTTCTTTAATAATAACTCAAGCATTTTAAATTTTTTTAAAAAATTCAAAAGCCATATTTTTATATATCTCTCTTATGTAAGTAAATAGACTAATAATGAAAAGTTTAATTTATGTTACTCTGGAACTTCCTTCAGTTTCTGATGCTGTAATTGGAGGAGTAGGAGAATCTTCAAGGTATTTGATTCCTGCAATAAGGAAAGTTTTTCACATAAAAAAGATAGTAACCATAGGACTTAAGGATTCCAGAAAAAAATTTTTAGGCGTAAAAATTGAGAACCTTGGAGTTTTAGGCTCAAAAAACCTGACACATCTTGACCTTATAAGGAAAAACGGGCATAAAAAAATTGCTGCAGAATTCATAAAGCAGGTTATGGTTCATTTTAGCGAATCAGACATGGATATAGTATATCTGCAGGGAATAGAGCTAGGCTGCCTAGCGCATTTTTTCAGGAAAAAAGGAAAGCTAGTAATTGGCCATATACAGTGGTTAATGTCAGAGAATATATACCAGTCAGCCTACGGAAGAATAATTAATCAAAAAAAAATTAAATTGCTTAGGTTTATCAGTAATACTCCAACATTTTTTTTAAAAAAATCATTGAAATTTCTTTATAATATGCCTTTTTTATATGGCTTTCTTTCAAAAATAGAACCTGTTTTAGCCAATGAATTTTTTTTGTTGAGGTACTCAGATATGGTATTGCTTCCAAATGAAGGCAATTCACAGTTTTTGAATTCAACCTACAGCCCAGGCATTTCAGGAAAATATTGTGTGGTTCCATCAGCTTATCTAAAGAAAGTGAAAAAAAGCAAAAAAGCAGAGATATATTCCAGGGGTATCATTAAAAAATATAAAATAAAACCAGATGATTTTGTTATCATTTCGCTCTCAAGAATTCACCCGCAAAAGGGGATAGAAAGGATTTTTCATTCATTGCCTGGTTTATTAACAAATGCAGATTCATCTAGGATAAAATTATTTATTATAGGGGATGCAACGAATGAATATTCCTGGTATAATGTTTACCTTCATAAACTGTCAAAAAAATATGATGTTCCAATATTCTTTGTTAATGGTGGTGTTTACGGCTACAAAAGGGATGCATTCATGAAGATATGCAAATGCTTTCTTTTATTATCACATTTTGAGCCTTTTGGAATTGCTATAATTGAAGCTTTATCAAATAAAAAGGTTGTAATATGTTCAAAAACAAATGGTTCTGTTTCAATTCTGGGAGAAAACAGCAAATTTGTTGTAGATTTTTCAGAAAAAAATGCAGGTTCAAAAGTGTCAGGCCTTCTGACACAGGCTTATTTTGGTAAGCTTAGCAGGCCTTTGCCTCTCACAGATTTTAAAAAAAATATGGAAGAGCAATTTGTAGCACTTTCAAGAAAGCTAAAAGAAAATAACATGGAAAAATGAGAATTGCATTCTTAATAGCGGATTTTGGAAAAAATTCAGAAGGAGGAATAGCAACCTCTATAGAAAATTTAACTTCCAGTTTTAAAGAATTAGGCGTGGATTTTAAGGTTTTTTCCGCTTCTTCAGGATATGAAAATTCATTTAAGGGGCTTTCTCTAAAAAAGACAATTCCTAAGCCTTTCTGGTTCAATATATACAACCTAAGGATACTTAAGCAGGAACTAAAGAAATATGATATCATACATTGCAATTTCACATTTTTCCCTCTAAAGCACATGCTAAATATAAATGCAAAATGGGTTTTTCATATTCATTCATCGCCTGTTTCAGAAGTACAAGTGCTTTTATCCAACAAAAATTTCTTCAGGCTGAAAAAAGAATTTATTTACAGAATCTTTGAATTTCCAGTATATTATTTTCTTAATTATTTTGACACGCAATTATCTGATGCGATTTTAGTTCCAAGCGAGACTTTAAAAAAAGAAGTAAGCAGGCATTTTCTTATCAATCCCAAGAAAATAAAAGTTCTGCCATACGTTCTTAATTTTAAAAGTAATTTGCCTTCCTATAAAAAAAAGAAAGGCAAAGTCAAGATCCTTTTTTTCGGGAGATTTGTTTATAGGAAGGGAATTACAGATATCATTAAGGCTGCTTCTTTGCTGAATCTATGGGAAGTGGATTATTCACTGGATATATATGGCAAAGGGCCTCTTTTTTCAGAAGCTAATAGGATGATAAAAGCTGAAAGAGTGTCAAGTTCGGTAAGATTACATGATGAGGTAGAACATGGGAATATTTTTGAGCTAATAGACAAGTTTGACATTATAGCTCTTCCAAGTTTGTATGATATCCGGCCTTTTTCTTTTCTGGAAGCAATGTCAAGAAAAAAGCCAATAGTATGTTATGACGCGCCTTTTGTCAAGGAATTTTTAAACGACAAAGAAGCAATTAAGGCAGAATATGGAGATATAGTTTCATTTGCAAAGTGCTTGAAGCTTTTAATTGAAAGTGAAGAAAAAAGAAAAGAAGTTGGGCAAAATGCATATGAAAAATTTGTAAAGGATTTTGATAAAAATAAGATAGTTAAGCAATATCTTGATTTTTACAGTTCATTGCTTTGACCTTTTTTTTGTATTTTTAGTCAGCAGTTCTGTTTCTGGTATATGTGAGTTCTGTAGACTTATTCCTGTTTTAGTTAACCGTTTAATTCATTTTATTTTATCAGGAGTTTTGTAGAAGGAGCTGTTTTCCAGAGTATCTCTTCATTTCTATTTATAAATTTTAATTCACCGATAATTCTTCCAATTATTTGGATAAAAAGGAAAAAAAGGAAAAATAAGGCATTTTGCTTGTTATTTTTAAGATAATTCCAAGCGCCACGTACACAAGTAATGAATTGAATGCTTGGGGAGGTATAGCCTTTTCGTTTCTGCAGGAATCTGTGCCCCGAATGGTAACGTATGGTCTGTTGCATTGTCTCTTTGATGTTTTGCGGGCTTTTAATATGGAACTTTGCATCAGGGCAGTAATGGATACCTGAAATAAAGCACGAGATAATTTCTTCTTCATCCACAGATGTTTTTGAAAGAACCATCTCTTTTTTTTTGAATGCAATCAGAGAACTGCCTTTTGGGGAAATTTTGCATATCTCGTGATGTATTCCCCAATAGATTTCATTTAGCTTATCAAAAAAACCATGGTTCTCTCTAACAGATATTGCTCTTGCAGTAGCTACATTATAATTTTCATTTTCAAATTTGCATGTCAGATTTTCTAGAGCATTATTTTCAAGCAGAATATCAGCGCTGGCAACAACCAATATCTCTCCTGTTGCTTCAGATATAAATTCATTTATTCTTTTGTACTTGCCTTGCCTTTTTTGGTGTATTTTTCTTATTAGCCTGGTTTTCATCATCCTGAATTTTTCAAGTATGTGTGAAGTACAGTCAGTGCTTCCATCAGAAATAATGAAAAGTTCATGGATGTGATTTTTTGAAAGTCTTTGCTTTTTTATGCAATCCAGAAGATAGCTTAAGTTTTTTTCCTCGTTATATGCAATTACACATATCGAGAGTTTCATATGTTTTTAATGCTGTGCAAATTTATAAAATAATCTAATATTCTATTAAGATGAATTTTTCATCTCATGGTTGATCAGGTCTATTATTTTTTTGCCGTCTGCTTTTCCCCTTAATTTCTCCATTGTTTTGCCTATTATGGCATTTACTGGCAGACCGTTGTTTTCTTTGCATATCTTCCTTATTTCAGCTTTAATTTCAGAATCAGGCAGCATAATGTATTTAGTCATGTCAATAGTCCCTTTATGAGCCAGTTCAACAAGCATTTCAAAGATACCTTCTTTTGCAATCTTGCCTTCCTGGAAAGAATCCAGTATTTTTGTGATATGTTTTTCGATATCAATTTCCTTGTTATACCTAGAATATATCTCTTTAGGCATCTCAACCAGTATTCTTGCAATAAATGCAGGCTCAACTTTTCTATATTTTTTTAAATAGCCTTCAAAATCATAGCCTTCCCTGACTATTTCTCTGGCAAGAGGTTCCTGCAATTCATAGACTTTGCAGAATCGCTTAATTTTCTCATTGATAAGCTCAGGTACTTTTATTGAAGTTATAGTCTCTTTTGTTATCCTTATATTTGCAACATCAGTCTCAGGATACATCCTATGTGCTCCTGGAAGCGGCCTGGCATAAGAAGATGTAGCATCCAGGTGGTTTGGTATCCTTGTCTCTTCAGGCACACCTGTTAAGCAGTACAAAGCTCTTTCATAGACAGAATCAACAGCCTTTTTTGCAGTATTCTCTTTTTCTGCTATTATTATAACCAGATCCTCTGAATTTGCTCTCAGTTCTGAAAATTCTTTCTCAAGCTTATATTTGGATAAATCTTCATCTGTATGTATCATCCCTTTTGTGCCGTATGCCTTTGCATATTCACTTAATTCTTTCCCAAAAGTTTTTCCAGGGCATACTTCTTTTTTTAATAACCCTGAGAACTTAGGCAAGACAAGGGAATAGACTTTCCCTCCTGATTTTATCAGTTCGGCTATTATTTTAGATTCGCTGTTTCTGAAGATTTCAGTTACATCTTCTGATTTTTTTTCAAATTCCTTAAGTCCTCTTTTTTCAAGCTCTTTTTTTATCTCTATAAGTGTTGCCTGCCTAGTGACTTCATTTTTTACTAAATCAGTAAGTTTTCTTAAGTCCTGCCAGCCCTTGACTTCAACCCTGGCACCATCTCTTATTGAAACATTGACATCCTGCCTAATAGTTCCGATTCCTCTTTTTACATTAAATGACCTAAGCATGGTCCCAATCTCAAGGGCAGCCTCTTTTACATGCTCTGGATTTTTTAGCGAAGCATCAGTGCCGACTTCCAAAAGAGGGACACCAAGCCTCGAAAGCGAGTAATAAACAGTATTTCCTTCATTTTTTTCAATCTTGCATGAATCTTCTTCAAGATTCAGCTGCATTATCTTTACTTTTCCGCTTTTTGTTTCAAGGTAAGACTCTTTGCCTTCGTAACCTATCATCATAGTCCTTTGGAAACCAGATGTAGCAGAGCCATCAGTGACAGTTTTTCTCATGACGCAGATAGTATCAGGTATTTTTAGCTTAAACATTTTTGAGACACCAAGTGCCAGCATAAACGCTTCATTATTTACAAAGTGAGGTGGCTCTTCATCCAGATCAACAAGGCAAGCCTCGTTCTTATAAGAAGAATACACAAATTCCCTATCCCTCATGTGTTCATATGATGAAGCCAGGTCAACTTTTCCTGTTTCACCAGCAACAGACCTTAATTTCCTTTTTACTTTTAAGTTTAGATTGGTTTCTGACAGGCTGGTGTTACAGCTGCAAAAAAGCTTTTTTGTGTTGAGTTCCTGATGGATTTCTATTCCTGCCTTAAATCCAAGTTTTTCGTAGTCTGTTTCCATTCTGTTAATTGTGATTAAACCCATGTTTAAATAGATTACTTGAGAAAGAATTAAAAATAAGGCTTCATTAGCTGTTTTTATGCCAAAATATACCCGCGAGCAATTATTGTTTTTCCTTAAGAAAAAAGCTACTGAATTAAAAAGGACACCCAGGATAAAAGATATGAAAAACCCTTCCGTAAGTTCTTATGTTTCAAGATTTGGCTCATGGAATAATGCTATTGTTGAAGCAGCGCTGAAAATAAACCTAAAAAAGAAATATGAAAAAAAGGAGCTTTTGGAAAACCTCCATATCCTTGCAAAGGAACTATCTAAAGTTCCTGGTCCAAATGATTTAAAAGAGAGGAGATGGGCAGCATCATATTCAACTTACAGGAAAGCTTTCGGCTCATGGGATAATGCCTTAAAGGAAGCAGGGATAGTTAAAGAGAAGTCAAATAGCTTGAAAAAATTTGTGAGCAGATAAGTTTATATTCAAAAATATTTACTCTATATAGATGTTATATAAAGAGCTTGTAAACCTTTATGAAAAGCTTGATAGCACATCAAAAAGGCTTGAAAAGACCTACATGATATCTGTTTTTTTAAAAACAGTGCCTGAAGCAGAGCTTAAGGACGCAATTGCACTGATACAGGGAAAAATCTTTTTTGATTCTGAAGAGAAAAATACAGGTATTTCCTCCCAGCTTATAATAAAAGCATTGGTTAAGACTACTGGCGTTAAAAACATTGAGGACTACTGGAAAAAATATGGGGATTTGGGAAGCGTTGCTTTTGAAATCCTTTCCAAAAAGAAACAGTTTACCTTAGTCCAAAAAGAGCTTAATATATCAGAAGTCCTTAGCAAATTAAGGCAGCTTGAGACATACGAAGGAAAGGGAAGTACAGACACAAAACTGAATGTGATTTCAGAACTCATGCTGCATTCTGAGCCGGTTGAGGCTAAATACATCATCAGGACAGTTGCAGACAATATGAGGATAGGTATAGGTATAGGCAGCCTTAGGGATGCTATTATCTGGGCATATGCTTTTCCTGTTAATTATGACAATGAAAAGAATGAGATTGTCTTATCAGATGAGGAAAGAAAAAAATATAACGAGTCAGTTGAACTTATCCAGTCTTCTTTGGATATACTTAATGACATCTCAAAGCTAGCGTTGATTCTTAAAAAAGAAGGAGTAAGCGGGCTGAAGAATATCAGGATGAAGATAGGAACACCAGTAAGTGTTATGCTTTACCAGAAAGCAAAAGATGTTTCAGATGCTTTTGAGATTGTTGGAAAGCCGGCAGCTTTTGAAGTGAAATATGACGGCTTTAGGATCCAGGTGCATGTTTCAGATGAGATAAAATTATTTACGAGAAGGCTTGATGATGTCACAGCACAGTTCCCAGATATTGTTGGTGTAGTAAAAAAGAATGTGCAGAAAGGATGCATATTAGATGCAGAGGCAGTGGGCTATGATAAAAATACTGGAAAGTATCTTCCGTTCCAGAAGATATCCCAGAGGATCAAGAGGAAATATGAAATAGAAAAAATGGCAGCGGATTTTCCGGTAGAACTCAATGTTTTTGATATAATCTACCACGATAATAAAGAATTGTTAAATGAGCCTTATGAAAAAAGAAGGGAGATGCTGGAGAAATCAGTTAAGGAAGAGCAGAAAAAAATAGTCCTGGCAAAAAGGATTGTTACCTCAGATGAAGCAGAAGCCAGGAAGTTCTATGAATATTCTTTAAGCCTTGGAGAAGAAGGATGCATGGCAAAGAACCTAGGTGGAATCTATAAGCCAGGAGCAAGAGTTGGCTATGGCGTTAAGATTAAATCCATTATGGATCCGCTGGATTTGGTTATTGTTGCTGCTGAATATGGAGAAGGCAAAAGATCTGGCATGCTTTCAAGCTTTTATTTGGCCTGCATGGATGATGGTGAATTTAAGGAGATAGGCAAAGTCAGCACAGGACTAAAGGAACTGGAAGGTGAAGGAGTTACATTTGATGAATTGACTAAGCTTTTATTGCCCTTAATAATAAAAACAGACGGCAAGTTTGTAAGGATTATGCCGGAAATAGTTATAGAGGTTGGATACGAAGAGATTCAGGCATCAGAAAGCTATTCATCTGGTTATGCTTTAAGGTTTCCAAGGTTCCTAAGGTTAAGGAATGATGAAAAGACAGTTGATGATATAAATACGATAGATGATGTTGAAGCTTTATATAAAAGTCAGCGAGGTAGGTCAAATTGAAATGCGCTATTTGTTCAAACAAGATTGAGGTTACGTTCCTCAAAAAAATAATAGGGACATATATCAAGGATAAAAACGGAAAGAAGCAGGCCGTATGCTTTGAGTGCCAGAAAAAGGTCAAAAGCGATAAAGCGAAAATTTTAGAAAAAATAAAATAATTATTATTTAATTTTTTCATAAATTTCAGAATAAGCGTTATTAACCTGAAATTCTTTTATTTTTACAATGTTGCCTTTTCTTAATTCTTCATCAATAAACTTTTCAAACACATCAGGGGAATGTATCTGTGGGCTATATGCGATATATCTATAATCTATATTGCTTTCATTTTTGAAATATTCTACCTTAATTTCTTTTTTCACATATCCAAGGTAAGGCAGTTCAAGCATTGATGAAAAAGGCCATTGGGTAAGAACGCTTTCATTTCCACCTTTTGATTCTATAAATTCACTGGCCAAGGCATACGTAGTGAGGCTATCAACATAGTCAAGGTTTTTTTCTAGAACGCATCCACAAGAACTATTTTCCTCAGAGTGGAAGCTGCCAATAAAAAGGAGCATGATGATCAGGCAGGCAGGCAGCATAACAGCTTTTCTTCCAATATCACTAGTTATGTTATTAACAAGCAGCTGAACATTTTTGAAAAACAATATTATCAAAAAAGGGTACAATGGCAGCATATACCTTGATAGCTTCGCTGAAAAGAAAAAGAATCCTAGACTCGTTAGGATATAAATATAAAATGCATAATCTTCAGCTTTATTTTTCTTTTTAATAGAGGCATAGATAGAGGTGATTATTGCAGGGAAAGTTAGCATAAAAAACCAATTGTCAAGCAAAGTCAGCTTAAGATAATCTATCCAGTTATAAAAACTACCAGGTGTTAATTTAGGGAAAAATTCAGGAAGAATGGTTGTAAGCTCATTTTTCTTATAAATTACTGCAAGGCATGCCCAAAATAGGAATACAAAACTTGCTGCCAAAAATGTGTAATATTTTCTGTTTCTTCTAACTAATATCCAAAATAAGATAGTGGGTATAATCAAAATAAAAATCTCTTTTGTAAGGACACCAATAACAGAAAAAAATGTGAGGTGTGCATATCTTTCCTTAAAAAGAAAGTAAAAGCACATTATTATTAAGGTTATTAATGGTATGTCATAATAAACTCTCCCAAGAAAACTGAAAAATATCGGCACAAATAGCAAAGTTATAGCTGCAAGTATTGCATAAAACCTATCTTTGATTATATGTTCTGACAGCAGGAACATATAATATATGCCTAAGGCACCAATCAGGATGATAATTATGTGAAATACCTCAAGCTTATAGCCTATAAGTGCAGAAACAACACCAAAAAAATGAGGCAGCAGGGGTGTATGGATTAGATATGGATGTGCTATCACCTTAAAACTTAAAGGATTGTCATGGAATTCTTTTATTGCAGTTCCCAAAGTCATATCATCCCAGTAAAAAGGATGGTTTAGTGTATCATATTTCAGAATCAACAAAACTGAAAAAATAACTATGACAAGGATTATGTCTTTCAGGAGACTTGAGGGATTAAACTTTATTTTCGCCATTTTTTTTTGCATCAATATATTCTCTTATTGTTGTTTTTTTAATTTTCTCATCAATAAGCATGTCAAGGTATTTTTTGAATGATTTTGTTATTTTTTTACCACTATTATTTTTGTATACCTGCCAAAATAATCCGTTGTGCTTTTCTTTCTGGATATCAGCAAAATCCCAACTATGAAAATAAAGCATTGCATAATCGCTGCTTGCCAGGCAGGCTTTTGTGCACATAAAAGAATAGTACCATCCTATATTTCTAAACCAGATCCATGAAAAAGGGAGCCTTATTATAGGCAACACAGAAACAGGAACTGAGAAGAGTCCATCCATCAGTATCGCTTTATTTATGCGTGTGCAATTATAATTGCCAAAAAATATAGCAGGGTGGTAGGAACTGTCATACAAAAAGCCGGCATTTTTAATTATTGATTCTTCTGGTTTTTTAAATCTAGGAGCTCTGAACCCATAAACTTTTCTCCCAGTTATTTTCTCAAGTGAGCTTTTGCCTTTTTTTAATAGCATTCTGCATTTAATGCTACTCATCTGGTCATACCTGTCAGAATGGCTGTTTCCATGAAACGCAATTTCATTGCCGGATTCACTTAATTTTTTTATTAATTCAGGATACTTTTTTGCAAAATCTACAGTCACAAAAAAAGTTGAGCTCATACCATATTCATTTAAAATATTCATAATTGATTCAAGTCCTTTTTTCCCAATTTCAAAGCAGCGGGAGTTGCTATAATCTAGCCCTGATTCTTTTGGATAAACAAATTCCTCTATATCAAATGTAATTAGGAGGTATTTCATTTTTTAGCCAGCTTTCCGAAAGCATATGCGCTTTTTAGTATTAAAGAAGGGTTAAGATAATAAAGATGGGAAAGGATATATCCAGATCTTAGATAAAATTTTCTATATGCATCTTTCTGGATATTAAGCATTTCAGACGCATTGAAACCTTCAGGTATGAAAGAAGGGTAGGTAGGATGGTCAGAATAGAAATCCCAGTTTTTGCTGACTTTTCCATGCTTAAATGCCATTTCCCTCAGAGCAGTTTTAGGAAATGGTGTGAAAAGGTTGAACGTAACACTATCAAGTTTTAGCTTGATTGCAAAATCTACTGTCTGCTTGATTGATTCCCTATTTTCAGTAGGAAGGCCTATTACAAAAGAGCCATGGGCTTTCAACCCTTCTTTTTTTGTTAACTTCACATTATGTTCAATTTTTTCTAAAGGTGTGTCTTTATTTAGTATTTTAAGCATCCTTTGTGACCCTGATTCTATCCCGAAATATAAGTAATTGCATCCGGCTTTTCTCATAATAGGAAGCACATCCTTATCAATTAGCTCGTTTCTGATGCTGCAGCTCCATTCAACATCTATTTTTTCTTTTATAAGCCCATAGCAGAAATCACGCATTTTTTTCATATTTATAACAAAAGAATCATCTTCAAAAGCTATAGATCTAATGCTGCATTGCTCTTTTAAAACCTTTATTTCCCTGATGATGTAATCTACGCTTTTTGACCTATAGACGCTCCCAAACACAGCTTGCTCGCAGTGGTTGCATCTGAAAGGGCAGCCTCTGCTGGTGACCAGGTGAAGCGAGGTGCCTTTGCTTCTAATCGGTGTGTGTTTAGATTTTGCAAGATTAAGAAAATCAAGACTAGGAAAAGGCAGAGTGTCAAGGTTTTCTATAACACTTCTCTGTTTGGAAAGCCTTATTTTTCCGCCTTCCTTAAATATTACCCCTTCTATCTCGTCTTTCTTTTTCCCGCCTTTCATCCATTTTATAATTTCACCAAACGAAATTTCACCTTCGCCAACAACTCCAAAGTCAAGATTTTCGCATTCTTTAAAAGTGTCAAAAGGAAGTGCGGATATATGTGGTCCACCAAGAACAATTATTACTTTTGAATTGTTTTCCCGAATGCATGAAACTAGTTTTTTTGATATGTTATAAGCACACGTAGTTGAACTTATCCCAATAATATCAGCCTTAAATTCATTAATCTCTCGGATAAGGTTTTCAAAACTTATATTCTGAAAAACGCAGTCAATGACTTTTACTTTCATATCTTTGTCTTCTTTTTGTATATATGCGGCAAGTGAACACAGGCCAAGGCTAACTAGGTTAGGCGATGCAAATGAGAAAAATCCATAGCTCATTTGTTTTGGGAAAGGCGGGTTTATAAGCAGTATTTTCATTTTTAATTTTCGCATACAGCTATTGATGTGAGAATTGTTGATCTTTTTATCTCAAGGTTTTTGAATCCGGAGTAAACCAGCATATTACGGATATTTTTTTCAGTAAACGTTGTGATTTTAATTCCTTTAATTAGATAGAACAGGGAATATAAATTCCCTATAGCAGATTTTCTAGGGAACAGGATTATTGCATTTCCTTTTTTTTTTAAATGAGCTCTGGCATTTTTTAGTGATTCAGCAGGATTTTGGCAAAATTCCAAGGAACCAGAAATTATAACCTTGTCAAATCTTTTTTTCAGGTTGAAGTTTTCTATATTTGCTACTTCACCTTCAATCCCTTTATTATTTAATTTCATTATCATGCTTTTGGAAGCATCAATTCCATAAACTGCAGCATTATAATCTTTCATAATACTGGAATAATAGCCATCCCCGCAGCCAAGATCCAGGATTCTTTCTTTTTTCTTAGGATTTATTGCAGCTACAAAATCAACTGATTCTTTTTGAAATATCTTCTTGAACCAATTATATCTCTGTTCACTGTATTTCCTTGCCTTGCTGTCAAAAAATAACCTCAGGTTCGTATAATTTTTTTTCTTGAGCCAGATTCTGGCTAGATTCAATCCCATTCTGAAAGAATCTGCAATCATATTAACTTTTGATGTTCTTTTCAAAAATTTCAGGTTAATCTTCACTTCTTTTATTTTGAGGCCGCTTAAACCAGCATACATAATGAATTCAGTATCCCAGCTCCAGCCTTTTTCGCTCATAAAATTTTGTATCTTCAAGTAGCTTTCTTTACGGATTCCTTTTAATCCGCATTGAAACTCAGTCATGTTCCTGTCAATAAGCATGTTTGCAAGAAAGTTATAGCAATTGCTCAGTATTTTCCTTAGAAATGGCAATTTTTGAAAATAGTCAGACTCTTTTTTTGAGCCTATGACAACCTCATTTTTCTCCAGTTCTTTTTTAAATCTGAGAATAGTTTCTTTTGTCATAATCATATCCGAGTCAAAATAGATAAGATAGTCTCCTCTGGCAATCCCAAATCCTTTGCTTATAGCAAACCCTCTGCCTTTATTTTCTTTAAAAGACAACACTCGCACTTTTTTATTTTTTTTAGAAAATCTATTTATTATGTTCAGGGAATTATCTGTGCTGCCATCATTGACAATAATCAGTTCACATTTTATCTTTGCAGTTACAGATAAAGCATTTTCTAAAGACAAAGCTAACTTTTCTCCTTCATTATAAACTGGAATTATCAGGGAGACAGATATTTTTTTCAACTTATTAACCAATGAAAACAATAATCTTTTTATAAATTTCTTATTCTCTATATTTATGCGCCCCTGTAGCTTAGCGGTATAGCGATTGTTTCGTATGATTAACAGAAAAAACAATAGGTCGGGAGTTCAAATCTCCTCAGGGGCTTTTTTATTATAACTAATCTTAATTTCATTTATTCTATTTATAGAAATTCAGGAAATTTCCTTCGAAAAACTAGAAATGTTTTTAAAAAGATAATTAATTCTACTATTGCAGTGGACCATACTCATTCTGAAGAAGAGAACAAGCTTGTGGTTTTTTTAAGAAAGAGGTATTTTGTAGTCCTGCCATTAATGGCGATGCTTCTCTTGTTCATTGGCTTTAAGTTCAGGGCAATTGCAGTTTTTTCGGTTTTTGCAGTCCTTACTTTTCTTAGCACTTATTTTGTCGAGATTACAAGAGCACCATTGGATTTTGGGCTTGTTGGTTTTGGTTCTTTGTTCTTCGGATACACCTTAGGACCAAATTACAGTATAATTATAGTTCTTTTAGGCCTTGTATTGGCAGAATTCATGGCAGGTGAGGAGATACAGGAAATATTTGGGACAACAATAATCTATTGTGTGATGGGCTTTATTGCCTCATTCATATCAAAGCTGGACATTGGAATTGATATTATCTTGGTTGGGATAGTGCTTGGTGGCATCCAGTGCTTCTTAATGATAATGGTCAGAAAGACAATGGGAACTCCTTTTTTTGAGACTCTTTTGGAGGACAGCATGGAATACCTGCTGTCTATCATGTATTTTTTCAGCTTCTCAAAGACGCTGCTTTTTTTATTAGGCATGTAATCCTATAAAAATTGGCTATGTTTTTTATATATCCTAGGATTATCTTTTTAGAGTGAAGCGCACAGACAACAGGAAAAAGCATAAGTCAATAAATCTTCCAAAAAAATGGATTTTAATAGGTATAGGATTATGGATACTTTCATTTTTTATTGATCTCATCCCAATATTTTTTGTAACTTTGTTTACTGTGGGAAATACTCTGATGCAGTCTTTTAAAAGATATGTTGACCCACCTATAGATATAGAGCTTTCGACTTTTTCGTCTATCCTGATAACGATTGAATATGGGCTTGGATATGGTCTTATGGCAGCATTCTTCACAAAATTTGTCCAGATGCTCTACATAAGGAAGATAAAGATGGCATATTTTTTCATGATTTCCAGCTACATGGTAGCTGCGTTATTTGCAAATTTTTTCAGTGCATTAAATATTGTCACAATGGGGATAATAGTCACTATAATCTCCAATTTTTACCTGGCTTTCATCAGGAAATTCCTGCTGGGCTATGCTCCTGTAGAAATACTCAGCTATGCAGTTACAAATATAATCTTTAACATAGTCCTTTTCATAGGCTTTTCAGAGCTTTTCCTGATAATCATGATATGATTTAATAAAGGGATTGATTTACTTATTTTCTATGACTCATTACTACACAAAAGACCAGAGGCTTGAGGATATAAAAAAAATAATGATATCTATCAAAGGTATAAATTTTGAACTGTTTACAGGAAAAGGAGTTTTTTCAAAAGAACATATTGATTTAGGAAGCAAAATTCTTGTTGAAAATGCAGTGATAGGAAAAGAATGGAAAGTCCTTGATTTAGGATGTGGTATCGGGGTCATTGGAATCAGTTTAAAAAAGCTAAACCCGCAAATCAGCCTGGTCATGTCAGATGTGAATAAGGCAGCAGTGAAACTAGCAGGAATGAATGCAAAGCTTCATGGAATTGAAGCAAATTCAATTCATAGCAGTGTATTTGAGGGTATTCATGAAAAATTTAATTCAATACTCCTAAATCCTCCGCAGACAGCTGGAAAAAGCTTATGCTTTAGGATGATTGAGGAAAGCAAAAACCACCTTGAGCCTGAAGGGCTTTTTCAGCTGGTTGCAAGGCATAGCAAGGGTGGGGCAGAATTTGAAAAGAAAATGCTTGCAGTTTTTGGGAACTGCACTCAGGTTGCAAAAGAATCAGGCTTTAGGGTATATGTCAGCCGACTAGAATAAACCTTGGATGATGTTTCTAATACTAATCACTATGATAATAACTCCAACAGCTACTCCAAGCGCATGATGTGGAAGTTTTTTTGTAATCCAAGCTGCTAGTGGCGCTGTCAGAATAGCACCTATAACAAGTGGAATTACAAGAGTATAATCTATATGTGGAAGCCAAACGTAGAACGCTGCAGATATTGCCAAAGTTACAAAAAATTCTGAAGCACTTGCTGTTCCTATTGCATGTCTTGCATGAGAGCCATGAAACATTAATGTTGGAGCTGTAAAAGGTCCCCAGCCGCCACCTACTATGGCATCAACCATTGCTGCAGGAAATCCAATTAAATATCCAATTTTTTTTGTTAATCTGTTCTTAAATATTTTTCCAGTATGGAATATACCTATCATAAATATTCCCATAATAAGAAGCATTATGCCTATAAAGAGTTTTATCCATCTTGTAGATTCATAATTCACAGCAACATATGCTCCAAAAACACCACCTATTACACCAGAAATTGTGAGGGGCCAAAGGATGTGCAAATGGATATTGCCAAAAGACCAATGAGAAATTCCAGATATAAATGTTGTGGCCATCTCAGCGAAATGAACAGTTGCTGAAGCTATTGCAGATGAAAATCCTATAGTTAGTAAAAGTGAATTTGAAACAAGTCCAAACCCTGAGCCTGTTGCTCCATCAACTAAAGCAGCAATAATGCCAGTCAGGAAAAGAAGGATAGTGTGAACAAATCTTTTTTCCATCTTTTCATTAATTTAACTGCCTATAAAAAACATTCCTTTCACTCTGCATAATCTTTATAAACCATATCTATATCCATAAGATGGGTGATTTAATGAAACTTACATTAGCAGATTCAAAATTATTAAAAGACAGCATATCTATAATATCAGACTTGGTCACTGAAGCCAGGTTTACTGTAACAAAAGACAGCATTAACCTGGTTGCAATGGACCCAGCAAACGTTGCAATGGTAATATTCAAGCTTCTAAGCTCAAGCTTCACAGAATATCTTGTTGAAAAGGATGTTAAAATTGCCCTTAATCTTAATAACCTAAAGCAGGTTTTAAAGAGAGCAGGTTCAAGCGATATAGTTATTCTTGAGTTGGAAGAGGGAAAATTCAAGATTGTGATAAAATCAAACACAACAAGGACATTTTACCTGCCGATTATAGAGCTTGAAGAAAGGGAGCAAAAGATACCTTCCCTTAATTTCCCAATCTCTGTCAAGACAAATACAAGCGTATTAAACGAGGCAATTGAAGATGTTTCTATTGTTGCAGAATCAGTCAAGTTCTCAGCAGATTCAGGCAAATTCACAATATCAGCAGAAGGAGACTTATCAAAAGCCAAGGTTGAGATACAGAATGATTCAGTTACGGTCATTACAAAAGAAGGGGAAGAGCAGCTTAAGGCAAAATATTCAATTGAATACCTAAAGAAGATGATACAGGCATCAAAGATTTCAGATGAAGTCTATATAAGATTCAACACAGATTACCCATTAAAGCTTGAATATAAGACAATGGATAAGTTGATGCTTTCATTTATTTTGGCACCAAGAGTGGATAATGACTAGCTGAAATATTCCACTTCAAAATTTTCACTTTTATAAACTTTATTTTTTTCTGAAATTATTAATGTATTTACGTCTAGTTTTTTTGACAGTTCTATCCCTTTTCCAAACCCTGAAGTGAAAAGTGCAGTAGCATATGCATCTGCTTCTATTGCAGTTTTTGCGATCAGAAATATTGCTTTTGTTTCGCTTATAGGCTTTTTTGTTTTTGCATTAATCAGATGATGGTTCTTTCCCCATTTTCTCCTGTTTGATGAAGAAGATGCAATTGCCATGTTATTGATCTCTACCTTTCCAATTGCCTTATCTGTGAAATCAGGATGCTCAAGAAGTATTGTCCATTTTTTATTTTCGTCCTTATGTCTCGCAAAAATATCTCCACCTGCATTGATATAATAATCAAAAACTCCTTTTTTTTCAATAATCTCTGATACCTTATCAATGGCATATCCTTTGCCAATCCCTCCAAAATCAATTTTTTTTCTTAAAAATATCATGTTCCCTTTCAGTTCAATTGGCTTCTTGGATGGAAAAAGCAAGGAAAAGTCAATCCTCTTTTTTTCTTTAAAGCTGTATTCCTTATCATATCCCAGCCTTTCAAGTGTATCAAGAAGAGTAATGTCAAAATTTTCATCGCTTTGTTTTCTGATCTCTTCAGATTTGCTAATCAGGTAAATTGTCTCTTCATCAATTTCCTGCCATTTTTTTAGGTTTAAGTTTATTTTTGAAAGATAGGAACTATACTTAAATCTGGAGTATTTCTCTTCAATTCTTTTGAATTCATCAAAAATCAAAGGAAAAACTTTAGAATTTTGCTTTGGAACCTTAACTTCAATTAGAGTTCCAAGCAATTCCTTTTTTTTAGAAGAAAATTCCATAAAAAAAAATAAAAAAATCAATATGTTTCTACCAGTTCCTGGAGATGATCCTTCAAAGCTGCTGTTGTAAGCGAGCTTCCACTTATCTGCTTTGGAAGGTTAATTTCATTGATCTTTTTCCCGATGACAAGTTCCGGAAGGGCTGCATTTACTCCATCAATATACTTTTGAGATGTTTTATGTGTCTCACCAACACTTTCAACAGATGCAGCGGTTACAACATCATCTTTGACAGTGATATCAATATTGATAGTCTCCTGGCCTGAATGGTAATTATAGGTAACATCATTAGTATATGTTCCATCAGCTATGAAATTAGTTATCAGTTCCTGGTTTTGCTCAATCTCGCTTTTTGTATCTTTGACATCCATGTTTGGCTCTTTAACCTCAATAGATTTAGAACACCCTGCCAAGAATACTGAAAGGCAGATTAACACAACAAGCGCAACATAAATATGATTTATTTTTTCTTTCTTGTTTCCAAGCACCATTTGTCAGCACCTCCTATAGCAATTGAAATGGTTGATAATGCAAGTCCAAAATCTCTTACAGCAGTTTCGCCATAGCCAAGATGGAAAGTAATTCCCAGCAGATGGAGGCCAAGCAATATTGCAGCAATTCTTGTAAAATATCCTGATATAAGAAGCGACCCAAATATTATCTCAAATATGCCATTGGCAATAACAAAATATTTTGCAAAATCCAAATCAAACAAAAACTCTGGCAGGTATCCTATAAAATAATCAGGGTTAAACAGCTGATTAAACCCAAACCACAGAAACACAAGACTAAGCCCAATTCTGTTTACTACAGGAGCATAATCTTTGATTTTTTCCAGAAATTGCATCTCATTTTACTATAAATCTGTCTTTAAAAATTTTGTGTACAATAAAGTTAGCAAGTGTTTTTTGAAAGTAATGCAGCTACAAAAATTTAAATACTACCTGTTTATAATTTATCTTATGAAAAAGCTACTCGCTCTGGTTTTACTGTTTAATCTAATTGCTGCATCATTCCTTGTTTTTGCTGAAGACACAGATGGTGATGGTGTTGATGATGTTTGGGAAGCCAGGAATTTTGGGAACATAAGCCAAAAAGAAGATGGAGATTTTGATAATGACGGGAAGACTAACCTTGAAGAATTTCAGGCAGGGACAGATCCAGTTATAAAAAATAAGCCAAACTTTCTCTATATCATGACAGCTGTGATAATACTTGCATTTCTTGTGCTGCTTGGAGTAGTTATATTATCCAAAATCAAGAAAAAGAAAAAATAATTTTTTTGTTTTTGAAATGAGTCTAGGGAGTGTCTTTTTGACAAGGTGCAAAAGCCTTGAGATAATTTATCTGCTAAATAATTTAAAGCCTGTTGTCAGGCAGGGTTTTTTTGAGAATGAATTAAAAGAAGTAATAAATTTCTGCGAAAAAAATAGGCTTTTTTTAGTCAGGTCAAAATATAAAGTCCTTCCTACAGAAAAAGGGTATTCAAATAAAGGGATTTTGAGCAGTGAGGGGATGGTGTTTGCATATATCTCAAAAGACGAGCTTTTAGCCAATAAAGCAGCATATTTTGAAATAACTATGGACCATTTTAACCTAGGCCTGACTTTAGGTTATCCAAAATGCTGCTCTCTTTTTTTTGAAAAAGAATATCCTTTCATCTCTAAGCTGGACAACAACTACCAAATTTCAGTATTAAAAAATTCCATTGGAACTAGTTTTCCATATCAGAACAATATATTTAGGATTAGCGAGGATTTTTGCCTTCTTAGCCATTTCCCGTGTAATTTAGATTGCAAAGAAAGCCTGAAAATAGGAAATGCATATATGGGGTTTTTATGGGAAAAACTGTCAAAAGAGGCAAGATTATTAAAAAAAGAGCTGAAAAAGCCAGTACGAAATATCTCTTTTTACTAAGAAAACTATTTAAACCAATGGGCTTCTTATAAGAGTAAAAGTGGGTGAAATATTATCTTTTAAAAAATCAGCATATCTATTTTTAGTTTTCATTCTAATTTTATCATATGTCTCTTATGCTTTTATAGATGATGATGAGGATTTTTTGGATGACAATTGGGAGTTCAAATATTTTGGAAATGGAAGCTTTACATCACTTGATGACCCAGATGGTGATTTACTTAGGAATATTGATGAATTTAAAATAGGTACAAACCCTAAGAAAAATGACACTGATTCAGATGGGTTTACAGATTATGTTGAGTCTTTTCATGGGGCAAATGCTACAAATCCTTTGATAATTCCAAAAGAAAGCGCTAACAAGATAACTTTGGTAAACCCAAAATATGGAACCTCTCCAATAAAAGCATTTGACTTAAAGGTTTCGACTCAGAACTCATCAGTCTGCAAAAGGAGCACAAGCAGCACAGACAAGTTTGATAGCATTGTAAGTACTTCCCAGATTTTCACTAAATCTTCAGATGGCAAGACACACACTTCAGCAGTTACAATAAATGAAGTGATAGAAACAAAAATTTACATTTACTGCAAGACAGACAAAGGATATGCCAATGACCTTTTTCCAAAGGAAGTAGCACTCTCTGTTGATAGCACACCAATTAAGATACTTTCAGCTGTGGCAGATCCAAGCCCTGTCATAGAGACACTTAAGGTGGATCTGATAACAAAAACAGACGATAAGTCAGTATGCAAATACCTAACAGAGGAATACTCAGGTGATTTATTTGTGCTTTTCAATGATGTCAAGATTGAAAATTTTTCATTAGAGACAAAAAGGACATATGATCAAGTATCAAACCCAAGAATTGAGGACAGGAAAACTTATACTTTTTTTACTTACTGCATGAACAAGGCTGAAAAATTTGCAACTTCAGTAATAACTTTTGATGTGGATTTATCAGTCTTAAACCAGATTACTGAAATACTTCCTGAAAAATATGCCCATACAACAAGTCCTGAAATAAAGCTTGTGACAAACAAGGATTCCACCTGCAAATATGGTGAAGGATACCTAAATGAGTTTTCACCAAGGGACGCAAAAATACATTACCTGCAGCTAAACAATTTAAGCGACGGAAAAGAGTACGTGCTTGAATACCTTTGCATCTTTAAGGACCTGTCAACTATAGAAGATGAGCTAGTTTTTACAGTAGATACCAAAATACCAACAGCACCTTTGATCAACGCTGAAAGCGAAACCTGTAGCGTGATTAGGCTTAATGCATCATATTCCTCAACAGACAATGTAGGCATCTCAAAGTACGTTGTGAAGCTTATTGATTCTTCAAACAATATCATTTCACGTAATATAACCGACAAAACAAGCTTTTCTGTTGAAAAAGCATTTGAACGAGGAAAACAGTATTTTTGGGAAGTTTATGCTATAGATGAAGCTACAAATAACGGAACAAAGGCAAAAACATTAGGCACAACAATCCTTCTTGATACCAGTGACAAATGCAAGGGAAACAAGGATCCATATCTTAACGTCACATCAATACTTACGGAAAATGGAGTTATAATTGGAATGATATGCAAAGATGATGATGGCAGTTGTGTAAATACCCAGTATTCCTTTTTGAATTCAAGCTGCACTTCATGCGGAACATGCCCATACCTGAAATACAGCGCGAAATTTACTATGATTAAGGATGCTCAGGTTTGCTATAGTCTAACAGATAGCAAAAATAAAACAGTAAAAGGGATGTATAATCTTACCTTTGAGAAATGTGCAGGGCAAAACTGCTGCCTGAATAAAACTGTTGAAATTTGCCTGAATAACTGCACAAGAAATCCAGTCTTGGATTGCCATCCTGAAAATATGGACAGCGATAAGGACGGAATGAAAGATTTTGTTGAATTGGATTGTAAGCTTAATCCATTCAATGTTTCTGATTCTGCAGCAGACAATGACGGAGATACTCTTTCAAATGAAGAGGAATGCCTAACCTACAAGACAGATATGAACAGCAGGGATACAGATATGGATGGATTTGAGGATAATCTTGAGGTTGAAGATAACACTTCTCCAACAGATAGCACTTCTTTCCCTATAGATGAAAACCTTGATTCAGATGGTGACAAAATATCTGACATAAAAGAAGATGAATGTGGATTAGACAAAGATGATTCAGGTGATGCAAGTGAAGACAAGGATGGCGACACTTTAAGTAATAAGGATGAATGCCTTAAGCACAAGACAAGCATATCTAAAGAAGATACAGACGGAGATGGATATTCAGATGATTTGGAAATAAAAAAAGGGACCAACCCTAATAAATCGTCAGATTTTCCAAAGTCCTACACACTTAATATTATCATGATAATATTAGGTCTTGCTCTTTTAGTTGGTGGGGTTTTCTTATATTTGAAAAACACCAAAAAGAAAGAAAGGCCAGCATATTCTCCAGCGAAGCCTGCTAGTTTCAATGCTCCAAAGTCACAGCCATTTTCATCTCCTTTAGGTCAGGCAAAAAAAGAATTCAAGCTTGATTTTGGAAAAGCAAAAAAAGAAATAGAGCAGCCAAAAGCAGTCTATTCACAGCCAGCTATGGGTACAGTTTCTGATTTTAAGCCGTTTGCTAAAAAAGGAGAAAATCTTGATATGGAAATCAAGAAAAAAAGAGAGGAGATTAAGCTTAGGCAGATGTCTTCAATATTTGATGAATTCGCAAATCAGCAGCAGAAATCAGATAAAAAGGAAACATCGTCTGAAAAAATCCAGCCGGTTTACCAGGTTCCTAGCCAGAAGAAAAAAGTAAAAAAAGAAGAAATGGATAATAATAAGATCTTTAACAGGCTTGATGACATATCCGAAGAAGATGCTTTTGAAGAAATAGAAAAAATCAGGAAAAGGGAGAGAAAATGAAAAAGAAAGCTGAAGTTTCATCACAGGTTTTTACTTACATCTTATCTGCAATAATAATAGGTATAATTCTATTAGTTGGATATAAAGGAATAACAACAGTTATGAGTGTTACATCAAAAGCGCCTATAGATGATTTTAAGTCTGATTTTTCTTCAACTGTGAGTAAAATGGCAAGGGATTATGGTTCCATAAAAAAATACGAATTCTCTTTGCCTGACCAGATAAAAGATATCTGTTTTATTGATTCCATGAATGATAATAATGAATTTGACATTGATTCAAGCATTGCCGGAAATTCATTTATAAAATATAATATTGAGGACAATGTTCAAAAAAATGTTTTCCTGATAAATGAAGGAAAAATTGAAGATTCTTTTTATGTAGAAGACTTAAATGTTTTTTCAGACTACCTTTGCATAGAAAATTCAGGACTTATGTATGTATGGTTTGAAGGAAAAGGCAGAAAAGCATGCCTAAAAAAGGAACAGACACAAACATGTTAAAGGGAAAAAAAGCACAGGTGCAGATACAGTTTAACTGGATTTATGTTGCAGTAATCGGAGCTATAATACTCGCAATTTTTGTAAACATAGCTTTAGGGGTTAAAAAAACAGAAAGCACTAAATTAAGCATTGACGCAATAAATTATTTTGATGGTATATTTACAAGTGTTCAGGCATCAGAAAATACAGAAAACGCAATCACCCTTCCAGGCCTAGAGCTAGAAGTTTCTGCCGATGAGGATAACTGCAATTTTTACACTATTAAAGGGTCTGATTTAGGCGGGAGATCTACAGAATATGTTCCTCTATTTAGTCCTAACCTGATAAAACGAAACATTCTGTCGTATTCGCTTGGGTGGGACATGCCGTTTAGGGTGAACTACTTTTTATATTTGACAAGTCCAGAAGTAGCTTATGTTTCAGTTGGTTCAAATGACATTTATTCAAAGCTGCCAGAACACCTGACAAGTGAAAATGTGGACAATACTCTTAGTTTTGAAAATGAAAATTACTATAAGGTAAAGTTTCTTTCCTCATCAGAATCTCCAGAAAATTATAATTTGCACAATTCATTAAATAAGTTAAAAGACAAGGATGTTAAGGCGCTTTTCTATTCAGATGGAAACCTCAAGTTCTATGAAAAATCAGGCAGCAGCTTTGAGCTTGAAGGAGAAAGCTATTACATTGATGATGCAACGCTTATTGCAGCAGTCTATTCTGAGAATTATGGCACCTATAAATGCAACATGGAGAAAGCCATAAAGAGGATGAACATGTTCTCAGGCATACTGATTGAGAGAGTCCGGGCAATAAGGAGGTCAAAGCTCATGCCTCTATGCAGTCCTGATTATTACAACCAGGCAGAATCTCTCTTAACTAGCCTTAGTTCAGTGACTTCAGAAAGCGAAATAACAAAAGAGAAGCTGTCGCAGGTAAAATCAATAAAGGACCAGTTGCAGGCGCTAAATACTGAAATAAATAAAAAATCATGCCCAACGGTGTACTAGAATGAATTTCCAAAAAATAAAAAGAGCTTTTGAAAAGCCAATGTATCAAAAGAAAGCACAGCTTCAGATAATGGAAAATGTTTTTATGCTACTTATAGTTTTTGCAATCCTTGCAGTTGCATTTATATTTGTAATTGCAAATCAAAGGGCTGAGCAAAAGGACAAGCTTGAGGAGTTCAAAGAGCTTGACATGATTAAAAAGGCACAGATAATTAATATCCTTCCTGAGATGCAGTGTTCAGACAATAATAATATAGACCCGGATTGCTTTGATGTCTATAAGATTGAAGCGTTTACTGAAAAATTAAAGAAAGACAGGCTTTATTATCCTTCGCTTCTTGGAAATACAAAGATAAAGATAACTCAATATGACCCAAGCCCTGAAACAGCAGCAGATAAACGAGTTGTAAAGGAATGGCTTGTTTATGATAATCCAAAACCTGATTATAAGGGCGTAAAAAAATTAGAGTTCCCGGTTCTGCTCAAAGATGTTGTAGAAAACAATAATTACTTCGGGATGATTCTTTTAGAGGTGTATGAATGATGAGAAGAAAAGGGCAGACAGAGATAATAGGAATTGTAGTCATTGTAATTCTTCTTGTGATAGGATTGTTTTTCATGATAGGGCAAAGGCTTAAGCCAAAGGACTCGCAGAAAGGCACGTTTGTAGACCCAAAGCTTGCTCAGAGTTTTTTAAACACGTTAATGAATACAAAAACAGCCCAGAATGTCATAGTTTCAGATATATTAAAGGACTGCTACAGCAACAGGAAAGATTTGTGTGGCAGCATGAAAAACTGCTGCGCATATGCAGAAGAAACAATGAAAAATGCCCTTGAAGCAACTCTTTTAAAACAGGAAAGATCATATAGGCTTACTGTTGAAAAAAAAGGTTCTGAAAAGCTGATTAATGACATATCAACACCAGGATGCGGGGATTTTTCAGAAAAAGAGCAGCCAGGGTTTTATTATATACCACCACCACCACCAATAATTGTAAGGTTGGATATCTGCAAGAACTAATGTTTAAACATATCTTTTATTATTTCTATTGCTTTATCCCTGCTGTGCGGATATGTAGCAATTGAAAACCTGAAATGAAAGCAATTCCCATGATCTACTATCTCATATTCATTATTTAGCAGCTTCTCTTTATCAAGCCTCAGATAAAAATTAAGAGAACTGTCCAGTCTGCTTTCAATCTGTGAACAAATAAGTTTTTTTTGTTCAGCTGAGAAGCTGGATATAAGTGATTTAACAGCTGAAGTCATTTCTGCATTTTTTGTAATATTAACCTTGAAAATTTTTATTTTCTTCTCTTCAAATCCTTCTACTATTGATTCTTCAATTTTCAATTTTTCAAATGGAAACAGTTTTTTGATTTTTTCCTTGATATGTCCTTCATTATCTGCCTCTTTTGAAAAGACCCTCATTTCAAGGAAATGCATTATTTTCATTTTTTCACTCGTATCTAAGTGCGTCTACTGGTTTTTGCTTCGATGCCTGGATAGCAGGAAATAGGCCGGAGAGTGCTCCAATTGAAACAGAGAATAACAGGCATCCGAATATAAGCGAAAGCGGGAAAACGGGCTGAAGAGCTGAAAAACCAGCACCTGCAGCAATACTTCCTCCTGTTTTTGCTACAAGATAGCCAAGCAAAATCCCTAAAATTCCACCAGTGATTCCAAGCATTCCGGATTCAATCACAAATATATCCCTTATTTCAGCATTTGTTGCCCCAATTGCTTTCATAGTCCCTATCTCTTTGGTCCTCTCTAAGACTGCAGTATACATTGTATTCATGATATTTACTGATGCAACAAGAACAGAAATTAATGCAATCAATATAAGCACGCCGTTAATTATTCCTATAACTGAAGTGAATGTCTTTATTGCATCTTCAAAAGTCTGGACTTCAAAATCTTCCTTCCCTTTTTCCTGATCCTTAAATTTTCTTAGTCTTTCAGAGACTTTCTCGGCAAGTTCCCCAGGATTTATGCTGCTCTCTGCATTTGCTATAACCAGCGAATACCTGTCCTTTAGTTCTGGAAAAAGCAAGGTCATTGCATCTTCAGTCATGTATATGTTTGCATCATCTTCAGGGTTCCCTATTTGCGTTGTGATTCCTACAACTTCAAAAGGCGCATCATTGATAAGGACTTTATCCCCGACATCAATTGGCCTTGAGAATACTTTATCTTTAAACTGGTAGTTATATCCTACTGTTATTTTTCCAAGCTCTCCTTTTTTTAAAGACCTTCCCTTAAACATTTCAATCCCAAATGATTCCTGGACAAAATCATTGTCTTTTGGATCCATTCCCATTATGAAATGATATTCACCTTCATCCTTGAACTTTATTTCACCAACCTTCATGTAAAGTCCTACTGCGTTCTCAACACCTTTTACTTTTTTAATAATGTTAAGATCCTGGCTGGATATTGCAAAAGTATCATCAACCGCACCATATCCCTTTGCCTGTATGAACAGCTTGTCAGCCCCTGCTTCTTTTGCAACATCATCAACATACTTCTGTATCCCTATTCCAAAACTTATCAGGGCAAATATTGCCATGATGCCGATTAATATAGAAAGCACTGTAAGAAAGGACCTGGTGCTTCTATGTATAATATTAGAAACTGCGTAACTAAAAAGCTCCAGTTTCATTTTCTTAATGCCTCCACGGGCTGCATTTTTGCAGCACTGATTGCAGGAAGCACACCAAAGAAGGTTCCAAGTATAAATGAGAATAAGAGGGCACCTAAAATCAGGTATGGGCTTACATATGCCTGGATAAGATCAAAACCAGAAACCCTTCCGATGAACGCAAAACCATATGCTAGGCTAACTCCAATTAATGTTCCGATTATTCCTCCAACTAATCCTAAAAATCCTGATTCAATGAAAAAAAGCCTGAATATTGTCGAGTTCCTTGCGCCTATAGCTTTCATAATCCCTATTTCCTTTGTTCTTTCAAGGACAGCAGTATACATAGTATTCATTATTCCAATTCCGCCAACAACAATAGAAATAAGTGCGATGATATATACAAAAAGCTGTACAGCAAAAAGAGTCTGGTTTAATGATTCAAGAGCGTTTGCAGGTGTATCTACTTCAAAATCTTCTTCTCCTATTTTAACGTCCCTTTCTTTTCTTAAAAGCTTTTCAACATTCTCCTTGACATTATCTATATTCTTTTCATCCTTAACTTTAATTGCAATGACATCCATGAAGTCATCATCGCCATAAAGGTCCCTGACATCCTTCTCATTCATAAGAACTGCGCTATCAAAGATGAAACTGCCTTTTTTCTCTAAGATTCCTAAAACAACATAATCTTTTTGGTTAATAGTTAAGGTGTCTCCTAAAAAAACACGTTTTCCAAAATAATCTTCTTTTGAAAAGCTGCTTCCAAGGACGACCTTTCCTGCGTCAGAATCCCTAAGCATCCTGCCTTCTTCAGCATTGATGTTGACCATCTTTTCAAAGTTCTTCCTGTTTTCGCCTTCAGGAACAGATGCAACGAAACCGACATATTGCTCATCATTATATTCCATGATACCGGATTCAATAAGCCTTCCAAAGCTTGCTTCCACACCATTTATATTCTCAATCTTTCCAATTAGTTCTTCCTTTAATGGGTTGACAGCACCCTGGCCAGGTGGCCCGAAATTTATCCCGGAAGCCTGGACACTTAATATGTCTGTGCCAAGAAAACCGAATTGCGATGTTATTGCAACCCTAAGCCCTTCTCCTAAGCCAATCAAAGAAACAACAGCAGCTATACCTATGAATATCCCAATCATTGTAAGCCAGCTTCTAAGCTTCCTTTGCTTCAGGCTTTGGAAAGCAATCCAAAAATCTTCTTTCATATTACCTCATAAATTAAAAGAAAAAAATTATTTTTTCTTCTTCCTTCTTAAATAGAAGTAAACCCCTGCTCCCAGAATTACAAGGATAACTAACCCAGGAAATCCTGATTTTTCATTTATCCCAAGCTTTTTTGGATCAACAATCATAAGTGAAAGTTCTTTATCCTCAGTATACAGATTATTGTTTGCATCCCTGTATTCAACATGTATAGGCAGCTTCACTTCCTTCTCTTCTTTTGAAGCTCCGTTCTTTAGGTACAGGTTGAATTCAGCAGTCTCATAGTCGTCTGAATCTACATTACCTATATACACTTCTTGCGCTGAAAGTATCTGGTATTCAGGACTTTCTTTTAGGTTTACATCTAAAAACTTAACATCTGAAAATCCTTTGTTCACAAACTTCAGAGCAACATTCCCTGTCCTTTTTCCGACATATAATTCAGATTCATCAATCACAACAAAAAGGTCAGGTTTTGATCCTACAATAAGCCCTATAAGATCCTGCCTAGTATACTTATTTTCAAGTTCATCATAATATGTTATTTCAACAGGTACTTTATAGACTTTGGACTCAGCATCAGGATATGCTATTACAGTATATGTGAATTCATGTTCTTCATGGCTCTTTAGCAAATCAACTTTTTGTTCAGATGCGCTCCCTAAAGGTGCAAAAGGAAGTATGTTAAATGCAGCTATTGAATCTGTTGCAGTCTTTGCTGTTGCTGAGCTAAGCAGGCCCGAATAAGTTAAGTCTATCTTTAGTGCAATATCCCTCATATTGGAATCAGCCATGTTTTTTACTTTAACTTTAAGTATGGCCTTATCACCAGGTTTTATCATTTCAGGCTCAGTTTTTACAGAAGCTATAGCAACGTTTGCGTCAACAGTCTCAACATTTATATCAAATGATTGTGTAATCCATGAGTTTGCTCCATGCTTATATCTTAGCTTGAGCTTATTTTCTCCCTGTACAGCATCTTCAGCTACCCTTATTTTATACTTTACAACAAGTGAATTGTCTTCTCCGATATTTGTCAGGTCCCCAATATTTCTTACAGCATCTTCATTTTCTGCCAGTAAAAAGGGATATTCAGGAACAAGCATAATTTCAAGTCCCTGGGCTTTGTCGTTTCCAGTGTTTGTAATTTTAAATCTCACATCAGCATAGCTTCCAGGGCTGACCGGATCAGGATCCTGGTTCAGGAGAGTTACGCTTATTGATGGGCTGTCAATCTCCAGAGCATTCCCGAATGCGCTGACTAATAACAATAATAACATTAAAATTGCTTTTTTCATTTTTTTACCTCTAATTGTTTTCCATCTCTTATGTATATTATTCTTTCAGCCTGCTTGGCTACATTATCATCGTGTGTCACAAGCACTATAGTCTTTCCCTGCTTGTGAAGCTTCTTCAAAAAATCCAAAACCGTTACACCTGTTTTTGAATCTAAATTCCCGGTTGGCTCGTCCCCAAGTATCACTTCAGGGTCAACAGCCAATGACCTTGCTATAGCAACCCTTTGCTGCTGTCCTCCAGAAAGCTCTTTTGGCTTATGGTCCATCCTGGTTCCTAAATCTACAAGTTCCAGAAGCTCCTGTGATTTCTTCATCCTTATGTCCGGATCAATCCCCTGGAACATCATCGGAAGCATTATATTTTCCCTTGCGCTTAAGGTGTTTATCAAATTGAACTGCTGGAAAATAAATCCGATTTTTCTCCCCCTTATCTGCGCAAGATTGGATTCTGAGAGCTTTGATATGTCATGATTATCAAGGTAAACGTGCCCTTTTGAAGGGATATCCAGGCAACCGATTAGATTCATGGCAGTGCTTTTTCCAGATCCAGAAGGTCCCTGTATAGCTAGAAATTCTCCTTTCTTGATTTCAAGGTTTAAGCCCTGAAGGGCATGAACTTCACTGTCTCCCATCTTATAGGTCTTCCATACATCAACTAGCTTAATTATCGGTTTCATAGTTCCTCTACATCCTTCATAAATCGCTTCAGCACTTTTTCAAACTTTATGATTTGAGTATAATAATCTTTCACTTTTTCAAACCTCTTCTTTTCTTTATCGTTTAGCTGCTTGTTCTGGTGCTTTTCGATTATTTTTGGCAGAACTTCTTT
Source organism: uncultured Methanosarcinales archaeon (assembly GCA_964428335.1). Classification (GTDB taxonomy): domain Archaea; phylum Nanobdellota; class Nanobdellia; order Woesearchaeales; family GW2011-AR15; genus GW2011-AR15. The sequence continues at coordinate 23,729 of CAYRXW010000009.1, read as the reverse complement.
TGCAGGATTAATCTCCTTTTCAAACGCAATATTAACCTTTATTTTCATCATCTCTGAAAAATCCTTGTCTGCATAATAATAAACTTTCTTGGTTCCTGGTTTTTTAACCCTTTTCAAAAGCCCTATCTTTTCCATAAATTGCATCTTGTTGCATACAGATGCAGCGCTGTAGCCGGATTTTTCTTCAAGTTCCTCAAGCGATACTTCATCAGGTCCTAGGAAAGTCAGGGCAAAAAGCCTTGAACTTATGCTGTCAAAGCCCATTCCTTCCATTACTCTCATGTTAAACTGTGTGAATTCCTCTTCAAGCGTTTCCATTTTTCAATAGCAATCAAATTTACAATATTTATTAAATTGTAAATATTATAAATTATTTAAATATATGTTTTAAAAGGTTTTGAAATCAGTTTTTTTATTAGCCTACAAAGGCAAATTTTCCAAAGGTTTTTAAATACCCAGCCTTTCAAAGTTATAGACGATAAGTGTGGGGAAACATTGATGCCAGAGGATAAGATAATACAAGCAGTGATTGAAGATGAATTAAAAGCAGATTTTCTAGATTATGCAATGTCTGTTATCGTCTCAAGAGCTCTCCCAGATATAAGGGATGGCCTAAAACCAGTTCATAGAAGGGTTCTTTTTACAATGCTTGAGCTTGGTTTAGAAGCAGGAAAACCCTACAAGAAATGCGCAAGGATTGTTGGAGACTGCCTAGGTAAATGGCATCCTCATGGAGATACTTCTGTTTATGATGCATTAGTTAGGTTGGCCCAGCCATGGTCATTGAGATATCCACTTATAGACGGGCAGGGTAATTTCGGTAGCGTAGATGGGGATTCAGCAGCAGCAATGAGGTATACAGAATCCAGGCTTCATAAGATTTCATCAGAGATTTTGGCAGATATTGAGAAAGAAACAGTAGAGCTTCAGGATAACTTTGATGGATCACTACAGGAGCCAAGGATACTTCCAAGCAAGATACCAAATTTATTGATCAATGGCTCGTCAGGAATTGCTGTAGGGATGGCCACAAATGTTCCGCCGCATAATCTGAAAGATGTCTGTAAGGCCATCATCATGAATATACAAAACCCAGAGATTTCAATCAATGAGTTAATTAGTGTGATAAAGGGTCCGGATTTCCCGACAGGCGGGATTTTGGTAGGAACTGCAGGAATAAAGCAGGCATATGCTACTGGCCGTGGGGGAATCAAATTAAAGTCAGATATTGAAATTGAAGAAAACAAAGGCAGGGTTTCGCTGATTGTCAAGGAGATTCCTTACATGGTAAATAAATCCCAGCTGATTGAGGAGATTGCAGAACTTGCCAAAAACAAGGTTGTAACAGAGATTGCAGAACTAAGGGATGAATCAAACAGGGAAGGAATGAGGATTGTAATCACCTTAAAAAGAGACAGCAGTCCGGAGATTGTGATGAACCAGCTGTTTAAGCATAGCAGGCTTCAGACAACTTTTGGAGTCCGCTTTTTAGCTTTGGTGAATAACCTTCCTAAGACATTGAACCTAAAATCGATGATTGAGCACCATATTGAGCATAGGGTAGACATAATAACAAAAAGGACGCAGTTTGATTTGAGGAAAGCCAAGGAAAGAGCCCATATATTAGAAGGACTAATCATTGCCTTAAATGACATAGACAGGATAATCGCAAAGATAAAGGCGTCAAAAAGCGCAGATGAAGCAAAAGATATGCTTCTTACTGATTATAAGTTAAGTGTCGAGCAGGCAAAAGCAATACTTGATATGAGGCTTCAGAGGCTGGCAGCACTTGAACAGCAGAAGATAAGGGATGAGCATAAGGAACTGATGGTTTTGATTTCAGAGCTTGAATCCATTCTTGCAGACAGGAACAAGATTTTGAATGAGATAATAAAAGAGCTGGAAGAGCTGATTGAAAAATATAGCGATGAAAGAAGGACAAAGATACAGGAAAATGATGAAGATTTGGATATCGAGGATCTGATTGAGGAGCAGGATGTTGTAGTTACTATAAGCCATTCAGGATACATAAAAAGGATGCAGATAGATGATTATAAGCAGCAGAACAGGGGCGGGAAGGGGGTTATTGGTGCAGAGACAAAAGAAGAAGACTTTTTAGAGCAGATATTTATCGCAAACACCCATGCAGACCTGCTTACATTCACAAACAAAGGAAAGGTATACTGGACAAAAGTCTATAAGATTCCTGAAGGTTCAAGGCAGTCCAAAGGGAAGGCCATAATCAATCTGGTTGGCTGTGAAAATGATGAGAAAGTTTCTGCAGTGATTCCAGTAAAAACTTATGACCCGACAAATTACCTTGTGTTTGCAACTAGCAAAGGACTGGTTAAAAAGACAAATATAATGGAGTACTCAAGGCCAAGGCAGGGAGGGATATGGGCCATTAACCTAAACGAGAATGATGATGTTGTGGATGTTGTAATGACAAACGGGGAAAAGCAGCTGATACTTGCAACAGCAGAAGGAAACGCTGTAAGGTTTAATGAGACAGATGTCAGGGACGTTGCTAGGCATTCGCAGGGAGTCAGAGGAATTCGGTTAAAAGGAGAAGATTATGTTGTTGGCATGGTTGTTTCTGATGAATCAAAAACACTTTTAACAATTACAGAGAATGGGTATGGAAAAAGAACACCTATAACAGATTACAGGCTGATTAACAGGGGCGGATCAGGAGTGATAAATATCAAAACTTCTGAAAGGAACGGAAAAGTCGTTGTAATTAAGGAGGTATTGGATGAGGATGAGCTTATGCTGATATCAGTCAACGGCCAGGTCATCAGGACCAGCGCAAAATTCATTTCAGTCATAGGAAGGAATACCCAGGGAGTAAGGTTGATGAGACTAGATGAAGGGGATAAGGTTGCAGATGCTGCAAGGATAGTAGCATAGCTTTTAAACTACCTAGTTTTTCTTTCTTGATATGGTTAAGGCATTTGCAGTTACAAATAAGGGAGCAGAAAAGATCTGTAGTTCTGAGATTGAAGAATTGATCAAGGCAAAATGCAAGATATATGAATCTGTTGTTGTTTTTGAAGCAAAGGATTTCAAAGAATTGGCGAAAGTTGCATATAAGGCACAATCAATTTCAAGATGTGCTCTTCTCCTGACAGAATTTAATGTAGATAGGGAGCTGGAAAAGACCATAAAAAATGTTTCAGCTGACAAATTAATCTTCGAATGGGATCTGGTATCTTTTAATGTAGAATGCGAAAGGAATGGGGAGCATGATTTCAATTCAGTTGACATCTCTTCTGAGATACTAAAGGGCATACAGAAAAAGACAGGTTCAAAGGTTGATTTTGACAATCCAAAAAGTTCAATATTTATTTTCATAGAAGACAATAAAGGGTATATTGGCCTGGATTTTTCAGGTTTTGACCTTTCAAAACGGCAGTACAAGGTTTTTAACCACCAGGAATCATTAAAAGGCACAACAGGGTTTATCATAAGCAAGTTTGCAGGGGTTGAATTTAAGCATGCAGTAGTTGACCCATTCATGGGTTCAGGCGTGATTCCTATTGAACTTGGCATCTATTTGACAGGCTTTCCGATACAGTATTATAACAAGAGCAAGCTTCTTTTCACAAAGATGCCTTTTTTCAAGGCAGATTTTTTCAAAAAGGAAGATAATTTCAAGGAAAGGATTACAAAAGTTTATGGTTATGACATGCAGCTTCGTTATCTGACCTCAAGCCAGAAAAATGCAAAGCTTGCAGGGATTGAAAAATTCATAAGCCTAAGCAAGGTAGATATAGATTGGCTGGATACAAAATTTGATAAAAGATCGCTTGATTTTTTTGTTACTGACCCGCCAAGGATGGGAAAAGACAGGAATATCCAGATACTAAAAAAAGTGTATAAAGACCTGTTTTACCAGGCAGAGTATATCCTTAAGAAGAATGGTGCAGTTGTTATCCTTGCCAGGGATTATGGCCTGATTGAGGAGGCTGCTTTAATGCATAAATTTAAATTAATAGAAAAAATAGAGCTTTATCAGGGAAAGGATAAATTAAACCTATTGAAATTCAGGATGTGATAATTATGAATTGTGAAATGTGCGGAAGTGAAGATAATTTAGTTATGGCGTTAGTTGAAGGTGTTGAATTAAAAGTCTGCCAGAAATGCGTAGGCTATGGGAAAGTATTAAGAAAGCCGATAGTCAGATCAGTCGGAAGGCCACAGTCAGCTCTGCCAAGCAAGGAAGTCATCCAGATAATAAAGGAAGACTATTCAAAGATAATCAGGGAAAAAAGGGAAAAGATGGGGCTTAAGCAGAATGAGTTTGCAAGATACCTTACTGAAAAGGAATCACTGATACACCAGATTGAATCAGGAACTTACACACCTTCAATTGAGCTTGCAAGGAAGCTTGAAAGGCAATTAAGCATAAATCTCATCGAGGAAAAAGAGCTTGCGCCCCAGCATCTGAAAGCAAAGACAGAAGAATATACAATTGGGGATATGGTCAAGATAAAATAACTCTTCGAATTATTTTTTTTGTTTTTATAAAAGGTCTAGTTACTTAAATAACCTGTATCTTAGAAAGTATCTCTTTTACAATATCATCAGTCTTTATCTCTTCAGCCTGACCTTCATAAGTAAGCATCATCCTGTGCCTGAATACATTAGGCGCTACCGCTTTTACATCCTGTGGTGTGACATAAAGCTTCCCGTTTAATAATGCGTGGGCCTTTGATGTAATGAAAAGCGAGATGCTAGCTCTAGGAGATGAGCCAAATTCAATATATTTTCCTAAAGAAAGGTTATACTTTTTTGGATCCCTTGTTGCATCTACAAGCCTTACAATATATTTCTCAATCTTCGGGTCAAGGTATATCCTTTTCGTATCATCCTGAAGCCTTATGATGTCTTTTGGGCTTAAAATCCCCCTAATTCCATAATCTTCAAATTTGTGAAGGCTGATGTTCCTTTCCAGTATCTTTTCTTCTTCTTCTAAAGTTGGATATCTCATGATAATCTTATAGACGAACCTGTCAATCTGCGCTTCAGGCAGAGGATATGTACCCATCTGTTCTATTGGGTTCTGTGTTGCCATGACAAAAAAAGGCACAGGAAGTTGGAAGCTCTCCCTGCCTATAGTTACCTGTTTCTCCTGCATCGCTTCAAGCAAGGCTGATTGTACTTTAGGAGGAGCTCTATTTATTTCATCACCTAAAACAAGATTTGCAAAGATAGGCCCTTTCATAGTATAGAATCCTTTTTTTTCATCATATGCAGTAACTCCTACAATATCTGAAGGAAGCAGGTCAGGAGTGAACTGGATTCTCTTGAATTCACAGCCGGTTACAACTGAAAGTGTCCTAAGTAAAAGTGTTTTGGCAATCCCCGGGATACCTTCAACAAGGCAGTGCCCATGGCTAAGAATAGCTTCAAACAGATAATCTAAAATGTCATTTTGCCCAACAACTACTTTTCCTATTTCAACCCTTACCTGTGAAAAAAGCTTCTGGTAATTATATACTTCATCCTGGAATTTTTTATTCAGCTCCAATGATTTAACAGGTATTATATTAGAAGCAGCAAATTCAGATTCAAGCATGACTTTTCTAAGAAAGGCTTGGTATAAATAGTTTTCCAAAAGTGTAAAAAATAATCAATCTATATAAATAGCTCAAACTTCCAAACAAAATATGTACCTATATTCAAACATCCTTGGAACTTTTGTATTCAACCAGAATTTCCAGATAAGGGAGAAAATCATATTCTCTGAAAAAGACATCCTTCAGAATAATGAGCAGCTTGCTAAAAGAGAGCCGACAGATACAGAAAAAGAATTCATGGAGCGCTTTAAAAATATCAAGAATTTAAGGCTGGAGCAGGATGAAAAAAGCCTTGAAAAGGTTAACCTGGCTCTTATGGATTTCAGAGATTTATACTATTCTAAAAATCTTCTTCTGACAAAGCTTCAGGTAAGAAGTTCAGTCACAAATGATCTCCTGATAATACAGGCATCATCATCTACCCAGGAGCTTGGGAAGACAATCAATCTGTTGTCAAAAAAGCTTAGGGAATGGTATTCTTATGTCCTTCCTGAGGTTGAAGATGCGATTGATGATCACATAAGTTTTGCAGAAAGGATAGTAAGTGATGACACTGAAAAACTAACCAGGGATTTCAAGATAGATGTCACAATGGGCGCAAAGTTCTCAAAAGAAGACAAGGAATCTATAATTGGGCTTGCAAAAGCCATCCTTGAACTGAATAAGGAAAAAGGGAAGAAAGAAGCTTACCTAGAAAAGCTCATGAAAACAAATTGCCCAAATATAACAGAAGTTGCAGGATATCTTACAGGAGCTAAGCTGATTGTACTAGCAGGCTCATTAAGGAACATGATTCTGATGCCATCTTCAACAATCCAGCTTTTAGGTGCAGAGAAAGCATTATTTAGGCACATGGTCACTAAATCACGTTCTCCAAAACACGGGATAATTGTTGAGCATCCACTTTTGCAACGGGTTGGGAAGCAGGATAAGGGAAAAGCAGCAAGATCTCTTGCAGATAAGATACTATTGGCAGCAAAGGTTGATTACTTCAAAGGCCAGTTCATAGGGGATAGGCTGAAAAAGGAACTAGAGGAGAAGTTCAGATGAAAGAGCATAAGTTTTTTGGTGTCTATACAAGAAAAGACACAAAAGGAAGGATTAAATTATATACTGAAAATTTGACGCCGGGGATAAAATATTTTGATGAAGAGATAGAAAGGTTTGATGGCAAGGAATTCAGGCACTGGGATGCAAGAAGAAGTAAACTTGCAGCAGGAATAGTAAATGAGCTTTCACAGATTGGTCTTAGGCCTGAAAATACAGTTCTGTACCTAGGCGCAAGCCACGGCTATACAGTTACTTTTGTTTCAGATATTGTTGGAAAAAATGGGTTTATTTTCGCATTGGATTTCGCGCCAAGGGTTGTCCGAGATCTTGTATTTGTATGCGAGAAAAGAAATAATGTTGCGCCTATTTTAGGGGATGCAAACCAGCCATCTACCTATAGATCAAGGGTTCTTCCTGTAGATATTGTTTTCATGGATGTTGCGCAGAGGAACCAGGCAGAGATATTCTTAAAGAACTGCAAGGAATTTTTAAAGAAAGACGGGTTTGGGATACTCGCTGTAAAATCAAGAAGCATAGATATAACAAAAAAACCTAAGCAGGTATACATGGAAGTTAGGCAGCTGTTGGAAAAGGAAATCACAATTGTTGATTATAAAACACTTGATCCGCATGAGAAGGACCATTGCATTTTTGTGTGCAAGAAGAAATGAAAATTTGTATTACTTATTCTTCTTCAAATAATCTTATAAACTAAGCACCTTTTTCTTGTGTTATGCTATGGACACATAAATACCTGCCAAAGAACCTTGGGGAAATACAGGGACAGAATAAGGCAGTCGAAGCATTAAAGAATTTCAAGAAAAACTTTCCAAAAAAAAGGTCAGCCATGCTTATAGGGCCATGCGGGACAGGAAAGACTTCTGCAGCATATGCGTTGGCAAATGAACTTGATCTGGAATTGATTGAAGTAAATGCATCTGATGTAAGGAATGCAGATTCCATAAAAGAAAAATTAGGGAATGCAATGGGACAGATGTCTTTATTCATGAAAGAAAAGCTTATCTTGGTTGATGAGATAGATGGGATTTCTGGCACTGCGGACAGGGGAGGATTATTGGAATTAAAGAAGCTGATTGATGTTTCAAAATATCCGGTAATCATGACTGCAAATGAGCCCTATGATTCAAAATTCATGCCGCTAAGAAAGATTTCAGAAGAGATAGAATTCCATTCGCTTAATTACTTGTCCATTCTTGCAGTGCTAAAGCTTATTGCAAGGCACGAAGGCATTGAGCATGATGAGATTGCCCTAGCAACTCTTGCAAGAAGGGCAGGTGGGGATTTGAGGGCAGCGATAAATGATTTCCAGACAGTCTCCAAGCAAAACCTTGTAAAAGAGGATATTGAGAATCTTTCCCAAAGAAGGCAGAAAGAGACTGTGATAAATGCATTGATGAGGATATTTAAGACTACAAGCCCTGAAATTGCGCTTCCTGCTTTAGACGACTGCGATGAGGAACTTGATGAGATATTTCTATGGATTGATGAGAACCTTCCAAAGGAATATACAAAGATAGAGGATCTGGCAAAAGCTTATGATATCTTAAGTTTGGCAGATGTGTTTAGGGGAAGGATTTCAAGAAAGCAGCACTGGAGGTTTAATGTATATATTAATGACTTACTTACAGCAGGCATAGCCCTTTCGAAAAAGGAAAAATACCAAGGCTTCAATAAATACCAGAGGACTACAAGAATATTAAGGATTTGGCAGTCAAACCAGAAGAACGCAAAAAGGGATGCTATAGCGATAAAGATAGCAGAAAAGACACATGCTTCCAAAAGAAGGATAATCCAGTCCACAATTCCTTACTTAAAGCATATCTTCAAGGCAAAAAAAGGCACCCAGATTGCAGAGTATTTTAAATTGGAAAAGGAAGAAGTGGAATATTTGAGTTCTAGTTCCCACAGTTGACTATTGTTTTTTCAGTAAAATGCACAGGCAGTTTTCCGGGAGTTCCTTTTGATTGAATCTCTTTATATTTTTCTTCAGGTATAAAATTATATTTTTGGACAAAACTATAAAACTTTTGTGGATCTTGATATGCAGGTAAAAGGGATTTATCCTTTGCATTCAGAAGTGCATAGATTGCATCATTTGGTGAATGAGTTCCAGTTAGGTCATAAAGCATAGTTAAGTCAATTATGTTTACATGTAAGTGCCATCCGTCAGTCCATCCGGTGTGACCGATTTCTCCCGCAAATGTGGTATGTCCGTTGTTTAATTTTGCTTCTTCCATTGCCTGATGCATGCTGCCTGTTTTCAAATGAGAATATACAAAGATATACGGCTTGATTTCATTTTCAGTTTCTAAGAATACATGATAAAACTCAATAGTTCCGCTCATATTTATATTATCTGATAAGGGTGCACTAACATTTTCCGCAGTAGCAACCAATGTTGCAATTTTACTAGGTGGCAAAATAGGAACACCGTAATTGAACCCAACAGAAAAGACAATATCTATTGCAGGGTGGCTTTCAAAATACCCTCTTATCCATCCAGGCACATATTTTTTTTCTATGGGAAATTGCAATTCTTCTAAAGGAAGAACCTTATTGTCAATGCTTCCAGTGTATTGAAAAAGGCTGAACTCGTTAGATGTTTTTTCACAGATGTAATCTGGAATAGGTGTAGGTGTAAAAGTTGGTGTTAATGTAGGCATGAATGTAGGTGTAGCTGTTGAAATTAAGGTTTGTGTTGCAGAAGGAGTTGCAGAAAAAGAGGGTGTTGCTGTCTCTAATGGTGCTCTTGCAGCTTCATGAGTTAATGTCTTGTTGTATTTTTCTGCTTGATTTATATATGCTGAAGAATTGATTTTTGGGACTAGTGTAACTAATAGGGATAGTATTGAAACCAGTCTTAATGAATTATATAATCTCATCTTTCAAAAAATTTAGCCCTTATATTTAAGATTATATGAAAAAAAGTGTGGAGAGAAACTATTTTTTTGGGGTTGGAAGAATTCTCTCCACAAAAACACGGAGGGTGTTTATTAGCATGATTAATTGTAATATTCTTCGTCTTTCTGTTTTTGTGCTTCTTCTAAGGCTTTATGATTTGGTTTTTCACTTGCTGTCATGTCTTCAAGATCCATAATTTTCACCTTTTTTACTATTGTATAGTGGTACAAATATATAAATCTTTCGTTTTATACTACTAATATGTAGTAAAAATTAGAAATGAAAAGATTTAAAAACCAGTTACACAATAAAAAATACTGGATGGGGAAAAGGGTATTAGATTTAAAAGAAAAAAAAGAGAAGAGTAAGCTCCCGGTTTTTTTTGCCGCGTTAATTTCAATGTTTCTTTTGATTGCAGTTATTGCAGTTGTTACAAAGGATAAGGATTTAGGGTTTTTGAAGCCAGTACCTGAAAAAGAAGAGAAGAAAGAAGAATTACCAACAAAAGAAGTTGAATTATCAAAAGATATGTCTTATTTTTTTGAAATTTCTAAGAATAGAAACAAAGCTTTAAATCTTCCACAAGATTCAAATTATTCATATCCTGGGGTTCCAAGTGAGTTGAATGAATATCCGGTTTATGCAACTTGCGATGGGAAAATTATGCCTAATAATAATAATCCTTTTTCAACTTACTCATGGGCATTGCTTGCGTATTCTTCACTTTACAAATCTACCAAGGATGAATCATATATTCCTATTTTAAAAGAAACAGAAAAAAAGCTTATTGAAGTACATGGTGTGATGAAGGCTGAAAAAACCTATTATTTAAAAACAATAATTATGTTTCATTACATTATTTCTTCGTATGATTTATTAAGAGGTTCTAATATTTTTGAGCATGAACAGAAGATTAAAGATTTGATGATAAGTGATGTTATTGCCTTTGCAAAATCTCCTTATGTTGATTTTACACCTGTGCTTGAAAATGCGCAAGATACTGCAATGTTCTCAGCATCAATGTCTAAAGTTGTTGGTTTGATGGGGGAAAACATTGCTAAATCTGAAAGAGAAGCAGTTATAAAAACTTCAGAAGAACATTACAGGAGAAGTTTAGAAATTTCAGAAAATGAAATTCCAGAAGGATATCCCAAGCAGTTATGTTGGGTTAGCTTGGCAGAATATAATTTAAATAAAATAACAAATCTAAATACAGGTATTAACAAAAATGTTTTGTCTACTGTAAAAGATGTTAATGAGGGTAAAGAAATTTTTGCTCCAGCTACAGTTCAGCCATGTATTGAGCTCCTTTTATCAGTGTATAAGGATACTAATGATGAAAAATATTTGAATTCAGCAAGCGAATTAAATACTAAATTGCTTGAAAAATCTCTAGTACAGGATGAAACCTGTATAATAAAATCAGGGATAAAAGCACTGGAATCTTTTGCAGATAAGGATGCATTATATTTTTCAGATCAGTCCTATGAGATGTATTTGCTAGCATTGTTAAACGAGGTTGGTTAAATTGAATTTCAAGAGCATTTTGTTGATTTCTGTTTTAGTTATGGTCTTTTTTGCCGTTAGTGTTAATGCAGGAGAAACATGTGGTCATTATTGCGATAGGGTTTGTGATGGAAGCAATGAGCCAGACAGCTGTGATGCAGGAACCTGTGAAGATGATTGCGATGATAGGGTAGATGATTGTCCATGCAATTGTTGCTGCAGCAACAATTTGTGTAGCGGACCATGCTCAGAATCATGTTTTTTGCCAGGAACTGAAATAAAGATGGCAGATGGCACAATAAAAGCTATTGAAGAAGTTAATGTTGGAGATTTTGTTTTAGGTTATGATTTATCCACAGGTGTGTTAGTAATGTCGGAAGTTTTAGAATTAGAATCTCCCATAAGAGAAGACTATTATATAATGTTTTTTGAAGATGGAACAGAACTAAAAGTTACAAGAGAACACCCAATATATGCCAGAAAAGAAGGCATTGAGGGCTGGGCATCAGTATATCCAGATGCAACATTCTGGGATGCACAAATGAATGTTATGAAACTTGAATTAGGGAATGAAGTTATGAAATCCACAGGTGACTGGGTTGAACTTATCAATATGGAATATCATCTTGAAGAGGTCCAAACCTACAACCTGAAATCAGTCTCAGGTCCAAGCACTTTTTTTGCAGAAGGAATTTTAGTTCATAATAAAGGAAATCCACCACCACCACCACCACCAATCTGTGGAGACGGTCAGTGGCAGGCATCAACAGACAAAGCATGTGAATATACAACAAATCCAGCTACTTTTATGGACAATGGGGAATATACAGGTACAGTCTGTCAGGTAAATGGGCAGGAATGCAGAAGCTCATGTACCTGTTGTGGAGATAGTGTAAAACAAAACCCAGAAGCATGTGATTTAGGTGGAAATAATGGTGTTGATTTGAATAATGATGGTTATATAGGTGCTGGGGAATGTAGGGTCGCGTGTACATTCTGCGGAGACGGAACAAAGCAAAATAATGAATATTGTGATGATGGTAATGGTGTGAATGAAGGAAACGGAAACGTCAACCAATGTAGGAATGATTGTACTTTATGTGGTGATGGTATTTTACAGAACACGCATGGTGAAACATGTGATTTTGAATCAGACACTATTCCAACATGCAGGGATAAAACAGCAGGAGCAGATGCATGCACCTTCTGCGGGGATGGAGTGTTCCAACCTGATAAGGAATTCTGTGATCCAGCAATATTATGTCCTTCAAAAGCATGTGACTGGAGCAATTATGATGAATGGAAGGATTCAGGATACTACCCTGACTGCAGAGCAGATTGTACTGCATGTGGAGACGGAAAATTACAGGTAGGCTATGGGGAAACTTGCGATGACACAAGGGAATTTTCAGATCAGCAGCACAGCGCATTTGGCTCACAGGACTATGCAAACACATGTCCGGGAGGATGCGTTCAGCCTGCATTTATTTCAGGAAACGAAGAAAAAGCATGCAAATGCATTGGAGAGCTTTGCGATACATATGACAATAATGCAAACTGCAGGCACTGTGCAGGAAATGTAGACACTCACCCGTATTATGAGCAGCTTTGTTGGTCAGATACAGGCTCACTTTGGCAGCTGAATATTGATAAGAATGAAGATGGTGTCTTATGTAGCTGTTGTGTTTATGGAGAAGCAGGATGCTGTGATGATGCTAATGACCAAAGCTGCCTAGGTGCAAACAGGGTAGCTGGAGAATCAATCTGCGATGATGGCGTTGATGAAGGTTTCTCATGGGTCTACCAGACCAAGAATCCTACTTTGACTTCTGCAATTGTATCCAGCAGTTCGCAGGTTCCAACAGGCTCATCATACTCATGCGATGATTTAGACATAATGCTTATTATAGATAGATCCTCAACAATGCAAAATGAACGTGAAGCAGATGGAAGAAATAAATTGAGCTGGGCAAAAGATGCAGCAGCAGGGTTTGTGCAGGCAATTAAGAATACAGGAACTTCTTCAATAAGGGTGGGAGTTGCTTCATTTGGTGCACAGGGAAATGATGGGACAGGTTCACTTGGTTCAGATTATAATTCAGCTTTAAACATTGGATTGACAGGAGATTACAATTCAGTCATCAGTGCCATTAATAATATTGTTTACATCAGATCAGGAACATGCATTGAATGCGGTTTAAAGATAGGAAACAACCAATTTTCAGATGCTGGGAACAGAAGGGTTGAAATATTGCTATCAGATGGGAAAGCCAACCATAATTGGGATGGGTCAACCAGTAACTCTAAAGCAAGGGCTATTAATGTTGCCAACCAGGGTCGCAGCAATGGGATCGAGTACAGGGTGCTGGGCTATGGACAGGAATCATCAGGAGATATTGACGAGAACACTTTAATTCAGATTGCAGGAAGCCCTGCTTATTATCAATATAAACCAGATGTTGCTGACTGGTCAGAAGCGTTCCTGGATATTCTTGAGGAACTTTGCAGTGATGGAGATATTACAGAGGAACTTTTAGTATGCGAAGATAGTTCAGTTATAGAATCAGGTCCTAAATATGTTTACTTAACATTCGATAACTTAGTTGGAGAGATATTCACAAATCCTGTTGAAAACACTGAAGATCTGAGAGATATGCAGTTTGAAGTAACATATAGGAACTACCAGCAGTCACTAAGTGTCCAATGGTATGATGGTGATTCATGGGAGCCAGTATGTGGGCCGTTTACCTCAGCAGAAAAAACAACACAGATTTGCTCGCTTCCGCAGGGCTTCTTGGATATGGTTATCCAGGGGGACATCGATGAGAGTCAACCAATATTAAGGCTGGTGATAGTCTAAAATGGAAAAAAAGAATGTGCTTATTGTCCTTGTCATAGTTCTGCTTTTATTATTGCTTTTGATTTTCATAGGGAGTAATATGTCCAATTCAAAATCTTCAGACAAAGATAAAGAAGGAGAAGGGACAGACACAGACGACGAAGGAGATGGCAGTGGTTCAGGAAGCGGTTCAGGAAGTGTTGGTGAAGCAGGGGAAAATGATGAGAACACCACAGGTAGTGCAGTTCCTGGTCAGGGGGGATTATTACCTGGTTTAACAGGAAATTTGACTGAAGATCAGCTAGTAATCAAAAATTTAGAATACCATAAATACACTGGGCTACAGGCAGCTGAAAAAGTTGAGCTTTTCATAAGGTCAATGAGAAAACAAGATGGGAACTATTATTTTGCAGAATCATGTAATGATGAAAAATCAGGTCCTGAGCAGGTGCAAAACAACAATTGGGCTATAATGGCGTATTCAGCCCTTTATGATAAGACAAGAAAAGACGTCTATAAGTCAAGGCTGATTTCAGATTGGGATATTTCAGCAGCAGATAAGACTTCTGCAAGCCTATATACATCTTTCCAGCTTTATCAGCTATACTTGGTTTCAGGAAAGTATCCTATCCTTACTGAAATTGACAGGGAAGGTCTTTTTAGGAAGATAACTTCTGTTGGAAGTTCAGCAATCACAGGCTATGAGCCTGGGGAAGATTATGCAATGATTATTGCAACTTTAAGCAGGGCGTCTTTCATGTCTTCAATGATTGTAGAAGAAAAAGAGTTGGATGGATCTCCTGAAATTTATAACAATGCAGAAGAACTTTTGCAAAAAGCTAAAGATAGGGGAGAGATAGTGCTTCTTGAAAAAAATGGAGTGAAATTTGAGGAAGGAAGCTGTTGGATTGAGCTTGCAAACCTTCAGAAATATGACCTTACCAAGGAAAATGCATTGCTTGAAGAAAGCAAGGAATTTTTTACTAACTTGGATTTAAGCAGTGAGTTTGATACACCAAAACTTTTAGACAGCTCAATCCCTATGAATTTGCTTCCATGTGCAGAAGCTTTGTTGGAGCTGCATAAAAGAACAGGTGACGGTGAATTTTTAACAGATGCAAGGTCTATTCTACAGGCTTATCTGAAATATAACTGGGACATTCCAGAAAGAAAATTCTGTTCAGAGGATTATGGATTGCTTGCAAAAAGATTGACTTCAGATGAAGATGGAAGAAAAATAATGACAGATAATGCTTATTTTATCTATCTTCTCTCCGATGAGAACATGCAAAATTACGAGTTTAAGTGGTTGAAATGAAAAAAATAACAATATTATTGCTGATACTTTCAGTTATTCCTTTAGCATTTGCTCAAACAGTTGTGCCTCCAGAAGACTATGATTCAAGGTGCGATTATTATTGTCCTGATCCAGAGGCAAGCTTAAGCGATTATTGGAACATAACAACCACAAATAAATGGTGTTTTCAGAACGGGCATGTTTGTGAAGCAGCATCAAATTATGCAGGATGTGAAGATATAAGGCATGGAAGCAGCGGTAACAGGTACTGGTGCTCTGAATGCAGGTGTGAAGATGTAAATGATTGTGATGCGCCAGGAAGGTGTGCAAATAATGAGCCACTGCCGACATGTTCCTCAGTTGGTAAATTGGATTGCAACGGCGTTCCAACTTATAAAGACCCAGATTTTGGAGGAAATGGCTGTCCAACAGGCTGTTCACCAGGTCCTTCGTGTGATGGGGTTTGTGCATGCAGTAACGCAATAGAGTTTGCATATTGCTGTCAGGAAATACCAATAATGTGCGGAGATGGGAAATGCAATCTGCAGGAAGAGACATGCGAATTTGTTGATGGAGAAGGTAAGCTTTGCACAACAGGTGATGAGGGCAAGGCTCCAACAGGAGGAGAAGCAGAATGCAGGCAGCCAGGTCATAGTAAGGAATGTACAACCTGCGGAGACGGGGTATGGCAAAGTGGTTTAGAAGAATGTGATTATGCTTGTACTCCGGAAACATGCCCAAATGGAGGGTATAATCCAGAATGTACATTAGAATGCAGGACACAGCTTCCTTTTACAGAAGTTTTTTGCGTGAAACTAACAATGGGAGGATCAGCATGCCTGGAAAGATGGGCCAGCAACATGGTCTGCAACTTTAACAATGTAGGGCAGTCACAGGGGAAAGTAGATGAATTGGATCTACTTTCATTAAGAAACAAGATGGGATCAACCAACAATGTAGATTTGGCCATCTTTGACATGGACAGCGACAGGGACATAGATGATGATGATTTGGAGATTTGTACAGCATTTTTTGTTGGCAATTCTTAATCTTTATATAAACCATTTAATTCTTTTTTTAGTGTGATGCCTTATGATAACAATTGATGAATTAAGCATATTTGCGAAAAAAAAGGGTTTTGTATACCCAAGCACAGAAATATATGGTGGGATGCAGGGATTCTTTGACTATGGTCCTTTAGGAGTGGAACTAAAGAATAATTTGAAAGCAAACTGGTGGAAGAAGTTTGTCCAGGATAGGGAAGATGTTTATGGTCTTGATGGAACATTAATCTCATCTGGAAAAATCTGGGAAGCATCAGGCCATCTGGCAAATTTTGCAGACCTTTTGACAGAATGCTCAAAATGCAAGAAAAACCATAGGGCAGATCATCTGGTTGAGGATAAGCTAAAAATAAGTGTAGACGGATTAAATGCTGATGCATTAAACAAGCTGATAACAGAAAATGGTCTTAAATGCCCTGAATGCAAAGGAGAGCTAAAAGAGATAAGCTCTTTTAATCTTATGTTCCCGATGCAGATAGGTGCAGAAAAAGGGAATATTGCATACCTCAGAGGGGAAACAGCTCAGATGATTTTTGTCAATTTTAGGGCTGTTGTGGATTCATCAAGGGTAAAATTGCCTTTCGGGATAGCGCAGGTAGGAAAAGCGTTCAGAAACGAGATTTCTCCAAGGAACTTTTTATTCAGGCAAAGGGAATTTGAGCAGATGGAACTTGAATTTTTCATAAAGCCGGATGAGAAAAAATGTGCGCTCTTAGAAAAAAAGCATCTGGATTTGTCTTTCTTGTTTTTTTCATCTGTTGCACAGGAAGAAAATAAGGATAACAGCAAGGCAAAGGTATCAGATCTGCTGAAAATGAACCTGCTGAACGAGTGGCATGCATATTGGCTTGCAGAATCATATCTATGGTTTTTAGAAATAGGAATTAGGCCAGAGAACTTAAGGGTAAGGCAGCATCTAAAAAAAGAGCTTTCCCATTATTCATCAGCAACATTTGATATTGAGTATAATTTTCCTTTTGGCTGGAAGGAGATACACGGGAATGCAGACAGAGGCCAGTTTGACTTAAGCCAGCACCAGAAATACAGCGGAAAACCTATGGATTTGTTTGATGAGGAATCAAAACAGAAGATACTTCCGGCTGTAATCGAGCCATCTTTTGGTGTTGACAGGGCATTTTTAGCTGTTCTTTATGATGCTTATTCATTAAGGAAAGATGAGTCAGGAAACGAAGTTGTTGTCCTGAAATTCAGCCCTAAAGTTTCACCGCAGAAAGTTGCAGTCTTTCCTTTAGTAAATAAGCTTGAAGACAAGGCAAGGGAAGTCCATAAGCTGATAAAACAGGATTTCACCACAGTCTTTGACAGGTCAGGTTCAATTGGAAGAAGGTATGCAAGGGCAGATGAACTCGGAATTCCTTATTGCGTCACAATTGATTTTGAAACAATTGAAAAAGATGATTCTGTGACAATAAGAGAGAGAGATACAGGAAAACAGGAAAGAGTGAAGATTTCAGAACTGAAGGAAAAGCTAAGGAATTTATTTTAAATTTTATTGTTCTATCCTTGTTCTAATCTTCTATCGTTGTTCTATGAGATATTTAAATGATACTGGATTACCTATTTTTTAGGTGATTAAACATGAAAACAAGAATATTGCTTGCATTGCTTGCTCTTTTAGTGCTGGCAGCATGCACAAAGACAGAAACATTGGATCTTAATAATGTTCAGCCTGATGAAAACGTGAAGGAACAAAGTGCAGAAATTTTGGAAGAATATAATCCTAACATTAATCCTGCAGACTTCAGTGCTGACATAACCAACAAGTACTTCAAGCTTACGCCAAGGACAAAGTGGATATATGAAGGTAAGACAGAGGAGGGCCTTGAAAGGATTGAATACTATGTTCTTGATGAGACAAAGACAGTTATGGGTGTTACGGCAAGGGTGGTCTGGGACAGGGTTTGGCTTGACGGAGATTTGATAGAAGAGACCTTTGATTGGTATTCCCAGGATAAAGAAGGGAATGTCTGGTATTTTGGCGAGGAGACATATGAAGTGTTCCAGGGAGAGATACAGAACACAAATGGTGCCTGGGAAGCAGGTATTGATGGAGCTCTTCCAGGAATATATATGAAAGCAAGCCCAAAAATTGGGGATTCATACTACCAGGAGTATTATGAAGGAGAAGCAGAAGACAGGGGAGATGTACTTTCTTTGACTGAAAATGTTAAAGTTCCTATGGGTTCTTTTGCAAACTGCCTGAAAACAAGGGATTATACATTGCTTGATCCAGGTGCAGATGAGCACAAATATTACTGCATAGAAACTGGAAATGTAGTATTAGAGATAGGTCTTGAAGATGGCGAAAGAGTAGAGCTTATTAGCTTAGAGCATGATGTGGATCCTTCAAAAGAATCAGTAAAACTCCCAAAAGTTGAAGTTATAGAGCAGCCTCAACCAAAGAGCGGAGATATAACTGAGGAAGAGGCAATAGAGATTGCCCTTTTAGAAGTATCAGGTGAAGTGACAGATGTGGCAAAAGAGAGGAAATTTGGCAGGAACTGCTATGTTATTGAGATTGATGCGGACAATGGCCCTGAAACAGATGTCATCATAGAGATTTCTACTGGGGAAGTTCTGGCAGTAGAAGAATAACATAACTTTTTTATTTTATTCTTTCTATTTATTATAGGTCGGAGGTAATCAGATGAAACAATTCGCAATTTTAACCATATTTGTCCTACTTTTTTCAGCCATTGCATCAGCACAGGAAGTGTCAGCAGATGCTTTTGATGATCCAACAATCTTTGGGTTGGAGATAGAAAAGCTTCTTAATTTGGGAAGCGGAATCTTAGCTCTAGGGTTATTTTTTACAACATATGTTGCTTATAAAAGGAAAAAGAACAGCAGGTTTGCATTTGTCTGTATGGCTTTTTTCTTATTTGCAGTCAAGGGCTTTTTGACTTCTCTTGATTTGATAGGATTGGATTTAGGATGGGTTGATCCGGTTGCTAGCCTACTAAATTTTGCCATAATCCTTAGCTTCTTTTTTGGAGTAATCAGGAAATGACTCCAGAAAAAGAAAAAAAGATATTGGAGCTTGAAGCGAGAAGAAAAGTATTTGATACTGTAAAGAGATATTCCGGATCGCACTTCAGGGAGATAGAAAGGAAGAGCGGGCTTTCTGTTGGTTCAGTAAAGTTCCATCTGGACTCTCTTACCAGGAATGGCTTGATTCTAATGCAAAGAGATGGTAATAATATAAGGTACTTTTCAAGGGATATAGAAATCAAGAACAGTGTTCTTTTGGGGCTGCTTAGGCAGGATAGCGTAAGAAAAATACTAATCTATATGCTTACACATAAGGATTTCAACCATGAGAATATAACAGGGGAAGTCGGGCTATCTCCTTCAACAGTTTCATGGCATATTAAAAAATTAGAGGAAAATCATATAATAAAAGCTGAACGTAAAGGAAGGAAGACATTTTATAGCCTGCTTGCAGACAAGTCAGAGATACTAAACCTGCTTGTGGTCTATAAAGAAAGTTTCTTTGATAAATTGGTAGACCATGTCATAGAGATGTGGGAGGTTTAATTATATAAGAAGCCTTATAAATTCTAATAACAATGTTATTTTTATGAGCCTAAAAAATTTCTTTTCATGGTGGGCATGGCTCCTTAAGTTCAATGTCTTTAAGTATCTAGGTTTGATTATTATGATTTCTGGTTCGCTTTCTTTTGTTTATCTATGCATATACAAAGATTATGACCTTTTTTCTGGAGGAGTAGGGATTATTTTAGCTTTATTTATTGGCTTTATAATATGGATTAACGGCTGGGACCCATATGAAAATATTATAGATGAAAACAGGCTATCAGGAAAGCTTATGACACTAAAGGAATTCTTTGGATTGGTTGAGTGGTATAAGTGGCTGTTGAAATACAGTTTTTTCAAGTATCTTGCATTAGGCATAATGATAATTGGGCCATATTACTTTTTTTACAGGATAATTTTCCTAGGCCAAAACTTTGACCAGAACATGATCTATTCAGGAATCTCTATAATCATAGGTGTTATCATCTGGATTATTGTCTGGGATCCATATTCATAAGCTTTAAAACTAACCTCAATCTCCAAATTATCATGTTTGTAGGATTAGTAGGAAAACCATCGGCAGGGAAAAGCACTTTCTTTAAAGCGCTGACTTTGATGGATGTAGCTACGGCAAATTATCCATTTACAACAATAAAGCCAAATTCAGGTGTAGGATTTGTAAAGATTGATTGTGTTGATAAGGAACTAGGGACACAGTGCAATCCAAGGGAAGGTTATTGTATGCACCATAAAAGGTTTGTTCCTGTCCAGATATTGGATGTTGCAGGTCTTGTTCCTGGTGCGCATGAAGGAAAAGGATTAGGCCTTGAATTTTTGAATGATCTAAGCCAGGCAGATGCATTGATTCACATTGTAGATGTCTCAGGGAGCTTGAATGAAAAAGGGGAGCCTATTGAGAAGCTTTCATATGACCCTGCAAATGACATAAGATTCTTGGAGCATGAACTGGATATGTGGTATTACCAGATATTCCAGAGAACATGGAAAAAATTCTCAAATAAAGTCAACCAGCAAAAAGAAGATATCGTAAAAGCTATCGCAAGCCAGTTTTCAGGACTGAAAGTGAATGAAGACATGGTCAAGGCAAAGATGAGGGCATTGAACATTTTGGAGAAACCGATAATAAACTGGACAGATGAGGAATTAAAAGCTTTGACTACTGGGCTGAGAAAAGAGACAAAACCCATAATAATTGCTGCAAATAAGATTGATGTTGTGGGAGCAGAAGAAAAGTTTCTTAAGCTAAAAAACGAATTCCCAAACCTTTTGGTAATTCCTTGTTCGGCAGAAGCAGAACTAGCGTTAAAGGAAGCTGCAAAGCATGGCCTTATTGAGTACCTTCCAGGTGAAAAAGATTTTAAGATTATAGATGAATCAAAGCTTACAGACAAGCAGAAAACAGCACTGAAATTCATTAAAGACGGACTGCTTTCAAAATACAGCACAGGTGTGCAGGAAGTAATAAATGAAGCTGTTTTTGACATGTTGAAATATGTGGCAATATTCCCAGGGGGGGTTAATAAGCTTGAAGACAGCCAGGGAAGGAGGCTTCCGGACTGCTTTTTGATGCCACCAGGTACAACAGCACTTGATTTTGCGTTCCATCTTCATACAGACCTTGGAAACGGCTTTATCAGGGCAATAAATGTCAAGACGAAGATGGGCATGAAAAAAGAAGAGCCTTTGAAGCATAGGGATGTTATTGAGATTGTAAGCAATAAATGAGTTATTTATTTTTGTTAAATCTATTCTTTGCAGCTTTGGTCGGAAAAAGTTTTGCAAATATCTCTTGCTGCCATTTCAGGAACTTATCAGAGCAGTCAAGGCAGATATCCGCAGAAGCAGAGCCATCAAGCTTAAGGTTGTTTAGTTCTTTTTTATATTCCATAATAGGCTTTTTGCAGATTATGCAGTTCATTTTTTTAGTAAACTAAATATATATTTAGAATTATGTTTTATAATTTATGGCGGGCTTTTATCCAGGATTATTTTTAGTATTCCGCTGTCAGTCCTGAAATCTTTCATTTTCAAACCTCTGCCATATGATTTTCAATCATCTTATCAATCCTTGGCAAGTCATATAGTTCCTCAAAAAAGCTTTTCATCCCTTTATGCATCTCAAACACCTCAATACTATTTATGCTAAAACAGGTATATAAACAAAGTTAAGCAAAAATCAGAGCTAAAATACAAAAAATTTAAAAACCCAAAATCAAGATTATGCAATATGATAAACCTTTATAACATAGGCACAAACTTTATCTGGTATTCAATAATGTTGCAGATTGTTTTTTGCATTATCACATCAATTGTAGCTTATCAGGCATATAAGGTTTACAGGGTTACAAAAAAAGAGCCTGCAAGATATATGTTCTATGCATTCCTATTCATCATGTTCTCATACATTATCCAGGCAGCATTTGATTTCTTTGCATGGATTGAATTAAATTACAAATCATATGTCATTTTAGGGATACATCCATTAAGCGTATTTAACGAGCAGGGATTATATTTTCATGTCTTATTTTTCACTATAGGTCTGGCTTTTTTGATGTATAATGCATTCAGGACAGAGAACAAAAGCGTTGTATGGTACCTTATATTATCTTCAGTGCTTGTGCTGTTCCTATCAAGAAACCTTCTAATTGGGTATTTTCTCTTAGGTACATTATATCTTGGTTTCCTGTCATATCATTTTTACTTGAATTACACGCAAAAGATGACGAGGAATTCACTTTTAGTTGCCCTTTCATTCACTGTTTTTTTCTTTGCAAATATAATCATGATTTTTATGGGCAGTTCATCCATATTGTATTATGGCTCCCAGACATTTAATCTTCTTGGCTACAGCCTGATGCTGCTTAATTATGTGCTTTTAAAATGAAAAAAAGAGATAAGCTTGAAATAATGAAGGATATCCTGCAGATAATCTTTGATAGGGGGGATAGGCTGAAGCCAACGCATATAATGTATAAGGCAAACCTTTCTCACCAGATGCTTGTCGAATATACAACAGAACTTGTGGAAAAAGAGTTGATTGAAATTGTAGATGAAGGCAGGAAGATCCACAGGATAACAAATAAAGGCCGTGATTTCCTGAGAGATTATAAGATGATGCGCGGGTTCATGGATTCATATGGGTTGGAATAACTTTTTAAACCCGCTTTTTTCTTTAATAATCAAAGGTGATAATAATGAAAACAAACGCATATGCAGCTTTAAGTTCAAAGGAAAAACTGGTTCCATACAAGATAGAAAGAAGGCCGGCAGGAAATAAGGATGTTTCAATCGAGATTCTTTACTGCGGGGTATGCCATTCAGATATTCATCAGGCACGCAATGAATGGGGTGGCTCAAGTTATCCGATAGTCCCTGGTCATGAGATAGTAGGCAAAGTAACAGGTATAGGGAAAGATGTCAAAAAATTCAAGGTAGGAGATATTGCAGGAGTAGGTTGCATGGTGGATTCATGCAAGGAATGTGAATCATGTAGGGAGAATGAAGAGCAGTTCTGCAAATCAGGCTGCACATGGACATATAATTCAGATGATAAAAAATCAGGTGGCAAGACTTACGGAGGATATAGTACAAATATAGTTGTAGAAGAGGATTTTGTATTAAAGATCTCAAAAAACCTTGATCTATCAAGAGTAGCTCCGCTTCTTTGCGCAGGAATTACAACTTATTCACCATTGAGGTATTGGAAAGCAGGAAAAGGTAAAAAAGTGGGCATCTATGGCCTTGGTGGCTTAGGACATATGGCTTTAAAGTTTGCAAATTCCTTTGGTGCGCATGTGGTGCAGTTTACAACATCAAAAAACAAGGTTGAGGATGCAAAAAAATTAGGAGCACATGAAGTTGTTCTTTCAAATGATAAGTCTCAGATGGAT
>CAYRXW010000008.1:0-82756 GCA_964428335.1 uncultured Methanosarcinales archaeon | reverse complement strand
AGCATGATGCAAATATTTTATTATCCTTGCTCAAGAGAAACGGAAGCCTTGTTACAGTAGGTGTCCCGACTGACGCATTTAATATCTATGCTTTCTCTCTTATAGGAGGAAGGAAATCATTTTCAGGTTCCCTTATCGGAGGAATCAAGGAAACACAGGAGATGCTTGATTACTGCGCAAAGCATAACATTGTATCAGATGTTGAATTAATAAAGATGCAGGAGATCAATGATGCATATGAAAGGATGCTTAAGTCAGATGTCAAATACAGGTTTGTGATTGATATGGCATCACTAAAAAAGTAAAAAGCTATGGTAAAAGCAGTAATATTTGATTTGGATGGGGTAGTCCTTTTATCTATCCCGATCTATCAGAAAATATTCTCAAAGAAGCTTTATGATAAATATAGAATTAAGATAGAGCCAGATGAAATACCAATAAATGGACTTAGGATGGAGCAGGCATTAAAAAAAATATTGGATGAGAACAATATTCATGAAAGCGATGAAACCTTAAAAAAAATGGCGCAGGAAGGAAGGGTTGAATTCTCAAATATGGGTCTAGGTTTGAATCCTGGCTGGAAGGAGTTTGCATTAGAACTAAAGAAAAGAAAAATTAAAGTTGGTCTTGGAACAAACACATCAAGGATAGTGGTTGATTCCTTATTGAAAAAGCTTAAAGCTGAGGTATTTGATGCCATCACAACATTTGATGATGTAAAAAATGGAAAGCCAGATCCAGAGATATATTTAAAATGCGCATCTCTTTTAAAAACAACTCCAAAAGACTGCATTGTATTTGAAGATACATTAACAGGCATTACTGCAGCGAAACGGGCAGGGATGAAAGTCATAGCGTTGACAACATCTATGGAAAAGCCGTTTTTGCAGGATGCAGACAGGATAATTGATACTTTTTCAGACATAGATATTGATGGATTATGATAAAATCAATACTATTTGACATGGATGGAACCTTGGCAGACACAGAGACTCTGCATTTTAAGGCAGCACAACAGGTTTTACTTGATAAAGGAATCAAATTAGATAACCTGGCTTTTTCAGAATATGTTGGAATATCTGAAGAAGAGATATGGAAAAAAGCAAAGTCTAGATTAGGAATCAAGGATTCTTTTTCTGAGTTTGAAAAGGCAAGGAGAAAACATTACTTTAATATTATTAAAGGAATTAAGCCTATAACAGGATTAAATGTTTTTTTAGAAGAATTAAAATCAAAAAATATAGAAATTGCCCTAGTGACCTCTTCAGGAAGGGAAGTAGTTGATGCAACACTTTCAGCTCTCAAGATTAAAAATTATTTCAATGTTATAGTATCTGCAGATGATGTAAAATTAAAAAAGCCTGATTCAGAGCCTTACTTGCTTGCAATGAACATGTTAAAAAGACAGAAAAAGGAATGCATTGCAATAGAAGATTCTGTGCATGGGATCGAATCAGCAAAAAAAGCAGGAATAAAATGCATAGGCATAACAACATATCATAAAGGATTGGAACTAAGCAAGGCAGATAAGATAATAGGTTCTTATGTTGGAATAGATTTTGATGAAATAAATAGGATATGATAAAGTATGATTGTTAAAAAATGATAAAAACTAATACTGAAAAATGATAAAAGCAATACTTTTTGATATGGACGGTGTAATAATTGATTCAAACCATATACATTATGATACATGGTCTGAAGTCCTTTCAGAATATGGTGTAAAAATTGATAAGAAGGAATTTGGCATGCATCTTGGAGAATCAGCTTATCATTTTACAGAGCATTTTGTGAAAGCAAATAATCTTAAAGAGCCAGTAGATGAAATCCTGAAAAAAATCCTGGAAGTAAGCAGGAGGGATAGGGATAAAGTTTTACTAAAGAAGGGCATAAAGGAAGTCCTTCCAGAACTCAGAAAAAATTACAGGATTGCGCTGGCTACAGGTGCAAACAGGGACTGGGCAGAATATGTGGTAAAAAAATATTCACTGGAATTTGATTTTATCATCGGTGGGAACGAAGTCAAAAGAGCAAAACCAAATCCAGAAATTTTCCTAAGGTGCGCAATGAAATTAAAAGCGCTGGAGAAAGAATGTGTTGTGATAGAAGATGCGCTGTTAGGCATGCAGGCAGCTAAAAAAGCAGGAATGAATGTGATTGCAATACCTGATGAGTTTACAAAGTATCAGGATCATAGCATAGCAGATGCAAAATTAAATTCAATCAAGGAATTGGATAAATTCTTAGAAAAATTTTAGACTTAGATATATGGACTTTAAGATTAATTATTTATATCTCCTAGTAACTTAAGTTATGATGAAAAAGCTTCTACTTTTTGTTTTCTTGATTGCATTCCTATCATCTTGCAAGAATCAAGGTAACGCAGATGATGTACAGTGGTCATTAAATAATTGTGACGGGGATAACTTTATTTGCCCAGATGGCAGTATAGTGATGCGTGTGCCTCCAGATTGCGAATTTGAGGAATGTCCAGAGATGAAATATGATAAATGCAGTGACCCAAAAAGAGAGTACTGGAAGCATGACACAAGGGAATGCCCATATATAACCTTAAAATGTGACACAGGGAAGGATAGGTTTGATGATGAATGTGGCTGCGGCTGCGAGTAGCTTAATTCATTCCTTTATCTTTATGGTCCCTACCATAGTCAATGTTTTTCCAACCATGCTTAATTTTCTAAATTCTATTATGAATTTATTGAATTCGATTATGTTTGAAAACCTGCATTTTATGACCAGGTCATATTCTCCTGTAACACCATAGACTTCTTCGATAGATTCATTGGAAAAAACTTTATTTGGGATATTTTCTTTTGTCTCAACAAAAAGATAGACAACAAAATTCTTTCCAAGTAATTCATTGTTCAGCTTAAGGGAAAATTTCTCTATTATCCCTTCCTTAGCTAATCTTTGTATCCTGGAGTGCACAGTGCTTGGCCTTATCCCTGTTTTTTCAGAAACCTCCCTTGATGAAAGCCTTGAATTCTCTTTTAAAACGTCTAGTATCTTCCTGTCATTTTTGTCAAGCTCAACCATTGTTATATTAAATTTCTAATCATTTATATGTTTTTTTGAATATTTATCATAAAAATATCATATTGTATGAAAAAAATCTGTATTTTCATGAAATAAATATATAAATTCATATTTTTTACATTAATTTGGTGATTTTATGGATTATATTGTAAAAGACATTACCTTAGCGGAACTTGGAAGAAAAGAGATTGAATTGGCAGAGATAGAGATGCCTGGCCTTATGGTTCTTAGGAAAAAATATTCAAAAGATAAGCCTCTTAAAGGGTCAAGGATTACAGGCAGCCTTCATATGACAGTCCAGACAGCTGTACTTATTGAAACTTTAAAAGAGCTGGGTGCACAGATCAGATGGGTATCATGCAACATCTATTCTACACACGATCCTGCTGCAGCAGCAATAGCAAAATCAGGAGTTCCAGTTTTTGCATACAAAGGAGAGACATTAAAGGAATACTGGCAGTTTACAGAAAAAGCACTGGATTTTGGAAAAGGTCTTGGTCCTAACCTTATAGTTGATGATGGTGGAGATGCCACTTTGATGATTCATAAGGGGGTTGAGATAGAAAAAGACCCGTCAATTTTGAAAAAAGATTATTCTAGTGAAGGAGAGGATTTCAGGGAACTTATGGATGTCCTTAAAGAGTCTTATTCAAAAGATAAGACAAGGTGGACAAAAGTATCAAAGGAGATAAAAGGTGTTTCAGAAGAGACAACCACAGGGGTACATAGATTATATCAGATGCTTGAGCAGAAGAAATTATTGTTCCCTGCAATCAATGTTAATGATTCAGTCACAAAGAGCAAATTTGACAACCTATACGGATGCCGTGAATCTCTTGCAGATGGGTTAAAAAGGGCAACAGATGTCATGGTCGCAGGAAAAATAGTTGTTGTTTGCGGCTATGGTGATGTTGGCAAAGGATGCGCACAGAGCATGAGGGGCTTTGGTGCAAGGGTTATTGTAACAGAGATAGATCCGATATGCGCTCTTCAGGCAGCAATGGAAGGCTATGAAGTCAAAACTATTGAAGAAACTCTTTCATGTGCAGATATTTATATCACAGCTACAGGAAATTGCGATATAATAACTCTTGAGCATATGCAGAAGATGAAAGATCATGCGATTGTCTGTAATATTGGCCACTTTGACAATGAGATCCAGGTAGAAAGGCTAGTGAATGATAAGTCAGTAAAGCAGATTAACATAAAGCCTCAGGTTGACAAGTTTTTATTCAAGGATGGGCATGCAATAATCCTTCTTTCAATGGGAAGGCTTATGAACCTTGGCAATGCAAAAGGCCATCCTTCATTTGTGATGTCAAACAGTTTTACAAACCAGGTCTTGGCCCAGATGAAATTATGGAAAGAAAAAGTTCCTTTAGGAGTCCATATCCTGCCAAAAGAGCTGGATGAGGAAGTTGCAAGGCTTCATCTTGAAAAGCTTGGTGTAAAGCTTACAAAGCTTACAAAAAAGCAGGCAGAATACATAGGTGTTAAGGTAGAAGGCCCTTACAAGAGCGGACATTATAAATACTGATTAAAATAAAGATATAACACTAAGGCACAAATTGTAAGGAATGCAAGAAATGCGACTATTTTTATTTTTCTGATATTTTTTTCCTTCTTAATCCTTTCAATTTTTTTCTTTTCGACAATATCATTGATATCTCTTATTAGCTTTTTATCATTGCCTGAAAGCTTTTGTTTTTCCTTAGGAACAATTCCCACCCTTCCACTTGGAAGATTGACCCTTTCTCTAATCATATTTTTAAGAATACTGGTGAAGAATTAAAATTTTGCCATATTCCTATCTATTTTCCTATATCTTTATAACCAAAACAAAATATCTTTTCTTTGTGCATAAAAAATCATTTGATAAAAAGAAGCTTGTAAAATACATGAAGATCATAGGGATTTTTCTGCTTTTGTTTGCTATATTTAAAGGCGTCATGATTCTAGTTCTTTTGCTTGCATTAAGCTTCAGCATGAGTTTCATTGTTAATACATTGAACCTAAGGACAATTGGTTTGGAGCTTGTGACTTTTGTAGGGGTTCTTGCAGGTGTTAAATACGGCCCACTTACTGGTTTTTTGATTTCACTTGCATTGATATCTTATCATATGCTCGCAGGAGGCTTTTTTGCAAACTACCTTCTTTGGGTTATACCTGCATATTCATTTGCAGGGCTTTTGGCAGGCTTTTTTCCGGCTATGGATATCTCAACCTTGGGAATTTACCTTTCGATTGGCATTAATTTGAATAATACAGTCTGGACTGCAATATCCAGCCCTATGTATCTTCCAAAATACATGATCTTTGTAGTGACAAATGTAATCTTTAATTTCATACTCTTCTCAATACTTGCAAAGCCAATATTATTATTGTTAATCTAGCCAAAGCCAAACAGGCTTGTCTGCTTAGTATTATTAAGAAGGTCATCAAAATTCTTGCCATAGAACACAAGGACAGAATCTGCAATAGGCTTTATCTGCTTCTCGATATAATGCTCATAATCAATCTTATGCTCAATCTTCTGCATTGGCTCAGGTCCGTCTGTTGTCATAAGATAAGAGATTATGTTGCTTTTTATCTTATCAAGCTTCCTTGCGGCCTTTACATGAGGTGGAGTTGTCTTTGTATATTTCTTTAAGTCCTTTCTTATTGCTTTTCTATATATCAACAACTCATCATATTTTCCTTTCCTCAGATCTATTGCAAATTCCTTTATGTAATCTACAACTTCTTTTTTATGGAAAATCCTATCAAGTAGCTCCAGCTGGAATTTCTTTGATACTGCAGTCCAGTCCCTCCTTACAAATTCAAGTCCAGTAAATACAACTTTTTCCTTTCCATCTTTCATAATGAGCCCTGCATATCTTTTTTTTGCTCCTTTCTCTGTTCCTCGGATTTTTGGCATGATAAATCTGATGAATGTTTTTTCAAACTGAAGCTCAAGATAGCATTTTACCTCTATTTTTTGTGTATATTCATGCCAGTATTCATTGACATATTTTTGGACTTCTTTTCCAATTTTTGCAGCTTCTTCTGAGTCATTTGACTTAGTTTCGATAAAAATAGAATCCGTGTCCCCATAAATTACCCTAAGTCCTCTTTCTTCTACAATCTCGCTTGTCCTTTTTACAATCATTTGCCCAAAATGGGTTATTGCATTAGCCATATCAAGAGAATAAAACCTGCACATAGGGTTTGCTAAAACTCCAAAAAATGAATTCATTGTAATTTTTATAGCAAGGCTTGCCTCATTATCTTTGTTTTTTTTCGCTGCATCTCTTTGCTCCCAAAGCTTCTCTAAAATCTCAGGAAGTATACCTGTTTTTTTCTTAAAGTATGCATTATTTGGGGAAATAATTATTTCGTCTTCTTTAAATTTTGAGTGAAGCTCCTTAGGTATAAATGATAGAGGATCAATATTGAATGTCCTCATTATGCTTGGGTACAGGCTTTTGAAATCCATGACAATTATGTAATCATAGATGCCGGGGATTGAATCTTTCACAAACCCTCCTTTTATCCTTTCATCCCTATCCTTGAAATCAGAAGTCTTGCAGACATATCCTCTAATTAAAGTCTCCCTAATATAGAGATTATCAAGGGAAGCAATAGATGCTTTGACCCTATCAAGCTGCATGCCTGTAAGCATGGTTCTCTTTATTGTAAGCCTGATAAGATTCTTTTTTTCAAGTATCCTTAGGACCAGTTCAGAATCTTTCAAGTTATAATCAACAAGCTTCTGCGGCTCATCCCTGTAAAGCCTTTCAATCTCTTCTCCCTTATCAGTATTATCAAAAGCTTCAAGTTTTCCTTCTCCTAAAATCTCTTTTGCAGCAGTCTCTAGCTTATAATCAGTAAGACCTATAAACGATATCTTCATCAGGTGTATCCCATCAAGGATTGTCCTTCCGGGAACTTCAGCAGTGCTGTCCTTGAAAAATGAGTCATATGTTTTTATTATGCAAGGCCACTCAGTCCTTCCGATGTTGAAATCCAGCTTATGCTCTTTGAACTTGTCATGAAGGACCTTTAAATCAAAATCAATGACGTGCCACCCGGTTATGATGTCTGGGTCGTAATTATGAATTATCTCCTTAAACCTTTCAAGCATCTCTTTTTCAGAATTAAAGCTTTCAGCATCATTCAGTTTTCTTGAGCCGTTGAAAAGCACTTTTTTAAACTCATTTGAGACAAGGGAGATGCAGAATATTCTCTTCAGGTCCATTGAAGATTCTATATCTATGGAAAGCACTCTTAGTTCAGGGCTGAAATCACTCCCTTTAAGTTCAGGTTCTTCATAAATCCTGTTCACCATATGCCCTTTCTTAAAATCACCATGGATTTCAAGGCTTCCTTTTATGCCTTTATCGACTAAAAACCTGTATACAAACCTTATGTCTGCTTCATATGTCGGCACATCTTCTTTTTGGAACATGTCCCTTAGGATTGGAATATCTCTGGGCATGTTCAAAGTAATCTTTATGACAGGATCATCAAAAAAATTTTTCAGATTGGTCTCTTCAATATCATACTTCAGGTCAGTTTTTATCTTTTCAATCTTTTCCTGGTCTTTTTTCCTGATGCAAAAATAAGGCCTGAAATGGTTTATTGTAAGGAATGATTCACCATTCTCCAGCCTTCCAAACAAATAGACAAGCGCTTTTCCATTTTCCACCCTATATGTCGGATAGGTGATAAATCCTTTCATCAGGCTAGAGAAGCTTTTAAGGTATATAAAAATAGTCTTTTGCAGTAATGTTCTAATAGTTGTTTTTATAACCTTAGGACATGTTTAATAAAGAAAAGCAATATAAATATTTTTAACAGGATGGAAAAGCAAAACAAGTCAGCTGGAAAAAGAACAGGCAAAAGTTTATTGTTTTTAGCCATGCTTTTTTTGATATTTATATCACATGCTGTTTTATTCATTGCCAGTAAAAAGGAAATGCCTGCATGGGATGAGTCATGGCATGCTATGATTAGCCTTTCAATGTATAGGGAAACCAGTCATAAAGGATATGTAACAGAGTCAATAGCAAGGTTTCCGGTGCTTGGTTTTGCATATAATTACTATCCGCACTTTTTTCATTATGCGGCTTTTCCTTTTTATCTTCTTTTTGGGACAGGATATGATTCTGCTCTAATGTCAAACCTGCTTTTCTTGCTGGTCTTAATCATCAGCTCATTTTTTATCGGGAAAAAATTGTTTGGGCATATGCAGGGGATTATCCTTGCTATATTAGTTACCACAATTCCAGTTTACCTTAGCCTGATGAAGCTATACCTGATAGATTTTGCCCTCTTTGCATTAGTCTCCTTAGGATATATGCTCCTGCTTTATTCTGAGAATTTCGCTATGTCAAGGTACACAGTTTTTTTTTGGATAGTCGCAGCTCTAGGGACATTGACAAAATGGACATTTATGTTATATCTGTTGGTTCCAATCATGCAGTCAGTAATTGGCTTTTATGGTATAAAAAAGAAAAATTTTATTCCCCTGCTTTTTTCTTTGCTGTTTTTCTTATTGATCGTCCTTACATGGTATAATCCATTAAATCTAAAGGAATTCCTCCCTCAGATTATTGGAAACATAGCAATCGGAAAGCTTGAGAACGATCCATCAGGGATTAACATTGGCAACTTTTTTTTCTATCCTTTGAAAACAATATTTGATTTTTCAGTGGTATATTCACTGATGTTTCTTGCGAGTATATTTTTTTTAAGAAAAACAAAAGGATTGATCTACAATATTTTATTCATTTATTTTCTTTTCACATTCATTCAGAATAAGGATATAAGGTATTTTGCCCCAGCTTTCTTATTTATGTCAATCAATATCATTGAAATGTATAGCGTGCAAAATATTAAATGGCAAAAATCAATTTTAGCTCTAGTTCTGGTTGCAGCAGTGTTCAATTTATATTCACAAAATGCCCTTCGAGATAGCATCAACATAGATAATATTCTTGGAACTATAAATGAGGAAGCATGGGTGTGCGTGATTTCAGAAACAAGAACTTTTAATGATGTGAATACAGCCTATTTTGCATTATTGAACAATCCGAAAATTAGATACCTTATTGGAAATGGCTGTAATCCCTTGGATTTCAATTATGTTGTTTTAGGCCCGATTGAAAACAGCTGGAGAAAGGACTTGTTCTTAAATTCACGGATGATTCTGGAAAAAAATATTGATAAATATGAACTGGTGCATAAGGAAGGCAACATATCAGTCCTGAAAAAGAAGCCTTAGTAACAGGCGATGTCCAGAATCTGCAGCAATGTGCAAGTTTTCTTCTCTATGTGTATAGACAAAGACCAGAGGGATGGCTCCTACGGAGACGGTCTTTATCTAAAAACTACCTCTTAAAACTTGCTGCTGCAGTCGAGCATGGCGAGACTCTGGACAACGCCTTAGCAACCGCACTATTTAAATAAATCCTTGAACTTCAAGCTTAATTATGGGAAAAAGGATTGCTGTTGTAGACAATACAAAGCTTAAGGATATGGACAAGAAAAAACATATCCAAAGTCTCTGTCCGATAAACAGGAAAGGGGACGAATGCATGTATTTTGACGGTAAGAAGCTTTTGATAGATGAAGGGCTATGTATCGGTTGCGGCATCTGCGTTAACCAGGCTCCTGAATCGATTAAGATAATAAACCTTCCAGAGGCACTAAACAAGCCACCTATACACAGGTATGGCCAGAATGAATTTGCGCTTTATAATCTCCCAACACCTGTATTTGGAAAGGTAGTTGGCCTTTTAGGAATAAATGGGATTGGAAAAAGTACCGCAATAAAGATACTTGCAGGTGTCTTGAAGCCAAACCTGGGAAACTTTGGCAAGGAAGCAGAAATAAAGGAAGTGATTGAATATTTTAAAGGTACAGAAGCGCAGTTATTTTTTGAAAAATTAAGAAAAGGAGAGATAAAGACAGCATATAAGCCGCAGCATGTAGATATGATTCCAAAGCAGTTCTCTGGGAAGGTATCTGAGCTTTTGGAGAAGATAAATGAAAAAAATAATCTGGAATGGGCAGTAAAAAATTTTGAGCTTGAAAAGATACTTGATAGGGATGTAAAGCATATTTCTGGAGGAGAGCTTCAAAGGGTTGCTGTTGCAGCAACATTCCTGAAAAAAGCCAACGTGTATATTTTTGATGAGATAACTTCCTATCTTGATATAAAGCAGAGGCTTCATATATCAAAACTGATAAGGGAACTTGCAGATGAAAATACAGCAGTCCTGGTGATTGAGCATGATTTGATTGCGCTTGATTACATGGCAGACTTAGTCCATATACTATATGGTATGAATGGGGTTTTTGGTATTGTTTCCCAGGTAAGGCCGACAAAAAATGGCATAAATACTTTCCTGGAAGGATATCTTAAAGAGGAAAATGTAAGGTTTAGGGATCATAAGATACAGTTTAACGTCAAGCAGCCTTTCAAGTCTTCCCAGACTTCAAGGCTAACTAATTGGCCGGATTTTTCAAAAAAATATGGATCATTTATGCTTAATGCAAAGGAAGGGGAGCTTAGGACTTATGAAAAGGTTGGGGTCTTAGGGGAAAATGGGATTGGAAAGACAAGCTTTGTCAAGCTGCTTGCAGGAGTAGAGACACCAGATGATGCAAAGCTGGACTTGAAAGTTAAGGTCTCATATAAGCCGCAATACCTTAATTCAGAATCAGATGAGATGGTGATGGTAGTTTTGCAGGAAGCGTTGCAAAAATACGAAGTTGAAATAGTAAGGCCACTGGATATAAAACCTCTTATGCTAAAAAAGCTTAATGAGCTTTCTGGAGGAGAGCTTCAGAGGGTTGCGATAGCATTATGCCTATCCAAAGATGCAGAGCTTCTCTTGCTTGATGAGCCTTCAGCATACCTTGATGTAGAGCAAAGGCTTAATGTTTCAAAGGTCATCTCAAATATCATTGAGCAAAGGAAAATAACTGCCCTTGTTGTTGACCATGACTTATTGTTTCTGGATTATTTGTCAGACAGGCTATTGGTTTTTGAAGGGGAGCCTGCAGTTGAGGGAACAGCAAAAGGCCCATTTGAGATGGAAAAAGGCATGAATGATCTTTTATCCAATCTTGATATATCTATGAGAAGGGACGAAACATCGTTTAGGCCAAGGATAAACAAATATGGAAGCGTCAAAGACAGGGAACAAAAAGGGAAAGGCAGATATTATTATTCTTAGCTTGTCAGCAATATCCTTATTTTTTATATTGCTTTTTTCATCGTTATATTCATCTATAGAGCAGAATTATTTCAGTTATTCATTTGAAAAGTATGGTGTTTATGAGATTTTTGATAAGCAGGATGCAGACACAAAAAACGCAGGAATAGTGGCTTTTTTAAAAGGAAGTGAAAAAAACAGCCTGGATTTCTTAAAAGAAGATGAAATTAGCCATCTTAAGGATGTTAGGAATATATTATCGACTATAAGTATCATCTATTTTGCATCTCTTACAACATTCTTTTTTTTATTGCTGTTAAACTGGAAATTGGTATTGAATTCTTCTGGAATAGTTCTTATTCTTATTGTTCTGCTGGTGTTCTTTTACTATATTATGGGTTTTTCATATGCTTTTGAGTTTTTTCATAAGGTTTTTTTTGCAGGCAATTATGCTTTTGACCCAAATGTCAGTATTATGAAAGCGCTCTATCCTGATGGATTATTCATGTGGTTTTCACAGGTGGTTTTTATTAAGCTGTTTTTAAAAACATTATTCCTGTTTGCATTTTCTAAATCTTTATTAAGAAGCTTGGATTGACTGTCCTTATGATAATGGAGCTAGAATTTGTCATCGATTTGGCATTGGCTTTGGTATTTGGCTATTTTATTGGTGCAGAAAGGGAATCAAGGGGAAAGGATGCAGGGATAAGTACCCATACTATGGTTATTTCAGGTGCGATGCTTTTTACTTTCCTTTCAGCCAGGGTTGACCCAGCTTCAGAATCAAGAATTGCTGCGCAGATTGTTACAGGGATAGGATTTCTAGGAGCTGGACTAATTGTAAAAGATGGGTTAAATGTCAAAAATTTAACTACTGCAGCAAGTGTCTGGTTTTCAGGCGCAATTGGGATGGCTTTAGGATATGGCTATCACATGATAGCAGGAATTGCGGCATTGTCATGCATGATAATCCCAAGGATACCACATATAAACAAACGGAGCCCTGAATCCCTTCAGTTCTGGTCAAGAAAAAAGTAAATTTCCTGTATTTCTTCAGATTAATCTTTTTGACAAGGAAATATTTAAATATGCTACTACCTAGTTTTTACATTATGCCTCTTAAAGAATTCAAAGCAGACTTGCTTCCAAAATCAAAAGAGCTTGTAATGAAAGTCAGGAAGGATTTTTTGACTACAGCCATGGCTGGGGAACTGGCATCAAAATTAAAGGGAAGAGGCATTGAATTTGAAGACTACAGGGATTATTCAAACACAGATGATGCATCAAGGATTGACTGGATGGCTTCACAAAGGTCGCAAAAGCTACTGGTCAGGGAGTATAAGGTAGACATAAATTTCAATGCTTTTTTCTTGATTGATGCAAGCGAGAGCATGCTTTTTTCATCTCAAAAAAAACTTAAGTGCGAATATGCAGCAGAAGCAGTAAATTCAATATTTTACGGTCTGATAAATTCAGGGAATTCTGTAGGGTATGGTTTATTTTCTGATGGAATTAAATCCTTAGCCACCCCAAAGATGGGAAAGAAGCAGTTCCACCAGTTTGTAAATGAGCTTAGGAGCGTAAAAAACTATGGCGGGCAAAAAAACCTAAGGAAAGCTGTCCAGCAGGTACTATCCATTCTTGATAAAAGAAACCTTATTTTTTTAGTAAGTGATTTCATAGATATGCAGGATAGCTTAGCAGAATACCTTAAAATAATATGTCATGTTCATGAGGTTATAGGTATAATGGTCAGGGATCCAAGGGACTTTGAGATACCTGTTGATTCAGGACAAATGGTTATTGAGGATCCATATTCAAAGAAAACATTATACATAGATGCAAAAGAATATGCAGGCATTTATCGGGACTACAACAGGAAAGACCTAAATACAGTAAGGCAGATTTTCCAGAAAAATAAAAGCAATTTATTAGAGCTAAGGACAGATGAGCCTTATTTTCATAATATGCTCAAATTTTTTAACAGGGTTGGTGCAAGATGGAGATAGTTTTCCAGCAGCCGCTTATGCTCTACCTTTTGTTGTTTATCCCTTTTATCATAATTCTTCACTATTACTTCTATCAGCACAACAAGAAGAAAGCGATGAAATTTTCAAACTTTTCAGCCATGAAAAGGGTTACAGGGACAAATCTAATCACAAAAAACAATTCGCAGTTGGCACTTAGGGTTATAGTAATAACACTCATGGTTTTAAGCGCATCAAGGCCTGAAATCTATTATGAAACAGAGCTTTTGATAAGCAATTATGTGATTGCTATAGATACTTCTGCAAGCATGTCCAGTCATGATATTTTCCCGACTAGGATTGACATGGCAAAAAAAATATCAGAGGAGCTTGTGAAGAGGCTTGATGCAAAAATTGCAGTTATGTCTTTTTCAGGCGTTTCATATATTAAGCAGCCTCTTACATTGGAAAAGGCAAACTTAATGATTGCTTTATCCTCAATAGACGTTGATCCTTCATCAGGGACAGATATAGGCTCAGCACTGATAACAGCGGTTAATATGCTTCCGGAAGGCGCAAAGTCAATAGTCCTTTTGAGCGATGGATCAGACACAGCAGGGATATATGTTGATGAGAACCTGCAGCATGCATTAAATTACATAAGAAAAAATAATGCTGTGGCCAATACAATTGCTATCGGTTCTGGAGAGATAGGAGCAGCATATGTTGACCTTCCTGCAGTTTATGATTTTTCAACACTGAAAAAGATTTCAGAGGATACTAATGGGATGTATTTTGAAGTGAAAAGTGAAGATGAGATTGAGAAAGTTTTTGAGCTATTAGATAATAAAACAGAACTTGTCCTTGTTCCATATGATCTATCCGCAGTGTTATTTTTTACCGGGTTTATAGCTTTATTAATAGAGTGGCTTCTTCTTAATACAAGATTTAGGACTATACCTTAATCATTTCTTGATGTTTAATGATTTTCCGACAAGCTGTGCAAGCAAAGTAATTAAGATTGCAAAAGTAGTGCAAATAATTATGTCTAGTAGTTTTATCTTCAGGATAGGAAAAATAAAGAGAGAATATCCAATAGGAAGGTCAAAAAGGTCATATGGCAGCCAGTCTTTGCCTTCTTTAATGTTTAATCTTCTCTTGAAAAAACTTTTTAAAGTGTCCCCGAACGCAACAGAAAAACCCATCATGGCACCCAGACCAGCATTACTATTTAATGAAAAGTTCACAATAGACGCTATAGCTATTGATGCAAGAACTCCTTTGAAAGTCTTATTCTTCCCGAATAATCTTTTTCCTTTGAATTTTATATTGAAGTCTATCGGGTAATTGAATGAATTGATTTTCCCAAAAGTCCAGGCTCCTAAGTTTCCAAGAAGCCCTGGAAGTATTAGATATAGATTTTCCAGTGTCATTTTATCTTAATATGCGATATGACTGAATAATGGTCAGAAAACAGGATATTTTTATCTTTTCTTATCTCTTTTTTTTTCACTTCTAATTCAAAATTGCTAAGTATTATATCGCATGCCATATTTATCTTTGAAAACCTGTTTAGCGAGCGTTTAGTATAAGGGTTTTTTGTATTTCTTGTAGGTATTTTACTTTCAGAGATAAGATAAAGTTCAGGGAGAGGAAAATCATTATAGTCATAATTGAAATCTCCAAAAATTAAGGTTTGCTTATTGCTTATAGCTGAATAAAGGGAAGTTAACTGCCTTAGCCATATCTTGGATTTTAATGGATGCAATGTAGCATAAAAATGAGTATTAATTATCTTGATTTTTTCACCGTTTGCAAGGATATTCGATATAAGCATGCCTTTCCTGAATACAAATTCGTAATGCACATTCCAGAAAGGAACATAGTTCCCGTCAATTATAGGGTATTTTGAAAGGATAACAAGTCCAGAAGGGTTTGCTTTTCTCTTAGAAGCGTCAAAAAAATAATATTCCTTAAGCCTGGATTTTATTAATTCCAGATCTATTGTTCTCCATATCTCCTGAAGGCATATGACATCCAAATCGCTTTTTTTGATGAAAGAAATCAACTTTCCTATCCTATTCCTTTTTTGGATTGAAAGAGGCCATGGCAGTCCCCAAAAATTGATTGATGCAATCTTTAAGCGCATATTTTAATTAAAGAATGACAGTTTAAATAATTTTTGAAGAGAAAATAAAATGCTGGTTATCCATTCACTTGCTCACCGCTTACACTCCTAAGCATATGATCTGTAACCTTTACACTAATAAATTGTTTTAGTGGAAGCTTCCCTTTTATGCCTACAATCAAAGGATATGTGCCAAACTGTCTTCCGAATGTAGTGTTTCCGTCATGTATCTCAGTATATATGTTCTTAAGTATAGTGCCCTTAGGGACAACCCTCTGAAGCATCGGAAAATCAATATTCTGCCTTATATCGTCTCGCCATTTCCAATAATACCTTTTATTTTTCCTATAATATTTTTTCCCGAATTTCTGTTCCATCATGGTTCCGGGAAGGATTGCAGCCTGCCTTATGTTTATCCTTCTTAGCATCCAGCCATTGTCATAAATCTGCTTTAATGCCTGTATGTTGTATTCATGCGTTTTTCTTGATTCAAATCCAAGGCCATAGATAATGTTTAATCCAGGCAAGTATTTTGGCATGCCATCTTCTCCCCTAGCTGATCCAAGCTCATTTAATATCTTTATAGCCTTCATTGCAATTCCTGGTGTGCAATTAAGCGTGTTTTCCTTTACAACTAAAGGATCAAAGCTTTCAACGCCAAAAGCAGCGACATTTCCTGATGAGCAATATTTCACAATTGCTTTTGTTATCTCTATCCCTTTTTCGTTTATTACAAACACAGGGTTAACATTATCAAGATGAAGTATCTTTATATCCGGGCATTTTTCCCTTATTCCTTTAAGAAGCCTTATAGGGTCTTCAATAGAATAAAAGTCAGCCTGTTTTCCAAGCCTAAAAAACCTGCAGCCAAGGTCATAAAACTCTTTTACTTCCTCTAATATGTCTTCAGTTTTCCTGTTTATGAACTTATTTTTTAAGGGTTCAGTGCAAAAGCTGCATCTTCCGACATTGCATCCTCTTCCTGTTTCAATTTCAATCATCAAAGGATAAGGTATCTGCTTTATGATGTGCGCCCCAAGAAGCGAGTATTTCTGGAGCTTCTCAAAGCCTCCGAATTCAAACCCAAACTGCTTTACTTCATCAAAAAGTTTTGTATCTGTCTTCTCATAATATTTTCCGCCTTCAAGCTGGGTCCCAAAAATTGCAGGGCCAGTAAGGATTTTCTTGCAGTTTAGGTCTTTAATCAAAGGGACGACTTCCCTTAGTGTTCCGGGAACTGCTGAAAGATATTTTCCAGGTACGTGAACGCCAAGATTTACAATCAATGTATCAGTCTCAAGAAGTATCTTTGCTACATCTTCCCTTGTCAGGTTATAGATTTTTATGTTTGTCTTCTCTTCCTTCTTATGCCTGTTTTTATAGATTCTTGAGAATCTCAGGTCATCTATTGTGATATAATTGACCTTTTTCCCTTCTGCCATCAGCAGCCCAAAGATATATCTGGGGTAAGTTCCTAGATAAGGAGGGACTCCTAGTCCGGCAGCCTCATCAGTGTAGCAGTCCAGGATGGTATATGACATTTTACAGCAGGAAATCAAGGCAGGTTTTATACTTTTTCTATGATTTCCTTCCAGTCATTGAATTCATATATCCCCTGGAACATTATCCCAATGAAAAAAGAGACAAGATGGAGGTCAAAGCTGTTTATGTCCTCAATCGACATTGCCTTAAAGAACAGGATAACAACAGTAAACAAAAATCCAAGTATCCAGTGGTGGATGTGGATTCTGAGCTTTCTTATTTTTATAAGTATAGAACCTAAAGGCCCTTTTATATGCTCATGGCTGCCTGAAAATATCTTTGCAGTGATATAGCCAAGGATGAATGCATAAATGTAAGTAATCATAAAGTTTAATATTTAAGTCCAAGTTTTATAGCTTTCTATGATATCAATAGTTATTCCGGCAAGGAATGAGGAAAGTACGCTTCCATTGCTTCTAAAAAGCATAAAAGCACAGGGAGATATAGGTTGCGAGATAATTGTAGCTGATAGTTCTAAGGATGAAACAAGGAAAATTGCCTCTAAAGAGAATTGTATCGTAGTAAATGGCGGGACACCGGCTATAGCTAGGAATAATGGCGCAAAGATAGCTAAATATGACCTGCTTTTTCTGGATAGTGACGTAATGCTTCCAAAAAACTTCCTCGGATCTTTTCTTGAAGAATCAAAAGAATATGATTTTTCAACCTGCCATGTATATGTGGGTTCAAAGAACCTTTTTTATAGGCTTTATTATAATACCAAGAACTTCCTGAATAAGCATAATCCTTCCCCTCATTGTTCAGGCCAATGCATGTACATAAAAAAAAGCCTTTTTGAGAAGCTTAATGGGTTTGACGGGTCTTTAGTGCTCGGGGAAGAGCATGATTTGGTTAGCCGGGCAAAAAAAGCAGGCGCAAGATGCTATTTTTCAAGGCTTTTTGTTTTTACTTCTCCAAGAAGGATAAGAAAGGAAGGTTTCATAGGGCTTACAATAAAAAGCCTGTATTCAGAAATCTATAGGGTGCTTATCGGGAAAATAGATAAACAACTCTTTGAGTATAATTATGACTATATCTAGCAAGTTTCAGATAAAATTATAAATGGCTTTTCAATAACTAATTTTCATGTTCCTTCAAAACATAAATCCCGACATAATCTCTCTAGGCCCATTTTCAGTCAGGTTTTATGGCATAGTCTACGCACTTGGTTTCCTTCTTGTGAATTATCTTCTTATAAAAAAGGCAGGGAAAATAAAAAATTTAACAAAAGAAAATGCATCAGATTTAGTGATATACATAATGCTTTTTGGCATACTTGGCGCAAGAATTGTGCATGTCCTTACAGAATGGAGCTATTACTCTTCAAATCTTGGGGAGATATTTGCAGTATGGCAGGGAGGGCTGGCTTTTCATGGTGGTTTAATCGGAGGAACTTTAGCAGCCTATTTTTTTACAAAAAAG
The DNA here is from genome assembly GCA_964428335.1 of uncultured Methanosarcinales archaeon. GTDB lineage: Archaea > Nanobdellota > Nanobdellia > Woesearchaeales > GW2011-AR15 > GW2011-AR15. Next base: position 64,436 of record CAYRXW010000008.1, on the reverse strand, counting down.
CATAAAATATCATTCTTAGAAATAATGGATTTTATAGTTGTTCCATTATCCATTGTGACAGCATTCGGAAGGATTGCCAATTTTATTAATTCTGAGCATATTGGCTTGCCAAGCAGCTTGCCTTGGTGTGTAGTTTTCCTTATGGTTGATGAAGTGTGCAGGCATCCTGTTCAGATTTATGAGGCAATAACCCAGTTTCTGCTTTTTGGCATGATGCTTTATTTTGGAAAGCAGAATTTAAAAGCAGGAAAGCTGACTTTGATATATTTGTTCAGCTACAGCCTATTTAGGTTTGTGACAGATTTATTCAGGTCAACTTACACAGTATTTTTCTTTGGTCTTGCCCTTTCGCAGCTAGTTAGTATTGCTATAATGGCAGTTTCAGCATATATTTATTTATCGTCAAAAAAATAATGAGGAACCATCTCAGGAAAGCCTTTTAGCTTGTATTTATAGAAAGATAGGGTAAGGACTGCAGAAATATACACTGTTTCTGTCAACGTAGAGAAAGGATAGTTTCTGAAATCTAGGTTTTTGGATACAAAAATCAAAGGAATCATGATAGAAAGAGAAAATATAACATAGAACATGACTTTTGGTATGCTTCCTTCTGTGCATGCAATCCCTGTGCCTATGCCAAGCAATATGCCGCAAAGCAATATTATCCAAATTTCAATACTTGTGATAGCTGAAACAGGATGGTTAATTTCCAGCATGGAGTATAGAAACGGAATAAGCATTGCAGGGACAGTAATCAGGAAATGGCTGAATGAATTGTGGAAAAATTCATTTATCTTCCACAGGTTATGTTTCCTAAGGTCTTTCATATGCTTTTGATTAATGACAGATACAGAATGTATTCCGTTTCCAAGGATGAGGAAATATATCAGCAGAAAGAAAAAAAGGTCAAACCAGATAATAGGAAATGAAAAGACCTCAATCTTTTGGCTTGAAATAATTATTCTCTTCAGGAAATATAATGCAGGTATCACAACCATTGGGGCAAAAAACAGCAGCATGAACTGGAAAAGGTCAAATTTTCCATGCTTTATCTTTTTTTTATGGGCTTTTGGAGTCAGGAAAAGGGCCAGGAAAAAAGAATATACTACTGTTAAAGCTAAAGCAAGAAAAACAATAGGGTTCATATGAAAAATAAATTCATTTATGGTTAAAAAGATTACTCAAGGAAAAGGAGCGAAAGCATTATTCCAACTCCAAGCACTATTCCAACAAGCTGCATAAATGATTTTTTCGGGTCAGTCTCCTTATGGAGTTCAGGAATAAGGTCAGCTGAAGCAATATAGATGAATCCGCCTATAGTAATTGGGGTTACAAATAGTATGAAATTTTCTGAAAGGCTTCCAAGCAAAAGTGCAATCAATGCTCCAAGAACAGATATGAGCGCAGACATGAAATTTAGTATCAATGCTTTTGATTTAGAATATCCTGCGTGTATAAGTATCCCAAGTTCGCCAATCTCCTGCGGTATCTCGTGAAGTATTACTGCAATTGTTGTTGCAATCCCTATCCTTGTGTCAGCCATGAAGCTTCCGGCAATGATCATGCCATCCATAAAATTATGAAAGCCGTCTCCAACAAGGTTCATTATTCCAACAGGGTGTGGGTGATCTTTAGATGTCGGGACATGGCAGTGTCTCCAATGGATGAATTTTTCCAAGACAAAAAATATAAGGATTCCGCCTATAACAGCAAAAGAGCTTGAAAGGGTGAAGCCTGTCTCTTCAATCATCTCAGGAAGAAGATGGATAAAAGCGTCTCCAAGCAAGGCACCTGTTGAGAAGCTGACAAGGAATAAAAGGATTTTATTTAGGATTCTCCCTTTCAATGTCAGCGTAAAAACGCCAGCAAAGGATATTAGGCTGATTATAGTTACGCTTAATAATGTTAAAACCCAAGTTTCGTTCATTTTAATCCTTCAATAAGGTATTGTTATTAATATTTAAGCTTATTGTTAATAATTTTTATGATTAACTATATAAATATATTAATAATTATAGGGCATATGGCCATAATAAGCATTTCTTTGAATGACAGATTAATTAAAGAAATGGACAGATTTCAAAAAGATCTTGGTTATAGTGGTAGAAGCGAAATAATACGCTCTGGACTAAGGATGCTTATCGCTTCTGAAAAGGAAAAATCAAGCCTTTCCGGCAAAGTTGCAGGGACGCTTATTGTGGTTAATGAAGAAGAGCATAATGAAGACATATCGGGTATAAGGCATAAATATAATGAAATAATAAAAACACAGATACATAACCATCTTGACACACATAAATGCCTTCAAATTTTCATCCTTGAAGGTGATGCAGGCAAAATAAGGACGCTGATGAATGAGCTTCAGACATCAAAAAAAGCTGATTACATAAAGCTGGTGGTCCCATAGTGGCAAACTTAAAAAATAGACTAAATTGAGTGATTTCTGATGTGCTTAATTTGTGCTTCTGGTGCATGTACTCCAGGGCTATGCCCTGCAGCAATAGTTTATTCTCCTTTTGATTTTTTTAGAATGCTGCCTTACTTAGTGGTTTCATTTTTTGGAGTAATCATATATAAAATAAAAAATTTTTTAAGAAGATAATTTCACTACCTCTTTTCTGCCCAGTCACTTAGAATGTTGGCTCTTCCGGTAAGATGAAAAACTTCGCTGATAATTGATATGTTGTTTGAGCTCCTGTTGATTTTCAGGGAATGATCCAAGTCTATTATTGTGTTGTATTCATTTCCTTTCATGTCAAGGACATATATCCTTTGCGTTGCAGGAAGCTTAAGTCCTCTCCAAAAAACAGTATCCCTAAATCTTCCGCTGCTAAAGCTTATGCTTTTTATTTCATTCCATGGAAGATATTTCTGCCGAAGTTTTATCCCAGAATCATATATTATCATGCAGGGTGAAAAAATAAATATTATGAACGGGAAAAAAATGATGCTTAGCAGAATAAAAGGCAGTCCAAAAATAATCATCTCAGCCTTAAATGATATTATGAAAAAAATATCTGATATCAGTATATATGCCAGTAATAGGTTTACCAGCCAGTCCCTTAGCCATATCTTCTTTAAAATTTTCATTTATGTTTCTTAAGTTGCTTTAAATTAATAAAATTAAGCAAAAAACATCATTATTTTATAGAACAAATCAGAAAACCCGACAAAAAGGACAAGGTTGAACAGAGTGTTGCTAATGCCATACATGAAAATTTCCTGCATGGAAAGCATTGTTATGAACTTTGATACAAAAACTATGTAGATATTTACAATCACTGTGGCAAGAAGCCCTATCGAAAAGATGCTTCCAGGAAGCATGTTTGCAAGTATTGCAGCAAAGCAATACCCTCCTATCATGAAGATATGGTCCATTGCAAATTTCTTGTTATGGATGATTGCTGATAGCTTAGTTATTATTGCATTTGCAATCCCCCATTCAAGCCCAAAGACTTTTGTCATCAAAATTGAGGAAAAGGTTGAGAACTCAATATCAATAGGAAGGCTTACATACCTGTCCAGGGAAAGCACAATAGCGTTTCCTACGCAAAAAATGCCTAAGAATACCAGTGGCCATACATTTATGAAAAACGAGATTATGAAAAACATGGCTCCTATAATAAGCCACTTCCTATCCAGGTCTATGTTTACATATTTTATTTTGAATTTCTTCATAATTGCGTTAAGAATATTGAAAATCTTTATAAAGCTTTTTAACTTTCTGTTAAAAATTTAACAAAAAGAAATGTCTTATTCATAAAAAGCAGCGAAAATGGTAAATATCTCACAGGTAACAATAAAAATTCTTAGGGAAAAGCCATACCTACATGAATCGCTGGAAAAAGATTTGGTGAACATAATGGCCCTTTCTGAATTGATATATCCAGAAGTAAAAAAAGAACTTGGGGAAGTCAAGGTATCAGCAATATCAATGGCAATAAGAAGGTATATTGAAAAGACTAAAAGCACCTCAAAAAAAATCAGGCTTTCGAAGGAAACGTCAATACTTGTAAAATCAGGATTGTTTGAAATATCTGTCAAGAAAACACAATCCCTGCATAAAAAGCTTATCAGGCTGTATAAGTTTGTTGACTTTGAAGTCGGAGATACCCTTAACATAATATATGGAAATTATGAGGTACTTGTAATCAGCAATGAAAAATATGAGCACAAGTTTATTGATGCATTAAAAGGAGAAAAGATTAAGGCAATAAACAGGAATATGGCTTCAATTTCATTAAAGATTCCAAAAGAGATGATAAATACCCCAGGTTTCTATTATGCTGTCACAAAGACCCTGGCAATGCATAACATCTCTATAATGGACCTTGTGAATACAGAAACAGAAGCAACTTTCATCTTAAATGATAAGGATATAGGGAAAGCATATGATGTTTTGAAGAAGGACATAACTGTTGAATATTATCTCTAAATTTTTTTAACCGAAACCTATTTTAATGAATGATTTCTTTTCATGGCTTAATGAAATGCGACTCCTGCAGAAAAGAGCTTACTTTCCTTTATTTTATAGGGAAAGACAATGTATGCAATAAATGTATAGCGAAGCACACAGTCTTTAAGGAGGTCAAGGAAAGCGAAGACGGATTATTAAGAAAAGCATTGAGGGCATTTGATATAAAGGGCTTTGATGATCTCAAAAAGATAACAAACGCAGATGCAGATAAGCTTGCCATGGGGCAGATTAAGGAAAAGAAAAAAGAGACAGTTAAATACAAGAAGAATAAGGGAAGCGCAGTGACTGTAGATGGCGGGGATTCGCTGGATTACCAGGATGAGCTGGATTTAAGCTATAGCTAGGCCTTTAATTTCAGTTCATCAATCTTATAGATGTTTTCAGGATTGAATGCAGGCCAGTTATGGCAGCCGTGGATAATGATCAGCTTTGATTTTTTTATGTTTTTTAGAAACTCAGTGCTGTGCCTTATAGGAAGCATTTCATCCTCCTTTGTCCAGATTATTGTGACCGGACACTTAATCATATTCATATCTTTCCTTAAATCCAATTTAAGCAGCTTATTCATAAACTCTAACAGATTTTTTGTTTTCCGATTTTTTTTTATGAATTCTGCTCCTGCTTTGTAGATTTTTAGCATTTTGATTCCTGAAAATCTTAGTGACATAATAGGTTGGGCAATAATGGCCTTAGAATAAAATAATATCTCATGTTTAAAATACCTGATTCCAGCAGGAGCTATCAAGTATAATTTTTTTACTTTGAATTTTGAGGCATAGACTATTGCAATTCCGCTTCCGGCAGAGTGGGAAATAATTGAAGGGTTTTGAATATTTTCATTTTGGCAGATTTTATAAACAATGTCAGATGTTTCTGAAAAATCCATTAATCTATTATTGGATTTCCCATGAAACGGCAAGTCAACGGCAATCACCTTGAATTTTTTGCTTAATATATCTATAAATTCCCTGTAATATTCTATGTTCCAGAAAGCTCCATGAAGAAATATCAAAGGTTTTCCATTCCCATATATCTCATAATGAAGCTTAATATTTTCCTTTGTTCCTTCCCCTGCTCTCAACTTTCTCAAGCCTCTCCATTACTAATTTATAATCTTTTGATTTTGATTTATATCCTTCCAATACCAGTTTAAAAGCTTTCTTAAAAACCTTATAATGCTTGCTTTCCAAAGCTTGCCTTAAAAGATGTAGGTCAACTGCCTTGTCTTCTGTTTTATCTGAAAAATAGCTAAGCCCAAAATCCACAAGATATATTTTCTTATTATATATCATGTTTGAAGTTGTAAGGTCTCCATGTATAATTCCATTGTTGTGCAGAATTGCAATGCTTTCACCAATTTGTTTAGCTAAGATTAATTTTGAATCAAGAACATCCCTTACCTTTTCTCCCTTAATATGTTCCATTTCAATCTCAGTTTCGCCAGACTTGATTATTTTTGGAGCATTGATTTCTTTTGGAAGCTTTTCAAGTATCTTAGCTTCCCTTCTTGTCCTTGATTTCCTAAGAGAGTCATCAAGCGCTTTTAGCCTGTAATTTTTCCTGATTCTTTTTTTTATTATCTTATCTTCTTCAAGGTGGATTTCTGCTTCAGCGCCTTTTGCAATTATCATTTTTCCAAAGTAAAAGAAACCGCTTTTTAAATCTTGATAATCCTGGCTTTCCTAAAATCATATATTGCAATGCTAGGCTTTGTCCATTCTTTTGTCTGTTCAGAGAATTTCCCGATAAGGTTACCAGGATTGATGTGCAAAGTCTTTCCATTATCTCTAATTTTTGCGATATGGTCATGCCCTGTCAAGAGCAGGTCATATTTCTTGCTTTCGTATAACCTCTCAACAAGTTCAGCAGGATCCCCATGGAAAAGGCAAATCTTTTTTTTCTTCACTTCATCTACATAGAACTTATCAAAAAATTCAATGTTAGCAGGCTTGTATTTGAAAAACTTATAGATATCAGCATCATTATTCCCAAATATACCTTTTAATGAGCAGTTTAGCTCTTTAAACAGGTGAAGGTTAAATGGAGAGCACCAGTCTCCAAGATGGTAGGCCAAGTCAACTTTCTCCTTATTGAATATCCTGATTGCTTTTTTTATATTTTCAACCTGGTCATGAGAATCTGAAATTATCCCGAGCTTCATTTTTCACCTGAACTTTTCCTGGTTTTCTTCAAGTGCTTTGATTGCAGGAAGCTCTTTTCCTGATAAAAGTTCCAGTGAAGCTCCGCCACCTGTTGAAACCAGGGACATCTTATCAGCAAGCCCAAATTTTTCAATCGCTTCCCCGCTGTCTCCACCACCAATTATCTTTACCGCATCAAGTGTTGCAATATGGTTAGCGAGATCCAGTGTTCCTCTCCTGAAAGCTTCCCATTCAAAGACACCTATAGGCCCTGCCCAGACAATTGTCTTAGCCCTGCTCAGTATCTCCTTATATCCAGTAATAGTGTATGGCCCTATGTCCATTATCATCCATCCTGTAATGTCATCAGGAAGACCGGCGCATCTTGTCTTTGCAGATTCACTGTAGCTGTCAGCTACAATAAAATCCACAGGCATGGCAATCTTATCAGCATACTTTCTAATCATGTCTCTTGCATATCCTAAATAGTCTACGCTGTATTTTGAATTCCCAATCTCCCTCCCTTTTGCTTTAAGGAAAGTATTTGCAAGTACACCACCTACAATAAGGATATCGACCTTTTTAATCAGCTTATCAATGACGCTGATCTTATCTTCTTTTGCTCCACCTATTATTGCAACAAATGGCCTTGCTGGCTTTTTCATCTTATCCCTAAGGAATGTGACTTCTTTTTCCATCAGAAAACCAGAGCAGGATTTCATATATTTCATAACACCTGTGACAGATGCCTGTTCCCTGTGTGAAACTCCAAAAGCGTCAAAAACAAAGATATCTGCAAAAGAAGCAAGTTTTTTTGCAAGCTCGTCATCGTTAGTCTCATCCCCAATGTCAAACCTTATGTTTTCAAGCATGACTATTCTTTTTTCAGGTATTGATACTTCCCTGACATTAGGAGCTGCAAGAGTGATTTCCAGGTTCATAAGCTCGCTTAGCCTTTTTGCAACAGGTTTTAATGAATATTCTTCGTTGTATTTACCATCAGGTCTTCCAAGGTGGGAAACAAGGATTATCTGTCTGGCGTTTTTCCCAAGGATATAATTGATTGTCGGGATGGTTTTTTTAATCCTGGCATCATCTGCAATAATTCCTTTCTTTATTGGAACATTGTAATCTACCCTTATCAGAACTCTTTTGTTTGCAAAATTGAAATCTTTAAGTTTAAACATATTAACACCTCTTTAAATTAATTTAGGGGTTTTAGTTTTTAAATTTTCTTATAGATTTATAAATAATTTAATAATCTAGAAAAAGAAAAAAAGTGGTTCTTAAAATTAGATATGAGTTGCGTTAGTTCATGTCAAGGGAAAAAAAACCAATAGTATATGTCTTTAATATGCTTGAGGATGTTTTAGCTTTTGCTAAAACTCTTAACAAAAAAGCAAGAGAACTTGAATACAGGCAATGTGCAACCTGGTATACAGGAAGAGAACTATTAAGTTTTCTGGCTGAATATAAAGACAGAGAAGAATTCTATTACGTTACACCATGGAAACTTGATGAAAATTATGTTAATTATGCATGTGATTTATTTGGTGTGAAAAGAGAGCAACTTAATATCATTGTCCCAAACCAAAAACTTAGACACCATAATGGAAGTGTCTCTGAAGATACTTTAGAAAATAGGCTGGCTATGGAAGAACTGCCTTTTAATGAACCAGTTGATTTAACAGCATATTGCATGTCTGAAGAATTGTATAAATTAACTCATGTGTTTGGTAGACATGCAAAAAAAATTGATGTAACTTCAAAGAAAAACTGGGAAAATATTAAAAGATTAGGAACAAAATCAGGAATTAGAGAACTTGTTGAAGGTTTAAACGATAATAAACTTGTGATGCCTAATGGAAAAATTTTCTATTTTGACAGTTCAAACATTGAAGATGTAATAGACTATTCAACAACTAAATTAATGAAAGGCGAAGGTGTTGTAATAAAAATTGATAAAGCACATGGAGGTGTAGGAGTTTTATTGATTAAAGAAGATGAAGTAAAAGACTTTGATGAGTTTAAGATTAAGGATTACCTGAAAGGTAAGCTTAAAGAAAAGTACTGGAATGAATTTAATGTTGTTGTTGAAGATTTGATTGATATTGATATAACTAAACATGGTGGAGGCCCAAATATTGAAGTTAGGGTAACAGATAAAGGTGTTGATGTTCTATATGTCTGTGGTCTTAGGGTTGAACATGAGAAAGATTTTGTTGGCGTGGAATTTGGAAAAGATGTTTTTTCAACAGACATTGAAAGACAACTAAAATATATCGGAGAAAAACTTGGGAATGAATATTTTATAAGAGGTTATCGTGGAAACTTTGATGTTGACTGCCACATTGATAAAAACGGAAAAATATGGATTGCTGAATCAAATATCAGAAGGACAGGAGGAACATATGCATACAATGTTGCAGTGTCCTTATTTGGAAAAGATAAATTCAATGACCATTACTATATGACTAATTCAACTGATGCAAAAAATGTAAGGGGATATGATTTCAATAGGCTTAATAGTATATTAATGGAAAAAGGAATAGGCTTTACAAAAGAAAAAAGTGCTGGTGTAATATTGACAGGACCTGAGGCATTAAATGATGGAGTGCTCAATTATATGATTATAGCAGATAATGACAAAGATGCAATAAAAATTGAGCGTACATTAAAAGAAATAGTAGAATTTTTGCCGCAAAGAACTCTTCAGCATTATGCAACTAAACTATTTTCAGCAATAAAAAATTTCTAAATAATTAAAAAATTCTGATTCAACTAAAACATTAATTTTATATATAATAAAGTAATATTTTTTTATTGATTTTAGCAATGCATGCCATAAAAATATTTGCATGGGACTTCCAGTGATATTGCAATGCATGATATCAATGTAAGTTTCGAAAAGTCATTTGATTCTCATATGGATGGGATGTGGCTTAATCATTCTCGCTTAATCATAAACATAGTTCCAGGAGGAAAAAAATAAATGAGATCTGTAAATAAGATAGCAGTAATATATAACCAGAAAAAGGAAGCTTCTAAAAACCAGCCGGATGATTTCTATGCTGAATGTGATAACATTGATGTGCCAACAGCAATAAAAAATGCTCTTATAAAAAATAATTATGAGGTTGACATCCTTGAAGCAGATGAAAATTTGTATGAAAAATTAAAATACGGTACATATGGTTTTGTTTTTAATATTGCAGAAGGGATACACGGAGAATCAAGGGAGAGCCATGTTCCTGCGATGCTTGAGATGCTAAAGATTCCATACACAGGCAGTGGAGTTTTCACACAGGCATTGACTCTGGATAAGAGAAGGACAAAAGAAGTGCTATCTTACTATGGCATCCCGAATGCGAAGTTTCAGATATTTACAAAACCAACTCAAAAAATAAACCCTGAACTTAGGTATCCTTTGTTTGTGAAGCCGAATTCAGAAGGCTCATCAAAGGGAATCAGGAACAATTCTTTGGTCAATAATGAGAAAGAGCTTAGGGAGATGCTCAAGTTTGTAATAAAAAGCTATGGCCAGGCTGCAATAGTTGAGGAATTTCTGGAAGGAAGGGAATTTACAGTTTCAGTTCTTGGAAATAACCCTCCAAAAGTGCTTCCCATAGTTGAAATAACATTTGATTATCTGCCAGAAGGAGTCAATAAGTTTGATTCCTATGAAGTTAAGTGGGTATGGGATAATCCGAATAATCCTATAGACCCAATAATATGTCCTGCAAAGATATCAAAGCAGTTGGAAGAGCAGATAAAAAAGATTGCGCTTTCGACATTCAAAGTACTTGGAATAGTTGATTTATGCAGGATGGATATAAGGCTGGATAGAGAAGGGATACCAAATGTGATTGAGGTGAATGCCCTTCCTGGCTTAATGCCTGATCCTTTGGAAAACTCAAGGTTTCCAAAATCCTGCTATGCTTCAGGGATGAAGTATGAAGATATCATAATGACTATTCTTACAGATGCTATGAAAAGGTATAATCTTCTGGAAGAGAAAAAGCTAGTGAGCAGGAGCAAGAAAGATGCAGTTTCCAGTATCTAAGAAACATACTTACTGGAAAGACATTCCTGATGAGAAATGGAATGACTGGCACTGGCAGCAGGTAAACAGGTTAACTAAGCTTGAGCACCTGAAACTTGTGATGGGGGACTCTCTAAGAAAAGAAGAGATATTGGCCTTTGAAAAAACCTCTATGGATTTTATGATGGGGATAACCCCTTATTATTTTTCTTTGATTGACTTAAAGGATAAAGACTGCCCTATGAGGCTTCAGTCCATCCCACAGGAAGAAGAGGCTGTGAAATATGTTGATGATATTGACGATCCACTTGGAGAGGAACATGATATGCCTGTCCCAGGGCTTACTCATAGGTATCCTGACAGGGTTCTACTTTATACCACGCATAATTGTCCTGTCTATTGCAGGCATTGTACAAGGAAGAGAAAAGTTTCAAACCCTGGTTCAGCAGCGACATCAAGCCAGATAGAATTAGGCTTAGGCTATCTAAGGAACCATCCAGAGGTAAGGGATGTTGTCATTTCAGGAGGAGACCCACTATCTCTTTCAGATGAAAGGCTTTTTAGGATAATCTCAGACATACAGGACATAAAGAATATTGAGATGATGAGGCTTGGCACAAGAAATCTGGTAACATTGCCTCAAAGAATCACTAAGGAATTTGCAGAAAAATTGAGAGAACTAAACAGCAGGGAATTTGAAGGGACAAGAAAACCGGTTTATGTAAATACGCATTTCAATAATCCTGGAGAATGCACGCCAGAAGCAAGGGAAGCATGCTTTAGGCTTAGCATGGCAGGAAGCCCTCTTGGAAACCAGGCAGTACTGTTAAAAGGAGTGAATGATGACATAAATATCATGAAAGAGCTGAATAAAAAGCTTCTTAGCATGGGTGTAAAGCCTTATTACATCTACCTTTGCGATCCGGTTGAAGGCACAGCGCATTTCAGAACACCTGTTGAAAAAGGTCTTGAGATAATAGATAACATAAGAGGGCATACGTCTGGTTTTGCAACCCCTCAGCTTGTAATAGATGCGCCAAACGGTGGTGGCAAGATACTCATACCAAACGGGATAATAGGAAGAAATGCCATGAAGAATTATACAGTATGGAAACTGATAAACTTTGAGCGGGGTATTTTCTATTATGTTGCTCCAGCAGATAAAACTAGCTATTATTCTAGGTATAAAAAGCCGGTTCCTCCTGAGTTTGATTTGGATGAATTAAAAAGTACACATCTAAAGCAGGCGTATGAAAGCAATTTAATAAATTAGTCTAGCCGGTAAGGAAGAAGGGAACAAGGACAGCCCCAAAAAATGCAGGTTTTTAAAGAAATTATTATTTTTCAAGAAATTTTTTAAACTTAGCTGAATACATTATATTATGAATGATATATTAAACTTCTATAAGAACGTAGATTCCATAAAGCATAAGGAAAGGGAAGGCTGGATCAGGATAGGCGTAAATGGAGTAAAAGATACAATAGCTTCACATTCTTATGGTTCGGCTTTGGTAGCCTGGATAATTGCAGAAAGCGAAGGGATTGATTCTGAAAAGCTGATCAAGATGCTCCTTATCCATGATCTGATAATGGCGCATGTAAATGATTATCTTCCAGGTGATAAGGATTTCAAGAATAAAAGGGAGATTGAAAACAAAGTTGCAGAAAATCTTCTAAACACTGTTCCAGAAGGGATAAAGAAAGAATTTAGCAGGCTTTTTCATGAATACCAGGAAGAGAAGACTGAATTCTCAAAACTTGCAAGGGAATGTGACAAGCTGGATACAATACTTCAGGCATACATGTATTCCAAAAGATTGAAAGAAGACAAGGTCACTGAATTCATAAGTACAAATAAGGAAAGAATAAAATCAAAAACAGGAAAAGAAATTATATCTTCAATTCAAGGAAGCCTCAATCTTTTGTTTTAACATCTCTTTTGGCAAGGCCCCTATAATATTTCCAACAACCTCACCTTTATGGAATATCAAAAGTGTCGGGATGCTTCTTATTCCAAAATTCCCTGAGGTTTCCTGATTCTCGTCAACATTAAGCTTTGCAAACTTTATATCTTTCATCTCTTTTGAAAGCTCCTCGAACCTAGGTCCTAATATCCTGCATGGTCCGCACCATTCAGCCCAAAAATCAACAATGACCGGTTTATCTGACTTTAATACCTCGCTTTCGAAATTTGCATCTGTAACCTGTAACATATAATCACCAGTTTAAAGAGAACAATGTCCATTTATAAAACTATTCCAATAGTGCCTAAATCAAAGAAGAATAATCACTTTATAAAGTCAAAAATGCCATTATTCACAGGCTTATACAAAAAGACATCCTCGGGATTGTTTTCCTTATATTCCTCTGAATCTTTCAAGTCATCAAGAATTTTAAGTATATTATCAAGTTCCTGGATTGCGCCCATTATATTCTGCTGCTTTTCATGATCCAGTTTCCCGTTTTCAAAAAGAGTCATAAGCTTGCTTTTTCTCTCTTCAATCTGCAGAATAAGTGAGCTTATCATAGGGCTTGGGAATGGCATGTTATATAAAAAGCTAAGCAAATGCTTAAATACCAGAATGCATAAATCCTTTTTATGGATATGCCACAGACCAACCTGAAAGATTATATCGTGAAATGCAGGCAGTCAGGCATGACAGATTCTTTGATTGAGTCTTCCCTAAAAGCTGCAGGCTGGCCTGAAGACATAATTGAAAAGGGAAAACAGGAAGCAGACTTAGTAGTCCCTCAGGTTTTAGAAACACAAAGCGAACAAAAACAGGAACAAGATGTTGCGCAAAAAGATCCAGCTTTTCAGGAGAAAGCAACAATCGTAGAAAAAACTGAAAATACAGTTAAAGATCCGGTAAAAAAGGAAAAAAAACAATTTTCGGTATTTGGTCTGGTTGCATTCCTTCTTTCTCCAATACCTCTTGTTGGAATGGTTATATGCATGATAGCAGCAGATTATATACAAAAGAAAAAGATGTCAGGGCTTCTTTTTCCAATATTAGGCATGATACTTAATATCGGTCTTATAGTTTATATTGTCTGGACAATATTTGTTGTAATACTTCCAAGCGATGGCAATCTTGCTGGTTTTGCAGGAGCGCTTAATGATATGTTCAATTTTATCAACCTATAAACTAATTTTTAAGAAAGTTAAGAAAATAAGAAAAAATTATGCTTCTACTTTTGCTTTTTCAAGCTCATCGTTAAGGAAATCAAGGTTTTCTATAAGTTCCTTGTATGAATTCCTCACTGTAACTTCAGTCACATCAGCAACTTTTGCAATCTCAGCCTGGGTCTTCCTTTCATTATGTATCTTTGAAGCGATATACAATGCTCCAGCTGCAATTCCTTTTGGACTTCTTCCTGAGGTTATCTCTTCCTTCGTTGCAACCTGAACAATATCAAGTGCTTTTGTCTGTGTCCCTGGGTTTAGCTTTAATTCAGATGCAAACCTTGCTACATAGTTTGTCGGGTCTATTGGTAATGTCCTGATGTTTAAGTTCCTTGAAACATACTTGAAATTCTTTGCTACTTTCTTTTTGTCTATTCCTGTAACTTCAGAAACTTCATTTAATGTTCTTGGTATATCATACATTCTAAGAACAGCATAAACAACTCCAGCAACAACAGCTTCTGTTGAATGTCCTCTTACAAGGCCTCTCTGGACAGCCTCAGTATAAATTCTTGATATTTCTTCTTCAACATAATTTGGAAGCCCAAGAACAGAAACAATCCTTTTAATCTCGCTTAAAGCAAGTCTCAAGTTGCTTTCGATTGCAGTTGAAACCCTTCTTTGCCAAAGCCTTAATCTATAAAACTTGTCTTTGTCTTTCTTTGAAAGCTTGTGTAAGTCTGCTTTTGTCCCAATAGCAGTTCCAAGACCTCTGTCTTCCTGAGTATAGGTTAGAGGAGCGCCGGTTCTTCTCCTGTTTTCACTTCCTTCGGAGTCAAATTCTCTCCATTCCTGGCCAAAGTCAAATAGTTTGTCGTCTAAAACAAGGCCGCAGCCCTTGCAGGTGACTTCCCCTTTATCTTTATTCCATGTAAGCTGTTCAGCAGCACATTCAGGACATTTTTTATACTGTAATTCTTTAACCATTCTAACTCCTCCCTCGCGTAAGTCTTTCCAATTCTTGCCCCCTTTTAGAAAGACAAAACCTTGATTAGTAGGGCAAGTTAAAAACAAGTTGTATTTAAAGGTTTCCATATTTTTCAGGAAAAAGGTTTATATAACTTCCGTGTTTTCGAGCATATATGAGTTTATCATCACATGAAAGAAGAGCGCTTTTGAAGTTCATAAGAAAGCTTGAGCCTATAAAAGGAAGGCATACTGAGCTTGTTTCAGTCTACATTCCAGCAGGCTATGATATAAATAAGATTATTCAGCATCTTGCACAGGAACAGGGGACCGCATCAAACATAAAAGATTCAACAACAAGGAAAAACGTTACAGATTCGTTAGAAAGGATGATACAGCATCTAAGATTATTTAAGCAAACTCCAAAAAATGGCCTTGCAGTTTTTTCAGGTAATGTTGCTGAAAGGGAAGGCCAGCAGGATATTGAAGTGTTCTCGGTTGAGACACCAGAACCATTGAATTTCAGGTTGTATCGATGCGACAAGACTTTTGTCCTAGATACATTGAAAGAGATTGCAGAAAAAAAGGAAGTCTATGGTCTTGTTGTCATGGATAAGAGGGAAGGGAATATTGCTTTATTGAAAGGAAAATCAATAATCCCATTGCAGACGACAAATTCAGTAGTTCCAGGAAAGACAAGGGCTGGAGGACAGTCCGCGCACAGGTTTGAGCAGCTAAGGGAAGGTGCAGCAAAGGATTTCTACAACAAGCTGGCTGAATACGTAAAAGAGCAGTTTTTGCATAATCCTGATATAAAAGGGGTTTTAGTTGGAGGTCCTGGGCATACCAAAAATGAATGGATAGACGGGAATTACCTTACTGACCTGATTAAAAGGAAAATTCTGGCAATAAAGGATGTTGGATATACTGGTGAATTTGGCTTGCAGGAGCTTGTAGAGAGATGCCAGGATGTTTTAGCAAATGAGGAAATCTCCCAGGAAAAAGCGCTTATGCAGAGATTTTTCGACATACTATCAAAAAAGCCGCTTCAGGTAGCATACGGAGAGATCCAGGTAAGAAAAGCAATGGAAGCAGCAGCAGCAGACATAATCCTGTTAAGCGAGGATTTGCCAGATAGTGTGATTGAAGAATTTGAAGAGAAAGCAGAAAGCTATGGCACAAAGGTTGAGATCATTTCAGTTGAGACAAGGGAAGGCGTGCAGCTGAGGGATATGGGAAGGTATGCTGCAATCTTAAGGTATGAATTGCATTAGCAAGATTAGTTTTTAATGCATTAGCTTTTAATATAAGAGTTTTCTACCAGCGTTTTATGAAACTAAAAATATTATTTATTGCCTTGTTGATTATATTGAGCATCAATGCTTTTGCATATCACGATGAAGATAGTAATTCTGATGATAATGGTGATGAAGCAAGGTATGATATTGATGAGTATGAGGATGACAATTATGATATCTATAAAGAGGATTATCATCCTAGCCTAAGGCCTTATTCAATCGCAGGCACACAGCCATTAAGGATTTATATAGGGGACAAAGACGGACAGAGAATAGCAATACCTGAATTCATACCTAAAGAAAAATACGAAAAAGACAATTTTGTTCCAAGAGTATTTTCAGACAGCTACTTTAAAGAGCCATTTACCAGATATGGTGGAAGCTCGATTACAGTAAGGTATGCAAGAACTAAATCAAGTATTGCAGTGCAGCCAGAATCAATGATTGAAGTGCATATAATCTGAGTTAAAGGAAAATTTCTTCCTTTTTACTTGTTTCAGGCCAGAACTTACTTAAACCATTTTTTTGCGCTTGGCCTACGATGAGGACAACCAGGCCAGCAGCACGGCCTTCGCTTTCCTTTGAGAAGGTCCTCGCATAACCTTTTGATATGCTCTTTTCTTGTCTCTTCTTTCTTGACGTAAGTTGTCCAGCATATCCACTCATTGCGCGCAAGCGGTGTTAAGCCGTTCCATAACTCCCTGATTCTTTCTGAATCAGCAAGTGCTTTTCGCAAATCTTGGGGTACAGTATGCATAACTCCAGATGCAATCTCTTTATTAGTCATTTTTTGGTCTTTCGCTTTTCTTAGTATACTCTGAATGTTTTTTAAGCAAATATTCTATTTAAATTTATGTTTTAACTTTTCAATTTGCTTAACTTAGAAAACATTAAAAAGAACCAGCCAATTTTTGAATTGATGTCAGAACTAGTGGATAAATCATTCTATGAACTTTTTAATAAGGATATTGAAAAAAAAACAGTGATAAAATATTCAAGGGCATTCAAGGGCTATAATGCAAACGTGAAATATACAAAAGAATATATGGAGTTCCACTTAGCTTATTCATGGAAAGAAGTTTCTGAAGATATAAAGATAGGTCTTATCCAGTCTTTGTTAAATAAAATCCATAAGACCAGCATAAAGACATTGAACATAGAGTTTTATGAGATATTCCTCAAAAAAATACCGACACTTTCAAAAAAAACAGAATCAGACCCAATCCTTGAAGACTCTTTCAAAAGGATGAATGCAATGTATTTTTCAGATATGATGCTCCAGCCAAACCTTGTTTTTGGGGGGGATAATTTCAGGACAATGGGTACATATAATTATAATGAAGATACGATAATGATTTCATCGCTTCTAAAAAAAGATCTCTTGCTTCTAGATTATGTGATGTACCATGAGATGCTCCATAAAAAGCTCCGTGGTGAAAAGAGAGGGAAGAGGATGGTTCATCATAGCAGGGAATTTCGGGAGCTAGAAAGGAAATTTCACGATCCATTAATAGAGGAAAAACTAAAGGGTTTTGTAAGGAAAGAAAGGTTTAAGATGAGCTGGTTTTAGGAAATTAATTTTATTATGTCGGTGCTGAAATTCAGTATCAGGAATAGGTTGAATAATAGATGGCTAAAGAAAAAAACAGCTATTTTATCTGCTGAGCTGCCCATGATGAAGTAAAATATTATAGTTATTATCTCAAAAACAATCATAAGCACTATCAGTGCAGTAACAGCAGGCAAAAATAATACTGTTCCGGAGATTAATGACACAGCACTAAGGCCGATTAGGGTAACTAATGAAAAATGCGTGAACTTTGTCCCAAGGGAATCAGCAAGTATAAGGCCGGACCATCCTACAAAAAGTGAAAGGAACAGGTTATTATATGCAACAGAGATGACGGCAGTTGTAAAAAAGACAAGATCTATTCCAAGTGTGCTTTTGAAAAATTTGTGATATATCTTGGAGATGCCGGAAATCAAAATGAACGCAATTATAGTGATTGCTTTTTTGATTATGCCTGAATAGGTCAGCGAAAGAAATGCAAGGATAATTATTACCAAGAAGAGCTTTTTCTTGTCTGCATATACCTTCTTAAAAAGCTTATTTAGTTCCATTTTTTATAGGGATTTCTGAAATTACCATTGCAATAACTATTAGTAATCCTCCGATTGCACTTGTAAAGATAAATTTTTCCCCTCCGATTGTCCATGCAAAGATTGCTGCAAATACAGGTTCTAGGGAAAATATCATGGCAACTTTTATTGCTGATGTGAATTTCTGTGCAATAAGCTGTATTAAGAATGCAGAGAGTGTAGGGAATAACGTAAGGAACAGGATTATCGGAAGGGTATTTCCTATATTTAGCGGTAGCCTGAATAGTATGGCTGTTATAAAAGATAGTACGCCTACTGTAAGAATCTGCTGGAAATTAAGGACATAAGGGTCTGAATCTTTCATATATTTATCTGCAAAGATTATGTGCAAGGCATAAGTAACAGCAGCTATTAATGTAAGCAGATCCCCTAGGTTCAATGTTTTTAGTCCACCTGTAAGGAACCATAAACCTAGAGCAGCAACAATTACAGATATTGTCTTTTGCCTGCTGACATTCTTCTTAAACATGAAAAAAGAAAATATAGGGACAAAGACAACAAAAAGGCCCGTAATGAACCCTGAATTTGAGGCTGTCGTATACTTTAATCCTAATGTCTGCGGGACATAAAGCAGCCAAAGCAGGAAGCCAAGGAAAAAACCGTTCTTAAAATTCTGGAATACTTTTTTTCTGAAGACAAAAGGCAGCATGAGTGCAGTTGCCAGTAAAAACCTGTATGCAACAAGAGTTACAGGGTCTATGTTGCTTAGGCTGTTTTTCACAAGAAAAAAAGTCGAACCCCAGATTGCAGCAGCATAAAACAATCCAATGTCTGCAAGTAGAGTTTTCTTTTTGGATTCCATTTGATTAAGGAGAAAGAAGTGTTATTTATCTCTTGCCTTTGCTAGCATAGTATGCTAAAGCAGGCTGTAAATTGTTGTATGCAGATGAATTTTGGACAATATTTGCCAATGAACTTGTAACAGGTTCAGCTTTTCTTGCAAAATAGTGTGGGTCATTTGCCATCTGTCCCAATGCAGCATTATATTTGTCATTAAGCTGCACCATAAAAGGATCATAAGGGAGCAATCTAAGCATCTGTTCCATTTTTGATTGGCCATTTAGCATAGCAGAATGTACATTTTTTTGTGCCCTATCAAGAACACTATTGAAAATGTCCTGCAAATATGTTGGTCCGTTCTGGATATAACTCATATTTCTCAGGTTACAAACCTTTTATTTTTAAATCTTTCCATCTTTACGCTTATAAAATGGTAACTTATTTTAAAGAAACCTTTTTATTGAAAAATACTTTACGAAAGTGATTCGAGGTGTGTTCATTATGGAAAGATATGATCCTAAAATAGCAGAAAAGAAATGGTTAGAATACTGGGAAAAAGAAAACGTCTATGCTTTTGATAAGGATGATGAGCAAAAAGAGATTTTTTCAATAGACACTCCTCCTCCGACTGTATCTGGAAAGATGCACTTAGGGCATTCATTCTCATTCTCGCAGATGGATTTCATTGCCCGTTATAAGAGGATGAAGGGCTTCAACATGTTCTATCCTTTTGGGACAGATGATAATGGTCTTGCAACTGAAAAACTAGTAGAGAAACTAAAAAATGTCAATTCAAAAAAGATGCAGAGAGATGAATTCATCAAATTATGCTTAGAAACCCTTAATGAGATAAGGCCGGATTTTGTACAGGATTGGAAAAATGTCGGCATCAGCTGTGATTATTCTTTATTCTATTCGACAATAAACGACCACTGCAGGAAGATTTCCCAAAGGTCTTTTATTGAGCTGTATAAAAAAGGAAGGATATACAAGAAATTTGCCCCTATAATATTCTGCCCGCTTTGCAGGACAGCAATTGCCCAGGTTGAAATGGATGACAAGAAATCAAAATCAACATTAAATTATCTGAAGGCAAAGATGGAAGATGGCTCTTTCATAATCTATGCAACAACAAGGCCTGAACTGCTATATGCATGTGTAGGCATGAGCATAAATGAAAATGGGATTTACGTAAAAATTAAGATTAATAATGAGCATTTTATTGTAAGCAAAGATTCACTGGAGAAGTTTAAGGATTATACAATAGAAAAGGAATTCAAAGGCAAGGAACTTGTTGGTAAAAAAGTAACAGTTCCAATCTCAAACATTATCGTGAAGCTAAGCCATGACGACCTTACAGAGACACAGTATGGCACAGGTGTTGTTTACTATTGCACATATGGAGGGATGGATTGCATTGAATGGATGGTAAGGCACCCTGACGCAAAGGCAATAAATGTCATGGGAATGGATGGCAGGTATAATGAGCTGTCAGGAAATTATAAAGGGATGACAAGCGAAGAGGCAAGAAAACAGTCGTTGATTGATCTGGAAAGCCAAGGTTTCCTTATTAGGAAAGACCATATCGAGCATGTTGTAAATACCCACGAGAGATGCGGTACAGATATTGAATATGTTGCAACAGAGCAATGGTTTATCAGGATACTTGATTTGAAAGAAAAGCTCCTTGAGCAGGGGAATAAGATGACATGGTATCCGGCTCATATGAAAGCAAGATACGATAACTGGATACTTGGATTAAAGTGGGACTGGTGCATTTCAAGGCAGAGGCATTTTGGGGTTCCTTTCCCACTTTGGACATGCTCAAAGTGCAGTGAAATAGTTCTGGCAGATGAGAAAGACTTGCCAGTTGACCCACTTAAAGATAAGCCAAAAAAATGCAGCTGCGGAAGCTCTGAGTTTTTAGCAGAGAAAGATGTACTGGACACATGGGCAACATCTTCACTTAGCCCACAACTTGCAAAAGAGCTTTTTAAGGATGAAGAAGTCTATAAAAAACTGGAAACAATGTCACTAAGGCCGCAGGCGCACGACATAATCACTTTCTGGCTTTTTAATACTGTTGTAAAATCATACCTTCACCATGAGAAGATACCATGGGAAAATATCATGATTTCAGGCTGGGCGCTTGACCCACATGGAAAAAAGATGTCAAAGAGCAAGGGAAACACAATTGCGCCGCAGGAGATGATATTGAAATACAATGCAGATGCCCTTAGATTTTGGGCAGCAGGCTCAAAACTTGGGGATGATCTGCCTTTCCAGGAAAAAGACCTTGTTACAGGAAATAAGATGGTGAATAAGCTCTTTAATGCATCAAAATTCGTTATTATGCATCTTGAAGGCTTTTCCTACCAGAATCATGAGCTTGAAGTCATGGATAAGTGGCTTTTGACAAAGCTTCAGAAAGTCATAAAGAATGCAACAGCGTATATGGAAAATTATGAGTATTCAAAAGCAAAGCTGGAAGTTGAAGTTTTCTTTTGGAAAATATTCTGCGATAATTACCTGGAATTCGTGAAAGACAGGTTATATAATATTGAAAACCATTCAGAGACAGAAATATACTCTGCAAAATATGGGCTGTATGAAGGGTTGCTTAATATATTAAAGCTGATTGCGCCTATAATGCCTTTTATCACAGAGGAATTGTATTCTGGGTATTTTGCATCAAAAGAAGGAAAGAAAAGTATACATCAATCAAGCTGGCCGCAATATAATCAGGACTTGCTAGATGAGACTGCAGAAAAAGCAGGGGACTTGGCTGTTGAAATTATATCCCAGGTCAGGAAACATAAATCAGAGAAGCAGATATCGCTAAAAGAAGGGCTTTCTTCGATGCTGATAAAATGTTCAAAGGAACAACGGCTGCTTTTGGAAACTCTCCTTAAGGATATTTCGGCAATATCAATTGTAAAAGATATAGAGTTTGAGGAAGGGGAATTCGACGTGAGTTTCTGATTTTATTTCTTATTTTTATTCAAATAAAAAATATAATCTTATATCCAGTATCCTATAAGCATTACAGAGAATATAGATACAATTATCACAAGTATCATAGCAAGGACTTTTGGATGAAAAAGAGTTGCTGAAAAGTTTTGTGCAAAATTATCAGATGCTACATCTGCAGAATCTCCCATAGCAACATTGTCTGGGTCAATTGTGCCATTGGACCCCAAATAAGGCCCAACATTCTGACCAAAACTTAGTCCGATATTAATTACAAGGATTATTATCCCTATAACAAGAATATAGGTTCCAAGACTCTCGTTTATCAAGGCTGACCAGCCACCACCAAATGATTTTGTCACAAGAAGCAATAGTGTCATGACAAGCATCATAATTATGAACCATGGAACAGTATTTTTTACTATAGTTATGGCGTCTTTTGAAAATATGAAAACTATTGAAATGGAAAATGCTATTGCAGCATTTAGGCCTTTATCTCCTCCAAAAACACCTTTAGCAATCAATATTGCATATGTTGCTGTAAATATAAGTATGATTACAAAAATATCTGAAAAATAATTTAATAAGGAAATGTCAAGGAGTGATGCCATGTTTAATGCCCGTGGTCTCCATGGCCTCCTTTACCGAGCACATCTCCCATACCTTTAAAGAAGTGCCCGAACCCTTCATCTTTCTTCTTTTGTGATGGGTCAGCTGTAATAAAGTTGACAATCACTCCAAATATTATTATAGCAATCAAAAGATTCATTGTTTCCTGGTCAAGATAGTTTGGAAGGTTCCAGTATCCGGCAGCAGCAATGAAAGTATAGCCTACTGCAAGGACTGCAAATAGTACTACAATTGATGCAAGGTTTGTCCCTGCAATATTTATGTCGTTTCCAAATACCCCAATCAAAAGCAAAGTCATCATTGATGCAATCATAAGCAGTGATATGTTTGGAAGTGCCTGATTTATTATCTTTACAACATCAGGTCCATTTCCTGTGATATGTGGGATTATAGCAGCAAGTGCCAATACAAAAGCAACCCCGACATTGAACCTATAAGCATTCATGCCCAAAATCTTAGATTTCTGAAGAACCGCAAATGCTATTGTGAATATAAGTATGAACGGAAGCAGGACGTCAAGTAATCCCATGCTTTCTAATGCTAAAATTGCGTCAGTAAAAATTGCCATTGTTTATACACCTCAGTGGTGGCCGTGGGAGTCTCCTCCTCCGCCTCCTTCATCTTTTTTTGATCCGCTAAGTCCAAATGATCCTTCTCCCGGCTTTCCGGTTAAATATCCCATGACACCTACAATCAACAGTGTAAGTATGAGTGCTGCCATAGCACCTGTGTCCATGTTCCTTACAATAAAGTTCCATGCAAAGTAAAGCCATGGTGTTCCTTCTTTTGTTTTTATCGCGTGCAAGAATATCAGCAGTATTCCTGCAAACATGATTATCATGAACAGGCCTTTCCATTCTTTTGCCTGGTATTCTTTTTCTCCTGTATGGAAAACTCCTCCTAAAAGCAGGAAACAGAAACCCAGAAGTAATAATATTGTCATGTTTGCAACGGCTTCATTCACTGCAGCAACAAGTCGTGAAGATGCAACTACAAGGAAAGCAGTCACAAAAGCAAACATTGAATTAAGGTTCTTCTTGGCCATATGGTGGCCATGGACTTCTTCAGTCCCAAATATTTTTGTTTTCTCTAAAATTGCGAAAACAAGCGTGAATATCAGAAGGAAAGGTAATAATACTTCATAGACTCCTAATCGGTCCAGAAACTGGATACCTGTTGTGAACGGAGAAGTATAATCTGCCATATTGGTATACATTAAGTTAAAATTGCTATTTAAATGTTTTGATTATTCGCAGCAAAACTTTAAATTCCTAAACCTGCGCAAGCGCTGCGCTGTTATATACTTCCATAATCTTATTGTAATACCTTGGCTTGTCTTCCTTTGGCAAGGCAAGATACTTTTGCTGGAGCATTGAATATATATGCGAGGACGAGACCATGTCTCCCCTTTCTACTGCAGAATTGAATTGTGTCAGGAGGGATTCAATCTTCTCGCTTATTACTCTTATATAACTCCCTTTTGTCCTGAAGACTTCAGTAATCATGCTATACAACTCGTCTTTATCCTGCTCAGATAGGTCATCAAACAGCTTTATGATTTCAACATAACACCCTTTTGCCCTGTCAGCCATGCTTTTTTCAAGTGAATCCTTTGCAATATTTATCAACCTCAGGATATCAAGGTAGCTTGGGTTTCCAATTCTGGTATCAGGGAGATGTGTCACAGTTATCTCATTTACAACCTGCTTTGTTTCATCTGTTTTTTCTTCTGTTATTTTTGCAACTTCATAAGGCTCGTCAAATTCCTCAAGAGTGTCATCTTCAGAATATTGGCTTTCGTTATCTGCATTGCTGTAAACCCCTTTTATTATAGAATCATAGTTCTCTTCTTCAGTCTCAGCTGCCCTAAGCCTTCTGTTCACCTTATTGCCCCTGTTATAAAGCTTTTCCTCCAGCCTTGCTACTGCTCTTTTTTCAGCAGCAATCTGGTTTTTTATGTCTTTTCTTAATTCTTCAAATGAATCAAGCCTCTTTTGCAAGTATTTTTCCCTTGTATCAAGCCTTAGCTTCTGGTTTTTCATGTCAAACTGCATCCTTCCTATCTGCTTGTCAATAGCTCTCAAATCAAGCTCCTTTAGTTCCAGCTCATGGTGTTTTTTTCTTGCGTCTTCTTCTGCCTTAGTTATATGTGTTTCATAATCATGCAGCTTTTGCTCAAGCTTCGCGGCTTTTTCCTGTCTCTTCAGAATATCTTTTTCAAGGCTCTGGAATTCAAGGTCTTTTTTTGAGAAATCCTTTTCAATCTCGCTGAAATATTTTTTCTTCCCATCAAGGGTTTTTCTTAGCATATCTTTCTCATGCATCAGCTTCTTCTGGTTCTTTGAATATTCCTTAAAAGATTCATCGGCTTTCTGAATTTTAGATTTTAATGATAAAATCTCAGCTTGCGTCTTTTCAATATCCTCCTTTGCAATATTAATATGATTGCCAATCAACCCTGAGACAGTTTTTCCATACCTTCTTTTTTCTTCAAGAAGATTATTTTCTTCCAAAAAAAGCTTCTCTTCTCTTTTTTGATAGAATTTTTGAAGCCCAAGAAAGCTTTCTTCTTTGTCTTTTAGGTCTTTTTTTAATTCTTCAATTTCCTTTAATGTATCGTCATATTTTACCTTGAAATCTTTTCTAATCTCTTCAATTAATTTTTCCTTTGATATTATAAAATCCTCTTTTTCCTTCAATGCTAAATCATCAGCACTGAGTTTTTTTGCATGTTCATCTATCTCATATTCAATCTTTTTTATTTCAAGGAGTTTTTCATCAATTGCTTCTTCTTTTTTCTCAAGTTCTTTCTTTTTGGTTTCCAAACTTTCAAGCTCTTCATCAACTTTCTTTTTTGACTTGAACTTTGGTAGTTTTTGTTCTCTTTTTAGGATGTCTTTTTCTTCTTCAATAAGCTTTAGCTGGTTATCCAGTTCAGTTTTGTTCTGCTTGAGGTTTTCCATTAAAGAATTTATTTCGCTATTTAGGTCAACTGAAAAAGCAGGTAAATCAATAAGCTGAGGAGTTTGCATCTGAGGCGGAGCAAACATTTCTTCTTTCAAAGGCTCAATCTCAATCATTATTTTGCCGTCTGATAGGTTTTTTAACATTTCACAGATATCAATCAGGTTATTCTTTGTCAGCTTTGTCCTGTCAAACTCAATATTGTTTAGCAGGTCGCAGATTTTTGAAGCATATTTTCTTTCAGGAGAATCTTTTTGCATTATCTCATGCTTCAGATCCTCATATGTGAACTTATATACCACATTAAATTTTTTTCTGAAGATATCATTTGCAGATTTCGTGGTTTTTTTAAACTCAGCTTCAAGGTTATCAGACTTTTCCACTTCTTCCTTAAGGTCAGAAAGCTTTGCGCTGATAGGTTTTCCAAAGAGCATTATAAAAATTAGAGATATATGCTATATAAATTTTACTGAAAGCTTATCAGGTTTTCTTTTGCCTGCAAGTTCCTAAAACCAGAATCAATCATAAGGTAAACATGGCCATCAAATTCTTTCTTGACAATAGGGATTCCCTTATCTATAATCCCTGAAACAATCCTTCTTATTATTTCGCTTGTCAGTCCAAGGCTCCTGGCTATTTTCTTATAATCCAAAAGCTCGCCTTTTTCTTCATAAAGCATCAAAAAAACTTCTTTTTCCTTAGGGCTTAATTTTATCTTCCTAAGCTCTTCGTTGGTTTTTACAGCTGTTTTTTCATTCAGCTTAGTTTCCAGGTCATCAATCCTTTCCTTAAGCTTTGCAATCATCTTCTCTAATTCCTGTGCATAAGAATAATTTGCATTTATCTCTTCAGTGTTTGCATTTATGGCTTCCAGATGGTCAGTCATCTCCTCTTTTATCTTCCTGAATGCTTCTTTTATTTGCTTATCTTTTGAATCAGCCATAATACCTGTGGGATATGGTTAAAATTTTTAAATCTGTGGTTGTTTACATTCTGGAATGAATTCAAAAAAACAGCTGGCAGTCATTTTGTCCAGGCTATCAGTTTTTCAGAAACCTTCGGCAAGGCTTGAACAGTATCCGACTGATAGCGAGATAGCTGCTGAAGTGCTATGGTTTGCTGACATGAATGGGGATATAAGGGGAAAAAGGATTGCAGATTTAGGATGCGGCACAGGGATACTAGGGATTGGATGCCTGCAATTCATTCCTGAAAAAGTATATTTTGTAGATATAGACAAATATGCGCTGAAGCAGCTTGAAGAGAATCTTAAACTAATGGAATTAAAAGGCGAGATATATAATAAAGATGTAAGGGACTTTAATCAGGAGGTGGATGTTATATTCCAAAACCCGCCATTTGGCGTACAGAGCGAGCATG
This sequence comes from uncultured Methanosarcinales archaeon, assembly GCA_964428335.1. Classification (GTDB taxonomy): domain Archaea; phylum Nanobdellota; class Nanobdellia; order Woesearchaeales; family GW2011-AR15; genus GW2011-AR15. Next base: position 37,501 of record CAYRXW010000008.1, on the reverse strand, counting down.
CAGACAGGATCTTTTTGGAGCAGGCATTCAGGCTTGCAAAAGTGATCTATAGCTTTCATAAAATAGAATCAGACAGTTTCATTGACAAGCTTTCAAAGGAAAAAGGGTTTAAGGTGACTCATTTCTTCAAGTTTGATTTCCCCCTGAAGAAGACCCAGGATTTCCATACAAAAAAAAGGTATGATGTGAAGGTTGGTTGCTGGAGAATTGAAAAACAGCTTTAGTTTTTAACTTTCAAAACCTATATAAACCACTTCCTCTTAAAAAACACCATTAAGAGGTGTGAGTTTATGGATAAAAAATCAGCATTTGTTCTATGGTTTAATGAGCTAGGTATTGAAGATGTTCCTTTAGTCGGGGGGAAGAACGCTTCACTTGGGGAGATGTATAGGCTCCTAAATAGCAAGGGAGTTAATATCCCAAACGGGTTTGCAATAACAGCAAAATCATATTTCTATATTTTAGAGAAAGCAGGAATTAAGAAAAAAATCAAGGATATTTTAAGCGATCTTGATACAAGAAACATGCATAACCTGCAGGAAAGAGGAAGTAAAGTCAGGAAATTGATTAGGGAAGCACACATGCCTCCTGAACTAAGGAAGCTCATAATTGAGAATTACCAGAAACTTTCAAAGCAGTATAAGACTGCACTAGTTGATGTTGCAGTAAGAAGTTCAGCAACAGCAGAAGACCTTCCTGATGCAAGTTTTGCAGGGCAGCAGGAAACTTACCTGAACATAAGAGGAGCAATGGCTCTTGAGAAAGCATGCATGGACTGCTTCGCATCATTATTTACAGACAGGGCAATTTCATATAGGGTAGACAAAGGATTTGACCATTTCTCAATCGGGCTTTCAATAGCAGTGCAGAAGATGGTAAGAAGCGATAAGGCATGTTCTGGTGTCATGTTTTCAATTGATACAGAATCAGGATTCAAGGATGCTGTGTTCATCACAGGCGCATATGGTCTTGGTGAGACAGTTGTACAGGGATCAGTCAATCCGGATGAGTTCTATGTGTTCAAGCCGACATTAAAGCAGGGAAAGAATGCGATAATTGCAAAAGAAGTCGGCGCAAAGAAGATTATGATGGTCTATACAAATGAGGGAGGAAGGCCAGTAAAGACAATCCCTGTATCAGATGAGATGAGGCACAAGTTTGTTTTGGATGATAAGGAAATCCTTCTTTTGGCAAAATGGGCATGCATAATCGAAGACCATTATTCAAAAAAAGCAGGACACTTCAAGCCGATGGATATGGAATGGGCAAAAGATGGCCAGACAGGGCAATTGTTTATTGTCCAGGCAAGGCCTGAGACGGTCCACAGCACAAAGAATGTTGACACTTTAGAGAAATATGTGCTGAAATCACATGGCAAGGTATTGGCTACAGGAAGAAGTGTAGGTGAAAAGATTGGCCAAGGAGAAGCTCATGTCATAAGGAGTGTCAAAGACATAAATAAGTTCAGGAAAGGCGAAGTTCTTGTGACTGAGATGACAGATCCAGACTGGGAGCCAATTATGAAGATTGCCTCAGCAATTGTTACAGACAAGGGCGGAAGGACATGCCACGCAGCAATTGTTTCAAGGGAACTAGGTATTCCTTGCATTGTAGGCTCAATGACAGCAACATCAAAGGTTAAGACAAACCAGAAAGTCACTGTTGATTGCTCAGCAGGAAGCGAAGGCTTAATCTATGACGGGCTTTTAAAATTTGAAGTTGTAAAGACCGACTTGAAAAAATTGCCGAAATCAAAGACAAAAGTCATGATGAACATTGGAAATCCTGAGCAGGCATTCCAGTTGGCAAGTCTGCCAAACGCAGGAGTAGGGCTTGCAAGGGAAGAATTTATCATAAACTCTTACATCAAGATACACCCACTGGCTCTTTTGCATTACAATAAATTAGGAAACAAAAGAGTGAAGGAAGAGATTGCAGAGCTGACATTTGGATATAAGGACAAAGCGCAGTATTTTGTTGATAAGCTAGCATATGGAGTTGCAACAATTGCAGCAGCATTCTATCCAAAAGATGTCGTTGTAAGGCTTTCAGATTTCAAGAGCAATGAATATGCAAACCTTATTGGTGGAAAGGAATTTGAGCCTGTTGAAGACAACCCAATGATTGGATGGAGAGGAGCTTCAAGGTACTATGATGAAAGGTATAAGGAAGCATTTGCCCTTGAATGCAAGGCAATGAAGAAAGTAAGGGATGATATGGGCCTTACAAACTTAATTGTCATGGTTCCTTTCTGCAGGACATTAGATGAAGGAAGAAGCGTGATAAAAGTAATGGCAGAAAATGGGCTGAAACAGGGAAAAAACGGCTTGAAGATTTATGCAATGTGCGAAATCCCGGCAAACGTCTTACTTGCAGAAGAATTCCTTGATATTTTCGATGGGTTCTCAATAGGAAGCAATGACCTAACGCAGTTGACATTAGGTTTAGACAGGGATTCAGAACTTGTTGCGCATATATATGATGAGAGGAACCCGGCTGTAAAGCAGTTGATTAGCCGTGTCATCGCAGTTGCAAAGAAAAAGAAGAAGCATATGGGTTTCTGCGGGGATGCGCCAAGCTCAATACCAGGTTATGCCGAGTTCCTTGTAAGCTGCGGAATTGAAGCATTGTCAGTTACACCTGATGCGTTGGTTAAGACCCTTCTTAATGTTCTAGAGACAGAAAAGAAGAAAAAAAAGTAACTTTAGTTCTTTTCTTTTAATTTTTTTTCAGATTCTTCTCAAAACTGTCAGATAAAGCATGGAATTATAAATGACAAGTAAATAATTTTATATAGTTTTATTGCTTATATACTATATTCAGATTATTAAAAGGAGGGTAAAACATGACAAAAGAAAATGAAAGTGGCGAAAAAAAGCCAGAAAAAAAAGGTATTCACCATCATATTACAAAGAAGGTTCCTATTCCAGTATATATTGTTGGAATAGCGGTAATTCTTCTATTAGTATTCACAGTACTTAAGTTTCCATACCAGGCAAAGGAAAGCTATGTGGAAATTGAGGAAGTAAAAACTGAAAAGCTGGTAGATGACTTGGAAAGGCCAGTTAATGTAAGAGTATGCGACCAGGTTCCTTCAGACTATAAAATCGATTACAATAACTTTGTAAGAATTGAGAAACTAGGTACAAACGAGTTTTGCGAAGCAAGATTAATGGTTTGGAATAACGAGCCAAGCGAAGGAGATTGGACAATAGATTTCACTTTTAATGTGAATGGTCAGGACTATGAACCTGTCAGGTTAACAAAGGAAATTGCAGGAAACGCAAAAGATGAATTTGTGTTTAATCATGAAGAATGTGTCGCAACAGACAAAAGGACAGGAAGCTATAAAGTAATAGATTCCCCTACAACAGAAGAGTGTAAATTTATTACACAATACGAGAAAAAGACAGAGATTGTTGTTGAGAAAAGGGAAGTTCCAAAAGAAAGGATTGTAACAAAATACGAGTCTTTGGTCCAGAAATTTCTTGGGACAAATAATGTAGAAAAAGTCTAGTTGTTCCAGATTTTTTTTATTTCTTCTTTATATTTATCCGGCTTATCTTTAATGACTTCATAATTATAGTTTATTGTCCAATAAATCAGGAAAACAGAAACAAGCAGAGTCAAAAAGCTTAATGTAAAAAAGACATACCTCATCTTTGTTATGCTTTCAATAGTCTGCAGGTGTATCTCTTTCCAGAGTATTTTTATAACATAGTCTCCCTCATCTTTTCCAAGGATAACACTTCTTGTTTGAAATGCACCATAGAATGAAAACATGAAAAGTGCATAGTATATGAAAAGCATTATAAGTTTTTGATCCTGGTTCATTGGCTTTACTTAATCATTAGAGAATTTAAATTTTGCTTTATAAAAAACGTCCCTGCGAAGATTTGAACTCCGGCTACAAGATTTTCACATAACAAGTGGATATAATTAACGCACTATACTTCCGCAATCTTGCGTGCTATTTGCTTCACATTATTATGTGTCCAAGCTACACTACAGGGACATTATATTAAGTTGATAAGAATTTTATTTATATTATTGTCTATTTTTCCTTAATAAGCTTCGCATTCATATCATGCAAAGCCACGATAAACAAGGATTCTGCCCATCCTAGTGGATTATTTTCATTTGCTTTCTTTGAATTTGAGAAATAAAGTTCAGGAACCCCTTTCTTTGTGTCTGTCTTTATCATCTTATCAATGAACTTCTGCGCTTTTTTTAGGTCACCAAGCTTTGAATGTATGATTGCAAGCCAGCTTAGCCCAAATGTCCATTCTGCTTCCTCGCTGTATCCGTCAGGATTTTTATTGTAATAATGGTCGTTCTTATACCTTATAACACCCCTTTTTCTTAAAAGAAGGTATTCAACATTCTTTAGGATCTCGTCTCTTTGTTCATCATTAACGATATTATAAGGATATATTAATGATAAAAGCGCCAAATCAACAAATTTCTTCTTGCTTTCCCTTGGAAGAAGGTGGTTCAATGTGTTTTCACCATTTAGTATGATATAAGGTGGCACAGTGATTTTTTCAAGCTTATTGATGGATTTAAGCCCAGCAACACATGCTCCAACGCTTGAAGCATGGACTTCTTCATCTTCTTCCCACATCCCTGAATCAAGGTCATGCCAGTATTCAATGCTTTCAAGATATTTCACAAGCTTATTCACAATCCTCACATGGTTTTCATCTTTCAGGATGCTTCTTTTATGGTGGTGCTCCAATTCTCCAATCCTAAATAGTACTGCGCCAATGCTGTCATTCTGCTTGTTTCCCCATTCCTCCCAGAACTCATCAAAATTCTCCGGGTTAAACCTTGCATGGATATATTCATGCCTGTATTTTGGCTTATTTGCTATTGCGTGATCGATCTTATATTCATGCTTTAGGAAAATTTCAAGCAGCGCATTATAGGTCTTTTCAACAGTATCCCAGTCATTCAGTACTTCAAATGCAAGGCATTCATAGAAATTATCCCTAAGCCAGGACTTATCATATCCCGTGCCTACCTTCTTATCTGAAGCTGCAAAAAGCCCTGTTGGATATTGCAGTTTTTTTAGGATATCAAGGTGCTGCTTTACAAGGTTTTTATAATCAAGGGCCATTAAGAAGAATATAGAATCAAGATTTTTTAAATGTTGCTACTGTGCTAGGTCCCCTTCTTCCGATCTTTGGGCCATCTTCAACAAGAAATCCATTTTTTCTCAAATTATCCCTAACAATTCTTGCGCAAGAGTAAGTAGCAAGCTTTGCTTCAGGATTTAATATCTTAGCAATATCAGATAAGAACTCTTCGCTCCAAAGCTCAGGGTTCTTTTTAGGTGAAAAAGGATCAAGAAAACAGGCATTGAACTTGTTTTTTATTTTTTTTATTAATTCTTCAGCTTTTCCAATCTTTATCTTAAGAAAAATATTCTTGTCTTCATAAAGATATGATTTTGTCACAGGATCAAATTCAAGCTTTTTAATTATACAATAATTTTTCAGTTCTGGTCTAAGGGTTTTTAATTTATCAAGAATTAAATCTTTTTCAAGCGAATAAATTGAGATCTCGCAATTAGGGTTTATGTCTAATGCGCAGTCAATTGCAGCAATAGCGTTAAAACCAAGTCCAAATCCAATGTCTAATATGTTTACTTTTCCGCTTTTTGCAAGTATTGGTATGCCACAGGGAATAATGAACTTCTGGTAAGCTTCCTCAATTCCTCCAGTGGTAGATTTGTAATGCTCCTGATACTCTTCATTAAAGATATTTGGGTCATCCATTCTTAAATCAGGAAGAAAATCTTATTATATAAAATCAATGTAACTGCAAAAGATGCAATCCCTCCCAGGACATCAACAATATAATGCTGTTTTGTGAATAGTGTTGAGACAATTATAAGATATGCAACAGTTATGATTAATGCAAAATGCTGGCCTGCCAAAGTCAGGAAAAACGTAATGAGCAAAGTATGTGAGACATGAAAGCTTGGGAAGCCATTTGTGTCACCATCATAATAATGTATCAGTGAAAGGACATAAAGCAGGTTAGTTTCCGGCTTTATTTCAGGTCTCTTTACTCCGTTTGGGAAAGCCAGCCAAAATGCAGCATTTATTAGGTTCATTAATATCATGCATAATGAAAAATGAAAAAATACTTCTGTGTTCCATAGCATTATGAACGCATAGGCTATATATGGAAAGTAAGCGATATAAGGGATAACAAAGATGCTTAATATAGGGATATGCTTATCGAGGTTTGATTCAAAATTATACGTGCTTTTTCTCCTGTTTAATGGCAGGTAAGCTACCATTGTCAGTACAAAAGTCAAAGCTAGTAAAAATTTCATGGGACTATGAAATTATCCTTTTATTTAAATAAGTTTCATGTTTTTTTGTTCAGAATAGCTTTTCAGCAATGCCTCCAATTGTCAGGAATAGCAGGATATTGGAGACAAATCCAAGAACATGCTCAAAGAGTATCTCTTCTGGTTGTATGTCAATCAGTAGGTTTATACCAAGGCCAATAAGGAACTTAATGCTTGTAATTACTAGTCCTAATATTACAAAATTGGCACCAGGGAAAAAACTCATCGCAATATTTGCAAGGATATAAAGGATAAATCCAAGCAAAGTATCTTTATCTAGCCTTGCAGTATATATGTGTATAAACAAAGTGGAAAAAAGTAGCATGATAATTGCATGATTAAGTCCCATTGTTCTTGTGATTAGCAAGCTGGAAAAAAGATGCGGAGCAACATTTACCCTAATTGTCATCATATCTATATGGTAGTTTGCAACCATGCAAGAAGCTGTTAAAAAAAGCCAGAGAAGCGCTTCATTCTTAATCAGGAGGGAGAACAAGAATAACCCTGCTATAGATGCATAAATGATATATAGTGTTTTTTTAGAGAGGGTTCTATTTTTTTCAGGCTTTTTTGTCAGTGTATCTGTTTCAATCTCTCTCATGCATATATATATGCTTTATAAATACTTAAACTTATCTCAAATAATATATTTATCACTTTTTAGTGGTGAAAAATAGAAAGATTTATAAAGGAAGGAAAGTCCACACAGAATATGAGTCTACTAGAGAACATACTATGGGCGCTTCGAAGTATACAGATTCCTAAAGGTGAACACCTAAACTATATATTGGGTTCTGCGGAATATGCAGCTGATGAAGGTATTGAGTCGTATTTTATAGCAAGAGCAATGGCTGAGGTTGCAGTGAAATTTGCTGAAGACAGTCCAAATTATAAAGCGACATTTGATCCTACCTTATTTTTCGACAAAATAGCTGAAATTAGAGGAATTGGAGCCTCTTTCAGAGATAATGAACTTATTAATCTTGATTATAATGGTGAAAAAATCTCTTTAGAGAGGTCTCATGGTGGTTTAATGAATCTGGATGTATTTTGGTATTTTCGGCATGGAGCGACTCCAATCCAAGGAGATGAGAATGCAGAAGTAGCTTTGAAGTATTATACTCAATTAAATTATTTGGATACTTTCCAGGTCAGAAGCACAGATATGAATTGGTTTAATAGCCTGCAAGAGTCGGCAAATAAGATAGAAGGTTATTTTGAGCAATTTGATAAAGAAGATCCATCTAGATTTTTTGAGACTTTCTTATGGGAGGATGCAGATAAGCTTGTTGATTTTGATCCAAAAAACCAGAGGTTTCTGAGCAGAGCCAGATTCAATGAACGGGTCACTTCTTCTGCACAAGATTACTATCTTTTCATGTTTGATGCTGTTGGCCTAAATGTTTTTAATAGGATAGAGATGGAAAGCGCGGCAATTCAAATATATGCTTTGATGAATAGTGGCAATGCTAAGGAAGCATACAGGATCTTAAGCAATGTTCTAAGGAATGTGGATTTTATGATGGAATCTTATAATAGTGCACTTAGGAACAAATTCATTCATAGGCTAGGGATTAATGATTTTGAGTTGCTTGGGGCATTAGGTGGTGACGAGACAATTTTTGCCATAGATAAAAAATACTTTGAATCCATAGGATTGGATACACCAGAGCAGGTAGCTGATTTTGTTGATGAAATAAAAGCTGAGATTTTTAATGAATATAGTGTTCAGATGCGTTCTGCCCAGGTGCTTTATGAAAAGAGCCATCAAGATATAAACCTTAGAGGTATGGAAGAATATGATGGCAAGGCAAGGTTTACTTATGTGAAAAGCCTGTTCCAGCAGCTATTTGATCAAGATTATGTGAGAGCGCTAAGCAAGCTTGACAATTTGATAGACGAGGCAAAGAAATCTGAGAAACTTAACAGGGTTTCACTGAAAACACAATTTGGAGACATAGACTATAATATGCAAGTTGATGAAAAAAGTGAGACACTAAGACAGATAGAAAAAATAAGAGCGTATGGTGAACTAAGAAACATGGTCATGCATGATGCGACCTTAGAAAATGTAAGTGATATCGAGCAATTAATTGAAACTCTTGCTGCAACAAAGGCTATACCTTTACAGGATGAATATAAGGTGTCAAGACTAGTCTGGTCTGGAACAAAAGATGGATTAGAATCAGTTTCAAGACGAACTGCAAATGCAAAGCATAAAGAGCATACTGTAAATGAAGTAATAGAAGGGGTATATACGTTTGTATATCAAGCTATACACCGGCATAACACTACTCAAAACGTACCTGGAAGGTATGATGTTACTGAAAAAAGAAGCGGAAATTTGACTATTGTGCAAAAAAATTAAATAGTCCTAGAAATATATTACTAAAATGCCACTAAAACAAGTAATCCTAATACGTGATGACCTAAAGCTTCCAAAAGGAAAGCTTGCAGCCCAGGCAGCACATGCAAGCGTTGAAGCTGTCTTAAAAGCAGATAAAGATGATGTAAAAGCTTGGAGGCTTAGCGGCATGCCAAAGATTGCATTAAAAGTGGCTGATAAAAAGGAGCTCTATAAATACCTTCAGGAAGCAAAAGATGCAGGTTTAACAACAGCCTTGATAACAGATGCAGGAAAGACAGTTGTAGCTCCAGGAACCGAGACATGCATGGCAATTGGCCCGGATGATGAAGAAAAAATTGATTCTATAACCGGTAAACTTAAACTATTGTAAAATAGCCGATTATTCTTCCTATTGGTCCTGAAAATACAAGGAAATAGATAAAATTCATGAAGAAAGGCAGGGCCACTTCTGCAAGTATTTCAGGCATTGATTCACCTGAAAATTTAGCCATCAAAAACAGCATCCCGTAATTGATTATGGAAAAAAGAAATGCAATCAGGTAGATATTGAGCGAGAGAAAAGATGATGCAATAACAAGCACTATTTCAGCAGGAAGGGAAATAAGGCTCTTTAAATCCATCTCCCCAGAGTAAATCTTTGGCAGGAACCCTGCAAATACCAGGAGTATTATCGCTTCAGCAGTTCCCATCATTTTCTGTATGAGAATAGATAGGAAGAAAACATGTCCCAGATTGAATTTCAGGTCTCCCTTATAGGTCATTGCCTGGATAAAAAATGACACAACTAGTATAAGTGAATATAAAAACAGAGCTCTAAAAAAAAGAAGTGACACAAGCAGCACTAATGCAAGTATAAATAATGCCCTGGCATGCCTTTTTTTTATCATTGGCAATGTTTAAAGGTGCAAATTTTTAAATCTATAGTTGATAAACGATTTATAAATGAAAAGACAAAGTAGATTAAATTTCATTAATATGGTCTATATTCCTTTATTAGTTATGCGTTGGCAGGGTTCTTTTTCAGGTGCTTAGTTAAAAACAGTATCATAATCAGGTATGCTACGTAGGATATCATTTCAAGCAGGGAAGGGTTTGCATTGTACCCAAAGATGCCTGTCAAGAATAGCCCAATTGTCCCCTTTTCATGAAATAAGGGGTATATTCCTTCAGCAGCATTCGGAGCGACTGGGTTTATGTCCCATACATGCTCGACTATAGGATTTAATACCTTTGCTTCTTCAAGTTCATGAACTCCATGAGCCACAAGCCCTGCAGCAAAAAGAATCAGGATGAAGCTTGAATAAGCAAAGAATTTCTTTATGTTCACACTGATTGAAGTCCTATAAACCAGATAACCTAATGCAATAGCAATCACTACACCTAAAATGCTTTCAACTATTGAAATCCCTGTAGCATAGCTAGCAGCGGCTAAAAATATAACAGTTTCAACACCTTCCCTCAGAATAGATACCAAAACTAGTAAAAATATACCAAATCCTTCTTTTTTCTCCATCTCAAGAGACATCTTTTTCTTTAGGTGCTTTCCGTGGTTCTGCATAAAAATAATCACTGTTGTCAGGAGGATTGCACCGATGAGCATGGTAACTCCTTCAAATATCTCCTCAGATCTTCCAACAAAACCACCTGCCAGTGTGTTAAAAAGCACAGCAGCAATTATGCTCAATATTATCCCTGCAAATATTCCAAGGTAAGCATGCTTATAGAGCCTCTCTTCATTTGATTTTTTTAAGAAAGCAAATACCAGGCCTATTATAAGTGCTGCTTCCAGTGTTTCCCTAAATGTGATTAAAAAGCTTGCAAACATTTTTTATTTTCACCCTATTATTCCTATTAAGCTTCTTGAAATTGTAAGATAATAAAACATGAGCATAATAAACTCCAGCCCGTCTTCAGTTATTATCTCGTGTATTGGCGCTCCTGTAAAAACGCCAAGCATCGTTGTTGCAATAGCCTGGAAAATCGTAAGCCCGATTCCAAGGGTAACAATATCAGCTCCCTTTAAAAAAAACGCAATAAAAACATTTATCACATAAATGATTCCAGTATTGAAAAGTTCCATATCAGCATGGCCGGCAAGCACTTCAGCAAGCACATGAGCAATTAAAATCATCGCTATCCCGTACTGCCAGCCTAGTGTATAACTGAAAATTACTGAAAGGAAAGAGACGTGTCCCAGATGAAGGTGGATGCTTGTAGTATGGATGAAATAATTGATTGCAGCAGCAATGGAGCAGATTGCAACGAAAAGAACAAAAGATTTGAATTTCAGGAAAATCAGGATAAAGAATATGGATGCTACCGATATAAGTAGGGTTCTGTTCTTTAGGATTTTAACATAAATGCTTTCCTTAATATTACTGTTTCTTGTGCGCATATTTGTTCGGAATGCCGAACAACTTATAAATATTTCCTTAACAGTTCGGTTAAACGAACTACTTTTTAAGGATCTTATTTAAAATATTCAGCTTAGCAACGCTCTCGTCAGAAAAAGCATGCTCAAGGTTGCAAGCTTCTTCATGTATTTTATCATCCGGTGTCTTTAGCACATCAGAAAGGAATTTTTTTATGACAACATATTTCCTCACAACATTTTTAGCTTCCATCATGCCCTTTTTTGTAAGCTTTATTTCAAAATCCTTATAAGTTATAAGCTTCAATGTCTCAAGTTTTTTAAGCATTTCAGAGACAGTACCTTTTGAAAATTTGAGCTCTTTAACTAAATCAACAGCCTTAGGATATGATTTATTCTTATCGTGGAAAAGATAAATCTCCTTCAGGTACATCTCAGTTGATATCTTGCTTTTTTGGGAAGAATGAAACTCCATTTAAACAGGTTAGTAAAAGTGGTATTAATATTTATTGTATTTCCTTAGGGTTAACTCCTATATGCCTTATCGAGCATGTCCTCAAAGTATTTATTCCCAAAGCATTGAACTTGTCTAAAAGTTCAGGGTTATCTGCACCAGGATTTAAAATCACATTTTTTATGCCTTTTTTAAGAATGTCATCAGCAACTTTCATTCCTATTTCATAAGGAAGGTAGATTGAGGCACATTCCACATCCATAGGTATATCCAAAACAGAATTATAGCATTTTAATCCTTCAATTTCCCTTTCATTTGGGTTAACAGGAAAAACAACATGATGACTTGATACATAAGCTCTCACAGCTTTATTGCTGTACTTATCCCTATCTTTTGAAGCGCCTATAATTGCTATTTTCACACTCTTTAGAATTTTAAATCTCTATTAAACCTTTGCAAAAATATGGTAAGTTTTATAAACTATATTCTTACATAATATTACAAAAAATGATTAATTTCCTACAAAAACTTACATAATACCTACATAATATGACAATTAATCTTACAAAATATGACAAAAATGTAATTCTTGAAGAGTTTTCAGACTTTTTGGATAAAAAAGAAGATCAGGTACCAATTTCAATTTTTTCAGAAGAATTGAGCCCTTTTGAATCCATAGTGAAGTATCTTATCCAAGAAAAAAATTTTAGTTATTCAGAATGTGGAAGAATTCTTAATAAAGACAGGCAGGTCATATGGACTACATTTAAGAGAACTGAAAAAAAAAGCCATAAAAAATTTTCATCATTAGTTTCAAAATATTCAATTCCTATATCAGAACTAAATTCAGAAACCAAATCAATGGCTGAAATTATAGTCTTTTACTTAAAAAATACTCATTCCCTTAAACTAACAGAGATAGCAAGGCTACTTAAAAGAAGCCAAAAAACTATATGGACTCTGCAAAATAGGGCTGAAAAGAAAGGTGGGAAAAAATGAGTTTACCTTTTTCTAAAGAGCCATTAAAAGAGTTCCTTACAAAAACTTCTAAAAAAAAGGAAAATCCTAAGAAAGAATATACTGTATTACTGATTATACTTGCAGTTTTTATTCTTGGAAGCCTAATGGTTCTAAATCCAAAACTTACAGGAATGGTAACATATGGTACAAACGCAGAAAGGCTAGTTATTCAAGAGCAATTCTTTGAAAATTCATCACTAGCATTTGGCCTGAAAGGCAATGTGACTTCAGTAAGGATATCTGGTAATATACTAGGGGAAGGGACTGCAAAAATCTACATTGATGATAAGCTTATTTTGGACAGTTCAAAAATAAAAAAATCATCTGACCAGATTACCGGATTTGTAGTATTTGAAAACCAAAGCATTATTGAAGTACCAGAAGAAGAGCAAGAAGAAATAGTTCCACAGGTTGAACTTCCAGTAATAGAAGAAACACAAGAAGTCATAAATGAAAATATAGAACTTCCAGAAATTGAATATGTAGAAACTATAGAACAAGAAAATACAGAAGAAGAAAATACAGAAGTTATAGATTTGATAACTAATGAATCTGTATCACTTTCTGAAAATATTACAATTCAAAATCCAGAGAACGAAATTTCAGAAGAATTAGCAATAATTGAAAATGATTCCTCCTTACCTATTAATGAAACTTTAATTAATGTTACTTTGCGTAATATTACTTTGCTTAATGCCACTCTGATTTTGAACACTTCATTAATCCTGGAAAATGGAACAATTAATTTAACTGATACAGTTAATGAAACCTATAATCAAACAATTGAAACAGGTTCAGTTGAATTTGAAAATATATCAAGTAATCAAAATGAAACAGAGTTTCCAATTGTAGAAATAAAATCAAATATCACAGATAATAAATCAAATTCTGGAAATATTTCAACCTTGCCAGACTATCCTATAAATGAATCAATTCAGTTAGAAGGAGTAAATAGCACTAATATTTCTTCTACAAATGAATCAGTAATAATAATTTCAGGAAGTACATTTGAAAACTATTGCCTTGAAACATGCTACCTAAAAAATATTGGAAAAAACATCATACTAAGAATTGAAGTTGATAATGCAATATTAAATCTTACAGAATTAACTTATACTTATATTGAAGAATCAAATATATCAATAAATGAAACCATAGCAAATACAACAGTAAATAATTCGTTAATCGAGAAAGCAACACTTTCTTTAAATTACTCAAATGTTGAAATTAATAAGCCAGTCATGTGGAAAAAAGTTGTTAATGCCTCCCTTATCAATAAGACAATACTTCCAAAAGATGCATACAATATAACATCTGAAGAAAATGTAAAGGTAAAGATTGGAGAGGTTGAATATGAACTTGAAGAATATAATGGATTTGCATATTCAAGAGCACTGGAAAATGAAGTAAAACGGCTAAAAAAACCAACAAAAGAAGATAAATCTTTGGAGACATATGATAAAGTTACATCCTTAAATAAAAAAATAATTTCATTAAATGCACAGGATATTGAAACAGAAACGAATATTACACTGGAATTTGCCTCTAGTCTCAATGAAGTGGAAATCAGTTATTATACAGAAGGTCCATCTGTTAATGAAGATATAATAAATAGTTACAAGAAAAAAATCACAATATCTTCAGAAGTGCATTATGAGAACGTATTGACATACACAGATATAAAAGAATCAAGCAAAGGTTCAATTAATGTATATTGGATAATCAATGGAACAAGAAACGAATTTAATGAGCTTGAGTACATTGATACAAATAACAATAGTCTTATAGATAAGCTGCAATGGATAACTCCACACCTATCCAATCAGACTTTTGAAATCTCAATAACTGTCCTTAATCCTTACGAATATTTAAGGGATGGAGATACTTGGATAGTTGCGTTTAATACAACAGGAATTGGAAATTTAACAATAAGTTCTCCAAATGCAAACTGGACAGAATTTTTGACAGATGATATTTTGACTAAAGGTGAAATGTCGTTCCAAAACCTAAGCTGTGGAGAACTCAGCCTAATAAACAACTTGAAGATAATCGATTATGAAAACAATTATTACAATTATGCAGATTTGGCATTAACAGATTCAATATTAATAAGGAAATTATTGATAGAAGATTATGAATGCAATTCAACAGGGTATTTGACCAATTATATGAATATTGCAGGCTATGCAACTTTGCTATTTGAATTTTCAAACCAGAACATGACTGTGAGTGATTACGCTTATGATCCTATAAGTTCATACACTATTGCAGCTGATTCAGATGATGGCCACGAATATCCGCAAAACACATGGAATGAATTCTCATCCTGGTTTGGTCATTATACAGATCCGTCTTCATCCGATGAATGGATGGTTGCAAGATTCAGAAGGATTGAAATTCCAAAGGGAGCAAATATCCATAATGCGGTGCTTAGGTTAACAGCTGCCGGCGGAGAAGGCGGAAGTTATACTGTTTATTCAAAAGTAAAAGCCCAATCAGCCAACAGCGGAGCAGTCCCTGGTTCAGCGAACCTGCCATCCACATGGAGCCTGACCTCAAGCGGGACAGATTTTGATATAAGTTACCCGGGAGGGTGGGTTACGGGGCAGAATTATTCAGTCAGTGTGACTGACATAGTTCAGGAGATAATAAACAGGCAGGGTTGGTCTGTAAATAATAATATCAGCTTCGTAATAATAAATGACGGAACTGCAGGGGATAGTGATCTTGAAGTTTATGATTATGGTACCTATGCTCCGAGACTGTATATCAATTACACGGTCGGTACAAATGCGTGGTGGAGCAGTTCATGGGGATATAGAAGAAAGATTACACTGTCTAATTCAGAGCAAAATGAAGATCTTATCAATTTCACAGTACTGGTTCCTTTGAACAGGACTAATTTCAACTATTCTCTGGCAAAGCCTTTTGGTGCAGATTTAAGGTTTATTGATGCGGATGGGGCTACAGTCCTAAAGCATGAATTAGAATATTGGAATGCATCTGGAAAATCCTTTTTATGGGTCAAAGTCCCGAATATAACAAAATCCTCGAATTTGGATTATATATGGCTGTATTATAATAATTCAGCTGCATCAGACGGCCAAAACAAGACCGGGACATGGGATCAGTATTATGAAGGTGTCTGGCACCTAAATGGCTCTATCGGCCAAAGACAAGACTCAACTTCAAATGCTAATCACCTAAATAATAAAAGCACTTTACACTATACGAACCCAGGAAAAGTTGCAGGTTCTATTGATGTTGATGATGATGAAGCAAATCCTGGACTTATCAATAGGAGCGATTCAAACCTGGCATCAGGCTTCCCATCAAAAAACGGAGAAACAACCAATAGTTTTTCTGTGAGTTTCTGGGTGAAGCCTGAAGCATTCGGATGGAATGATTGGCTTGGAAAAAATAGAGGCGGAAATGGTGGGTTTGGCTTTTATGATGAGAATGACAGAATGACATTCTACTATAGAAATGGTGCCACTGACTATAGTATCACTAGCGATGCATCTAGCATCTTAGCAGATACTTGGCATTTTGTTTCTGTTGTTCATGATTCAACTAATGATATTGATTATATCTATGTAGATGGCAAAGAGACCAGCACTACTGGTAGAACCAGTGATCCGACAGGAACTACTGCTTCATTTATGATAGGCGGAACAGATTCTTGGCCTGGAGATTCGGATGGTGTCATGGATGAAGTCAGAGTGTCAAAGACTGCAAGAACTGGTGATTGGATAAATGCATCATATAAATCAATGAACAGAAGGTTCATCTCACTTGGTAATGAACAGGAGATAAATGATTCATACAGCCATCCGTTTAATGTAAAAATTCTTAATTTCTCAAATACTGCTACAAATAAGGTATATATGAGATCAAATGCAACCAATCAGGTATCCAATATTTCTATAGGGGATTTTACAACAGCAACAAATCCAACAGGTTCAGAAGGATGGGGCGCATATGAAGTTAAAGTTGCAGGATATAATGCTCTAAAAAATGATGACGCAAGCTATCTTAATATTAGTGCCAGAGGAGCAGCAGGTATCAATAGAGAACCATTTGCTAGGTTTAATTTTTCAACCAACGCATCTCCAAGCCTAGTAAACTGGATTTATGTTGCAATGGATCAGAGAAGAATTCAAGCTTCAGGCAATGGAGAAAACTGCTATTACTGGATATATAATTATACAAAAGCAGATTGGATGGAAATTGTAGATAACACATCATCAACATCTGATGTCTTAAGAACATACAATTACACGTCTGGTGTCTTAGACCTGATGAACCTATCCCGTCAGATAGTTCTCATGAGTAGTGGAGTTAGCATGGATGCAAATGAAGGTTGTCTAGTTGATTTTGTTGAAGTAAGGATTGGCTATTATAACAATTCAGTCCCGGTTCAGAGCACACCGATAATAACACCAAGCAGCCCAAATGTCTCAAGCACTCTGACCTGCGGTTGGAACAGCATTCTGGATTCAAACGGTGATACACTTAAGAACATCACAAACTGGTACAAGAACAACAAATCATTTACAAACCTTTACATGCCTTTTGAAGGAAATGGCCTTGAGAGCAAGGTTGCATTTGATTATTCTGGTAATGGCAATAAAGGAAGGCTTTCATCAAATGGGCCAACCTGGAACAGGACTGGAGGTAAGGTTGGAGGAGCTTATAGATTTGATGGTTCAAATGATATAATAGAAATACCTGCAAAAAGTTACTTTGACAGACCTCCATTTACAGTTATGGGATGGTTTTATTCAACAACAACATCAGCAAGCAAAGGCGAGAGTATGTATATGCTTAATAAGAGAGGCAATTCTCAGGATCTTTGGCATCTTAGAATAACCAGCACATCAAACAATCTAGAATTTAGATATTATAACGCAACAAATTACCTTAATGGACCAGGTACACCCTATTCAATTGCAATAAATAAATGGTATCATTTTGCTGTAACAATAGATACTGATTATACAGTCAGGTTGTATGTCAATGGATCATATGTTGATTCATATAATTCAGGGCCCTTCAATACAAGCAGCGGAGCATTAAGAATTGGCGGAGCATCCACTTCCACTTCTAGGTTCAATGGGACGATTGATGAAATAAAGCACTATAATGCTACACTTTCACCTGACCAGATCTACCTGGAGTATATTGCAGGTGCAAATGGAAACAACAACAAGAAGTTATCATATCAGGAGCTTATAGGAGGAGATCAGTGGTATTGTTCAGTTGTTCCAAATGACGGATATAATGATGGCATTAGAAAAAATTCCAGTCGTGTCACAGTAGCAGCGAATAATCCTCCAGTATGGATTAATAACCCTATTGTTTCACCAAGGATTCCAATAGACAGCAGCAATCTTACATGCTTATACAATCTAACTGATGAGAGATATGACTATGGTGTGAACATCACTAATTGGTATAAGAACGGCAAATCAATAACGCTCCTCTATCTCCCATTTGAGACAAATGGAGGCAATGAAGACAGCATCACTGCAGATTATTCTGGCTATGGTAACAATGCTACTGTCTATGGCGCTGAATGGAATAATACAAATGGTAAAATCGGCGGAGGATATCATTTTGATAAAGGGATAGGGGAATATCTCTCAATACCTGATAGTCCAATACTTAGAGGCATGTCAGAACTTACTATAGAAACTTGGGTATACCCAATAACAAAAGCAAACTGGGCAATAATACTTCAAAAAGGCGATACTGCTGTTGGGTGGAGAGATATCGCCTATGCATTAGAAACAGACGGTTCTGCAGACCAGAAAGTGTATTTCTATCTCAACACTACAACACAAGCAGCTGAAATATACAGCAATGCAGCACTTCCTAAGAATCAATGGACCCATATTGCTGCGAGATATGATGGTACAAAGATTAATATGTTCATCAATGGTGTCAAGCAGACAGAGGTTTCATATCTCAGTGGAGATGTTCTAGATATTGCAAATCCAATAATGATAGGTGTTGATGCATATGTTAGCTGGAGCGATTACTGGAATGGATCTATTGATGAAGTGCGCATGTATAATGAATCACTCAGCGATGAGCAGATATATCTCAATTATATACGTACATATAGCAACAAGACCATTCAGGTAAGTAGCAGTGATACCACCCTTTGGGACGAATGGTTCTGCAGAGTCACTCCTACAGACGGAAGCCAGTATGGTGAGACTAAAAATTCTAGCATATCAACAATAACACTAAATGGGAACTACAGGCCTACTGCACCTACATCCCTGCTTTGCGATGGAGGACTATGCAATTATACCACATCCGGGACTATTAATCTCAACTGCACCGGAAGCTTTGACAATGAAAGCAACGCAATAACTTATGTTGTTGAGAAAGGAAGTTTGACAGATGGCGAGATATTCTTTGAGGATGTTGAAAGCATCAGCTGGAGTGATTGGAATGCCTCGTATGGTACATATAGTGATGTTGCAACAGATAATCCAAAAGTCATCTGGCAGAATTCAACTTACGGTGGAAATGGATATTATAAGAGCGCAACAAGAGCATTTTGGATTGATAATGAGGATGACATTTATACAGGATACTTGACGTCTCCAAATATAACCATACCAGATATAACTGAAAATCTGACTTTGAATTTCTGGATAAGAGTAAATATGGAAAACGGCTGGGATGGATGCTGGGCTGAATATAAGATTGGTGACAATAACTGGGCCACTATAGATGATTCTATGATTGTTGGAACTACAAGCGACTATAGCGGTGTTTGCGATGGCCCATCTGCAGGCCATGCCTGCTGGGAAGGAAACCTTGGACTCTTTAAGGTCAATGTTACTCTGCCAGAGGAAGCAGACGGTAACCCTATATCATTCAGATGGATAGCTGAAGCTGACAACAGCGGGACTGCCGGAGGGACTGACGGCTGCTGGGTAGATGATATAAATGTATCTGCAGATGTTGCATATTCGTTCACTGTGATAGGGAACCATTCAGCAGGCAGCTCCTACAGTTGGAATACAGGATTAGATACACCTGGAGAAGTATATGAAAAAATGAGATGCAGTGCAATTGATGTAACTGGTTCTACAGCAAATTCAGAATATTATACATTAGATACTAATCTAACCATGGGTGGCAATGAAGCTCCGACAATTAACACACCAACCTTCCTGCCAAGCACAGTAAACACTTCTTCAAATATCCAGTGCTATGCAACGCCAGATGATACAGAAAGCTCAACCTTAACCGTAGAATGGTTCTGGTATAATTCAACAACCTTAGAACTTGGAGGGAATACATCAGGGCTTACTGCAGGAAGCCCTGCACTAATAACAACACTTGGGAGAGGAAACACTACAAGAGGAGAGGTATGGAACTGCACAGTAAGGACTTATGATGGCAGCTCGTATTCAGAATTTAGTTCTGCTTTAAAGACAATACAAAGCCTTGCGCCTACACATGATACGCCAAGCATAACACCAGTTACACCAACAGCCACAAATGACCTGACCTGCAACTGGAACAATGCAGATGATATAGATAACGATATGGTGTTGAATATAACAAATTGGTATAAGAATAATATATCCATCACTGTACTCCATATGCCTTTTGAAGGGAATGGAAATGAAGACAAAAACGCAACAGATTATTCAGGTTATGACAACAACGGGACAGTGTTTGAAGCCATATGGAGCAGTACTGGTGGAAGAGTAGGTGGAAGATATGAGTTTGACGGCACTAATGATTATATAGAAATTCCAGCTGACAGCACACTAAACCTTCCCGGAGACTTCACTCTTGAAGCATGGGTCTATCCACATGATTTCTTAGGCACTGCTTCTATAGACCAGAGAATCCTGATAAATAGGATAGATGCCAATAATGCATATCAATTGACACTCACTGATCCTGCATCAGATGATTCTGAAGCATATGGATTCGCATTTTCAGTGAATGAGGGTGGGACACAATACATAATTGGAACTGACAACATAAATAGTGGCTACCTGCCAAATACATGGTACCATGTCGTAGGCACTTACACTGCTTCCAGTCATGCTGTTAATCTCTATGTCAATGGTGTACTTAGAGAAGATGAAGACCTTTATGACTTTGGTCTAGGAACATCAGGAAATCTCCAGATAGGGAGAAGAACTGATGGTGGGTATTTCGACGGCCTCATTGATGAAATCAAAATCTATAACCATTCGCTTTCAGCTGCTCAGGTGAATCAAGCATATACAGCAGGAGTAAATGGCAAAATAAATAGAATTATCAAAGATGATGAATTAGTTGGAAATGAGCAATATATTTGCGTTGTGACTCCAAATGATGGCTATTGGGACGGGATAACCAAATCTTCATCTGCTGTGACAATAACACCAAACACAGCTCCGACACAGAACACACCTACGGTTACACCTACCTATCCAAATATGACTACAAATATTACTTGCAACTGGAATAATATCACAGATGCTGAAGACAACAACGTGTTGAATATAACTAACTGGTACAAGAACAATAATTCAATTACAGTATTATACATGCCTTTTGAAGGCAATGACAATGAAGAATACAATGCAACAGATTATTCAGGTTATGAAAACAATGGAACTGTATTCAATGCAATATGGAACAGGACCGGTGGAAAAATAGGAGGAGATTATTATTTTGATGGGGACTCAAGCTACATAGAAATTCCAGATGACAGAACTCTTAGAGGGATGTCTGAATTAACTGTTGAAGCATGGGTATATACAGGTACTAATTTCAGTTATTATCCAAGAATTTTGGAAAAAGGAGCTGCTGGTGCAGGAGACACAAATATTTCTTATGCACTCAGAATTGAAAGTGGAACTCAAAGATTGCAGTTTGACTTGACAACAGATTCTGGTGGAGCTAACACTTACAGCAATTCAGGCCTGCCATTTAACCAGTGGAATCATATTGTAGGAAGGTATGATGGAACAGAAACCAGAGTGTTTGTCAATGGAGTAAGACAGTCTGATAACAATGCATTCACCGGAAAAGTTCTAAATGTATCCGGAACACCATTACATATAGGGGTGGATGCACACACTTCATGGGGCGACTACTGGAACGGCTCAATAGATGAAGTAAAGATATATAATATTGCACTTTCAGACCAACAGATATATGCAAATTATGTAGCAGGTTCAAATAATAAAACACCAAGAGTTATTGTCTCTGAAGATTTAGATTCATCACAGCATTGGTATTGCTCTGTAACTCCAAATGACGGATACATCGATGGAACAACAAAAAATTCTACTTACGTAAGGATAAATAGCGTACCTACTCATAATACCCCTACAATAACTCCAAGCAGTCCGAACATATCAAGCAACCTAACATGCAGCTGGAACAGTGTCTCTGACATCAACCATGATACAGTAATAAATATCACAAACTGGTATAAGAATAACAAATCAATTACTCTGCTTTATCTTCCGTTCGAAGGGAATGGAAATGAAGAGAATAATGTGACTGATTATTCTGGCCATGAACATAATGGGACTGTGATACTGGCTGACTGGAACAGGACAGGGGGAAAAGTTGGAGGGGCATATAGGTTCTATAGTACAGACAGCAATTATATTTCCATAGAAGATGACGGAAAATTAGGTGGCATGAACCAGCTGACTATAGAGACATGGGTATATGCAAATACAAAAGGTGACTGGGATAGGATTATTGAAAAGGGCAATACTGTATTGAATAGAGAAAGGGCATTTGTCCTTGAAACTGACAGCACAGCAGACCAGAAAATCTACTTTGATCTCAATACCACTACGGATTTCGGGCAGATATATAGCGACTCAGCTTTACCGAAACATGAATGGGTGCATCTTGTAGTAAGGTATGATGGGCATATCCTCAAGATGTTCGTCAATGGTATAGAACAGGCAGATACTGAAATTATAACTGGAAAAGTCTTAAACCTGCAAAACCCAATACATATAGGAAGTGGTGCATACTATACAAGCAATTCGTGGAACGGTTCCATAGATGAAGTAAGGTTCTATAACCATTCTTTATCTCCCCAGCAGATAAGAGCTAATTACCAAGCAGGCCTTGTCGGAAAAAGCTTGAAAAAAATAGTTTCAAACGAACTTGGTGCTGATGAAGAATGGCTGTGCTCTGTCACACCAAATGATGGTTATGAAGAAGCAGTCACGAAAAACTCTACATCAATATATCTTGATAATTCTGCTCCTACACAAAGTACTCCAACAATCACACCTACCTCGCCAATCACAACAAGCAACCTGACCTGCAACTGGCAGAGTGTAACCGATACTGAAGGAGAAAAGGTCTATAATATCACAAGCTGGCTCAAAAACAACAGATCAGTTATGCTGGTATATCTGCCATTTGAAGGTGGTTCCAATTCAACATATACAAAGGATTACTCAGGCTTAAATAATAATGGGAATGTATCAAGTGCAATATTTGGGAGGAGCATCGGAAAAATCGGTGGTGGATATGAATTCGATGGCAATGATGATATTATCGACATTGGCTCTGATTATGATGCAACAGAATCAATCACAGTAATGACTTGGATAAAGCCACAAAGAAGGCAAAAAGATAATGCGAAAATTGTAACGCAGAGAAACTCTGCTGATGATAGCTATGTATTTGCACTTCAATATGATTCCACTGAAGTAGTGTTCTTCCAAGCGCATGATAGTCCAGTAAGCACGACTACCTTCAATGTGACAAACAGCTCATGGTATCATCTTGCCGGAACTTATGATGGCAGGGTCACCAGGCTTTTTGTGAATGGTGTATTAATTGACAGCGACCTTGTATCTCCAGTGTATTCAACATCTACAAATCCTATCACTATAGGTGCAAGGATATCCGGAGGAACAATAGACCATGAGTTCAATGGCACTATAGATGAAGTCAAGATATATAATTATAGCCTGACAAGTACTGAAGTGTACGATGAATATATTGCAGGATTCAACAACAAAACATATAGGAAATTATCTGCTGAAAGGACTGCAGGAAACGAAAAATGGGCATGCCTAGTTATTCCTAATGATGGATATATAGATGGGACGATGAAGAATGCATCAGTATTCATACAGAATTCACCTACAATTCCAAGCACCTTGACATGCAACAAAGGAAGCTGTGCAGACTCTTTCTCTGATTCCATTGTGCTAAACTGTTCAGGCAGCACTGATTTCCTAGGAGACAGCATAGTCTATGTAATAGAGAAAGGAAATGCATCTTCATATAATGCTACAACAACACTTAACAAGCAGATAAATACAGGAAACGATGATGCTGAAGAATTTGAGCCAGGTCCTTACGCAGTCGATCTGGCAAGCTCTGACCTAGAAATAGGACTTGATGGAAACAGGCAGTTGGTTGGTATGAGATTCCAAAGTGTAAATATACCTCAAGGCGCAGAGATATTGTATGCCAATGTTACTATGGAAGTTGATGTTGCAACATGGACTGGAAAATTCAACGTGAATGTGCTTGGAGAGGATACAAACTCTGCTCCAGCTTTCTCGGCAAGTTCAGGAAACCTTACAAATAGGGAAAAGACATCTTCAGAAGTAAACTGGGCAATCAGCCAGCAGTTCACCCCTGTCAATACAAAATATGCCACTCCAAACATAAGAGATATCATCCAGGAGATTGTGGATAGGCCAGGATGGTCATCCGGGAACAACATGGCAATATTCATCGGTGAGAGCAACTCATCTAATGATTTATATGATGTAAGAGAGATGGAATCTTATGACGGCGAAAGTGCTGCTGCACCGATATTATATATAAAATACAGGAAATATGACTATACAGTAATAGGAAATCATACAGCTGGAACTACGCTTACATGGAACTTAGCATCAGATCCAAAACATGAAACATATGAAAGGCTAAGGTGCCGGGCAGTAGATCCAAGTGGTTCTGGATTATATTCAGATTATTATAGGCTAAATACTAGCCTTTGGGTAAATAGGCTGCCCACACATAATACGCCAACGATTACTCCTACATATCCAAATGCGACAAGTAATCTGACATGTAACTGGCAAAGTGTCAGTGATGCTGACAGTGACAGAACAATGAATATCACTAATTGGTATAAGAATAATAAATCCACTACCCTATTATACATGCCTTTTGAAGGCAATGGGAATGAAGCAAGGAATGCAACTGATTATTCAGGATATGAGAATAACGGAACTGTCTTTGGAGCGACATGGAATAGGACAGGAGGGAAGGTAGGAGGGGGATATGAGTTTGACGGGAATCTTGACAATTATATTATAATAGCAAATTCTGCCACGCTTGGCACAAAGAATTTCACGATTGAGCTATGGTTCAACAATAAAGGACCTGGTGATAGCACAAATATGGGCACCAATAGCATGTCGATGCAGCCATTTGTCTCCAAAGGTAGGGGTGAAGCTGATGGCAATAACAAGGATACCAATTATATGTTCGGTTTTCTTTCTTCAGGTACAAATCTTGTTGCAGGTTATGAAGAGTATAGTACTGGGAATAACATAAATGTCACGGCAGATTTGAATCTTAATCAGAATAGATGGTATTATGCTGCGATGAGATTCAATGGGACTAGTTTGGATATTTTCCTGAATGGTACAAAAGTCGTAGGTTTAAGAACAACAGCGATTCCAAGATATGATAGTATCCAGCCGATAGGGATAGGGACAGCATTCAATTCAGTTTCGGCCAATGATGGCGCTTTCAATGGCAGCATTGATGAGGTAAGGATATACAACCATTCCCTGAGCGACAGGCAAATCTATGCTAATTTTCAGGCAGGTACGCTAAGCCATCCACCCAAAAAAATAATCAGCAGCGATACATCACTTTATGATAGTTGGATGTGTTCAGTCACTCCAAACGATGGATATGGTGATGGGATAACAAAGAATTCGACAAAAGTGACCATCGATTCTATCCCATTAATCACTACTCCTACATTAAGCCCAAGCACTGCAAACACTTCCTCAAACATAGGATGCTATGCAACAGCAACTGATTTGGAATCAAGTTCTTTGACAGCATACTGGTACTGGTTCAACTCAAGCACATTGAAACTCAGCGGAACAACAAGCGTGACTTCCGGTGTCAATACACTTATCACAACTCTAGGTGCAGGGAACACCACCAAAGGCGAGAGATGGAACTGCACTGTGAAACCATATGATGGAATCTTATTTGGAACAAACAAGACTGCTAGAATACCAATAAACAATTCTATTCCAACACAAAGTACACCAACAATCACACCAACCTTACCTAATGCGACCAGCAACCTTACATGTAACTGGCAAAGTGTCAGCGATGCAGATGGTGAGAAAGTTGTGAACATCACAAATTGGTATAAGAATGGAGTGTCTTCAACTGTATTATATATGCCGTTCGAAGGCAATGGCAATGAATCAAGGAATGCTACAGATTACTCAGGATACAGGAATAAAGGGACGGTATTTGGAGCTACATGGAATAGGACAGGAGGAAAGGTCGGAGGAGGATATAGTTTTGATGGAACAAATGATAATATAGTTATTTCCCATATACCTGCATATAATCTTTCACAGAATTTCAGTATTGAAATGTGGTTTAAAAGAAGAGAGCTTGGCGATACAACCTACTTATTAGATAGTTTTAATGGCACAACATTCAAAGGATATAGAATCAGGACATTGTCTAACAATGCATTAGGTTTTGAAATTGGAAATGGCGTAACCTCTGAACAGGAGCAGGCTGGTACTTTCAATCAAGCTGGCAGATGGTATCATGTTGTTTTTGTTCTCAAGATGAATACTGATCAGATAGATTATTACTTTGATGGAACTTATAGTACTACAGATACATTTGCTACTGTAACAAATATTATCCCAGATCCGGAATTCCTTGCTATTGGAGCAAGCGATACTGGTGCTTCAGTATTCAATGGAACTATTGATGAAGTCAAGATATACAATTATACATTATCAGCAGGCCAAATTTACCAGAATTATAAAGCAGGCCTAAATAATAAAACAGCTAATATAATAACATTAGAAAGTACTGCGTTAGGTGAACAATGGAAATGTTCAGTCACACCAAACGACGGCTATTCAGATGGCCAGACAAAGAATTCAACATCAGTTATAATCTCAGCTACAAACACAGCCCCAACAAGAGTTAACTTAAGCACACCAACAGCAGGTAACACAACAGTTCATAGAAGATATACAAGATTCACATGGGACGCAGCATATGATTTGGATAGTGATCCATTAAATTACACATTAAATATCACTTCACCTTACTGTTCAAACCTTTATTACGGAAACATATCATCATTGAATTTCACAGCTCAATCAGAGCTTTGCATTGGAAACATGTATTTCTGGCAGGTCAGAGCATATGATGGGACTGAATATGGTCAATGGTCGCAAAAATGGAATTTCACATTAGAGCCAATAATTGTACTAAACTTAACAACAAATAGAGTGAACTTTGGAAATTTATCAAATGGAGATATTGTTTCAACTGATGGCAATGCCTCACCTCTAATTGTTCAAAATGACGGAAATATAAGGCTTAACATAAGCTATGTAAGTGCACTAAATTCATTATTCTCTTCAATAGGATTAAATACAGCATATTTCCAGTTCAAGATAGACAATGATACAACAGAAAGCAGTTCATTTAACTGGACATCTTCACAAACATCATGGACAAATATTACATCTATAACAGTGCAGAACAAAAGTGCTATTGCTCATTTAAAATACCAGGATTCACAAGATACTGCTGAAATAGACATTAAAGTGACTGTTCCAACAACAGAAGGCGCAGGAAGAAAAAGCACAATAGTATATATCATAGGTGAGAGCCCATGAAAAAAATATTATTTTTGCTGCTATTATTTTTAATTCCTGCAGTTTATGGCATTGGAATTGCCCCAGCATACCAAGAAATTTTCTTTGAACCAGGAAAAGAACTTGAATTAAATTTTAGGATTCTAAATAATGAACGAAAAGATATGGATATAATGATTTATTCCAAAGGAGAATTATCAAACAGCATTGAAATACCTTCAGTTGTAAAAATAACTGAAAATGAGCTTGAAAAAACTGTAAAATACAAAGTTATTCTTCCAATAAAATTAACGCCTGGAGAAAATATTCTAAGCATTTATGTTGTAGAGAGTAATTTAGACATAGGAGAAATAGATGTTGTTAAAACAAACCTAGGTGTTGTTCATAAATTAAAAGTGTATGTGCCTTATCCAGGCGAATATCTTCAAGGCATGATTTTTGTTGAAGGCAATAAGCCAAATGACAAAGTAGAGTTTACTATCGGATTAAATAATCTAGGTACAGAAAAATTAGAAAACATAAAAGGGACAATTATAATTAAGGAGCCAAATGGAAGGGGAGTAAGCCAGATAGTAACAACCCAAGCTTCTTTAAATTCAAAAGAAAAGGGAAAAATAATAGGTGAATGGATGCCTTTAGGGCTTGGAAAATATATTGCCCAGGCAGTAATAAGCTATAATGATGAAGTCCTATTAATTGAAAAGGAAATTGAAATAGGGGAAGCTGAAATTAAAATAAAAGATATAAGGGTTGAAAGGTTTAAACTTGGAGACATTGCAAGATTAGACCTTTTACTTGAAAACACATGGAATGAGGAAATAAAAAGTGTTCAGACAAAAACAATGGTTTATGATGAATCCTCAAGAGTGATTAGTGAATTTGATTCTTCAAATGTTGATATTTCTTCAGGAGCTATTAAGGAAGTTCCAAGCTATTGGGAAACACAAGGAGTAAACCCTGGAAATTATATTCTTTCAATAGTGCTTGATTACAAGGGAAAGAGGAATGAAAAAAATTATGAAATTTCAGTTGATGAAGATAGCCTTAATTTCATAGATGGTCCTACAGGAAATGTTATTGATTCAAATAAAAAAGAATTCAGTTTTGTTCCATTGATTATTTTACTAACCGTACTATTAGTTATTTTCATATCTTCAAAGATTATGCCAAAATTATTGCAAAAAGAAAAACCTGTGAACTATGTTATAGATCCAAAAGTCAAGGAATATATAAGACACAATATGTCACAGGGAATTTCAATAAAGGCGCTAAAGCAAAAGATGCTTGAGTCAGGGTATAAGGAAGATTATATAGATAGGATTATTCTAGAAATTGAGGATGAAACAAAAAACTAGTTGTTTAGTTTTTTTTAGAATCAAGTATTCTTTTTATTGCAAGTATATATGCAGCGTTTTTTAAGTTTGTTTTATATTTAATTGAAGTCTCATTACAATCATTATATGATTTAACTATTATTTTCCTAAGCTTATCTAATACTTTTTCTTCACTCCAATTTTCTTTTTTCATATTTTGTAGCCACTCAAAGTAGCTGACAATAACTCCACCAGAATTTGCAAGGATATCAGGAATAACTTTAATTTTGTTTTTTTTCAAAATTAAATCAGCATCGGATGTAGTTGGTCCATTTGCAAGTTCTAAAATAATTTTTGCTTTAACTTTTTCAGCATTTTCTTTAGTTATCTGGTTTTCCAAAGCAGCAGGAATTAAGATGTCACACTTGCTTTCCAATAGGTTCTTATTAGAAATTATTTTTGCCCCTTTAAGCAATCTATTCTTATTATATTCATTGATTATTTTTTTAATATCTAGCCCATTTTCATCATAAACCCCGCCATTGACATCAGAAATTGCAATAATTTTAAACCCATTTTCATGGAGTATTCTGGCAATATTTGATCCAACATTTCCAAATCCCTGGACTGCTACAGTTGTATCTTTTGGTGATTTATTTATAGAATTTAAAACCTCATTCAATACAAAATAACCTCCCATGCTTGTACTATATTCCCTTGCCTTAGATCCACCTTTTTCAAGTGGCTTTCCAGTAAAAGTAGCAGGCGCTTTTTTCCTTATGATTTTTTCATATTCATCAAGCATATATTCCATTATCTTAGAATTCGTATTCACATCAGGAGCAGGCACATCTTTTTTTGGACCAATATCCTCATGTATTGCCCTAATAAATGCTCTAGATATATTTTCAATTTCTTTTTCTGAATAGTCTTTTGGGTTAAATACAATTCCACCTTTTGCCCCACCATAAGGAATATTTGCAACTGCGCATTTAACAGTCATCCAAAAAGCCAAGCTTTTGACTTCATCTAAATTCACATCATGATGAAACCTTATTCCTCCTTTATATGGACCTCTTGAATTATTAAATTGCACACGATAACCATGGAATATTTTACTGCTAGAATCATCTAATTTAACCTGAAAATTTACCTGGATTATTTTATTAGGTGTAAGAATAAAATTTAACTCATCATCACTATATTTAACAAATTCTCTTACTATGTCCAGCTGTTTTTTAATGTTTGAAAATACATCCATATTGTAATATAAAAAAAATAAAATGCTATTTATAAAAATGATGAAAGAAAAAAAATGAACTAAATTAAAGAACTATTTTAATCAAATCTACAACTCTTGAACTGTATCCCCATTCATTGTCATACCATGCAAATACTTTCAGGTATCTTGGATTTAGCATCATTGTGCTTTTCGCATCAAATATTGATGAGTTTGGATTCCCGACAATGTCTGAACTTACCAGTTCATCTTCAGTGTACTGAAGGATATTTTTCAGATGGAATCTTGACACATTCTCAAACAGTTTATTCACTTCCTGTTTTGTAGTGTCTTTTTTCAGCGTGCAGACAAAATCAGTCAATGATCCGCAAGGCACAGGAACCCTAATTGACACACCATCAAGCTTACCCTTTAGTGCAGGGATGACTTCAGTCACAGCTACAGCTGCTCCGGTAGTTGTCGGTACAATATTAACTGCTGCGCTCCTTCCTCTCCTTAAATCCTTATGCGGAAGATCAAGTATCTTCTGGTCGTTAGTATATGCATGAATAGTTGTCATGAATCCATAATCTATGCCGAAATTATCATTGAGCACTTTGACAACAGGGGCAAGGCAGTTTGTTGTGCATGAAGCATTACTTATTATATTGTCTTTGCTCTTGTCGTATTCATGCTCATTCACTCCCAGGACTATTGTTTTTACGTCCCCTTTGGCAGGCGCAGAGATTATGACTTTCTTTGCTCCGGCATTCAGGTGAAGTCCTGCCTTTTCTTTATCGGTAAACAGTCCGGTTGATTCTATTACAATCTCTGCTCCTAGGCTTTTCCACGGAAGCTTTGCAGGATCTTTCTCTGCAAGAACTAGGATCTTTTTTCCATTAATTATAATATTCTTCTCATCGAATGAAACTTCTTCATCGCTTACGCCATGAGACGAATCATACTTGTAAAGATAAGCTAGCGTTTTAGTATCAGTTAAATCATTTACTGCAACAAAATCAAACCCTTTTTTTAGGCCGATCCTAAGAACCTGCCGTCCAATCCTTCCAAAACCATTGATAGCTATTTTTACCATCTAACTAACCTCCTTTTTCCAATTGAACCAGAATCAACGAAACATCTAGGTTCTGAAAATCTATTTTCAGCACCGTTTATTGCTACCTTAACCATTAAAAATACACCTCTTAAGCAAGAATTAACAATATAGGGTTAATAAATCTTATGATATAATTATCATAATAATTCAACAAAATCTATATAAATAAACATATATTTTCCAGCTTATATATTCCAGTTTAAATAAATTATAAAAACTTATTTAAATGGAAGGTAATTAAGGAAAAATTAAGATGCCAAAAATCGACATAAATAATGTGTTATTCAGGGAAAAGCCAATAAATATGCTTGTTGCAATGAGAAGAAGCGCTAAAAAAGAGATTTATGCTTCAAGCCTTGCAAAAACAGTGGATTGCACATATTCACATGTTGTAAAAATACTCTCTCAGATGCAAAAGGCAGGTCTTGTAAATTTTGACAAGCAGGGAAGGCTAAAGTTCCTGTCGTTGACAAAAAAAGGGGAAGATATTGCATCACATCTGGATAAGGTTCTTACAACATTAAACGAATAATTCTGTCATCACTTTAGAATGCTGTCATTTCCGATAGATTTAAATAGCTATTCATATTGGACTATATTATATAGGTGATATAATCGGGGGTGCATACCTTTTGATTGATATCTTAAAAAAAGGGGTTCTGCAGTTATTTTAATTCTAAAATAGCTGCTGCGGAGTTTACTCCGATATAAAAAAGAGGTTTAGGGGTAGGGGTGGATATTTTTTGTTGATTTGTCTAGCCTCAGCTATAGAGTTCAAAAAAGAGAGTAAAATATAGTTAGGAGGAAATAAAATGAAAAAACTGATAGCAATTCTTTTGGCATTGGTGTTAATGCTACAGACAGTATTTGCAGTTGGGATTGGTCTTGACACAGGTGTCATCATAACACCTGAGCAGTTTGCACCAAGGGTTTTCCTTGACCCAAACTCAAGGGTAGTATATGACGATCCAACTGAACCAGGAGCTGTGCCAGGCCCTGAGTTAATTGAAAGGCTGAATAACTACGCTTTCGAGGGAGAGTCAATCTACTGGGAAGTAATGGTCTGGGACAAGAACGGTGTTCCAGAGAAAGTTGAAGATGTATATGTCAAAGTAGCACCATATACAGAAGGTGACATTGAAGGAGCATGGGCATCTGAAGATTTCATCGAAGTAAACTGCCAGCTTTCAGACAGGACAACACTATGTCTTGGAGAACAGTCAGTAGATTGTGAAGAAGTATGGTTTGAAGGTGAAGAAGAGCTTGAGTGGAATGAAGACACAATGGCATGGTATGAATGTCATCTGACAGTTGAGCCAAGAACACTAACCTTCTGGCACGGACAGTACGTTGTAGGTGCTGTAGCAGTAGATTTAGATGGCCAGATTGGCCAGTTCTTTGAGCAGGAACTATGGTTCTTTAACCCTGAAATCTCATTAGGACTTGACGGTACAATCAACTTTGGCATAGTAAGGCCAGGTGGAGTATTCAAGTCATCAACAGTAGCACTGACAAATGCAGCTGAAGAAGGATCAGGAGTTCTGCTTGACATGTTCATTGCAGGAAAGGATTTCTATGACCCAGCACACCAGGGAACAATGTGCCCAACAAGCAATGTATTATTGTTAAACGGTCCGGATGGATTAGTAGGAACACCAGATGACGCATTCAGGTATTATGCTTCCCAGGGAGCATACAACACATGCGACAACAACTATGCAGATGATGAATGCTATGACGCAATCAACCATTACATGGATGGAGCAGGTTCACCAGTGTTCAACAACTATGGAAGGATCATAGAAAGCTTAACACTTCTAGGACCATATCCAGCAGGAAACGTTTTAAGCCCAGGAGCAGACATGAGCCTGAACTTTAAATTGACACTGCCAGAGCCATGCAATGGTGGACCATTCACACAAGGAAGCATATTATTCTTTGGGGAAGCAATCTAACCAGATGCAAAATATTTTTTATTTTTTTTCTTATAATCTATTTAAGGAAGTAGGGTGGTAAAATTGAGTAAATTAATTCATGCTGTTATTTTAATGTTCATAATTTTCAACTCTTCTGTAGTTGCAGTAGGCAGTGGCATAATGGCTCCTGTATATGTAGATCCTGAGGATTTTTCTCCAAGGGTTTTTTTAAATCCAAATTCCAGAATATTGTATGATGACTGTACTGAGCCAGGAGCTATAAGCGGCTGCGGCCAGGAACTGGTTGAAAGGATTAATAACTATGCCTTTGAAGGAGAGCAAATAAAGTGGGATGTCTTGGTATGGGATAAGAATGGAAATGAAAAAGTAAAAGATGTGTATGTTGCAATCCATAGTTTTGATGGCGCAAGAAATGAAACTACACAAGGCAGCGTGACTTATTGCGGCTCAGTCCCGAATATGAGGACAAGCTGGACAGAAAATATCACTCTTCCAAAATTCAATCCTGCAATGGGGACACTTCTTTCAGCAAGCGTATATACTTTTGCAGAGATGAGTTCACAGGCGCAATTGGAAAACCTTGATGCACAGGCAGCAGGTTATACAGTTGTTACAAATGGCACAATCCAGGTTGAAGATGGAGAAGTTTCTATGCTAGTGGAGCTTGATTTTGTCAGGAACACAAACTTAGCAGCGTTTGATGGCGGGGCAGATTTTCTAGGACCGTCAGCAATCATATTTCCGGATTTGACAAACAATGATTCACAGACACAGGCGATATCAAATTTAACTGCTTATACAGGAGCTGCAGAAAATTTTGATCTGATGGTTACGACAGATAGTTTTAGCAGCGTAATCGGTCCAGCAAATAATTTGAGGCTTATAACCACAAATGCAAGTGCACAGGCATGTGTTACATATGAATATGAAAATACAATCTTAATCCCAGGAGAAGACGAAGTGCTTGTAGAAGCGAACTGCCAGATAGATACAATTGGTCCAAGAAATTTAAGGGAACTTGAAGGATTAATCTATGAAGGTGAAGAAGTAATTGAATGGAATGAATACACAATGCGTTGGCATACTTGTCTATTTACAGTTGAACCAGCAGAGAATATGCATGGTGAATATTTCATAGGTGCATATGCTGAAGATCTGGGTGGCCAGATTGGCCAGTTCTTCGAGCAGGAACTATGGTTCTTCAACCCTGAAATAGCGCTGGGACTTGATGGCACAATCGACTTTGGTATAGTAAGGCCAGGTGGGGTATTCAAATCATCAACAGTAGCTCTGACAAATGCAGCAGAAGCAGGCTCAGGAGTCTTGCTGGATATGTATATTGCAGGAACAGACTTCTATGATCCATTTCATAGGGGAACAATGTGCCCAACAAGCAATGTATTATTGTTAAACGGTCCGGATGGAGTACTTGGAAATGCAGACGATGCATTCAGGTACTATGCAAGCCAGGGCGCATACAACACATGCGACAACAACTATGCAGATGATGAATGCTACGATGCAATCAATCACTACATGGATGGAGCAGGTTCACCAGTGTTCAACAACTATGGAAGGATCATAGAAAGCTTAACACTTCTAGGTGGAGAATATCCGGCAGGAAACATCTTAAGCCCAGGAGCAGACATGAGCCTGAACTTTAAGTTAAGATTGCCAGAGCCATGCATAGGTGGACCATTTACCCAAGGGAAAATATTGTTCTTTGGAGAAGCAATATAACTTATTTTTTTTTAATTTAAATTTTTTAAATTTATTTTCAAAACTAAAGAGGTTATATATTTAGAAACATATGAAAAATAAATTTCTAGACATAGATTTAAATATAAGGTATTACTTCCATGGAGTAACATATTGGTGTGGGGGTAACAAGTCTTTTTGTGAATTCTCCATATCAAGTATAGGAAAAAAAGGGGTTCTGCAGATTAATCTACAAAGATTAAACCTGCAATGGTTCGCAAGAACAGGATTTAGAAAAAGGGGCTAGAGATTGGGGGTGTATTTACAAAATACATGACCTAGCTTTAGCTATAAAAAAGGGGCATAAACAAAATCGGAGGAAACTAAAATGAAGAAACTGCTATCAGTAGTTTTGGCATTAGTATTAATGCTACAGACAGTATTTGCAGTTGGCGTTGGTCTAAACACAGGCGTTATCATAACACCAGAACAGTTTGCACCAAGAGTCTTCCTACTACCAGAATCAAGGATAGTACTAGACGACCCAACAGAACCAGGTCAGGTATCAGGACCAGGACAGGAAATGTATGAAAGAATCAACAATTACGCTTTTGAAGGAGAAGCAATTGTTTGGGATGTCTTAGTATGGGACAAGAACGGCGTTCCAGAAAAGATAGAAGATGTATATGTTAAAGTAGCACCATACCACGGTGGAAACATCGAATCAGCATGGGCATCAGAAGACTTCATCGAAGTAAACTGTAACTATGACGGCCAGGTTGGCGAAAACGATGAAAGATTCCCAGATGGAACATGGTACGAAGGCGAAGAAGTAGTTGAACCAAACCCAGAAACAATGGCTTGGTACACATGCCACTTAACAGTTGAAACACCACTTAGCATGAACGGACAGTATGTTGTAGGTGCAGTAGCAGTAGATCTAGACGGCCTAAGCGGACAGTTCTTCGAGCAGGAACTATGGTACTTCAACCCAGAGATTGCACTAGGATTTGACGGTACAATCGACTTTGGAACAGTAAGACCAGGTGGAGTATACAAATCATCAACAGTAGCAATAACAAACAATGCAGCAGACGGATCAGGAGTTCTACTTGACATGTACTTGGCAGGAACAGACTTCTACGACCCAGCTCACCAGGGAACAATGTGCCCAACAAGCAACGTATTGTTGTTAAGCAACTTTGCATACTATGCAAGCCAGGGAGCATACAACACATGTTCACACCCAGACAGAGTAGACGCTGAATGCTACGTAGCAATCAACCACTACATGGATGGAGCAGGAGCACCAGTATTCAACAACTTTGATGAAATAATCGAAGGAACAACATTAGTTGGACCATACGAAGCAGGAAACATCTTAAGCCCAGGAGCAGACATGAGCCTGAACTTTAAGCTAAGATTACCAGAACCATGCAACGGTGGACCATTCACCCAAGGAAAATTCATGTTCTTTGGAGAAGCAATCTAAGGTTGTATTGAAAGGAAATTTTTTCCTTTTTTTTTCTATTTTTTTTAAAAAACTTAAACAAGGATATTTTCATTTCTACCGTGTAACAAAAAAATAATAGTCTAGACATAGATTTAAATATAAGGTATTACTTCCACAGAGTAACATATTGGTGTGGGGGTAACAAGTCTTTTTGTGAATTCTCCATATCATGTATAGGAAAAAAGGGGTTCTGCAGATTAATCATAAGATTAAACCTGCAATGGTTCGCAAGAACAGGATTTAGAAAAAGGGGCTAGAGATTGGGGGTGTATTTACAAAATACATGACCTAGCTTTAGCTATAAAAAAGGGGCATAAACAAAATCGGAGGAAACTAAAATGAAGAAACTGCTATCAGTAGTTTTGGCATTAGTATTAATGCTACAGACAGTATTTGCAGTTGGCGTTGGTCTAAACACAGGCGTTATCATAACACCAGAACAGTTTGCACCAAGAGTCTTCCTACTACCAGAATCAAGGATAGTACTAGACGACCCAACAGAACCAGGTCAGGTATCAGGACCAGGACAGGAAATGTATGAAAGAATCAACAATTACGCTTTTGAAGGAGAAGCAATTGTTTGGGATGTCTTAGTATGGGACAAGAACGGCGTTCCAGAAAAGATAGAAGATGTATATGTTAAAGTAGCACCATACCACGGTGGAAACATCGAATCAGCATGGGCATCAGAAGACTTCATCGAAGTAAACTGTAACTATGACGGCCAGGTTGGCGAAAACGATGAAAGA
Organism: uncultured Methanosarcinales archaeon; assembly: GCA_964428335.1. Lineage (GTDB taxonomy): Archaea > Nanobdellota > Nanobdellia > Woesearchaeales > GW2011-AR15 > GW2011-AR15. The sequence continues at coordinate 454 of CAYRXW010000008.1, read as the reverse complement.
TTCCCAGATGGAACATGGTACGAAGGCGAAGAAGTAGTTGAACCAAACCCAGAAACAATGGCTTGGTACACATGCCACTTAACAGTTGAAACACCACTTAGCATGAACGGACAGTATGTTGTAGGTGCAGTAGCAGTAGATCTAGACGGCCTAAGCGGACAGTTCTTCGAGCAGGAACTATGGTACTTCAACCCAGAGATTGCACTAGGATTTGACGGTACAATCGACTTTGGAACAGTAAGACCAGGTGGAGTATACAAATCATCAACAGTAGCAATAACAAACAATGCAGCAGACGGATCAGGAGTTCTACTTGACATGTACTTGGCAGGAACAGACTTCTACGACCCAGCTCACCAGGGAACAATGTGCCCAACAAGCAACGTATTGTTGTTAAGCAACTTTGCATACTATGCAAGCCAGGGAGCATACAACACATGTTCACACCCAGACA
>CAYRXW010000007.1:0-85470 GCA_964428335.1 uncultured Methanosarcinales archaeon | reverse complement strand
AATTTTCTTCTTTTCTTGATGCTTTTTTTTGGAAAACCTTTAAAATACCTGCAATTTACTTTTATATATGGAAATAAATCAGAAAATAAGGTTCTTCGCGCTTGAAAATGCACAAAAATTTAACGGGAAAGCAAATCCCGGGGCAGTAATAGGAAAAGTCCTTGCAGAGCACCCTGAGCTCAAGCAGGATATGAAATCAATCTCCAAGAAGATAAATGAGGTAATTGCAGAAGTTAATTCTCTGACAGTTGAAAAGCAAAAAGAAGAATTTGAGAAATCTGAAAAGCTTGAAAAGCCAGTCAAAGAGGAGATAAAAGGTCTCCCTCCTCTTCCTAATGCAGAAAAGGGAAAAGTCGTCACAAGGATACCTCCAGAACCTAGCAAATACAGCCATCTGGGTCATGCATTGTCATTTTTGATAAACTATACCTATGCAAAGATGTATGATGGCAAATGCATCGTAAGGTTTGAGGATACAAATCCTGAAAAAAGTAGTTATGAGTTTGCAGATGCAATTCTTGAAGATATAGAATATATAGGAATAAAGCCTGATGTTGTAAAATTTGTCAGCGATGACATGCCAATGTTTTATGACTTGGCTGAGAAGTTAATCAAGAGAAAGAAAGCATATGTGTGCTTCTGCAGCCAGGAAGTGATGAAAGAGCACAGGGAGAATGAAAAAGAGTGTGGATGCAGAAAAAACAGCGAGGAAAAAAACCTTTCCGAATGGAAAAAAATGATTTCAGGAGAATATAGTGAGGGAACATCAACACTAAGACTTATGGCAGATATGGCCTCGCAAAATGCTGTCATGCGGGACCCTGTGCTATTCAGGATAAATAAAGAAGAGCATTTCAGGCAGGGAAAGAAATATGCAGCATGGCCGATGTATGACTTTGAGAACTCAGTTGAAGATTCTGTCGGAGGAGTTACCCATATATTAAGAAGCTCGGAATTCGGGTCAATGAGGATAGAGCTTCAGGAATTCATAAAAGAATCCTTGGATCTTCCAAAACAGGAAGTCATACAATACGGAAGGTTCAATATCAAAGGAGCCACAACGCAGGGAAGGGAGATTAGGGAACTTATATCTTCAGGGAAAGTCTCAGGATGGGATGATCCAAGCTTAGTCACATTAAAAGCGTTGAAACGAAGGGGCATAATGCCGCAGACATTTTATGAATTGATGCTTCAGATGAAACTTTCAGCAAACACTGGAAAAAATATCGACTGGAGCATGATAGAAAGCATAAATAGGAGCATCCTTGATCCTGTTGTAAACAGGTATTTTTTCATAAACGATCCTGTTGAGATAGAAGTAAAAGGCGCTCCAGATCAAGAGATAAGATTGAACCTTCATCCAGATCACCCTGAAAAAGGATTCAGGCATTACAAGACAAAGGAAAAGTTCTATGTATCGAAGGAAGATCATGATAAATTTAAAGGAATAATAAGGCTGATGGACTGCCTTAATCTTGAGAACGGGAAGTTCCACTCAATTGAATATGAAAAATTCAAAGGAAAGGGAAATTTAATCATCCAGTGGCTTCCAAAGCAGCATGACTTGATTAAAGTTGAAGTAAGGATGCCTGACAACACAAGGATAACAGGTCTTAGCGAACCTATGCTAAAAGAACTGAAAACAGGGGACATAGTCCAGTTCCAGAGATTTGGTTTCTGTAGGTTAGATGAAAAAGGGGAAGTCTACAGGTTCTGGTTTACAAATAAATAGGGGTGAAAAAATGTATCTTGTCACAAAAGCACAGATAAAGGAAATAGTAGGGAATATAAGCATTGCTGAAGAGTTTTATCCAGCACTCAACGTAGAGGTAGAGAATATCATCAAAAAGAGCGTCGAAAGGATGAAACGGAACAACAGAAGAACCCTTATGGCAAGGGATATCTAAATTATTAAATATCAACCTCGTTGATATCATTCTGCTTCATCTTCTTAAGAAGAACCTCACAGCTTTTTATTTTTTCAAGTATAAACTTCAGCTTGTCTTTCTTTGCATCCTTTCTTCTTCTAAGTGCATATATCCTTCTCCTTAATGACTTCAGTCTCTCTTCAAAAGGAAGGTATTTATTTTGTGTATAATGGATGTTAATTTTAGATTCCAGCTCTTTGATTCTTTCTTCAGTAATCTCAATTGACCTTTTATCTAAAAAATTGCTTCTCTCAATGACTTCATTCTTAGTGAGAACTGGGGCAGATTTGAAAGAGGGTTTAACCTGTCTAAATCCCCTTTTTTTTGCTACGTGCACCAAATACTTAAGAAACACTTTTGCCCTGATTTTTGTCGGATCTGAAACTATAGCCATATTAGAAGCTCAGAAAATTCCTCTTTTTTTCTTCCTGCTTTGGCAGGTTGTAGCCCGGAAGCGGCTTGACTCCAGGTGGATTAGGAGAAGGCGGAGGGCTTATTGAGATTCCTGAAGGAGGTCTTGATTGCGACAAAGGCCTTGACTTATTTAAGTCTTCAATCATATCAGCAAGGGCAACAATTCCTTTTGCAATTTTCTCATTCTGTATCTCTATCTTTTCAAGCCCGTTCAGTATCTTATCAAGCTTTTCTGAAACCAGGACAGCATCGTGTGCATCAAGCTTCAGTTCTGCTGAAGCCTCCTCAAAAATCCTGTTCAGGGAATTTACAGATCTTGTAAGATCATCATAATTTGAAACCTTTTCCTTTATCCTGTCAAGATCGCTTTTCATCTTAAAAACATCATCATCCATAATAATCACCAAAAATACCTTAAATGAGGGCACTATTTAAAATTTTTGAAAAACCGGCATATTTAAAAATTCCGTTGCGAGGTAATATTCTATGCTTGATTTTTTCATAATCCTTGCCTTGATTGCAGTAGCAATAGGGAGCTTTACCGACATAAAAACACTTGAGGTTCCGGACTGGCTGAATTACAGCCTTGTTGCCATAGGAATTTTTGGGAACCTGATTCTGACTGTATTCTATTCAGACTGGCTGTTCTTCCAAAGAAGCGTTCTTGGATTTGGATTTGCATTCATCCTTGGGATGATTATGTATTATACAGGGCAATGGGGTGGAGGAGACAGCAAGATGCTCTTTGGCCTTGGCGCAATGTTTGGCATAGATTATCCTTTCACATTCTCATTTTTCATGAAATTCATAGTGAATATGTTATTTTTCGGGGCATTTTATGGTCTTGCATGGATAATATTCCTTGCAGTAAAAAACAGGAAAAAGATAACAAAGGAATATGTAAAAGAATTGAAGAAGCATAAAAAAGCCAGGTTCATCTCAGGGATAATTTCCGTTACCCTTGCATTAGCTGTGTATTTTCTCCACTTAAACATGTATCTGAAAATAGTTGCAGTAATATTGATTTTATTCATGTATCTTACAAACTACATGTTCATCTATGTCAGGCTGGTAGAAAAGATATCAATGATAAAGATGATTGAGCCAGGTAAAGTGACAGAAGGGGACTGGATTGTCGAAGATATAAAAATAGATGGGAAATTAATAGCAGGACCTAAAGACTTGGGGATAAGAAAAGAGCAGATTGAGGAGCTATTGAAACTGAGCGCATTAGGCAAGATAAAGAGAATAAAAGTGAAATATGGCATTCCGTTTGTGCCAAGTTTTCTTTTGGCTTTAATCTATACAGTCATATTCAACAGTGTTGTTTTAATCACATTCATAAGATAAATTTTTTAAATCTAGCTCGCTTTAATTGTTTTGATGCAACCATGGATGAAATAGAAATAAAGATGGATGAGATTAAGAAGAAAGCAAGACCGACAGATTCTGAAGTAAAAAAATACATAAGATATGCGCTTAATGTGAAAAAATATAGTAATGAGCAGGTAATGGATGAATGCCAGGACTGGGGACTTGCAAAGATTGAGCATGCAATAAAAGAAGTAGAGCTCGAAAATTCAAAACCAAGACCTCAGAGATATTATGTAAGTTTAAAGGAGCCTTTGGAAGACTAAACTACTAAAAAGTAGTAAAAATAAAAAAATTTAAATAATCTGTTCTTATTTTAATTTTTGTGACACGTTTAAACCCTCTGGAAGGAATGGCAGAAATAGTTCCAAACTTCAGTTATTCATATATTACACATCATGCGCTTATTGAAGAAGAATTGGTAAAGCTTTCAAGCAAAAGAGCATTGGTTCTTGAAGAGATTATAAGGTCAAGGAAGAATAACGAACCATTAACTACTTCAGAAAATTTAATGCGAAATTTGTCAATAGAAACAGCAAATGCATTGTATGTTATTATATTCAAATTAAGGGAAAAACTCGAAGATGATCCAAGCGAGCCAAAATACTTGAAAAGTGTCAGGTATTTTGATGGCCTGACAGTTCAAAGAGGCTATTATTTTGGAAATCTTCCTGAGGACCGCTTTAAGGAATTCAGCTTAATCAGATACTCAGACTACTGCGAATTTAAGTTTCCAAATGGTGATATTGCAGAAGCTGAAGCAGATGAGTATAAGTTATTCAGTAAATTAATAGAAAAAGAAGGGGAAAATATTTTCATAGAGGATTTGGCAGATAGTTTTGAGTGGACTACTGATTATGTGTATACTGTTATGAACAGGCTAAGAGATAGGCTTGGGGAATTCAGTTCATTGATTAAGAATTTTTCAGGGACATATAAAGCAGGCAAGACTAAAGGGGATTATTCAAGATTCGGAGATCTAAAATACTTGGCAACCGGAGAACTTGAAGTTGATGGAAAGGCTTACTACATGCCTTCTTCGCTGTTTGATATTTTTACATATCTTGTAGAAAATGAAGGAAAAGAAGTAGCTTTCAGTGAGCTGGAACAAAAATTTGCACCAACAAATAGCAAGAATTCGAAAGGATATGTTTACGCATCAATTTTTAAATTAAGGGAAAAATTTAAGGAAATAGGAACTTCTGTAAAAATTCAAAAAGGAGATATTGGTTATCAGATTTTAAAGGAATAGCACATGCAGAAAAGACAAAACAGCTAATTATCTTTTCTTCTTTATTCTCTTGCTTCTAAATACAGTCTCCCTTTCCATCTCTTCTAACCTAAGTTGAATGAACTTCCTTGTTTTTTCAAGTTTTGGGATGACTTCAAATTCCAAAGCGTTTACTCTTCTTTTTGTCTTCTCAATCTCATTTAGGAGCCTTATCATGCTTGTTTCGACTTCTGCAACAACTATGATGAACTCCAAAAGCTCTTCATAGGCAGCTGCTGCCTCATTGATTGCTGCGCTTGTTGTAACTATACCATAGCCTCTGTCCAAAACTTTTTTCTTGACATTCTCGCTATCAATGCTTGGAACTACAACTCCCATGATGTTTTTAGTCCTCACATCAATTGAAGGTTTGTTCTTTATGGACATCGAAATACTCTTTATTGCAACATCGCCATCCATTATTCTTGCAACATTGATTTTCTTTATCGCTTCCTTATATTTCTCAGTCATCTCTTTCCTGACTGATTTTGTCTTGTTCAGAATCTCATAGAATTCAAGGATAAGCCCATCTCTTTTTTTCTTAAGAAGCTTATAACCTGATTTAGCTAATTTAATCCTGTTCTTCAGTTTTATCAGTTCGCTTCTCGTAGGCTTTATATCTGTCATTTTTTATCACAAAAATTCTATTTTGCCCTTTTCTGCTTGTCTTTATCTTCCATTGTCTCAAGAGGTGCTGCATGTGCAATGCCTCCAGCATGGATGTCAGCATTTCCATAATATTTTTCCCTAAGTTCTGGGCTGATTCTTGTAAGGTCTTTCTTCGGAAGCATCCTTAGTAAGCTCCATCCGATTTCAAGTGTCTTTTCAATATCCCTATCTTCCCTTGAATTTTGCTGTACAAACTTCTTTTCGAATTCTTCAGCAAACTTAAGCAGCTTCTTATCCTTATCACTTAAAGCTTCTTCTCCTACGATTGCTACAAGCCCCCTTAAATCCCTTCCTTCAGCATAGAAGGCATAAAGCTGGTCTGATACCTGTTTATGGTCATCCCTTGTCTTTTGCTTTCCGATACCTGAATTCATAAGCCTTGATAGACTTGGCAAGATATCAACTGGAGGATATATTCCTTTCCTGTGAAGCTCTCTTGAAAGTACTATCTGTCCTTCTGTGATATAACCTGTAAGGTCAGGGATTGGATGAGTTATATCATCTCCAACCATTGTCAAGATAGGAATCTGTGTAATGCTCCCTTTCTTTCCTTTGATCATTCCTGCTCTCTCATAGATTGATGCAAGATCAGTATACATGTATCCTGGGTATCCCCTTCTTCCCGGAATTTCTTCTCTTGCTGCACCAACTTCCCTAAGTGATTCACAGTAATTGGTCATATCTGTAAGGATTACAAGGACGTGCATGTCTTTTTCAAAAGCCAGGTATTCTGCTGTTGTTAAGGCCATCCTTGGAGTAATTATCCTTTCAACTGCTGGATCGTCAGCCAGGTTTAGGAAAACAACTGCCCTATTCAAGGCTCCTGTCTCTTCAAAATCCCTCATGAAATGCTGGGCTTCCTCGTTTGTGATACCCATTGCTGCAAAAATAACTGCAAACTTCCCTTCCTGTCCCCTTACTTTAGCCTGCCTTGCAATCTGAAGTGCAATCTCGTTATGCGTAAGTCCTGAACCTGAAAACACAGGAAGCTTTTGCCCTCTGACCAGTGTATTTGTAGCGTCAATTGTTGAGATTCCGGTTTGGATAAAATCTGCTGGTGACATTCTCATGTATGGGTTTATTGCTGCACCATTAATATCAATTCTCATATCTGGGATGATTTCTGGACCACCGTCTCTTGGCTTTCCAGCTCCTGTCAGGATTCTTCCAAGCATCTTTTCAGATACAGAAATCTTGATTGTTTCACCTAAAAACTTTATCCATGAGCTTTTGTCGATTCTTGAAGTTCCTTCAAAAACCTGTACGACAACAAGTTCTTCAGATGAATCAAGCACCTGGCCGTTTTTCATTGAGCCATCGCTTAGTTTTAATGATACCAGTTCTCCATAACCTACAGGGTGTGTCTTTTGGACAAACACTAGCGGTCCGGCAATTCTTTTGATTGTTTTATATTCTTTCTGCATGATAATCACCCTTCTAGCCTGCTGAATTCTCTATCCATCTCAATCTTGATCTTATTCAGCTCGCCTTCATAATCTTTAACGAATTTCACGTTCGCAATTTTTTCTTTTGCTTCTGTGTTCAATATGCTTGGGATTGAAGCGCCTTCTTCAAGCGAAGCATATGCCTTATCTCCAAAATAAAGTATTGTTTCAGCAAGCATGTATGTCTTCTTCGGTTCGCAGTAAGTATCAATCTCATGATATGCGTTCTGCTGCAAAAAGAATTCTCTGATCATCCTGGCAACTTCCAAAGTCAATTGCTGCTTTTCAGGAAGTGCATCTGAACCGACCAGCTGCACGATTTCAAGAAGTTTCTCCTCTTCCTGCAGTATTGCCATTATCCTTCCCATCATCTTTGACCACTGAGGGTTTACATTTGTGGCATACCAGTTTTCCAAAGTCTTGTTATAAAGGCTGTATGATGTAAGCCAGTTGATGCTTGGGAAATGTCTTCTTTGTGCAAGTTTTGCATCAAGTGCCCAGAAACATTTTGTTACCCTAAGTGTGTTCTGTGTGACAGGTTCTGAAAAATCCCCGCCCGGTGGCGAGACTGCGCCGATGACAGATACTGAACCTGTTTTTCCTGAAAATGTATCTCCAATTCCGGCTCTTTCGTAAAACTCAGCAAGCCTTGTTGATAAGTAAGCAGGATAACCTTCTTCTCCTGGCATTTCTTCCAGTCTTGAAGAAATCTCTCTCATTGCTTCTGCCCATCTTGATGTTGAATCTGCCATTAAAGCTACTGAATAACCCATATCCCTAAAGTATTCTGCAATTGTGATTCCTGTATAAACAGAGGCTTCTCTTGCAGCTACCGGCATGTTTGAGGTATTTGCAATCAAAACTGTTCTATTCATCAAAGGCTTTCCTGTTTTTGGATCTTTCAGGTGCGGAAATTCAGTAAGAACTTCTGTCATCTCATTTCCCCTTTCCCCGCATCCGATATATACGACTATGTCAGCATCAGACCATTTTGCAAGCTGCTGCTGTGAAACTGTCTTTCCTGCTCCAAAAGGTCCAGGGATTGCTGCAACCCCTCCTTTTGCCAGAGGGAAAACACCATCAAAGACTCTTTGTCCTGTTAAAAGCGGCATCTTCGGTGTTAACTTATTCTTCAATTTCCTTGGAACTCTTACAGGCCAGTAATGGCTCAGTTTTAGTTCCTCTCCATTTTCAAGCTTTCCGACAACATCATTGACTGTGAACTTGCCTGATTTTATGTCTTTCAATTTTCCGCTAAATTTTTCCATTGGAGGGACAAGGATCTTATGCACAATAGTCTCTGTTTCCTGAACTTCTCCAAGTATCATTCCAGGAGTTACTGCATCTCCTTTCTTAAGTGATGTTTTAAAATCCCATTTCTTTTCTTCATCAAGCCCTGATGCGTCTACTCCTCTCTGGATATAATCTCCCATCTTTTCAGAAAGAATTGGAAGAGGTCTCTGGATACCATCATAGATGCTTGTCAGAAGTCCTGGTCCTAATTTTACTGATAATGGAAGTCCTGTATTAACTACAGGTTCCCCAGGAGTCAGTCCTGAAGTATCTTCATATACCTGGATGGTTGTTTTTTCTCCGTCCATCTGGATGACTTCACCCATTAGGTTTTCCTTACCTACCCTTACCAAGTCAAACATTCTAGCTTTGATGCCAGTAGCTACAACTACTGGACCTGCAATCCTTACAAGTTTTCCGTTTTCCATTTTTTTGTTCACCGTTTTAGCTGATTTTTTATGATTCCAATGAAAATTATTTGCTCCATAGGTCGATTCCTATGGCTTTCTTGATCATTTCTCTTAAATTATCCTGTGCGCCTGCCTTTGTTGAAAGCACAACAGTCACAGGTGTGATTGAATTCTCAACCTGTCTTTTAAAGTTTCCATCAAGTTTTTCTATTGCATTATCATTTGTCACGATTATGCCGATATTCTGATCGCTCATTGCATCTGTAAAACATGCTTTAAGCTGGCTCTGAGTTTCACCTTCAAACACCTTTTTTATTCCTATCAGTTCAAAACCCATGACAAATTCCCCGTTTCCAACAACTGCAAGTTCTGTCATTTTACTTAACCACCAACAAGTTTTTTACACAACAAAATTCTGTGGAATTTTGAGTGCTCAAAAATTTATTTTCATTTTTCATTTTATTTTACCACTAATAAATTTTTGACATAGTCTTCTGTGAATTCCAGCTTCTTTGATTTGATTATTACCCTAAGATTTCTAACCTCAATCTCTTTTGCAAACATATATCCCAAAACAACATCAACTGTCAAAGGATGCTGGTGGTATAGTATGACTGATTTCTGGAGCAGGAATTTTTCAAGCAGTATCTCATATCTTAAAAGTGCATCCTTATCCTTTAATTCCGGAAGGATCTTCCTATAGTTTGTCTTGCTTAGTTCCCTTATCAGTGAAGGCATGTCTTTTTTCGCAAGCAGTGCTGCAAGGTTATTCCTGTTTAAGTCATTCCCTTCCCAGATTATATATCTCTTGATATAATCATCATCCAGTTCAAAGACAACCTTCTTCATCAAAAGCTTGATATTATAGATATCAAATTCATACCTAAAAAATTCCTGGAAGAGCTTTCCTTCCTTAGGTATCTTTTTTGTGAATTCAACTGAATTCAAATGATAATAATAATCTAATAAGTTCTCAATTTTTGCTAAGTCTTTTGTTCTTTCAAACTCATCTATCTCTTCCTGCTTGAACTGGACAAGCCCATTTTGCTCAAGTATCTCTTTTGAACTCAGCCTTAAAAATTTCTTAAGCTTTGTCGCCTTTAGTGCTCCAAGAGGCAGAAGCATATCCATAAGCTCCTCTTCCTGCATATTTGTCAGTTTCGCCCTAAGGATTGTCTTGATGTCCCAGAAATCATACCTTTTAAGGTACTGGACAAGAAGATATTCAATGCTTGGGTCAGAGATCATCTTAAGTTTTGTAAATATCCTTTCCAGGTGCTTGTTTAGGGCTGATTCAATAAGCTTCATTCCTGAATATTTTATGGAAAGTGAATTTATCTCAGGAGCATAAACTCCATCCTGCAAGAACTTGATTATCTCATTGAACTCAAGTTTCATCAGCTTGTCATAATCCGCCTTCTTCAGAAGCAGCGATTTCATAGCGCTGATCCTGGCATAAGTGTACGGATTAAACTTATAACGGAGTTTTTCTGCCATGTTAAAATAATATCTTCGCAACCTCTGCAAGGCTTTCCTGCCTCATTTCCTTAAGGATAGTATCATAGCTTAAATCAAGCCTTTGTTCTCCTAAGGAATCTTCCAGGACAATTCCGCCTGAGATAGGGTGCTTTACTGCGCCTTTCACAAGTTTCATGTCTTTTTCACTGCAGTATATCTTCGAATAACCCTGCTTTGTCAGAGTGACCATCTTTTTAAGATGCTTTTCCCTGTTTTTTGAGCTGCTTAAATTCTCAAGTGCAAGATTAAATACTTCATCGATGATTTCTTTTTCCATTGCAAGCCTTTCCTTATTGATTAAGGATGCTGTTTCAGCAACAATCATTGTTTTATACTGCTCTATAGCCAGCCTTGCTTCTTCATCATATGAAGCTTTTACTTCTTCAATCCTTTTCTGGGTTAATGCATCTATTTCTTTAATCTCTTTATCAGCTTCGCTATGGATAAGCTTTGCTTCCTTCCTAGCATTGTCCAATATCTCTTTCTTTACTTCTTCAAGTCCCATTTTTCCACCTTATCTAAAAGATAAAGAAAATCTTTATCCTGCCATGCCTATTATTAGGATAGCAACTACAAGGCCAAAGATAACGATACTTTCTGGGATAACTGTAAGGATAAGACCTTTACCAAAAAGCTCTTCTTTCTCAGCCATTGCGCCGATTGCTGCTGTTCCTATTGCCTGCTCAGCAAGACCTGTACCTATTGCTGTAAGACCGACTGCCAGTGAAGCACCGATTGCAATAAGACCTGTTCCGACACTTATAACTTCTGCTGCCATTTTATTTTACCTCCATCCGAATGATTTGTATTTTCTTCCTCCACCATGGAAAAATTTTGTGAAAAATTCCACATAGTGAAGCCTTAGTGAATGTAAGAATGGGCTTAATATACCCAATGCGATATTTATTGTGTGCCCTAATACAAGGATAAGTATCCCTGATATTATTCCTACAATCCCGTTCTTGAACATATCTCCTGCAAGGTTATTGATGACAAGAGCCAGGCTTAATGATGCCAGCCCGACTGCCATAAGTCTTGCATATGATAATATATTTGAAAGAAGTGCAGGTAGCTCTACAATTCCTCTTGCACCTTCTCCTATAATGATCAAAACCAAACCGACACCTGCCATTCCTAGCATATAAGGCATAGGTGGGACAAGGTGCTTAAGCAAAAATGCAACAAATCCTGTAACAACACCCAGGAAATCTGTAAGCAGGTAAATCACACCAGGGAACATCAGCATCCAGCCGACTTTTTCAAAGACTGCATGTTTTAGTCCGTGTGCTTTCCATACATTTGCAAAACCTACAATGTAACCAATGAACAAGTGTACCACTCCAAACAGTATAGATACTGATAAAAGTTCAGTGATGCCATGGCTTCTTGAAAACAGATGAGGTATCGGATAAACTATCTCTGTCTCAGCTCCATGTATTATCTCTTCTGGGTGTATGCCAAGCATCTTTCCGATGCCTGGGGAAACTTCTTCATACCCGAAATATTCACCAAAGACAAACCCGAATGCAATTGAAACAACTGATGCGATGATGAATGCATTGATGAAATTCTTTGCTCCTGGCATCTTCTTCTTTAGGAATGCAAACAGTGCAAGTACAACAAGTCCGTATCCGACGTCTCCAAGCATGAACCCAAAAAAGAATGGGAAAGTCAGAAACATCAGGAAGGTTGGATCAATCTCCTTATATGAAGGAAGAGTATATAGGTCCATAAATGCTTCAAATGGCTCAACAATCTTAGGATGGTTGAACGCTATTGGCACATTATCTTTCTTGTCAGGTTTCTTGAATTCAACGTGGACTTTTCCATGTGTTATCTTATTTAATGTTTCCTCAAGCTTTTTTGAATTGACTTTTGGAACCCAGCCCCTGATATAGAAACTGTTTTTAGTAGCTGCAAACCTGAGAGGTGCTTCTGATTTCTCGCTTTCCATCCTAAGCCTTAATTCAGAGCTCAGAAGGAATTCAGAATGCTCTTTTTTGAACTCTTCAATCCTGTTATTGACCTTGAGTAGGTTATTCTGTGAAGTTTCCTGCTCCTTGTTCAGTTTTGTGAATCTGTATGCAGGTTTTGCTTTTGTCTCCATTACAGCCTTTACAAGAGGCGCATCAATAGGAGAGAAATTTATATTCTCAAAGTACTTGTCAACTTTATCCTTCTTCTTCGACTCAATAAAAAGTGAGGTAAGTGTTATTCCCCTGTAACTTACAGAATCAAGGACATATTTTTTTGTTATCTTCTCGACATTATCCCTGATCAGGTCCATATCAGAATTGACAAACCCTATATAATAGACAAAATCAGAATAATCAACACCTTCTTTCTCCTTTAAATTAAGCTGGGAAAGAGCTTTTTCGACCTCTTTCTTCTCATAGACTGCCAAGACCTGGGTAAAATACTCTTTTTCCCTAAGTAAGTTGGAACTGTCTAGGTAAAGGGTATTTGCCTTTTTTGAAAGCACGTCAAATGAAGTTGTATTTTCTTTTTCACTTTTCTCCTTGATTGCAAGGTTTGAAACCATTGCCCTTATTTTCACAAGGATCTCTGCATATTTTTCATTTTCTTCAAATGGTTCCCCAATATCAAAAACTTCATCTTCTGTCTTTTTTGTATGGTCTTCAATATGCACAACATTCAGGTCATAAAGGTTATCAATGACTGGCTTTAGATATGTCTTTGGGCCAAATACTGATACCTTTAGCATATCTTTTGGCTTAATCATAATTCCTCAACCTTCTTATCAAGTTTCTTAACGACATATTCAACAGCCTTTGGAACATTTTTTCTTGCCTTGCTCTCAAATCCTTTTAGTTCAGTTTTCGCATCCTTTATCTTGCTCTTCCTTTCATCATCAAGCTTTGCCTTTGCCTTATCAAGCTTTTCTTCTCTTATCTTCTCAAACTGGGCCTGCTTCTTTGAAATGACTGAAACTGAGTCAGTCTTCTCTTTCATTATCCTCTGCTCTTTCGCAACTTTTGCATCTTCTATTATCTTTGCTGCCTCTTCTTCAATTTTTTTTACTTCCAATGAGAAATCATCAAGAACCTGATCTGAATTTTTTTCTTTCATTTGCCATACCCCTCTATATTCATATTGTCGAAATCTTAAATATATTAAAAAGTTAATCTACTTAGATTCCGTAGTATACTTAAATATTTCATTTATTATAATACCCCTTCTCACTAAACATCTACATTTATTGAATCTGGAAATCTATTTATCCACTGTTGTACTTATATACCAATCAGCCAAAATTTCCCCAATATGGCCAAAATGCTGGTACACCCTTTTTTCTTTATAAGTATCCAGGTTCAGCACATCAACATTACTTAATTTTTCAATGTACTTTATTAATTTTACTACATTTTCATTTGACCTGGATTCCATGCACGCCTGGAACAGGACCATTATTTTTTCAGTTGTAGCGACTAATTTCTGGTCCTTCATTGTTATAAGGATGTCTGCTATCCTCTCAATTGACCTTGATATCATCCCTATATAATATAAGTCAACATGCCTAAGCTTTGATTCTTTCCTGTACATAAGCGAGGTTATGATGGATTTCTGGATCAATAGGTTAGTCTTATCCACTTCCTGCTCATATCTTGAAATAAGCTCATGGGAAATGTCTTTTTTCATGAGATTTATGATATTAAAGACTTTTTTTATCATCCCCATAAGGAGAATATCCGGGTCACTTAACGCAAGGGCAGTCTGACATGTGATTGTTTTCTCATCAAAATCAACAAGCTCCAGGCCTCCCAAAAGAGTCTTATGCTCAAGGATCTGGTCAGGAGAAAGGCTGTTCTTCAGTATAATCTTGAATTCCTTTACAGGATTGATATAAGAAGCTATAATCATCTTGTTTATGACTTCAGGAGTTGTCTCCTCAAGCTCAATCTTGAGGGATGTCAGGTTGCTTTCAGTCTTCTTTGGCTCTATCACAAGGTCGCCCTTGGATGATTTCTCCAGGTAGACAATGGAATTTGTCGTTATCTTATGTTCTCTGCACCATGAAGCAGGCAAATAGACATAATATGTTGTGCCAGATTTCTGAATTTTTCTTGATTCCATGTATCTAATTAGAACTAAGTAGATGTATATAAATAATTCGATTTTGAACAAATTAATAAAAAATAACAAAACAGCGTTAAACAATTAAATTTATCAATAAAAATTATTACCAAGGAATCATGCACACAACAAAAGAGATGATAATAGGCATAATTCTTATGTATGCTCTTGCAATGTCAGTTGTAATGCTAAAGCACTTTGGGTTGATTTAGTTAGATTTTTAATTAAGAATTTTTTCCTTTAAAAAATGGATATAGGGCAGGCTGCAAATGAAGGATACCAGATATTTCTAAATCTATGGGCTAACCCAGCTTTGAGAGTCTTGGCTTTTTCAGCAGGGAAGGTTATCCAGAGCGCAGTAACAGAATATCTTATTTTAAGGGATGAAAAAGACAGGACTATAACTTCAATACTTAATTTTATAGATTATTCACTGGGTTCAGCTACAAATGCAACACTTGAAATGCTCTCGCAGATACCGCTTGGTGAAGGAACGTTTGTATCTACTGGGACAACAGGAGCATTGTCTGTTCCTTCTACATATGTGGGACATAGGATTGGACATGGTGTCTATAATATGATTCACGGAAACAACCAATATGGGGTAGGTTCAGGAAAAGAAACCAGGATGCCTGCAAGACAAACCCATCCACACCAGTAATCTATTAACCAATCACTTTTTTAAACATATTCTTATTTTTTAGAAGCCATGTCAAATCTCACTCCTGCAATGCAGCAATATATGGACATAAAAGCGAAGCATAAAGACGCAATCGTCTTCTTCAGGATGGGAGATTTTTACGAAACATTCTATGAGGATGCAAAAATAACTTCAAAGGTTTTGGATATTGCCCTTACAAAAAGAGGGATAAAAAATTCAGAAAGCGAGATCCCACTTGCCGGAATTCCATATCATGCTCTTGATTCATACCTTTACAAAATGGTAAAGGAAGGGCTGAAGGTTGCTATTGTTGAGCAGCTGGAAGACCCAAAATATGCAAAAGGGGTTGTAAAAAGAGACGTGACAAGAGTTGTGACCCCAGGAGCGTTGATTGACCAGAAGCTTCTGACGAAAAGCAATAATTACATAGCCTCCTTATTCATATCAAAAAAAACAGGGATTGCGCTGATAGATATATCAACCTCGGAATTCCTTGTTTTTGAGCATGATGACATTACTCAGGCGCTTGAAGAAGTAAAAAAATACGCTCCAAGCGAGATACTGCTCCCTGTAAGTTTTGAAAAGACAGATACAGCCAGTTCTATTGCAGGATTTAAGACCTTCAGGGATGACTTCTATTTCCACCTGAGCCACGCAAAAGAGACGCTGTTTAGGCAGCTCAATGTACTTACGCTTGATGGATTTGGACTAAAAGAAAAGGAAAGCGCAATATGCGCTGCAGGTGCATTAGTCTCATATCTGCATGAAACCCAGAAAAATTCCCTTGAGCACATCAATTCCATAAATCTGGTTTCACAATCAGAGCATATGTCAATTGACAGCAGCACACTTCAAAATCTGGAAATACTTGGAAACGAAAATTCACTTCTGAAAACACTGGATTATACAAATACTGCAATGGGATCAAGGTTCTTCAGGAAAAATATCATAAGCCCTCTGATGGACATGCAAAAGATCAACGAGAGGCTGTTTTCTGTCGAGGAACTCATGAAAAAGCCGTTCATATTAAATGAGCTGAGGGAGATCCTAAAAAATATCTCAGACCTTGAAAGGCTAATTTCTAGGATAAGCTGCAACAGTTCAAGCCCAAAAGATCTGGCCCAGCTTCAGGGTTCATTGGAATTGATTCCTGAACTAAAGAAAATCCTTATGGAAACATCCTCAAAGCTTCTTGAAAACATCTCAAAATTTGAGGATTTGGCTTCTGTCACAAGTTTGATAGAGCGATCTATAAAAGATGACCCGCCTGCATTTATTGATGAGGGAAATTTCATAAAAGAAGGGTTTAATGAAGAGCTTGATAGCATTAGAGACATTTCAGAAAACGCCAAGAACATAATCCTAGAAATAGAGCAAAAAGAGAGGGAGAGGACAAAGATAAAATCATTAAAAATCAGGTTCAATAGGGTGTTTGGCTATTATATTGATATAACTAAATCAAATGCATCCTTAGTTCCAGGAGACTATATAAAAAAACAGACCCTTGCAAACAGCGAGAGGTTTATAACGCCTGAATTAAAAGAGCTTGAAGAAAAGATACTAAGCGCAGAGGAAAAGATAATTTCGCTTGAAAAAGAGCTGTTCCTTGGCATAATAGAAACCATAAAAAAAGACACAAGAAAGATACAGGAGAACTCAAGAAAAATATCTTATCTAGATTTTCTCTGCAGCCTTGCGAAAGCATCTCAGCTTAACCATTATGTAAAGCCGCTTATAACAAATAATTATAAGATAATCCTTAAGAAAAGCAGGCATCCGATAGTAGAGAAGCTCACAGATTTTGTCACAAACGACCTGTTTATGGACGAAAATTCTAGGACAATGATAATAACAGGCCCAAACATGGCTGGAAAATCAGTTTTCATGAAGCAGGTCGCATTAAATGTAGTCATGGCACAGATAGGTTGCTTTGTAGCTTGTGATTATGCTGAAATATCTATGGTAGATAAGATATTTTCAAGGCTTGGGGCAAGCGATGACATAAGCAGAGGGCAGAGCACATTCATGGTAGAGATGAGCGAGACTGCAATGATAATAAATATGTCGACTGAAAAATCCCTTATAATACTTGATGAGATAGGCAGGGGCACTAGTACATATGATGGTGTCGCGATAGCCTGGGCAGTAGCTGAGCATATAACAAAAAAGATTAGGGCAAAAACACTGTTTGCAACACACTATCACTCATTGAATTCACTGGAAAAAGAAATTGACGGCGTTAAAAATTTCAATATTGCCGTGGAAGAGAATGAGCACGAGATAATTTTCCTAAGGAAGATTATGCCTGGCGGGACAGATAAAAGCTATGGTATAACCGTCGCTAAGCTTTCGGGCATGCCAAAAGAGATAATTGAGAGGAGCAGGGAGATACAATTCAAGCTTGAAAAAGACGATGAGATAAGCGAAAGGATAATTGTCGAGACAAGAAAGACAGTCCAGAAAGACCATGTCAATGAAGAGATAGAAGAGACAGAAAGACTAATAAAAAGCAGGCAACTAAGGCTTGATGAGCTTTAGTTTTGCAATTATTGTCTGCACCAAACTGGTTATGTCCGAATCTGTCGTATCCAAAACCAGATTGTAATTCTTCTTATCCATGAAATCATAATTGTAGAATTTCATGAACCTTTCCCTGTTTGTCTTTTCCCTCTTTTTTATTGCCTTTATTGCTTCAGCAGCTGTCTCATATTTTTCAGCTTCCCTCTCTTTTGCAATCCTTTCTGCCCGTACCTTTATGTCAGCATCCAAAAATATCTTATATCCTTTAGGGACAAAAAGCGAGGAAAGCCATGAATCAAGGACAAAATTATCTTCTGTCTCCCCTAATTTTTTTTGCTTCGCATCTATCATCTTATCAATGCTAGGGTCTTTTTTTTCAAGTTCACCAAGTTCAACTATGGTAATACCTTTCTCCTTTGCAATCTCCCTTTGGATATCCCCCATAGAATAATGATTATAATTCAGTTTTCTTGCAAGTTCCTTTGCAACAGAGCTTTTTCCTGAGCCTGCGGTTCCTGAGAGGGTTATGATCATAAGGAATTCCAAATCAGCTGATTATTTATAGTTTATGATTAGAAAAAATAATAATAACAAGCAAAGAAAAATTATTCAACAGTTCCTTCAAGCTCTTTTAATTTCTCATTCAAGACTTCAATTGTCCTTTTGTTGTCCTGCGGGTTCATAAGTCCGCCGCATTCAGGGCACTTGAAATTTATCTCGATTGCTTTCTCAAAGTCAACCCTTGAACAGGCATGGGTGCATATATAAAACATGTTCTGCTGCTCCCTCTCTATCCTATTCTTTATCTGCTCAATCTTATCTTCATGAATTTTTCTCTGAAGGTTTGGAATATTATCTTCCATAAGATCCCAGTGGCTGATATGCCATCCCTTGAACTTATCTCTTTTCCTTTCGAATTTTGCAACATTGTTCTCATAAAGCCTGTATAAAAGCGCTCTTGCTTCCTGGACAGTAATCTTCATGTCCTTTGCAACAACAAGCTCAGATACATCAGTCTTGCCCTTAAGGTATAATGCAACATCTACTGCTTCAATACCGACAACCTGCGATACAACTTCAGATAATAGCTTTTTTGATACCTTCATTTATTTCTCCCCTGCCAATTTTTTATTATTCTGATACTCCTAAAACATATTCAGCCAAAGTAAGAAGGTGAGTCTCCCTTTGCCTTTTTTTGGGCTTTTGGCTTTTCTTTCATTTTTTTGAGCTGCTTTGGCTGCTCTATTTTTCCAAACTGCTTCTCATAATTCTTTAGATTCTGCACTAAGATATCTGCAAAGGATTTTGCTGTGTATGGATCCATGACAACAACATTATGCCTCAGGACTAAAGTCTGGAACTCCTGGTTCCTTATATCAACTCTTGGAGTTACACTCCTAAAATCCATTATCAGCTTCAAAGGATTATGTATGACACCAACTTCATCAGCAAAAAAGCTCACTCCATTCTCAATGTCAAATTTTACTTTTTTATCCAAATTCCCACCTATAACAATCAAAACAGAAAAAGGGCTGTCATTTATATAGCTTTTGCCTCTAAAAAATTTCTGAGAAATAACAAAAAGAATAAAAAGAATAAAATGTATTTGTAGAAATATGGACCTAAAAAAATTCAGCACAATTTTTTTCAAGTCTTTAAACCCATTCAAGTATAATGAGATTTTGGTCTATAAAAAAAGGGAAGCATTTTCATATTTCCTCAGCCTTATTTTTTTCGCTATCCTTCTTGGTGGCATTTTTTCAATCCCAACACTAGGCTACCTGCCGCAAAAAATTGATGAATCACTTGCTAAATTTACAAGATTTGCAGTTACTGGAATAGATATAGAGACAAATGAAGCAATTATGCTCCTGAATAACCCAAGGATAGTGGCTGATTTCAGGAAAGAGCCTGAACCGCATGAAGCATTTGTCCTTATAACACAAAAAGACATATTCATAAGGAAGCTAAGTCCAAGTATCAAGGAATTCACACTATATAACACAACAAAGATACCTGTGGAAACATATTCAGATGTCCTGAAGGATTTTAACATGGTAAAGCAGGGGATATGGATATTTCTGTTCTTTATGCTACCTTCAATATTTTTCTTTATATTTGTACTGAATCTTGCAAAATATACAGTAATACTTGTTACAGCATACATGCTGACATTGATTGTAAGAACAATAGCCAGGAAGCACTTCAACCTGGAGACACTATATAAGACAACAATATATTCATCAGGGATAATGATAGTGTGCGACATCACGCTTGCACCATTTTTTGACCTTGGACTTGTTCCGTTAGGATTATTCCTTGTTTATTTCATCATCTCCCAGAGCACAAGGACACCGAAGAAAAAAGAAGAGAAAGATGATGGTTTTCTGGAGCTAAGCGAAGCATGAATGAATCGGAGCAGATTGAAACACTGTATAAAGAGATAGAGAGAAAAGATAAGCTGATTGCGAAACTAAAGGAAGAGAATTCAATCATCATAAAAGCTGCGCTGAAATCTGAAGAAAGAGTCAAGGAACTTGAAGAAAGATTGATGAAAAAATAAAAAAATTATCTCCTATTTCCTGAATAAAAGAACTTATCTATTGAAACCTCGCTTGGAGCAACATTATTCCTGTCTATTGCTTTTGTTGGGTCCCTTGTTGATTTGGTCCTTGCAGGTTCCATTGCAGCAAGGAGTCTTGCCTGGGCATCGCTTGTTCCCTGCATTGGTGCCTGTACTCTGCTATTCCCCTGGCTATTAGCTTGTAGGTTTGGAGCATCAACAAAGTTGTTGCTGGCCTGTTGTCCTCTGGCATTTGAATCCCATCTCCTTTGCCCGACAATGAAGTCGTTGAAATCCTTCTCTAGCTTATCATGGCTGTGTTTTAGCTCTGAAAAAGCGTTGCTTAAATGCTGCAGGGCAAACATGAGTTTTCTTACATCCTTGGATAAATCCTGTGACTGTGTTTCATAGACCGGCTGTGACTGAGACTTAGAAAAATTATTCTCCTCACCATAGATGCTTGCAGCTCTGTTTATAGCATCATCCCTGCTTACTATATTATGCTTGGCAAGATTCACTGCCATCTGGTTTAGTTTTTGTACTTTTGTAACGTCCATTTTAATCAACCTCTTATTTCCTCCAATACTTCAATATTCTGAAGCGAGAACATGAAACTTTTGTCAAGATTATATGAATTCTTAAAATATTTTAACGCATTTTCCAAATCATCTGTGGACCTTGTAATGTAGTAGAACCTATTGGCATAATTTATTGCAAGGTCATAGTTATAATTGATATTCTCAGGATAATCATCAGCGAGAATCTCCAGATGGATAATTGCATTGTTGTAATCAAGGTTCTTGTTATAAATTAAAGCTAAGTTGCTCCTTGCTTTCTCATAGTCTGGATCTGTCTGTAGTGCCAAAAGAAAGTAATCTATAGCTAAAGTCGGGTTAATATCTTTGTAATAATAGCCTAGATTGTTGAGAATGTGCAAATTCCCGGGCTCTACTTTGAGCCCTTCTTCGTAAACAGACAGGGCGGTCTTATCATGCCCGTTCTTTAGGAGGAAATCACCTAAACTCCCATAGAACTCACCGTCAGGAGCAACCTGCGAACTAGCGAAGGCACTAGCCAATATAAGTACTACTAGAATAATTGGCTTCTTCATCAACAGTTTAAATAGGAAATTAGTATATAAATGTTGTGTTTTTTATACTAGTATAGAAAAATGTATATTAAACCATCATTTGTTTTTGTACGCACTTTTTATATCCTTCAAAGCTATGTTCCATGAATGGTAAAACGAACCAAGTTTATTCAGTTCTGGTTTTTTGCTTAATGAATTCTGCAAATTCAGTTCTATTTTTTCTACTAGATTCTTGCTAATTGAATCAGTTTTTACCTTAGGCTCCATAAACACATACAACTTTCTTAGATACTTGGATTTGGCATAAGTTAAAGTATGATTGAACCCACCGTATTCAAATTCAAGAGTATACTCATTAGGCTTGAGTTCGTGCAAAAAAGCTTCTGGATTATAAGTTACTCCATCTATTGAAAGAATATCCTTAAAAAAAGCAAGCATTGTTTTTTCTTCAAGAGTTGTCATGTTTCAGATGCGAAACTATCAGTTATATAAAAGCCTTATCTCAAAAAGTTTATATTCAAACCTATCTGGCAGGTTAATATGGAAATAAACAGCCTCCTTTTTTTCATGCTTGTGCTTATCCTACTATGGCTCGGCTATAAGATTGGAAGCATGATAAAAGAGCAGGAATGGAAAGAAAACCTGCCTAAGATTAGGGAAATGAGCGTGAAAAAATCCCGTGAAGTCCTGACTGGACAGTTTTCAGAGCAACTTGCGCCATACATGCCAGATTTCCCATATTCACCTACTGAATGCAGGTTCATCGGAAAGCCAGTTGATTTCATAGTCTTCAAAGGTATGGACTTAGGTGAACCAAGCGAAGTTATTTTTGTAGAAGTAAAAAGCGGAGAAAGCAAGCTTAGCGCAAGGGAACAAAAGCTAAAAGATGTTGTTGAAAAAAAGAAGGTAAGATGGGTAGAATACAGAAAAAGAAATTAGCACATCTCAACAACCAATTTTGCAGCAGCGCTCACTGTAATTCCCCTGATATCAAGGTCAGGATTGACTTCTACTAGATCCCAGGCGTAGATGTTCTTCAGGTTCTTCAGTCTCTGTATGAAATATATCATCTGCCTTGTGCTCAACCCTCCTGGCTCGATATATCCTGTACCAGGTGCAAATGCAGGGTCTAGGACATCAATGTCCAAAGAAACATAAAGTGCATCAAAATTCCTGGCTGCAGACATGAAAGCATCAGCAGTCTTCCTCTTTCCCTCTTTTGATATCTCCCCCATAGAATATATCTTAAGCTTGTTCTTTTTTGCAAACTCCAGTTCATTGGAATGCATGTTCCGAATTCCGACAAGTAAAGTATTTTCGCTCTTTAAGTGCTTCTCCTCTATCAAAACCCGTAAGTAATCCTCATGTGTCGGAGGAGAGAAATCATTTTCGCAGTCAAGATGCGCATCAAAAACAATAATTCCTGGATTCTTAAACTTTTTTGAAAAAGCCTTGAATGATGAATAGGTCATGCTATGGTCCCCTCCAATGATTATTGAAGGGAAATCTACTGTTCTTGAAATTACATCATTTGCAGCTGTGATATCAGAATTATTTATTTCCAGGCCAATAGTTTCTATAAACGGAAGCACGCCATTCTCCTTAAGATAGAATCCCTGCATAGCTTTTGCAATCTCATCAGGGCCTTTCTCTAGGCCTTTTTTTATTTTCAGGTTTCCTGCATAAAGCGGGACTTTGTATATCTTCATATAGGCATGTGAAAATCAACTAATATAAAAGTGTAGATGTTCAATAGGATATAGTTTCTAACCAATCATATTAAACAGCATGTAAAACAGGTTGAAAAATATCACAGAGATAAGCCCGTTAAAGAATAGATGCGAGCTCCTGTATGTCAGGTTCTGGATCTTATCCGGATCTACAAAGTAAAACACGATGAAAGCAATAAGGTTGAATATTGCAATCCCAAGGACAAATGAAGAGGAAAAAGACCATGTTTTCATGAATCCAGTCTTGACAAAAGTCCCGATCATGAACCCAACTAAAGAAGCTACAAAAACATTGACTAAAGCAAGGAATTTTGAGATCCCGTTTGAAAGATAGCCATAAAGCCCTAAAACAATGCCGCTTAATGCTCCTATAACTGGACCATAGATATAAGCTAAAAAAAGCGTGCTTGAAGTATATTGTTCAAGCGTCACGTGAGGGACAAAAGCCGTAATTTTAACACTGTATCTTGCGAGCGGAAGGAAAAAGGCTACAAGAAGTATGCCTTTGAATGCTGAAGAAAATGTAAGGAAAACAAAAAGTAGGATGCCAAAAATCAGCACATTCTTTGTATTGACATACTTTTTTACAAGTTTGTTATATTTTTCCTTCTGCTTTTGGTTTACAAGTGCCAATATTTCACCCCTTTAACATTGATGTAATAAGAATTGCTATGATTAAAAATTGTATCATCACAATTACAGTAAGCCATATGAACTGCCTATTCTGGTAATATATATCATTTAGTTTTTCTAAAAGATCAGACTTTGTAACATACCCTATTATTTTTCCGTTTTCTTCAATAGGAAGCTTACTGATATTATGCTTTTTCATAAAAACTGAAGCTTCCCCTATATTTTTACTTGGTGAAAAAGTCTGAACTCCTAGGTGCATAATTTCTTTTAGCTTGATTTTTTTGGGGTCTTTTCCTTTCTGGAAAACCTTTCTGAACAAGTCACCTTCGCTTAATATGCCTACAGGTTTTCCGTTATCTCCATTCACAATGACACCTGAGATGGAATGCTTTGTCATGACATCGATTGCCTCGCTGGCAGATGCCTCGTCATCAAGGCTTATGACATTCTTTACCATGATTTCAGATACCGGTATCTCTGTGATCAGCTTATTTATGCTCTTGAAGATTTTTTTCATTTTTTCCCTCCTCACATGAAATTAAGTATTATGCTGTAAAACAAGGTCATGAAATGGATGACAACTACCATGTTATACAGTGATTCGATGTACGAATGCATTATATTTTCAACAACGTTTGAATTTATCTTTGAAATAAGGAAAAAAGACAGGTTTGCCCTAATAAAGTAAGCTATTAGGTATGCCAGCCAGAATGCCATCCCCATACCTTTGAACATGTCAGCAAGGACGCCGACAAGGCCCATAAGGAGCGAGCATATTATAATAGTCAGGTTCACCTGGGACGCCCTGATATATCCTATAAAACCTATCAATATCCCAAAAATCAGGCCTACTTTCCATCCAAAAGCATATCCCATAAGGATTGCTGCAGGCGTCACTGTCTCAATAGATATATGAGGGACTGCCCTTGATATCTTTATAGTGAAAATCCCAAGGAGTGCAAACAGGACAAAAGAGACCATCATGACCATGTATTTCTGGAAGACAACAAAACCTATGACTGCAAGAAGGATGAGCTTTGAATTTCCCTTAAAAAAATTTGTCAGCTCTTCTTTTTTCATTTAGTTATCATCTCTGGAATATTTTTGAGGGTTTTTATACTTTTGGCTTATTTGATGTAATTAAGGAGGAAACCTGGTTTTCTTTTGGTAAGGTTTATAAACTTGTGGTTTTTGCTTTATACCGATATGCAAAAATTAAAAACCTTCATTGAAGAATGCAAAAGAGTACTAAGAGTTACAAAAAGGCCTGATTCAAACGAATTCAAGACAATACTAAAGATTTCAGGAATAGGCGTTTTGCTTATAGGTTTCATTGGGTTTATGTTGTTTTTAATCAGGGAGATGCTTGTATAATGGAACAGAATTCAACAATATTTGGAATAAGGACAACAGCAAACAGGGAAGATCAGGTAATGGATTTCCTTTTCAGCAATGCGCAGAAGAAGAAGCTTGAAGTTTATTCTGTAGTCAGGCCTCATGGCATGAGAGGATATATCTTTGTAGAAGCATTGACAAGGAGCGATGCTGAGCAGGCAGCATTTGGAATACCTTATGCAAGGGGAGTTTTACCTAAAGTTGTAGAATATAAGGAGATTGAGCACATGCTTGAGCAGGTCAAGAAAGAAGTCAATATCCAGAAGAATGATATCGCTGAAATCATCTCAGGCCCATTCAAGAGGGAAAAGGCCAAAATCATGAGAGTAGACAAGCTGAAGGAAGAAGTTGTCGTTGAACTTTTGGACGCAGCAGTCCCAATCCCTATAACAGTGAAACTAGATGCTGTCAAAGTCATCAGAAGGGATAATGAGGAGATAAACGAGAACACACCTAATTATTAGTTTTTATTTCTTGTTTTTATTAGTATTATTTTTTGTCATGAAAAATTTGAGTGAACTAACCTTTTTAGAGTCCGCTCCATCTGCTGTACAAAGGCAATGCGGACATCGATGTCTCGAAGCTTCCTTAAATCTATCTTTCTAGGGCAATAGTTACACTAGAAACATTATCTCATGGATGCAAACACATCTTCCTCATCCGATGAGGATTCATCCACGTTCCATAAAAACAAACCACTTTGCTAGATTAAAACATTCCACTGTCGCATGAATCTATATTCCTGTGAGATATTGCGACTCCAAATAAAAAGTTTTCAAAAAAAAAAACTAAAGAACATATAAAAAAAATATACCTAACCTAGATAGCTCATCTTTTTCATATCAGCCTGCTTTGTTGTGCTTGCACTTTGTTTTAATATGTTCTTGAACTTACCTTCAAATTCAGTGGCCTGCTTCAACAGTGGCTTATAATCCACTTCAAGGCCGAGATATTCATCCAGCGCCTTAATTATGTTTGATGCTGCTTTGCTGTCAGGCATATCAGCCCTTGTCTCTGCAAGAAGGCAGGTGAATGGCAATTTTGACCTAAGCATCAAAGCTCCAGAAACACCGACAATTATTGACTCTTTTAATGGCAAAAGACCTTGTTTTTTTAATAGTTCTTTTTTCTTTTCTTCGTTAGCATAAAAGAAGACTTTTTGTGATTCACTGACTTGTGGGCTTGAAACACCTTCAATACTTATGATTTCAGTTGCGTTCAAATCGCCAGCCATTTTAGTTATCTCTTTAGAAAGCTTCCATTCCATCCCTGCAGCATTAAGTATTGTATGAAGTATCACAAGCCCATATTTCTTGTCATAAAAGATTCCCATAGGATCGACCAGCTTTTCATTATGTATTGCAACAGTTGCAGGAAGCTCCTCAAATTCAAAGGTCCCTATCTTCTCAGCGTTCAGATGCTCAATTAAAAATTCAGTAGTAATTGTCCCAATTAACCCAAAGCCGGGAAAGCCTTCTATAATCTTTACTTTAGTTGGTTTTTTATCAAGTTTTATTTCCATAATTAATGACCTCTGATTGAAAATATAATCTATTCGTTCACTTCTCCTTGAACTACTTCCCCAGTAATTTTTTCTGAGATTAAACCTAAAATTTGCTCTAGCCCTGGATCATCGTGGCTTTCTCTTGAAACAGCACTAATTATTTCTTTGCATTTTGCTGCAACAGCTTGCATAGGTGTCTTTAATTTAGGTATTATCTTTTCAAGCCTTACAAGTTCATCACTTTCTCTCTCCAATAATTTTATTAAACTACTCAAAGCTGATCTAAAATACCTTATGGATTTAATATCTCCTTGCTTTACTTTTTCAGCATATTTTAAACTGGAATCTACTTTTTTAAAAATTTCCTGATTTTGCTTAACATTCTTCTTTAATAGTATGTGTTCTTGTACTTCATCTTTCCAACTTAACCTATTTTCCCTATAAACCATTAAATTTCCTTCATTAATTAAAGTCTTTAAGGCTGAAATTCTTCCTTTCGCAGTCCTTACTAAATAAACAACCTCATTATTTTCATGTGAATCTCCTATGTTGTTAAAGTTGGTTTCAAACTCTGAAAAGTTTTCTTTTAATTTTTCTAAAAATTTAAATTCACTTTTCATTCTTGCAAATTCTTGTGTACCTAATAAATTATCATTAGTAATATCATCCTGTAATCTATCAACAAGTTTTTGTAAAGCCTCAATCTTATGTAAATTCACTAAAATCTGCTGATCTGCACCATTTAACGCACTTATTTTCTCAATAAATTTTTCAGCTAAAGAATTATCGTCTTTTACAAGGTCATAAATGTCTTCTTTAATATATCTTATTAGTTCATTTATTTGGTTCGATTCAGAATTATAATTTTGTATAATAGTATCATAAGCTGCTGATTTGTTTGTTAACTCAGCCCCTATATTTGTCAGTGCTTGCTTTATCATACGAAGATGTGCTAAAGCTTCTTCAACAAGTGTAGGCATAACTTGCTTATTAGCAAGCATTGTTTTAATTTCAGTTTTTAATCTTTCAAAATCCTGATGTATCTGTTCATCATTCCTATTAACGCCTGTAGTATCATGATTGACCTGACTACGAAGTTGCTCATTTTCATGCGTTAAATCTGCAATCTGTCTTGCTGTTTCAGGGTCAGCATTTGCACCCTCCTCATTCATATGTGCTAATATTTCAGGAATTTCGTGTTCTACTTGGTGTTTTATGAACTCAGCAAATTGTTCAACTGCATGGTGCTGCTGCTGAATATGAGCAATAACTTGCTCCTTAGTAACCTTGTGTCCTCCTTCCGCATGTGTTGTAGTTCCGCCGCTCATTTTAGTGTGCCAACGATGCCAATGCATCTGAATATTGTTTATTATATGAAGATAACTGCCCCATATTAGTCATATACCTTGCATAGTTTGAAGTAAAATCTGCTCTTGATGCTGCACTTCTTGGTCCTGCTGTAGTTGTATAAGCTGTAAATGCAGTATTAACCCTAGTTGTTTGCGCCCTTATCTGCCCCATAAGTGTTGTATAATTTGTTGCAAATGAAGTATTTCTCAGAGAAGGATCTGCTAATGAAGCATGCGCATTTGATACATCCTGACCTGCCTGCGCATGTAAATTATCAATAAGCATTTTTAAGTTGCCAACGGCTGTAATTATATTACTTATTTGTCCAAATCTTGGATCTGCAGGTGTAACTGTTGCTGGTGTAGGATCAACTGTTGCTGGCGCAGTCAGAGTTGGCGCTGGTCCATGATGTGCTGGATGCGCTCCCCCTCTCATTGCATTAACTGCTGATGCACCTGCTTTTACTCCTGCACTTAATAACATTATAAGACCAATAAAAATCAGCAATCCCGAGATTAATCCAAGAATCGGAAAAGTGATTGTTGTAAAGCTTGAATTTCTGCCGCTTCTGGAAACCAAACCAGTCATAAGTCCTAAGACCATTCCAGCAAGCATAAAGATTAAGCCTTTTAGCCATTGCTCCTTGACATTTGCAGTTAAAGCTAGTAAACCTAAAGGAATCAAAGCTACCAATAATATCAAAAAGACGCCACTATAAGCTTCAACAACAGCAATAACTGTATTGTTTGGCAGCATCACTACCATTAGCAATGAAAGTGCTATAGATATGACTTGCTTAAGCTTGTCATCCATCGTCGGTCCAGCTGCTGCTCCGCCGCTAATGGTGCTCACCCTTGAACATCGGTAAATTGTCAACCAATTTCCTGATTAAGGCCCAAAGCAAAAACCATAAGATAGTCTTGTAGTAAGTAGCTGCTAAAGTGCTAGCGGGAAGGTAACTGACAAAGTAATCAAAGATTGCCCAGATCTGGTCTAATCCTGCATAGGTTGCTGAATTGATCTGCGCAAACACAACAGGAAGTAAAACAAGGGAAAAAATACTAATTATAGCTATCTTATTCCTGCGCATTATGCTTTTTTAATCGTGTTGGAGCTATTTAAACCTTTCTATAGAGGTTAAACAAAGAAATAAACCTATCAAAGCGATTGTGTTACCATTGTGAAGTAATTAAAAAAACAAAAGATTTATATAGTAAAACTGTTTTAACAGTGTTATGAACCTATTCAGGCAATTCACAGATTATGTATCCAATCAATTATCCATCCCTGATTTCAAGAATAGAAACAATAACAGGCAGTCGACAATTGATGATATTTTAGGAACGCTTACAGCAGCAGCAACATCTGTGACTACCGCTGTAGCAAGCACAGGAATAATGGTCTATGCTGCATATTCAGCAGCAACTGCTGTCGGAGCAATTGGAGCAGCTGCAGTCACTGCAGTTGCAATGCCTATTGCAGCAGCTGTAACTATCGCAGCAGCACCTTATGTGTTTAACAGAGATTATAGAGCAAATTTCAATCATTTTATCGGACAGCTTGTCACAAATTCAGCTGAAACGGGTGTATCTTTATTAAGAACTGGTGCTGGACTTATACAGGATGTTACAGAAACAGCTTATCTTGGAGCAACATGGACAGTTAGACAAGCAGCTACTGGACTGCTTCATGGTGCTGAATATCTCGCTGATGCATTAAATGGAAATGGTAACATACCAAATTATAACGCCCATGTTGGAAACACATTCAGACAGAATTGGAACAGCATAAATGCAGAATATAACAGACAATTTGATGAAATAAATACAAGAATGACATTAAGATTCAATAATGATCCGTATACAGCAGGACATGGAAACAACCCAAACAGTCCTACAGGATTAGCAAATAATATTTTTGGTTTAACAGATAATCTCACAAGGAATGCAGGGATGACATTTACAAGCTATGTTGACAGTTTTTTAAATCCGATAAGAAACTGGTTTAGCCACCATTTGTACAATCATGGACAAAGACTTAGGATTATGGGAACTTAATTTTTATAGAAATATTTTTATACTCTGGCTTCCTTGAAATTTTTATGTTTGGACATAGACCGGCACCAAGACCTCATGGCGGAGGAGGCATGCACAGCAGCCACTTCCACTTGCCAGGCCAGTTCTTTTTGGGAATTTTTTTCCTATTAGCAGGAGGCCTTTATGTGATGAAGCTTTTTGGAAAGACATATTTTCCACTTCCAGGGACTTTACTTGCAGATATCTGCGGTTTTGGCAGCCTTATAGGCGGATTTTACCTTATTGTCTCATTCCTTTGGAAACCTAGGCTTTATTTGTAAAACTAATTAAATCAAGGCAGATTCTTTTCTCATATGGAACTAATCAAAGGAATAGAAGCTGTTGGCCTGGGCGTATTCTTAAAAAAAGAGAAAATCCTTGTAATCTCAGACACCCAGATAGGTTATGAGGAATCCCTGAATAAAAAAGGCTTGTTGATTCCAAGGTTCCAGTTCTCAGACATGCTAAAAAAGCTTGATGAAATGATTGAAAAATGCTGCCCTAAGATAATAATAATAAATGGCGACATAAAACATGAATTCGGCGAGATAAGCAGGACAGAATGGAATAATGTTCTTTATCTTCTTGATTACCTGGGAAAAAAAGCTGAAGTGGTATTAATAAAAGGGAACCATGACACAATACTTGAACCAATATCAAAAAAAAGAAACATAAAACTAGCTGATTATTATGCAGCTGATAAAATCTACATATGTCACGGCCATAAGATACCTGAAGATGAAGATTTCAAATTATCAAAAACTGTGATAATAGGGCACGAGCATCCTGCATTAGGCATCAGGGAGAGCGGAAGAATTGAAAAATTCAAGTGTTTCCTAAGAGGAAAATACAAAGATAAAACTGTAATTGTAACACCTTCATTCAATACAGTCACTGAAGGAAGCGACATACTAAACCAAAAGCTTCTAAGCCCGTTCCTGGATGAGATAAAAGACTTTGAAGTATTTGTTTCTGCAGATAAGATACTAAGGTTTGGAAAGGTAAAAGAACTGCTTAAAAAATTCAGCTGATTAGAAGTAATAATAGATTATAAAAAATCATTCATAAACCCTTAGTAAATCCGCTTTTGTTATAATCCCAATAAGATCTCCCTTCTCCTCTATCAAAACCAGTGGGAAATGTTTTAATAGATTTGCAATCACGCTCTGCTTAGTATCAGGAGGAAGGATAGGCGGGGCAGTAAGCATGACG
Source organism: uncultured Methanosarcinales archaeon (assembly GCA_964428335.1). Lineage (GTDB taxonomy): Archaea > Nanobdellota > Nanobdellia > Woesearchaeales > GW2011-AR15 > GW2011-AR15. Next base: position 54,324 of record CAYRXW010000007.1, on the reverse strand, counting down.
TCCTTCACAAATGAGCTTGTATCTCCCTCAATTATCTTATCCAGCAGAAGCGATTCTGATATGTGTCCTATAATCTTCCGATTATCCATGACCGGAATCTGGGAGATGCTGTTTTTTCTCATAATCAGTATTGCATCCTTCAGTGTATCTTTTGCATCTGCAGAAATTATCTTCTTATGCATTATCTGCTTTGCGGATTTTTCATTCGATTTTTCCATAGAAGCTAAAGTCTCTATGAGTTTCCTAGCGTTTGAATAGCTCGGATCAATCATCCCTGTCTCTATTTTTGCAATCAGAGACTGTGAGACATTTGCCTTGATTGCAAGGTCGTGCTGTGTCAATCCCAGCTTTTTCCTTAATATCTTTATCTCAGAAAGTTCCATAAACATTTATCAGTAATAATTTATTTATAAATTTATTCCTTAAGGAATACTAATTAACATAGATGTTTTATTCCTATAAGAATAATTGTTTCAGGAATATTTAAGAACAATCTTAAAGAACACCAATATAAATAATAATCAAGGGAGGAAAAATAAAATGATCGGAAGAAAAGGAAATTTTTTGTTCACATCTGAGAGTGTCACAGAAGGGCACCCTGACAAGATATGCGACCAGGTATCTGACGCAATCGTCGACGCAATAATCAAAGAGGATCCTCATGCAAGGATTGCTGCTGAATGCTTCACAAAGACAGGCTCAATCATGGTAGGCGGGGAAGTGACAACGACAACCTATGTAGAGATACAGGAAGTTGTTAGGGAAGTTGTAAGAAACATCGGATACAATAAGCCTGAATACGGCTTTGATGCAGATGCAATAGGAGTATGGGTAAATATCTCTAAGCAGAGCCCTGATATCGCGCAGGGAGTTGACAGTGGCGTTGAAAAAGAACAGGGAGCAGGAGACCAGGGAATGATGTTTGGCTTTGCAACAAAAGAAACACCGGAACTGATGCCGATGCCTATCATGCTTGCCCATAAGCTTGCATTCAGGTTGGCTGAAGTAAGAAAAACAAAGACACTTGGATATTTAAGACCAGATGGAAAGAGCCAGGTGACAATTGAATATGTCAATGGGGAACCAAAAAGAGTCCATACTGTAGTTATTGCTGCGCAACATGACCCTGATGTAAGCTTAGAGCAGATAAGAAGCGACATCATAAAACAGGTAATAAAACCTATCTGCGGAAACCTGATGGATGATAAGACAATAATTCATGTAAATGGCACAGGAAAATTCGTCATAGGTGGACCTGTAGGAGATAAAGGCTGCACTGGAAGAAAAATAATTGTTGATACATATGGCGGAGTCGGAAGGCATGGTGGAGGATGCTTCTCATCAAAGGACCCTTCAAAAGTTGACAGGAGTGGAGCATACTTTGGAAGATATGTCGCAAAAAATATTGTTGCTGCAGGCCTTGCTGATGTATGTGAAATACAGGTTGCATATTGTATTGGAGTCGCACAGCCTGTATCTGTCATGGTCGAGACATTTGGTTCAAACAAGATACCTGAGGAAAAGATTGTAGATATTGTTAGGAAATCATTTGATTTTAGGCCTGCAAAGATAATCGAGAAATTAAAGTTGTTAAGACCGATATACCTCAAGACAGCAGCATACGGCCACTTTGGAAGGGAAGATCCTGATTTCACATGGGAATATACAGATAAGGCAGATGAACTAAGGAAGCTTGCAGGAATATAATTTTTTTTAATTAAATCAATTTTTTTTAGAAAGGTTTTCTAATTTCTTATATTTTGCAGTGATGCTTATATAAGCAATGACTGTAAATATCAAAAGCCCCACCACCTGCATAAAAACAGGAAGGCTGCCTAAAAATGCCATGAAAAAAGCCATTGGAATAAATCCAATCAATGTAGCAAAAAAGAATGGAAGAAATTTTATGTTTGTAAAAAGCCCTATTGCATAGCTGATAAGGTCAATTGGAAATGCAATCCTTAACGAGATTATGCCAAAAAAAATGTTTTTCTGCGGCATCATCTTTTCGTATCTATAGATTTTCTGAAGAACCGAACTCTTCTTAATGAGAGGCACCCCAAATCTCCTTGTCAGGAAAAAGACAACTGCTGAACCTAGTGTCCACCCGATTAAGCTATATAACCCCGCAAGCTGCCAGCCCCATGTTGAAGTTGCGATGGGCATAAGGAATAAGACATCCACTGGAGCAATCACTGCTGATATGACAAGCACTGCAAGATAGAATAATACTCCCCTGAAATCATCCCTGATATAAGCTGCCAGGAAATCTGAATTGATATGCGCAATATAAGAGACAGAGATGAAAAGAAATCCCAGAGCTATTGCAGCAAGGATAAACTTCATTTCAGGCCTAAATTCCATTTACATAATCCTTTTTTATTTTAGTATATAAATCTGACTATAAAATGGGCTGTTAAGTCTTCTGGATATATTAATAAAAAAATTATGAAAATTTTAAAAAATCTTTTTTGTTTTCAAAATAGTATGCAAGAAAATACCCTAATGCTAAGATAAGTATCAATATAGGAATCAAAAAATCAAATTTTGAATCAATTGCACCATCTTTATTTAAGAGCATCGCTGTTGTAACTGCAATTATAATACCTAACAATATATCTTTACAAATTTCTCTAATGAAGCCCAAAAGAACTTTTTTAAATTTAGTCATCTTTCTCAATTACTAACTTATTTCCTTTAATCTCTGCCTCTAATTCTTCACCATCTTTCCAACCTAATCTCTCAATAACTTTAGGTGGTACTACAATGACATATTTAGCATATTCCTTGTCACCTATCTTCTTAGAAAGCTGTTTTTGAAGTCTCATAGGTACCTACAAAACATATTAAGTATAAATAATTATCGGTACCTATAATATGGAAAAATAGTATTCTTATAAAGTTATAACATCTGGAAAATATGTTTTTATGTTTCAATATATTTATAAATCTAAAAAATAAAAAAATAAGTGGCTTCTGAGCTAGAACTCAAAGCCAAATTGTAGTTAAACATACTATAACAACAAAAAAGAGTATAGATGAAGATATTTAAAATCATTTATATTCTCTGGAATATATTATGTTTATTCTACTAATATAAATTTGGTGCTCAGAAGACTAACTAAATTAAGTGATGTACCATGGACTCTAAAAAGGGAATGGGTGCTTTTGCTCAATTAGCATTGGTCTTATTTGGAATATTATTCCTAATGACTATAATGCCAGAAGTAAAAGCAGTCGTTATGGAAATCCTACAAACTGTATTTAAATAGGATTTTCTATTAAAAAATAATTAGATATTCTTTTAATTTTTTTTATTTTGAAGCAAGATTGATTAATCCAAGCCATCTATTAACACCTGTATCTACAGGCATGAAAGCCAATTCACTTGGCAAGTGTCCTGTTGTGGTGTGATTTTCAATCCAATTATGCTGTAAGACTATTCCAGCCATTAAGATTGGAGCACTCCATAGAGCCTTTAAGCCCCTAAAATCATCAACCCTATCTTTTATCTTACTGAATACAGTTTCTATCCTTACATTGTGCCTTTTTGTCTTAGAGACATTGTTTATTATATGCTCTGTATCAAGATTGTATTTTCTTTTGCCTTGTCCATATACTTTTCTAAAAGCTTCTGGATAAAATGCTGCTGCATCAGTTTGAATATAGATTGGCTGATGTTTTTTTAATTTCTTTAAAAATTCTGTTGCATCTTCAACAGATTGATTTTTAGGGCTGTATAAGGTAGCACTAATAAACCTACTTTCCCAATCAACAGCACACCAAAAAATATCATTGTTCTTGCCTCTTTTGATTTCTGTTTCATCTGCATATATCTCTCCTTTTATTCTTGGTGTAAACTTATCTACAAAGCTTTGTACTTTCAAGACATATTTCCTAACCCAATCAAGCACAGAAACATGGCTTATTTTGGTTGTCATATGCCTTTTTAACTGATTTCTCATCTTTCTACTGCTCAAGTTGGAAAGATATATATCAACTGACATTGTAATTATTTTTTCACTATTTTTCATTTTCCAAAATCCTAAGTCTTGAATGAATGTTTTTTTACAATCTTTACATAGATACCTCTGCTGTTTTCCTCTCTTTTCTGTTGGGCTTGTACCTCTTTTAACGATATTAAGAGATTTACAAAACCTACACTTCGTTTCTGATGCATTTGGGTTACCCATATCGGTACCGAAAGATAAGTATATTTATAAACATTTCGGTACCGAATAATGCACTAGACACAGTGGACAGAGAGCTGTGAGCTATTTAAAGAAACTAAATAGATTTAAGAGAAAACTTTAAATATAATAAGTACTTACTAAGTCCTTAGATAAGTACCTATGCAAAAACAAATCAAAATTACAGTTTCAGAAATTGCACATGAAATAATAGAAAAAAGAGCAAAGAAATTAGGGATGAAAAAAGCAGAATATTGTTTTAATTTGATATTTGAAAAAATAAGAAACGAGGTTGAAAAAAATGTTTGAAATTATAACCGCAATTTACACTTTCTGGAATTATATAGACGATGCAAATACTATTAGAAAAATCGGATTAGTTTTAAGCAACTATTTTCAATACTTAAAGTTATATTTTAAAAATCCTGAAGTTAGAATAAAATATTCAAGAATTTTCACATCAAAAACAAATAATAAAACTATTGAGAATATTTATAATAGTCTTATAGAGAAGAAAAAAGAATTTACAGATGATTTTTCAAAAACTCAAAAAAAATTGGACTTTGAATTGACTAATTCAAAATTGAGTTATGTTGTTCAATTAGAACAAAATACAGAAACTAATCATAGCATAATTTTTGAAACTAAGTATGTTTCTTTTTATCCTCTAAGATATTTTAAAAAATTGAATGAAATTACAAGTGAATTTAATCAAGTAAGTGATATTATTTCTCATCCTTTAAAGATAACTGCTTCACAATCTATTATTTTTGTAGAAATTCAACTTGAAGCAAAGAATAATCAATTAATAACTTATGAAAAATTAAATGCTGAAATATCCTTCAAAGAAAATAAAATCCAGATTAATAATTATTCTGGAACCGAGCATGGTGAATTTATTTTGTATTTTATAGTGAAATGGTTTAAAGAATATCATTCAAAATAATCATTTAAAGACTTAAGTTCATCAGCAGTTTTTTTAGGTACATTATCTCCATAATTAGAATAATCCAGAAATATTTTTATTATTTCTTTATCTAGCTTTAATTCATCCCTAATATCACGCATTTTAGTTTTTCTAAGAATACAACCATCTTTAAAAATAGCTAATTTAATGTTCTTACCATTTCTACTTGAAAATACTATCCCTATCCCTAATCTTTTTTCTGGATTGTTTAAAAACTTAATATCCTCGTCAATTTCATTGCCAAATTGTCCAACATATCCAATTTTTCCATCAAATTTTAAGCCATTATACCACACATTTTTGAATTTTCCCTGTCTTTTAGCTTCCAATACTTTTTGAGGATAGAAAGTTAATCCGAATATCTTTCCACCCTCTCCAAATAATATCTTGCTTAAAAGCTCCATTCCGAATAATTTTGCACCTTCTTTTGATGAGAAAGTTATACATTTTATATCTGGATAAATAGTGAACATAACATCATCAGAAATCTCAATTTTTTCAGGTTTTGTTTCAATTTCATAATCATCAACGATGTCAAACCAATAATCATCATATACTCTTTTTACAGCTAATTTTCCATGAATAAATCCTTCAGCTTGTGAACTTATTACAAAATTTCCTATACGATATTTTTTAATTAACTCATCTTTTAAATCTACAGGACTTTTTTTAAGATTAGAAATTATATCTTCCTTTGAGATATTTACCAAATATCTTGAAATTAGAGCCATAAGAAGAAAAATAGTTTAATTATATTTAAAACATGCCAAAAAATAGGAGATTATATCCAACAGACTTAACAGCTCACTATAAAAAAACTAGAAAATCCATAATTTTAAATAGAAAACAAATGACACTTGAAAATATGAAAAATAAAATCCTGCTTTTTAGCATTATGCTGATACTGATGCCTTTGGCATTCGCTGAGAATGTCGAAGTTGGTGTATATATCCTTAATCTTGGGAAATATGACATTAGCACAGGATCATTTACAGCAGATTTTTACCTTTCATTGAAATGCGAAACAGAATGCCCTGCAGATTTTGAATTCGTCAACGGAAGGGCATCAAACGTCGATAAGCAGGTTGATTTGCCAAACGAGAAGTATTACAGGATTCTTGCAACATTGAATAGTCCTGTTGACCTAAAAAGCTTTCCGTTTGATACGCAGAAGATGCAGATTTTACTCGAAGACAAGGCATTGACTAAAGAAGAGCTTGTATATGTACCATCAATTGAGGAAAGCGGCCTTGATAGCTCTGTTGCATTCTCTGGCTGGAATATTGACGGCTGGAAAGCAGAATCCCTTGAGCATTATTATCCTCCTTACGATGAGACATACTCGCAATATGCTTATACAATAGAGATTTCAAGAATACCTATTAATTCATTTTTTAAGACATTTTTGCCAGTTATATTCATGGTTCTTATAGTCATGTTCTCATTCATAATGGACCCTGACAAGATAACAACAAGGCTTACAATAACAACTTCAAGCCTTGTAGCATCTGTGATGTTCCACATCTCAGTCTCAAACCAGATTCCTCCAGTTGGATACTTGACAACAGCTGATAAGTTTATGATACTCACTTATTTCTTCTTTTTGATAGCTGCAATAATGAATATAATTATACTTGAGTTCCTGGAGCAAAAGAAGACAGCACTTGCAGAAAAATTGCACAGGAGGACAGAATACAGCGTATTTATACTGGTTCCACTGGCGTACATTATTTTTTTCTTGATTGTTATGTAAATCCAAAGAAAAAGAAAAAGCGCCAAGACCCGGATTTGAACCGGGAATCCCGTGAGGGAGCAGTTCGCTCTGCTTGAATATTCGAGACTGCCGCAATACCGGATTATGCGATCTTGGCAACTAACTGATTAAAAATGCTTTTCTTCTTAAATGTTGGTTCTATTATCAAACAACAACTCAGCAGATAGAACAAAATTTATTATTTTTTATATCTCGATAATAATGTAAAAATCTGATTAGGGAATGTATCGACATCGATTGGTTTATAGATTAGGGCTCTGAAAGGTTTTGCTTGATTAACTGGAAGCTTTTCGTCCTCTTGCACCATTTCTTGAAATTGTTGTGATGTGGTCATTGCTGTATAGGCAACAAGAATGGGTGACCTATCAGAATAATTTGCAACAATATCTTTAGCTGTTTCAAATCCACTTTTCATATGCATCTCAAGATCCATTACGATTAGGTCATATGGTGCACCTTGTTCATACGCGTTTTGCACCATAGCTTCTGCAGCCAAGCCAGAATGACACTTTTCTACCCAGTATTCCCTTTCATCAACAAACAAAATTTTGTAGACTAAATCACGATCTGCTGCATAGTCATCAACAACCAAAATCCTTTGAGCCATATATCATGGCAAAAACAATCTATATTTAAGGCTTGTTACTGAATTACTGAATGTATAAAAATTACGCCACTGCCTAGATTCTAACAGATGAAAAGAAGGGTAGTCGAGTCTGAAACGAATTTATGTTCAAATCCAATTAGACATATGCAAAAAAAGAGGAAATAAAAAGCGCCAAAGCCCGGATTTGAACCGGGAATCCCGTGAGGGACAAGCTGTCTTCACTTACGTTCAGGACTTACCTGCCTGTAAGTTTCCAGGCTTGCGCAGTACCGGATTGTGCCACCTTGGCATAATTATTGCATGAATTGCAGATTGTATATAAAATTTGCCCCTGAAAAAATCCTGCTAAGAAGACTTAAATATAGTAGCTTTTCCCTAAGCTAAATATGAAAAATGAAATTAGTCATACCTATGAACTTGGTTTCGCTGCTAGTTTCATGTATTCAATCTTTGCTTATTCACAGCAGATATTCAACAAATCTAATTTCCATGCAAGTTATGGGCTGGACATTTCCGGACCGGCAACAGCATATTTCATAACAAGAACTTTCCTGACCAGTTATGGACCAGGTACAGCTGCTATAGTGGCTGCAACTGCTGGAGCACTTGATGAATTTTATCAATATTTTATGCATTTTGGCCATGCAAGCCTTAGGGATGCTGTTATAGGTGGATTGACAGCCTTAGTATTATATGAAATTGATCTCTATTTTACAAAAAGTGTTCAGGCAAAAATATAGTTTTCAATAACATCTAACAGGATCATACTTCTAAGCGATAGAAACGTTTATTTAGTGAATCTTATTAAAATAACAAAAAGAGGTGTGTTTATGTCAAAGATTCTTGATATCAAAGCAAGGGAAGTTTTGGATTCCAGGGGAAACCCAACAATAGAAGTAGAAGTTCATACTGAAAAAAATATCGCAAGGTCAATTGTTCCAAGCGGCGCTAGTACAGGAGTGCATGAAGCATGGGAACTGAGAGATGGCGGGAGAAGGTATAATGGGCATGGAGTCCTACAGGCAGTGAAGCATGTTGAAAAGATAATAAAACCAAATCTTTATGGCATGAAAGCAGAAGGCCAGAAGATGATTGATGAGATTATGAACCAGATTGACGACACAGATAATAAGTCAAAGCTTGGGGCAAATGCAATCTTAGGTGTATCTATGGCAGTCTGTAGTGCAGCTGCAATGGATAAAAAAATGCCCTTATTCAGATATCTTGCAGAACTTGCAGAGACAAAACCAAAGATGCCTATCCCTTTTTTCAATGTAATAAATGGCGGAAAGCATGCCGCAAATAATCTTGATTTGCAGGAATTCATGATTGTTCCCACAGGAACGGAAAACTTTAGGGAAGCGCTTATGATCGGAAGCGAGGTTTATCATGCAATAAAAAGCATAATAAAGGAAAAATATGGTATTGATTCTGTAAATGTAGGGGATGAAGGCGGGTTTGCCCCACCTATTGGAAATAATGAAGAGCCTTTCCTGATTCTGACTGCAGCAATAAAAAAAGCTGGGTATGAAGGCAGGGTAAAGATTGCAATTGATGCTGCGTCCTCTGAATTTTATTTTGGGAACTACCTGCTTGGAGAGAAGAACTTAAGTGAGGAAAAGAAGAAAGAGATCTCAAAAACAAAAGGAATATCTTCAAAAAAGCTAGCTGAACAGTACCTTGAATGGTGCAGCAAATATCCAATAATATCGATGGAAGACGTTTTTGCACAGGATGACTGGGAATCCTGGTCGGAATTCATGAAAAAGACAAAAGTCCAGCTTGTAGGAGATGATCTTTTAGTCACAAATACAAAGAGGATAAAGATGGCCCTTGGTAGGAATGCCTGCAATTCCCTTTTACTCAAAGTGAATCAGATTGGAACTGTAACTGAAGCCATAAATGCAGCGAAGCTTGCCTTGGGCAATTATTGGACTGTAATGGTATCCCATAGGAGCGGAGAGACCGAGGATACATTCATTGCGGATCTAGCTGTTGCATTAGGATGCGGCCAGATAAAATCAGGTGCTCCATGCAGAGGAGAAAGGACAGCAAAATATAACCAGCTTCTTAGGATTGAAGAGCAATTAAAAGAGTATTGATTTTTATATAACTTCTTTGTTCTGGCTTTATAGGTGATTAAAAAATGATTCAGTTTAATGATATGATTAAAAGCGAAGATATGTTATTATTCTATGGCGGAAAAAGAGATGAAGGCCTTGTTGCACTAACTAAATTAATAGGAGCTGGACTTGAACCTTTACATCCTGATGTTGCTCTTACGAATTACGTGAAATTTTTAACAACATCGAAACTTGTTGATGAGAAATATGCTCATTCAATTTCAAGCTTAGAAAAAGGAATATTAGGATATCTGGACTCACATAAGACCTTAGTTGAAGCTTCCCTTTCAGCAGGAAACGTAAGTAAGCTCCTAGGTCCAGTGCTTGAAAATTTGTCAATGATGTATAATGCATTAAAAGAATTGCCAAACGAATTATACAAAGACGAATTATTTGCATGGGAAGGAGTAAAGATAGATTTGGAAAATAAGCTCGTAACTCTTGCTGCACTTTATTCTCCTGAAAAAAGAAAGGAAACAATGGCAAATATGACTGAAAAAGGACTTAAATTAGATTATCTGGCAAAATTAAGGGAAGAATACGGATTTGCAAAGATAGAACAAGATGCTAATTTCCTGTTAAAATATACTGAAAGATAAATTATTAGTTTTTCTAATTTTTTCTTCTTCTACCGCCAAGCTTATAAACTGCACTTAATTTCATTAGCCTTAGATGGGTAAGAAAGAAAGAGAAGAGCAGGCAAGGCAGGAAGAGCTGCAGGAAGAAATAAGAAGAACAAGGATGCCAAGGGAAGGCCAGGTCATCGGCCTTTTGGACCAGAGGGTCGGCGGATCAAGGTCAATGGTCAGATGTTTAGACGGAAAGACAAGGAACTGCAGAATTCCAGGTAGGCTTAAAAGAAGCTTATGGGTAAGACCTGGGGATTTGGTTTTAGTTGAACCATGGGAATTGAGTTCTGATGATAAAGGAGATATTGTTTTTAAGTATTCAAAAGCACAGGTCAGTGTTCTTAAGAGAAAAGGCATGCTTGACAAATTAGACGATTTCAGCGCTTTCTAGCTTTATTATCTTTTTTTAATATCAATAAAAATAATCCTATAAAGATGGCACTATCAGCAATGTTGAAGATTGGCCAGAAATGAAAATTTATGAAATCTACCACATAACCAAGGAATAATCTGTCTATAAGATTGCCTGATATCCCCGCCAATGCTATTGCCATCCTGAAATCAGGCTGCCAAAAAAAGAAATATGCAAAGAAAACCAATGCAACCAGCGCTATCAAAGTGAAGATCCAGTTATAACCTTTGAACATGCCAAATGAAACCCCTGTATTAGTAACATAGGTGATTGCAAGCAAATTCCCAAGATTATAAGAGCTGCCGACTGGCATATTGCTCCTTACTGTAAATTTTGAAACCTGGTCCAGCAGGATTATTCCAAAATATAGAAAAATACTAAACCAAAATTCCCTTGAGATAGTTTTTCGCTTCTGTTTCATCGTTGAACACCTTATAGATTTTCAGGTTATCAAGTTTATTGCAGCATTCATTTTCTGCATTCTTGAATATACTTAGGTTATTGCACTGCATGCAAACCGTGATATACACTTTTGAGGCTACGTCCCTGTATGGATTGCTCATGTTCTATCTGCACTCATAAATTATATTTCTTCTTCCCTAAATAAACCTGGTAAGCGAAATCTGCGTCCTTCTCCCCAAAAGTTATTGAGGATATTGCATCACATAGCCTGACTGCTTCCATAAGTGGCCTTTGATGCAGGTTCCTTCCTGTAGCATTCCCCCTGCATCCTGAGACATGTATCTGGTCGTAAGTCTCCTGCAAAAATTTCTTTGCATCCCCTGAACTTCCGCCTGCTGTAATGACGCCTGTCCTTCCTGCAGCTTTTATCGCTTCCTTGAATGCAATTGCCCTGTCTTTCTCATCCATGCCCTGCAGTTTCGGATAATTGACCTTTGCAAAATCACTTCCTAGGCAGAGGGCAACTCCTGCTGCTCCTGCAACAAGATGCGGGTCTTTCTCATCTTTCACAGCTTCTCCCCTTGGGTACATCCAAAGGACTGTGATAAGGCCATTCTGGTGTGCCCATGTAACTAACCTTCCAGCTTCTGCAAGATTTTCAGCCTCGTACTCGCTTCCAATGTAAACAGTATATCCCACCCCTATGATTTTAAGTTTTGAATTTTTCTTAAGTTCCAAGACATCATCAAAATCTACAAGAGAAAAGCTTTTTGGATCTGACTGTGTTGTCTTTATCAGGTGCGTCTTTGAATTCATCTTTACGATATAATTGACATCCTTGTAATCCATGCCATATCTTGAAATCATCCCAAGCTGCGCTGCAAAAGCGCCAATTGTCCCTTTGCTTGCAATCCTAAAGAAATGCTCAGGGTCAGAATCATCTTCAGAGATCTTATATCCTTCCTTTGTCACACCAAAATAATCGTCGTTTAAGTGCTCAATCTTCTGGTCACCTGCAAAAAGCATAAGATTTCCTGTGCCTTTTGTCGCCAGTTTGAAATTTTTCTCATATTCCTTTTTCATTTCAGCAGGAACATCTGCTGGTATGTTTAGTTTCATAATAATTTCACCTCTAATAGTCAGGCTCATCTGCAAACTTATGATGCCCTTCAATAAGCCTAAGTGTCTTAGTCTTTGACCTCATCACAATCGAATGTGTCACAGCACCTTCTTTTGTAAAATTGACTCCTCTTAAAAATGGTCCGTCTGTAACACCAGTTGCTGCAAACATCGCCCTGTCCTTATCAACCAAATCCTCAACCCTATAAACTTTTTCAGGAGTCACCCCCATCTGTTCAGCCCTTTTTTTATCCGCTTCATTCCTGAACTTAAATTTTGCCTCCATGTATCCGCCAAGACAGGATAACGCTGAAGCAGCCAAAACTCCCTCAGGAGCTGCTCCTATCCCCATGAGCGCATCAATCCCGCTTGTCTCAATGCTTGGCGCAATCGCACCTGCAACATCGCCATCAGAGATAAGCATTATTCTTGCATCACATGCCCTTATCTCCTTTATGAGCTTCTCATGCCTTTCCCTATCAAGGACCATTATAGTAAGGTCTTTTGCCTTTTTCCCTAAGGCATGTGACAAGGCTTCAATATTATACTTTACATCTTCTTCAACAGAAACTTTTTTTTTAGCAGAATGCGGAACAGCTATCTTATCCATGTATGTATCAGGAGCATTAAGCATAGTGCCTTTGGGGGAAGCTGCAAGAACGGTCATTGCATTGGGCCTTCCGTAAGCAACAGAATTAGTGCATTCCAAAGGGTCGACAGCAATATCCATGTCTTCCCCATTTCCAAGTTTCTCGCCGATAAAAAGCATCGGCGCCTCATCTCTTTCTCCTTCTCCTATGACTATTGTCCCATTTATCTTGAATTTGTTGAAAGTATGCCTCATCATAGAAACAGCAGCTTCATCTGCCTTATGCGTTTCTCCCTTGCCGACCCATCTTGCAGCGCTCATTGCTGCAGCTTCAGTCACGCGGACAAAATCCAAAGCAAGGTTTCGTTCCATTCTTTGCTTTAAATGATTAGCATGATGCTTTTAAAGTTTTAGTTTTGTAGAAAAAGTATTAAGATTATTATGGCTTTATTTCACGCTTAAGTATTGTGCAAAGCTTTTTTAGGTCTTCATAGCCTATAGGCCTTGTCAGGTACATCAAAGACTCATTATAATGCCCTGTAGCTACTGAATGTGTTTTCATTTCAGCTGGTTCAAAAGCGTAATTGTTGTTATGCCAGATATCTTGAAAACCCAGCTCATTACGGACTTTTGATGCAAGATCATCCAGATTTTTTGCAACAAAAACTTCGTTCTGAAAACCTGAAAATTTAAGACTATCTCTTCCTGAAGCCATTCTCAAAACATCTGGTGCTTTGTCTTTATATGTTGCAAAATATCCTGATTCACCTGTACCAATAATTTCATAATACCCTATAACAATAGTTACCAAATCTTTAGCATCCATAAAAAAAGCAAATTATAAGTTATATAAAAAGATAGTTTTGTAAAAAAAATACAGGCAAGCCTTATATATACAAAGTTTTCACCTGCTGATTATGATAGCAGATTATCTTGATTTATTTCATGTAAACCCTAGTAGAGTAATTGATCCACCAAAAACTATTGACGAACTAAGTTCTGTTTATTTCCTGGCCGCTAGGATAAAAGTTTTGCCTTCAGAAGGTTATGAATTAATGCAAGACCTTGATAGAGTTATAACTTTAAAACCTAATCTTAGACCAAATTATGTAACCACAAGGACAGAAAATCCTATTAATAGAGGCTATTTTGCATACGGAAAGAAAATCAATGATGAAATAGTATTTGAAATATATTCTCCACATCCAAGTGTTAAATCAAAATTCCCTCCTTCTCAATTATCCAATGCCATAGGCAGGTTTTGCATGATATTAAATGCAGAAGGATATTCTTTGCCATCAAAAGCAATTGAGATTACAGCCTCAATAAACTAATAATTCTGCAAAAGGTTTAATAAGCAGATGTTACTTATTCTGAATCATTAACAAATTTGTGAGGTAAAAAAAATGGCAGCAACACCAAAAGGTCCGCAGAAAGTAAAGATTGATTATAATATAGATAAGGTAACATATGACAATTTTGTAAGAGCATGCTCAAGCAAGGGATACGCTCCTGGAATTGTCGTCGAAAAGATGATGAGAAAATATACAGACGGGCAAGTGCAGATATAAATTTTAATTTTTCTATAATTTTCATCTTCCAAAAAATTTATAATCCAAATAAATTGCAAACCTTATATGAGCATATTCAAGGCATATGACATCAGGGGTATCTACGGAGAAGACCTGACTGAAGAAATAATCTATAAGATCGGAAGGGCATATGTCCTCAAATTCAAGCCAAAAATTGTAACTGTAGGGATGGACGGAAGGATATCTTCACCTTCTTTATTCAAATCATTTGTAAAAGGGATAACTGATGAAGGCTGCAATGTTTTGGATATTGGTCTTGTAACAACACCTATGATGTATTTCTCAGCATGGAACTATGATGTTGATGGAGGCCTCATGGTCTCTGCTTCGCATAACCCTCCAAAATATAACGGAGTAAAGATGGTCTTAAAAGACGCAATTCCAATCGGTGGAGAGACAGGGATATATGAGATAGGAAGAATGATTGAAAATCTTCCGAAGATAAGCGCAAAAAAAGGCAGCATAAAGAAACTTCAAGTGATGAATGACTACATTCAGCATACACTAAAATATAATAAGGTGAAATTAAAAAGATTCAAGATTGTCATAGACACTGCAAACGCTGTAGGTGGGCCAGCAGCTTCTGAATTTTTCAGGAAAATAAACTGCGAACTGATTCATCTGTTCCCTGAAATAGACGGGAATTTCCCAAACCATGAAGCAAACCCCTTGAAAGAAGAAAATCTTGAAGACTTAAAAAAAGCAGTCAAGAAAAACAAGGCTGACATAGGCATTGCATTTGATGGTGACGCAGACAGGTGCGGTTTTGTTGATGAGAAAGGCAATACTGTGCAAAGCGACCTGATCCTTGCTTTGGTTGCAAAAGAGATGCTGAAATCTGAGAAGAACATAAAAGTTCTATATGATGTCCGATGTTCTAAAATTGTCGGCGATGTAATCAAGGAAAATGGCGGAATCCCTGGAAGATGCAAAGTCGGACATGCATTAGTAAAACCTCAGATGAGGATGGAAAAAGCAAGGTTTGCCGGCGAACTTTCAAGCCACTTCTATCTTGCAGATGAGCACTATGCAGAGGCTCCTTTCTTTGTCATACTGAAGATAATTGAAATGATGACAGAGACAGGCATGAAATTTTCTGATCTTGTAAAGCCATTACGAAAATACTTCCAGAGCGGGGAGATAAATTCTGAAGTAAAAGACAAGGAAAAGAAGATGAAAGAGCTTTCTGAAAGATTCAAAGACGGAAAACAGAACTGGATGGACGGCCTGACTGTAGAATATGAGTCATGGTGGTTCAATGTCCGTCCGAGCAATACTGAACCTTTTTTGAGACTTAATGTTGAAGCAAACATAAAGAAGTTGATGAATGAAAAAAGGGACATGCTGCTTTCAATCATCAGAGAAATTTAAGATATATTGTTGGGTCTCTCAATAACTGGTTGCATTTATATATAGACTTTGCTCCCAGATAAAATATGGATATCCTATTTGATGATAAAGATATAATTGAGTTTTACGAATCACATTCATTGGAATTGTTAGAAAAACTGCTTTCGCCTCATGCAGCACTTAATCCAAAAGAACCTAATTATCACGATAACCCTGTCCTTCCAGCCTTATCTGTACATGCATCCTATTCAACAATGATTAAATTCAAAACGCCAAAAAATTCGGAAATTTACTCAGCCATAGAAAGGATTGTAAAAGCAAGTGATGATTTGGTGCGAAGTTTCAGGCAAACTTTTGAAGGTGCTCTAAAAAAAGAAGATATTTCAGCTTTAGCATTGTATCATTTTCAGGTTTATAAAAACATTTCAGAGGATTATGCAAAAATGGACAGGAAATTCCAGACAAAAGATGGAATTAGCGGTGAAGGGCTGAAATGGGCAAATACATATTTGGCTGAATTAAAAGAAGCTGTGCGAACTCAGCTGATAATTGCAAATATAATGTATAACAAAAGCGCTTCTTCGGAATTAATAAGAAATATTGAAAACGGGTCTTTAAGGCAAGAATATCAAGAAAAAATATTTAATTAAAAAAACAAAAAAACCTAAGCTTCTGCTTCCATGTCTGCAATCATGTTCTTTAAGTGCTCAATTGTCCTTGCATTGTCCTGAGGATTTAGTATCCTTCCACATTCAGGGCACTTATAACTGATTTCCATTGCAGCTTCAAAGTTCATCCTTGTGCACAGATTTGGACAGATGTATAGCCCGTCCCTGTTTTCCTGCTCTCTTTTTAATTTCTCTCTTAAGCTCTCAAGCCTCTGCACCTGCAGCCTGTCAAAAACATCCTTAAACCTTGTACTGTTAAGAGTCCAATAGCTTATATACCATCCTTTCTGCCTGTCTTTCTTTCTGATATATGTGGCCAGGTGAAAGTTGTTTAACCTATACATTATATTTCTTGCGAGATGAATATCAATCTTTAAGTCCTTTGCTACAGTGAATTCTGAGACATTCTCTTTTCCTTTAAGATAGTTGACTACTTCAAGGGCATCTTCACCTACTGCCTCGACAGTTGTTTTTTCAAGTACTTCTTTTGCGATTCTCATGTTTTTTTACCTCTTTTTATTCCTGAACCTAGATGGCATAGCCTAAGCTACACCCCCGAATAACTACTTCCTGGGAAATGGATATATATAAATGTTTCGGTAGATTATTTATATGTCTAGTTAAACCAAAAAGTTTAAAAATTAAACAAAAAGATGATTTCACAATGTTGCCTGTATTTGATAAGGAAAATTCAACAACAAGGGATAAGATTATTTCTATTCTTGCCATGGAGCCCAGTCAGAATACAAAAAAGATAAATGCAGTTCTAAAAAAGCAATACGCCTTAAACGTCACATACCAGGCAATTCATAAGACATTGAAGCAGATGGTTGAGCAGGGTGTTCTGGAGTTTGATGGGAAAAGCTACAAGATAAATTCCAAGTGGGTTGAAGAACTGAAGATGTTTGTTGAGAAAAGCAGTAATTTTACAATAAAAAGTAGTGAATCTAGGAGCCAGGGTGAAATATCTGTAATTGAAGTTAATTCACTAAAAGAAGTTGACAAATTCTGGCTTGGTTTTGAAAAGAGTATATTAAAAGAGTTCGAGACACTTCCGGAAAAGGAGAGGATAGCATATCTTTACCTGCCGCATTGCTGGTTTGCTTTGTCTTATCCTCAAAATGAACATGAATTCATGAGGGATTTAAAAAAGATAAAAGGTAAGATATATTACTTCTGCAGTGGAGATACCCTTGTGGATAGGTGGGTAAAAGAATTTTACAGCAATTATCCTGATTCACCATATAAAATTTTTTTGGGAGTAAAATCAGAATCAACTTCTGAAAAATGGATATCCTCAAACAAGGTTACAGATGTTTTTTTTCCCTCAGGATTTCTAAAAATATATGATGAGCTGTATTCAAAAACCAAAGACATAATGCACATCCAGCTTGGTCAGTTTCTGGACGAAGTCTATAAAATTAGGGAACCTATACAGATTGTTGAAAATACAAATATAAACGTAATAAAAAATATACAGAAAATTTCTCTGAAAAGAGCTGAAAAGCTCCTATATATGGAAGGGAACAACTACGGAACAGAACTTGAAAAAAAATCCTTTTTAGAATATTGGGATGCAATAAATTCCTCTGAAAAAACATTGGATTTGGGAATGGGGATGCCTGACCCAAAAATATTCCCTATTCCGAAAAAAATCAGGGAAAAGCTGCATCAGAGCATCGATGACAACAGGTTTATTGAATATATAAGGCAGGAAGGAAACCTATCTTGCATCAATGAACTAAAAGAATACGAAAACAAAAGGCAGAAAAACGATGCGTATACCTCAAAAAATTTCTTTTTTACACCTGGCGCTATTATGGCATATTCACTTTTACTTAATCTTTTAATTGAAGAGGGAGATGAGATAATTTTGTGGAGACCATCTTACTTTTCCCAGGTATATGCCTCAAAAAGGAAAGCAAAAGTTGTAATGATTGATTCAAAGGATTTTGAGATAAAAGCAAAGGATCTAGTTGCTAATCTCACAGATAAAACAAAAATAATCACAATTACCCAGCCAAACAACCCTACTGGAAAGTTTATTTCTCAAAATGAGCTTAAAAACATAATTGAGATTGCAAAAGAAAAGAACATATACGTGATAATCGATGAGAGCTGCGATTCCTACAGGTTTAATGAATATAGTTTCCCGCAGGAAATAAGCGCAAAAAATGTTATCAGAATCAAGGGATTTTCAAAGCTTGAGAATTTATCTGGATATAGGTTAGGTTATATTATAGCTGACAAGGACATCCTGGCAAATTTGAAGACAGAAGTGCCTGCTGTTTATGGCAACGCAACAGTAATGATGTATGACGCATTAGAATATGATCTCAAGGTAAGAAACAAAAAGATAGTAGACAAAGAATATAACAAAGTCTATGAAACAAATAAGACATACCTAGAAAATAATCTGAAATATATTCTCGAAAGCTTCAAAAAATCAAAAAATATAGAGAAAGTTATTGTTCCTGACGCATGCTATTACATTTTTTTTAAACTTAAAAGAAAAACAGATGTGCATACAACGTTTAGGGAATTACTAAAATCCAAGCAGATCAATATCCTGCCTGGTACTATATTTGGAATGCCTGAAACTGAAAATTGGTTCAGAATGTGTTTTGCAAGAGATTTTGAAACACTTAAAAAAGGAATAAAAAGAATACTTGAATTAAAATAACCTGAAAATTAGGGCGCTACGAAACAAAGCTTTATAAATCATTCTAAAATCCAATTTAATTATTGTCCCGGTGGTGTAGTCCGGCCAATCATTCGGCACTTTCGATGCCGAGACCCGGGTTCGAATCCCGGCCGGGGCATATTTTCTATTTCTTTTGTTTGAGGTTTCTAATAATAGGGATTCGAACGTTCTCTCACTAGCGTTCGTGAACCCACTCGCTACGCTCGCTAGGGAATCCCGGCCGGGGCATATTTTCTATTTTTTTTTGTTTACATTTTAGTTATAAGACATATTTTTCTTACAGCATATTAAAAGGATAAAATTATATTAGCTTATTAATTTAATAAAAAAATGGAAAAAATCACAGAATTATATCAAAACCTGGTAATAGACAGGAAAAATTCACCATGGTCCAGGCAAAGCACGATAGAAAGCAGGTATGATGAGCTTTTATCTGAAGTTATGGAAGTAAAAGAAGCGATAGATAAAAAAGACATAAAAAACCTAAAAGAGGAGATGGGAGATGTCCTTTGGGACATATTATCACTTATGATTATTGCTGAGGATACAGGCTTATTCAAAGCTGATGAATCAATAGACTGCGCACTTGATAAAATGAAAAGAAGAAAGCCTTGGATATTTTCAGGTGAGAAGCTGACTATAGAAGAGGAAAAAAGAAGATGGAAAAAAGCAAAGGAATTAGAAAAAAAGCAGTAATTTACTTGGAATTAAGCCATTTTCAGCTGTAAAAGGGCAGAATAAGCATCTTAATTTATCAGTTTAAGCTAAATTTTCCCAAATCAATTATATATTATCCTCTGAAAATAGATAAGTTTAAAAAGCACTGATTTTTCCATTAGAGAAATACGGAGAGTAAATAAATGAAGAGAAGCTCAAGACGATGGAAAAAGAAGCGTCAAATGCGCTGGAAATGGCAGAGAAAGAGAATGAAGAAGGAAAGGCGCAGAAGACAGCAGAACAAGTGAAATCGTAAACAGTAAAGTATATAAAGTGGAAGAGTTTCCGTAAAACTCTCTTAATCAACTCCAATTTTCGTTTATCATAATCACAACATGAGTATGGGATGTAAAAATCCTGTATGATGAAGGCATTTGATACATTATGTATGCAAAACCCGAACAATAACATATAGAGTGATAGTCGATCGTACTAGGATGGAGTAGTCGTGGCAAAATCAAAAATGATTACTCTTAAAAATAATACCCGTTGATCCTGCGGGAGGTCGCTGCTATCTGAGTTCGATTTAGCTAAGCTAGTCATGGGGTCGCAAGACACCGGCGGAAAGTTCCGTAACACGTCGTTAATCTGCCCTTAGATCTGGGATAACTTTGGGAAACTGAAGGTAATATCGGATAGGGAATTGGTGCTGGAATGCTCTTTTCTTTAAAAGCAATGTCTAAGGATGAGACGGCGGCCGATTAGGTAGTTGGTGGGGTAATGGCCCACCAAGCCTATGATCGGTAGGGGCCTTGAAAGAGGTAGCCCCGAGGAGGACACTGAGATAAGGGTCCTGACTCTACGGAGTATAGCAAGCGCGAAAACTTTACAATACACGCAAGTGTGATAAGGGAACTCAGAGTGCTCATGCAATGCATGGGCTTTTGCCGAGCTTAAATAACTCGGAGAATAAGTGGTGGGCAAGACTGGTGCCAGCAGCCGCGGTAACACCAGCGCCACGAGTGGGGACCGTTATTATTGGGCCTAAAGCATCCGTAGCCGGATTTTTAAATCCTTTGTGAAATCGTGGGGCTCAACTTCACGGCGTGCAGAGGAGACTGGAAATCTTGAGACCGGGAGGAGTTAGAAGTATGCATTGGGTAGCGGTAAAATGCTATAATCCTTTGTAGACTACCTGTGGCGAAGGCGTCTAACTAGAACGGGTCTGACGGTGAGGGATGAAAGCTGGGGGAGCGATCCGGATTAGATACCCGAGTAGTCCCAGCTGTAAACTCTGCGAGCTAGGTGTTGCGTATTCTACGAGAATACGCAGTGTCGAAGCGAAGGCGATAAGCTCGCCGCCTGGGTAGTACGGTCGCAAGACTGAAACTTAAAGGAATTGGCGGGGGAGCACTACAAGGGGTGCGGCGTGCGGTTTAATCCAACTCAACGCGGAGAATCTCACCAGGTGCGACGGCAGAATGAAAGTCAGATTAAAGGTCTTACTTAACAAGCCGAGAGGTGGTGCATGGCCGCCGTCAGCTCGTGCTGTGAAGTGTCCTGTTAAGTCAGGCAACGAGCGAGACCTGCACCTACAATTGCCAGCAAGCTTTGCGATTGGGCACTTTGTAGGGACTGCCTTGGAAACAAGGAGGAAGGTGCAGGCTACGGTAGGTCTGTATGCCCCGAATCTCCTGGGCTACACGCGCGCAACAATGGTATGGACAATGGGATGCAACTCCGAAAGGAGAAGCTAAACCTCTAAACCATATCTCAGTCCAAATTGTGGTTTGTAACTCAACCACATGACGTCGGAATCCCTAGTAACCAGACGTTAGCATCGTCCGGTGAATATGTCCCTGCTCCTTGTACACACCGCCCGTCAAGCCAACCGAGCAGGCTTTAGATGAAACCTAATTCTTGATTAGGCTGAATCTGGGGTCAGTGAGGTGGGCTAAGTCGTCACAAGGTAGCCGTAGGGGAACCTGCGGCTGGATCACCTCCTTTTCTTTTTTTCTTAGGAAGAAAAGAAACAATCGTTTTGCAAACAGAAAATCAAATGCCTTTCATAATCATAGGTATGCATTGAAAAATGCATACCTTCATAATCAAATATGGGCTCGTAGCTCAATGGCTAGAGCGCCGCCCTTGCAGGTAAAAAAACCAAGTGAGGCGGAGGCTTCGGGTTCAAATTGAAAACCCAAAAATTGTCATTTGGGCTATCGTGAAAGTCCCGACGAGTCCATTCATATTTCAATCCAAAAAATCACAAATCATGCTCATTCATTTGAGATCTGATCGTCATCTGAGAATGGCGGTCTGATAAGGCGAGATAATCACATATCACGATTATTTATGAAACCATGCACGAGGAATTCAAACTATTAGGTGGATGACTTGGCTCGCATTGGTGATGAAGGGCGTGGCAAGCTGCGATAAGCTTGGGGTAGACGCATGCAGTCTATGATCCCAAGATTCCTGAATGTGAATTCACTATAGATCCGTAAGGATAGCGAGACGCAGGGAATTGAAACGTCTTAGTACCTGCAGGAAAAGAAATCAATTGAGATGCTGTTAGTAAGGGCGACTGAACACAGCACAAGGCAAACTGATTCTTTGCAGTAATGCAAAGGAGATGACGTGTTTGGACCATCATTAGTCCTTTTTATCTACTCGAAGCTTTCTGGAAAGCTATACCATAGAGGGTGATAGTCCCGTAGGGGGAAGTAGAAAGGATTTAGGTGGTATCCAGAGTACTGTCTCTTGGATATGAGGCGGGAATACGGAGGGCATCAACCTCCAACCTTAAATACAATACGAGTCCGATAGCGTACGAGTACCGCGAGGGAAAGTTGAAAAGTACCCATAACAGGGGGTTAAAAGCACCTGAAACCTAATAGTGATAGTCCGGTACGGCCTCAAGGGGTTGTACCGTGCGTTTCGAATAACGTGCCAGGGAGTGCATCTGTATGGCGAGATTAATCCTGAAAAGGGAGCAATCAAAGCGAAAGCAAATAATCCGCAGTTTACGAGGGATAAGGTATGAAAGTGCCTTAGAGTCATACGGGTGCGATTTGAAACCGGGTGATCTAACCGTGATCAGGATGAAGCGCCTGTAAAAAGGCGTGGAGGTCCGAAAGGGTTCTGTGAACAAGCGTTCCCAAGAATTACGGCTAGGGGTGAAAAGCCAATCGAACCCGGTCATAGCAAGTTCCAGTCAAAATTGGCCCAAGTCAAGTCTCGATCGAGATGGCAATGATGGTAGAGATACGGATTTGGAATTTAGGGTCCGCAAGGGCTCGGTTCCTTGTCCAACTCCGAATGTTATTGCATCGTAGACATCGGGAAACAGGTAATCGGGTTAAACTTGATTACCGTGAGGGGAACAACCCAGACTATAGTTAAGGCCCTTAAGTGCTGCTTAAGTGTCATAGGCAGAAAGGTGTCATCAGCCTCAGACAGCAAGGAGGTTGGCTTAGAAGCAGCCATCCTATAATAAGTGCGTAACAGCTTACTTGTCAAGGTTGGTGGCCCTGAAAATGGACGGGACTAAAGCAGTCGCCGATACTATAGACCTCAGAAATGAGAGTGATAGACTGGCATTCTGATAGGGCAGAAGTGTGTCTGAAGAGATGCATGGACCAATCAGAATAGAGAATCCTGGCGGTAGTAGGATCTTAGCAGAGTGAGACTCTCTGCCACCGTAAGACCAAGGGTTCCTTGACAATGAAAATCAGTCAAGGGGTAATCGATCCTAACCTATATCCTAACAGGAGAATAGGGAAAGGGAAACAGGTTAATATTCCTGTATCATTAGAGTATACGTGGCAACACAAGTCTTATTCCTGACTCTTCTAGCTAAACTAATACATCTCGTCTGATGTACTAATAACAACAAATTTGGGGAGTGTCGTCATGAGGAGAACCAAATTAAGGTTAGAATGGTTTGCTGTATAGCGAATTTAGTCCATGCTCGGAGACCATGAAAAAGGAATGAGAATAGATCTTTAATGTTCGTACCAAGAACCAACACAGGTGTGTCTAGGTGAGTAGCCTCAGGTGTGAAGGAATAATGTAGCTAAGGGAAGTCGGCAAATTAGTCCTGTAGCTTCGGTTTAAGGGATCCCTGCGATTGTTTTCGTATGATTGCGATTGCAGGGTGCAATGACTAGGGAGATCGGACTGTTTACCAAAAACTTAACGTTCTGCAAGTCCGCAAGGATGTGAATAGGACGTGACACCTGCCCAGTACTAGTACTTTAAACCCTCTTTCAAGGGGGCTAAGAGCTAGCAAACGGCGGGAGTAACTATAACTCTCTTAAGGTAGCGAAATGCCTTGCCGTTTAATTGACGGCCCGCATGAGTGGTGTAACTAGATCTCCACTGTCCCTAGCTAGAGTCCTCCGAACACTTCGTCTGGTGCAAAGACCAGAGAATTCCAGTGGGAAGTGAAGACCCCGCGAAACTTTACTGTAGCCTGTCGTTGTAACGTGAGTTTTGTTGTGTAGGATAGATGGGAGTCGCTAAAGCGTAGGCGCTAGTTTACGTGTAGACAACGTTGAAATACCATCCTTCAGAACTTACGCTGCTCACTTCGAGAGAAGGACAGCGATTGGTGGACAGTTTGGCTGGGGTGGCACACTGTTGAAACGATATCAACAGTGCCCTATGGTTGACTCAAGCCGGTCAGAAATCGGCTGTAGAGTGCAAGAGCAAAAGTCAGCCTGATTGGATTTTCTAATATACAAAATCCAACTAAGAAATTATGGTCTAGCGAACCTTTGAACCTCCTTGATGGGGGTCAGAGATGACAAAAAAGTTACTCCGGGGATAACAGAGTTGTCGCGCCCAAGAGTTCATATCGACGGCGCGGCTTGCTACATCGATGTCGGCTCTTCCTATCCTGGCTGTGCAGAAGCAGCCAAGGGTGGGGGTGTTCACCCATTAAAAGGGATCGTGAGCTGGGTTCACAACGTTGTGAGACAGTTGGTTTAATATCTACTGGAATTGCAAGATGCCTGAGAGGAAGGATCTTTTAGTACGAGAGGAACAAGGATTCGACGCCTCTAGTCTACCGGTTATCCGACAGGGTAGGCCGGGCAGCCACGCGTTAAGGGATAAGAGCTGAAAGCATCTAAGCTTGAAGCCCGCCTCAAAAAGAGACATCGAGCTCCTGTAAAAGACAGGTTTGATAGAGTCGGTGTGTAAGTACCAAGGTAACGAGGTATTCAGCACGCGACCACTAATCGCTCTATTTACTTCGTGCATGGTTTTTTTTTCTATTTTTTTAATAAAAAATTAATTACTTCTGTTAAGTCTACAAACTAAAATATAATAGACTAGATAAGAATGTATTAAGTCAAAAGAAAGAAATTTGTTAAAAATATGAGTAATAGTGATAACTATACTAACAAAATAAGTCCTAATAGAAAAACCAATAAAAAAGAATCAAAAAAATCAATTATTCTGCTTTCCTGAAATAACCAAATTTCCCTTGCTTTTTGGGTCTTCGCTTACTTCAATGTATTCCAAATCATTTATCAGTATGTCTGAGCCTGCAAGCAGGAAATTGATATCCAGCCCTTTGAACATAATCTTATGTATCTTTTTGTGATCATCAACAAACTTATCTGGAACAGCTGCACTTTTATGCGGATCATTCTGGCTGAACAGGTGGATATATACAGGACCATTGCCGTTCTCATCCCTCTTCCCGCTCCTTCCTATTAATGCGCTTTTTGCTTTGTATTTCATAATCCTTTGAGATTCGCTTTTCTTTTTAAATTTAATTGTTTTTGTAGTAACTGAGTTCGTAATAGATTAAATACCTCAAGCTTATCATTAAGAATGTGTCAACCACATGATATTAAATTTTCTTTCATAAAAATTTCCTTCGTCGCATATATCAATTGTCATGCAAATCATTGAGACTTAAGAAAAAACAGAAAAAAAGGTATAGACTAAATTAAAAATATATTAAAAAAATTATTTGCTCTTTGCCCTAAGTTCTGGCAAACCAGTTCCAACTGGTATTACCTGGTTTATCATGACGTTTTCAACAACTGATGTCAATCTATCAATTTCTCCAACAAATGCTGCGTCCATGATATGCTTGATTGGGGTTTCAAATGATGCCCTGGCAAGAACTGATCCCTTATCGCTTACAACTCCGTATCTTGTAATTCCTCTTATCTTTCCTGAGAAACTCATGATATCTGCAATAAGCATGATATGCCTGATATCAATGTTTAGACCCTGCTCTTCAATGACTTTGTTCACTTCATTGATGACAGCCTGCCTTGCAGCTTCTATCCCTAAAACCTGCTGGATTTCATACATGTCATTTGTTGTTGTCTTTACAGTATCGACAAATTCAAGCTTCATTATGTCTTTTAGGTTGCTTCCTGCAGTCATGATGACAAATGATTCTTCCCTTTTTACAGGCAATACCTGTGTGATTCCCTTGACTCCAGATACATATAGGGATTTCACTTTTTCTTTTAGCTTGTATAGATCAGCAACGTTTTCACTTTTTCCTTTTGATTTTATTGTAACCAGGCCATCATGCTGCTTCACAACAAATCCTTTGAATGCCTTCTCAAGAAGCTTTCCCAGCTTTAGGTCTGTAAGGCCTACTCTCTTGCATTTGTCTTCGTCAATCTTTATTTCAAGCTTTCCTTCTGTGATTTCAAGGCTTATCTCCTTGATAAAGTCCTTGAATTCTGTCTGCTTGATTGATTCTGCAATCTTTTTCACTTCATCAGCGCTGATTTTTGTGTCTTTAAGGTAGATCTCCATCATCGGTGTGGAGATGTTCTGCCTACCGTCCAGAATTTCAATAATCCTTGGAAGACCGACAGTTACGTTGAATTCTGATACTCCCGCAAAATGGAAGGTGTTTAGTGTCATCTGAGTACCTGGTTCTCCTACAGACTGTGCACTTACAAGACCTACAGACTCACCTGGCTCAATCTTTGATGATTCATATTCTTCCTGCACTTTCTGCAGGATTTCCTTTAGCTGTGCCTTTGTGAATTTTGCAGGCAGTTCTGCTTTTATATCATCAATCAGTTTCTGGGGAACTTTGCCTTCGAAATCCTTGTATACATCATCCATTTTTATTCACCATCCATGACTGATTCGACAATCCTTTTGACATTGACCTTTCCTGCTTCTGATTTTGACACATCAAGACCATCATCCCCATACTGGAACTGGATGATCCTCTTTGATGAGTTCCTTACAGTTCCATCATATTCTACTTTCAGGTCCTGCATTGCGTTAGCAAGCCTTCTATAAAGGTATCCTGACTTTGGTGTTCTAAGAGCTGTATCCATAAGTGAATCCCTTCCTGTCATTGCCATGAAGAAGAATTCATATGGTTTTAGTCCTTGCCTGAACCCATTCTGGATAAATCCTCTTGCTGAAGAAGTCAAATCTCCTGCTTTAAATGAGCTTAAGGTTCTTCCTTTGTATCCTCTTTCAATCCTTTTCCCTCTCAAAGCCTGCTGTCCTACTACAGCTGCCATCTGAGCTAAGTTGATTATGTTTCCCCTTGCTCCTGATTTGGCCATGATAAGCAGGTTCTTCTCTTCTCCAATTGACTTTGAAACAACCCTTCCTGCGTCGTTTCTTGCCTTGTTTAGAGCTTCAAGAATCCTAAGTTCTAGTGTTTCTTCAAGGCTTCTTCCTGGATATGGCTCAAGTTCCTTGTTCTCATATGCTTCAATCAGCTGGTTTACCTTTTTATCTGAATCAAGCAGTATGTTCTCAATCTCCTGCTGTCCTTTTTCTCCAAGGTCAGTGTCTGAGAATGCTGCTGTGAATCCATGCCCAAGCAACGTCTTGACGCCTAGCCTGAACATCCTTCCAAGAATCTTCAAAGTCTCATCGCTACCATATTTCTTCTGAAGATTCCTAATCAAGAGTCCCTTTCCTGAACCCAAGTTTGCAGAATCCATATAACCTTCAATGAGCTTCCCTTTCTTTATTGTGACCTTTGTGCCGTCTCTTGTCTTTCCGATGAACTCAAAATCATTTGGAAGCAATGCTGAGAAAATCTCCCTGCCATTGATGACCTCTTTCTTAGGAAGGTGCGAGAAATCCTCGACTCCAACTGAAGCAAGAAGCTGCATAGCATCTTCCCTCTTGAATTCCATGAGTTTTGTAAGCATATAGTTTCCGCCGATGCTGTCATGGTTGCATGCAATGATTCCAAGACCATACCTTGGTGAAATCAACTGTGTCTTTACTTCCATAAGTATCTCAGCTTCTGCCCTTGCTTCTTCTGTCTGAGGGACGTGTAAGTTCATCTCGTCACCATCAAAATCTGCGTTATATGGGGCGCAGACAGCTGGATTTAGCCTGAATGTCAGTCCTGGAAGGACCTTAATCCTATGGCACATCATACTCATCCTGTGTAGTGAAGGCTGTCTGTTAAAGATTGCAATATCTCCATCAATAAGATGCCTTTCAACAACATATCCTTCCTGAAGCTCCTCAAGCATCTGCTCTTTTGTCTCTTCAGTTATCTTTTTCTTCTTGCCGTCTGGTCTTACAATATAGTTTGCTCCAGGGTAAATCTTTGGACCCCTTTTGACATAGTCCTTTAGGTATTCAAAGTTCCATTCTGTAATCCTTTCAGGAACTGTTAGTTTCATAGCAACTACTTCAGGAACACCGACTTCGTCCAGGTCAATCATTGAATCAGGTGAGATTACGGTCCTGCTGGAGAAGTTTGTTCTTTTTCCTGCTAGGTTATGCCTGATTCTACCTTCCTTGCTTTTTATTCTTTCTGTCAAAGTCTTAAGTGGCTGCCCGCTCCTGTGCCTTGCCGGAGGAAGCTGTGCAACATTATTGTCAAAGAAAGTTGTTATATGGTACTGCAGTAAGTCCCATAAATCCTCAATGATGATTTCAGGCGCTCCTGCGTTTATGTTTTCAAACAGCCTCTGGTTAATCCTTACAACATCACCTAATTTATGTGTAAGGTCGTCTTCGCTCCTTTCCCCTGATTCCAATGTAATGGATGGTCTCATTGTTACTGGTGGGATTGGAAGTAGTGTAAGAACTCCCCATTCAGGCCTCATTGTCTGCGGATTTAATCCGAAAAGTTCCAAATCTTCATTTGGTATCTTTTCAAGCCTTGTCCTTATTTCAATTGGGCTTAACCTTTTCTCTTCTTCAAAGAAAGTTGAAGGCTTTTCAATCCTTATCTTTTCAAGTTTTGCCTTACAGTGCGGGCATTTGTTTACTGTCCTTATTTTTGAGATCAATTCCTTGACAATTACTCCTTTTGCCCTGGCTCCCTTGACTTTTCCTGCTCTTGAAAGCTTCTTGACTGATTTTTTTATCTGGTCATCTAAAACCAAAACCCTGCCACATTCCTTACATGTGCATCTTAAAAGATCAATGATAATTTTGATGAACTTTATATGCACTACTGGCCTTGCAAGCTCAATATACCCAAAGTGGCCTGTACACTCTTTTAATTTTGAACCGCATGTCTTGCACTTAAGACCTGGATCAATGACCCCAAGCCTTGTGTCCATAAGGCCACCGTCTACTGGGTAACCTTCCTTATCATAAAGTTCAGGTGTGACAATCTTTGCAGATGCCATCTGTTTCATCATCTTTGGTGAAAGAATGCCAAACTTGATCTTGTCGATTTTTTTGAATACCGGAATATTTTCGTCCATTTTTGCCCAACCTCAGTACTTATCCTTAAGTTTCAGCTTCGGGTAGATTCCCAAAGATTTCAGTTCATCTAGCATCAATTTGAATGCATAACTGAGCTCTACGTTTGAAACAGAAATATTGTCTCCGCATATCGGACAATATGATTTCTTTTTATATTCATCATAAACAGCAACCATTCCGCATGATTCGCAGAAAGGAACAATAGTCCTGTCTGAATCAAACCTTTCCTTAAGAAGCAATGCTGCTCCATGGGAAACAAAAGTATCCTTCTCCATTTCCCCAAGTCTCAGACCTCCTTCCTTGGCCCTTCCTTCTGTAGGCTGCCTTGTAAGTAGCTGGATTGGTCCTCTTGCTCTTGCGTGCACTTTGTTTGCGACCATGTGCTTAAGTTTCAGATAATACATATCTCCAACATAGATCTGGGCCTTGAACATCTCTCCTGTCCTTCCGTTATAGAAAGTCTCTGTTCCATCTTCCCTGAATCCTAATGAAGCAAGTTCTTTTCTTAGGTCTTCGTGCCTTTCTGATTCAAATGTTGTGCCATCGATATACCTTCCTGCCAAGGCTCCTGTCTTTCCACCCATCATTTCAATCAGGTGTGACATTGTCATTCTTGAAGGGATACCATGCGGGTTAAATATTATGTCTGGAATTATTCCTTTTGCTGAATATGGCATGTCTGCCCCATCAACAATTAGCCCAACAACTCCTTTCTGTCCGTGTCTTGATGTGAATTTATCACCGACTTCTGGAATTCTCTGGTCTCTAAGTCTTACCTGGATTAACTTGTTTCCTTCTGAATTTTCTGTAAGTAAAACAAAATCAACTACTCCTCTTTCACCATGCTTTATAGTCATGGAACTTTCCCTTCTTGAGCTTGTTGTTAAATTGTATTCGTCAAGGCTGCTTAAGAATCTTGGTGGTGAAGTCTTTCCAATAACTACATCTCCTTCAGCTACAATTGCTTCAGGGAAAATAACTCCGTCTCCTTCCAAAAACCTGTAATCCCTCTCGCTTTTATAGCCTTTTACATCCTTATCTGGTACTGAAACTTCATCAATAAGGCCTCCTGAATACCTTAGTTCTTCAGTTACAACTGGCCTAAAATAGGTTGATCTTGCAAGGCCCCTTTCAATGGATGCCTTGTTCAAAAGGATAGCGTCTTCCATGTTATAACCGTCAAAACTAAGGATAGCAATAACGACGTTTTGCCCTGATGGGTGTGTCTCATAATGGCTGCAGTCATGCATGATTGTTTTTACTAAAGGCATCTGTGGCTCATGAAGGATGTTTACATCCATATCCATTCTTACAAGGAAGTTTGCAGTATATAACCCTAAAGCCTGCTTTTGGTTCTTGCTTCCTGCGTTTAACCTTGTTGACTGGTTGAAATTTCCAAATGGCACTAAGCTTGTACATAGTCCTACAATTGCTAAAGGCAATAGTTCCATGTGTGTGTGATCTGGTGTAAGTTCAGAATCATCAAATGCTACCAATGCCTGTTCTTCTTCCATTGCATCAAGATATTCAATTACTCCCTGCTTGACCAAATCAAAGAAAGATATCTCATTTTTCTCTATCTGTGTGATATGCCTATCTGTAAGAAGTGGTTTTCCTTCCTTAATCACAATAAGCGGCCTGATTGCCCTTCCCCTTGTGCTTTCTATCTGCACCTGGTCTACGCCTTTGTCATAATAGATATTGATTGAATAATGTATCTTGCCTTTCCTTCTCTCTTCAACAAAAGAATCAGTAAGCTTGTTTGGATCTGCTACGTTACCAACATATTTTCCGTTTAAGAAAACTTCTGCCATTTTTATCTCACCTGCTTAAGACCGGATGATTTAAGTATTTTAAGGACATCCTCGTCACTTTGTTCCTGGCTGATTTCAGTTAGAAGTGCCAGATTCTTTCTAAGCCCGATGTTTGTACCTTCCGGTGTTTCTATTGGGCATAATCTTCCTAAATGAGTGCTGTGTAATGCTCTTGCCTCGAAATTCTCCTGGCTTGCTGAAAGCGGTGAAACAACCCTCTGCAAATGTGATAGTGTTTCAAGGTGGTTTAGCCTTTGCATCCTTTGTGCAATACCTTTCCTTCCTCCAACCCAGTTTCCTGTTGCCATTGAGCTATATATCCTCTGTGTCAGAAGCTTGTCCCTGATGATGACTTTTATTGAAGGGAATTTTCCCCTTTTCACAATCCTCTGGAAATTATAAAGCAGGTCCCCAATCAGAACTTTCAGGTTAACCCTGAACAGGTCAGCTAGAAGGACTCCTGAAAGCTTTAGTCTTTTGTTTGCATAATGATCCTTGTCATCCAGTGCTACCTTGCCGTTTGAGACTGCCAGGTATCTTTTCAATAGCTTGCACAGGTTGTGTGCCTTATAGAGCCTGTCTTCAGTCCTTGTGCCAAGGTGAGGCAATAAGTACTTGTCAAGGATTTCCTTCATCCTTTCAACCCTTATCTCTTTTGCCTGGGTTATTCCTATTCTTTTTGCAATATAATCAAGCGCTTCTTCCTCGTTTTTTATGCTTACAAACTCAAACAGATTGATATAAACTTCATCCTGGAATTCAGAATCTATGAGCTTCATTATGTCTTCGTCTTTTACAAGGCCCAATGCTTTGATGATGATTATCAGCGGAACCCTTTTTACCCTTGTGAATGTCAGGTAAAGGATATCATCTTTCAATTTTTCAAAAGTGTGCGGGATCTTATAAGCTCCATGCTCGCTGAAAAGTTTCCCTGTGTATTTTGAGGTTCCTGTTGGGTTATGCTCGACAAGCATCCTGTTTGGTGCCAGGTCTTCAACATTGATAAGCACTTTTTCTGTGCCATTGATTATAAAGTATCCACCTGGATCTGTTGGGTCTTCGCCAGTCTCAATAAGCTCTTTCTCATTCTTTCCCTTTATCAGGCAGTTATTTGATTTAAGCATGATTGGGAAGCTTCCTACCTGAGCAGTGAATGACTCCCTCTGGATGCCGTCAACATGTGCGCTCACTTCAATATACATAGGAGCTGCATAAGATATCTTCCTAAGCCTTGCCTCGATTGGGAAAATCGGTCTTTTTGAGCCGTCTGCTTCTGTAATTTCTGGTTTTCCTATGATTATCTTTCCAAATTTTATCTTGAACTCATCGATTGTATGAGGGATGATGGTAGGAAGGATTGTTCCATTTTCATCAACAATCTTCTGAAGCTCGACATCAATAAAACTGTTGAAGCTTTCAATGTCTGACTGGACCAGCGATGTCTCTTCGAAATATCTTTTTAAAAGGGCATCTCTTTTATTCATTTTACAACCCTCCTGTAGAAATCTGCCATGCCTGAAGTCTGGCTTTTTCTTAAAACTTTTACAATGTCTCCTGTTGTCAATTCCATGTGGTTAATAGCAGGGTCCTTCATAGAAATCCTTGGTAAATCTTCCATCCTTATCTGGAACTTTTCAAGAAGCTCTTTTGTTTCCTTTTCAGAAAGCTTCACATGCTTTGGCATTAGAACGTGTTGAGTCTCATTTTTTTTTGCTATTTTTAACCACCCAGGTATATTTAATGGTCTGGACGAGATTCGAACTCGCGACCACCTCATTACCTTCGCCAATGATTTAAAAATCATCAGCACATGATAAAAGTGAGGTGCTCTACCAAGCTAAGCTACCAGACCGGATACTTTTTCGCATATGCATAATGTCGAAAGTACGCCCGAGCCGAGATTCGAACTCGGGTCAAACCCGTGACAGGGGTTTATGATAGGCCACTACACTACTCGGGCATAGCTTCTGCTTTTCTATTACGCAATGAAAAAAATGCATTCTTTAGAAAAGCCAGTCGACATGGGATTTTGGAAATTTTCAGGCTTTTTAAACCTTACGGTTGAGAAATTAGAACAAAAAGGAAAATAAGAAAAACTAATGCTGGTCTTTTGGTCCACTAGGCATATAAAAAAAGCCTGCGCCAGAACCATCTTTTCCCTTATATTTTTCCATTAGCTCAGCTATGTCTACATCACCAAATAAAGGTTCGCTTGGTAGTTTTAACTCATTTCTCAATGGTGGAAAAACCAACCTAGATTGATACTTTTCAGGAAAATTGTACGGAATTATAGGTCCATCTTTTAAAAGATTATTCTTTAATTCTAGCTTATCTTCAAATCCTTTCAAAAGAGGAAAATCATCCTTCCAAAAGATGTCATCTGGTTCTTTTTCTACATATTTAAATTTCTCAAGTACGCTGAAATCATATTTCTGCCATCTAATTGATTTTGTTGCAGCATTTAACTTAATATCCTGGCTTAGGTACTTTCTATGTCCAGCTTGAGCTGCCTGGTATGATGCTTCAAGTTCCTTTAATGCTTTCTTATTCTCTACTGGAGCATTTCTGTTTCCAATAACTTCTGCCTGTTGGAAAAGATATCCAAAAGGCTGAGTTGCATAATCCTTAACTTCCAGTAAATCAACCAGTCTTTGCGATGTTTCATATACTGGCATTGTTACTCCTTCCATAAGTTTCATATCAAGTCTTTGTTCCAAAGCTCCATGTACACCATCTTTACTGGTTACTGCTATTTTATCATCAACATAGAACTTTCCTTCTCCATCCTTGACAACATGGTAAATAAAGTCTCTTCCACTAACTCTTGCTAAAACGAACTGTTCAAATTGTGCTACATTTTTTGACATTTTTTTCCACCACTTTTTTGCATTTTTTGAGTATTTATTTAGTTATTTAGTTACTTAATAGTAGTAAAAGTATATAAATCTTTCGGTTTTTCTTATGTTATTTATAGTAAGTATTAATTTTCTTAAGAATAAACTGATGAAAAATTTCCTTACTTGGTTTTAGTATACCTAAATATTTGCATTTTGCCTGTTATTATACCAATATACTCCAAGTTCTAAAGCTTCCCTGGCTTTCTTATTAAGAAGGGGTGCGAATTCAGATTTTATTATTTTATGCTTATATGGAGATTTTATAGTGCACGCTACATCAAAGTATCCTGGGCCATAACCATTCGTATCGTAATTTGGAAGATTTTGAACAACATTAAAAGTTAAAATCCTGCCTGATTTTTTGCTGTGAAGAAAATTTGCCCTAATAATCGGATATATGCTTTTATAGAACTTGCCATCTCCTCCAAAACTCTCCATCATGATAAGTTGCGGCATGGATTGCACTTCAGTGCTTTTTATATTCTTACCTTCCATAAGTGCAAGATTTAATTCAGCAATTTGTGTGTATGTTAATCCCATTGTTATAATTTAATTGATTTCTTTTTTAAATAGTTAATTATTAACCTAAATATAGCTTATTTTCACTATTAGCAATCCTTATAAACCCCTTAACAATTCATGATACAATGGATTTTAAAGAAGAAATTGCAAAAAGTATATCAAAAATTGCAGGCCATGAAGTTTCTTCAAATTCTATTGAAGTGCCACCTGATCAAAAACTTGGAGACTATGCATTCCCTTGTTTTTCACTATCAAAGCAGCTAAAAAAATCTCCAAATGATATAGCAAAAGAGCTTGCGCCAAAAATAAAAAATGATTTTATTTCAGAAGTAAAAGCTACAGGACCTTATCTTAATTTCTTTATGAAAAAGGAACTATTAACACAGGTATTAAAGGAGATATTTGAAAAAAAGGAAAACTATGGCAAAGGAAAGAAAAAAAATAAACTTATCTTAGTTGAATCCCCAGGGCCAAATACAAATAAGCCGCTTCACTTAGGTCATGTAAGGAACATGGTCCTTGGAAACTCTTTGCAAAACATCTATGACCACTCAGGGTATGACACAAAAAGGATAGACATGGTAAATGACCGTGGTGTCCATATCTGCAAATCAATGCTTGCTTATAAAAAATTCGGGAATGATGAAGAGCCAAAAAAAAAGACCGATCACTTCGTGGGTGATTACTATGTGAAGTATGCAGTTGAGGAAAAAAAGAACCCTGAAATTGAGAAGGAAACCCAAGAGATGCTTGTGAAATGGGAGAATGGGGATAGGGAGACAATTGAGCTTTGGAAAAAGATGAATAATTGGGCATATTCAGGAATAATGAAAACATACGAAAGATACGGAGTTAGGATGGATAAGCCTTATTTTGAATCAGACCATTATATGAAAAGCAAGGATATTGTTAATGAAGGTCTAAAAACAGGACTATTCAAAAAAGATGAGAAAGGAAACATATATTATAGCGATGAAGAGATTGAAAAAAAGATAGTTCTTAGGGCTGATGGCACCTCTATTTACATAACACAGGACATTGTTTTAGGGAAATTAAGGTATGATGACTGGCACATGGATAAGATGATATATATTGTAGCAAGTGAACAAGTCCATCACTTCAAAGTATTATTTAGGATATTTGAAAAACTAGGATATACATTTGCAAAAGACTGTTATCACCTCGCATATGGCATGGTATACCTTCCTGAAGGCAAGATGAAATCAAGGGAAGGAACAGTTGTTGATGCTGATAACATGGCAGATGACATGAAAAAAGCTGCGCTTTTAGAGATAGAAGAAAGATATCCTGAAATTAATAAAGAAGAGGCAGAAAAAAGAGCTGAAATAATAGGTATGTCTGCAATAAAATTCTTCATATTGAAATTTGATTCATTAAAAGACTTCATATATAATCCAAAGGAATCCTTGTCGTTTGATGGAGAAACAGGACCATATGTTCAATATACTTATGCAAGATGCGCAAGCATTTTAAGGAAATATTCTGATGAGGTTATTTCAGAAATTGATTATTCTCTTCTTGATACAGAAGAAGATAAAAAAATAATGAAGCTTTTGGAAGAATTCCCTAAATGCATAGAAAATGCAGCAATTGAATATAAGCCAAGCATGATAACAAGGAACCTGCTTGATTTAAGCCAGGCATTCAATGAATACTACCATAAGCATAAGATAATCCAGGAAGATAAGGATTTGGAGAGGGCAAGAGTATTACTGGCAAGCTGTGTAAAGCAGGTTTTGGAAATTGGGCTAAATCTTCTTGGAATAGATGTTTTGGAAGAGATGTAGAAAAGAAAAAAATAAACAGTCTTTTTAAAAAAACTATTGTGGGTGAAGCGAGGTAAAAGGAACTTCTGTCTTTGTTGTGCCATCAAAAAAATAAAGCTTTAACCCTGCTCCCCCGCCTAATTGGTAATGCAAAAGCTCAATTGTGTGCCTACCTCCCCTTAAAGACTGCCCACACATCGCATTTTCAGAGCCCATTATTATTCTCTGCCTCCAGTCAATTACATATGTTGCACTATTTGATTCCCTGTCAATATTAAGAGCAAAGCCATCGTCGCTATCAACGCATATTGATGTATTATCCATTGGAACATCAATTGTTCCTGTAAACCTTACATAGTACTGGCCAACGCTTGCTTCTGAAATTTTTTCAAAATTTGTTTCATTAATGGGCATCGCTCTAACATGATAAGGTGTTTCTGAAATGCTGAACGGAACACCAGCATTTACTGAAAGAATCTGGTAGAATTCAGCTAGTAATCCGTTGTTTGGCAGTGGCGTTGAAGTTGGAGCATTTAAGACCTCTATTCCGCCTGCTAATTTTTCATAATATGCCGGAGCAAAAGTTCTAAGGCTATCTATTGAAGTTGCCCAATATGTCCGGCAAACATCATCGCTTTCGCATCCTAATGCAGTAATTATTCCTATCAATCTTGAATTTTCCATGACTGCTGCACCTGGAAGATAGACCTTATTTCTGCCATATCTGGCTTTTAGCTCCTCATAAGCTTTATCATCCAGTTTTATAATGATATTGGCACCTGAAACATTCTCAATTGTGCCATATAGCCTTATACTCCTTATCTCTTCTATATCTCCAGATTCAAAATCATCATATCCAAATATCATAACACTTGGAGGAATCATACTTGGTTCACCTATAGGTATACAGTCTGCAGAACCGCTGATTTTGAATATGGATATATCTGGGACATTCACATCAAAATTTTCTCCCTTGTCTGTATAGCTTGAAAATAGTGCCAATCCTTCAAGAAAGTTTACACTTTTATAGTCCTGTGTTTCACTATTCCAACCAAAAAATGCTTTCGCATCGCCTATTGTTTCCAGACCTCCCAAAGTCAGACCATAGTTTCCCGTTGATATAGTATTAATAGTTCCAAAAAAAGCAGGGAATTTGTAGGGTGGTGAAATTGAATTTGTCTCAAGGAAACCTACCTGACTTTCAAGAAGCGAGATTGCAGCATTGGTATTGCCTGCTTTATCCATTGGCCCTGAAAAATACTCAGCATGATCAATTTTCTGGCATAATGCTGAATTATTTTCTGCGCTCAGCTTTTCCTGAAGATTAAAATCTCGTGTAAAATAATATAAATTAATACCTGCATAAAATACTGCAAAAGTGCCTATACCATATACTATTGTCCTACCTAAGGCACCAAGACCTCCAATGATTTTTGATATTTTTCCCATGACCATTACCTCATATTAATTTTACTACAATTAAGTAATAAGGAGTTTTTGACTTGTATATTTAAAACTTTTAACATATTTTCTTGCATAATTGCAAAAATTTATATATTAATTTTAAATTATGCTAATAAAATGGATATTTTTAAATTAGATAAGAAAGATAAGAAAATACTTTCCTATTTAGACATGAATGCCAGAATACCAATAACCCAACTCTGTAAAAATGTCCAGCTTTCTAGGCAGGGAACTGAATACAGGATAAAAAGGCTTGAGGAAAAAAAAATAATATTAGGGTATTATGCAGTGACTGATCCTGTAAAATTAGGATACTGGATGTTTCGTCTGAGGATAAAATACAGAAGTGTCAATAAGGAAAAGGAAAACGAGATTTTTGAATACTGCAAAACTGCAAAAGGTATAACATGGGCAGCAAAACTTGAAGGAAAATGGAATTTAATATTGATTATTCTGGCAAAAAATCCTATTGAATATAAATCGATTGAACAGGAGTTTACAAAATACTTTGGAACGTTTATACAAGATACAAATGAATCTATAGCAACAAGAATAGTCCATCTTGACCATAGCCATATACATGGTAAAAAAACACAGAGGGATTTCCAAATTGGAAAAGACTCAAAGCTTGTTTCGATAGATGAAACAGACAGAGTCATTCTTGCACTATTGGCTGATAAAGGGAATATGCAGGTTACTGAAATGCAAAAATCAATAAAACTAACCTCAAATGCAATAAGCTATAGGATAAGGAAACTTGAGGCAGAAGGAATTATTTTAGGTTACAGAACAATCATAAATTATAAGGCATTAGGCTTCCAGCATTACAAAGTTTACCTTTATCTAATCAATTTAGAGAATTTGCAGAAAATTATGAACTATCTCTCAGAAGTAGATAAAGTTGTATTTATCACTTTAGCAATAGGTGAAGGTGATTTGGAATTTGAAATCCAAGTAAAAAACAGTCATGAACTATATGAGTTTTTGGATTCTTTGAGTATATTATTTCCAGATGAGATAAAGGATTATTACACTTTGTTGCTGTTTAGGGAGATTGAATTAAAAAACCAATTGCCAAAACCATTCTAAATTCTTTGACCTACGAATATTGTGTAACTCCCATCGCTAAAAGTTACTATGTTCTTAAAGTGTGGGGACATCTCTTTCATCACAGTTTCTTTATTTAGGAGATACACCCGGCTAGAAATTATCTTTCTTCCTTTATCAAGCTTTTCATACCCGTTCAATGCTGGTATATTTCCATCTCCCCCTGCAGTAAATGAAAGAATGATTGAAGACCTCTCATCTCCTTTTGTCCCTCCTTGATATTCTCCCTTGAATCCTTGGAGTATTCTAGATGCTTCGTCATCAGTAAGGGCCATCTGGTGCTGCACATGTGCCCTGTTCAATCCTTCACCTATAAGTTCATATTCACTCTTGACTTTTTCACCTTGAAACTTATTTTCTACTGTTCTGACTCCAAGAATTAAATAATCATCTTGATTAAGGCTTCTTGAGATTAAATTCATTGCCCTTGCCCTTTTTTCTGCATTCCAATCAGCGTATACATTCCCTGTCAAGAGAGCAACATTTTTTTCTGCATCTGAGAAATAACCGGCAGTTAAGGAATCTAAATCCTTATCGTGCAGCGTCAGTGGAACCCCTTCCCTCCTTGAATCCATACCTGCTTCAACAAGCATCATCTTATTATTATCATATGCATGGCTTTCTGAACTTATTCCGTTTTTTTCCAATGCTTTTTTTACTTGTTTTCCGCTTGCTGCAAAACCACATGCCAAATCTCTTATTTTAATCAAATCTTTTGCATCCAGGTAATGCAATATATAATCAGCTGCATTTTCAAGGGGGCTTAATTCTGATGATTTAACAGTATATTTGTCTGAGCCTGTCAAGCTTTTATAGATTCTTATTCCTTCAGGAGTATATAGAAATATGTCCTGATCGCTATAATCAATTGGTTCTGTGCCAAGGTAAGATTTCACAACATGAATCAAATCACTTAATGCCATGGATGCTGTCTTTTTCCTACTCTTTTCATGTGCATGCCTTCCATGTGCCCTAATTGATGGATTTGTTGCATGCTCATCTTCCTGGATGATACTTTTTTCTATAATCAACCTCAATGTGGCATCGTATTTTGATGTAAGGAAAACTTTATGAAAATCAAGAGGTATATCTATTGAAGGGTCTACAGGTCTTGTAAGCGGGCCAAATAATGTGTCCATCAGAAAATGCCTATAATTATCTACAAAATCTGGAGAGATATCAACATCCTTATCAATTGCAGTTCTAATATCAATAATAAAATAATCAGTTACTGCTTTTAACAGGCTCCTCCCTGGCCTAGGTTTGAAGTTCCTGACTCTGGTCTCTTCAGTTTCTATTTCCAAGATAACATCCTGTTCCCCGTTTCCATCCCACTCTTCACAAATCTGTTTAAAATAATGTTCTGGATCATCTTGAAGTGTGCGAAATGCAGATGAGTAATCTGCCAACCTATCGTCTAAAAATTTCTCAAACTGAAGTATATAATCCCTGCTAACGCTTTTAACATCATGCAGCATACCTTCTCTTGTAGCAGGAGTCTTATCCAACTGATAAAACAATATTCCAA
The DNA here is from genome assembly GCA_964428335.1 of uncultured Methanosarcinales archaeon. Taxonomy (GTDB): domain Archaea; phylum Nanobdellota; class Nanobdellia; order Woesearchaeales; family GW2011-AR15; genus GW2011-AR15. The sequence goes on along the minus strand of CAYRXW010000007.1, from coordinate 13,723 downwards.
AAGATTTGACTGAGCTTAATATTTCAGCAAATAAATCATTTATTTTGGTAACAGAAGTTTGTGAATAATTGAAATTAAACAATCTTCTCTTATCTTGCTTAGCAATATCAAGTTTTTTCTGGAAATAGGTATTTGCTATACCTAGATATCCGTCTAGGAGATGTACTGAAGTTTCATTTAAGTCATTAGCTTGCCCTGATTCTTTATATTGCATCCATCTCAAAAATGCCTCTATATGAAATCCGTGGAATAATGCGCCTAGGTTTGACATTCCTGCAGTAAGGTTAGTTATATCCAGATACTCTGGAATCCATCTAAGGAAATTCTTTATAACCCTATTTTCCGGATTTATAGAAAGAAATGCAAAAGGTTTCGTTCCATCTTCGTAAGTCCTAATACTTTCCAGATCATATATTTCTGGCTTTCCCTGCAATTGACGCAAATAAACATTAAGGTGCTCAAATGCTGAATCAAGATAATATAAAAAAGGAATAGCGTTTCTTTTCCTCTGGGTTACTTCCCTATATGTACTGTCTGCATCTGCATCTGCATCTATTGCGGCTAGTCTATCATCAATCAGCAATCTTAGAGGAAGTAATTCCTGACTTCCTTCTGTCAACATAAAATTATCAATTCTTAATGTCTTTCCGACAATTTTTTCTTTCATCAATGGCCAGATTTCATTTAAAAGACTAAGATAAAGAGCTTCTGGTGTCCAAACATATGGCAAAAGAGTCTGAGAGGATCTGTTTAAGCTTGAATAGCCATCTGCCTTAGCAAACTTTTCTGCAACTTCTTCAAACATCCATCTAACATAATCCTCAATCTGTTCAGAGGATTCAACCAGGTTAATTACTGGCGCTGTGGCTACCATAAGCGATTTAGAAAACCTTGTATTTATAAAATTTACTACTAAAAAATAGTAATTTATTTTATCAAATTTTCAAGAAGCGTATTAACATCTTCCTGATGTGTAGCATAATACCCTAAAACTGCGCATCCTCCTGCCAGGACTGGATATATGACACAGCATGCTAACGGACCTAGATATCTTCTGTTTGGTTTCTGGACATATTTTATAACATCACTGCCAAGATTATCCCCATTTATGTCCTTTAGGTAATCAATGATACTGTAACTGCGTCCATTATTATAATCTGAACTTAGATATTTAGCTGCCTTTTTTGCAAGATACTTCCCAAAATAAACAGATTCCAAAAACAATTCCTTGACCAGCTCAGGGAGGCTCATTTGACTGGTTGATGAGGATTTATATTTAAAGTGTGCCAAAAAGGTCATGAGCCTGACCTATATATTTATAAACAACCCCTTCTTTCTTTCAGAAAAATTAAAGGTTCTTAATGGCGGATGTGAATATATCCCCCAAAACTTCCCTGGAAAGGGACATAAGAATCCGAAGATATTAGATAAAAACTATTAAAACGGAGAAGTAAAAAATGGTTAATATGTACGATGTTGAGCCTAGAAAGCTTATAGACGAGCTTGCAAAAGAGCTTGAGAAAGTGCCGGAAATGAAAGCTCCAGACTGGAGTGAATTTGTAAAGACCGGAGTCAGCAGGGAAAGACCACCAACAGAACTGAACTGGTGGTATATAAGAAGCGCTTCAGTATTGAGAAGTGTTTACAAGTTAGGACCTATTGGTGTCTCAAAACTTAGGACAAAATACGGTGGAAGAAAAAACAGAGGAGCAAAGCCTGATATGACATTTAGGGCAGGTGGAAACATCCTAAGGAAAGTTTTGCAGGGACTTGAGAAATCAGGTTATGTCAAACAGGCCCAGGTAAGAGCCCACAAAGGAAGGGTAATAACAGCAAAGGGAAAAGCCTTTGTTGATGAAGCATCCGCAAAGATTTTAGGAGTGCCAAACACTAAAGGTGGGAAAAAATGACACGATACAAAAACCCAGCAGTAAAGACAAGGCTTGCAAAGGCTCACACACACACAAAGTGGGCTCCAATATGGCTTATAGCAAAGATATTTGGAAAAAGCAAAAGGGTTCACCCTTCCAGGATTACACATGTCAAAAGAAGCTGGAGAAGGGGAAGCATTAAACCGTGATTAAAATGGAAAGAACTTATAATGTCCCACTAAGGAAAGATTTCAGCAAAGCTCCAAGGCATAAAAGGGCTCACAGGGCAATGACTTCATTAAGAGGATTCTTGATGCAGCACATGAAATGCTCAAATGAGCAGTTAAGGATTGGAAAGGTGCTTAATGATACAGTCTGGGCAAGGGGAATAAAAAACCCGCCTCACCATGTCAAGATTACAGCAATCAAGCAGGATGACGGCATCGTTAAAGTCGAGTTATTCGGCCACAAGTATCCTGAGCCAATAAAACCAGTATCAAAGGAAGACAAGCCAAAGAAAGAGGAGAAAAAATCCGATGATAAGGTAGTTGATGCTGAAGTAGTCGAGGAAAAGCCAAAAAAATCAAAGGCTAAGAAGGCTGAGACTGCAAAAGCAGATGAAGCATCTGAAGAGAATGCAGAAGAAGTAAAGGAAGAAACAGAAGAAAAGCCAAAGAAAACTGTTAAGAAAACAACAGCTAAAAAGGAAGAATCTTCTGAAGAAAAGCCTAAGAAGACTGCTAAGAAATCTTCAAAGAAAGAAGAGTAAATTTTTTCTATATTTTTTAAATATTTTTTTCATGTTGTTCTATTTATTTAAGTTAGGATATTGCGACTCCAAAAAAAGTATTATAAAAGGCACTATGAAAATTACAGAAAGAATATAATAAAAATCACTTCATTAGCTGGTTTTCAATTTTCTTAAGTGCATCTGAGACAGCCATGAAAAGATTTGTTCCATTAACTTCTGAATTTGTAGTTTTCTGGTTATGGTACAATTTTCCAAAAACCTCATACTTGTGCTTTCCTTCAGCTTTTTTTAGGTGAAGGCTTAGTTTTTCGTAATTCTCTACTTGGTCAGAGAACTTCCTTGCATAGTTCCCTATTATCTTCTTAAGAACTATCATCTCTGAGGGATCCAAATCCTTAAAATCAATAAGTTCGATATTTCCGCCTAGTTCCATCGTAGTTACCTCGCTGTGTTTTAATAATATATATGTTTTTTAGGTATTTAAACGTTTTGGAAAGGATATTGAAAATTAGGCTAATTTTAAATAAAAAAGTAGATTCCGAAAAAAAATGACTTCAATTACACTTAATGGTGACATGCTTCATGAAACAGATACAAAAATTAGCTTAAGTTATTTAGTAGAATTATTTTTTTCTATTTGGGATAACAATAATGATGAAGTAATGTATACAAATTATGTTGACAAACCTGAAAAAATAAGTATAAAACCTTTTTTAATTTATGGTGAAGGGGACATCTATAGTGTAAAAGAAGTTAGAAATTATGAGCCGGGGTTACTAGAAAAGATTACAAATTCTACAGAAAGTGTTGGCGTAATGTTTCAAAGTGATGGTTTTCAAGAAACTGAATTAATAAAAAAAAGCCCGTCAAAATATAAATTAGGATTTATGGTTTATTCAGATGATGAAAAGACTAGTGAAAATATGTATAAAAAAGGAAAACCTTTATTTGCAATAACAAAAAATTTTTCTGTTGGCTTAGATACTGACCCATCTACTCTAACTACAAAAGGGGAAAGTTGGTCTCTCACTATATACAATGCATTAGAAGGAATTCAAAATCAGGTAATTAGCTTAACTAGTTCTTATGTGGTATTTTCAGATGTTCTTACTCTTTTAGATGATTGTCAAATTCTATATGACCCAATGCCTTTTAATGGTAGAGAGTGTAATAGATTAAATTTAACTTTGAGCGAACTAGTAATGCAAAACTCAAATATTTTAAAATATAAAATTTATACTGAACCTAATTCAAGCGAATCCAGGTCAAGTGCTGTAAACTATATTGTGGAAGTTTATGATAAAGATAATGTTAAAATTGGTTGGACTAGATTTAAAGAAAGTGATTATGAATATTTAATGGATAATGGCAATAACTCATTTACTTTAATGGGAGTAAATGATATTGTTAAACATTATTTAACTCATCTGGGGCTTAAAGAAATTATTAATTAGAATTTCAGTTCCATAATTTCCTCTTTTTAGATTCATTTTTTATAATAATTAATCCTACCAAAAAAAAATGCAACCATATAACCTAATTAACCTTGAAGAGCTTATAGGCACAATTAAATTGCTTAGCTATTTATGTGCAAAAGATGCAACTCACATACCTGACCTGATGCCCCTTCTAAAAGACGGAATCAGCCTCCTCCATTCATATACTGAAGAGATGTCAGAGCTTGGAGTAGGAATAACAGGAAGACTTGGCATGATTAAGGAAGACCAATTTTATGCTTTGAGGATATATGCTGCTTTGGATTATAGCCTGATGAAAAAATAACTTTTTTGCAATGCTTTTCACAACCTTTAAAACATCCCCCCTTTTCTCCACTTTTTATAATATTTTAGGGGGATAATTAAAATGACAAAAGATATACAACCTATTTACATTTTACCGGAAAACACGCAGAGAAAACAGGGAAGGAATGCGCAGAGGAATAACATTCTTGCTGGAAAGCTGGTAGCAGAGACTGTAAGGACAACACTTGGTCCTAAAGGCATGGACAAGATGCTTGTCGATTCTATGGGAGACGTGATAGTCACAAATGACGGTGTCACAATACTAAAAGAGATGCATATCGAGCACCCTGCTGCAAAGATGATAGTTGAGGTTGCAAAGACCCAGGAAAATGAAGTGGGAGATGGGACTACGACAGCTGTTGTGATTGCTGGGGAACTTCTGAAGAAAGCTGAAGACCTTCTGGATAAGGAGATACATCCTACAGTTATTGTGAAAGGATACCTGATGGCCTCAGAAAAAGCGCTTGAGGTCCTGCATAACATCGCAAAACCTGTGACAGTAAAGGATGATGACATCCTCATAAAGATTGCAGAGACAGCAATGACAGGAAAAGGCGCTGAAAGCAATAAGATTAAGCTTTCAAAAATAACAGTGAAAGCTGTGACTAGTGTAATCTCGCCTGAAGGGAAGATAGATTCTGATGACATAAAGATTGAGAAGAAGCAGGGAGGGAGCATTGAAGATTCAGAATTAATTGAAGGCATAGTCCTTGACAAGGAAAGAGTGCACTCAGGCATGCCAAAATCAGTAAAATCAGCAAGGATAGCATTGATTGATTCGCCTCTTGAGATAAAGAATACAGAGACAGATGCAAAGATCCAGATAACTGACCCTGCCCAGATGCAAGCATTTTTGGATATGGAAGAGAAGATGCTAAAGAACATGGTCGCAAAGATTTCAGCAACAGGCGCAAATGTAGTATTCTGCCAGAAAGGCATTGATGACATAGTCCAGCATTTCCTCTCAAAAAACGGAATTTATGCATGCAGGAGGATTAAGAAAAGCGACATGGACAAGCTTTCAAAAGCAACAGGCGGAAGGATAATCACAAACCTTGATGACCTAAGCCAAAAAGACTTGGGGAATGCAGGGATTGTTGAAGAATCAAAAGTCGGTGATGAGAACATGACCTTTGTCCGTGAATGCAAGAATGCAAAATCAGTGACAATCCTTGTTCGGGGAAGCACTGAGCATGTGACCGGGGAAGCAGAAAGGGCAATACAGGATGCAATCGGGGATTTGATGGCTTCATTAAAGCTGGGAAAAGTTGTTGCAGGTGCAGGAAGTCCTGAGATGGAGCTAAGCAAGGCAATAATGGATTATTCCCATACTCTTTCAGGAAGGGAACAGCTGGCAGTTAGGGCATTTGCAGAATGCATGGAAGTGATTCCAAGGACTTTGGCTGAAAACGGCGGATTAGATCCTATAGACTCTTTAACAGAGCTTAAGTCAGCGCATGAGAAAGGCCAGGTAAGTGCAGGGATAAATGTATTTACAGGCAAAGTCATGGATGCATGGAAAGAAGGAGTCATTGAACCATTAAAGATAAAGACACAGGCTGTAAGTTCAGCAACTGAAGTAGCGACAATGATACTAAGGATTGATGATGTCATAGCCTCTGGGGAAAGGCCACAACAGAAGATGCCAAACCCAAGTGAATCAATGGATATGTAGTCAGAAAGACTAAATCAGCAGACTTCAAAAAATTCATGAAGCATTTCCAGCAGGCTTCAATGGAATATGGAACTGCCTTAAACCATAAGTTGAATGTTTTGAGATAAATAGCGGGGTTTTAAACAGCGCCTGGTTTATCTGATTATACATCTCTTTATTTTCTTTAAATCCTTCATTTAATGATCCTGAAAACAGTATAACTCTTGAGGATTCCATAAATTTCATGCCATCCCCTGGAAAATTTTTCCAATACCTGATGAAAGAACTCACAATATGCCTTTCATGCTCTACATTTGGACTTTTATAAGGATTGATTCTATCAGATAATACTTCATATGTTTTCAGGATGCCTTCCTCTGCAGTTACATATAAAGCACTCGTCATCGTTCCAGGATAATATACCTTTGCAACATCTTCAAGAGAATTCATTTTTGGCCCATACCACATGCCGGCAAATAATACAGAAGATGAGTCAGCCCACAAAAAATCCCTGGGTTCATTGGTAATATAATTATTCTCTAATCCTAAGGCTGCTGAATTTGACCTAACTATTATATCATTACCCAAGACCTCTTTTTGGTCTCCTAAAAATAAGACTAAGACTTCCTGTCCTAAAAGCGGACCTGCCAATGCCCTTGCTTTATACATATCATCAGAAATCTGATTCAGAACATGTGCCCGATATACTGGGTGTTTTATTTGAGAAAGCATAAAAAATCAAAAAATAATTATTTCAAGCATTCGCATGCCTTATATCCAAGACCAAACGGTTTTATCTTTGACTTGAATATTACTTTGTTTGCTTTCTTTATGTTCTGTGCAAACGGGCAGTTCTCTGAATGAAGCCTCATGCTTGATTTAGCTCCGACATATTTCTTCTTTGCTGCAGTCTTTACAACTTTCTTTACAACTTTTGTTACAACTGCCTGCTTTACAGCTGGCCTTGCTTCCAACACTCTTATCTTTGCAATAAGTGCCTTTTCGTTCTCATTAAGCCTTCTTATGATGTCTTCGTGCATCCTTGCTATTGCCTTCAATTCGACAACATCCTTTTTGACTTTGATAAACGCCCTTATTAATTTTACATGCATTACCTGTAGTTCCATTAAATCACCTGATAGATGTAAAATACTTAGTATATATAAATGTTGTGCTTTTTTGTTACTTGATAGTAGTTTCAAATGATAAATTTGGCTGGTTTTTGCTGCCTGTTCATCTTTGTTCATAGTTGTTCAGACTGGGCTTTAAATACCGTTCAAACTTAACGAACTGTATTGGAAATGGCCTTGAGAAGCATTTTCCGGTAAACAAAAAAGAGTGAGTAGAGAAGTAGCATCCTGGCAATTTATTTTGCCAGGCCTTATATTCATCCGATTCAGTTATGCCCTAAAGAAACAGGGAAAAAGAGGCAAAAAGAGGTCAAAAAAAGAGTGAAAGGTAAAGAATGGAAAAACAGGTTTAAAGAAGCAGCGGGAAGTTTTTGTTTCCCAAAAATTTCACCCTACCCCGCCTTTTATGCTGCTTAGGCGTAAAGACCCCAAAAGAAGTTTTGGGGTCTTCTTTTTTCCATTAGTTTTAAAAAAGGGATATACTTAGCTATGGAACATGCAAAGAAAATTCATGCTGGCTGTCATGCTTTTGGCACTTTTTCCACAAGCATTTGCGGCAGACTTGGCATACAGCCTGATAATTGAAGACAACGGGAATTCCCTTGTCATACTTGAGATAACCGGAAACGGGCTTGTCAATGTACCTATTATGGAAGATGTGTCAGCAGTCAAGGTCAAAGGAGCGTTATACATGTTAAAAGAAAAAAGCGTTGATATCTCAATCGGCACAACAAACAGCGCAGTAGTGCTTTACAAGACAATGTATCTGACAAGAAAGGAAGGGGATAAGTGGCAGCTTGATTTCAGCCTGCCAAGCAACAGGACAAATGTCCTCCTGCCAAAAAATACAATCATAACAAAGACAGTCCCAAATTCATTCATTGAGCCTGGAAACTATACAAAGATTGTCTTTGAAAATACAGATAATATAACAATAGAATACAGCTTTGATGAAACTGTGCCTGAGGAAGAAGTAAAATCAGGCTCTATCTATCTTTTGGTCATAGGTATAATTGCAGGCTCAGTGATAGGCTATATTCTTCTAAAGAAGCCAAAGATATCAAAAAAGAATGATTTTTTGAAGACGCTTTCGCAGAACGAAAAAATTGTCGTGAAAATACTAATGGAAAATAATGGCTCAATGAAAAGGAACGAGCTTGAGAAAAAATCAACGCTTGCAAAATCCAGCCTTGCAAACACATTAAACATTTTGGAAAAGAAGAAGATACTTACAATAGATAAGACTTACACAACTCATTTTGTAAAGCTCGAAGGGTGGTTTAATGATCTATAAATATATCATAATGGTTTTGCTGCTGATTTCAAGCGTAAGCGCTGCAGGTGTCCTTCAGGATTTGAGCTTCGAGATAGTTGTTGATAATAGCCCTGTCAATTCCTCATCCATCCAGGGAGTGATAGTTCAGCCGCAAATAGAGGCTTTTGTCATGAGAAAAGGGGATATCATAGAAAGTGATGAAGATTATCTCTGGAAGATAAATGACAGGGAGCTTGTGAAAAACCTGGTAGAGAGAAAAGAGGAAGATAACGAGAACTTCAATAATATAGTAAGCATAGCTGTAAAGATGGACATGGAGAACAGGGAAGACGCAGTAAGGGAAGTTATGAACATGGACAGGGGATTTGTGAACAGCTTCTCAAAAGTAAATGATACAGCATTAAACAGCCAGGTCAATGATTATCTTACTGTAGTTGAAGCGCCTGTCGAATTTAAAATTAGGGAGAACTACATCCTAAGTTTCTTTGGGAAAAAAGTCGACATAGACGGCCTGATTGACAGCATCTGGGATTCGTTTGGTGAATAATTCATAGATTCTATTTTGCAGTTTTTTTTTGCAAACAATTTTATACCTAATTCTTATTCTCTAAGGCATGAAACAAATCCTTGAAGCTGCAAAAAACATCAAGAAGAACATACTTGTAAAAGATATCATGACACGAAATGTGATAGGCCTTGAAAAGCACGAGACAGTCTATGAGGCAATAAGGACGATGGGCGAGAAATCAATAAGCACGATTGTAAGCTCCCATGAAGGAAAGCTTATCGGAATTTTTACTGAAAGGGACGTCATCAACAGGATAATACTAAAAGACAGGGATCCAAAAAAGACGCTTATTGAGGATGTGATGACAAAGAACCCAAAGACAATCGAGATGGATGAGCCGATTCTTAAGGCAAGTTCCCTGATGGAGAGATATAAAGTGAGAAAGCTTGTTGTGGTAAATAATGAGAAAGAGGCAATAGGCATAATCTCCCAGACTGATATCATAAAAAGCATGCAGAAGATAGACAAGAACTATAGGATGCTTCTTTGGAACCCGATGCTTTCTGTGATGATACTTGCAGCGATAATCCTGATATACATAATAAACAGGCTGCTTTTTAGCTGATCAGAAATGAGAATAGATTTTGAGGACATAGTCCATGAAAAGGGAAATTTCAGGTTCAAGCTCTCTAAGTCTTACCTTATCATGCTTGCTGTGGTATCAATAATCCTTTTCTTAGTATTCAAGAAGGCTGCACTATATCTTGTATTCATTGCCATGACTGCAGCCATAATATACTATACAAAACTTTATCATTTCCCTATAGACATCTCCCCATTGTTTTTTCTTGAGATTGTGATAACTAGGTATTATGGCATGCAATATACCCTAATTTACGTCTTTTTAGGATACATAATCCCAAAGACTTTTGCAGGGACAAACATGAAGTTTGATTCATACATGTTTATAGCAATAAGCATGCTTGCAAACCTTTTTGTCCTGCTGTTTCCCAGCATGAACCTTATGGCTGTAGGATTTATCACAAGCATATTTCAGTATTTCCTCGGAGTGATGTTCAGCATGACAATGAGGCCATTTTTCCTTGCTGTTGCTGATGGGATAGCGAATGTCACAAATAACATTCTATGGTTCTTTATGTTCTCAGATTTAATTGTGTGGCTTATGCATTAAAAACCTAAATGAAGAAATATTCAAAGGCCCAGCTGCTTCACAAGTTTCTCAGCGCTGAATTCCTCAAGGTCATCATATGTCTGCCCAGTTCCAAGAAAAAGGATAGGCCTTTTTGTCATATACGAGACTGAGATTGCAGCTCCTCCTTTCTCATCTGTATCAGCTTTTGAGAGGATAATTCCATCTATCCCAACGCTATCGTTGAATAATCTTACCTGCTCCACAACATCATTTCCAGCTAAGCTCTCTCCGATGAAAATCTTAAGGTCAGGCTTTGCAATCTTTATGACTTTCTCAAGTTCCTGCATCAGGTTCTTGTTTGAATGGAGCCTTCCAGCAGTATCTATCAGGACAACATCTTTCCCATGCGCCTTTGCGTGTTCGATGGTATCAAAAGCGACAGCTGCAGGATCGCTCCCGTAATTATGCTTGATTATTTTCACATTAAGGTTAGTTGCATGCTCTTCAAGCTGCTGTATCGCTGCTGCCCTGAAAGTGTCGCATGCTCCCATGACCGGCTTTAGGTTATTCTTCAAAAAAAGATGCGTAATTTTTGCAAGGGTTGTTGTCTTCCCTGTCCCATTAATACCTATGAATACAATAACAAAAGGTTTCTTTGACCTTGCTTTTTCAATAAGGTCCATCTTCGGCACATCAAAAAGTGAAAGGATTGATTTCCTTAATGCAGACATGATCTTCGTATCCAGCTCTTTTCTTGCAAACTTCCCTTCTACCAATTCTTTCTTTAGGTCTTCCTTTATCTTGTCTATGACCTCTATTGCAACATTGTTCTCCAAAAGTCCCAGTTCAAGCTCCCAGAATATCTCATCAAACTTCTTCTCAGAAAGCGAGACTTTTGTGATGCTTTCAGTTATTTTTGAAAAAAAGCCTTTCTTCTCTTCCTTTTCTTCCTTTAATTCTTCCTTCTGTTCCTGCTCTTTTTCAGGTTCCTTTTCAATAACAGATTTTTCTTCAGCCTTTTCTTTCCTATCTTCCTTTTCTTCCTTATCTTCCTCTTCTTCAGTCAGATCTTCTTCCCTTGGCTCATTTAATTCTTCCTTCTTCTCTTCTTCTTTCTTATCTTCTTTCTTATCTTCTTTCTTATCCTCTTTTTTGTCTTTCTTTTTCAGAAAGTCAAAAAAGCCTTTCTTCTTTGGTTTCTCTTCTGCTTTCTGCTCAATCACATCTTCCTCGATATAGTCAGGTATTTCCTCTATTTCATGGACAATGGCTTCTTTGATAGGCTCAACATCTGGCTCCCGTTCAGGAATCTTAAAAGGCCTTGCATCAGGCTCAAATTCCAGGTCAACTTTCTCTTCTGGCTTGTCTACAGGAAGTGCCAAAGGTTCCTCTTCAGGTTCAACTGGTGCCTGGATATCAGGTTCAATTTCTTTAGAATCATGTTTTAAATGCTCTTTTTTTTCTTTCTCTTCTTTCTTATGCTCTTTAGTATCTTCTTTTCTGTGTTCTTTAGTCTCTTTTTTTTCATGCTCCTTTGCATGTTCTTTTTTCTCGTGCTTTTTCTCTTCCTTTGCTTCTTTCTTATGCTCTTCTTTTTTCTTTTCAGGTTCTTTTTTTATTTCTTTTATTTCAGGTTTCTTTTCTTCTTTAAAGTCAGGCTTTTTCTCATCTGACTTAGTTTTTTTCTCTTCCAAAACAGCTTTTGATTCCTCTATCTCAGCCTCTTCATCAGCCTTCTTTGTAAATTTTCCGATGGCTTCCTTTAGCTTGTCTTTTAAAAATCCGAACATAAATTGATTGAAGTAATATTTATTTTAAAAATGTTTGTTATAATTAACTGATTTATTATTAAACTTCAGATTTATATATTTATGAGCCTTTTAAATTTAGCATGAATTGGATTACTCATGTGCTTAATTCATTATTGGATGTAAATGAATCTAGTAACCTAGGTGATTCAAAATCATGGCAGCCTGTAAGGATTCCAAAAGGCGCTCGTATCTTAATATATCCTATCCAAACTCTGGTAAATGGAATAATATGGATTACATTAAAATACAAAGGGAAAGACTATCATGCGACAAAAGAAAGATTTAGGGAAACTATAGATAATTACCTTACAGAAGCATTAATGAACAAATCTGAGGCTATTTTTAATTATATTAAAGAATTTCAGCCTGAACATGCAAACAATTACATTGCGTTGATAAAACAGGCTAATACATATCTTAAGGAATCAAGATTATATAAGCCTGAAGTGATAGTTAATTCTGACATATCTGATTCATTCCAGGAACTAAAGAAGATAGATAGTTCTCTTGAATATATCATGAATAATGGCGAAGAATTTTTTGAGCAATATGACGCACAAAGAGCACATTTAGGACCTGTTTTTTATAGGTTGATTGATGATTTATTAAATTCACCGCAAGCTCCGATTATGGAAAATTGCACAAAACTTGAAAAAATTATCCTAGGTGTATATGATTTTGCAAGGAAAGTGAACATGAATGGACCTGGATACCTTGGAGTGAAAGATGATTCAATCGAGATTTATATGAAACTAAAGAAGATGCATGAAAGCTGATTATCTGTTTCTTGCAAAAACCCTTTTTCGGAATAGTCCTGCCATTAAAAGTAGTGCCAGAGCAGTCCCTGTCAAAACTTCTGTCATATAAGCTGAACTGCCAAATAGCTCCAATTGCTTAGGCTGCCCGATTGTAACAGTTGCATTTTCCGCAGCTGCGCCACCTGATGGCGGCCCTCCCTGGACACACTTCGCCAGGCCTTCAGCAACACTATTGTACTTTGATGCCGTAATGACGTGCCAGCTGGAAAGGAAATCACCAACCCTTGAATATTTCACAAAAATGCTTGCTGCCTGGCCAGTGCCCTGCATTGTCCCTTTAATTATGTAACCTTGCCTACCTGGCACATTGCTTACTGTAGCCCCGATAAGCATGTCCCCGCTTTCTGCCATCCTTGTCGCACCCTGCATCCTTATCTGCCCGTCATATCCTGGAGTTATTATGTCACCTATGTATCCATTAGGCATTCCTGTTCCCAATAGTGGAAGACCAAAATCTAGTATCAGTGTCCTGATGCATTCAGGGTTGATAAGCGAGGGTTGTGAAAGCAGAAAATCATCAAGGTAAAATCCATTTCTAGGTTGAGATGAGTGACCCTCATAAGAAGCTGTAGATGGTTGCACATAATTCAATGTAACCATGCAATAAAGGGAAAGAAAAGTGATATATAAATAAATGGTTTAACATATTAATTTTAAGAATAATTTAAATATAATATAATTTCTCAGGAAAAAAATGGTCTCTGATTATACCCCTAGAAAATTCCAGGTTGTGCTCCCACATCAGCCTAAGGAAGATTCACAGGTATTTGTACTAAAGCCATTAGCGCATGAAACAAGGATGCCAAAACTTAGAGGATTAGAAGAAGCACTTAGGCATTCCTGGGTTTATATGGAAGCCTTGAAAGATGAATTTCAGCTTCATGATATCTTATCTTTCCCTGAGCTTTATTCACGCATGCACCAAAGCCTGAATAATTTTGTCTCCGGC
>CAYRXW010000006.1:0-120397 GCA_964428335.1 uncultured Methanosarcinales archaeon | reverse complement strand
TCAAAATATGTAAAGGATTTCAGCATTGAGATGCTAACACCTCTTAGCATATTCTTGGGCTATCTATATGGCTGGCAATGGGGCGCATTTTTTGGAGTGGTGCTTGGAACTTATATGTGGGCGCAGATAAGTATCAAGGATAAGACAATAGTTTCCATCTTCCTTTGCGGGGTATCAGCTTATCTGGCAGAGCTTTCAGTAGGATGGTTCCCTAACAATTTCATGACAGCTTATTTTGTAGTGATATCAATAAGGAACCTTTTAGGATTTATCATGTATATACCATTTAACACAATGTTCAATAACGTCATTTACACAGTATCAGATGCATTTTTCAACACATTGATAATGTCAATAATCCTGAATTTGTTCTATACTATCGTGCTGCTTCTTCCAGGTTAAGCTTAAGCTTCACCAAAAAGCTTTTATACTTTCATTATTATAAAAAAGATATGATGGATTTTCTGAAAAATTTTTTAGACAAGCTTTTTAGGAACCTATTTAGGGGCAAGAAAAAAGTCAAATTAGGCTTATATGGCCCACCAAACGGTGGCAAAACAACTTTAGCAAACCGGATCTGCCAGGACTGGCTGGGAGAAGATATGGGTTCAGTTTCCCCGATAGCTCATGAGACAAGGGAGATACAGATTAAAGAGCAGATAACCATAAAATCAAAAGGCAAGGAACTGAATTTTAATCTGGTAGATACGCCAGGTATTGCAACAAAGGTTGACTATGAAGATTTCCTGAAATCAGGCATGAAAGAAGATGATGCAAAGCAAAGAGCCAAGGAAGCAACAAAAGGTATCATCGATGCAATAAAATGGCTTGATGATATGGATACTGTGATAGTTGTCCTGGATTCAACAAAAGATCCATTCTCTCAGGTAAATATAACAATAATCGGAAACCTTCAGGCAAGGAACATACCTGTTCTACTGGTTGCAAACAAGGTAGATTTGAAGAAAGCAGATAAAAAAAAGATAGAGGCAGCATTTCCCCAATATAAGGTGGTTGGGATATCTGCCAAATACGGGACAGGCATTGATGAGTTCTATGAAGAGCTTATCAAGATGGCCTAAAAAAAGAGGTAAAAAATGCTTACATTACAGTTTGTACCATATAGCCAGATTGAAAAGCTGGATTCAGAAGGAAGGATAAAGTTAATCTTAGGTTTAGTCAAGCAGGAAAAGATAGTTCTTTTGGAAGGAAGGCTTAAGGAAGAGGAAGAAACAGCCTTGATACAAAAGACAATGGAGAGCATTGATAAGAAGTTTACAGGGATTGAGCTTGCAGTCGTGGAAAATTCAAAAAAAGACAATACTTTATATGAGCAGATGAAAAAATTCCTGATAAAATTCCTTTTAGGGAATAGGGAAGGCTTTACTGTCATTGGTCCTGCAAATATAATAAAGGAGATAAAGAAGGACCCGGAAAAGATCCAGCTTATGATGAAGGAAAATAAGAAGAGGTAATAAATGCCACACCAGTGCGTTAGATGCGGGAAGCTTCATGAAGATGGAAGCAGTATCATCATGAAGGGATGCGACTGCGGTTCAAAATTATTCTTTTTTGTCAGGAAAGAAA
This sequence comes from uncultured Methanosarcinales archaeon, assembly GCA_964428335.1. Classification (GTDB taxonomy): domain Archaea; phylum Nanobdellota; class Nanobdellia; order Woesearchaeales; family GW2011-AR15; genus GW2011-AR15. The sequence goes on along the minus strand of CAYRXW010000006.1, from coordinate 118,810 downwards.
AGCTTGAGGAGTTAAAGACTGCACAGGAGAAGCTCTCAAAGGTTGAGAAGAAGCAGATTGAGAAAGATGTCCTGGATATGATTGGCGTAAGCGAACTGCATGAGGAGCCTGTTGTCCTGGATTTTGAATCAATAAGGATATTAAAGCCTGGCAAGTATGAACTTGACCTGGTAAATTTATTCAAGAAGGATCCTCTTGTATATAAGCTTGAAGAAGGCAAGTATTTTATAGACCTTCCTGAAACTTTCAAGCAGGAAAGCAAGGGTAAAAAATAATCATAACTATTTTTAGATATCTTTTGTCTTTTTACACGTGATGTTTAATTTATCTAAAATCTCTGTTATCTTTTTCCTGTTATCTGAATCCATGCCTTTCCAGTCCAAGATAGCATAACCTATCCCATTGGCAGAAAGCAGCATTTTTTTCACAATATCCTCATCAAGGTTTTCAATACTATATTTTGGGCATATATGTCCTAATGCAACATTGGTTTCAAGTTCAATCTTATTGAATGCTGCACAGTAATGGCTTCCCCCAAATCCTATTGCTTTCTCATAATCATTTTCTTTTTCTTCAGTCAATGTCTTAATTATTGTCCTCGCAATTATCTTCCCTGCTTCTTTATCCTTCCACTCTTCACTGGTTGAGCCAATCTCGATAAAAAAGACAGGCTTACTGATTAATGGCCCATGATGAGTTGCTTCAAGTGTTATAGCATATCCTGAATCTTTGCCAAACATAGATAAATTGAGGAACGCTTTCTTCAGGAGAACTGGGTCAGTAAAACATAACTCACTTTCCTTTCCTCCATATTCTGCCTTCCCAAAATTACCAGGAAAATGAACTGAAAGCGTTTTTTCTTTTGACTTGCTTTGGTGCCTTGTTGCAAAAATATAGTTCTCAGCTTTTATAGCATCCTCACATTCCTCATAAAAAATCGTATCTTTTTCAATTACATATAATGAAATATTTCCATGAGCATAAGATTCAATTTTGCTTCCATGCTTTCTTTCAAACTTAATCTCTTCAAGCAGGTTTTCCTTTATGTTCATTCCTGCTTCATCCTTTTTTGATACGATTATTGCATACATAACTCTAATAAAAAACAGCAAGCCTATAAATCCTTCTGCATAAACCTGATGTTGAGGAAAAACAGTATCAAAACTTCAATTCCAAGAGCAATCCTGAAAGCAAGGCTTTCTAAAAAAGCAATGATAACTATTAGCAGCACATTGATGAACAGATAAAGCCCAAAAAGCTTCATTTAGAAAGGTATATTAGCTATATTAATAAAATTAATCATGCATTCTTACTGTTTTTATAGGACTCGGAAACAAATTTTGAATAAGTATCTTCAATAAGGCTTTTTTCTTTTTTTCTCCACGCTTTCATCCTTTCCCTGTCATATTCAAGCGAAAAAAGCATAAATGTCGCATAAAAAAGTATAAGTGTGGGCACTAAGTAGAGCATTCTTTTATTAGGATCAGGATTTAAGACTAATAATGATATGCATACAGCAAAAAATATCGAGCTGATAAAGTGAAATTTCATATAATAAAAATGGAGAAACAGGCTTTTTAAATAGGTGTTCTAAGTACACTATGTAGAAAGATATTTATACCACGCTCTTTATGATTAGTTTCATGAAAGATATTTACCACAAGATTGGGCCTTTTATTGGGATTTCAATAGTGGTGTTTTTCTGCTATCTTATGTTCAAGCCATACCTTATGTCAATTGCATCAGCCATGGTTGTTGCATACTTATTTTTCCCATTGTATAATCTTATAGGAAAAAAAACAAACAACAAGAGCATGGCGTCAGTCCTTACAATTATAATCATATTTCTGATTGTCATCCTTCCAATGGCTGTAATAGTTACAAAGCTCATAAGCGAGCTTCCAGGTCTTTATTCTGGTTTTGTTGCAGCTGCTCAAAGCGATAATACAGCAATACTGGAAAAGATATCTGCTGATTTCGGGATAGAGCTTAATGTCGGGAAAGTGCTTGGAGGGTTTATTGTAACCATACTTAATGTTCTTCAGGAATTCATTGCAACAATCCCAGCAAAACTTGTGAATATTGTCATTGGTGTCTTTTTCCTGTTCTATTTCTTCAGGGATGGGGACAGGTTTGGGAATTTCCTTATACATTACCTTCCTTTTGGAGTAAAGAACAGCAAGATCCTGATTGAAGAAGTGAAAAAAACAGCGGATGCAGTGATTTATGGGCAGGTAATAACAGCAACAGTGCAAAGTATTGTTGCCCTTTTAGGTTTTTGGATAATAGGTATTAAATCACCTCTTTTTTTTGCAGTGCTCTTATTTTTCTTTTCAGTAATCCCAATGGTCGGACCAATCTTTGTATATCTTCCATTAGGTCTTTATATGATCTTTCATCCAACCCAGGCAAACCTATGGCAGGGAGTTACTGTCCTTATATTTGGTTTTGGGATAATAAGCTCAATTGATAATATAATAAAGCCTATTGTAATCAGCGACAAGATGAAACTTCATACAGCTGCAGTCCTAATAAGCATGATAAGCGGAATTACTTTATTTGGAGTGCTAGGTCTTGTAATAGGGCCAATTCTTCTTACACTATTTGTAACCCTTTTCAACCTGTATGAGCTAAGGACTGAGATGGTTGATTCTGAAGAATAGTTTTTTTGGTTAACAAAACTTATATATCCCTGATTAATCCAAGTTATATATGAATCTAGAAGTCAGAAAACCAACTATCCTTATCCGTAAATTTCTTGAGACTTCTGAGAAGTTCGGCAAGTCACCAGGAAAAAGGACAATAGAAGAGCATATCACTCTTGGAATTGTCAATCTGGATAAGCCTGCAGGGCCTACAAGCCATCAGGTATCAGCTTATGTGCAGCAGGTATTAGGCATACCAAAATCAGGCCATTCAGGAACACTTGATCCAAATGTTACAGGCGTTCTTCCTGTTGCGCTGAAAAAAAGCACGAAGATTGTCCAGACACTCCTGCTTTCAGGGAAAGAATATGTCTGCTTAATGCATCTTCATAAGGAAGTGACAGAATATGACCTTTACAAAGTATTTGAAAAATTCACAGGAAAAATTTCCCAGCTCCCACCAATAAAAAGCTCAGTAAAAAGGCAGTGGAGAGAGCGTGAGATTTATTATATTGATGTCCTGGAGATAAAAGGCCAGGAAGTCCTTTTTAAAGTTGGATGCCAGGCAGGCACTTACATACGTAAGCTGGTGCATGACATCGGACAGGAATTGAAATGCGGTGCGCACATGGCTGAACTGAGGAGGACAAAAGCAGGACCATTTACAGAAGAAAACTTATTCACTCTTCAGGACCTGAGCGATGCATGGTATTATTATAAAAAGCACGGGAATGAAAAATTCATAAGGAAAGTTGTGCAGCCGATTGAAAATGCAGTCTCCCATCTTAGCAAGATCTGGGTCTTTGATACAACTGTAGATAGCTTGTGCCATGGAGCAAACCTTGCAGTCCCAGGAATTTCAAAACTGGAAAATGATATTGAAAAAGGAGACATAATAGCAATCTTCACATTAAAGGATGAGCTGATATGTTTTGGCGAGGCTGTTCTTAATTCAAAGCAGATGATGGGAGAGAAAGGGTTAGCAGTGAAATCAGAAAAAGTGGTAATGGAGCCTGGAATTTATCCTAGGATGGACAGGTAACTTTACTTAGTTGATTCTGCCCTGAGTCCCTTCATACTAAGCATTTCATGAGATTGGTCATTTTCATGAAGTTTCATGGTTTTTCTATAATATTCATTGATTCGATTTGCATAAACTAAGTTAATTACTTTTCTGGTAAGAAAAGCAACAATTCCAAAGGCTTTTCTTCCGATAGTTTCAGGTCCAAACAGTTTTTTAAAATAAATAGCAGCCCGATTTCCAGATTCTTTGAATTCTTTCCTATAATTTTCAAAGAGCACAGGGTAATCTTTTGCAAGTGTTTCAAGTCCTGCCCTATCTCTTCCAATATAAATTAAATATCCATCTAATGTCCCAGCATCGCTTACAATATTTGCATTCCTCGCAATTCCTAGTTCTTTTTTATTTAGGCTCATTTGAAGAAAAAAATCCTCATATAAAACATTTGAAGGTATTTTTCCATTAGGAAGCTTATTTAACATTCTTGACTTTTTTATTGCATAAAGTCTGCCGTTTAGGTTTATTGTCGGCATATAGCTCTTTGCTAGTGCAGATAATCTGCTTTTTCCGAGATATTTCTCAATAGGAACTCCTCCAACAGCAATATATTCATCATTTGAATGCATCACTTCAAGCAGGTTTTCAATGCAGTTAGGCTGTGGCATTACATCAGCATCAAAAAAAACTAAGTTTTCATTTGAAGCATTTGCAACTAAATTATTCCAGGCATCAGTTTTTCCATTTCCCTCCTGAATAATTATTTTAACTCTTGAATCTCTTTGTGAGTATTTCAAAGCAGTTTCAAGCGTGGTATCATTTTCCTGGTATTTCTTTATGCATAATATTATTTCATTGGCCATGGTGGAGAAAGAAAAAAGATATTCCAAAATGCCTGCAAACTTTTCGCCTTCATTAAAAGCAGGGATGCATATGCTAATGTTTTCTTGATGCATTTTTTTTATGGACAATCAGACTATTTATAAAAATAACTTTCATCAAGGGTTAGAACTTCTGAACTTATACAAAATTAGAAAAAATCACATTAGATTGATTTAGCCAAAATCATTAAGACTTCAATTGAGATTGAAGCCATCGACACATATTTTAAATACCCATGCTTCTCAGTTTTAGATAAATAAAAGAATCGAGGTAAAAAAATGAAAAGAAATGTCTTATTTGCAATATTCTTGTTATTGTTTGCATTTGCATGCACAACAGTTAACCAAAATACAAATCAAAACAATGGAGAGCTAAATTTTCAGACAAACGATGAAGTGAAAAAATTCCAGTCAAAGCAGGAGATAATTGATTACCTGAAAGACAACCAGCAAAGCACAGGTTATGACGGATTTAGAAGGGCAGGAGGGATGATGGCTTTTGCTGAAAGCGACATGGCTGTAAAAAGTGCTGCACCTATGGCAAATGGTGCAGGAAGCGGAGCAGCAGATTATTCTACAACAAACGTCCAGGTTGAAGGCGTTGATGAGGCAGACTTCATAAAGAATGATGACAAGTATATCTATATGGTTGTGAACGGCAAATTAGTGATTGTTGACGCATATCCTGCAGAAGATGCTGAGCTTATATCTGAAACAAAGATAAAAGGATATCCTACAAACATGTTCTTAAAGGATGATAAAGTGATTGTTTTTACAAACTTTGATGACAATGTTATGGGCTTTGAAAAATATGATATAATCCCAAGACCAATTTACAAGCAGATGACAAAAATTCTTGTCTATGATGTTTCTGACAGGGAAGACCCAAAACTTGTAAAAGATTATGATGTTAAAGGATATTTTGTAAGCGCAAGGATGATAGGAGACTATGTATACCTGATTGCACAGGACCCGGTCTATTACTATGGGCCTTTCATCGATACACCTGTCTTAAGGGAAAGCGGAAAGATGATTGCTTCCCCAGATATATATTATTTTGACAACCCTGATGACAACTTCAATTTCAATACAATCATGTCGTTAAATGTTGAGACATATGAAGCAAATGCAGCAAGCTTCATGATGGGTTATGCAAACACAATCTATGTCTCAGAAGAAAACATCTACATAGCATACCAAAAAAACATGCCATGGAGATTCCATGAAGACTATAATGAGAAAAGATTCAGGGAAGCAGTCCTTCCGATACTTCCGGATGAATACAGCGGAAAGATTCTAAGCATCTATAGCAGCGATGAATCTGAAAGCGACAAATGGGACAAAATCTCGGGAATATTAGAGGAAATGTACAATTCAATGAATGAAGATGAAAAAGAAGAGTTCATTGAGAAAACACAGGAAGCAATAGAAAAATATGACATTGAATTGGAAGAAGAAAGGCAAAAGACAATAATTCATAAGATAAATATTGACAACGGAAAGATAGAGTATGATAAGAAAGGGGAAGTGAAAGGATACTTGCTTAACCAATTCTCACTTGATGAATATGAAGGCAACTTAAGGCTTGCAACAACATTCAGTGCATGGGCAAATTCACAGAACGTGCAGTACAACAATGTCTACGTGCTTGATGAAGATTTAAGCCTTATTGGAAAAGAAGAAAAGATTGCTCCTGAAGAAAGGATATATTCAGCAAGGTTCATGGGAGATAAGTTATATCTGGTGACATTCAGACAGACAGACCCATTCTTTGTCATTGATCTGAGCGATGCAGAAAATCCAAAAGTATTGGGAGAATTAAAGATACCTGGATTTTCAGAATACCTGCACCCATATGACGAAACACATATTATAGGAGTAGGGAAAGAGACAGGAGAGAATGAATGGGGTGGAGTCACAACAAAAGGATTAAAACTTGCTTTGTTTGATGTGTCTGATTTTGAGAACCCAAAACTGGTTGACAAATATGTCTTTGGAGACCAGGGTTCAAATTCAGAAGCCTTGAATGACCACAAAGCATTCCTATTCAGCAGGGAAAAGAATCTTCTGGTGATACCTGCAACAATAATAGACAAGCAGGACTACGACCCAAGGTACGGCTACTACAGGCAGAATGTCTGGCAGGGAGCTTATGCATTTGATATATCTCTTGAAGGATTCGAGCTAAAAGGAAAGATCAGGCATAAGGAAGGGGACAACTACTGGGATGCACAGGTGAGAAGAAGTCTATACATGGACGATGTCCTTTACACAGTGAGCAGCGCAAAGATAGTGATGAATAATCTTGATGATATGGAAAAGATAGACGAGATTGCGTTACCAAGCCAGGAGTACTATGATGAGCCTATGCCTTATGGTGCCACTGAAAAAAGTGTAGCAGTAGGAAACGCAATGGGAGAAGTTGAAGTGCAGGAGATTGTTATAGAATAATTTTTTTATTTCTGTTTTTTTTTAATTTAAAATAAATGATAAATATTTATTTCTTATCTAGAATCAGCATATTTGTTTATTATAGGATACAAGGTTGATTCAATTCTTTCTCTTACACTATCAGTTATTCTAGTGTCACAGATTAAATTAATGCTTATAGAATATCCTCTTGGGTTAGTTCTTGCATCAGAATCGCTTTCTCTGTTTATGCTTAATTCTAGGTAGACAGAGGATAGGAATAAATGTCCCAGATATTTTAGATCTTTTGTGTTTTGTCTAAAATCAATTCTTAAAGAGTTTGAATTGATTCCTGTAGCAGTTCCATTTTCAAATAGTTTTTCAATTAAATAAGATATATCTGTATCAAATTCTTTATCTTCAGGCTGATTGACTGTAAAAGAATAAATGCTGTAGGTAATAGCTGAATAGTTATTATCTCTTCTTTGTTCAGTTAAATGTCCATTAAACTTTTGTCCTTCAATAGGTTTATCAATTGCCATAATTTAAGAAATATTTATTTTATTTATAAATTTAATTAGCATTACTACTAAAAAGTGATATTGGAAGAAAGTCTATTCTAAGAACTCAAACCTTTTCTTTCCATCAACACTCTCAAGAAACATCATCTTTGGCCTTATCCACAACGCATCCTTTCCAAATTCTTCTGACTCATAAAGCGATTTATAGACAACATATTCTTCCAAATTTTCAGAATGCCTTGCTGTTCCTATAACTTCATACATCTTTCCTTTGAAATGCCTGTATCTTCCTAATCTTATCTCGCTCATTTTACTTCCTCTGGACTAATTTTAATGATATCAAATATATCTCTTTCAAGCTCATAGAAAAGCTTCATCTCCCTGCTTCTTTTTTCTTTGTCTTTTGCAGGATATTTCTCATTGATGTAATCAAACCTTTCCTTTAAGCTTACAACCCTATCACCGTTGCATCTTTTGTCAGCATATGAAATGATCTTCTCTTCCCATGTTTCTAATTTTTCCAAAATCAAATCAGCTCTATGCTGCCTTGCATAAAAACCAATTTCTGGAAACCCTTTTTTTACAAGTATCTTTTCAGTCTCAAACCCATGGTTCACTGTCTTATCGTTTATGCACATCCACTTATCAAGGTCATGAAGCAGAGATGCTTTATCGACCATCTCAAGGCTGATATTTATCCCTTTCTTAGAGAGTTCCTTTGCAAGGAAATTAGCAACCCTATTTACAGTTTTTACATGCTCTATTATATTATCAGGCGTTTTATAGTCCCTATACCATTTTAGGCATTCTTCTCTGGTTGGAAACTTCATAATTATTTTTATTTTGAAATTCTTTAAAAATTTTTGTAAAAGTTTATCTAGCATTATGCTTTTCCATTTTTATGAAGCTTCTTAAGGATGAAAAGAAATGGCTTGAAGAGGAAACAAAGCCTATAGGAAAAATCCATCCTTTTTTCAGAAAAAATCTTTTAGCCAAGACATTCCTGCTTTTGCTTCTCATCCTTCTTACAATAAAATATCCTCATTTTTTCCTCACAATTATTTTTTCATTGGTTATCAGCTACATCAAGTTTAAAAGGATGAAATATGAGCTACCTATGGAGATAGAGCCATCCTATCTTTTTATGGTTGTACTTGCATTAAGCTATGGCTTTTGGTATGGAATAGCTTTTCTTATAATAACTATATTTCCAGCGTTATTCCGTGGAGTCAGCCTCGGGCTTTTCATAAACACACTCTCGAAATTTTTGGTGATGATAGCAGCATTGCTTATTTGGAACTTCAAAAATGACACGAATTTTGTAATTTATATTGTCCTGATAATGGTCTTCCTGATTGATTTACTCAGCTATAAGCCGAGGGTTTTATCTGGCCAGCCAATACATGAAATCTTATTGAATTTACTTTCAAATACATTAATCAGGTATATCTATTTCTCATTCTTTTTCTTGCCATTGATGGCATTTCTCGCGTAAGATTTATTAACCACCTCTTTATAACACTCTTGGGGTGAATTAGATGATAGGATGGATAATAGTCATTGTGATATTGTTTATATTAGGGATAAGAATAGTCAGGCCTACAGAAGTAGGAGTAGTAGAAAGGCTTGGAAAATACAAGAGAACTTCAAGCCAGGGATTCCAGTGGATTATTCCTTTGATTGATAGGATGAGTAAAGTCGATGTTACTGAGATAAGGGTGGATGTCCCGCCTCAGGAAGTCATTACAAAGGACAAATTGAATGCAACAGTTGATGCAGTCATATATTACAGGGTAAGGAACGCAAAAAAAGCCCTTTATAATGTGCAGGATTACCACAGTAGCGTTGTCTCACTTGCAAGGACTACACTTAGGGCAGTTGTCGGTAAACTTAATCTTTCAGAAGCAAATGAAAGAAGGGATCATATCAATGAATTTGTAGAAAGAGAGATGAGCACCCAGATTGAAAAAGAGCATGATGACAAGGAAGGATGGGGCATTGACATATTAAGGGTGGAAATACAAGAAATTACCCCGCCAAACGATGTCCAGGCAGCAATGAATAATGTGGTTAAAGCTGAAAACGAGAAGATTGCAGCAATAGACCTTGCAACAGCTACAGAGACCAAAGCAGACGGAGAGAGAAGGGCTGAAATCAAGAAAGCAGAAGGGGTCAGGCAGGGAAATATCCTGAGGGCTCAGGGAGAGGCTGAAGCAATAAGGCTGGTCAACGATGCAGCAAACAAGTATTTCAAGGGAAATGCTGTTATTTTAAAGAAGTTGGAAGCAACTGAGAGGGCACTGATGAACAACGCAAAGATTGTTGTGCCTGCAAAGACAGAACTTGTCAATGTTATAGGTGACATGGCTGGAGTTGCGCCAATTAAAGGAAGGATATAAGGAGGAATAAAAAATGAAAGATACAATGAAAACAGTTGGAGTTTGGGCCTTTATGGTCGGAGTAGTCCTGGCATTGATTGCAGGAGTACTGGCATCAAACCTATCAGGATATATGGGAATGATCTCAACAGCAATGGTTGTACTTGGACTAGTTGTAGGAGCACTAAACATTGATGATAAGGAAGTATCAGGATTCATCATTGCAGCAATCGGTCTTGCAACAGGAGCTGTAGCAATTGCAAACCTTGGAGTACTACTTGGTGGAGCACTAGGCGGAATGTTAGAAACAGCATTCAGGGTATTTGGTGTATTCGTTGCAGGAGCAGTATTCGTTCCAGCACTAAAAGCAGTATACAGGATTTCAAAGGATTAATTCCTTTGTTTTTTCTTATTTATTTTTTTCTTAATGTCTAGCCACTAAAAATTTAAATATACATGATGCATGTCTTGTATTGTCCGATCCAGTTGAGAAGGAGGCTTAAAATAAAACTAAGGGGCTGTGCCCAAGGGGATAAAACCCATCTAGACCTCAAAACTCAGGATACGCGGACATTCACAAAATTAATTTTAGAATTACTGCTGTATTATCCCAAACCCAATCAGCCTGAACCTTGTCCCAATCCTTCTTGAGATTGTAACCCTGCTACCTAGGTCAGCGCATACAGGAAGCTTGAGGATGCACTCAACATTATCCTTGCTAAGTTTTGTGACAACTCCGACAGTTGCTGCAGAATTCACATTAAGCATAAGGACTTCAGACATCTTTATCGGTTCAACTTTCAAATCTTCTGCTGCGCCAACTACTCTTTCCAGAAGGTTTGTCTTCAGTTTCAGGTTGCTCCATACAGGAGGAAGCTTTTCAGCATGCCCTGCAATATGTCCTGTAAATGAATCTGATTTTGTGATTGATGGGTCAAGCGATGTAAGGACAGCAATTGAGCCACCAGGGCCAACTTCATTTACTTTTTTTCCACCAGTCATTAAGCTTAAAACTTTTGTCTTTATTGCTTTCCATACTTTCTTGTTTGCTTCTTCATAAATCTGTCCTGGCCTTATTTCAATCTCTTCTCCTTCTTTTATTATTCCCTGCTGCAAGGCTCCTCCTAAAACGCCTCCATGAAGACTTGAGATTTCTTGTCCAGGCTTATTGATATCAAAGCTCCTTGCAATGAACATCCTTGGCTCAAGGCTTTTTTGTCTTGCAGGTGTCTTTATTGTTTTTTCAATAGTCTCAATAACCAGATCAACATTCACATTATGCTGCGCAGAAATAGGTATAATCGGAGCAGTTTCATAATCCGTTCCTTTTAAAAATTCCTTTATCTGCTTGTAATTTTCAATTGCTTCTTCTTCAGTAACTAAATCAATTTTATTTTGCACAACAACAACATTTTTTAGTCCAACAATTTTTAACGCCATCAAATGCTCCCTTGTTTGTGGCTGCGGACATTTTTCATTTGCAGCGACAAGTAAAAGTGCGCCATCCATAAGTGTTGCGCCAGCAAGCATAGTTGCCATTAATGATTCGTGTCCTGGAGCATCAACAAATGAAACTTTTCTTACAAAAGAATAATCTTTCTTATCTTTTTTAGCTTGTTCTTCAGTTGTAAATCCGTCTTTTGTCCTGACAAAAGTTGAATCAGCATATCCAAGTCTTATTGTGATTCCCCTTTTTACTTCTTCAGAATGCGTGTCTGTCCATTTTCCTGAAAGCCTTTCAGTAAGTGTTGTTTTACCATGGTCGACATGGCCAACAAGGCCGATATTTATCTCAGGCTGTATTCCTAATTCTTTCTTAGAATCAATATGTGTCTTTTCAGAAGTCTCTGTTTTTTCAGCTTTTTCGTGGTGCTTGTCTGCCTTTGCTGGCTTCTCAGCCTTTTCAGTTTTTTTTGCTGCCTTTTTCTTAGGCTTCTCAGCTTCCTCAGCCTTGACTTCCTTAACTTCTGCTTTTTTCCTTGCAACCATTCAGGAATTTTGAAAAGCTAGGTGGTTTATAAAGATTGGGAATTGGAAAAAATTCTGTTAAATTAGAAAAAAATAATTGCAATCATGATATTATATAATCTATCTATCAATATTGTTTGATTTATGTCATTCACAAACATTTATAAACCACCTCGAATTTCGTCTAAATTAACCTAATGAATTATGACGGCAGGAGAGGCCTGCCCGAAGGAAGGTAGTCAAGTTCTTAGATGATTACCAATATAGATAAACTAAGTATAAGGTGAAAACAAAATGTCAGAAAAAGCATATGAGGCAATCGAAGTTGCCAGGACAACAGGAAAAATCAAGAAAGGAACAAATGAAGTTACAAAGCAGATTGAAAGGGGAGCAGCAAAGTTTGTTGCAGTAGCAAAAGATACAAACCCACCAGAAGTCATAATGCATATTCCATTGCTATGCAAGGAAAAAGGAATACCATGCGTTGAAGTAGCAAGTAAGGAAGAGCTTGGCGCAGCAGCTGGGCTTCCAGTAGGAACATCAGCAGTATGCATAACTGAACTAGGGGAATCTGTAAATATCGTAAAAGAGTTTAACAAGTGATTAAAATGGCTTCAATAAGAAAGATGCAGGGCAAGGAAGAAGGCCAAAAGGAACCTGAAGTAAAGGGTTCAGTCAACTTTACAGAAGCTTGGCCAGCAAGCGTTGAAGAAGTTGTCGAAAGGACAGGAAACAGGGGCGGAATAACACAGATAAGGTGTAAGATCCTTGAAGGAAGGGACGCAAACAAGATAATCAGAAGGAACGTCTCAGGCCCAGTCCAGGTAGGCGACATATTAATGCTTAGGGAGACAGAAATCGAAGCAAGGGCTTTATCAAAAACAGGCAGGGGTAGATAAAAATGATGCCATGTAGCTTTTGCGGAGAAAACATAACTCCAGGAACTGGAAAGATGTATGTAAAGACAGACTCAAAAATATTTTATTTTTGTTCAACAAAATGCGAAAAGAACATGACAAAGCTTGGAAGAAAGCCAAGGAAAATGCCATGGACTAAGGAGCATGCAAGCTTAAAGAAAAAAGGTAAGTAAAAATGATAGAGAGAACTTTAGTTTTATTAAAACCGGATGCAGTGCAGCGATGCTTGGTAGGAGAAATCCTAACAAGGTTTGAAAAGGTCGGAGTAAAAATAGTAGGTATGAAGATGGTTTGGGTAGACGAAAAGTTCTCTAAACTTCATTATAAGGATCATGTCGAAAAAGCCTTCTATAAAGGCTTGGAAGAGTTCATTGTCCAAGGGCCAATTATAGCAATGGTTCTTGAAGGCATACATTCAGTTGAGATGGTAAGAAAATTGGTTGGTTCAACAGAGCCAAGAAAAGCAGTTCCCGGAACAATTAGGGGAGACTATGCACACCACTCATATGATTATGCAGATACAAAGAAGATAGCAATCAAGAATCTTATACATGCTTCAGACACATCTGAAAATGCAAAAAGAGAAATTGAACTTTGGTTTAAGCCAGAGGAATTGCATACATATAATACAGTACATGATGTTCATGTGCTTTGATGTTCATAATAACTAATCAGGTGAATTAAAAAATGGCAAAAATGGTAGATAGAGTTAAGGCGATTATGAATCAGCCTCATAATATTAGAAATATTGCGATTTGCGCTCACATCGATCACGGAAAGACAACTTTCTCAGACAACTTGCTTGCAGGAGCAGGTATGATGTCAGAAGACCTTGCAGGAAAAGCATGCGTCCTTGATTTTCACGAAGACGAGATGCAGCGAGGTATTACTATTGACGCAGCATCAGTTTCAATGGTCCACGAGATTGAAAACAAGGAATTCCTTGTTAATTTGATTGACACTCCAGGACACGTAGATTTTGGTGGAGACGTAACAAGGGCTATGAGAGCAGTAGATGGCTGTATTGTATTAGTCTGCGCTGTAGAAGGGATGATGCCTCAGACAGAGACAGTTCTTAGGCAGGCATTAAGGGAAAGAGTAAAGCCTATTCTATTCATCAATAAAGCTGACAGGTTAATCAAGGAATTGCAATTGACACCTCAGCAGATGCAGGAAAGATTCACAAAGATAATCACAAGCGTGAACAGATATATAGATAGCATTGTTCCAGAAGAATTAAAAGGGAAATGGAACGTAAATGTACAGAACGGTTCAGTATGTTTTGGTTCAGCGTTCCACAACTGGGCACTTTCCATTCCATACATGCAGAAGCACAATGTGAACTTCAATGATGTCAAGGCAGCATATGAGACAACAAGCGAGGAAGCATTAAAGGAACTAAAAAAGAAAGCGCCAATCACAAAAGTCATACTTGACGCAGTAGTAGCTCACTTGCCAGACCCTATAAAAGCCCAGGGCTATAGGATCCATAAGATATGGCATGGAGACAAGGAATCAGAGTTTGGAAGACAGTTGATAACATGCGATTCAAAAGGAAAAGCTGCTTTTGTCATCACAAAAATTGTAGTTGATCCTCTTGCAGGGGAAATCTGTACAGGAAGGTTGTTTTCAGGTACAGTGAGGAAAGGAATGACTGTCCATTTGCTTGGTGCAAAGACAACAGTTAGGCTTCAGCAGATATATATCTTCAATGGAGCAAAAAGGGAAGTTGTAGACGAAGTTCAGTCAGGAAACATCATAGGTCTTGCAGGACTTAGGGATGGTTATGCAGGAGAGACTGTATGTGAACTAGAAGATGCAGAAGCTTTTGAAGGAATAAGGCACATATTTGAGCCAGTAGTCACAAAAGCAGTAGAAGCAACAAAACCTTCAGACCTGCCAAAGCTTATCGAAGTTTTAAAGAAAGTAGGAAAAGAAGATCCGTCAATCAAGATTGAAATCAATGAAGAGACAGGAGAACATTTGATGTCAGGTATGGGAGAACTGCACCTTGAAATCATTGAGAACAGGATTAAGACTGAGAAAGGTCTGGAAATCAAGACAAGCCCACCTATTGTAGTATTTAGGGAAACTGTCCTTAAGCCAAGCGGGGAGCATGAAGGGAAATCACCAAACAAGCACAACAAATTGTATTTCAAGGTAATGCCGCTTGAGCCTGAAATTGCTGCAGCAATAAAATCAGGAGAGCTTCAGGAAGGAAGAGTAAAGAAAAAGATACCTGAATTTTTGGAAAAGCTAAGGCAGCTTGGCATGGATGCAAAAGATGCAACAAAAGTAAAGGACATCTATAATGGCAACATGCTTACTGAAGAAACCAGGGGACAGGTCCACATGGGAGAAATCATCGAACTTATCATGGATATGTTTGAAGATGTCATGAGACAAGGTCCACTAGCCAGGGAACCATGCATCGGAGTCAAGGTAATTTTAACAGATATGAGCCTTCACGAAGACGCAATCCACAGAGGTCCTGCACAGGTATATCCTGCAGTAAGGGATGGTATAAGGACAGCAATGATGGATGGAAAAGCAGTATTGTTTGAACCTATCCAGATGATGCAGTTTGATACACCAACAAGGTTCATGGGAGAAATCTCAAAGCTTCTTTCATCAAAAAGAGGGCAGCTGCTGGAAATGGAATCAGGAGAGGAATTTACCTCAATCAAAGGAAAGCTTCCTGTAGCAGAATCATTCGGATTAAGCAACGATATCAGGAGTGGAACAGAAGGAAGGGCAAGCTTTGCAGTAGTCGATCAGTCGTTCGAAAAGCTGCCTGAAGAGCTTCAGGGTAAGATAGTTGCACAGATAAGAAGCCGTAAAGGGCTTGTAGAAGAGGAGAAAAAGGAGTAGAAATGCTTATAAAGGGATAATATTTCCTTTTTATAATAAATATTATATTCAATCGGAGGACTTATAAAAATGGCAAAAGGAAAAGAACACTTGAATTTAGTTGTCATCGGACACATTGACCACGGTAAATCAACAACAGTCGGTAGGCTTATGTTTGATTCCGGTACAGTTTCAGAGCAGGAATTAAGGAAACTTAAGGAACTTGCTGAAGCACAGGGAAAAGGCGGATTCGAATTCGCATATGTCATGGACCAGTTAAAAGAAGAAAGGGAAAGAGGTATCACAATTGACCTAGCCCACAAGAAGTTCTCAACAGCAAAATACGATTTTACAATCATTGACGCACCAGGTCACAGGGATTTCGTCAAGAACATGATTACAGGAGCTTCACAGGCAGACTGCGGTTGCCTTGTAGTTGCTTGCTCAGACGGAGTTATGGCTCAGACAAAAGAGCACGTATTCCTTGCAAGAACACTAGGAGTTAACCAGATTGTTGTTTCAGTAAACAAGATGGACATGGTCGGATATGACCAGGCAAAGTTCAATGCAACAAAGACACAGATTGAAGCACTTTTAAAGACAGTAGGTTACAAGCTTGAAGAAGTAACATTCGTTCCAGCATCAGGACTTCAGGGAGATAACATCTTCAAGAAATCAGACAAGATGCCATGGTACACAGGTCCAACTTTGATTGATGCATTCAACGCATTCAAGGTTCCGGAAAAGCCAACAAGCCTTCCATTAAGATTGCCAGTTCAGGATGTCTATAACATCACAGGAATCGGCGTAGTCCCAGTAGGAAGGGTTGAAACAGGAGTACTAAAGACAAAAGAAAAGATTGTCGCAGTCCCAGGAAGAGAAGGAAAGGGAGTTTTAGGAGAATGTAAGACAATCGAAATGCATCACGAGCAGCTTGATTCAGCAGAACCAGGAGATAACATCGGATTCTCAGTAGGTGGAATGGGTAAGAAAGACCTTGCAAGAGGAGACGTTATTGGACACTTGGACAGCTGGCCAACAGTTGCAACTGAATTTACAGCACAGATGGTTGTACTAAACCACCCAAGCGTCATCACAATCGGATACACACCAGTATTCCACATCCACACAGCACAGGTTGCTTGCCAGATAGTGGAGATTGTAAAGAAGCTTGACCCAAGAACAGGGGAAACACTGCAGGAAAAGCCAGACTTTATCAAGAATGGAGACGCAGCAATTGTAAAAATCAGGCCAACAACACCACTGGTCATTGAAAAGCAAAAAGACATCCCACAGATGTCAAGGTTTGCAATCAGGGACTCAGGAACAACTGTCGCTGCAGGTATGTGCATTGACATTGTTGCAAAAGACATGACAAAGAAGTAAAATGCAAAAAGCCAGAATTAAGCTAGCAAGTATGGACATTAACCAGATTAATGCTGTATGCGCTAGTATAAAGGACATAGCAGACAAAACAGGTGTAGAGATGAAAGGTCCTATACCACTCCCAACAAAAAAGCTTAAAGTGACAACAAGAAAAAGCCCTGATGGAGAGGGAGCAGAGACATGGGAAAGGTATGAAATGAGAATTCATAAAAGGCTTATTGACCTAGGGATTGATGAGAGAGCACTAAGGCTTGTCATGAGAGTACCTATACCAGAAGGTTTGAATATAGAGATAGAAATGGTTGACATTTAAGTCAACATATTTTTTATTCTTATTTTATTATTTCAAGGTTTTCAACGCTATTAGGATTAAGATTTAAATCTAACTTTTAGAAGTCGCAATAAATCGCAGGAATACTGATTCATGCGACGCAGGAAGTTCTTTAGGTGCAAGATCTATGTTCAATCTAAATGCGGTTGAATCCTGCGGATGAGCTAGATATATTTTACATCCATGAGATTATGTTTCTGGTGTAAATTATCTCATTAACGTATCTGATTTAGGAACTGGGAAACAATCGATGTCCGCATATCCTATTTGAATTAGATAGAGCGGAAGCCAAAATAATAACTGAAAAATATCTTACTCAACTTAAAGAAAACTATATATACCTACAGAAACTTAACTAATTCTATGAAAAAGCTTCCTGTAAACTATGATTCTGAAGTCCTTCCGGACCTTCTTAAGGTCCTAATAAGGATTGAGGAGCTGGAATCAGGATCAAATAGCATAGGAAGGGAGATTGAGATCAAGGATCTGGAATGGGCATCAAATTCATCTCAGTTCAAAAGAGAGACCCATCAGAGCAGGGCGCATATAAAGGATCTTCATGCAAGGGTCAAGCAAATCAAGCTTGATTTTGTAGACGTAGTGAATGAATTCAGGAACAAGGCAACAACAGAGGATTTTGAAAAGCTCAAGAAAATAGTTGACGAATGGCATCCAGAAAGCTATATCTCAAGGCACGAGTTCTTAAGGCGAATTGAGGATATCAAGGAAGAAAGGTCAAAACTGAGGAAGTTTTGAAAACTAAAAGAAAAAAAATAAATTATTTCTTTTGCAGTTCGCTGATTTTTTCAGATACTCCCTTTGCCTCTTTTTCAAGGTAGTCCTTGTAGGTTTTTAGCCTGTCAATCTTCTCTTCCCTTGTAAGGAAGTATCTTCCGCTTGTTTCACTGCAGCTGCAGTCACATTCACAACTCATTTTATTTTCCTCCTGTTCACCAACTATATCGGTAAACCAATATCGGAAATACGATATTAATTTAAATAGTTTTCCTTTAACATTCAAAAGAAAGGTTTATATTGGTTAAGCGATACCATTTACACATGTCTACCTGCGAGATGAAAGGTTATCTGTCATTTCTTCTGCTCTGGCTCATAAATAAAGGGTGTAAAACAGGGGCAGAGATAACTAATGAGCTTAAGAAAAGGAAAGGCACAAGGCCAAGCCCAGGAACCATATATCCTGCTCTAAAAGAGCTAAAAGACAAGAAGCTTGTATCAATCGATAAGAACAAGAATTACGAGCTTACTAAAAGCGGGAAGTTAGAGCTAGAAAAACTAATAGAATCATTCTTTGACATCTTCTGCGATATGGATGAGATGAGAAGCTGTTGTAAGTCAGGGAAATGCTGATTCTTATGCCTTGCTCTTCTTAGAATTTTTACCTAGAGCAGCTTCCAGGGATCTTATTGCAACTTCAACCATATCATCATCAGGTTCTTTGGTTGTAATCTTCTGAAGCATAAGGCCAGGCCAGATTATTGCTTTTACAAGTCTATTCTCAAAATGCTTTCCTGCATACCTCAATACTTCATATGAGACTCCTGCAATCAACGGAAGAAGCAGAAGCCTAATACCAAGTCTTGCAAAAAATCCCTGTACATTTATCACTGTAAAAAAGAAGATGGATATTACAAAAACAATCAGGATGAAATTTGTCCCGCATCTTGGATGCAATGTAGTATATTTCTGCACGTTCTTTACAGTCAGCTTTTCCCCATTCTCATAGCAGTATACTGTCTTATGTTCAGCGCCGTGATACTGAAAAACCCTCTTTATATCAGGCATAAGCGAGATTAGTGAGAGGTAAGTTAAAAATATCACAAGCCTTAAAATGCCGTCAATCACATTGAACCATACTCCCGTGTGGCTGGTTATGTATTTTGTAATCACAAGAGGAAGCAGGTAGAACAGTCCAAAAGTAAGACCGATTGAAAGGGCAATTGTAAACATAAGTTCTTTCTTTGTTATTGCCTCTTCTTTTTCTCCCTGGCTTTCTGTAGCTGAATATGATAAACTTTGAATTCCAATTACAAGTGTCTCAGCAAACCTTATCACTCCCCTTATTATTGGGATATTATACAGCTTGCTGTCTGCTTTCTTGATAGGTATTGTCTTAATTGAAATCTTCTTATTTGGCTTTCTTACGGCAATAGCATATTTATCATGGGAACGCATCATGACCCCTTCAATCAATGCCTGGCCACCTATAGTTATTTTAGAATCCATTCACAAAAGTGATTGGTGCTTATTATTTAAATGTTATCTTGAGATTTTTTGTATTCAGCTGCTTTTTTTATCTATATTTAGCTTTCCTACCATTAAAAACCTCCACTGAGCCAGATAAGGATACAGTTATAATCTGACTCGGAATGTCAAGTACACAGTTTTTCAACTAAAAAGTTTACTTTTCATCAACAAATAGGTGATTTTTACTGTCCAGTTACGAAAGATTTATATATTTGGAGAAAGATACTGAATTGTATGGTAGCAACTGCAAGTTATGCTGCTACATCAGCAGCTTCTAAAAAACAGGGTAAAATGACTGCTTTCGAAAAGCAGGCTACAGAGCTTGCTTTAAGCGTTAATAATTCTATTTCAGGTACAGCAAATCAGGTATTTGGAAATATGAGGTATAGCCCTAATGGTCAGGTAAATTATGTCCAATTTGTCAATGGGGATTCCAGGCAAACAGGCGTATTAGCCAATGAACTTGCAGACAGGATATATAATGAACTAAAAGCAGTGCCAAGAGAATATAGGGAAAGGGTAGCTGAACTTATAGGGCTTGAAAAAGTAAATGCCACAATGGAACAGGCCTTTGGAAACAGCTATATGCCTCAGGATATGTCACTTGCAACATATGTTAAGGCAGCATGGAACATGGGTGGAAACCCACTTGAAAGGGCAAGAAATGTTTTGGATGCAGTTGGAATATATTTTAACCAGGAGTCAACAGCAGTTGCCGATAGTGTAAGGTTCAATCCGACACTTCAGAAAATCAGCCCGTATGTCATTTTCGGGGCAAGTTATTCTAATTTGACAATAGACGACAACAGGCTTTATGGCATGGCAATAGGCCTGGCATTAGCTTATGGGATGCAAAAAGCTGGTGAAATCAAAAATGAAGCAGCAAGAAAAACAATGGATGTCGTGATGAAAGGGATGCTTCTTTTAGGAAACGCGCCTGTCGGGTTAATGTATATTGCAGCAGGAAATGAAAGAGCTAAAGGCTCAGAAGCATTCTCTGAAGGGAATACTGCTTCAGGTGTAAATAATCTTAGAAATGCAAGGGATTTGGAAATTGTTGCTGGAATGTATTCAGTAGGAAATGCAATGACAGCATCTACAACAGAGCTTACAATGGATGCAGTAGGCAATAGGATCAAGCCAATCGTTTACGTAGGAGCAGCAACAGTTGGCGCTGGAACACTTGCATGGATTTTAGCAAACTGGCATAAGCCACAGGCAAAAGCAGCAGCAGGAGTGCTTGCAGGCTACGTAGCATCAGTTGCCTGTGGAGCTTTGGCAGATGGAGGCAGCGGTTCTCTGCCAGTAACTCCAGCACCTGCACAGTTGGCTCCAACAGCAGGAGCGTCAACAAACACAGAACCCCTTACACAGCCACCGGTTAATAATGTTCCAACAAATGGAACTGGGGATGCACAGACAATACAGCCGGGAACAATACAGCCAGGAACAGATGTTCGTGTTAGTCCTTCTGTAGAAAGTATAACACAGGATGTCCCAACAAACACATTGTCAGTTGATGTAACAGCATCGATATCAGCAACATTGGTTGGTGAAAAAGTGCCTTACGTTGTCCATTTTACAAATCCTACTTCCTTAGCATGCAGCACATATAATGTAATTAATCAACCAGGCTTTTATACAACAGATCCAACAACATGTCTTCCAGATGTTCCAATAAATAATACCCAATGGGGAGCTGCAATTCTTAATTTTGCTCTTAGAGTTGGAACACCGGCACCTTTCCTTGATTATCTGACACCTGCAGCAGGAATTGCAAACCAGGAAGGATTTGGGATTACACCTAATCAAGATTATCAGGGACTGCAATATTTCATGCTAAACCTTGGACAGAAAAATCTAATACTATGGATAAATGCAACTCCAGCTCAGGTAGAATCTAATGGTACGACAAGCGAAAACAGCGGACAAGGTGGCTCAGGAGAGACCCAGCCACCAAGTGGCGGTGGAGGAAACTGTACGCCTCCTGATGTTTATGATCCTGTTTCTGGCGCTTGTGTCAGTCAAGGAAATCCCTAAATACGCAAAATATTTTAATTGATACTCAAATAATATTTTAAATGAACAAGAGAACATTCTATATTTTAATTTTTTCTTTGATATTATCCATTCCATTTGCTTATTCTGCAAATTATTACAAGTTTGAATACAAATATAATAATGCATACATTATGGATAATCAAGTTGTAAGAGGTTTTATCTGTTCAGATACTAATTGTTTACAAACATATTCTGGAAATTTATGGGAAGGAGGTAAACAAAATTCAAATTTTGATGGTAATTTATATGATATTATTTTACCTATACTTACTACATCTGAAATTCCAAGTGGTTCACCCAAAATGATTTTTTTCTCTCATAATTTGAATTATGTTCCTAGGTTTTATAGAATAACTCCAATCCAGCAAAATCCCTCAAATACTTACCAAAATCCTTTTGTCAATCCAACTTTATATACAATTAATTCTGAAAAAATATCTCAATGTTCCTCTCCAATCTCTGTTTCAGTCGTAAACAACAACCGAGAAAATCTTCCAGTCTCAGTAACTTCAGGTGCGAATATGTCATCAACAGTTTTATCAGCATATGGTTTTAACGGTGTTGTAAATGTCGATTGGATTCAAGGTTCAGAATTCGAACAATATTATGAAATCGAAACAACTCTCCGTCTTAAAATCTACAAATACGATTCAGCAACATCAAAAAACATCGGTACTCCAATCCATGAAGAAAACGTCGTTGAAAGGATATATTACGATGACACTGTAGATGTTGCATTCACTGACTGGATGCCACCTGCACAAACAGACCAGTTCTCATATTACAATATAACAGTTGAAAGCGATGTCACAGACCCAAAATGCTCATCAAAGATAAACCAGAGAGCTTCAAAAATCATGAGGGTATGGAGAGATGACCCAAGGAATGAATGCTATTCCTTGATTGATACAGACGGATTGGTTTTTTCGCCTGTTGATTTTGCAAACAGGATTCCACAGACAGGCCAGGTAGTTACTATGACCTTTAGGAAACTAAGCAATTATGCTAATGATTATGAGCCATGGGACCCGTTATTTACCTTAACACCTCAAGATACAAACATAAACTTAAGATTAACAGGGCCGGAAAACACAGTAATTACCCAGGTGCTTTCAAAAAACAACGATGGCAATTTTAAAGATGTGAGTCTGACATGGACACCTTTGGCTTCAGGAACTTACACATTAGAAGTAACAGCAGACGCAGCAACCTGCCCTGTGATAACAGACACAAGCTCTGATCCATACATACAGACAATAATGGTATTCGATCCTCCTAGGTATGACCTGAAATTCACAGTAAAATCAGGAGGAAACGCAGTTTCAGGAGCAAATGTTATGATAGTAAACCCTCCTTCTGAAAAATTTACAACAAACCTTGGAGTTGCTACATATAACCTGCCAAAAGGAGTATATGATTACAGGATTGAAAAATCCCCTTATACAGCAGTCACAGGAAGAGTAAATTTAACGCAAAACACAAACATTGATATCACAATGGTTTCAGCAAGCTGTCCCGGAGTAAATTTAATGACAGACATAAATAACTGCGGTTCCTGCGGGAATGCATGCAATTTCCCTAATGCTGCAGAATTCTGCCAATCCGGAACTTGCGTAATAACAGCATGCCAGTCAAATTATTATAATACAAATGGTCTTACCGTTGACGGTTGCGAGTATTCATGTGTCAAATCAGCGCAGACAGAAAGCTGCCTTGACTCAGGGATAAGGGATGAGGATTGTGATGGGCAATATAATTGCAATGATTCAGAATGCACCGCAAACCCAATGTGCAACATTAATTCTTGTCCTGCTGGTTATTCAGACCAGGATGGAAATCCTGTAAACGGATGCGAATACACATGCGTAAGGGAATCTGAAACAGAAGACTGCAGCGACGGAAGGGATAATAACTGCAATGGTCTCATTGATTGCGAGGAACAATCCTGTCTGATAGGGGAATGGTGGAAAGAAGTGTTTGATTTCAATATCTGCACATATGACTGCACTCCTACAAGGAACACAACAGAGATATGCGATGGTCTTGACAATGACTGCGATGGCCATATAGACCTTGGCTTAAGCGGAAACAGCCTTAAGCTCAGTTTCTATAATGATTCAGACAAGGATGGATATGGAAACGAGAAAGCAGAGATATTGGCATGTACAAAGCCAATAGGTTTTGTTACAACCTTCAATGACTGCAATGATAAAGTCAGTACAATCTATCCAAGGGAAATAGATGAAAATCAATTAAATTTATGTGATGGCATTGATAATGACTGTGATGGCACTGCAGATGATGGTTGCGTATGTACACTTGGGACAAATATTACATGCGAAAAAAAAGTAGGTGTTTGTTCAGGATTAAATCTCAAATGCGGAAGTGATGGTATTAGGCCATTATGCAATTACAACCTTATTGAAGGATATGAAGAGACAGAAACGATTTGCGATGGATTAAACAATGACTGTGACACAGATGGAAACGGAAAAAGTTTAGTAGATGAGCTTTCTTATTGCTGCAATCCGCAGACAAACCCAAGAAGGGAATGCAAGGTTGAGTGCTGGGATGGAAGTGAAGCTTTAGGTTATGTCTCTTGCGTAAATCACCAATGGACAGAAGACTGCAGCGCTGCATGCCCACCGCAGGCAGGAGCAGTTGCTATAACTTATCCGGCTAATGAAGAAACATATGAGGTCTGCAAAGGAAAACTTGGGACAATGCACATAGATTACCAGGGAATAGGGCAATGCACCTATAAGATAAATCAGAATTCGCCTATGGGGATAACAAGGGACACAAGATTTACGCCAAAACTAGGGGAAAACAGGCTTTTGGTAAAATGCGGGGAGACAGCACAAGCAATATTTTACATAAAAGAAAAAGAGTGCCTGGAAGTTCCTGCAGTGATGGACCCGGAGCTTTTCATAGAAGAAGGGATAAGTGAAGATATTGTCGATCTCGCAAAGGAAACCCCTGCAGAGCAGGAGATAAAATATTCATATGATGGGGACGAGACAGTGATCACAAATTCCATAATACCTACTGAAGAGCTGAATGATGCATCTTACTACCTGCATATCCCCAAATGCCTTTCAGAGCATCTTGATAAGATTGATTTCAGCCAGAAGAATTACGAAGTCATAAAAGAAGACCCATTAATTGCATGGCACTTCTCAAACGTAAAAGACAGGATAGATTTAACCTATAAAATAAAAGGGAAGATAGATGAAGACTGCCTAAAGCAGATAAGGGGTATGCCTATAGCAGACCTGCTCCATCTTGAGAAGCCAAATCCAATAGGAAACATGGTCATTTTTGGGATAATAATAGGCGCAGTCCTTACAGTTTTCATCTTCCTCCAGAGATTCCATCCGGATGTCGTAAAAATGAGCGAGGAAGAATCAGAGAAGAAAGGGATAGAGAATGCAAGGAATATGTGGCTGCAGAGAATCAAGCAGCAGAATTTCAAATCTCCATTGCAGGTCGAGAATTATATGAAATCTGTGCAGCTGGATGATGATACAAAAGTATGGATACTGCAGAGATTATAATTACTTTTAAGAACTAATCTGATTTTTGTATTTTTTATGGGGCTATAGTGTAGCTTGGCCACAACTGCCCAGTCAGTTGACACCTGGGCTAAGTACTATCTTTTCAAGATAGTACGAACATATGAAACTATGTATTGTGAAGCAACTATCACTCAAGGCTGGGGGTCTTGAAACCCCGGTTCGAAAATCCAAAATATGGAACGAAAGTCCGGGTAGCCCCATTTTTTTATGCTAAAAACAGAGTCTATGGTAGCCCTATTTCTTTTTTCACATATGGATTAATTTATTATAAGCAGCCCATCTTCTCTTACAAATTTCTGAAGAAACTCTTTTGATGCATCTGAATAATCATTTATTTTTGAGAATCCATAATCGTCCCAAACAACATCAAACCTATTATGATATTTTCTTAAAGAGTCAGGATCCCTTAAATTTAAAGAGTGTTGTTTAATTTCAGCATTTTCAATTATCCTTTCAACAAAGGTCAATGCAGTTTCAAATGGCAGGAAGAATCTTTCTGGTTCTTTTTGACAACAGCTATATTCATTGAAAGCATGAAGTGCATAGCCAGGAAAATTAATATTTAGTTCAATGAGTAATTCCTGCATTGCAAAATATGAAGCAGGATCAAAGATCATCAGTTTTGAAAATCCCCTAATATTTTTTTGTTCTGCAACATACCCAGAAAGTTCCTCAAAACCAGCTGAAACAGCCAAGGAATCCCTAATAATCATTTTTTCAACAATAGAATTTGGATCTTGTCCTGTTGCAGTTAAAATATGCTGTAGGGAGTTTTGCATAGTTCTTCCAGTAATATGTGTATATTTTTGATCTTTAAAATCAATCGCCGGGTTAAAATTGCATAGATACAGCATGAAATTATTGCTTTTAAGGTCCCAGTTGACAGCGACAACATTGCTTTTTCCATCCCAAAGAACAAGAGGCCTGTATTCAGTACTTGCACCAAAGTTCAAGGATTGATACTTTAAGCTTTCAGCGAAATAATGTATCATGATTCCAGCAGGAAATCAGCTTATATTTAAACAGTTACTCTTCATCCACAGTAAAGAGCTTGCTGTCCTTTACCTTGAAAAGCCCAATCCTTGCACCAGCATCCAGCCAGCCATGGGCATAATTCACAGCAGCAAAAGCATTCACATAGTCATTTTTTGAATAGAAATGCTGTGCATCAGAATAATACCTGGAAGCCATGTCAAAAAAATCTTCAGCCGGGCTTAGCCTTTCATTATCGAATTTGTCCTTGGCCATATCAAGCGCTTTTTTTGTGACTGAAAAATATTTCTTAATCTTCTCTTCAGTAATTTCCTTCATAATATAGAAGATTGGCTGGTATTATATGAATTTTTTTAATTTATTACCTGGATTTGCCACAACTTTTATAAATCACATGCCATTTTTTCAAACTTATGAATTTCAAGACAACAAAGGATATCGATATTTCTAAGAATATCATAGGCCAGGTTGTAGGCCAGGAACATGCAGTAAATATAATAAAAAAGGCAGCAGAGCAAAGAAGGCACGTTCTTTTGATTGGGGAGCCAGGAACAGGAAAATCAATGCTTGGGCTTGCCCTAGCAGAGCTTTTGCCAAAAGAAAAACTTGTTGATACTTTGGCTTTCCCAAACCCAAATGATGAGAACCAGCCATTGATAAGGACCATGCCTGCAGGCCAGGGCAGGGAATTTGTATTGAAAGCAAAGATCCAGAACAGTTCCAGTTTGAAGAATGTGAATGTTGTCATGATAATCCTTGTACTGATTGCAACATTTTTGCCTTATTGGATGTGGAAGAATGAGCTTTTTGTAAAAGCCAATCCTACAGCAAATGCAATAATCTATTCAGCCTCAATGGTAACAGGGATGGTATTCATCTTCGGCTTTATCTTCATGATAAATTTTTCAAAGAAGATGGACAACAAGGCAATGGTGCCAAAAGTGATTGTGGATAATTTTGGAAAAAAGCAGGTTCCTTTTTATGACGCAACAGGAGCGCACGCAGGTGCACTGCTTGGAGATGTCCTTCACGATCCGTTCCAGTCAGGTGGACTAGGGACGCCGAGTCACGAAAGAGTCATCGCAGGAATGATTCATAAGGCAAACATGGGAGTCTTATTTGTCGATGAAATCGCAACCTTGCAGCCGGTAACACAGCAGGAACTTTTAACTTCACTTCAGGAAGGAAAGTATGCAATTACAGGGCAAAGCGAAAGATCAGCAGGAGCAATGGTGAGAACTGAACCGGTTCCATGCAATTTCATCCTTGTAGCAGCAGGAAATTTGGAGACAGTAAAGCATATGCACCCTGCATTAAGGTCAAGGATTAGGGGATATGGCTATGAAGTATTCATGGAAGAGACAATAAAAGATACTGAGGAGAACAGGGATAAGATTGCAGTATTTGTAGCGCAGGAGATAAAAAAAGACGGGAAGATTCCACATTTCACAAAAGATGCTGTTGAAGAGATAATAAACGAAGCAAGGAGAAGGGCAAACAGGAAGGGCCATCTTACATTAAGGCTTAGGGAACTTGGGGGGCTTGTAAGGGCTGCTGGAGATATTGCAGCAGACAAGAAAGCAAGTCTTGTTACAGCAGATCACGTGAAAAAAGCAAAATCGCTTGCCAAGACACTTGAGCAGCAGATTGCAGATAAGTACATTGAAAGGAAAAAAGAATATGAAGTCATAAAGACAAAAGGAAAGCAGGTCGGAAGGGTAAATGGCCTAGCCGTAATAGGTGAAGGCGCAGCATTTTCAGGAATCATCCTTCCTATTGAATCAGAAGTCACATTTGGCGGGAAAGAATCAAAAGTCATAGCTACAGGAAAGCTTGGGGAGATTGCAAAAGAAGCTATAAAGAATGTTACCGCAATTGTAAAGAAATTCTTCGGAGAAGACATAAGCGACAAATATGATATATATGTCCAGTTTTTGCAGACCTATGAAGGAGTTGAAGGGGATAGTGCAAGTATTGCAGTTGCAACAACAATAATCTCAGCTCTAAAGAAGCTTCCGATAAGACAGGATTTGGCAATGACAGGAAGCTTATCAGTAAGGGGAGAAGTCCTTCCTATAGGGGGAGTGACAAGCAAGGTTGAAGCTGCAATAGAAGCAGGGCTTAAGGCAGTGATAGTCCCAAAAAGCAACCTAAAAGACATTGTCCTTTCAGCAGAACAGCTTGATAAGATAAAAGTTATCCCAGTAGAAAACATAATAGAAGTGCTGGAACATGCGCTTGACTGGACAGGGAAAGAAAAGATACTTCAGCAGATTAAGAAGATGCAATGAATGAGAAAATACTTCTTAGGCTTTCAGTTCTTATCGCAACCATCGGAATAATTTTTCTATTGCTTTTTTCAGTTTACCATGACAAATTAAATGTCAAGAAGCTGTTTTTGGAAGAAGAAACAATACTTCTTGAAGGGATGATAACTTCAGTAAAATCAAGGGGAAATTCAGCATATATAACACTGGAAACAAAAAAAATCGAGCAGGTGACTGTCTTTTCCAATATTTCCTTAACCCAAGGGGACTACATAAAAATTGAAGGGAAGAGAGATGGGAGCATCATAGCAGACAGGATAGAAAAATATATTCCTGATAAAATATCATAGAAACATATATAAATCTCTCTTCATCTATTTAAACATTAGGTGGGTGAATGACTAAGAACTTATTGCCGTTGCTTGATGAATTTGTTGAAGAAAAAAACGGCAGCTGGAATCATCAGGATTGGCTTGACTTAAAGATTTCTGTAGAAAAACATGGATTTAGCTTAAATGAATCAGATTTAGGTGAGCTTTTAGAGATTGAGAAAGAAAAGTATCAGGCATCAAAAAGCGGGCAGGAAATCCTGCCAGAATCAAGATTAAGGTCAGAAGCAAGGTCATTCTTATACTTAAACAGGTCATGGGACAAAAGCCATTTTTCAGCGTTTTTCTCAAAGCTGGCAAATGAAGGGTTTGTGAGCGAAAAAGAGCTTATAAGAATACTAAACCAGGAACAAAAAAATCTTCTTATGAAAGAATCAGGAAACAACGCAGAGCTGAAGAAAGAGCTTGAGAGGAAAGAGAGCCATATTGCAAGCCTAGGTAACCTAGTAGAATCATTGAAGCAGAATTCAATAAAGCTGGAAAATGAGCTTAGATCAGCTTCTGCAGAAATCACTCATCTTAAATCCCTTTCATTGAAAAAAGAAGAGCTGGAAAGCAAGGAAAACCAGCTTGAGCTTTCGCTTAAGGAATTGAGTGAATACAACAGCAGTCTTGTGGATATCTCTTCGCAGAAAAAAGAGATTGAAAATTTAAAAAAAGAAAACGCTGAGCTAAAAAAACTTCTGGACAAGGCAGGAAATCTAAAAGATGATGACTTTGGGAAAAAGTATAGTGCATTGGAATCAAGCTATAACCTCCTGAAAGAAAGGCTTGAAGCATATGAAAAAGAAAAAGTGGCAATAACAGACGTAGTAAAAGAAAAAGAGAGCCTGAAATTCGAATTGAAAAAATCAGAAAGCTCAGTCTTGAAATTAAGAGATGAGCATGAAACAATTCAAAAGAAGATAGAGAGTCTAAGCAGGATAAAGGAGCTGCAGAAGCAGGCATTGGAATTAAAAGATAAGGCCATTGAATCTTTAAATGTGGAACTAAAGAAGCTGAAGGAAATAAAGCAGGATTATGATGAGACTTACAGGAAAAAATCAGCTGAGCTTGAAGAAGCTGAAAAGAGCCTCAAAGAGATGGGAAAGAACATAACAAAGCAGATGATTGTTCTCAATGAAAAAGAAAACCAGCTAAAAGAAACCCAAAAAGATATTGGCTCTTCAAAAGAAGAATATGAAAAGTTGAAAGAAGCAGTAGACTTCAGGGAAAAAAATCTTAATGACCTGGAGATTGAACTAAAGAAGAAAAATCATGAATTGATAATAAAAGAAAAAAATATCGAAAGCCTGGCAAAAAAAGCTGAAATTTTCCAGAAAGGGTACATAGAAAGGAAAAAGCAGATTGAAAAAGAAGCAGTTGAAAGCAGGCAGATACTGGAGAAGCTTGCTGAAAAGGAAAAAGAGACAGAGAAGAGAAGGGACAATCTGTTTGCAAAACTGGATTATATTGAAAAAAAAGAGATGCACCTGGAAAAGATAAATGATTACCAGAAAAATAAAGAGCTATATTTCGAAAAGATTGAAAAAGTGCTGAAGAGAAGGTTGCTTCTCATCTCAAAGGAAAGGCTGCAGCTGAGTGAAAAAGAGGATTTCCTAAAGAAAGAGGAAAAGAAAAACAGCGAGCAGATTCTTAGGCTTACAAAGCTTGAAAAGAGCATAAGTGAAAAAGAAGCCCATGTAGAATCCATGACAAGGCAGATGGCAAAAGAAAAAGCAGAGATAGAAGAAGACAAGAAAAAGCTCCAGAATTCATTTAAGGAAGTAGAGAAGAAGGAAAAAGAGCTAAACAGGATAAAATACCAGCTTAAATCACAGGCCAAATAGAAGGTAAATTAGTTGCCGTAATAAAAGAGGGCATACTACTTGAAAAAAAAGATTAAGGTTTCTAGCAAAAAGGATGTTTCCAAAATAGAGCTAACGATGCTAAAAAATGAGCTAAAAAGGATGAATGTCCTGGAAGGGTACCATAAAAAGTACTATGAGTCACATAAGAAAGATCTTGATGAGTACTATGAGCTATTGGAGAAAAAGCATGCTGAACTGCAGCTAAGGGACAGCGACCTGGTAAAGAAAGAAGATGAGATATCTGCTACCTTAAGCACGCTAAAATCACAGATAAATGAGCTTGAGGACAAGAAGTTATATCATAGTAAAAAGCTTCGTGAAACAGAAGAGAAAACAGCTGCATTCTTTGTCTATGAAAAAAGGCTTGAAAAGAAGCAGGAATATTTCAGGAAGCTTGAGGAAGACATCCAGAAAAGGGAAAATGACACATACTTAAAAGAAAAGGTGCTGAGGAAGAAAGAGGCTGAAATAAAAACTGCCCAGGATATTCTGATCAAAAAAACACTTGAATTAAATAAGGAAGAGGAAAGGCTTAACCTTGCTTCAAAAAAAACAGCCATTGAAAGGACTGAATTAAAAAAGAAGCTAAGCGAGCTGGAAAGTCTCAATGAAGAAGCTAAAAAGCTCGAGTCATTAAAATCAAGCCTTGAATTGAGGGAGAGAAGAATAGCAAAAAATGAAAATACCTTAAGGGAAGAAGCAAGGAAAGCATATTCAATAAGGGATCATCTGTTCAGGAAAGTGAGGCTGCTTACAAAAAAGGAAAAGGAGATAGAAGAAAGGGAATCAAATCTAATTTCATTGAAGTCAAGACTTGATAAGGAGATGGATGAGATAAAAAAATCAAAAGCAAGTGAGGAAAGCCTTCTTTTGAAGCTTAGGCATGAGATAAAGGACCTGGAGATAAAAAAAGAAAAATACAGGCATGAATCTGAGCAAAAATCTATCTTGATTAAAGAAAGGGAAGAGCTTCTGAAGAATGCTGAAGCAGAACTAATCAAGGGAAAAAATCATCTGGAAGAGATAAAAAACCATTATGCAGGAAAGCTTAATTCCCTAAAGCAGCAGGAAGAAGAACTTTTGAAATTAAAGGGATCAATTGAAAAGATTAAGGATTTGCATGTCTGATACTTTTTAATAATTTAACTTGTTTTTCATCAAGTTTTCTTATCTTATCCCCTATCCAAAAACAGGTATTGTTTTTCTTTACAAATTTTATATGTTCATCAATCATTTTTTTGCTAAGTCCGTGCCTAAGTACAATGCAGTCAGGGTCAGTAGCCCAAAAATCAAGGTGTTTTCTTTCCTCACATGTCCGGAGGTTTTGCCTTAGCATGAAATTCCCTATTTCATTTAATACTGGAGCCTTTGGCACCTGAGGTAGCATGGTATCAACTCCTGCCCTTGCGCTATCAACTATTCCAGCTAGTGGGGAAAGCTGTGATATTGCGCTCATTAAGTAGATGTTCTTCCCAAGGATTTCCCTGATAGATTCCATGCAGCTTCTGAGGACTTCTGCCCTTGTCTTATTTTTGTATTCTACAAGGCATAAAGAGCTTAGGAAATCAATCTTAAACATCTCAAATCCAAGTTCCTTAAAATGCAGTAGCACTCTTTTTACGTATTCCATGACCTGCCTATTTGTTGGGTCAAGGATTTTATAATCAAGCCCAGGAAAAAATTCAAAAGGTGATACTTCAAGGCCAAGATACCTGTTGCCTCTTTTGATGAACCACTCAGGATGTATCTTAACCAGGTTTGAGTCAGCAGCTGCGATGAAAGGTGAAACCCATATGCCTGCTTTCATGCCATATCTTCTGCATTTCTCAATTATAGGCTTAAATCCATTTGGAAATCTGGTTTTGTATTCCAGCCAGTCTCCTGTCTTTGCATAGCCGTCGTCAATCTGGAAATAATCAACTTTGATATCCTTATTTTTCAGGGCATCAAGTTCATCACAACATATCTTTTCATCTACATTCTTAGAATTCCAGTAATAAGCGCAGCACACGCCTGAAACTACCCTTGGCTTTTTAGTTATTGCCATATTCTTCCTGATTAGCAGGCTGAATTCCTTCTTTATTTTTTCAAAGTTTCCTTTGAGCAAAGCGATTTTTTCTGTTATGATCTTATCATTCCTGGCAAGTGTAATCCCATCAAACTGGCAGGTTACCCTTATCTTTATCCTGTTTTTCTCTTTTGCTGCATATATCTGGGTAAACTGTTTTTTTGTCGTAACAGCCCCAATTAGATAATTCTCTTTCCCTTTCACTATCGAAAACCATTCGCTGACTATGCTATTCTCCAAGTATCCAAAATCTTTCCTGAACGAGAAAGGATTCTGGTTTCTTTTGAGGAAAAGCCTGTACTTTTTTGTACTCTCGCTAGCTTCCCTAAAAAAAACATCAGAGCTTTGCAGCCATCCATGTTCGAGTACCATGTTGCCTTCCAGGAAAAAATCAAATGCAACACTTTTCACAGAAACGTTTTCAGCAAGATTATTAATAATTTCAAGCCAGAATACTTTTCCTTCCTTTACCTGCCTGGATTTTATCTCTTTTGATTTAAGCAAAGGAATAATCCTGTCTTTTCCGTTTATGCTGCAAAACAAGCTAGTTTTCATTCTAGATAATAATGTTTTATAGGCAGAATCTTTTTATTAAACTCATACACCAGAGGTCTTCCGGTAGGTATCTCTAGGTTTGGAATCTCTTTATCAGATATATTATCGATATGCTTAATAAGTGCCCTCAGGCTGTTCCCATGCGCTGAAATGACAATCTTTTTCCCTGATGCAAGATTTGGCAGTATCTCTTTTTTCCAGTAAGGCACAACCCTTTTCACAGTGTCTTTCAATGATTCAGATGTAGGCGGGTTCTTAAGCTTTCTATACATCTCATCATGTCCAGGCCATCTTTTGTCAGATTTCTTTAATGCTGGCGGGGAGATATCATAGCTTCTTCTCCACAGATGAACCTGATCATCGCTGAATTTTTTTGCAGTCTCTTTCTTATTTAATCCCTGCAGTGCTCCATAATGCCTCTCATTCAGTTTCCATGTCTCTATTATCTGAGGATAATTTCCTAGTTTTTCCAGCACAATCCTAAGCGTATGTTTTGCTCTTACGAGATAGGAGGTATAGGCAATATCAAAATAGAAGCCATGTTTTTTTAGTATCTCTCCAGATTTCTTTGCTTCAGTAATTCCCTTTTCAGACAGGTCAACATCAGTCCATCCTGTAAATTTGTTTTCCTTATTCCAAATGCTTTCGCCATGCCTGATAAGAACAAGCTTCATATAAAATCCATTAGTATGTTAGTATTTAAGTTTATCCAAAATAATATAAAATAAGTTAACACCGCTTGTTATGGCAAGCAAGATTCATTTAACCTTAGGTTTTTTCTGTTCTATTTTATTTCGTTTAAGTGCATAAAACAATAAGAGTGCAGCATCTGTCAGAAGATAAGCATATATTAGATTGTTAAACCCGCCTGTCAGCCTATAAGTAAACTCATTGAACCCAAGCACTATGCCTATAGCAATGGAAACTGATATGCTGACTGCAAAATTATATAATATCTTTTCAAGTAAAGAAGCTTTCCTGAAATAAATCTCTGTAATAATGTAACCTGGAAGAAAGAACAATATTAGTCCGAAAATCAATTTTATCATTTTTCAAAAGTTTCAAAGATGAACCTTACGCATCTTTTATAGAGCTCCTTATTGAAAGTGACTGTTATAGTGAAGTATATCAAAAGTCCAAAGCAGGTGATAATTATCAGTGCGATATAGTTTAGGAAAAAAAACTCTTTTAGCATTGCGATAGTAAGCCCAAAGAATATGCCTGAAAGCATGATGAAAAAATAATCCCTTGAAACCATGTAGACATTTGCTTTGATCAGTTTTTTTGAGGCATAATAATAAAGGAAGCAACCGATTATTGAGCTGATAAGGATGGCAAATGCAACCCCGTTAAGCCCAAAGAAATATCCAAATATAGCAGAAAACAATGCAAGCGAAGATATCTCTACAAGCTTTATTTTTGTTATCCATTCCTGCTTTTTGATGAGGAAAGTTATCCTTGAAGTTTCAAACACAGCCTTTAGCATGCCTGCAAAAGCAATAAACGGAATTATGAAGTATTCCTGCCATCCGATGAAATATGCTATTTCCGGGCTTAGTGTTATAAGGACTATAGGTATTGGAAGCGTGATTAAAGTGATATATTCAATCAATTTTATAAGATTATACCTGAAAATTTCATCATTCATCTTTGCAAAGCTCTTAAGGAGGGATTCAGTGATGAACGTTGTTATGTTCTTATATGAAAAATATCCAAGGATAAATGCAAGATATAGGTAAGCAAATTCCTTTAATCCAAAAACTATTGAAACAATGATCAAAAGCCCATTCCTGTAGATGCTGCTTAAAAGGTTATCAGGAAGCCTGGTTTCCCATGAAGTAAACATGTGCTTTATTACATTTTTATCAACGTTTGCACTTACTTTGATTGGGAATTTCCACCAGATTGCAAAAGCCCCAATAACATGGAAAGCAAGGTATCCTATCAAAAAAGAGAGGTAACCATAGCCAAAGGAAAACAATACCAATGATAAGACAAGCCCAACAGTCTCTGCAGCAAAATAAATCTTATAGACTTTAGTGAACATATCTTTGTTCTTATAATAAAGCTCAGCAGTCCTTTTCAGTCCAAGGAACATGGCCATTGCAGCGCTAAGTTTCAGGGAATCTGAAAGTTCAGGGATAAAAACAGATATCGAGAGAAAAAGCATAGCGATAAGCATGCTTACAATCGGTGCAACCAGGCTTACTGTGCTGCAGAACTTATGGACTTCTTCGTCTTTTAGGTTGAATTCAAAAAAATGCATGAAAAAAGAGATTGTAATCAGAGGCAGGTATACTTTCCCAAAATCAGTCGGGGATAAAAGCACGGCTGCTAAAACAACTAAGATTACCCTGGTTATCTTCCAGGAATAGAAATATACCATCTTGCTGCCAAGCTCCTTAACACCACCCATTGCTATTTATAAAGAAGAGTAATATAAATAGTTTATTATGCTTGTTTAATGTTTTTTAAATGTTTATAGGATTTCAAAGGGAATCTTTATAAAAAAACAGATAATAATAAAGAAGAATGACAGAAAAAGAAGATATTGTTGAAGTCTTAAAGACAGTAAATGACCCAGAGCTTCAGATGGATGTGTGGAATTTAGGGCTGATCTATGAAGTGCAGGTGAAGAAAGACAAGGTAAACATTGTCATGACCTTCACAACACCAATGTGTCCATATGGTCCTATGCTTCTAGATATGATAGAAGATGCAATAAAGACAAAATTCAAGGAAATAAAGACTGTGAAAATAGATATCACCTTCGAGCCACCATGGGAGCCAACTGAAGAGCTCAGGACAATGTTTGGCGTCTAAGTTTTTTGATAAATCTCTTTTTTTTTGATAGTTTTCTATGTCAAATATATGTTTTCAAGCAACGAAACCTTTATATATCAGTATATACATTTGTATACTAAGATACATTGAGAAAAAGAGAAAGGGTGCTTAAATATGTTGTTACAAAAAGAAATACCAAGGAACGCATTGGTAGTTCGGGACTTAAACGGGAGAATAATCGGGATAATCGAGTGATTTTAGTCTTTATCCCAAAGACTCTACCCCCTAGCTACTAATTTTTAATTTTTATTCTGATTCTTTATATGAACTATGGTTTATTCAGAATTTTTTCTGAGAAACTTCTTTATATTTTCAGACTGACAATCTTACTTATCCCATCCTGGTTCATTGAAACCCCATAAAGATGGTCTGCTTCAGAAATTACGCCGTCATTATGGCTGATTACCATATACTGCGCTTTTGAGACATATTGCCTTACAAGCTGCGCAAGCTTTTCAGAATTCCTCTTATCGAGGGCAGCATCAACTTCATCTAATACATAGAATGGTGCTGGCTCATGGTCCTGCACTGAAAATAGGAAAGCAAGGGCAGTCATAGTCTTTTCCCCGCCTGAAAGGCTTCTTATGTCCAAAAACTTCTTGCCAGTAAGCCTTACTTTTATATTGACTCCACCATCAAATACAGTATCAGGGTCTTCAAGTTCAAGTGTCGCTTCCCCTTTTGTTGTAAGTGATGCAAATTTCTCCATGAAATTCTTATTTATCTGGTCATAAGTTCCCATAAACAGGTCTTTTTTCTTTGTCTCTATCTCATTCATCATCAGGAGCACATCATGCCTCTCTTTTACAAGCTTGTCCTTTTTCTCCAAAACCGAATTATACTCTTTTTCAACAGCATCATATATCTCAAGAGCCCTCATGTTTACAGCACCCATATCCTTGACCATCCTCTCAAAGTCCCAGATTTCCTTCTTTATGACTTCTGGGTCCTTGTCCTTGAAGACCTCAATCCCTTCATAATCCTTATACTCTTCTTTTACTCCTTCAATCTCAGCAGTTATCTTTGCATTATCCAAAGAAATCAGGTTAGACTTGACTTCTTCATTCCTTCTCATCTCTTCTCTCTTATACAGTCTCTGCTCGGTCTTATTCACATCATCATTTACCTTATCCCTTTTCTTGAACAGTTCCTTGAACTTGTCATAGAATTCCTTTTGAAGAGCCTCTTTTTCTTTCACGTCTTTTTCCTGTACTTTGATAAGTTCCTTGAGATTTTTTAGCTCCTCGCTGAAAGTCTCTTCTTCCTTCTCATGCTGCTTAAGGATTTTTTTGGTGTTCTGAAGTTCTGGGGAAAGTATTGTTGCGACCTGCGCATCAATATTTTTCATGTCAGCAGTCTTCCTTATTGTATCTTCCCTAAGTTCAGTCCTTTTCTGCTCAAATGTATTAAGCTCAGCAAGAAGTGCAGGGTTTTTTAGAGCATTGATCTTATCCCTAAGTCCCTGTTTTTTCATCTTTAGGCCTGCAAGATCAGAATTGGACTTATTGACATTATTCTGTATATCCCTAAGCTCCTTTTCGCATTCTTTCAGCTTGTCCTGCATCTCTTTCTTCAGGTTCTGGGAGACATCAACATCGCTGTCTTCAATATGAAGTGATTTTTCCATCTTGATTATTTCAGCTTCTGTTTCAGCCTTCATATGCCTAAGCCTTGTGATGACTTCTTCATTCTCACTTTTCTTTGCTTCAAGTTTTGAAATGATTGCGTCAGTATCAGCCTCATCAGCTTCCATCTCCTCAATCCTTTGCATTATCTCCCTTTCTGCAAACCCACCGGTCTCTTTCTTTCTCCTAAATCCACCATGCATGGCTCCGCTGATTTCAGTCAAGTCCCCATCAAGCGTTACCATCCTGTAATTCCCGACACCTATTCTTCTCGCAACTTCAATATTCTCGACAACAACAGTATTCCCAAAAACATGCGAGAAGACATTCTTGAATTTTAGGTCATATTTGATAAGGTCAGCAGCCCTTCCTTTTACGCCAGATTCGCTCAGAAGCCTGTTCACATTCATATCCTGCTGTATCGGCTTTATCTTATTTAGCGGAAGGAAGCTTGCTGTTCCAAACTTATTCTGCTTCAGGAATTTTATGCAGTCAGCAGCAACCTTATCAGATTCAACAACAATGCTCTTTAATTTAGGCCCTGCTGCAACTTCAAGTGCAGTGCTGTATTCATTGCTTACAGAACCAAGGCTGGAGACTGTGCCATAAATTCCTTTTAGCTTGTCTTTCTGCTCAATAATCTTCTGCACGGCAATGTCCTTCCCAGTTGTCTCTTCGATGCTTGCCCTTTTTGCCCTGAATTTTGCGACATCTTCCTTTATCTTTAATGACTTTGACCTTGCATTGGAAAGCTGAGCTGCAAGCTGTGAATCCTCATTTAGCCTAGTATTAAGTTCAAGTGTTGCCTTCTTGAATTCCTGCCTCATCTGCTTTAGCTTTTCAAGCTCGCTCTGGTGCTCCTTTTTTATCTCAAGAACCTTTGCAATTTTCTCATC
Source organism: uncultured Methanosarcinales archaeon (assembly GCA_964428335.1). Classification (GTDB taxonomy): domain Archaea; phylum Nanobdellota; class Nanobdellia; order Woesearchaeales; family GW2011-AR15; genus GW2011-AR15. The sequence goes on along the minus strand of CAYRXW010000006.1, from coordinate 80,115 downwards.
AGCAGTATTGAGCTGGTATTCATACTTGTCCTTTTCCCTGAGCATATTCTGCTGCTTTTCCCTCAGGTCCTGGATCTCCTTTAATTTTTCATCAGCAGACTTATCCAAGAATTCAATCTCTTTCTCAAGGTCAGTTGAATCACTAAGGTTGTGCTTCGTTTTGAACTTGTCAATCTTCTCCTGGATTGTTGCTATCTGTGAATCATTCTGTTCAATGCCTTTTTTCAGGTTGCTCTTTTCCAGTTCTAGCCTTGAAATCTTCTCCTCAATCTCTTTCCCGCTTTTTTCAAGCTGGGTTTTCCTTTCTGCTACCCTTGAAAGCTCATTCTCGATTGAAGTTATCCTGGATTTATTTGTCCCTAAGGAAACTTTCAGGTCCTCGATGACCTTCTGTATCTTCAGCTGGTCCTTATCCCCTTTCTGTTCAATCTCCTTATTCACTTCCAATAGCTCAGCTTTCTTCTTCTCAATCTCTTTTTTCAATTCATCAATCTCTAATTGTATCTTATCGATTTCAGCTTTCCTTGCATTTATATCTCTTTGAATCTTTTCCTTCTTCTCAAGTTTATCGTCAAGTTTAGCCCTTATAACAGTTGCTTTGTTCCTTTTTATTTTATCATCCAGTTCCTTGAATTTGAGCGCTTGGTTTCTCTCTTTTTTAAGCTCTTTTAAGTAAGTTTCACGTTCAGCAAGAATGATATCAGATTCCTTTAGCCTTTCTTCAACCTTTGTAAGCTCATTAATTGCTTTTTGCTTTTTATCTTCATATATAGAAATTCCTGCAATCTCTTCAACAATCCTTCTTCTTTCCAATGCAGACATTTCAACAATCCTTACAATATCTCCCTGAAGGACGATATTATAACCATCAGGGTTGACCCTTGCATTTGAAAGCAGTTCAACTACCTGATTTCTTGTAACTGTTTTTCCGTTTACTTTATATATGCTGTTTCCAGATTCCTTAACTAACCTTGTAAGTTTTACTTCTTTATCCTCAATTGGGAATTCATTATTGGAATTATCAAAATGAATTGTAACAGAAGCTTCTTTTGAAGGGTTTTTTGCCTTTCCTCCATTATAGATAAGATTAGAAGATTTCTCAGCCCTAAGTGATTTAGCTGAGGATTTACCTAAGACAAAGCACAATGCGTCCAAGACATTGCTTTTCCCTGAGCCGTTTGGTCCAAGGATGCAGTTAAACTTCGTTCCCAGAACAAGCTCTGTTTTTTGTGCAAAGCTCTTAAAGCCCTGCATCGTCATTTTAGTTATATAAGTCATCAATTACCCCATTTTTAAAAAGATAGGTAATTACTAATAAAGGTGGTTTTTAAAGTTTGCGCTGTCCTGCTATAATTATCAATAAGAAAACAAGAGAATAACGCAGGAAATATTTCTTTTCGCTCAAGCACATAAAAAAAGAATAGCGGAGGAAAGATTTGAACTTCCGACCTTTGGGTTATGAGCCCAACGGGCACTCCTGGCTGCCCTACCCCGCTATGATTTTTTCAGAATGACAGATTGTTTATAATTCTTTCTATATACTCAGGTATTCCTGTTAAGTATTATAAGGCTGATCTCGTCATAAGAGGTTATTATCTCTCTGAGCATGATGATGAAAAGGAGGGATTTGGATTCCTTGCTTTTTTCAATCATGTTTTCAATATGCTCTCTTTTCTTTTGATAGCCGATTGAAAAAGTTATTGCCTTCTGGAAATCTTCTGAATAATAAGACTCCATAAGATTTTCAAAATCATTTGCAAGTTCCTGAAAAAACTTGATTATCTGGACTGAATTAACCTTATTTGAATATTTCGAGCAGCTGCTGAGTGAATCCCCTATCATCTCAAGGAAGTTTATCACTTTAAGTTCCATCATGATGCTGCAGCTCTTTTTTTTCAGTTCTTCGAGGTAAGATGGATTTTCAAGGGCATTTATTACAAGCCTTTGTCCAAGCCTCTGCAGCTTGTTTATGTCACTCTCTTTTTCGGAGATATATTCACTGACATCTGCCTTTCCGATAGATGAATTTATCTCATCAAACATGTTCCTTACTATCATATCTATTCTCCTGATTATCTTTTCAGGCGAGTTCTTGTTCTTATCAAGCATCTCAAGGAGCACCATCTTTGATGAGGTCTGTTCCATGATTTCAACTGCAACCAATTGTGAAATTATCTCCCTGATTCCCTTGATCCTGGTTTTTAATGTCTGCCCTTTCAAGACAAAAGTATGGTAATTAGTAAGGTAAGCAGAAATCAGTCTTCTCTTCAGGTCTTCATCGCTTTTATTGTCTATATCAATTGTTATTGATCTGTCTTCATCGATTGAATTTTTAGTGGAATATGATAAAATGTTATCTTTCTCCTCAAGAAACAGGAAATCCCCTTTTTCCAGCTTGTTTTTTTTTATCCAGCTTAATGGCAGGGATACAACATATGAAGAAGGTCCGGATTTGATTATATTTCTTGTTTCCATTTTCTAAAAATCATTATTATATATATTAATTATATATTATATAGATAACTTATATAAAAACCCATCGGAATAAAAAAACATATGGACGATACAGACAGTGACTTGATTGACCTTGAACTATGTAGAAAGGAATATATACTAAATATCAGGAAAAATCATGAAAGCGGAACTGATTTAGGGTATAGTGCTATTCCAACAGGCTGGACAGGCAGTGCATTCTACAGGTTCAATGCAAGGTGGTCGCTTGCCCCATTGAAAGATTTTCTTGATGTCCCGGATTTAAATCCTGACCACATAGGCTTTCTTGCCCAGACCCTTTTCACAACAATGAACCATAATCATCTGGGGTATTGGGTCAAGAGAGCTGACATGGTAGAAGGCTCATATAAAGAGATTGAGGATTTCCTGGTTTCTTCAAGGCTTCTTAAGATTGACCAGACTATCCTAAAATACAATGCAGCAGCCCATGCTTATTCACACTTTCTTACGATGTGGGTTCAGAAAGCATATTCAGTAAGCCAAGGGATGAACGGCAAATTGCCTATGCCTGAGCAAAAATGGGTATTTGATGAAAAAAATGACTACATATTCAGGGTTGTTCCAAAAATATGACCAAAGTAAACTTTTTTAAACATTATAGGTTTTAGGAAACCTATGTTGATCTGTGGTATTGACGAAGCAGGCCGTGGTCCTGTCATAGGGCCTCTAGTCATGGCCGGTGTCATGATAGAAGAAACAGAAGAGCAGAAACTCAAGGAAATAGGATGCAAAGATTCAAAGCTTCTGACAAGGGAAGAAAGGGAAGATCTTTTCAAAAAAATAATCTCCATGGCCAAGGATTATAAGATAATAAGCATAACTTCTGATAAGATTGATGAAGCAGTGAAGCTTTCAAATCTAAACATCCTTGAAGCGCACACAACCTCGCAGATACTAAACGAGCTTAAACCAAGTAAGGCATTTATTGACCTTCCAGACAGCAGTGCTGAGAGATATCAATATTATATCAGGGATAAATTGAGTGATGAAGCAAAAGCAATCGAGCTTGTTACAGAGCATAAAGCAGATTTCAATTATCCTTGCGTTTCCGCAGCATCCATTCTTGCAAAAGTAACCAGGGATAGATATATTGATTTCCTGAAGGAAAAATTTGGTGAGGACTTTGGCTCAGGGTATATGAGCGATGAGAAGACGCAGAAATTCCTAGAAAAGCACTGGAACAACCCACATATCAATTTTTTCAGGAAAGAATGGCAGAGCTGGAAGGACGCAAAAGCAAAAAAAGAGCAGAAGAAGCTGTTTGATTTCTAAATCTAATCGTTTCCTGCCATGTCTCTTTTTTAATCACTTTTTAATATAGCTTATTTTTCCAAGGAATTAAAAATGGCAGAATATGAATTAAAAGTTACTTTTTACAAACCAGGTAAATATGATTCCCTGGATGATATGGAAAAAGAAAAAATTGGAGAAAGCCAGATAATTCCTATAGGAAACCTGGAAAAAGTACTGATAAATAGCAGGAAAACAGGAGATAAACCAAAAGAAAAGGCAGTAGCTTTGCCAAATGGATCACCTTCGCTTGTTTTTCATGCAGATACAGATTATATAACTATTGATTTTCACTTTATGGATAAAGGAAACTATGATGTTAATCTGGCAAAAACAGATGTCAGCATAACACATCTTGGTGCAGAGACGCAACATGATGAAAAACATTCAAGACATAAGATAGGAGAAAGACTTGAATATAGAATATCCAGCAAAACAAGTTCTGGCGTAATCGCAGCAATAGAGATATACGAAAAAAAATAATCAAAAAATTAAATAACGCTAAAACTTGCCTTTATCTTCAGCCCTTTTATTGAATCCTCGCTCACAAAAGTGGATTTTCCTTTTGATTCCTCACTTTTCATCTCAAGCTTCTTTGCGCCTATCCTTTCCATTATCTCTTTCTTATATCCAGAGACTTCAGTTAAAAGAGACTTATCAAGTTCAAGATACAATTCAATGCTCTCTGTTTTCTTAAGGCCTGCATCTTTCCTGAAAGACTGAAGCCTTCTCACGACTTCCCTGAAATACCCTTCTGATATAAGCTCTTTTGAGACATCGCTTGTCAGGTAGACTGAGCCTTTTGAGAATTCCCCAAGGAACCATTTTTCAGGCATTGCTTTTTCAACAGTATAATGCCTTTCCTCCAGGTCTTTTATATCTCCTTTTTCAATTTTTGCTGCAACTTTATGCGTCTCCTTGCCAAAATCCTTTCCAAGCTCCTTGAAGTTAGGCTTATAGCTGACTTTCATGTCAGTGAACTTTTCAAGCTTCACTTTTTTTACATTGACCTGTGCCATGACTAGGCCTGAAAGATCTTTTAGCGCTTTCTTTACTTCGCTATCTTCGCTATCAACTATCAATTCATTGAGCGGCCATCTTATACCTACCTGGGCCTTCTCCCTTGCCCCTAATGCAGCCTGGATAATATCCTTGACGCTATCAACATCATGTTCCAGCTTCTCATCAATCAGCTTCTGGTCAGCCTTTGGCCACATGAAAAGATGCACTGATTCTTCCTTTAGCTTAAACTCATTCTTGAAATTCTGGTACATCATCTCAGAAATCAAAGGGGTTATAGGTGCCATTAGTTTCATGATATCCAAAAGCACATTATAGACTGTATAAAGCACAGCCTCTTTCTCCTCATCGCTCCCTGAGTTTGTCTTCTCCCTGACAAGCTGTATATATGTCCTTGAAAGCTCCATATACATCGATTCAACTTCCCATGGCACCTCATTTAAGAGATAACCATCAAGTTTCTCGCTGACTTTCTTGATTGTGCTGTTCAGCTTGCTTAGGATATATCTTTCTTCATCCCCAAGTTCAGCTTTCTTTATTTCAGCAGGGTTTTTTCCTGATGCATGCGCTAGGTCAATGACAAAATTATGCAGGTTCCATAAGACATTCAAGTTCCTTCTCTTGATCTCAACATCATCAAAATTATAGTTTAAATCAAGTCCTGGTGCGCTAGCTCCGATACTGTAATACCTGAAAGTGTCTGCACCGTATTTTTCAGTTACTTCATTAGGACTTATGACATTCCCTATTGATTTTGACATCTTCCTGCCCTGGCTGTCATTGATAAACCCAGTCATATAGCAGTTCTTGAATGAGATGTCTTCCATACCAAGCATGCTTGCAACAAACAGTAAATTAAACCATCCTCTTATCTGGTCTTTTCCTTCTGTGATAAAATCAGCAGGGAAATATTTCTTGAACAAAGTCTCATCATGCGGATACCCCAAGGAAGCCCAAGAATCAACGCCTGCATCAATCCAGACATCCATGATATCAGGGTTCCTTTTCATAACCCCACCGCACTTGCATTTTAATGTGACTTCATCAATCCATGGCTTATGAAGATCTTCAGGGATATGTGAAGCCCCAAGTTTCTTTAGCTCTTTTCTTGATTCCACAACAACATATTCCTTACACTTCTCGCATTTCCATACAGGCAATGGCGAGCCCCAATATCTCTGCCTTGTGATGCCATTATCCCTTAAGTTTTCAAGCCACGAATCAAACTGATTAGAACCGGCCCAGTCAGGAACCCATGTGATCTTATCTTTATTGGTCTTCCTCAGCTTTTCTATCAGGTCTTCAACCTTAAAGAACCACTGAGTTGTTGTCCTGTATAAAATCGGATTTCTGCATCTCCAGCAGTGGCCATAATCGTGCGGGTAGTCCTCTTTTGCAACCAAAGCACCTGTCTTTTCAATTGCATCTATAAACTTCTGCGTATCCATTTTCACATGAAGGCTGGAAAGATTTCCCATATTATCATTGTAATACCCGTCTTCCTTCACTTCGTTAAATGGTGGTATGCCTTCCCTATGCCCTACTTCATAATCTTCAGCTCCGCATCCAGGCGCCATATGGACAAGTCCAGTACCTGAATCAGCTGTCACATATTCTTCGCTCATCACAACAGCATGAAGCTTTTTTGCTTTCTTTTGAAGAACAGCATAATGCTCTTTTAGCATGTCATGCATAGGATGGATATAGTGCACTCCATCAAGCTTTTTCCCTTTGAATTCCTCGATTATCTCAAATTCCATGCCTGCTTTTGTAAGGACACTTTCAGCCAAATCTTTTGCAACTATCCAAAATTCCTTTCCTACTTTTACCTTCACATAGATAAGTTCAGGGTTAGCCATTACCCCTAAATTAAATGGAATGGTCCAGGGAGTAGTTGTCCATATCACTAAAAATTCATTTGCCTTATCTTTCACTTTGAATTTGACATAAAGGCTTTTGTCCACAACATTCTTGTATTCAAGCTCATGCTTTGCCAGGGATGTCTGGCAGCTGCCGCACCAGGTCATTGTCATCTGGCCTTCATAAAGCCTTTTTTTCTCATGCGCTTTTTTCACAAGCCACCATGTCCCTTCTATATATTCATTATCAATTGTCTGGTAGGCATTGTCAAAATCCAGCCATACTCCCAGATTCTTGAAATCCTTGTTCATTACCTTAAGGTTTGTGACTGCAAATTCCCTGCAGTCCTTGATGAACTTAGAAAGCCCGTACTTCAAGATGTCATCCTTGGTCTTAAGTTCCAGTTTTGCCTGGACTTTCCCCTCAGTAGGAAGGCCATGCATATCATATCCAGCCCTATCCCACACATCAAACCCATTCATCCTCTTATACCTTGTAACAAGGTCTTTTAGCGACTTATTCCATGCAGTACCTAAATGTATCTTTCCTGAAGTATATGGTGGCCCATCAAGGAAATAGAAAGGCTTTCCATTCTTGTTCTTCTTATTTGCCTTGTTTCTTATATCATTCTTTTCCCAGAATTCAAGTATCTTTTTTTCTTCAGTAACAGGTTCGTATTTTTGCATAATTTGGCCACCTTGTTTTGATTATATTGTTTTAATTCTTAATCTATCATTAATTTTTTATCGGGCATAAAAACAGCCCTATATCAAATAATAATGATAGAAAAGATATTCAAACTCATTTTAAAAAAGTATGTTGTTATTATTTATATTGGTTTCTGTTGCTTTTTACCTATATTTTATCTGAGATGCTAAGTGAGAAAATAAATAAATAAAACCAATTCCACCAACAATAGTTGCAGGTCCAGAAGGAAGAAGTTTATCATTTTTACCAGGCAAATGATTATTCTTTCCAGGAAGTTCATTTTGTTCAAAGTATTTCAAACAGTTAGTTAGTTCAGTTTCTAATTCTTTATGTTGGCTTATAAAGAACTCAAATTTTGTTTTTAGTTCAGGAATTATCATGCCATATAAATGAACAGGAATTTCTCTTCCAGAATCAAAACCGAAATTATATCCTGTAAATATCCCATTTCTAAAAAACATTTGAAGCGTTACTTCTCCTTTATCGTTTAATTGTTCAAGTCCACTTGAAACAAACCATTCATAATCATTTTCCTCTCCTGTTAATTTAGGAATTTCAAATTGGGTTTCTCTATTTAAATATCTTTCATCTTTAAAATGAAAACCTATATAGTTAATTTCTGTTCTGCCTTCTGTTATATTTTCTCGAACACCTATTTCTAATTTTGCCATAGGTAGACCAACATGATTTGTTATTGGAGATAATTCGTGTGTATACTGAATATAATTTACAGCTAATACAACTTGCCTTGATGCATCTGGATGATAAGATATTCTGGGGCTTATGGGGAAGATAAATTCATCCTTCTTACGAACTTCTAAATGGGTATTTATGGCACCAGACTTAAAAATATCATTAATCTCCCAATAAGGTTCAGCTTCATGTTTTACCCACATAAATACTACTATGTAGTAACACTATTTAAATATTTCTTTTTTGAAATTAAATTAATCACAAAACACAAACTTTATATATCAGTATACAATTTAGTATACTAATCTATCTAATTAATAAAAATAAAAATGGTGAGAACTAAATGAACGATGCAACTTTATTAGCTGAAACCTTAGCAAAATGCGGGCTTGCGATGAGCTCCTCAGAAGCACTAAGGATGGCAAACGATATTACTTCAACAGAAAAACAGGTAACAAGGACATTCATTGAAAAGACAGGTCAGATTGAAAACAGCTATACAAAAAAAAAGACATATCAGGATGAGATTGACGAGCTTATTCAGAAGACAAGTCCTGAAAAAAAGAATTTCCATTACATGGTCAGAGGCTATAAAGAAGCCGAAAACAGGGAAAGAAGAGGTGAAGAGAGGAGCGTTGGCACATTCAGGCCAATTGCGCCTATCTCTAGTCCGGAGCCACAAAAGCCAGTCCAAAAGCCGGTTATGAATGTTCCGCAGATAAATGATGTTGTCCTTGATGATTCAAGGGCACTAAATGAAGTCATGTCTGGAGACCAGGTATGCATAACCGTAAAGCCTCAGGAAGAAGAAGGAGTGTTTGTTGAGCTTGAGCCAAGGCACGATTTCACAAAAGAAGATGATTTCCTGATGCCAATGGAAGCAAAGCCAAAACCAGCAGAGCCAATAAAGCTGCAGGAAAAAGTTCCAGAAGCCCCAAAGGTCTTCAAGAACCCGATACCTAAAGTAGATATCATGGGCTTTTTCAAAAAAGTATAATTTTTTTTATTAATTCTTGATTCTTGTTTTATCTAACTTGTCTTTACTTTCTAATAGTAAATTAAGAAACATTTAAATATAACAACTTAACACAAGCTTTAAATAAAATAGAATACTACTATAAAATAGTACTATATAAACTAATGTTTAAAGGTGATAAAATGAAAAAAATGCTGTATTTGCTTATGTTTGTTATAATGATAGCAAGTGCATTTGCCGCTTTTGATAAGACCGAAGTTCTTTTAGGAGACGACGGACAGGAAAGAGGGCAGGTGCTTAGTGATGTTGAGTTTACATTAAAAAACTTGGGCACTGACTTGACAGGCCTGACAGTTGAAGTGATAAACGTAAACGCCAGGTATGATGGCCCAACAGTTAATGAAGACATTGATGCAGAAGTTTCACTTTCAGCAGCAAGCGTTAGCTCAAACAGCACATTGACACTTACAGTTTCAGCATTTGTACCTTTAAACCTTCACGCTGTTAATGATAAAGGGCAGGAAGAGAAGCAGAAAGTTGCAGATATAAGGATCACAGGAAATGGTGGCTTTTCACAGACCCTAGCATTTTATATGCAGGCAGAAAGCAACCTGAACTTCGGTGGAGATACAGAAATTGAATACCCAGAAGATACTGAAGACCTTGGAGACGGGGACGACTTTAATGATATCAACAGGGGAGACAGTGTAAACCTGAACATAGAGATTGAAAACACATTCAACAATGATGGACAGTGCGATGACGCAGATGACTACGGAGACTGTACAATAGAAGAAGTTGATGTTGATTTTGAACCAGATGACTCTGAATTTGATGATGACTCAGATAACCTTGGAGACTTAAGCGCAGATGACACAGATACACTAGTATTAAGCTTTGATGTACCTGATGACATTGATGAAGATGAATATGACTTTGAACTGTTCACAACAGGAACAGATGAGAATGGCGCAAGGCATGGAGATTACATCCAGTTCAGGCTTGATGTTGAAGTAGACAATGACGAAGTTTCAATTGTTGAAGCTGAGCTAGAGCCTTCACTTTTAGCATGCAATGAAAGAAATGCAGTCCTGACTGTTACAATTGAGAACACAGGAACAAAAGACCAGGGCAAGGCATCAATCTTTGTCCAGTCACAGAAACTTGGCTTAAGCGAGGAAGTCTACAACATTGACTTGAATGACGGAGACGAAGAAACAAAAACATTCAACATAAACCTTCCAAAGACACTGACACCAGGCTCATACCCAATAATTATAAGGGCAAACTACGATTCAGATGAAGAATCAGACACAAGCTCAGTAACGCTGACACTTGATGACTGCTACGATGACGTAGATGAAGATGTTGACGAAGATGTCGATGAAGACAACACAGATGACAATGATGATTCAAACACAGATGTCAACATAATCGAAGTTCCGCCAAACACAGGTGTTATTGTAGGAGAGAAGAAGGAAAATTTCTTTGATTCACCACAATATATACTATTGCTTGCAGGATTATTCCTACTTGCACTATTGGTATTTTTTGTTTTGGTAGTTCTTCTGTTAAGAAGATAAAAATTCTTCTTTTTTTCTTAATTTTTTATAGCGTAGTTCTTGAATAAGGAATACACATCAATCTTTCCGCTTATTATCCCTGAAAAAAGCACGATTGCTGCAACAATCAGAAGTATGAAAACCAGAAGTACAAGGAACTTAGCAAAACCACTGGTCTCCTTTTTTTCCTTTATCTTATTTAGCCCATAATATGTGCCCTGCTCAGTTACATCCAGGCTTTGGCCCTGGCTTGCTTTCTTAAGCTTGCGTTCAAGCCTTTCTATTTCCTTCTTATTTGCTGGTCCATCACTTATAGGGCTATTCATTGGCATTTTAATAAAACACTAGAATAAAAACCTTACTTTTTTTAAAAGAGCAATTTAAGCTTCTCAAGCTTCTTATGAGATGACGCAAGTTTTGAATTTGCAGCCTTGATAAGGTACCTTATATATTCAATAGAGACAAGCAATTCTCCCTTTTCAGATATCGGCACATCCATCTTTTCAGGGATCATTATCTCGGCAATTATCCTGTTTGAGAACGCAATAAGAGAAGACCTTCTAAAACCAGTATCATTGGTCCTCTTCAAAAGGATCTCAGCTGCTTTTAAATCCCTGCATGCGATATGGATTATTGGATGTTCCATCCTAAGCCACATGGCCTCTTTTGGCAGGTTCTTTAATGAAACAGAAAGATCAGATACTTTTATTTTCCTATGGGATACAAAAGGCCAGGTCGTCTTGTTTTTTTTAATCCCGGGGATGATAAGCATAATCCTTCCAGAGCAGGAGCTTGTGGTGTAATAATCCTCAGTTGAATTGATCTTTTCAATAAGTGGAAGAATAGGCTTATCAATCTCGCCTTTCCTTGATTTGTCGATTTTTGATAGGGCCTGCTTTTTTTCGATGTAAAAAGTCATAGGTGTATAAAAGTTACCTGATTAAAATAATTAATTGTTCTTAAGAAATCAAGGCATCCCTAATTGGATTTAGCCCAGAAGCTTTCTGATGATATTTTTCCTGAAGCCTTGTTAACTCCTTAAGCAGTTCAGGCTTGTAAAATTCAGGCATTCTGTTGAACACCCATAGCATCTTTTTTTCATAGTCTGCTTTGGTTACTCCATAGTTTCTGTCATCTTTCAGGTAGCATGTTTCATAATCCTGGAACATCCCAAATAACTCTCTTGCAGACTCTTTGCCTAGATATATGCGGGGTTCATCAAGGTCCATTGTAGCAAGTGTAGTATATGAATCACCAAATGCTATCTTAATAAGTGCCTGTGAAACAAAAGTCTTTCCTTCTTTTAGCTTTCTGTAAATTGTATCTTTGGCAATCCGCTTTGATTTATCATCAAGCATGTCAAACTTGGTTGTTAATTCAGTCTCAAGGTTTCTAATATCTTCACCTGTATTTTTTTCAACAGGCTGACCATAGCCTTCAATAAGGCTTGCATATGCGATGTTGAATTCGGTTATGTTATATAGCGGTGGCAGATCGATTGAATTATTAATGATAGAATTTATGAAAAGCCCGCCAAAGGTAACTAACATTGGGACATATCTAGGAACCTCTTCAATTACCCAGTGCACAGCTGTATTCAGATAGGGGATAGAATCAATGAAATTTGGAACAGCATTATATATCTCAGGGGTTGCAGTCACAATTAAACCCACTCCTGCCACAAAATTAAAGAATTCTCCAAGATGGATGCCGTCTCTTATGGCAATAAGCTCTTTTTGGACAACGTTTGAAAGACTTAAATCAGTACTCATAAAAAAATAAAAAATATTTCTATTAATAAATGTTACTATGAATTAGTAACAACCTCTTCAAATTCCTTTAATTTCTTGTATTGATGCGTCTTAAACCCGAATTTCTTTGCAGCCAATATGTTCTTCTCATCGTCATCGCAGAAAAGAATCTTGCTTTTTGGGACTTTCACGGTTTTTTGGATAGCCTCAAACATCTCTTTTTCAGGCTTCTTAAAACCTACGTCTGAAGATGCAAGGATTGCATCAAAGGTGCTGTTAAACCCATGATAATCCTTGAAATATTTCACCCTGTATCTCTCATTATTTGTGCATAGCACGCATTTTATCCCTTTGCTCTTAAGCTTTGATATCATAAGCAGCATGCTCTTATCTGTAAATCCATAGCTGAACCACGATTCAAGCATGAACTCAGCCGTGAATTCAAGGTCCCATTTTGTCAGGTATTTCCTTATCTCCTTTTTCACGTCAGATTTGCCGATAAGGCAATCCTTGAATTCCTTGTTAAAAAATTCATTCAAGTTCTCGATCGGAACATCATACTTCTTGCTGAACCACTCACTCCATCTCTCTTCTGAGAAATGTATCATACCATCAAGGTCAAAAATAATTGCTTTTATCATTATTCTATTATATTAGTGATGGTGCTATTTATACTTTGTTCTATGTCAAGAACCTATGAAAATCTTTTTAAACGTGTACCAATTCAGTTGGCTGTATGACATTCAAAAAACACGATTTTGTAGAGATTGAGTACACCGGAAAGCTTGAAGACGGCAGGGTCTTTGATACAACAAACGAAGAAGCTGCAGTCAAAGCAGGCCTGAAGAACCAGAATTCAGTATTCGGCCCAGTTACTGTCTGCATCGGTGAAGGCCATGTCCTTAAGGGAATTGAAGATAAGATGCAAAAGGTTGGGGAATTCAAGGCAAAGCTTAACCCTGAAGATGCATTCGGAAAAAAGGACGCAAAACTCCTGAAATTGATGCCGATGAAGCTTTTCCACAAGGAAAAGATAAACCCTATGCCAGGCCTTGAGATAAACATCGACGGCACTCTAGGGACAGTAAGAAGTGTCTCAGGTGGAAGGGTAATAGTTGATTTCAACCACCCATTATCAGGAAAAATTGTAGAATATGAAGTTAAGGTCATAAGGGAAGTTACAGATGCTTTGGAAAAAGCAAAAGCAATCTTTAAAAACGAGCTTAGAATAACAGATGACATCTTAGCTTTTAGTGAAGGAACACTGGTTATTAAGGAAGAAAAGTTTCCAGATGAAGTGATTGATAATCTAAAGAAAAGGCTTATGGAAGTCATTCCTGAAATAAAGGATGTAATAAAAGAAAAGAAAGCTTAGTTTCTCATTTACCTTTTATATTTTCTAAAACTCTATTTGAATTAGGGAGATATCTCCCTAATACCCTCTTATATTGTCGGTTTCTGCTTCGCAAAAATTTAAATAGTCATTTACTTAAGCTAACTGTTAAGGGTGATTTATTAATGAAACACATGTGTAAGGAATTTATGGAATTTATAAAAGAATATAAGGTCGTGCCACTGGCAGTTGCATTCATAATAGGAGTCGCAGCAACAGCACTGGTAAAAAGCCTTGTCGATAATATCATCATGCCGACAGTGACACCAATGATACCAGGAGGAGCATGGAAGACAGCAACTCTTGCACTAGGGCCATTTGTCTGGGGTGTCGGAGCATTTGTAGGCGAGATAATCAATTTTGTAGTCATAGCATTTGTAGTATTCATTATCGCAAAGGCTGTGCTTAAAGAGGAGAAAGTAGCCAAGAAATAGCTTTTAATATAACTTTTAGTTTTCTTTTTTTATGGATGCAAAACTGCTTGATCAATATTCAAATTTAGCAGCTAATGCAATCAGATCTCAATATAAGTTAAAAACATCAAGAGATTTGCCAACTGTTCAAGTTGTCATTGCTGCAGGAAGCGCAGGCCTTGGAGATTTAGAAAGTGAAATAGAAGAAGCTGTTTCAATAGATTTCACAAACATACCTCACTGGCCAACAGGAACAATAACCGGACATACACCAAAATTAATTCTGGGATATCTTCATGGCGCATTTGTTGCAATGCCTGCAGGAAGAATACACCAATATCAAGACTATGATTATCATGACGTCTCATTTGGTTATTTAGCTTTAAGAAAATTGACTTCAAAGGATAAATCAACACCACCTATTTTGATTTCAACTCATGCAGTTGGTGCAATCAATCCAATAAATAGATTTTATGCTATGTTTGGGAAAACTGTAGAAAACAAAGTTGCGAATATTGGAGATATTCTAGTTTCTGAATCAGGATTCTATCTTTTTGATTCAAACCAGCCTTATTACGGGATGCCGGAGGCATATGGCGCTGGACCATTTGTACCATGCACAAATCAATATGATGCACTATTAAGAAAAATGACACAACATTCAGCTAAAAAATTAGATGATACCTCTTTCAAGGTTCATGATAAGGGTGTTACACTAGTACTGGATGGCGCAAAATTTGAAACAACAGCAGAAATATCTTTCTTAAAAACCAGTTTTCTTCCATATGAACTAAAAGTTGTTGGAATGTCAGGGAATGAAACCTTAATGGCCCATAAGATGGGTTATAGGGTTATTGACCTTGCTGGAATAACTAACATGACTGTAGGAATGGAAGAGATGAGACAAAGGGAAAAAACTATAGATTTACAGATTTTGCAGATGGCTGTTGAACAAGGTGTTCCAGTTTGGCAATTAGGAGATCATCTTAAGGGTCTTGAGGCCCTAAGCAAAGGTCCAAGCCATGAAGAGGTAGTAGAAAATCAAGCTATAGTTGGCAAGAATCTACAGCTATTGATAAATCAAATGGTAAGAGATTATAATTTCAAATAACCCAAATCAAATCCTTCTCTTCCTCAATCTCTTTCTTCACATCAAATAATCCGCTGATCAATCTTTTGATCTCAGCAATTTTCTTACTTCTCTTTAAAGCCGTCAAAACAAAACTCTTATTCCCTACTCTCTTAATCTCCCTCAGTCCTTTCTCTATATCTGAAAAGTTCTGTATCGCTGTAATAGAAATCACATGGTCAAAAAAAGCATCTGGATAAGGAATTTCTTCAGCAGGCGCAATCTTGTATTCAATCTTGTCTTTCTGCCTTGCTCTTGCAATGAGCTGTCTTGCAGGGTCAATACCATATCTTTTGCAGTCCCATGGTTCAGTCGTAAGTCCTGTTCCGCAGCCCACATCAAGCAGCGTATCATTTTTTTTTGGATGAAATAATGTCTTTATCAGCGCTATCTTTTTTAGTTGCTCTTCCTTATGAAGTTCCTCGTAACCTTCTGATATTTCATCATAGTATGTCATTTTAGCCTTTAATCATGTCTATTTAAAAAAAGTTTTGTAAAACACAGGTAAAACATAGCATATAAAAACCCATCCCTTTTAATCACTAATGATGTACTTAAAAAAGTTCAATGCATATGTCAAGATGTACTGGAAGCAGAGCATAGTCTATAAGCTAAGCTTCATGTCCTCAATAATTATCTCTCCTTTAATGCTTGTCATGATGTATTATATCTGGCAGGCAGTCTTCCAGTCAACAGATATGATTTATGGCTATACTTTCAATGACATGATAACCTATTATGTGATAGGCATGCTTGTAAACCACTTCATCTTTAACATGGTAGGAAATACGCTGCAGGAAAAAATCCTGTATGGCGAGCTTTCTGAAGATCTTCTCAGACCGTTTCCTGTCATCTCCCAGCTTCTGGCAAGCGATGTTGCAGAAAGGGCATTTGCATTCATTGTAGAAGTCATTCCTGTTTTCATAATCTCATTTTTACTATTCAAGATAAAAACCAGCCTTGTGTATGGGATGTTTTTCATAATATCTATGGTGCTCGCATTTTTTCTGAATTTTCTCATAGGTTTTTTGATGGGCATGCTTGCGTTCTGGTTCAGCAAGATAGAAAGCATACAGTGGCTGATGTTCCTTGTCGTAAGATTCCTTTCAGGAGAGCATATCCCTCTTGAATTCTTTGGTCCTGTTCTGTATGCAGTATCAGAATTCCTTCCTTTCTTTTACCTAAGGTATGGTGTCATCCAGGTCTTCCTAGGAAAATTAGGGATATATGGAAGCATGCTTTTCATGGCCAAGCAGCTCTTATGGATAGTGCTGTTTTATCTCGCAATAAAATTTGTATGGAAAATCGCATTGAAAAGGTATGGTGCTGTCGGATGAGCCACTTAAGATTCTTAAAAAAAGCTATGCAGATGACGCTAAGTACAGAGATGATGTATAAGCTGAATTTTTTCCTGAGAATGATAACACTCCTCTCATTCGACCTGATACTCCCACTGGTGACAATGATAATCTATCTGAGCACAGACGGCTTTCCAGGCTGGACACTCCATGAAATAATACTCTTCAATGGGATTTTTATTTTTATCAACGGCCTTGATCGGCTTTTCTTCCAGCAGGTAGACTGGACACTTTCGCACATGGTGAAATCAGGCAACTTTGACCGTGTTCTCCTGTATCCTGTAAATACCCTAGCATACCTCTCGTTCCATAATTTCAGGCCAGAACACCTATCAAATCTTGTAGTAGGCATAGTCTTCATAGCATATTCCTTTGTAAAAATACCAATTGTGCTGTCAATGAATTCAGCATTGCTTTTCATTTTGTATTTTATCCTTGCGCTGATGCTTGTCTATAGCATGGCAGTCCTTAGGTTTGCACTCATCATAAAAGCAATCGAGATAGGAAGGATTGGGGAGCTTTTTAGGACAATAAGGTCTTATGCAGAATATCCAGTAGATATATTTTCAAGATTCATCTCATCAGGTTTGAGATACCTGCTTCCCTTGGCAGTCATAGCTTACTATCCAAGCAGGGTGCTTCTTGAGAAAAGCACAGAATTCACGCCAATAATTTCAGTTGTGGTGCTTTTTATCATAAGCGAGATACTTTGGAGACTTTCATTGAAATACTATACAAGTGCAGGTGGTTAGAATGATTCATATCAAAGATCTAAAAAAACATTATAAAACATTCAAGAAAGAGGAAGGGCTGAAAGCTTCAATAAAATCCTTACTAAAAAGGGAATATGTCGAAGTGAAAGCTCTAGACGGGATTTCATTTGATGTGGAAAAAGGGGAGATAAGGGGTTTCATTGGGCCAAACGGAGCAGGGAAATCAACAACAATCAAAATACTTTCAGGGATACTTTACCCAACATCTGGCGAGATAGATGTCAATGGTTTTAAGCCATGGAAAGATCGGGAAAAATATGTAAAAAAAATTGGCGTAGTATTTGGGCAGAAGCAGCAGATATGGCAGGACCTTCCTTCAATCGATACGTTTTACCTGAATAAAGAGATATATGATATACCTGATAAGCTGTTCCAGGATAACCTTGATTATTTCGTGAAGCTCTTTGGACTCAAAGACATCATAAAAAGACCTGCAAGGCAGCTTTCCCTTGGTGAGAAAATGAAATGCGAACTCATTGCTGCAATGCTCCATGACCCAGATATAGTATTTTTGGATGAGCCTACAATAGGCCTTGATGTGGTATCCAAGGAAAAGATAAGGCAGTTCATAAAAAAAGTGAATAAGGACAAGAAGATCACTTTCCTCCTTACAACACATGACCTTGATGACATCGAGAACCTCTGCGAGAAAATAATCATCATCAATAAGGGAAAGATAGTCTATGATGACACTCTCTCAAAGCTGAAAAATGAGGTTGATACAAAAATAATAGACATAAAATTCATCTCTCCAGTAAAAGAATATCCTGTCCCTGAAGGGATAAAGATCCTAAGCAAGTCAGACATGGAACTAAGGATAGAGATTGATAAAAAGCTTCATAAGATTGATGAAGTCATCGGTTATATCTTAAAAAAATACAAGATAAATGACATCAATGTAGCGAACCCTCAGATCGAGGAAGTCATAAAGAAAGTGTATGGTGAGTAAGTTTTAATATAACTATTTTTTTCACCTGCTAATGAAACCAGATAAAGCATGGCTGTCCCATACAGGGATGACTGATGCATTAACTCTTGGAAATATAGTCAGGTACTTTAGATATGCATATCATGAAAACCTTCTGAGAAGAAATGAATCCTGCCTTGATGAATGGCTGGAAGTTCTTGGAGAAGCGCCATACGGCCGGTTTAATGAGGGAGGAGAATATATAACTTCAGATTATGATAGGGATTTATTAAATTATATAAAAAAGAATTCAAAATTAGAAAACGGAATATGGCAAACAGATATGCCTCACCCAAAAGGCCCAGAATTACCAATAAAAATATTGCATCTTACAGATTTGCATATAAGAAAAAACAGCAGGAAAAAATTTCTAAATATGCATTCTCCTCTCCTTGACTACAGATTTGATATTGTAATAGTTTCAGGTGACGTGGTTCATGAGGGTATTGAAGATTTGGATGAAGAAACTCTAAAACTTTTGCGAGACATTAAAGCAGACTATAAAATTCTAGGCAGTGCAGGGAATCATGATGGTCCAACATGGGAAGATTATTTGGCACTTTTCAAGTTGCTTGAAGAGAAGGCAGGGTTTTTAGACGTAAATTTCAATAAAAAAGAATTTACTATAAAGGGATTTGATATGTCTATTTTAGGCATTCCAGACAGATCTCTTTACCCAACACATCCTCTTAGTTCAGAAAAATCATGGAGAATGGCATTATATGATAATCTTCCTCAAAAAAATGCATTCAATATTCTGGTAAGCCATAGGCCATGCGATGTTTTAGGCGCTTTTAGAGAAAATGGAGTAAATTTTAAGATACCATCAGACACATTTAATTTAGTTCTGTCAGGACATATACATGAATATGGTGTAAGAATCCCTATAATAAATTCTTATTTTGGAAAATTCTGGCTCGGGATACATGGTGTTGTGACTGGCTTAAATAATCATTATGGAGGATATATTATGCCATCAAAAGAAACAATATTTTCAGCCGGGCCAGGCTCACTAGACATGATTTATGTCAGGATACCAATTATCCATAAATATATACCAATGATGAACCGCTATTTTGTAAGGAAAGCTGGTCCGGAAATTTTAAATCTTCATAAAATCTAATTTCAAAAGTTTTATAACTATTTCAACCTTTTTAATATATTATGAACATATCAATAATCGGGATGGGAGTGATGGGCTCAAACCTAGCGCTTAATTTTGCATCAAAGGGTTTTGAGGTATTTATCTATAACAGGACTGCTGAACACACAACGACTTTCTATGAAAAGAACAAGAAGGAATATGGGAAAAAATTAAAGCCTGTGACAGGAGACTTAAAAAACCTTGTATCTAGCGTCGGAAAAGGCATCTATTTTATCATGATAAAGGCAGGAGAGCCTACAATAAATACAGCAAATTCCTTATTTGAAATTGTCCCGAAAGGCTCAGTCGTTGTTGACCTTGCCAATTCAAGGTTCCAGGATACAATCATGCTGGAAAAAAGGTCAAAGGAAAAAAATGTTTTATTCTTCGGTGCTGGAGTTTCTGGTGGAGAAGACGGCGCAAGGCTTGGCCCTTCAATAATGGTCGGAGGGGCAGACAAGAAAAGCTACGAAACTTATCTGAAAAAACCTCTTGAAAAAGTTGCTGCAATACATGAGAAAAAACCATGTGTAGCTTATCTAGGGAATCATGGGGCAGGTCATTTTGTCAAGATGGTCCATAACGGTATTGAATATGCAGACATGCAGCTTATTTCAGAAGTCTATGATTTATTGAGAAACAGCATGAGCGCAGATGAGATTGCAGAAGTATTTGAAACATGGAACAGAGGAAAACTGAATTCTTTTCTTATAGAAATAACATCAAAAGTCCTAAGGCAGAAAAATCCTTCAGGAAAAGGGAACTTGGTTGATTTCATCCTTGATAAGGCAGGCATGAAAGGGACAGGCACATGGACAGTCCAGAATTCACTCGATTTATCAAATGTCGTTTCAATCCCGACAATCTATTCAGCAGTCTCATCAAGGGCAATATCCTTTGAACTGGAAAAAAGAAAAAAGCTGGCAAAGGAATTCAGGCTTGAAAGAAACAAAATAAAAGTTGATCTGGAGATTTTGGAAGATGCATTATATGTTGCAAAGGTTGCAGCTTATGCCCAGGGGATTGAACTTATAAAAAAAGGATACAGCGAATTTGGCTTCGGCAAAGCTGATATAAGCGAGATTGCAAAGATATGGAGAGCAGGATGCATAATAAGGGCAAAGTTCCTTGATGATATCTCAAAAAATTATAAACAAAGCCAGGAGACATTGCTGCAGACTTTCAAAAAAGATGTTCTTTCCGGATTTTTTGCTCTCCAGAGGGCATGCTTTTTAGGGATTGAGACAAATACGCCGATGCCAGGGTTTGATTCATCCAGGAATTACATCCTTCAGTTGACTTCAGAAAAAAGCCCTGCAAACCTTCTACAGGGGCAAAGAGACTTCTTTGGGGCGCATACATACGAAAGGAATGATAAAGACGGGATTTTCCATACAGACTGGCATACTGGAAAAGAAGAGAGACAATGAATAAATCTGCCCTAAAACTACAGGAACTTACTAAGAAAAAACATGTCTTTTTCACAGACAGGGGAAATTCTTCAATAAAGCTTGCATTGAAGCTTGCAAAATCTAAAGGATTGAAAAAACTGATACTCCAGAACCAGGGAGGATGGATAACCTATTCCCAGTTCGGAAAAGAGCTGAAGTTTGAAATAGTCCTAGTTGAGACAGACCATGGGCTGCTGCAAAAAGATATTTTGAAAAAGCACATTGACGAAACTTCAGTGCTTTTGACAAATTCCATGCCTGGATATTTCTGCCTGCAGGAAGACATGAAAGAAATATTTGAATTATGCAAGAAAAAAGGATGTTTCGTCATAAATGACGCGAGCGCAAGCATAGGAAGGGATGCTGCAAAGCATGGTGATTTGATTCTGGGAAGCTTTGGGGAATGGAAGCCAATAGAAGTAAAATATGGTGGATTCATCTCATTTGATGAGAAAAGTTATCAGGTTTCTTTTGAAGAGCATTTCAAGCGGGAGAGAAAGGATTTTTTTGATGAACTCAATAAAGAGATAGACCTGCTTCCAAAAAGGTTGAAGATAATAGATGAAGAATGCGGGAAGATTAAGAAACAGATGAAGGATTTTGATATACTTCATAGGGAAAGCAAGGGACTGAATGTCATAATAAGGTTTCAGAATGATATTGAAAAGCTGAAGATTCTTGACTACTGCAAGTTATATGGCTATGAATTCACTTTATGCCCAAGGTACATAAGGGTCCTAGAGAATGCGATAAGCATTGAAGTTAAGAGAAAGCAAGTTATTTAAATTATTAATAGATTTGTAAATTAAAGGTGATATTAAATGGCAGTTAAGTTACCAAATTCAACAGAAGAAGTAGTATATTGGACAACGAGAAAGATAGGAAATGGCTCAATAAAGGCATGGGCATACAGGCAGGACTGCCCTGAGTGCGGAAAAGCAAAGATGGGAAAGCCAGCAGATGCAAAAGGTCATGTCAAGATAAGGGCTACTTATTATGAATGCCCTTCATGCAAGCACGCAATAGACAAAAAGCCTTATGAAGAGTCATTGGAAGTGGAAATTCTTTATACCTGCCCAAAATGCGCAAATAAAGGGGAAGCAGCAGTCCCATTCAAGAGAAAAAAATATCTAGGTGTTGATTCCATTGTTTTTAACTGTGGAAAATGCCAGGAAAAGATACCAATAACAAAAAAGATGAAAGGGCTGAAAGAAGAATAAACTTATTTTAACTATTATTTTTTCTTAAACCATTCAACAGTTTCCTTCAAACCTTCTTCAAATGTATATTTTGGCTTCCATCCTAAAATTTTCTTTGCCTTTGATATATCCAGGGAATTTCTCTGAAGTTCCCCAGGTCTTGCTGGTGCATAAATGGGCTTTCCTTTATAGCCAATGATTATTGACATTGCATCAAACAGTTCATTAACATCAATCTCTTTTTGTATGGCTAAATTGAAATAATCATTGTCTCCTTTTCCTTCCATGACAAGCATGTTTGCATTCACAATATCTTTCACATAGACATAATCCCTTGTCTGTTTTCCGTCTCCAAATATCACTGGAGTTTTATTTTCAAGCATTAAAGTAGAGAAAATGCTTACGACACCCGCTTCACCTTTAGGGTTCTGTCTTGGGCCATAGACATTTGAATATCTAAGAATTGAATATTTCAATCCGTGTACGTTGCTGAAGAATTTCACATAATATTCTCCTGTTATTTTTGAAATGCCGTATGGGGATGCAGGAGCTTTGATTTCGTCTTCTTTGATAGGAAGCTTTGCATCATCTCCGTAAATAGTTCCGCCAGAAGAGACAAAGATGAATTTCTTGACTCCGTATTTTGCAGAATTATTCAAAAGATTGAGCAGTCCTAGAATATTATTATTTGCATCAAATATAGGATCATCAACAGAAACCCTTACATTCATCTGTGCTGCATGGTGATTAACCAGGTCAAACTTATGTTTCTTGAAAATTTCCTCAACTTTTTTGTCCTGTATATCAATTTTATAGAATATTGCTTTTTTGTTAAGGTTAGCTTTTTGTCCAGTTATTAGATTATCAATCACAACAACTTCATGCCCTTTTTCAATTAATGAATCAACAATATGGCTTCCAATAAAGCCAGCTCCTCCTGTTACAAGTATTTTCATAAGTCTATTGGGTTTGAAATTATTTTAAATAGTTTATGTAAACAAAATATATTTAGCATTTTGGAATAGTAAAGTTTAAATAAAGGGAAGATAAAGGTTAGAGTATGATTTTGGAGAGGATGAGGGAAGAATGAGTGCTCCAGCTGGAAATGATGAGGAAAAGGAATTTGGAGTTATAGATAATACAAGATATCAGTTTAGTTCTAACTTAGTCACAAGGTTATATCAAGCAGTAAAAAAAGATAAGGAAGCAAAAATACCCGATAAAGGATTAACATTGGATGAAAAGGTTGCTATGCTTACAGAATTGGAAAACCCTGATGGAAAGCACGATGCAGCAATGGTTCAACAGGTAACAAAGTCTTTCACTGAAGGAGACACTGCACTTTATCAAGCCTCTTACAAAGTGATGGATGGAAAAGGGTTTGAGTTCTTAAAAGAAGGGAAAAAAATTATTAAAACTGAGGATAGATGGAAGATTGTTGATGCTTTCATTGAACAGGCAGTAAGGCATATGTATAATGTGAAATCTGATGCTGAATGGAAAAGTTTCAAGGAAAGCATCAAAAAGCAGATGCTTTCAAGAGATGATAAAGACCAGGATGAAAAAAAAGTTGATGAAGCAATTTTAAAACAGTTAAGGAAGCTATATGACGATGCATTAGGAAAAGGCCAGCTAAGAGGTGAAGGTGTAGAAAATGTTTACTCTGAAAATTTAGCCAGTGCCTTGTACAGGAAAAATGATGATGAAGCAAGGACATACTTGAACCAGATGTCACAATTGGCAGCAAAAGTCCACACCCAATGGATGAAAGGAAGGGCTGTAGAGCACTTAGTTGACCAGTCTGTTCTTTATAAATTTAAGCAAATGACACAAAAACACATGGAAGATAACAAGTATGAGCATGAAGAAGGCTTAGATAAAATCCCAATTGACAACATGCTAAAACTAGCAGCCAAGGATAAATATAAAGACAAAGTAACAATAGATTACGAAAAAATGGGATTCTATAAACCTGAACCAAAAGAAGATGCACATGCATCCCACTGATTAATTTTTTTATCTTACCTTACTTTCCCTTTCTTTATCTCACTGATAATCTTTTTAGAATCAATCTGCAATTGCTTTCCTTTATACATTACCATATGGTCATCAACATACATCCCGACTTTCATGAAATCATCGAACTTTATTGTCTCTGTTCCTATGCTGAGTCCTTCAACATAGACCTGTGTCCCTGGCTCTGCGTCTGGAACTTCAATCACTTTTACTTCAGAAATGGTCTCTGTCTCAGCTGCAAGCAGCATGCCCTGTGACATCTCTCCCCTAAGATTTGCATGCTCAAGGTTTGTGACGCAGATGATATTCTTCCCTACAAGTTCCTGTGGGTTATTATAAAATGGCCTTAGGCCTGCAACAAGCTGCCTTTTCTCTTTTCCAAGATCAACATTTATCAAAAGCAATTTATCTGCCTTGTAATGCTCTGAAACACTTAATATCTTTGCAACCTTTAGGTTAAGCTTTTCAAAAGGCTCTTTAGGCTCTTCTTTTTTTGGCTCAGCAATGACCAGATCAAGCTTCTCAATCTTCTGGAGTATTATCTTTGCCTCCCCAATCTTTCTTTCTTCAACCAACTCATTGATATCATCCCAATTCTGTTCCTTAATGTCCAGCTGCTTCTCAAGTTCCTCTGAGAATTTTGGAAGTATAGGTTTCATTGCAATCAATAATATTTTTAAGATATTTGCGCAGTCTGTCAGCACTAGCAAAGTTTCATCCCTGTTCTCCTTAATCATATCCCATGGTTTGTTGTCCTGGAAATACTTGTTTCCAATGGAGCTTATCTCCAATATATGCTGGACTGCCCTTCTATAGTCAAGTTCAGAATATGCATTTTTCACTTCTTCTGCTTTTTTCCTAACTTCTTCAATAAGCATATTATTCCTTATTTTCCCAAGTTTTGAATCATAATTCTTGTTAGTAAAGCTTAGTGTCCTGTATGCAAAATTTGCAATATTTGATACTAATTCATTATTTATCCTTGCCTTGAAATCATCAATATTAAGGTCGATGTCAGACATTGTATGAGTTAGGTTTGCGGCAAAGTAATATCTTAAAAGCTCAGGATTAGCAAGTTTCCTGAAATCTTCAGCAGTAAAGAACGTCCCTCTTGATTTCGACATCTTCTCCCCATTTACTGTCAAAAATCCATGGACAACAACATTATCTGCAGGCTTAAAATCTGCTCCCATAAGGACAGCCGGCCAGAATAATAGGTGGAAATAGATTATGTCTTTTCCGATGAAATGGATTGTTTCTGATTCATTCCAGTATTTTTCAGCTTCCTCAACGCTCTTGAAATAATTTGCAGTTGAAGCAAGATAACCGACAGGCGCATCAAGCCATACATAGAAATATTTCTTCTCTTCGCCAGGGATCTTGAACCCGAAATATGGCTCATCTCTTGAGATGCACCAGTCCTGCAGGCCTTCTTTTATCCAGTTCAGTATCTGTTTTTTTATCTCAGGCTGGAGTTTCTTATTCTCACTAAGATACACTTTCAGCCTATCAGAAAACTCTGAAAGCCTGAAAAAATAATGTTCAGACATCTTCTTTACTGGAGTCTTTTTGCATATGGCGCAGTATGATTCAACAAGGTCAGATGGAGTGTAAGTGCCACCGCACTTCTCGCAGTTGTCCCCATACTGGTCTTTTGCGCCACATTTTGGGCATGTCCCTTTCACAAACCTGTCAGGCAGGAACCTTTTATCGTTTTCACAATACATGAGCTCCATCTCTTTTTGGTAGATGAGCCCTTTTTCCTTCAGCCTGTTAAACAGGAGATTTGTAAAATGCTGGTTCTCCTTTGAATGAGTTGAATAATATGAATCATGCTCTATGCCAAATCCTTTCATCTCTTCAAGATGCTTGTCATACCATATCTTTATGAATTTTTCCGGTGTCTTGCCCTGTTTTGCGGCATTGACTTCTATTGGCGTCCCATGAGTATCATCGGCGCAGACATATATTGTCTTATTGCCAGTCAGTTTAAGAAATCTTGAATAGATATCAGTCTGGATGTATTCAACCATGTGTCCCATGTGCAAGGGTCCGTTGGCATAAGGAAGTGCAGATGTTAAAAGGAAAGGTTTTTTCATTTTGGTTTTTCTGGTAAATGGAGGATTATATATAAAAGTTTTGCACTACACAACTTTGATACGCAAATTTTTTGAGGAATTTGCTGTATAAATTTTTAGGAGGCAAAGGAATAAGAAATTATAAAAAGCGCTGTTTATTTCAGAGGATTGAATGGGCAAATGGTTCAATCCGGTAGAACGCCCCGCTGGCCGCGGGGAGGCTGGGGGTTCAAATCCCCCTTTGTCCATAATTTATAAAAAGCAGACAGAGTTTCAGGATTTTATGCCTCTGTAGCATAGTAGCTATTGCGTTGCCTTGGTAAGGCAAAGGTCGAGGGTGCAACTCCCTTCAGAGGCTTTTAATTTTATCTTAGAATCTTTCTTAAGAAACTAAAAAAACTAGTATCTTCTGATTTCGCATAAATTCTTTCTTTAATCTTTTCAGCACAAAATTTTGAATATTTATGCACTTTTTCAGCGCTAAAATTCATAACTTGCCAACCCATACTTTTAAGGTATTTGTATCTGTAGTAATCCTTTTTTTTCTGCAAAGGGGAATCATGATACACACCATTGACCTCGATTGCTAATTTGTGTTCTGGAAAAGCAATGTCTATGTGCATTCGGCTCAATTTATATTGAGGAATTGGATACAAGCCAAGGTTAATCAATTCAGCTATCAAAATTTTTTCTGTGCGTGATTGTCTATCTTTAAACTCCATTTAATCTAGTTATCCAGATTTATATTTAAATATTACCACTTCTCAATAGTTACAAAACACAACATTTAAATACTCAATATTTTTATAATGGAAAATGGCCTACTATTCTAACTGCAGCGCAGGAAGCTCTAATTACTCAGTAAGCACTCCAAGCGTAAAATATTCCTTAGGGGATAATTCAGTTAGCTATTCTGTAGCAGTTGATTCTCCTCAGTCAATGTACCAGGGGACAGGAAATTATTCACTGCCTGCAGTCATTGCAGAAAAAAAGGATTCACCAATCTATAATTCAAGTTCAGCTTTCCTTCCTGCAAAAAGGGCTGAGGTAATGCCTTCATTCATTGAAAAAAACATGCCAGGCAACCAGATGGATAGGATTATAGAGGACTTCTTCCCAAAAAAACACATAAATCCAGCAGTGGATGAGATAGAAAGGGCTCTTGCAAACGTGATAAAGATGGAGCAGTTCGAGATAGAGGAAGAGATAATAATAAGAAGGAAAGTTGTAAAAAAGAGCGTTACATTAGATAGCAAAAAAAGGATTTTCTAGGTGTTTTTGAATGGGTTATCTTGCTGACCAGGGCTCTGTGTTTGAATATCTATGCGAGCAGGGGTTTATACCTTATAATGTGCATCCATCTGATTATGTGTTGTCTCCTAACTTTGAAATATATGAAGATGCCTTCAAGGCTTATTCAGTTGTGAGTTCAAGTCTTATTAATAATCCATTTATCTGGATATGGGAAAATAGGCTTGATGAAGTAAGAAAAAAAATAGAGGATTCCAGGGGAAAACCTCCTGCATTTTCAGTAGTTACATCTGCAGAGACTTTTTTTTATCATATGAACATGCCTACATGCAGGGAAAAACCAGTCTTATGGGAACTTAACTTAGTCGGAAAGATAGATAATTACGCAATTTCTCATGAAAATGGTATAGAGCAGATGCCACCCTCAGGCATAATCAGGCCATGGTACAAGGCAAACCCGTGGATGTTTATGCTAAATGAAAACAATGTTAAGCTTTAAGTTTCAGAAAAATTAATCTCTAATAATGGCTGCCTTTGCATTATGGTATGCTGCAAGCGAGGAATGCGTGAAAGAATACTGTTTTCCAGTGAATCCCTGGACCGTTCCATCCACTATTAATTCATATTTCTTAAAGAATGCCATGGCTTCATCAAATTCATTCTCCATAAAAACTCCTCTAAGGGAAGATTCAGAATAAATCTTTTTTGTGGAATCTAAAGAACTCGATCCTTCCATTGGGATTACTTTTATCCTATCAAAATATTTCACAAGCTTTGCCAAGTCATCATTTTCAAATTCAGGCGCAGCTGAAAATCTTGCATGGTATTCAAACAATGCATTATGGCTGAATGAATATTTTCCGGTAATTACTCCTCTCTTTGCAGCGTCTTCAAGATATTCCTTAGCTTCCTGGTCTTTTATTCCTAACGCATGCTCCATCTGATTGACAGTATATACTCTTAGTGTAGCATCAATAGGGCTTGCTCCCTCGTAAGAAATTACATTCTCTGCAAGAAAAATCAGCAGGCCAATATCTTTCTGTGTCAGCATGGGGAGCAGTGAGAAATATCTTATATATAAATCAATCCAAAAAATTACAGTTCCATCCTCTTATCTATCTCTTCTGCAACTTCCTTTAGTTCCTGCATAGTCTTATAGAGATCTTCAGAAAGCTCATCAACCAGGTTCCTTAGGTTTTCGACCCTTAGCATATATTTGTTCCTGTGCAGCACAACAACACCTGAATCCATAAGGTTATGGAGATGGTGCACTACAGTCCCTCTTGAAAGCTGCACCTTATCAGCAATCTCGTCACTTGTCATCCCTTCGCCCTGCCTTAAGTCCTTGAGAAGCGTAATCACCATCCTAAAGCAGCTCTTGTTCCTATCTCTATTTCCCAAAAGTCCCAGGGAATCAAAAAACCACTGCAGCTCCTCATTTATATTCTTCTCTTTTGGCTTGGTTATCCTATAGATAGTGATTTTCCTGCTTCTTATCATATTCATGTTGATTTCAGTTCAACAATATAAATGTTGTGTTTTCTCGTCTAAAAACAGCATTAAAATAAAACAATCAAGCATAAACTTTATAAATAAGCATTGATTTTACATCAACTAAGTTGACTTAAAGTCAACGAAAGATATATAAACAAACAACAATTTAAACACTGGAGGTGTGGGAGATGTATCGGGATTTGTTCGATGAGATCGAAAGGATGCATGAAGAGATGGACAGGCTGTTTTCAAGGGCCTATGTCAATTCAGAAAGGCCATTGATAGGCCACAGCAGAAAAAATGAAGTGGTGAAATATAGAAACCCAGTGTGCCATCTTCAGGAGACAGAAAAGCACATGATTGCGACCTTTGAGCTTCCTGGAGTGGACAAAGGCGACATTGAATTAAATGTTGAGAAAGACCACATTGAAGTGAAGGTCGAGCAGAAAAAAGAAGAAAAGAAGGAAGACAAGGGAGTAAAGAGCTATTATAGCTCAAGCATGAGCTTCCATAAGTTCATGGCTCTTCCAAAAGAGATAGACGCAAACAGTGCAAAAGCAAAATATGAAAACGGCATATTAAGAGTAGAGATGCCAAAATTAAAAGAGATAAAAACAGGGAAGAGACTTCAGATAGAATAACACCAGTTGGACAATAAATTTAATCTTAGGGATTAGGGAGATAATCTCCCTAAAACCCTCTTATAGTGTCTGACTAAGAAATAAGTGACGAGATAAAAATCAGGGGAGAGGTAAAAAATGAATAATCAACTGAAAACAGTATTGCTTTTAGGGCTGCTGACAGGCTTACTGTTATGGATTGGGCAGTTCTTTGGTGGCCAGGTAGGAATGACCATAGCGTTCATATTTGTTATAGGTATGAACTTTGTGACATACTGGTTTTCAGATAAGATAGTCCTTTGGATGTATAAGGCAAAGGAAGTGGATGTCAAATCTCCCCTATATAATATTGTAAAAGAGACAGCTATGCAGGCAAAACTGCCGATGCCTAAAGTATATATCATTCCTTCAAAGAACCCGAATGCCTTTGCAACAGGTCGTGGTCCTAAAAGTGCAGCTGTCGCATGCACAGAAGGGATACTGGATATATTGAAGAAGAACGAGCTAAAGGGAGTTATAGCGCATGAGCTTGCGCACATAAAGAACCGTGATATACTTATAACAACAATCGCAGCAACAATCGCTGGAGTGATTTCATATGTTGCAAGTATGGCAAGATGGGCTGCAATGTTTGGAGGATTTGGAGGAAGGGATAGGGACAATGGTCCAGGAATACTGGAATTTTTGGTGCTGGCAATCGTGACACCGATAATCGCAGCTCTGCTTCAGCTTGCAATTTCAAGGTCAAGGGAATACCTGGCAGATGAGACAGCAGCAAAGATAACAAAGGATCCATGGAGCCTGGCAGATGCCCTTGAAAAGATTTCAGCAGGAGTAAAAATGCACCCAATGGGTATGGGAAGCGAAGCCACAAGTGCTTTATTCATCGCAAACCCATTCAAAGGAGCAGGATTATTGAACCTGTTCTCAACTCATCCACCGATGGAAGAGAGAGTCAAAAGATTAAAGGCTATGAAGATAGGTGTAAGTCACTAGGAAAGTTTGAAAAATAGTTACTGACACAAGATAATATATCAGGCTCAATATATAAAAAAAACGTGGAGGGAAAAATATGAAAATTAAACCATTAGGGAACAGAGTGCTTCTAAAACCAGTAGAGGCAGAAGAGAAGACAAAATCAGGATTATACATACCTGATTCAGCAAAGGAAAAACCATTAACTGCTGAAGTTGTTGCAGTAGGAGAAGGGGATTACAAGGATGGAAAACTGGTTCCGATCCAGCTGAAAGCAGGCCAGAAAGTGATACATGAAAGCTACGGCGGATCAGAAGTCACAATCGAAGGCAAGAAGCATCTTTTGATGGATATCAAGGATATACTTGCAGTTGTTGAATGAGAATATAATCAACAAAAATCAAGATAATAAACACGGAGGAAAATAAAATGGGAGCAAAACAAATCATATTTGATCATGAAGCTAGACAGGCACTTCTTAAAGGAGTGACAAAGGTCTATGACACGGTTTCAGTAACACTAGGACCAAAAGGAAGATGTGTCGCACTTGACACAGGCTATGGAAGTCCGACAATCATCAATGACGGGGTCACAATAGCAAAAGAGATCGAGCTTGAAGACAGGTTTGAAAACATAGGAGCACAGCTTGTAAAAGAAGTCGCTGAGAAGACACAGGATGTTGCAGGAGACGGAACAACAACAGCAATTGTCCTTACAACAAACATTGTAAAAGAAGGAATAAAGAATATTGCAGCAGGCGCAAGCCCTACTGAAATAAAGATAGGGATAGAAAAAGCATCAGCAAAGGTTGTTGAATACCTAAAGAAGCAGAGCGTTGAAGTGAAAGGAAAAGAGAAGATAACACAGGTAGCGACAATCTCAGCAAATAACGATGAGATAATCGGAAAACTGATTGCAGACGCAATGGAAAAAGTAGGATATGGCGGAGTAATAACAGTAGAAGAAGCAAAGGCATTTGATACAACACTTGAAGTTGTTGAAGGCATGCAGTTTGACAAAGGTTTTGTCTCACCATACATGGTAACAAATGCTGACAAGATGACAGCTGAACTTGAAGACCCTGTAATCTTATTGTTTGACAAAAAAATAAGTTCAATGAAAGAGCTTCTGCCAGTCTTGGAGCAGGTAGCTCAGGAAGGAAAGCCACTTGTAATCATCTGCGAAGATGTAGAAGGGGAAGCTTTGGCAACACTTATCCTAAACCAGATAAGAGGGGCATTAAAAGCAGTAGCTGTAAAAGCACCTGGATTTGGAGATGACCAAAAAGAAATGCTTGAAGATATAGCAGTACTTACAGGTGGAAAAGTTATCTCAGAAGATAAGGGAATGAAACTTGAAAACACAAGATTAATGGACCTTGGAAGAGCAAAAAAAGTAAAAGTTGACAAGGAAAAGACAGTCATCATGGGCGGAGAAGGAGACCAGAAAAGAATCAAGGCAAGGGCTGCACAGATTGAAGGCCAGATAAAGGCTGCAGATTCTGACTATGATAAAGACGACTTAAAGAAAAGGCTTGCAAAGCTTACTGGAGGAGTCGCTGTCCTTAATGTCGGAGCTGCAACAGAGACAGAGATGAAGGAAAGGAAAGCAAGAGTAGATGATGCTTTACATGCAACAAGGGCAGCAGTAGAAGAAGGTGTAGTTGCAGGTGGCGGAGTTACTTTGCTTAGGGCTGTGAAAGTACTAGGAGACCTGAAACTATCAGAAGACCAGCAGGTTGGTGTAGAGATAGTCAAAAAAGCAATTCAGGCACCAGTAAGGGTAATTGCACAGAACGCAGGAAAAGAGCCAAGCATTGTAGTAGATAAGCTACTAGCAAGCGAAGGCAGCATGGGTTATAATGCCAAGAGCGATACATATGAGGACATGTTCAAGGCAGGAGTCATTGACCCAACCAAAGTTACAAGAACTGCGCTACAGAATGCAGTGAGCATCGGATGCATGATGCTGATAACACAGAGTGTTGTCACAGATGTGCCTGATAAGAAAGACCATGGCCCAATGATGCCACCAGGTGGAATGGGAGGAATGGGCATGCCAGGAATGGGAGGCATGATGTAATTTAATTTTTTTATTTTATTATCTTATAAAAACAGGAATAAAAAATGACAGAAGCAAAACATAATGAAAATGCAGCGAAAGGGAAAGACCCTAAGGAATTCATGAAGCCAAAAGATGAGAAGCACATGAAAAAAGAGCATCCAAAAAAAGAAGAAGTCAGTGAGAAGACAATCCAGGATATCCTTGAGAACCTTAACATGGAAGGTAGGAAAGAGAATGTTGAAGAAAAAGATTCAAAGGAAGATAAAGACCAAAGGATTGCTGAACTTACAGACATGCTCAAAAGGACACAGGCAGAATTCATAAATTTCAAGAACAGGACTGAGAAAGAGACAAGGCAGATGTGCGAATATGCAAGCTTTGACATGATAAAAAAAGTGCTTCCAGTACTTGATACATTTGAGCTGGCATTAAAAAATGCACCAGAATCAGATTTCAAGAAAGGCATAGAACTTGTATATGCTCAGCTATTGGATGCATTCAAGAGCGAAGGCTTAAGACCAATTGAAGCGCTAGGGAAAAAATTTGACCCGTATTTTCATGAGGTCATGCTGAAAGAGAAATCAGGGAAAGCTGAAGATATCATAATCGAGGAATTCCAGCGAGGCTATATGCTGAAAGACAAAGTGCTAAGGTATTCAAAGGTGAAGGTCTCTGCAGGAAATTAATTTTCATTCAGGCAGGGAAGAAGTGCTAAAGCTAGGATACCCATGCAAGTGCGAAAGATGCGAGAACCCATGCAGGTTCGGTTCCGGTGTCCTTGCAGATGAAGATTATGAAAGATTGGCGAAGCATCTTGGAATCACAATAGAAGAACTGAAGAAAAACCATCTTGAGGAGATAACCAAGTTCGGAACGACAAGGCACAGGCCGAAGCTTGAGCGAAAAAATGACCTTCCTTATGGGAAATGCACTTTTTTTGATGAGAAAAAAGGATGCAAGATACATGAGGCAAAGCCTCTGGAATGCAAGGTTGCAATGGGTTGCAAGGAATATGGCGAGGAACTGATATTATGGTTTGACCATAAGCATTTTTTCAACCCAAAAAGCCATGATTCACTAAGGGAATATAGGACCTATGTGGAATCAGGCGGGAAAACCCTCAAAGGAGGGGAGATTGAAAATTTCCTTGATGAAAAAAAACTAAAAGAGCTTGAAGGGTTCGAGGACATAAAAAAATCAAGGGAAAAAGACTGGGAAAAAGAACTTGGAGCAGATGAACTGAGGAAAAAAGGCGTCATGAAAGATCCATCAGAGATATTAAAACAGTTCATGAAAGAAAAAAAAGATTTGGAGAAAAAAAATGGAAAACAAGGAAACTGAAGCAAAAAGCAAAGCAAAGCAAAAGCTGCTGTTGAAGCCTGAAGCAATACTGAAATACCTGATGGGAGAGGATAAGCTTCATACACTAGTCACAACAAAAAGCAGCGAACTTACTTTGATTACGACAGACCAGTATCTTTACGAAGCAATGGGAAGCATAAAGGAAAGAAGCGAGATAGATATCAACCTTTTAGTCAAGCTTATTGAAGTAACTAAAGTAATGCCGCATGAGGAATTTTTAAAGGAAGAAAGGAAAATACTGACACCGGAAAAAGTTGAAGAGCTTAGGGGAATGGCCAAATGAAGGAATTCATGATAGCTGTGGCTAGGGAAGCAGGAAAGAAAGCAATAGATTTCCAGGCCAGGGCTAAAGTGAGTTCAAAAGGGATAAAAAATACAGTCACAGAAGCAGACCTAGCTATAGAAAAATTCATCGTGGAAAAGATAAAAGAAAAATTTCCAAAACATACTATTGTAGGAGAAGAATACAGCTATGACTTTGATGATTCAGATGTATGGTACATAGATCCAATTGATGGCACAACAAACTATGCGCATAATGACCCACACTTTTGCATTTCAATCGCTTATGCGAAAAAAGGGATAGCGCAAAATGCATGCATCTACCTTCCAAGGTTTGATGAGATGTATTATGCAGAAAAAGGAAAAGGGACGCAGCTTAATGGAGTAAGGCAGGAAGTTACAAAGACAAAAGAGCTGAAGGATTCATTCATCCAGGGAGAGATAAGCCCGCTTAAAGAGACAATCGATACATCGTTTAAGGTTTTTAGGCATTTCATGATAAATGCAGACAGGATTAGGGATATGGGTTTTTGTGCCGGACAACTTGCATATGTAAGCGCAGGAAGGTCAGATGCCCTATTAAAGCACAGCCAGCATCCATGGGATATAGCAGCCGGAATGTTGCTTGTGAAAGAATCAGGCGGAATGGTTACAGATAATGAAGGAAAAGAAATAGTGCTTGGAGATTCAAAGAAAAGGCACAACATTGTAGCAACAAATGGAATACTTCATGAGACAATGCTTGATGAGATAAAAGAAAATTTCAGCGATGTTGATTTTAAGAAAAGCTGGTGGTAATTTTTTAAGACAATAATTAAGATACGAGAAACAAAATAGGAGGAAAATCAAAATGGGTAAAATAATAGGTATTGATTTAGGTACATCGAATTCAGCAGCAGCTGTCTTAGAAGCAGGAAGGCCAAAAATAGTTCCTAGTGCAGAAGGCACATCACAGTATGGGAAGAGCTTTCCATCAGTTGTTGCATTCTCAAAGGACGGCCAGCTATTAGTCGGTGAACCTGCAAGAAGACAGGCAGTAAGCAACCCTGAAGGAACAATTACAAGGGCAAAAAGAAAGATGGGAACAGACCATAAGTTCAAGGCTCATGGCAAGGAATATACGCCTCAGCAGATCTCAGCATACATCTTGCAGAAGATAAAGAAAGACGCAGAAGCTTTCCTTGGAGAGAAGGTTGAGAAAGCAGTAATCACAGTCCCAGCATACTTTGATGACAACCAGAGACAGGCAACAAAAGATGCAGGAGCAATCGCAGGACTTGATGTAGTAAGGATTGTGAACGAACCTACAGCAGCAGCACTTGCATACGGCCTTGATAAAGGCTCTCAGGAACATAAGGTGCTTGTATTTGACCTTGGTGGAGGAACACTTGATGTCACCATCATGGAATTTGGAGAAGGTGTCTTTGAAGTGAAAAGCACATCAGGAGATACCCAGCTGGGTGGAACAGACATGGATGAAGCGCTACTTCATTTTGTCGCAGATGAATTCAAATCAAAAGAAGGTGTTGACCTACTAAAAGATCCAGTTGCAAACCAAAGGCTGAAAGAAGCAGTCGAGAAGGCAAAGATTGAGCTTTCAACAGTGGTTGAAACAGATATCAACCTTCCTTTCATCACAGCAACAAGCTCTGGCCCACTGCACCTGAACAGGAAATTGAAAAGGGCAGAAGTCGAGAAAGTGATTGATCCTATTGTAAAGAGATGCAGAAAACCAATGGAGCAGGCAGTAAAAGACGCAAACCTTTCACTTAGCGAAATCGACAAGGTAATTCTAGTAGGAGGTCCTACAAGGATGCCAGTTATACAAAAATTCGTGAAGGATGTAACAGGAAAAGACCCTGAAAGAGGCGTTGACCCAATGGAATGTGTCGCTCAGGGAGCAGCAATCCAGGCAGGAGTATTGGCTGGGGAAGTCAAGGACGTATTGCTATTGGATGTAACCCCATTAAGCCTAGGGATCGAGACACTTGGCGGAGTATTCACTAGACTAATTGAAAGGAATACTACAATCCCGACCAAAAAATCCCAGGTATTCAGCACAGCTTCTGATAACCAGCCAGCTGTAACAATAAGGGTAGGACAGGGAGAAAGGCCGATGTTCAATGACAATAAACTATTAGGACAGTTTGATCTTGTTGGACTTCCACCAGCACCAAGAGGAGTTCCTCAGATCGAAGTCACATTTGATATTGATGCAAACGGTATCGTCCATGTAGGCGCAAAGGACCTTGGAACTGGAAAACAGCAGAGCATCAGGATCACATCAAGCCATAAATTAAGCGATGATGAGATAGAGAAGATGAAAAAGGATGCTGAAGTCCATGCAGAAGAGGACAAGAAGAAAAGGGAAGAAGTCGACCTGATAAACGAGGCAGAGACACTTGTCTTTTCAACTGAAAGGCTGTTTGAGGATTTCAAAGGAAAAGTGGAAGATAGCAAGATAGAAGATGTGAAAAACGACATCGCAGAAATCAAGAAGCTATTGGAACCTCAGACAAAAGACGTAGAAGCAATAAAGAAAAAGCTTGAGGAAGTCAATAAGAAAGTCCAGGACCTAAGCACAGAGCTATACCAGAAAGCAGCAGCAGCCCACCAGGGAGCAGCAGGAGCAAACGCAGGAACAAGCTCAGCAGGAGAAACAACAGAAGACGGCGAGAAGGTTGTAGATGCTGAAGTTGTGGATGAAGAGAAAGAGGAAAAGCCAAAGAAGAAAGGGAAGAAGTGAGATTGTTTTATTTTATTTTTTATAATTATTAGATTTTATGTGGGATGTTTTAGGGTATTACTCAGAACCCCCTAAAAAATATAAATGTATACTCTATTCTTAACTATATGGGTGAAGAAATTACAATTATAAAAGGAAATTTTAATAGTGTAGATGCATATGAAAAAATAATTCTTAGAGGGAGATGTCCTTTTTGTCATGATAGGGTTACTTTTAGGGCTAGAACATACAACCTTAATTCAAGTAAAATCCTAAAAACTATGATGGTAGGTATTCAATGTGAAGGATGTGACTCTATTTTAAGTTACTCTGTTAGTGAAAATAAAATTTATCCCTCTCCTATTTTGGATGGATTAAAAGGATTACCTTCTGAAATTGAAAAATATTATCTGGAAGGTATAAGATGCATAGGTGCAGATTCTCCTAACGGTGCTGTAACTTTATTTAGGAAAGTAATTCACGCTATTGGAATTTATTATAATCTTTCTAAAAAAGATGATGATAAAAATCTTTATACTATTGTGAAAGAATTGCATGAAAGAGGTCATATTGTTCAAAAAATAAGAGATGCACTATTAGGCATAAAAGATATTGGAAATGATGGTGCACATATTAATGGGAATGAACCTACTTTGACACAAGCAGAGGTTATCAAAGAATTAATTGATGTTGTTCTTAATTCCACAATCCTTTGTGACACTCATATTGAAGCTGTAAAAAAATTACATAAAAAAGAATAGAGCTGTTACAAGATTACCCTGCAGAAGAGCTGCTCCGCTTACAAGAGGCATGTGTTACTAGAACTGTGCTTTACAAATAGGAAAGGAAACTATTTTTTTGGACGCAAAGTTTATATAGGAGTTTGCCTTAAGGATTTTAAAAAGGGGACAAATTTGTGTATTTTTGTTAGTTTTATTTGTGAAGGTATCTTGCATAAATTTTAAAAGCTTTAATTCATTTGGTTCTTAACAGAAATAGGGGTGATTTTCAAAAGAATTGAGTTACACAAGGTGAAACTCATCCCTTGACGGAATGAGCCGCACCCCGCGTATTGCTTAGTAGGGTGGAATGGAAGTTAGTTTATTAAGATTTCCATGTTTAGGCTCATTCTTATAATATTGAGGTAAAAAAATGCTAAAAAGATATGTAAATAAGTTTGTAAGAAAACACCTGACACCATCATTAAAAGCTAACTTAGCTTTGAAACCTACTAAAGGTTCTGGAACTGTAACTATAAAACCTCCAATCTTCAAAGCTGTTAAATTAACGAAGAGATTTTATTAGGAGGTCTAAAATGGCAAGAGATAATGAAAACGGATTTTGGTTTATTGTTGCAATAGCATTTGCAGTTGTAGGTCTTTATTTTATATCAAAGATGGCAATAATAATTGGGGTTGCTGCTATAGCTATTGGCGTAGTTTTGTTGTTGATTGCTCTTCATACAAATGAAGAGAATCTTGCAATTGGAAGCGTAGTCACTATCGTTGCTGGCATTGCACTATTGTTCATCGGTATGTCAGCTACTAACTTTTTTGAACAAAATGAAATTGGAAAATCTGTTCTTGATAGTAGTCAGACTCTAGTTCAAGCCGGAGCAGATACTGCCAATGCTATCGCAGATGTACACAAAAGTATTGCTGAAGTTGAAGAACAGACCAATGCAGCAGTAAAAAAATCTATGGAAGGTTTGAACAAATAATAGAACTATGAGAAAAAACATAATTGCAGTTTGCTTAATTTTGTTGATATTATGTGGATGCACAACAAACCAGATAGGTTCCAAAGTTGTTGTTCCAATAAATAATGTACTTCAAAAGAGTCAAGAGAAATTGAGCCAACTAGATGTCCAGAATATTGACATTAATCTAACAAGCATCACTGCACAAATTTCACAGTTGCCTTATTTGGAACTAAATACCATTGAAAGATATGAACAATACAAGGAACTTGTTGACAAGTTAAACGATCTCATTGAACTTTTGAATAAGGAGTCAGACACTTTTAATCTTGAAAAATTGGATTCATCCAGTGATGCATGGGAAAAAGCTTTAAGAACTATAACAGAATATGGTCCCTTAATTAATAATTATAATGAAGTTGTCAAATCAGCAAAAGAATATCAGAATAACCAGAATGATGACCTTCTCAAAAAATTTTATCTAGTAAGTGGTAAGTTTGCTTTTGAGCTAAGCATAATAATATGGGCAGTCTTTTATGGAGCTGCTTATGAAAGCGTAGGAATTGTTTATAGATCTATAGGTTTAAACCGGTTTGCTTTTAAATGCCCAACATGTATAAAAATTATATTAAGCGAAGCCCATTGGAACATAAGAACCATGTTGGTAGAAAAAAGTTCAGAAGTATTTGATTTTGTAAATCAAACAATGGTTTTTATGCAAAAACAATACGAACTTGAAGGTGGATGGATAGGGATTTCAAGTAACATTAATTCAAACATCAGAGAAGCACAAGAATATATTAGGAATCTAAACATATCTCTCTCTATAACTTAATTAAATAGAGGTGTTCCTTTTTAAGATTTTCTCATGATTGTTCCAATTTTATTTATTTTGATGTATCTTATTCGCTCCCACATCCACATCCCATCCCCAACTTCAAACCAACCTTTTTAAACATCCCTTCTTCCCTCAATATCATGAAAAACTTATCACAAAACAAACAAACCATCCAAACCTACATCGAAGGCTTTTCAAAATCCGACCATGAATTAATCCTCTCTCTTCTTACTGACGACGTCATCTGGGATTTTCCAGGAGCATTCCATCATGTTGGAAAAGAAGCGTTTGATAAGGAGATTGAAAATGATGCATTCATCGGAAGCCCAATCCTTAAGATAACAAGGATGGTTGAGGAAAATGACATTGTTATTGCAGAAGGGACAGTGCAGGGTAAAAGAAAAGAAGGAAGTATTTTTAATGCGCTTTTTTGCGATGTGTTTGAGATGCATGAAGGTAAGATAAGAAAGCTTACGACATACATGGCTTTCTTGAACTAAACCTGAATATATTCATCTCACGCCTTCTCAGCATTTTTACTCGTAAAAAACTTGCTCACCTCCATAAGTGAGAAGCCCAGGCTTGAGATGCTTATTATCCTTATCCAGTCATTCTGCGTAAGTGCGACAGTCTCAAAGACTGCCTGAAGCGGTGCATAATATACTACAGCAACATGTATGCCTAAAGCAAGGATTATGCTTCCCAAAAGATACGGGTTTGAAAACAGGTTGAAATGCTTTATTGAAGGCATCAGCGTCCTGCTGCTGATAACAGCAAACATCTGGAACATCACAAGTGTTGTGAATGCCACAGTCCTTGCCTTTGCAAGATCATCATACAGCGAAAATAAGAAAATTGTCCCTATTCCCATGATGATTCCAAAAAACACGATTGAAATAAGATTCCTTCTGGAAAGCGGCGCTTCCTTCGGGTTTCTTGGCCTTCTTTTCATCACACCTTCTTCAGCAGATTCAAAACCGAGCCCTAATGCAGGCAGGTTGTCAGTAAGCATATTCATTATAAGAAGCTGGAGAGGAATCAAAGGTACAGGGAAATTTAACATCAGCGCAATTATCACTGAAAATATCTCGCCGCTGTTGCATGAGAGGAAAAATTTTGCTGACCTGATAAGAGAATCATAGATATTCCTTCCTGTCTCAATTGCTTTTACTATTGTCGCGAAATTATCATCAACAAGGGTCGCTTTCGCAACTGATTTTGCAACATCTGTCCCTGTTATTCCCATAGCTATGCCAATATCTGCTTTTTTCAGTGCAGGCGCATCGTTTACACCATCTCCGGTCATTGCAACTATGTGTCCTTGCTTCTGCAGCAGCCAGACTATCCTTGATTTCTGGATAGGCAGCGCCCTTGCAATTATCCTTACTCTTCCTATCCTTTTTTCTAACTCTTCATCTTTTAATCGGTCTATCTCATCTCCTGTAAGCACAATATCTCCTTTATTATAGAGGCCTATCCTTTCAGCCACAGCTTTTGCAGTAATCGGATGATCCCCAGTTATCATCATAACCATTATTCCTGCATCATGGCATTTTTCAATCGCTATCTTTGCCTCTTCCCTTGGCGGGTCTATCATGCCGGTAAGCCCTAAAAACACAAGGCCGGATTCTATAGTCTCAATTGAATAATCCTTATCATCTTTGACTTCCTTATATGCCAATGCAAGAACTCTGAGAGCATCTTCTGCAAGCGAGTTGTTCTGGAAGGCTATCTTTTCTTTATCCTCATTTGTAATTTTCCTGATTTTTCCCTCATGATAGATGTGTGTGCATAATTCAATGATCACATCAGGGGCACCTTTGACATATGCCTCTTTAGTCCTACTGGTTTTGTTGCTGAAGATCATGGACATCCTCTTCCTGTCTGAATCAAAAGGCAACTCCTTTATCTTATGGAATTTTTCAGCAGAATATCCTTTTATCAGCTGGGACTTTGCACCAAGGACAATCAATGCACCTTCAGTAGGGTCCCCTATTATCCCGTATGAATTTCCAGACCTGCTCAACTTCGCATTATTGCAAAGATAGCTGGCCCTAATCAGCATCTCGCTCTCTTTTGGATTTATTTTCTTGCCATCTATGTAAAAATTCCCTGACGGAGTGTATCCAGAGCCTGAGACATCGTAGCTCTTTTCATTGAAGTAAATCTTTGTCACAGTCATCTGGTTCTTTGTCAAAGTCCCAGTCTTATCAGTGCAGATCATTGTCGCTGCCCCTAAGCTCTCGGCTGCCGGAAGCCTCTTTATCAGCATGTTCTGCTTTGCCAGTTTCTGAGAGCCCATTGTAAGTCCAATTGTCACTACAAGCGGCAGGGAGTTTGGAACTGTGGACACAATCAATGTAAGCGATATCAGTAGTATGTCTGTGATATGTATTCCCTGGTATAGCCCAAGCCCTCCCACAAGGACAACAAGTGCTATGCATATTATGCCTATCTGCAGCGAGAGCTTCTCAAATTTATTCTGCAGGGGCGTCTTTGATTCTTCTGTTGATTGTATAGATACTGCAATCTTGCCAAGCTCAGTATCCATTCCTGTTGCAGTCACAATCCCTATTCCTTTTCCATATGTGACTATAGTACCGCAAAAAGCCATGTTCTCCTGGTCAACTATTGACTTGACCAGCTTGGACATATGCGTCTGTTTTATTGATGGGACAGATTCTCCTGTAAGAGATGACTCTTCAATCTGCAGGTCAGAGACTTCAATCAGCCTGACGTCAGCAGGGACAATGTCACCTGATTCCAATTCAATTAAATCTCCGGGCACAAGCTCTCTTGCAGGTATGATGAGATGCTGTCCATCCCTTATTACTCTTGCAGTAGGAGCAGCAATCTTTTCAAGTGCCTTGATGGCCTTATCAGCATTGTACTCCTGTATGAAACCTAGCAGAGTATTCAGGAAGATAATGACAAGGATTGCAATGGATTCTTTGATATCTCCTACAAAAAATGAAAGTACCCCGGCAATGATCAAAAGTATCATGAGCCAGTTTGAGAACTGGTTAAAAAATATGGTAAGTGCAGAAGCCCCTTTTATGCTGACAAGCTCATTATAACTCTTGGATTTGAGACGTTCTTCAGCATCTTTTTTTGAGAGGCCTTTTTCAGAGCTTTTCAGCGATTTTAGTGTTTCATTGATACTAAGATTATAAAATTCATTCATTTATCATCACCATTTTATTGCAATCTTAAAAGAAATCCGACAAATAATAACCAGAGAGCAATTATGAAAGCAGGAAAGGACATATAATAATACTTCAGATAAGGATCTATCAGGGAAGGATTTGCAAACAAAAGTACAGTTGCCAGGCAGAATATCGTCACGAAAAAAAATGAAACTATAAAAGAATGGCCCATAAGTAAATTATTGAATTTTATCCAGAATGCAAACTTATGTAGGTCCTTGTGCAAGTTATGTTTCATGATACTGCTTGCTCAAAGATTCATTTATAAATTAAGGTTAAAACAAAGGCAATGGAAGGTAAAAAGAAGGTAAATTCACTTTACAATTGAGTTTCCCAGCTGTGTCAGCTTGATGTATTTATTGTTCCCATATTTCTCGAAAGTTATGTATCCAAGATCAAGCAGAGTGACTATCCTTTTGGAAACTGTAGGTTTTGTAATGTTGATTCTCTTCATAAGGCCTACCTGGTTTATCAATATCCCTCTAAGTTGT
This sequence comes from uncultured Methanosarcinales archaeon, assembly GCA_964428335.1. Lineage (GTDB taxonomy): Archaea > Nanobdellota > Nanobdellia > Woesearchaeales > GW2011-AR15 > GW2011-AR15. The sequence continues at coordinate 36,813 of CAYRXW010000006.1, read as the reverse complement.
GATTCCTTGAGAACATGGAGGATTGCCATAAGTTCCTCAGGGACGATCGTCTTGACCTTTGCCCTATAGTGTATATAGAAAAGCCTGGTCACAACAATGAAAAGCGCCATAAATATAATTGTCTGGAATATTGAATGTGTTACAGTTGCTCCCTGAAACAGGCGATCCAGACTTTCATCGATGATTTCAGTTATGACAAATATCACAAAAACAAGATAGATGATTTTTGAATCTGTGTCAGCCATAACGGATTATTGAAACTGGCTAACTTTTATAGTTATTGATAAATCTATGATCACTTATCTAAACTCATTCTTTAAACTCATTCTTTAAACTCATTAATCATTATTTTTCATATTCATTAACTTTATATACTAGCACTACATTGGAGTAGATATAATAAATGCGCATTATTTTGGAATAAATTTTGGCATTTGTTATGCTCGAAAAAACAGTGTTTTTTCGTTATATAAAATAGCGTTGGTGAGGTGTTTATTTTGGCAGAAGAATTTCATACTAGTCCTAAAGGTATTTCAGTTTCTAAACAGAATGATTTAGATAAGGAACTTATGGAGCTTTTAGCAAAGCAGAAGGCTACAATAAAGGTTGTCGGAGCAGGTGGCGGGGGAAACAATACCATCAACAGGATCACTGAAGTTGGGATTTCCGGCGCAGAGACGATTGCAGTCAATACAGATGCGCAGGACTTGCTTTATACTACAGCTGACCATAAGATACTGATAGGAAAAGAACTGACAAAAGGTTTAGGGGCAGGAAGCATACCAAAGGTAGGGGAAGAAGCAGCAAGGGAGCAGGAAGCTGAGATAAGAAGCAAGCTTGCGGGAGCAGACATGGTCTTTATCACATGCGGTCTTGGTGGGGGAACAGGGACAGGATCAGCTCCGGTTGTTGCAGAGATGGCAAAAAAGAACGGTGCTTTAGTTGTTGGAGTAGTAACCTTGCCTTTCTCGATGGAAGGCCAGAGAAGATACGAGAACGCAATGTTTGGATTAGAAAATCTAGAAAAACACGTTGACACATTGATTGTGATTCCAAACGATAAATTATTGGAAATCGCTCCTGACTTACCGCTTCATACAGCATTCAAGGTTGCAGATGAAATCTTGACAAACGCAGTGAAGGGAATTGCTGAACTGGTTACAAAGACAGGCCTTGTGAACCTTGATTTTGCAGATATAAAGACAATCATGGGAGACGGTGGAGTTTCACTTATTGGAGTAGGGGAATCAGATTCTGAAAACAGAGCCTTGGAAAGCGTCCAGAAAGCGATTGAAAATCCATTATTGGACTGCGATATATCGGGAGCTACAGGAGCATTAATTAATGTCTCAGGCGGACCTGATATGACACTTAATGAAGCCAGGCAGGTAGTTGAAGCAGTATCATCAAAGCTTGATGAGGATGCAAGGGTTATTTGGGGAGCATCAATAATGGATGATCTTGTAGGGACAATAAGGACAATCCTAATAGTCACCGGGGTAAAGAGCACCCAGATAATCGGAAAAGACAAAAGGCTCAAGGAAAAGAAAGGAAACATGGAAACTGAGCTAGGGATTGAGTTTTTTTAATTATTTCTTATACTCTTATAAAATTCTGTATCACAATAAAAAGCACATAAAGCATTATAAGTGTCATGCCTTCCCTCCAGGTGAGCTTATTCCCAGAGGATGCAAATGTGAAGAATATGAATGCTGAAAATATCATGAATAAAGTTCCTGTGAAATAGACCAAAGAATTAATTGTGATAGGGCTTATTATTGCAGTTATCCCTAAAGTCAGCGTGAAATTTGCAATGACGCTTCCTACAATATTTCCTATAGCCATTCCTTTATGGCCGCTTAGCGCAGCTTTTGCTCCAAAAGAAAGCTCAGGAAGACTTGTCCCTAAGGATACTATGAAAAGCCCGAAAAGAAGCGTTGAAAGGTTCATATCTATTGCAAGCAGTTTTGCAAATTCAACAACAAAATTTGCACTCAATAGAAGCACCACAGCGCTTGCCAAAAAAAGAAATACTTGTTTTATCCCCTCTTTCCTTGAATGTATTGAGATATGGCCAGTTGATTTTGATTCCTGGCTGATTATCTTGAAAACATAGATGAAAAAGACTAGAAGAAGGATTACTCCATCAAATCTTGAAAGGCCTTCGACACTTCCTGTAAAAAGCCCTATCTTCTTGAAGATCTTCTGGTCAAGTATAAGTATGACAGGAATAATAGATATCACAAGCATGTAAAGAATATCTTTTTTGATAATGCTGCTATCCAGCCTTATGCTCTTTGCAAGTATTATTGTTATTCCTGCTATAAGCGTCAGCTTGACAATTGCAGAACCTATGACATTACCGACAGAAAGTTCAGGGATGCCGTATAAAGCGCTCATGATTCCGACAAACAGGTCAGGGATTGATGTCGCAAGGGAGACAATGATAAATCCAACGGTAAATTCAGTCAGCCTGAAGAAGTATGCAATCTTTGAAAGGGCTGAAATGAGGACATTATTGCACTTTACAAGCACAATACATGCTACAGTGAACAGTGCCAGATTAAAAAGGAACATAAAATGTATATTAGTATAGGTATATATATATTTTTTCATACATACAATCTTTACCCATAAAATGCTTAATGAAGCTAAATTAAAGTAAACTTTATAAACTCCCTATTTTTCTTTTAGACACATGGTATTAGATCAGCATAGGAGCAACAGGAAGCCAAGTGGCGGAAGATTCAAGTCATCAAACAAGAAGAGAAAGGAAGCTTTAGGAAGAAGCCCAACACTGACAAAGATAGATGTCAAGCCTGCAAAAAGGTCAGTCAGGACAAGAGGAGGCGGGCAGAAGATAAGGGTTCTTAGGACAAACGTAGCCAATTTATTTGACCCAAAGACAAAGAAATACGTACAGGCAAAGGTCATCCAGGTAGTTGAAAGCCAGGGTAACAGGCACTATGTCAGGGCAAATATCATGACAAAAGGCACAATAATCAAGACAGACAAGGGAAATGCAAAAGTGACATCAAGGCCAGGCCAGGATGGAGTGCTTAATGCAATCTTGATTTAAGTTTTATTTTATAATCTTTTTATATTAATTCATATTCTTGTTTTTTATGCAGCCAAGCCTTTTTACCAATAATTTGGAAATTTACAAGGATGATCTGCTCCATCACTTATATGCAGGCGGAAGTTTTACTCCCTCAAAGCTGCCTGATGACAGGGCATCGATTGCAGGAAGGCTAACTAATGCATTGACAGAAACTATAGGTAGTGATCTTACAGCAAGAATAGATTCATTAGAAACTTATTCCAGGAATGACCTTTTCAGGATTTATCGTGGGGTGATGAACTCCCATCTTGATTATATCAACCAGGACATAAGGGTCCTTTTTTCATGCATAAGCCAAAAACAGGTTATGGCATTCTACTATGGTGTAGGTGTGTTATTTAACAATCACAAGTTTCCAGATTACGAAAAGTTAAACCATCTGAATGTTCAGGGTATACTTAATTATTTCATGAAGATATACAATTCACATCACAAAACTAATCAAATTGAGTTAGTAATATAATTCAAGGATTTCTTTTTAAATTAGTTTATATTCCTTTTTCTCATGATATTCAAATTCCAGGACAAAAATCATGAGATTGAATTTGCATTTAATCTGGCTGAAAATATTATAAATTGGCTAGGTGTTCCTGAAGAAAGCCGTGATAAGAATTTTCATGTCTTTGCAGAATATCTCGAATTTAGGCATTTAGGCCAGGTTACAAAAGCATTCTTAGAATTCATTTATGGACAATCATTTAGTGGAGATAACTGGAAAATATATGTTGGGCAGGCAAGAAAAAAAGTTTTGGAAACAAAAAATCTGGAATGGAATATGAATCACGTTTCAGTTGATTTCCCAGATTTAAATACCCGTAATATAACAGAGATAATATCTGTATGGGAGCAGCAGGTTGAGTTTTATGAAAGACTTTCAAGTTCCCAGCCTATCATGAATCAGGAAAAACAAGTCATAGGAGCATATGAATCTATGTTCAAAGGCTGGGAAAAGAGAGGGGAAAGGTTGACAAATCTTTTGAAAGTATCATCAGAACTTTCACAAAATTATTATCAGACAGAAGGCATAACAACACGAATGCTTGGCTATTCGCTGCTTGAGCATGTTTCAGTCGAGCTTTCAGAGCACTATTTTGATAGGATGGTTGCAGAAAAAAAAGACATATTTAATGGCGGGATAATGGATATGTTCCTCAAAAGATGGGACAACGACCCTGAGTTTAGAAGAAGGGTTCCTTACTTTTTCTATGAAGGTAAGCTAAAAAGCAAGGAAGAAAGAAAAAAAGGCTGGAAGAAAGGCTGGGAAAAGCAGGTTTTGAACTATTTTTCACAGATGGCATTTGGAGATGAACAAGTTTTCCTTAAATATAGTGAAGGTATCAGTGAATACAAGCTTCAGAAGGCAGCCAATCAGATAATCCATGCAATGTTTAACTATCAGAATAAGTAAAATCGCAAAATTAATTATTTCCAGCATGCCTATAGGTATTATACATTTCATAGGCTAAATTAGCAAGCAATATAGATGTAAGCACAACTCTAGAAATATTACCGCTCATGCTTAAACTACCATCATCATAATTTGTTGCAGCATACCACACACCCAATAACGAAGGAACAGCAATAACCAGTTCAGGAAAGTAAAACACATTTCTCTCATTAAAATTATGTTCATACGCACTTAACATTGCTCTAAATTCGCTGATTGGCAAGACTGACGCTTTAATCCCATGGTAGATAGATTTTACCCAGTCGTCCAAGCTAGTTGGCATAGTTTCCAAGCTAGCCTGTAAACCATGATTATCATTTTGAACTGGCATATGAAACTAAGTTGATGAGTAGATTTAAAAAATTAGCGTAACTTATTTATAAACCAAATAAACTTATACTGACCATGAAACTAGCATCCCTTTTCTCAGGCGGAAAAGATTCCACTTATGCAACCTATCTTGCAATGAGCTACCATGAAGTTTCATGCCTTATCTCACTTAAATCAAAGAATCCTGAGAGCTATATGTTCCACACTCCAAACATCAGCATGACTAAGCTTCAGGCTGATGCAATCGGCATACCACTGGTAGAGGCAGGGACTGAAGGGAAAAAAGAAACAGAGCTAAAAGACCTCAAAAGAGCGATAAAAAAAGCAATGATAGAATATAAGATTGAAGGAGTTGTTACAGGAGCGATTGAATCAGTCTACCAGGCAACAAGGATACAGAAGATATGCCATGAATTGAACATTTGGTGCTTCAACCCGTTATGGAAAAAAGACCAGGTCATGCTTTTAGAAGAGCTTTTGAAAAGCAGGTTTGAGATAATCATAACCGCAGTTGCAGCATATCCTTTGGATGAAAGATGGCTTGGAAGGAAAATAGATTCAGCAGCTATAGCTGAATTAAAGAAACTTAAGGAAAAATTCAAGGTGAACCCTGCAGGTGAGGGAGGGGAATATGAATCCCTTGTCTTAAACGCGCCTTTTTTTAAAAAAAGACTAAGTGTTTCCAGTGCAGAAAAAATCTACAGAAATAACAGTGGGATATACCAGATAAAGGAAGCAAGATGATGATACTATTGAGCACATGCAGAGAGAAATTGAGCGAGGAAGAGTTTGTAAATCCAGTTGCAAGGATAGTAGGGAAATGCAAGATCGTGCATTACAAGGAAAAATTAGATATTAAAAAAAGTGACAGGCTGATAATCTGCGGCACTGCACTAAACGATAATGATTACCTTGAAAACCTAAAAAAATTCAGCTTCCTGAAAAATATAGAAATACCTGTCCTTGGGATATGTTCAGGGATGCAGATACTTTGCCTGATCAACGGCTCAAAGCTTTCAAAGAAAACAGAAATAGGGTTGATTGATATAAAAACAATCAGGCAGAATAAATTATTTGCAGGAGATTTTGCAGCATATTCATTGCACCAGAATTCAGTCACGCTGCCAAAAGGCTTCATAGCGATTGCAAAATCAAGAAACACTATCCAGGCAGTGAAGCATAAAGAAAAAGAGATCTATGGTGTCATGTTCCATCCTGAAGTCCGCAGCAGGGAAATAATCGAGAAATTCCTCACTCTTTAATCTTTGAATCACAGGAAGTAAGGTTCTTTGAAAGTGAATTTATTGAAATCAGAAGGATTGCTATCCCTAAAAACTTTAGTTCCATCCCAAGCAATGGGAACGAGGCAAAAAATGATGCAAGCCCTATATATGAGGCAAGAGTTATCCCGCATGAAGGGCAGCCTGAGACAATGACACCTAAAATGCCCGAAAGCACAGTTGTATTGGTCTCTTTTGCATTGAACTGTGACATGAATTTAAGTTTGTAATAAAGAAGCGCAATATTGATTCCAAAAAGCAGCGCCAATACTGCCTGGCTGATTGTCTGTAGGTATGCATAAAAAGCGCCTAGGTTATAATATGTTTCCTCAAAATAAGAAAAGCCAAACATTATTGCAGAGATGAAAACTGCAGATAATATGCCTACAATCAGGGAATCAGTGGTCTTCAGGACCATAAAAATATTTTCAAGCTTTTCCCTGATATTCATTTGTGTATTAATTAAATATTCTGTTTATTAAAGTTACCTTTTAAAAATTTACATCTTTTTAGAAGAGAAAAATAATACTGTGCAGAAAACAGCAAGATAAATCCCAAGGACTACTAGCTCTTCTGCGATATAAGGTATGCCAAAAATTAGTAGCTTCCTGAAAGCCTCGCTCGCAAGGACAAACGGGTTGAAAGAAGCGATAAGTGCAGCAGTCTTAGGCATTGTCTCTAAAGGAGTAATCGCATCGCTAAATAAGAAGAATGAAAGCGCAAAAAAAGTTGTGGTAAGTATAGATGTCTGCTCGTTTCGTATGAATATTGCAAAGACCATTCCAAGGAAAGTGAAAAGGACAATCAGCATGACAATTATTAGTGATGTATAAGGAAGCATGGATAATACATCTATCTTGAATGAGACCTGCGCAACAACAAGCAGGATGACAACCTGGAAAAGCACAATCACAAGGTTTGTGATTATAAGGCCGAGAAGAAAAATGTTTTTGCTTACAGGTGCAAGCAGATTCCTCTGGAAAGCTTTTGAATTTATCTCGCTCAAAGTCAGGATGTTTCCAAAAAGAAGGCTTATGAAGATTATGATGATTGTAAGCATTCCGGGAAAAGCGACTTTTATATTTTTAAGTTCAGGAATTACAGGTTCAAAATTCTCAAGGAAAGGCTTGACAAGTTTTTCTGCATTATCTGGATCAAGCTTTGTAAGTTCAGTGATGCTCTTATTGAGTTCAGCCTGAGCCAAAAGCATCTTTTCATTTCCTATCCTTATCTTTTCAGAATATAAATATGATGTGTCAATATCTGAATCAATCATATCCTTAATCAGGGAGACAAGGCTTACTGCTTTATCAAATTCAAACTTCTGGCTTTTTATATCATTATAAGCAGAATCTGTCTGGTTTGTGACAGATAAAAGGTTTGACTGGATGGAATCAATAAGCATGCTAAGATCCGGGATGCTATTTCCAAGACTTAAGCTTAGGTTGGTGAAATTTGAGACAGTATAATTGGCATAGGTAATGTTACTTGCGTTAAGTGTGATATTAGGGTACTCAATCCCATCCAGGCTGGTTTTAAGAAGATCAAGCTGCACATTTAGCATATCGACATTTTCCTTGAATTCAGCATATGAGACAGAGATATTTTCATCTGTGCTGTTGATTTTTTCCTGGAGCAGGATCATGTTATCATATACAGGAAGGAACTGCTCCCTTATCTCAATCAGCTTCTGTCTTCTCTCAAGAAGGCTGATTCTTATCTCGGCAGATTCCTTTACAAGGCTATCGATGTCAGAGCTTCTGGCATGAAGGTAGACTACCATGTTCTGGATATTCTCAAAAATCCCCTGTGCAGTATCGATGCTTATTTTTTCAGCTTCCAGCCCGAAGAATTTAGAAAGCTCATCAACAAGCTTTTCTGAAAGCGCTTTTCTTGAATTATCATAATAGAATATCAGGGTTCCGGTAGGAAAATCATCATCTTCAGTGAAGCTTGTGCTGAACTCAAGGCAGACATGCATTTCCTGGTAGATGAGTTTCTGCACGCATTCGTCGCTTCTATTAAATCTTTCAATATCGGCAAAAGAGGAAAAATTTGCGATTGCAGGTTCCAGCCTTGCAAAATCATTGCTAATTATCCCAAGCTTTATGCTGTGTATCCCTTCGCCGGAATACGCAAAGCCTATAAGCAGTATCAGGGTGAGAGGCCCTAAAATAAGCAGCATAAGCGAGCTGATATTCCTAAAGACTATCCTGAAATTCTTTGTTATCTCATTTATTATTCTCATATTACGACTTCCCTGAATTTTTTCATCATGTCTGTATGCTTGTCAATCTTGAAAGTATGGATGTCTCCCTTGTAAAGTATTCCTGCTCTCTTGCAGTTTTCCTTTATCTCATCAAATATATGTGAAATGACAATCACAGTCTTTCCTTCATCCCTTATTCTTCTTACTATCTCCCAGAACTGTATGACAAGGTTTGGGTCAAGCCCTGTTGTTGGCTCATCAAGTATTAGGAGCTTGGGGTCATGGAGCAGCGAAATTGCAAAATCCAGCCTTCTTTTCATCCCGCCTGAAATTCTCGATGCCAGCGTATTTAATGAGCTGTCAAGCTTCACAGATGAAGCAATCTTCCTGATGTCAGGCTTCACTCCATAGAGGTTTGCATAATACTGCATATTCTCAAGGACAGTAAGTTTCTCATAAAATGCATTCTCCTGCGTCGTAAGCCCCATTATTTTCTTAAGCTTGTCAGGCTGCCCTGTGATATCTTCATCCATGAAAAAAACCTTGCCATGGTCAGGTTTTAATGTCCCAAGTAAAACTTGTATCAAAGTGCTCTTTCCGCTTCCGCTTGGTCCAAGGATCCCGAATATCTCTCCTTCCTCTATCTCAAGGTTAAGGCTGCTGAGCACTTTTTTTTCGCCGAAGGATTTTGAAATATTGTGAAACTTAATTATCATAAAAAAAGCTAAGCCTATCATGTATTTAAGCCTAATGGAGGCTTAGTGCATCCAAAAACTAGCAAATATCAAAAACACATTAATAGAGCAATAAATCTAGTCTTCCATCAAAACCTTTTAATATATTTGTAACTTCAGAGAATATATCATGGATGAAGCGCTTCAATACATAATAGATGAAGTAAAAAAATACGATCAGAATGCAGATTTTAAACTGATTGAGAAAGCATACGAATATTCAAAAAATGCGCATGCCGGCCAGAAAAGGATGTCTGGAATAGATTATTTCGAGCATCCTATAGATGTCGTAAAGATAATCCTGGAACTCAGGCCGGATGTTGAAACAATATGCGCAGCCCTTCTTCATGATGTTGTGGAAGAGACAGAAAAACCTATAAGCGAGATTGAGAAAGAGTTTGGAAAAGATATTGCCTCCCTTGTTGAAGGCGAGACCAAGACAACAAAGGTCATATTTGATTCACCTGAAGATTACACAGCAGAGAACTGGAGAAAGATCCTTCTTGCAACAACAAAAGATGTCCGTGTCATACTTGTCAAACTGGCTGACAGGCTGAACAACATGAGGACACTCAAATATGTCAGGGAAGACAAGCAGAAAAGGATCTCCCAGGAGACTATGGATATCTATGCGCCAATAGCTCATAAGCTAGGGCTTTATACGATAAAAGGGGAGCTTGAAGACCTGTCATTGAGATACTTAAAGCCGGACATCTACCAGTACCTGAAGAAGAAGATAAATGAGAAGAGGGAGATAAGGGAAGAAAAAGCTGCGATGATTATCGGAGTCTTAAAGGAAAAGCTGAAGGAATCAGGGATAGAGATACTTGATATATCAGGCAGGGCAAAATATTTTTATAGCATATATAAAAAAATGGTCATGGAAAAGAAGAGCTTTGACGAGCTGTATGACCTGATTGCAATAAGGATAGTTGTAAAGACAATACCTGACTGCTATAGGATACTGGCTGAGCTCCATCAGTTCTGGAAGCCTATACCTGGAAGGTTCAAGGATTATATCGCAGTCCCAAAACTGAATGGCTACCAGTCCTTGCATACTGATATGGCAACGCCGTTTGATGTCCTAGCAGAGGTCCAGATAAGGACAGAAGAGATGAATTTCCAGGCAAAATATGGTGTTGCAGCGCACTGGAGATATAAAGGGACTGAGAGGGACAAGCAGTTTGACAAGAGGATATCCTGGCTTGAGCAGGTCTTGGATTTGAAGAGGAAGAACCCAAATGAGTTTTTGGATTCACTGAAAGTTGATTTGTTTGAGCATGAGATAGTTGTATTCACACCAAAAGGCGACCCAATAATCCTTCCTGAAGGCTCGACACCTCTTGATTTTGCATACGAGATACATACAAAGATAGGTGATAACTGCTCAAAGGCAAAAGTGAACAAAACATTGGTATCGCTTGATTATAAGTTAAAGACAGGGGATGTGATACACATACTGACTTCACCAAATTCAAAGCCCTCAAGGAACTGGCTCTCTTTTGTTGTGACAAGCAAGGCAAAGCAAAGGATAAGGGCAGCCTTAGGTATTGAGATGGATGATAAGCCTATAAAACAGGAAATAAGTGAGAAAAATCTAGTGAAATACATCTCACACGAAGGGAAAAAAGCGCCTTTGAAATTAAGCAAGTGCTGCAAGCCGGAATTTGAAAAGCCTATAGTTGCATATAAGACAAAGGAAGGCACAATTACAGTACATAGCAAGGACTGCCCCAACATATATTCCCTTGATAGGACTAAGGAAATCAAGGTGAGCTGGAACATACCTACACATAATATAAGGTCAATAAATGTATATGTTGAAGACAAGCTTGCAATGGTAGAACAGATACTAAATACACTGATAAAAGAGCACATAAATGTCCTTTCAATAAATCTAAAGCCGCACAAGAAAAGCATCCTGATCTCATTAAGGATAAAGGCAAAAGATGACAAGGAATTAAATAGTGCAATGGATATATTAAAGAAAATAAAGCATGTGAACCATGTGACAGAAGAAGAATAAATTAAATCTATCTCTTTGTTTTTGTTGCTGTGCCTAAAAGCGGTTTGAACAATGGACCTACAAGCAGCCAGATGTAAGGTGAAGCAAATATAAGGCAGCCGATTATTATTGTATGGTGGATCCTTTCTCCAACCCTTCCTGCAATTGCAGCAGCAGCCTGAATCTTGAACATTGCAAGCACAGCTACAGCAGCCCTTATCCCCATGTCAATCCAGAAATTGCTTGCTAGGGCAGGGATGACAGAATGCACCCAGGATATGTTCATGCTGACAAAAGTAAAAAACATAGTTGCAGGTATTGCATGAAGCCCATGCATGAACCATCCCATGCCTATCTCATCAGCATGTACAAAGAATAGTTCAATCAGTCCGATAATTCCGCCCATTATCAGGGCAGGTATGATGACAAAAGTAACTGTTTCAGTAGCCATAACAAAAATTTTATGTGTTTTGGTATATATATTTTTCGAAATAGCTATTCTAAAATCAGAAGTTGTTATTCAATGATAGTTCCTTCAAATTCCTTTCCTTCCAGATAGTTCTCAAGGTTTTTCAGGTCGCTTCCTTTCATTACAATCACTTTCATTTTTGATTTTTGCGCTTCCTTGCTTGCAATAGGATCAAATGGTGAACTCATCCTTGGAGACCATTTGCTTCCTATGATTTTCCGGTAATCTTTCCATGAAATATTTTTTATTTTCTTTGCATCCATGAATTTTCCTGGATCCTTATCATAGACATAGGCAATGTTGCTTAAATTAAAAATTTCTTTCGAACCGAATTGCTTCCCTAAAAGCACTGCATCATAATCAGTCGAGCATCCCGGCTCGTATCCAGCAGCAATTATTATCTTGTTTGTTTTTACTTTTGTATTCGGATTATAAACTACTTTCTTATAAGCAAGATCCCCAAAAATTGCCCTCATAAGTTCAGCATTAAGTCTTGTAGCCATTATACCTATCCAGTCCAGGTCTTCTTTCTTTATATTCGAGACTCTTTGCGCTGCCTGGTTATAGTAGGAATTTGTTTTTCCTCCACCGCAGACAATTACAAACCTGTATTTATCAAGATGCCTTACAATAAAATTCTTGAATGAGCTTAAAAAAAAATAATCAGGCTTATCAGGGGCAATGATTGACCCGCCGACAGATAAGACCAGGGTTTTCATAATCATAAATAAAAAGCACTCCTATAAAAGAATTGCTATATTTTTGTTAGATTATTTTACTTGCAATCAATGCAGGAAGTATCTTGTTTTTCAGGAGAGGGGACAAAATATTTGGATCATCATTCCTCCCAAACCATTTCTGCTCCTCAATTTCCATGCTGATTTTTGGGATCCCTTTGATCTTGCCAGTATATAGTTTCATAAAAATCATTGTATCAGGTTCATTTGCAGCAATATCTTCAAAATCCCCAAAGAATCCTATTGAATCTCTTATCAGTTCTACACTATGCTCTTCCATAATCTCCCGGATAAGGCAGTCTTCTATAGTCTCATTTTGTTCAGGCTTTCCACCAGGCATAAGGAATAGTTTTGTCTTGAATTTCCTGTTTATCAAGAATTTACCTTCATGAAGGATTACCAGGCCGTATTTTGTTATTCTTTTCATAAATTATCTCCACATAACCTTAACATCATCAGTCCTTTCATACGGGTTGATTGCTGATTTTTCCACAGTTGTTTTTATTCCGTTCTTATGCATCAGGATGCCAAGCCATGCAATCATTGCCCCATTATCAACTAAAAATTGCTTCTCAGGACAATAGAATCTTGCTCCTCTTTCCTCGCACATTATCCTGCACATCTCCTGAAGCCTTTTATTGCAAGCAACTCCTCCACCTAAAACCAATTCATTTTTTTCAGTATGCGCCATTGCCCTTTCGCTCACTTCAGTAAGCATCGCAAAAACAGTTTCCTGCATCGAAAAAGCAAGATCCTCCAGAGGATATTTTTTCAGCTTTTGCTTAAGATTTGTTAATAATCCGCCAAAATTCACATCCATTCCCTTGACTGAATATGGGAGCTCAATGTAATTTTTGCTTTTTTTTGCAATCTCTTCAATTTTTGGACCACCTGGAAAACCAAGACCAGCTTCACGTGCAAATGAATCAATAAAATTTCCTACCCCATTATCAAGTGTTTCGCCAAAGACCCTGTATTTTCCTCCTTCGTATGCAATCACCTGCGTATTTGCGCCGGATGCATAGAGTAAAATCGGGTCATCAAGGCCTGAGAGCATCCTTCCGATTTCAAGATGAGCTATAGCATGATTCACTCCAATTAAAGGTTTTTTATGTTTTATTGCAAGCACCCTTGCAACAGTTGCTCCGATCCTTAAAGTATGTCCAAGTCCTGGGGACATTGAAAAAGAGATGATATCGACATCTTTCATTTTTATCTTTGCCTGTCTTAGAGCTTCTTCCAATATCTTATCGCACACTTCAGAATGATGGATAGCGACTTTTACAGGTATAAGTCCGCCTTTTTCTGTAGTAAACAAGTCTTTTACATTAGCAAGCACTTCCTTATCCTTGAGGATGCCGATGCCGAAAGTGTGTGCGGTGCTTTCAATTCCAAGACATATCATAATCTTAAAAGAACATATTTGGTTAATTAACTTTTGCCTTTATATTTTCATATAAGGAAGATATAAAAATTCTAACAATGATTCTTCAGACCCCAAAAATTCTTTGGCAAAATCCAATTTACTAAACTTGCTCGCTTTTAAGAAACTTAACCTTTCGCTGATTAATTCAAGGCTTTCTTTAATCTTACTTCCCTTAACATGTTTTAAAAAATGAAGTTGCCTTTCAAAATATGCAACCATGCTTTTTTGTATATTAAAAAAGGGCTCGTTATGTTCTCTAAAAAAATTGATATGTAAAAGGTATTTATCTAAAACAACCATTGGGTTATCAGATACAAAATCATGCAGTTTAGCTGCAAAATACTCCTGCCATATTGTTTCAATGCAAACATCAAATCTTTTTCCACTTAGATTTAAACCAAGATTTTTGCCGACTTCTCTTGCAAAATGCAATTTGTCTACAGATTTATGTATGTTTGAAAATCTAAAAAGCAACTCATGTATTAGATTCTTGCCTGAACTATATTCAGCTTGATCAAAAAACAATTCATAAAAAGGGTATATGTCCCCAAAATCAGTTAAAAAATAACCCTCTGTGTTCAAAAGTATGTTTTCAGGATGATAGTCACGGTGAATCAGAATTGAAGGGCTCATTGCATAAGCAGCCCATTGCATGGCAATATCTTTTGTCAATGCTTTAAAATCTATTTTATGGTCAAATACAGGGTTTTCTGAATATGAAAGTCTGTAGTTTCCGGAACATAATCGGTATGATTGGTTTATTATCCCTATTTTTGAAGCAGCAATTCTAGGTATGCTCCCAGTTTTAAACTCTCTTAAATTTAAGTTTCTTATTTCCTCAGATACATTAAATTCTCTTTTTGCCTCTTCAGTATCCAATTTACCATTATAACTTTCAAAACCACCATATGGCGATTCAACTCCTTTTAGTTCAACAGAATAATTTATCCCTAAAGAATTAACAGCAACAGGTCTGCTTCCAATAAATAAAGTTCCGCTTCTTCCAGTTATATTCCCATATGGCCAGACTGTTAAAGGCATAAGAACTGAGTATTCTGTTAGTTCATCTCCTGTTGTATTTAATATTCCTTCAGTTGCCAATAATCTCAAATCATTTGGAAAATCACTGAATTCGCTTGCAGTTAAAATTTTTCCTGAGGATTTTGTAAAATATAATGGATGCATTTCCATTCTTCTTGCGTAACAATAATCATGCATTATTGAAAATTCAACAGAAGAAAAATTTCTGTTGCTAATGAATTCATTACTGTTTGATGTAATGACATCTATACCACCTTTAGACCTAAAGACCTGCATTGGGTAAGACATTTTAACAAATCTTAACATTTTATTTATAAATTTGATTGTAAATCGCAAAAAGCAATATTTAAATAGTTGATTTGATAAAAAAACCTAATGGCTAAAAACTGGGTAACTGATGTCATAAAACTTTTCAGCTCGATCTTCGAATCATTAATTGAGCATTCTAATGAACAGATCAAGGAACTTAAGAAAAAAGCTCTCCATTTTGTCGTAGTCTATGGGATGTTCTTTGTCGCACTATTATTTCTTCTGATAGGCCTGATAAAATATCTTTCAGAGATAAATTTTTTCCCGTCAGAAGGCATAGCATTCTTGACAGTCGGAAGTATCATGATAGTGATATTGGCTGCATATTCGTTGATTGCCAGAATATAATTACTTAGTTTTTGTTCTCTTCTCTTTATCTTTAGCTTCAAACCAAAGCCTTAATGCTTCATCTTTAGAAACTTTTTTCCCTTCCTTGATAAATGGGCTTCTCCTGTTTATCTTATTGATTGAATATTCAAAGATGTCCTCAAACCTTGTTCCTGTCTGTATTGCAAGTGTCGCCCACATCGCCAGGATATCTGAAAGCTCCTCTTTTATATTCTCGCTGTCAGAGTTTTTAATCCCTATGACAACTTCATCAATCTCGTTTTTTATAAGGTCAGCATACTCTTCATTTTTTATGTCATGGAGCCAGCCGTCAAGCTCTGTCCTTTTCTTTATCAGTTTTGAGAATTCATCAAACGTTGCCATAGCGCTATTGTAATTAGTGATTTGTTTTATAGTTTTGCACAAACTTTTTAAAACCTCTTCAATATTTTAAATCAAGGTGGGATTCAATGGAAAATTCAGAACTTAAAAATCACGCAAAAGAGATCAGGATTAACATTCTAAAGATGCTCAATAAGGCAAAATCAGGCCATACAGGCGGAAGCCTCGGGATGGCTGATGTCTTTACTGTATTATATTTTGACGCATTGAAAAACAATTATTACGGTCAGAAAGATGATAGGGACAGATTCATCTTAAGCAATGGCCACATCTGCCCTGTCTGGTATGCAACACTTGCGCAGAAAGGGCTTATCCCAAAAGAAGAGCTGCTCACATTAAGGCAGGTCGGTTCAAGGCTTCAGGGGCATCCTGTCAATCATGATTTGAAATGGGCTGAACTTCCAACAGGTTCACTAGGCCAGGGGATATGCGCAGCAGGTGGACTTGCACTAGCATATAAAAAAAATAATTTCAAAAGCGCAGTCTTTGTCGGTCTTGGAGATGGAGAGATGCAGGAAGGAAGTGTCTGGGAAGCATTCATGTTTGCAGCACAATACAAATTAAGCAACCTGGTTGCATTTGTCGACAGGAACATGGTCCAGCAAGCTGGGAAGACTGAAGATATGATAGGCCTTAATCCCTTGGATAAGAAGATGAAAGCATTTGGCTGGAAAGTAATTACAGCAGACGGCCATGATTTTGACCAGATAAGATCAGCGTTCAAAAAAGCAAGGTCCTATAAGAAAGGCCCTGTATTCATAATATTCAATACCCACATGGGCCAGGGAGTTTCATTTGTCCTGGATAAGTACCAGTGGCACGGGGTTGCTCCAAATGACGAGCAGCTTGCTATAGCACTTAAGGAGCTGATGTAAAAATGCCTGCAACAAGAGACGGATTTGGAAAAGCAATAGTTGAATTGGCATCAAAAGACAGAAATATTATAGCCTTGGCTGCAAGTGTCGGAGACAGCACAAGAGCAGAAAAAGTGAAGGAAAAATTCCCGGAACAGTATGTTGAATGCGGGATTTCAGAACAGAATATGATTGGTGTTTCAGCAGGTCTTGCGCTTGGAGGAAAGATACCTTTCCCTAGTTCATTCTGCTCATTTCTTCCTGGAAGATGCTATGACCAGATAAGGCAGAGCGTCTGCTATGCAAACCTGAATGTAAAACTGGTTGCAACACATGCAGGCTTGACAGTAGGGATGGACGGAGCGACACACCAGATGATGGAAGATATTGCAATGATGCGGGCTCTTCCGAATATGACTGTGATTGTGCCTGCAGATTCGATTGAAGCAGAGAGGGCGACTTTAGCAGTTGCTGCGTTCAAAGGTCCTGCATATTTAAGACTGGGCAGGGAAGAGACGCCTGATTTCACAACAAATTCCAATTTTAAGATAGGAAAGGCAGAAACATTGAAAGAAGGGAATGACGCAACAATAATTGCCTGTGGGTTAATGGTATATTATTCGCTTAAGGCAGCTGAGATTCTTGAGAAAGAAGGCATCAGAACACGCGTTTTAAACATGCATACAATCAAGCCGATAGACAAGGATGCAATAATAAAAGCAGCTAAAGAGACAAAATATATTGTAACAGCAGAAGAGCACCAGATAAACGGAGGATTAGGTGGAGCAGTAGCAGAAGTCTTATCGCAGAATCATCCTGTCAAACTAAAGATTGTAGGGATGCAGGATAGGTTCGGAGAGAGCGGAAAGCCTTCTGATCTATTGAAGAAATACGGGCTTACAGAGAAGGAGATTGTGGAAGCGGTGAAGGCAGTCAGGGGATAACCAAATTTCCTATAATTTTTTCCTTAATCCTGTTTTCTAGTTCTTTTGAATTATTGCCATAGTATAATACAGCAGCATTTGCAGGAAGATGACTGTTAGATGCAATCTTGTCTGCGACTTCATCTAATTTTTGAAATCTATAAGTGCCAATAGATGTAATTGCGTTTTCTTTTGGAAACCAGTTCTGTACCATCAGTGTGCCATCAAGATAATAAACAATCATAAGCGTATCGTATCTTTGCAGTTCATTCATATCTATGTTTAGAGCAGTGCAGTAAAATTCCAGCACACTTTCAGTCATCTCTTTAGCATCATGAATAAACTTAGGGACATTTTTATAATCATTAAGGTGATATAGTTTTATCACTTCATCAATTCCTTTTCCATCTGCTACAGCGTTATGAATTGAAGTCATATCTATATGGAGATATAGGTTTATTTATAAATCAATCCAGCAAATTTTAAAATGGATTAAATATTTGGAGTCATATGCAACTAATAGACGTTCACTGCCATCTCGATGATTTCTTCTATAATAACGAGATTGAAAAGATAATCGAGAACTGCCGGAAAAATAACTGTCTTGCATTCACAGCAGGGATAACTCCTGATACAAACAGGCATGCGCTGGAGCTTTCTAAGAAATACCCAGATGTTGTAAAAGCCTGCCTTGGGATATATCCACCTGATGCATTAAGAAAAGAAGTAGAAAATGAGAAGAACAAGCCGATACTGGATTATGATATAGATGAAGAAATAAAGTTCATCGAAAAGAACAAGGACAACATCATTGCAGTAGGTGAAGTTGGCATGGATTTCAAGGACGGAACAGACTTTGAATCTCAGGAAAAGACTTTCAGGAAAATGATAGAACTTGCAATGAGGATAGATAAGCCTTTGGTCATTCATTCAAGGAAGGCCGAGATAAAGGTAATAGATATATTAGAGGAATACAAATACCGGAAAGTCGTGATGCATTGCTTTGGTGGGAAACATACCCAGGTCAAGAGGATAAGGGAGAATAAATGGTATTTTTCCATCCCTACATCAATTGTAAGGGACCAGCATTTTCAAAAAATCGTGAAGGAAACAGGCACCCAGTACTTGCTCACAGAAACAGATTCACCTTTCCTAAGCCCTTTCAAGGATTCAAGGAATGAGCCCAGTAATGTAATAGAGACAATAAAAGTCATGGCAAAACTAAGGAACATGTCAGAGGATGACATCGCAAATTTGCTTCACAGGAACTGCCGGTATTTGTTTGGGATCAAGTAATTTCACAAAACTTTTATAAATAACTTAATTTACTACTTTATAATGACATATTTAGAAGCATCAAGAGCCGACCAAGATCCGCTATTTGAAGTGTTTCATGGGGTCTTTCCAGACACCTGTGGTGCAAAAGCAGGAACACCTGTGGGCAACGGTATTTATCATAATCACAAATATGGTTTAAGTGGTGGTGTTGAGGTCAGCCTAAATAAGGCAACATATGTGGCAAGTGGACTGGAACTTGAAATTGGAATTAAAGATCACACTGAAAAGTTTTTGATTCCTAAACATGATATTGAATCTTTTTTATCATACATGAATCTAAATCCGGAACAATTAGCTTTAATGAAAACTGAGTCTGCGAGCAAACCTGATTATGAAGGTATAAAATTAACAGCTTTCCTGAATAAATATAATGAAAACAAATTATTTGGGCTTATTGCTCTAACAAGAAAAGGAGAAGATTTGCATATTTATGAAGACAGATTTGGCAAATCTTACATGATTACATATCTTGATAGGCAGGGTATTTAAATTTAATTTTGCCTTCTAATCTCTTCATATCCCAATCCCTGGTTGTGGGGCTGAAGTGAAACAATCTTATCTTCTCCTAATTTTATCCTTACATATCTCTCTTCATGTATCTGAGGCATGAATATCTTTGTGAAGATAAGCCTTAGTACTGATGACAAAAAGAACAGGAACAGGAACAAGTTACCATAATAATTGATAGGAAGGTGCCTCATCATATATCCTCCTAGGATTGCGCCAAAGAAAGTGAAGAGTCCAGAGAAGAAATTGAAATATGAGCTTAAGGCAAGCCTATTTTTAGGAAGCGTTGAATCCATGATGAAATTTGATACGCTCAGGTTGAATGATGACCATACAAGCCCTGAAAAAAACTGTGTTATGATAAGGATATAAGGATTCTTGAAAAGGACCCATCCCAGAGGTATTATTGAAACAAGATAGCCAGAAAGGCTTAATATTTTCCTGCTTCCTTTCCTGTCGATATATTCAGCAATCTTTGTGAAAAATAATATTGCAGAAATCATGGACGCAGCAATGATAAGTGAATACATGAAATAATCTACTCCAAGACTGTTCAGTAAATATACAGCAATGAAAGGGCTTGAAATGCCGGTCGCAAACCTCATAAGGCTTACATATAATGCAAACTTTCCGAAATTATTTTTATTGAGGTTCTTGCTGAACTTCCTGAAAGATTCATGTGATACAAATTTTGGTTCTACATCCTTGAACCTCATCTTTATTGAAACAGAGATTATCTTAGAAAAGAAAGCGATGAAAAAGACTATCAGAAAACCAATGTAAGGATTTAACTTGCTGAAAGATGAAAGTATAAAACCGCAAAGCAGTGTTGCAGTGAAGCTTACTGTCCCTGCAATCTTATTTATCTTTCCAAGGACAGTTGCCCTTTTTTCCTGTGGGATTACATCCCCAAGATAGCTGTTGTAAAATGGATTTAGGAAAGCGATTGCCATTGCCTGTATAATAAGCAGGTTGAGCAAAAGGAAATAATTCCCTTCCCAAAAGAAAGGGATGAGCATTATAGGTATCCAGGTGATTGCATCCAAAAGCGCAGCTGACACAATAATTATCTTCCTGTTTTTTACAATATTTAATAGGTCTGGTGAAAATATCTGGATGAATGAACCTAAAAGTGGAGGGACTGAAGTCAGGAAAGGGATGAATTCATTAGGTGTTTTTATTGCAGCAGCAAAAGGCACAATAATGGAATTGGTAACACTTGATTTTATTGCAGTTGTGCCGGAATCTGCAGCATAAAGAGCATCCTTGCAGATAATCTCCTCATCTTTAGTTCTAAATTTCATAGTGGTAAAATGTATATTAATATACCTTTATATATTTTGTTGAATTTCTAGCAAAACATATTTAAACTGTAAATCTATCAAACTATTTAATCATGAACAAATCAGTAGATACACCACTAGCTGAAATTACATTAAGAAGATACGAAAAGCCCTACAACCTAAGTAAACGAGAGCTTGTAAGAAAGCTTTGCCTCTCTCTAGGTGTATTGAATCCAGGGGATTCAAGGGATGTCATTGTGGATATAGTTTATGTTCTTCTGGAAGCGAGGAAGGAAAACAAAAAAATCTCATCTGATGAGATCAGGGAAGAAGTGATGAAGTTCAGGAAGCTAGAAGGGCTTGATGAAAACGGGACTGCGGGCTCAAACATAAGAAGGCAGATAAGAAGGCTCAGGGAGATTCTTTTTGTCGAGAAAGTCAAGAATGATTACAGGATTACAGAATTTTCAAGGATGAAAGACATATTCAGTGAAAGGATAGAAAAATTCATGCTTCCAAGCATCATTGAAAGGATAAATGACTATCTTGTTTCAGTTGATGAGACCTTTGAGGTGAAAAATGGTTAGCTTTGATAATGTCACGCAAAATGACCTTAAAAAAATAAAGAAGTACGGCTTTATAGAGAAAAAAGGAAAATCAGCTGCTGAACTGATGAGGTACGAAGGGGAATGTACCCTTGTATTATATAAGAACGGCAGGCTTCTTCTGCAGGGAAAAAAGGATGCAGTAGAAAATACAAAGAAGATTTTAGGATACCACAGCATCTCAAATGAGACAAGAAATATAGGTCTTTCTGTCGGAAGTGACGAGACGCTGAAAGGAGATACTTTCGGAGGAATAGTTGTTTGCGGGTTTAAGTCAGATGATATCATAAGAGACGATTTAAAATCAATGGGTGTCAAGGATTCAAAAGAACTTACAAAACCACAGATATCAGAGCTTGCGCAGGCATTGATTGCAAAATATCCGGGGAATTTTCATGTTGAGAACGTATTCCCAAAAGAATACAATAACTATGTTACAAAAATGAATGTCACCAAACTGCTGGATATGCTACATGAAAAGTGCCATAAGAAACTGTCAAAAACAGCAATACATATAGTTGACCTTTATCCAGGATGCAGTGTTGGGGATATCAAGGAGACAAAGGCAGAATCAAAATATCCTGAAGTTGCAGCAGCATCTATCATTGCAAGGTATTATGGCCTTATGCAGATACGTGAACTTGAAAAGAAAGCAGGTTTTTTCATTCCCTTTGGAAGCTCAAATGTAGAACCGGGATTACTTGAGATAAAAAAGAAAAGCCTCAACCCTTATGATTTTGTAAAGATGAATTTCAGGAATGTGCAGGAGTTTTTCTGAACGTTTCTCTTATATAGTACTTAAGTCCAAGCACAAGCAACAATATTCCGATGCTGCTTAAAATTATTGTAGCATAAAAACCCATCTTTCCTAAATTAAAAAATGAGACAATAAAGACACTTGAAAGCAAGAGAAATATCCCAAAACCTAAGTAATTTGAAAAATCTTTTTTGTTGCCTTCATAGTAGGGTCTTGCATTTCCAACATGCCACATAAGCACAAGCATCAGGCCAAATCCGCTAATTATTATGCCGCACAGCAGCACAAGGACAAAATAGACAGAAAGAAATGAAAGGAAAGTTATTTTTTTGCTCAGCACGCTTAAGATGAATATGATGAACCCAAAGAAAGTCACAATAAGATACATGTAAAGCTTGTCCTGTGAGTCCATTTTCTGGCTTAAGTTTTATGGGATATTTATACTTTGTCACTAAAAAAATTATTTTTTTCTTATCTTTGCTACAAAGAATCCTTCTGTATTATTGTCCTGCGGCCATAGTCTTACTACTTTTTTCACTTCAGGCCTGAATTTCTGCCCGTCAAATTCCAGTATAGGCTCAGATCTTTTCAGATTAAGTTCAATATCCATAACTTCAGCATCCCTGTTTTCCAGAAGATAAGAGACAACACCTTCATTTTCCAGCGGTTCAGTCGAGCATGTAGAATAGACCATTGTCCCTCCTTCTTTCAGTATGTCAAAAGCAGTGAGTATCAATTTTTTTTGCGTTGCTGCTAGTCTCTCTATCATCACAGGATTCCACATCTTTAGTGTCTTTAGGCTCTTTCTTATGGTTCCAGTGCCTGAACAAGGAGCATCCACCAGAATTTTATCAAAAACAATATTTTTCTTCGCAAACCATTGTCCATACATCTTAGTAAGTATTGTATTAGTAAGTCCCATCCTCTGCACATTTAATCCCAATGGTTTCATCCTGTCTCCAGTAAAATCATTTGCAATCAGAAGCCCTGTATTTTCCATATATTGTGCAATCTGTGTTGTTTTGCTTCCTGGGCTTGCGCACATATCCAGGATCATCTCATGAGGTTTTGGCTCAAGCGCCAATGGAGGTATCATGGAAGCTGCTTCCTGGACATAGTAGTATCCAAGTGCATGCTCCAGGTTATTGCCTATGTCAAGCCTTCCTGTCTCATGCTCAACCCAGAACCCTTCCTTGCAAAAAGGTATCTGCATAAGCTTCCAGCCTTTGTCATTCAGCCTTTTCTTTATCTTTGAAATATCAGCCTTTATTGTGTTTATCCTGATGGACCTGGTAAGGAAAGTGAGGTTATATCTCATAAACTCATCATACCTGTCACCTAGAAGAAGTCTGTATCTCTCTTCATAATGCTTCTTTATCTGGATATCGACATCAATAGACTTTAGCTGCATCTCCATAATAAAAAAAGAACTCGCAAGAGGTATTAAAACTTATGCTAAATGTTCAAGGAGGAATATGAGCATAATTGATACTATCCCAGCAACAAGCATCTTGACAACAGATAAGAAAATATTCTCCTTTGAAAGCATCCCAAGAAAAGCGCCTAATATCCCAAGCATAGAAAGGGCTATGACTATCGAAGTCATATAAGCTGTCTTTATTCCAATGATGCCTGCAAAAAAGAAAGGGGCTATAACCATAAGTCCTGAGACTAAAGGTGCTATGCCATCAATCATGGCAACAATCACAGAAGCAAATTTTTGCGCTTTTGCAATCTTTGTATCGCTTAGGTCTGTAAGGATATGTCTTCCTAGATCATGCATCTTTTTCTTCCTTTCAGCGGTTTCAGTTAGGAAAGTTCCCCAGATCCCGGAGACAGACATAGCAAAGCTTGTTGCAAGCCCCGTAAGGATAACAGTCCTTGGCTCAGCAATGCCTGCCAGATAGCTGCCCATTATGATGCCGATGACTGTAAGTATGCCATCAAAAGAATTCATGACGAAATATCTTCTGCCGATTTCAGTAATCTTTGCTATCCTGTTATATTCCTTATATTTAGAAATAAAAGATGAAAGCATATTTAGTCCTGCTGTGTGTGCACTTCATCAAAGATGACTGACCCGCAGCTCACTTTATCTATGCTGTGGATGATTGCACCAAAATCCTCAATGGAATTCTTGACTGTTGAAAACGGGATATCTTTGCCCTGTAGGGTAATCTTTACGTTTTCCACTTTACTGTCTATTTCATATACATCTATATCTGCACCGTCAATGCCTTCAATATCGCTTAATGCCTGGGCTATATTTAGTATCGATGGCTCATGCGGTTTTAATACGTCCAAAACCAGGACTCTGATTCTTCCCATTTTTTAAAACACCTTGAATCAAGGAATTGTGGTATCTTATATAGTTTTTGCCATATAATATCCTTCTTTATCATAACCAAGCTTCCTGTAATAGTCCCTTGCGCCAATACCTGAAATCACTACAATCTTGCTTAATCTGCTTTCCTTTGCCAGCCTTTCAGCTTCCTTCAATAGCTTCTTCCCTATTCCCTTATGCTGTGTATCACCTTCATCTCCTATTCCTGTAGCTGTTCCAACAACATGAAGCTCCCTTATTATCCCGCAGCCTTTTGTAATCTCTTCAGTCAGTTCAGCAGAAGGTATCCTAAGCCTGCAGTAGCCAAATATGGCTTTTCTTTCCTTATCTTCCATAGATATGAAAAATTCAGTCCCTTCAGATGCATCATATTTTTCAATGAATAATTGGATATCCTTGCTGACTTTTTCGCCTCTTGATAAAAGCCCTGCTTCCCTTGCCCTTATGTCTTTGGAAACTATGTTTTTCTTTTTCATCAGATCATCAACATACTGCCTAAGATTAGTCCTATCAACTCCGTCTTCAGTCACATTGGTTGGAATATCCCTCTGAACCCTCATTATCCTAATCCAGTAAGGTACATAGCCCAGAAAATCTGAGATTATACCTGCGGCATCATCCCTTCTTAATGCCATGAATTTCCCTTTCTGCCACTGCTTGTAAAGCAATGTTCCCTTCATGACCATTGTAGGGTAGATCTTGAACATGTCCGGCCTGAACCTTTCATCATCAATAGTCTGCCTAAGCATCCTAAGGTCTTCTTCTTTTGTGCTTTTTGGAAGGCCTGGCATCATATGATAATTTATCTTGAAGCCCAGATCCTTCAGTATTCTTGTGCTGTCAATAGTCTCTTTTAATGTATGTCCCCTGTTGACTTCCTTAAGGGTCTCTTCCTTTAATGTCTGGACACCAAGTTCAACTCTCGTGCACCCAAGTCTCAGCATCATTAAACCATGTTTCAGAAGGCCCCAGTCAGGCTTTGTCTCTATTGTAAGTCCGACGCACCTGATTTTTGCTGTCTCATTTATTTCCTGCTCCTTCTCGAGGCTTGAACTGCCCTTTAGCTTCAGCAGCTTTTCCTGAACTCTTTTTGTCCTAATGGCATCGTTTAGGTCTGCAGGAAGCTCAAAAAATTCCCTGAATTTTTTCCAGTTGAATTCCTTTCCATAGAACATTCCTGAGAAGTCATTCATCGCCTTAAATACATAAGTCACGAATTCTTCCTGATATTCCTTATCCAGTGCTGGGAAAGTCCCTCCCTGGATTATGACTTCAGTCTTCTCAGGGTTCTGACCAAGGATGATGAACTGCTCCAGCCTGTTGAAAACAACCAGATAAGGATCAAAATTATTCCGAATGGATCTCATAGTGCTAGGTTCCCTTCCGGTATATGACTGAGGCACATCGCCAAAAACACTTCCAGGTCCTCCAGGGCAATAAGAGCATGTACCATGAGGGCATTTATGCGGCCTACACATCAAAGCTATAGGCGCAACTCCAGATAATGTTCTTGTGGGTTTTGTGATGACAGTAAGGCCTTTGATTTCTGTAAGGGAAGCGTTGAGAAGTATATCAGCATTAGTGGGGATTTTTTTCATCCCGTGCTTTTTTGCGAGCTTATTCTTCAGGTTATTTAATTCTATATCGCTTAGTTTCCTTTTCTTTATTTCCTTTATTATTTCAGTATAAAATCCCATTCAGTAAAACAGAAAAACTGTTGTGTTTTAAATAATATGCATAAAAAAAGCTCATTCAAGGAAATTCCAGTTTATCTTTTCCCTTTCAATCTGTAAAAACGTCAATACTTTGTTTGGGTTTTTCCAGAATGCCTTAAGTGTTATTGTCATGAATAATATTGTGAATATGCATAACACAATAAGTATGTTTGTCCAGAATGTAAACCTGTTCAATATCACAGCGACAGACATAGCCAGTGCTGGCGGGTGCTGCACTTCAAAAAAGGTCATTGCCAGGAATGAAGCTACTGTAGCCAAAGCAACGCTGAAGTTGTTTGTCTGGAACCTTGAAAAAAAATATCCAATGAAGGTTGCAATAAGGTATGCTCCAAAAATCCTTCTTTTTTCAACATTTTTCCTGGCCAAGACCATAAACGCTGTAGCACCGAATGAAGCGATAGTAATACCATAATCGGTGACATTAAAAAGGAGCATGGTTAAAAAAACAGTCGTCAAAATACCTAACAAAAATAAAGATACCAAGCCGAGCCTTCTGTTTAGTTTATCCATTTTATCCCCCGAAGCTAAGAATATATAGAATGCTATACTTATTTATATATTTTTTGGTTATAATGTATGTTAGTATACGAAAATGTATACTGACCTTGCTTACTTAATTTACTTGAATTCAAATAAAATTATATTAAATTAAAAGTCATACATTACGAAATTTTCAAGTAGATTCATAAGTTGTATAGCCTTCTTGGTTTATAATATTTACAACGCATCCTTCAAGTCGCACATTTTCTTCTATCATTTCCTTTGTCTGATTACTTAATTGAATTACTTTCATTTCATTCTTTATTTGGATACTAATAGTATCTACTGGTTTGGTTAGTTGACTTATTAAGACAGATATATTAAAAGCCGTTTTAAGCAGATCATACATCTCATCAAAAGTCATATTCTCTTTATAGTTCTCGTTAATGTAATTAATAGTTTCAGAATAATATGCACCTGTTCCAATCGCACCAATATCTACAGTTTCAATTTCCTTTGCCCATCTTTTATAATGCCTAAATATAACAGGCTTACCATGGTCCATACCCATAATTAGATAATTTGACTGGGCTACTTCATTCTCATTTTCTACACCTATTTTTAACATATCATGGACATAATCTCTTTTAATTAGCTGCTCTTCTACACAGCTAGCAATGCTTTTATCTTCTCTTTGAGATAAAGAACTAGCTAAATTTCCTTTAACTTTAGCTATTTCGTCAAACTTTCCAAATAAAGTTTGTCCTGAAGCAGCATAACCTGCCTGCCCAATACCTAGGCAACAATTTTTATCTGAGTATAAATGGCTAACCTTTACGTTATTGGAAGTACCATTCTCAGTTAAGCTGTAGTTTAAAGTATATGTATCCGAAAAAACAATTACACCTGTTGTTCCATCCTGATTTAGGTATTTGCCTGCCAGTATAAATGTCATAATCGAATTTGGGTAAATTAAGTATATAAATGTTTCTATTTTTACTACTATTTAGTAGTATTTAAAGTTTCAGTGTTCACCATAATATACTGAAAGAATCAGGCAGGAAAGACATACCTTTTAAGATATATAGACTAAATATGGTACAGGTCAATCTTCAGAGGACCACCACATTGCAGGCAATTGTAGGCTATCTGATTTTCCTCAATCAATGCCTTGATGAGGATGTCTCTTTGGAAACCTGCATCATTGACAGTTTTTAAATCAGGATAAATGAATTTTTCAACGTAGCTGTTCTTTATTCCAGGAATTGACCTTGCACTGCCTATCACTTGGAAAACAAAATGATTTCCTATCTGGCCACCAAATTCACTTCTGTCATTTATCTTTGCTCTTTCAACGGATCTCTGAAGATAGGAGATATATTTTGAGTTGTCATCATTAACTAGAACAATTCCATAGATTCCAGTATGATATGGCATAGGTGAACTGCCTCTCTCAATCTTATTTGGGGTCCCACAATATTCACACGTTGATTTTATCTCACTCAACGCTTTTTCCAATGGGAATCTTCCCTTGCTAACATTGGGCATTGCCTCGACTATTTGCCCTGCATTAAGTCCTTCTGCATAGAAATAATTTACTTCTTGCAAAAGGACAATATCAGAAACAGTCCACTGCAATTTTTCAGGCCATGGGGGAATGACAAAGATCTCTCTGTCTATCTTTTGCGCATTGATAGGATTTCCAGCATGCAAATCCCTTTCCATCGCTCGAACAAAGTCTAAATCGGCTTGAGTCACATTTCCTACTTTAGAATGCATATATACCGCTGGCATTACTTCTCCAACCTTATGGCTTGTGAACTTGCCAAGACCTTTAGCGAGCGCTTTATAGAAAGCCAAAACATCATCATCGCTTTTTACTTCGTTTATGGCCCAATATGCATACTTGAATTCTCCGATCTCCAAGTGATGTAGGGTAGATTCTAAATCGGACTTGACCATATAATATAGCATAGAAAAAAGTTATTTATATAATTTACTATTATTTAGTAATTACATATATTTGCACTAAACAAGTTTACTTCCAACTGGAATTACCTTCAGCACATCATCCAAATCATCTGCCACAATTTTCAGTTTTATCTTCTTTGCAATTTCAGATGTCTTTTCATCTCCCTGCCTTATTTCAGCGTATTTTTCACACAGCTTCTTAACAGCACTTAATGGACCAGCCATGACTTTTCCATCACTCATCTTCCCGATGAACAGCTTAAGCTCTGCTTCCATGATGTTCTTCTTGCCATAGATCATGAATGAACCTTTAGAGACGTATTCTCCTGATGGCGCTTCCTTTGTCACCTGTTCCGGTTTTACAAAAAAGACTTCAGCAACAGTCACTGAAGATTTCCATGCCTTTGAATATGAGCCTATGAAAGTAGCGCACTCGCTTAGTGAAATTTCAGATGCTTTCTGGCCCTCTTTTAATACGCCAAATGGGCTGCCTGCAAAATCTGTGTGGAAAACAAGATCATTTTTTGACAGGTGCTTTTTTATTATGACCTCATTTGTTGTTGCGTCCCTTCCGGCAATAAAGAGCATGTTCTCAGATGTATAAAACCACCTGAACTTTTCAAACCAGTCAAGTTTTCTTTTTACTTTCTGTTCCTGCTTTTTTCTGGGTTCTTCAATACTTTCAAGTCTTTTTTTTGAAAATTCAAGGGCTTTTTTTGCTCCCTCAAGCTTTTTCCTTGCGAGTTTTGACTGCTCAAAATAATAAGCTGCGTTTTCTTGTACGGATTTTTTGAGGTCGAGTGAGATTCTCATGGAAAATTATGATTGAAGTCTTTTATGGTTATAAATATTATTGTTGTTAAAAAAATGAATCCTTTTAAATCAAGATTAATTATATTTGAATTGTGGGAATAGATTACAATTTAAGTGCAAAGAGGCAAAACCCATATTACCTGAAATTCTCAAAAAAGTCCCTTGAAGCAGGATATATGACTTTGGATCATAAGATAGATGACTGGCATCACAACGAAACAGAAAAAATAATAATTCCTAAAGACAGGCCTATGTGCTTTGTCTTTTATGAGGTTGGATGCAGGATGTCAGGAAAGCCATCGCAACTCGAGGAATCAAGGTTCAGGTTTTATAGAACATGGAGCGAAGTTGTGAAACCCTATGGATATCCGATGCCACTGGTAATTAGGGTTCTTGCACATTATGATAAGTATAGTGGCGATTTTTTAGTAGGAAGAAGGGCATATGGCCTGGATATTGATGTTCATTATGGCAGTTTCCCTGATAGTGTGATAAGCAACCTGCCTCCATACGTCATAGATTATATCAGGCAAAATCTAAAAGGAAAAGCAGGAGCTGGACTCTGGGAACGGATAGTTAGGGAATCTAATGGAGACCTGCTCAATTTTATTATGGTTCAGGCAAGAAGAGATAAAGGGCTTGGGCTATTTAGAGGGCTTATAGCTGAAGCTTTAGCACAATACGATGCAAGTATTGCTGCTCCAAATGAACTGACTATAAGAAGAAATGTTGTTACAAAATTAAAATCAAAAGATAATTTTGAAGCTGTTGAATTTGATATGATGGGTTTTACTCAAAATCCTTCAGCTGTAATGGGATTTGCAGTCAACCTGGAACAGATGCTGAATGCTGAAGTTACTCATCGATATCACTAATTTACATCCCTGCATCCTTAAGCGCTTCATTACACTGCTTGCACACATTTTTCTGGTCAACCAAAGGAACAACGTGCATAAGCAGCTGCTTCACTTTATCCAGGTTTGCAGCCATTGTCTTCAATACTGCAGCATGGCTTACATTATTATTTTCTTTCCAGCAGTCATAGTCTGTGACCATCGCAATATTTGAATAGCATATCTCAGCTTCCCTTGCAAGGACAGATTCAGGGACCATTGTCATATTTATTATATCAGCATTCCACTGCCTGAAAAGGTTTGATTCTGCCTTTGATGAGAACCTTGGCCCTTCGATGACAACACAAGTTCCTTTTTCATGATGGCTTAACTTTAGGCTTTTAGCGCTTTCAATAAGTTTTTTTCTAAGTCCAGAACAGAAAGGTTCTGCAGCAGATAAATGGACTGAGCCATAAAACGATTGCTCCCTTTTTTTTGTCATGTCGATGAACTGGTCAGTAAACACAATATCTCCAGGCTTCATCTCTTCTTTTAGTGAGCCTACGGCAGAAACAGAAAGTATTTTAGTGACACTAAGCTCTTTTAACGCCCATAGGTTAGCCCTATATGGCACGTCGCTTGGATTATATTGATGATTTTTGCCATGCCTTGCCAGCATAAAAACAGTTTTATCTCCAATCTTGCCTTTTACAATGTCTGCAGGTTTCCCATAAGGAGTCTTCACTTTGACTTCATCGACATCTTTTAAAAGTTTTGGGTCATATAGACCTGTTCCGCCAATTATTGCTATCATATTATAACATCACCAGATTATCCAATAAAAAAGAATTATATAAATCCTATGCTTTGACTGCTTTTTCGCTGACAATCGCAGAATTTCCTGTAGGGTCAGTAATCACAAGCTCAATAGGCTCTCTTCCCCATAATACTCTCTGTATCTTCTTAAGCTGGTTCTTGACCTTTGTCCTTACAGCAGGATCTTCATCGTCTTTCTGGTCTTCAATGACCTTCTTTACCCTATTCAGTATCCCTTCGACATTTGTTACATAGCCGTTTGAAACAGGTCCTGGTGTGATTTCAACAAGCCTAGGTATTTTCACAGTTGCCTGGCTTCCCTTGATTACCCTTATGCTAAGGTCAGCTTCTGTTTCTACTTTAAGTGTGAATTTCGCAGGCTTACCAGCTTTATCTGTCTCGACATCTGCCATATGGTAATCGCATTTTGTGCAGTCCATTGAAAACAGGTAACACATGCCAAAAAAAGGTATCTCTCTCTGCATCTCCCTAAGTGTCAGGCTATCATTATGGCACATTGGGCAAGGCTGTTTTTCCAGTACATCCATTGATTCTTCTTCCATCTTTTTCATAAAATCATGGTGGTTTTTAAAGGTTTGGATGATAGTCTTGTATTTTTATTTTATGTTTTAAATATAACTTATTTTTTCCAAGGTTATGGATTTTTTTAAAACTTATGATGAAATTATACTTAATTTTTATACGATAGGCGCATATGCATATCAGATTACAACAGGAAGAGAATTTAATAAAGATAAATATAATATAGCAAGGATATTATTTACAGGGACAGGTATATGTGCTATTAAAGGAATATTGACACCTATAAATGTTGGCAAACTAGAAGAAGAATTGATTTTAGACGCAAGCAATAAATTCCTAAATTCCCTTATGGGAATTGTAAGTGGGTTTGGTCAGGTTTATACTTATTATCGTGAGAAATTAGAGTATTTTAATAATAAATTTATTGAAGACAATCCTAGATTCCTTTCATTATATACTTTTAATGCAGGAATTATGGTTTTGTTAACTAGTACATACTTAAAATACATAGATGAATCTTCCGAACTAGTAACTAGCTTGCTAACTATAGGAATTGGTACACTTTTGGCAGCTTCTGGCTTGTATATAAATAGAACAAATATACCTCCTCCTGAAAGAAAACACGTAGCAGTTTTTAACCCATAATCCAAAATTATCCAAAAACTTTTTAAATCAACTCTAAATTCAAAGGTTATATGGCTACAGAAACAGTTCAAGTATTAATCGAAGGCGGAAAAGCAACTGCTGCTCCACCATTAGGACCAGCTTTAGGTCCATTAGGAGTCAACATCGGAAAGGTAGTTTCTGATATCAACGTAAAGACACAAAGCTTTAAGGGCATGCAGGTGCCTGTAAAAGTATCTGTCAATAAAGAGACAAAAGAATACACAATTTCAATAGGAACACCACCAGCTTCACAGCTAGTACTTAAGGAAGCAGGTGTCGCTAAAGGAAGCGGTAACCCAAATGCAGCACTTGTTGCAGATTTAAAGATTGAGCAGATAATCAAGATTTCAAAGATGAAGCAGGACGCTCTTCTTGGAAAAAACACCAAGATGAGGGTTAAAGAGATTATGGGAACATGCCAGAGCATGGGAATCATGGTCGAAGGAAAACCAGTGCCTGAAGCATTTAAAGATTTAGAAGCCGGAAAATTCGATGAAAAGATAAGGCTGGAAAAGACAGAACTTACAGCAGCTGAACTTAAAGAATTGGAAGAAGAGAAGAAAAGGCTTCAGAAAGAGATTGAAGAGAAGAGGACAGAATACACCAAGAAGGCTAAGGACCTTGTCACAAGCCTTGCTGGAAAGACCAACAAGGAAATCAGGAAAGCCTTGGTCGAAGCAGGTATTCCAATGCTTATCATCAACGAAGTTGCACCTGAAGAGAAAGCAGAAGCAGGCGCAGCAAAGAAATAAGCTTAGTTTTTTTCTTAACTTTTTATTTTCTGATTTTTATTGTGTAGAAAGATTTTTTTTAGATATAAGTTTTATAAAAAATCAGATAACTTGCAGTCTAATTGATGCAGATAAAAAAATAAATTACATTCTTGCCAATTCAATTATCTTCTCTATGATATACTTGAAATCATATTCAGACACAGTAGCGCTCTTCACAAATTCAGAATCAGTGCTGATACATGGATTTGGGTTTACATCTATCACAAAAGGAACATTATCTCTAACCCTGAAATCCACCCTTGTATAATCATGGCTCTCAAATATCTTTGCAACTTTCAGTGCGATGTGTTCTAATTCTTTTTTTAATCCCAAATCAAGTTCAGCTGGACATTTGTAAGATATATTCTTAAAGTCATCAGATTTCTTGTCCCATTTCGCATCATATGTGAACAAGTTTGTTAAAGGGTTATCAGAGCTAAAATTGATCTCATTGAAAGAAAGGATTTCTGTACCTAAGATAGATGCATTAATCTCCCTTCCGATGATGAACTCTTCAACCAGGGCATCCTGGGAAAACCTGCTATTTATCTCAATAATTTTTTTGTTGAGGGCATCTTGGTCATAAACTATAGACTCTTTTGATATCCCTATGCTCGCATGCTCCTTGCATGGCTTGACAATCAAAGGGAAAGTCAAATCAACTGTTACAGGTTTATTGGTAATTATATGTCTAGGCGTTCTTATGTCATTTTCCAAAAGAAGCTCTTTTATAAGTTTCTTATCCATTGTCAAGGTAAGGAGCCTTGAACCGGCGCCGGTGAACTTGATATCATGCTCTTCAAGATACCTTGCAATCTCATCCTCGCTATATTCACTCCTGTCGCATTTTTCTGCAAAATTAATTATGACATCATATTCCTTAAGTTTCGGCAGAAGTGATTTCTCGAATTTGAAGACATCAACATTCTGACCTAATGCCTTCATTATATCTTTAGAGGTATCCAGAACATCTTCATCTGGTGCTGAGTCATTTGTGTTTGTCTTTTCAGCTGGTACATTATGAATTATCGCTAATTTCAACTAATCTCACCTTTATTTTAGATAAATCTCTTTTCATATGTTAGCTTGTCATCCCCTAACTTATAATAATCTTTAATTCTCCCAACAGCTTTATATCCGATAGACTCATAAAACTTTATTGTCGGCAAATATTCTTCTATCGAGCTTGTCTCAAGAAGTATTATTCTAAGGCCCTTTTTTTTCAGTCTTGTCTCAAGGTCATTGAAGAACAATTTCCCATATCCTTTTCCTCTCTCATCTGGAGCTATGGCAACATAATAGATCTCAAATACGCCTTCACAAAGAGGCGCTTCCTCGTAGTAGATAAAGCCAATGACTTTTTCATCTTTTATCAGGCACTCGACATAACTTCCTTCATACTTGTTCTCAATATATGTTTCTATTAAATCGACTGCAACTTTTTTATCTTTATCATTGAAGTTTTTTGTCGTTGAAATAATTTCATATACAGAATCCTTATCAGTTATAATAAACTCCCTTACAGAAAATTTTGACTTTAAACTCATACCAAACACTGAATTGAGTTTAAAAAAATAAATTCATTTAAATAATTTTTCAATTCTCGAAAATGAAAGTCCCTTTTTCCTTGCCAAGCTGGTTAAACCTCATCAGGAGGATATCATACACAAACTTGATCTCCATAGGGGTAAATACAAGCTTTAGCAGCTCTTCAACAGGGTCCTGCTTCATCTCCAGAAGCACTTTTTCTTTTCCCTGGACATAAAGAAAGCTTCTGAATGCGCTGCCTGAATCAGTAACAGACACAAGCTCAACTTTCTTGAACCCAATGTTCTCTAAGTATTTTTGGGCTTCTTCATACATCTTTTGAACGCTCGCACCTGTGCTCGCTATTGACCTGACTGAAATTTGTTTTAACATAACAGTAGTAAATAAGCCGCAACTATATAAATCTTTCGTTTTGTTTGTTACTTCAAAGTAGTAAAATTGAGAAAAGTTTAAATACTATCTATATTTAATAGGTGATATGGGACAGAAAAAAAAGCCGTTGCAGGTGGTGAAACACATACTTAAGGCTCTGGCACACATCAGGGATTCTACAGAAGACATGATGCCAAGAAAAGAGATGCTGGACAAAATAGCGCATATCTACAAAAGGAACACATATCTGGCAACAGAAGATACTCTCGAAAGAATATCAAATGATACTTATGATATATTCAGACAAACCTTAATTCCAGAGCAGGATTTAGTATCTCTGCTTGAATCATACGCTGCTTCAGGCAGGCAGATCAGGGGGAAAACTAGCTATAATATGATTGAGGGTTCAGATCTTTGTGAAGCTGCAATATCAACAGTCCAGGCATTTACAATATTGCCGGTTTCATCAGCAAATTCAAAAAATTCAATCCTATCTGCAGTGGATATATTAAACCATACTTTAGCACTATCTATACCTGGCACAAAGTCAATTTATGATATTACAAAAAAAATCGATTTGTATATCGAGCAATTCTATAAAAACAACCAGGATCTTGCATATGGAAAAGAATTATTAACCATCATCGCAGGCCATAACAAGCTAAATACAGCACAGACACTTCTTGAGAACGCAACAGAATTTGCCAAGAATCCTTATTTCAGAAGACATTCAATTGTCGAAGGGATTACTATACTGGAAAAAATAAGCACTTCAAACGTTTTTGGAACAAGGAAAGAAATAGTGAAAGATGCAACTCTAATCATGGATTATATAAGGGAAAATAACTTTTATTGGGAGGATATTCTCGACATATTTGATTCGCTGGAATATAGTGAGTCACATGAATCAAGGATGCGTTACTTAGATGAGGTTATAGCCTTCTCAAAATTAGCAGGTACAAATATAGATACGATTGCAACAGGTGCGGTAAGCTTAAGACAGGATACAGATATGACTGCGCATGAGATATATACTACTTTGAAAACTGTGATATTTAAGGATTATTCTTCCATGATGTATAGCATGCTATTGGAGAAAAAGCCAAATAATCAATA
Source organism: uncultured Methanosarcinales archaeon (assembly GCA_964428335.1). Classification (GTDB taxonomy): domain Archaea; phylum Nanobdellota; class Nanobdellia; order Woesearchaeales; family GW2011-AR15; genus GW2011-AR15. The sequence goes on along the minus strand of CAYRXW010000006.1, from coordinate 698 downwards.
TGGTGATATAAAAAATTGTTCGGATTCTATTGCAAGGTTTGCCTTCAATAACCTATATAGCGTAAGTGAAGTCAGTAAAATAATAGATACATACTGCAAAAGCGAAAATATCTTCGGTGCGTATGAAGAATTTGAGAAACATATGGTTGCAACATACCTTCCAAGAATACAGGAAATATTCAGGAGCCAATCATTAACAGAAGGAACAGGAAATTTTGAAAACCTGACAAGGAAAGCAACAAAATTGATAATCCAGAGCGGGGCATCTTTTAAGGATGTCGAAGAATCTGCAAAAAAAGAAGGGTTTGCAATAGGCACATCTGAGATGTATGATAGGATTGAAAAGGCAGTTTACGGCAAATTCTCTATGAATCTAGCATGATTCCTGCTTTTTAGTTATTAGTGATAGAAAACTATTTAAGCAAAACACACCTGAGCTTTTCTATGGCAAAAAAACATATTTCAAAAAAAGTGGTTTCAGAAGATAAATGCTGCTCTGGTCTGGATTGTAACAAGGTTGCTCTTTCACTAGGGTTTTTATGTGGCTTTTACATGCTGGCTTTAGCTGTCCTTTCAGGAGTTTTTGGCATGGGCAGTGCAATAGTCCATCTGCTAAGCTCGCTTTACGTAGGATATGATGTTACTTTCCTTGGAGCCCTTGCAGGGATGCTTTGGGGATTTTTGGATGGTTACATTGC
>CAYRXW010000005.1:0-170826 GCA_964428335.1 uncultured Methanosarcinales archaeon | reverse complement strand
GCTTCCAAAATTCCTGCATTGGGTTCCTATGTCTACAAGGCTCAAAAATGCAGAAGGAAGGGGAGAAGTTTCTATGGAATATCTTCTTGTTAATAGCTTAAGGCAAAGGCCAGATAGGATTCTTGTTGGTGAAGTAAGAAGGAAAAAAGAAGCAGAAACTCTGTTTGAAGCAATCCATACGGGTCATTCTGTATATGCAACATTTCACGCAAATAATGCAGAAGAAACAGTGACAAGGCTTACAAACCCGCCAATTGATGTCCCGAAAATAATGTTGCCTGCAATTTCCCTTATAATTGTCCAGTTCAGGAACAGGAGAACAGGGAACAGGAGGACATTCCAGGTTGCAGAGATACTTCCTGATTCAAGGCCAAATGTAATCATGCAATACAATCCAAAAAAAGATAAGCTTGAAAAGGTAGGAAAATCTAAATCTCTTATAACTACGCTTAAGCTTTACACCGGTTTTACTGACTCAGAAATAAATAAGGACTTAAACGAGAAGAAAAAGATTCTAGAGTACCTTGTAAAGCAAAAAATTGAGACTGTTGATGGTGTTGGAAGGATAATGGCAGAGTATTATACCAACAAGGAAAATCTCATGAAATACGTAAAAAAGAATAAAATGTTTGGTGCCTAAATATGGAAGCAATTACATGGATTGCTCACAAGTTTCCAAGCCTGAATATAAATTTAAGAAAGGCAAACCTGCCATATAGCGCAGAAGAATTCATAAAACGAACGCTTATCTCAGCACTCTATATGTCCTTAGGTATTCTGCTTATTTTGTTTTTCTTGACTGCCCGAAGCAAATTTTTAGTTTATTCGTTCCTTGCTTATCCTTTTATTTTTTTTATACTGTTCCTGTATTTTCTTCAGATCCCGATTGTAAAGATAGGCAGGATTTCAAAAGAGATTAATAAGGAGATAATTTTTGCCGGCAGGTTTTTGATTGTTGAGCTTGAATCCGGAGTAACACTTTATGATGCAATGAAAAATGTATCAAAAAGCTACCAGTATTCTGGTGCTTATTTTAGGGAGATAGTTAATAAAATAAACATAGGTACCTCTCTTGAAATCGCTATATCCGAAACAATTGACGTCTGCCCTAGCGAAAGCCTGATTAAGATCCTTTGGCAGATTTCAAATTCCCTAAATACCGGAAGCGACTTGGTGAAACCATTAAGGAATGTTGTTGAGACGCTTGTAAAAGAGCAGCAGATACTTGTAAATGAATATGCAAAAAAACTTAACCCTCTGGCGATGTTTTACATGATGATAGCTGTAATAATGCCTAGCCTTGGCGTAACTTTATTTACAATAATTGCAATATTTGCCGGACTGAAATTAAACCTAACTGTACTCCTTACAATAGCATTTTTGAATGGTTTTGTGCAGTTCATGTTTATAGCAATGATTAATTCAATAAGACCTCCTGTTGAACTATGAAAAACAAAAAGAATAGGTATGAAACAGAAAAGCTTTTCATTAATTTCATAAAAAAAGCTGGGTTGGAAACAGATGCGTATGAGATAAACAGGAGAATAATTTTTGCATCTGTGATTGTCTGCATAATAGCAACATTTGTTTTTATAGTAGAGTTTTTCATAAAAAAAACATTTTTTGTTGACGCACTCTCATTTATCGCTCTTTCCTGGCTGATTGGCTTTGCTGTCTCGTTTCTTGGGCTTTGGCTTGGATTTTTTATTTATGTAGATTATACAATATATAAAAGACAGAAGGAAATAGAGGCAGTTTTTCCTGACTTTCTTCAGCTGACTTCTGCAAACATCAGTGCGGGGATGCCGATTGAGCGTGCATTATGGTTTTCAATAAGACCAAAATTCGGGATTTTGGCAAAGGAGATGGAGCAGGTTGCTAAAGCAACAATGGTTGGAGAAAAGCTGGATAAGGCACTAATGGAGTTTTCAAACAAATATGATTCAATGGTCATTAAAAGGGCTTTAAATCTTCTGTTAGAGGGTCTTGAATCTGGTGGTGAAATTGGTGATCTATTAAATAGGGTTGCAACAAACATGCGTGACACAGAAATAATGAAAAAGGAGATGGCATCAAACGTAACAACTTATGTCATATTCATTCTTTTTGCGACCCTTGGTGCTGCTCCTTTTTTATTTGGTCTGACTACTGAGCTTATAGTTATAATGAATTCCATATTCTCTAATATAAATATCGCAGAAGGTGGTAGTTCTGGGGGAATTGGAAGCTTTCTTGGTTCTGGAGATGCTGTATCAATAAAGGATTATCAGACTTTTGCAATCACAAGCGTCATTATAGCTTCTACTTTTGCAGCAATAATTGTAAGCGTTATCCAGAAAGGGAATGCCAAGGAATCATTAAAACAGATTCCGATATATATCCTTATTGGCCTTGCAAACTATTTTATCTCATTTAAGTTGCTGAATATTGCACTCGGTGGTTTTTTTGGGTAAACCAGTATACTAAATCGTAACATTTATATAGGGAAAAAATATAGGCATCATATTTACAAATAAACTATGAGGTGATAGAATGAAAAAAGGACAAGCTGCCATGGAGTTTTTAATGACTTATGGTTGGGCAATCCTGGTTGTTATCGCAGCAATTGCAGCTCTCGCTTATTTTGGTGTTTTAGATCCAGCAAGACTGCTTCCTGAAAGGTGTCAGAGCAGTGCAGGAATGGACTGTGTAGACAAAGCAGCAGTTACAGTAACAGGTGTGACTGTCGCAATGAGGAACAACGTCGGATTCAGGGCTGAGATAACAGATGTTACTGGAACAGATTGCAACGGAAATAGTGGTGGTGTTGAAGGAACAGCAGGAACAATTACAACTGCAGGTGCTTTTTCAGCATTCAACGTATCAAACAACAACGTATTCAGGGTACAGATTGACTGCACATTGACAGCAGGAGATAAGTACGATGATACTCTTCTTGTAACATACAGGAACATAGAAACAGGACTTACACACGAAGTGCCAGTTGAAGTAAGAGGAAAAGTTGCATAATTATTTTTTTATCTTTACTTTTTATTATTCTACAGAAAATATATAAAATCCATCTGCCATTATTCTTAGCATGAAAAAACTATTCTTGCTTTTTTTGCTGCTTGTTCCTTTTGCTCATTCTGCGTTTGATACAAAAGTATATTCTGGCTGGATTGACACTAGGAAAAACCTAACAGTAAACGAGGAGGTCTACAAATTCAGCTGGATAAGGGATGAAAATAAGACAATTGTATATTTGCCGGATGGTTCCTTTATGCAGATATCTCCGGAAAAGAATGACTGTGAGTTAGAAGGATTTTATAGCATATGCCAGACATGGCAGAAGTTTTTTTACCGTGGAAAAGAAGTTCCACCTGATATTACCTCTGATGTTAATGCTTCGCTCTATCTTTACATAAATAAGACAGATCAGGGGCTAAACATCAGTAAAAAATTTAATTCGACAATGTACGCAAACTTTTCAACTAAGGTAGAGATAGTTATATCTAAGCTTCCTGGGACAAGGGAAACAATAACAGATGTTTTCTTAAATGACACCCATAGTGGGGATTTTTTGATAACAAATTTAGATGGGTGCAGGAAATCCGGTAACTCTGTTATTCTAGAAAAATCCCTGTTTGAATCAAAAGTAACCTGCACTTATGATTTAACACCTTTAGCACCAGTCCAGTATAAGAATATCGTATCATTGTCCTATATTGTTTTTGAAAAAACCAGAAATAGGAAAAGTAGTTATGTGTTGGATGTAAAACAAGACCCTATTTTATTCAGCTTTTCTTATAACAAAACAAGAAAAGTCGGCCAGAAGACTTTGCTGAATGTTTCATATTCAAAAAAACAAGGAACTAGTCTTGAATCGCTTGTACTAAGTGTTCCTTTAGGTTTTAACATTGAAAAAGTGTCTAACAGCATGAAAAAGGACGGGAATTCTCTCTATCTGCAAAATAAAAGTAGCACAAGCTTTTTTGTCTTATTAAATGCTACAAAAGAAGCTTTTGGAACAATAAATGTTGAATACGTGTTTAATGTCAATAATATTAAAAGAACAGAAATTAAAAAAATCGATATTAACTATACTGCATATATATTTGATATTGAATTCCTGAAGAAAGATAACAAAAGCGTTCTAAGAATATCAAACGGGCCTGTTACTGAGTATTTCAACATTGGTCTTTTTATTGGTAACTCCAGCTTTGGCATAGAAAGGCTGCCAAAACGAAGCTTTAGGGAATTTGAATACTTAAATTCAAGCTATTTTTTTGTTACTTATGACACAGAATATGGGCAAAGGATAGAAAAGCATATAATAAAGCAGGCAGAGAAAGAATACACTAATTTCACAGCTAACGCAACAAAAGAAGAAGGTAAAAAAGAAAGCAGTGACTTGCTTTCAGATATTAAGAAAGCTTCTTCTTTATTACTATATTTTGTGTTTGGTGCAATTCTTGTATTTGTTGTTATTACAGTTGTGTTTAAAAAATCTAAAAGGTCAAATTTAGACAGGGAAATTAAAGAATTGCAAAAGGCTAACTTTAAATAGTGTTTTGGTTTTCTTTAAGGCTATGGATTACGAGGAACTATTAAAACGCGGAAGATCGTTGCTTCCTGAATCTGTCCTTACAAAGGAAAGGTTTGAAGTTCCTAAGATTCGCGGGCATATCCAGGGCAATAAAACAGTATTGTCAAATTTCTACCAGATTTCTGATATGCTTTCAAGGGATTCAGATCATATGCTGAAATTTGTTTTAAAGGAGCTTGCAACACCGGGAGAGGAAAAAAAGCCGCTTGTATTATTAGGAAGAAAAGTAAATGCCTCAATAATAAATGAAAAAATAGACTTATATTTCAAGAAGTATGTTGTATGCAAGGAATGTGGAAGACCAGATACCAGTTTGATTAGACAGGAGAGGCAAGCATCAATAAAATGCAATGCCTGCGGAGCAAAATATCCGGTAAATTAGGATGATTTCCAAAATCCATACAAGCAATCATAGGATTATAGTTAGTCTTTGTGACGAAGATATTTTAGGCAAGGTATTTGAGGAGAATGAATTTATTCTTGATCTTGGTTCTGGATTTTATAAAGGCGAAAAGAGAAGCGAAAAAGAGCTTTTAAGTTACATAAAGAACAGCTACATAATAAATGCTGTAGGAAAAAAATCAACCGGATTTCTATTGAATAACAAGATAATAAAAGAAGAGAATTTAAGCCATATAAAAGGCGTGCCTTTTGTGCAGCTGATATTCAGCTGAACCACTTTCCTAATCCTTCCTGTATTTCTTTATCCTTGCCAAGTATTGAAATGACTTCCAATTCAAGCAGGTCAATTGTCTGCATGAGGTATTTTGGCACATTATATTTTTTTGCAAGGCTGATTGTTGGATTAAGGTATTTTATTATGCTTCCTTCAGAAATTGTAAAAATAATTTTTCCCTGGCAGGAAACACATTTCCCAGCAAGTGGTGGCCTTCTGTATTTTTGGTTGCATCCAACGCACCTGAACTGCTGTGTGGAAAATTTCCTTAGGTTACCTTTTATATCCCTAATAAGGTGCTTTTCTATCACTAATTGCGCAACGCCAGTAGCATCTACTGCACATATCTTCTCAGCCAAATCCATCTGCCCCTTTAGCTTCTCTTCCATTGTTGGGAGAAGCTTGTATGATGAGCAAAGCACACCTTTATTTATGCTGCTGGTCTCATGGGTATATCCCATCCCCTCGTACTGTTTTGGCGTGTTTAAGACGTTATCAATCTGTAGTATGCTGACATCCCATGGGTTCTTATATTCCAGTGCTGCTTCATAAAGCTCTAGCGGGTATCCCCAGGATATGTCCAGTCCGTGAACTTCATCGTCAACTTCTCCAGGTATCAAAAAAGATGTTAAAACCAGCGGAGCATCCATTGTCCTTGACCCTCTTTTATCCGGTAAAAAAGATCTTGAAAAGTTTAGGAAAGCATCCATAAGGAGCATCACGCATGCTTCATCTCCATCACAGTTCCTTCTCATTGCTGCATGAAATAATGGGTGCGAATACATTCCCTGTGTTTTTGAAAAGCCAATTATTCTTCCAACTGTTCCTGCTGATGTGTGTGGAGCCAGCCCAACAACAAGATGCCCAACAATTTCCTGCTTGGTTTTAATGTTATAGAATCTTGGAAGACCATACAGTCTTTCTAAAAGTTCATCGATAAAGTTTGCGACACGAAACAACACCTCATCAGCCGGCTCGTCTCCGCTTTCGCTGGAAGCCGGAAGTATCTGGTCCTGCGGCATTAATTCAAGTACCTGCTCTCTGTCTTTAAGCGGATTTCCATGAATATCTGTGGTATATCCTAAGGAGATTAACTCTTCTATGCTTGTCCCTATTTCGCTTGGCTTGAAATGTGTTATCGGAAGCTCAATCATATCGTACCTTGTTGTTCCGTCCTTATTTACAAATATATTGTGTTTTGCCCTGAGTATTCCTTTAAGAATTGGTTCTGTCACGTGGGATTTGTTGCTTGTGCCTTTTACACCCTTTAACAAATCTGGAAGAATTGATATGTTATGCTTATCCATTGTTTTTTTGAATATTTGGTTTATGTCTATTTCCTTGTTTACGTATTCTTTGGACTCTTCTTCGTGTTTTGCGCTGTACTTCTTTGTTTTTTGGTTATAGTATATTTTCTTTGTTTTTTGGTTGCAGTCTATACACAATGAAAAGATGCTTTCTTTCCTGCAGTTTATGCAATAAAAAATTGCAAAATCTGCCCTAATCTTCCCTTTTTCTATTGCTGACTGTATGCTTCTCATCCTTCCCCCTTCTTCTCCTACCGGAAACAAGAAATGTGGGCTGCCGATAAGTTTTCTCATCTTTGCCTTTTCTGGCCTTCCCATTCTTGCGCCAATGAACGTCCCTGCCTTGTCCTTGACTTTTAGCTTCATAATCTCTTCTAATGCCTCAAGAACAGATGTAGAAATAAATTCTGGTGCATTGGAAAAAAGGCTTAATATGTGTGAATGTTCCTTGTCAATCACTATGAATTCATTATTGATGAAAAGATGGGGAAGCCCAATTTTTTCGAGAATCTCTTTTTCTGCTGCTTTTTCTAAAATTATCTTGTTATCTTCTACCCTTGCTTTTTTTAAGAAAATCGATAGTTTCCTTAATTCATCTGTTGATATGTTTGTCCAAAAGTATGTGTATTCCGGATGAAGTGGAATTCCGAATATGTTTGAAATTTTGATTGCTGTTTCTGCCTGGATTTTTTTATTATCTTTCTTAAGAATCTCCTTTACTGATTTTGTATCTATTCCCAATAACTCAGAAACTTTATTTTCGTCTAATTCTCCAAATTTTGATTTTATTGCCCTTCCAAATTCTAGTGCCCACCATTCGCTGCAGTATCCTGCCGGTACAAGCTTATGGCCGTTTTCAGAAAAATCTCCGTAGCTGAGCAACATATCTCCAAGAAAAAGGATTTTGTCTATTTCTTCTGTTTTAACTAGCTGCTCTTCAAGCTTTAAAACGCTGCCGTCTTTTGTCTTGATTATTGGCCCCTCTATTGAGTCACAGACAGTTATTGATGCTGCCTTGCCCGGCCTTTCCACTTTTAGTTGTGTTCCTGTTGCAATATACCTGTTTAATACTTCCATTGTTTTTGGATGGATTGCTGCTGCTGCAAGCCCCGTTGTTCTTGTCCTACCATACCTAAGCCTAAATCCACCATATTTTAAGGGGTAAGAAAGTACTGGTCTTCCTGCAACAAGGTCTTTTATGAACGTAAAATTTGGGGATATTTTTTGGCTGCTTTCTGTTTTTATTCCTTTGGCCTTTGCCTCTTTCTGTATTTCCAAAAATTTAGTTAAGAATTCCCACTCTAGACCAAAGTCTTTTCCCCATTTCTTAAGCTGCTTGTTTACCTTTGGTGCTTTTTGTGCCATTCCCTCGGCCAGCACCAGACAAATTCCTCCCCTGATTCTGTTTGTCTCTATTCTTTCCAGATCTTTATAATTTGATACTTCCAACTCTTCTGTCGGATCACCATTTACTTCTATAGGTAGGTTTTGCAGCAGAAACTCCAGTTCCTTGTCTGATGGGACATATTGAAGGTTGGTTACCCTTTCGTGATAGTCCCTTATTTCCGCTATTGTCCTTTTTATCTCCTTTTCTGTCGGGTCATATTTCATGTACCCCATTTTCAGTCTTACATAATCTGCAATTACAATAGATACTGCTTCTGCTGTTCCACCTGCTGCCCTGATTGGTCCGGCATAGAAAGCAGACAGATACTCTTTTCCGTCCTGTCTCTTTTTAATTTTTAATTCTATGAATCCTTCAAGGGGTGCAGAAATTACTCCAAGTGTAATGTAAGCCAGCCCAACCCTTATTCCTGTTTCAAGCGCTTTTAGCTTGTTTTCAAATTTAAAGAATTTCTCTTTTGCTACTTCCTCAGATATTTTTAGCGCCACTCTCCAGTCTAACGATCCGTATTCTTTCTCTAGCTCTATTATTCTTTGTGCAACTCCAGATTTTAGTATTTTCAGATTAACAGCACTAATAAGTCCCTCGACCCTTTCCGCAACCCCTTTAGCCAATGGTATGTCTACTCTTTCTTCGGGGTCGTGTCCTTTTTCCCTTGCGCTTGTTGCTATCTGAAAGCTCTTCTGAACTCCTTCTTCTATTCCATCAAAATATCTTGTCAGTTTTTCGCTGGCTATCATTTTTCAAAATCAACTATTTTTACGTCCCTTGTCTTCAAATCTACGTAGACTGCTTTTGCCGGCTGCGGAACAAGTCCCCTTTTTTCCTGGTAATCTGTTTGTGAAATCCAGCAAGAGCAATTAAGGATTGTTGTGTTTCTGTATGTTTTTTTTGAGCATCTGTGAATATGACCAGAAACAAAAAAATCCGGTGCTGTTTTAATTACCAGTGGGTCTGTATCATACCCCAACTGGTACTGCGTTGATCCGTGTGCCGGCGCGAGGTGCCTTGCCTTAAGCAGGTATTCCATGATCTCTTCTGTCTTCATGAGCCCGCCGTTCATCCTGATTTCTTCATTATTAGATGCATAATACGGAAAGGAAAATCCGTGGTATATTAGGATATCAAACCCAGAAAAATTTTCATCCTGGCCGATTTTTACAATGCTTGGGCTGGAAACAAAAATTATGTGCTTTTCGTTTTCAAGTAATGGTAGTAGTCTTGCCAGGTTAGGCTGCGGCTCTGCGACCCTCACCGCGTCGTGGTTTCCCGGTGCGATTACTATCTTTATTTTTTTGTTTATCTTAAGAAGGTATTTTGAAAACTCGTTATATTGGTCATATATGTCCTTTACAAGGAGTTCTTTTTCCTGCCCTGGAAAAATCCCAATGCCTTCTACCAGGTCCCCTAGGATAAACAGGTATTTTACCTTTTCTTCATTATTTATCCAATCGATAAAGCTCTCAAATTCTTCCTTTAGAAAAACATTTGAACCATAATGTATATCGCTTATGAATACGACCGCGTCATCGTGTGGCGATTTCTTAAATTCCTTGTTTAATGGAACATCCGGAAGCGTTATTGTGTTTACAAATATTGCGTCATTTGTTTTTTGGCCCCTGATTCCAATTACCTGGTCCACAGAAATTCCTCTGGCGTGATTAAACGCTTCCTTGTTATTTTTTGTAATAATTGCCTTTACTGTACCCGTTGGGTCTTCCAGCGTTATAATGAAGTGGTTATTTTTTGTCTTTGCAATATCAAGGACAAGGCCTATGACTGTCACCTGTTCGTTATCCTGTGTATTTTTTATGCCTTTGATTGACGTCGCTGAAAGCATATCCTGTCTTTGTTTTAATATGCCCTGCAGCATGCTATATCTTTGTGTATATAACTTTACAAAATCTTGCATTGTCTTTTTTGCATTGATTTCATTAAATGTCTCTACAATAAGAACTTCTTTGCTCTCTGTTTCGTCTGGATTTAGTAAAATTCCTAGTTCAAGGCTTTTCTTAACCTTTTCTGTTTTCATTTTTAAAACATCCTAAAAATTATTGTAGTCCGAGTTCTGAAACAAGTATCTCTTTTATCTTCTCCCTAAGTGTCAGGTTTATATCTGATTTTATTTCCCTTGTCCTGCCATATCTTCCTTTGGAAACAATTGTTGCATTAATTATGCCCAGCATATCAAGTTCCCCAAGTATATCTGATATTCTTCTTTGTGTCAGCGGCCTTAGGTCTGTTTTCAGGCAGAGTTTTTTATAAAGATCGTATATGTCTCCAGTATAAATTGTGCTCTGGTTTTTTTCAAACATATATATGATGCTAAGTAAAGACACCTGAGACTGTTTTGGCTGTGTCTTCACTATCTCCAAAAGCCTCTCTTTTTCTATCTTTTCCTCTGCCTCGTCAAGGTGGTCTATCCTTACTTTTGTAAGTCCCTTTCTTTCAGCAAGCTCTCCTGCTACCCTAAGCAGTTCTAGGGCCCTTCTTGCGTCTCCGTGCTCCCTTGCAGAATATGCCGCACACTTTTCTATTACTCCGTTTTCCAGGATTCCTTCTTTAAATGCAAGCGATGCCCTTCTTGTAAGTATATCTTTTAGCTGCACCGCGTTATAAGGAGGAAAGACAACTTCTTCTTCACTTAGGGAGGATCTTGCCCTTGGATCTATGTTTTCTGTAAACAGCAGGTTGTTGCTTATTCCTACAATTGAGATTTGCGTGCTTTTAAGCTCCGAATTTATCCTTGTAAGGTTGTATATGACTTCGTCGCCTGCTTTTTTGACAAGCTGGTCTATCTCGTCAAGTACCAGAATGAGTGTTGTCTCCTTGTTCTTCTCAATGACCCTATAGAATTTATTATATACTTCGTCTGTCGGTAGTCCTGTGTATGGGACTTCTTCATTAAGTTCCTTAAGAAGCTGTGCAACTAGCCTATATTCTGTATCTGCAATCCTTTTCATTTTGCAATTAATATAGATTATCTTCAGTGGTATCTGCCTTTCCTCTGCTATCTTCATCATCTTGCTTGTGACGTGCTTTATGGTAAGCGTCTTTCCTGTTCCTGTCTTTCCATATATAAAAAGGTTAGATGGTTTGTCCTGTTTTAATGCTGGGGCAAGTATGCTGGCAACGTGGTTTATTTGTTCGTCTCTGTGAGGAACAGATTCTGGTGTATACGTGCTTTGCAGTGCCTTTTTATCCTTAAAAATAAGGTTTTCATCCATATATTTTTCAAAAAAACCCGAGAGACCGCTTTGATTCATACTTTTCCAAACGAAATGAAGGCTTATAAAGATTTGTATTCTATAATATTTAATCCTCCCTCCCCTTTATTTCCTATGGAACTGTATATAATAAAAACTATAATAAATATTTATTTATTATATTTCTATATAGAAAATAAATAATCAAAAAATAAACTTAAAAAAGTCGAACAAAAGAAAAGAAAAACCAAATCTTCAATTTTATTTTTTTCTTTTTCCAACGGAAAAGAAGGGGTAGCCCTGTTACGGATAGTTATCAAAGAAGAAGAAACATAAAAAAGAGAAACAAAAATGCTATTACTATGTAATGATAACAAAACAAAAACCTTTAAATATAAGATAAGGTTTCACCAAAGTAGTTTAAAATAGTTCAACTAAAAAGTTTATAAAAAAATAAACGGGAAAACGGGATGCTACATGATAATTGAAAAAAAATTTTTGGCTAAGCTTAAAGACTTCGGACTAAATTCTTACGAAAGCAAGGTTTGGGTTGCTCTTCTTTCAAGAGGGGTTTCAACTGCAGGAGAGCTTTCAGACATTGCAAACGTTCCAAGATCAAGATCATATGATGTCTTGGAAAGCCTAGAAAAGAAAGGTTTTGTTGTAATGAAACTGGGCAAGCCAATAAAGTATATTGCTGTACCACCGGCAGAAGTTGTAGAAAGGGTCAAAAAGAGGATCCAAAAAGACGCAGAAGAGCAGGAAGGAATTATAGATGAGCTAAAAGGCAGCGAAATTCTGGAAGAGCTAAACGTTTTGCACACAAACGGCATAGACACACAGGACCCAAGCGAGATTACTGGAAGCATAAAAGGTAGGGAAAACATCTACAACCACCTCGAATACCAGCTAAAAACCGCACAGAAGAACGTTGTAATTGCAACAACCGAAGAAGGGATAATAAGAAAGACAAAAACACTTCTTAGGCAGATTAAAAAAGCAAAAGAAAGGGGTGTTGAGATAACAATTGCTGCACCATTTACTGACAAGACAAAAAACTCACAGAACCAGCTGTCAGAGTACGCAAAGATAAAGAACATAAAAACAACAAACACAAGGTTTTGTGTAGTTGATGAAAGCACAGTAACACTTCTTTTGACAGATGATAAGGAAGTTCACCCAAGCTATGATTTAGCAGTATGGATGAATACACCTTACTTTGCAAAAACGCTTCTATCAACACTATAATACAAAAAATTTATATATCTTATTCTTACTTTTAATTAAAAAGAAATAGAGGTGTGTTTTATATGGCACTATCATCAGGAGAACAAATAATATTATCTGTAATTATTGGGACGCTTGCAGCAATAGTCTATAGCTTAAGGGTCTTGGTACTAATGGAAAGAAGGATAGCAAGGGTAGACCAGAATATTGAGAAGCTAGTCAAGGCAGTTTTAAAGGAAGAACTAAAAATAGAAAAAGAAGAGTTAGAAATAGAAAAAAAGCTGAAAAATGGATAGTTCTCTTGATAGGGAGACACTAAGGTACTATAACCAGGACATAATTGCAAAAGCATGCATCGGTGTACTTTATAACCTATCAAAAGAAGAAAATGCTTTTTCTAAATTATTCTCAGCAAAAGAGACATTTGAGAGGACATACCCGGAAAATAACGTCTTAAAAAATGCAACAGTTTTTTTCCTTAGCGGTCTTCATAAAGACAACATAAAAGAAAAAGCAAGGGAGAACACACACAAAATAACAAAAGAGCTATCAGACGCAGCAAAAAATATCTCTCTCCTGGCAAACAAAAAGATAAGGGAAAACAGCAGCGTGTTCTTCCACTCCATAAATAACCACATATATGACATAGCAAAAGAAGCAAAAGGTGCAAAATTCTCAGTTTTAGAGCACCCACAGCAGCCAATAAACAAAAACTTCTATGAAAAGTTCAAAAAAAACGCAAAAATATACCCAGATCTGTCATTGAAAGATGCAATTTTAGAAGCAGACGTGTGCATATTGGGAGCAGAAGGGATAAATAAGAAAGGAGTAATAGTAAAAAAAGGAAGCAGTCTAATTGCTGCAGAAGCAAAGGCCAACCACATTCCACTATATGTTTGTGCAAGCACACACAGGCACACAAAAGACAGCAGCCACAACAAAGACCTTTTTGAACACCTTCCGAATGAAATGCTTACAGGAATAATTTTAGAGCACGGGATATTTGACCCAAAACACGGATACGAAGAATCAAGACTCTTTCATCTCAAAGCCTAAAATAGCTTCTTCAAAAGTTAGTCCCTTATCTATGTCTTTTCTAGAAAACACAAAGCCGCTTTTTGTTTTTTCCAAATCTTCAGGATTGATAAAGACCCATTCCAGCCTATCAAATTTAATAGCAATCCACGGTTCCGCCCCAAAATAAGCTGTAAAATTCAAGAGCTGTGCAATATCTTCTTCTAGAAAATACTTCTTATCATCTTTTGTCGCTTTTGCCTCTATTGCAACCCTTCTTATTTTATTGCTTGCCAGGATGTCTGGTGAAGGATAGTGCATGCTGCCGCTTCCCGCACTTCTTATTGCTGCCCAGCCAACAGCCCAAAGTTTTCTGATTAGATCCCTTTCAGCGTTGCTCCCTTTCACTTTAGACATATTGCAATAAAAAATAAGGAATATCAATATAATCTTTTCCAAAAAAAATATATATACAGAAAAACAAAATAACAAAATGAACCTTCCAAAACACCCGATAAAATATCTTCTTAAAAAGAAAGGGACGGAAAGAGTAAGCGATAAAGCAATCGAGGAAATTCTTAAGGAAACAAATAAGGAGATAGAGAATATAACAAAAAGAGCAAAAATAGTATCAGTGCACGCAGGAAGGAAAACAATTACAAAAGAAGATATAGATTTTGTAACAGGAGAAGCAAAAAAATAAGATAAAAATTATACTTTTAATTTCATGAAGTCAAATGCAACTTTCGTGTTATCAAAGACCAGTTTTGCGTCTTCTGTTGTCTCTTCAGGTGTTTTGTATCTTTGGGAAAGATGGGTTAAGATGAGCTGTTTCACCCCAGACATGCTGGCAATCTGTCCGGCCTGTTTTGCAGTTAGGTGCTTATATTCCTCTGCCTTCTTTTCCAGATCAGAAGTGTATGAAGCTTCGCAGATTAAAAGATCCGCATTTTTTGAAAGCACGTAAGCGTTCTCGCACAATATTGTATCAAGGATAATTGCAATTTTTTTCCCCTTTACAACGTATGTTGTTTCTTCGGGTGTTATTTTCTTCCCTTTCCAAACAATGTCTTTATTATTCTGAAGCTCCCCAAGCAAAGGTCCTTCAGGAATCCCAAGGTTTTTTACAGCAATAGGTTTGATTCTTCTTTTGTCATTTTCTGTAACTGCAAACCCAAGCATAGGAACCCCATGCTCAAGCTTTTTTACCTCAATTCTCATCTCCTTAAGTTCAATAACTCCTTCATCTATCTCGCTTATTGTGTGCTCAAAAGCAATATTGAAAGAAAAGGCCTTAAACATATGTTCAAAATATTCCTTAGTGCCTTTTGGTCCAAATATCTGCAGTTTTTTTTCGTAATCACTGGCATTTAATGTCTGAAGAAGCCCGGGAAGCCCAAGGACATGGTCTCCGTGCCAGTGGGATATCAGGATAGCAGATATTTTGCTTGGCTTTATGTCTGCAATCTTCATCTGCCTTTGTATTCCTTCCCCGCAATCTACCAAGACTCCTTCACCATTATGCATAAGAAAAATGCCCTGGTGATTCCTCTCTTTGGTTGGAACCATGCAGCTAGTACCTAAAAAAACAATTTCCATATTTCTAGCGAAAACCATTACTATATATATTTATGATTATTTTCCATATAGAAAGAAATAAAAAAGAACAATTTTTATACAGGGTTGAAATTCAAAAAAGCATGCCAGATAAAGTGAAAGCCATTTTTTTAGAAGACGGCGTGATAACAGAAAATTCAACAGCAGCCCAGGACTTCTATAACCAAAGTAGGTACGGAGATTTAAAAAAAGATGGAAGGGTTGTGCTTTCTATTGTGGAAGCATATTTCCTTATTGAGAAAGATAAATTAGATGTATATGATTCAAGAAACAGGGTAATGGAAGAAGAATCTTTCTTAAAAAAAGCCAGGAAAAAGCATCCGGACTTCAGCACAAAATATTCAGTTTTTAAGGATTTGAGGGATAGGGGATATATAGTGAAGACAGCACTGAAATTTGGAGCAGATTTCAGGGTATATGACAGAGGCGTTAAGCCGGGAGACGACCACGCAAGATGGGTGGTTTTTCCAGTACATGAAAGCACAGCTCTGACGTGGCATGAATTTTCTGCAAAAAACAGGGTAGCACACTCAACAAAGAAAAGACTCCTTTTGGGGGTTGTAGATGATGAAGGGGATGTAAGCTACTGGGAAACCAGGTGGATGAGGCCATAATCTTTAAAAAAGGGCCTAATAACTACCTATTATGATAGATAAAGATAAAATACTGGAAATAATAAAAATAAAAGGTCCGTTTATTCCAAGGGATTTAGTAAAGGAAATAGGCGGGGACACGTTTCTTACAGGAGCTATTTTAAGTCAGCTTGTTGATACAAAGCAGCTAAAACTTACCAGTGCAAAAATAGGAGGAAGCCCGCTTTACTATGTTTTGGGCCAGGAAGAAAAACTTGAGCGGCTGTATAAATACTTAAATGAAAAAGACAAAAGGGCATACGATTTACTAAAAGAAAAAAAGATAGTAAGGGATAACGAATGCGAGCCGTTATTAAGGGTTGCACTGAGGAGCATTAAGGATTTTTCAAAGCCACTTGAAGTCACAATAAACCAAAATAAAGAGATATTCTGGAAATGGCACCTGGTTTCAAACCAGGAAGCAGAAGAAGCCATAAGAACAGTTATTTCTCCAAAAACAGAAAAAAAAGAGCCGGAAGTTCAGAAAAAAACAGAGGAGAAAATAGAAGAAAAAAATACTGCAGTAAAGCCAGAAGAAAAAGAAATACTGCCCATAGTCAAGACACCGGATGTAACAGAGAAGCACGAAGAGAAAAAAACAAGGAAAGCAAAGGAGATAAAAGAGCCAAGAATAGAGAGCCACCAAGAGAAGCTGAGCTTAGAGATTAATGATACTTTTTATGAAAAAGTAAAAAAAAGCTTTGCAGAAAAAGGCATTGTAATAATAGACGCAAACGTAATAAAGAAAAATTCAGATATAGAATTAAACATTGAAATTCCGTCTGTTGCAGGAAAAATTTTCTTCTTTTCCAAGGCAAAGGATAAGAAAAAAACAAGCGAGAAAGATCTGGGAATGCTTTTTGTTGAAGCTCAGCTGAAAAAAATGCCGGTTTTATACGTAACAACAGGAGAAATGACAAAAAAAGCAGAGCAGATGCTAAAGACAGAATTCAAGATAATCTCAGTATTGAAAATCTAGGTAGAAAATGGGAACAAAACTTTCACCGATTATAATATCAAAGGAAATTACAATACAAGACTTATCAGGAAAAAAACTTGCAGTGGATTCTTTCAACATGCTATACCAGTTCCTTACAACAATAAGGCAGCAGGACGGTTCGCTATTGACTAATTCAAAAGGGAAGACAACCAGCCATATGTCTGGCCTGTTTTTCAGGACAACAAAGCTCATGCGAGAAAACCTAAAACTGGCTTTTGTTTTTGATGGTATTTCTCCAGACCTGAAAAAAGAAGAGAGGGAAAGGAGACAGGAACTAAAAAAGGACGCAGAGGAAAAATATAAGGAAGCAGTAGAAAAAGAAGATATAGAATTAATGAGAAAATATGCAGGAAGAACAACAAGGCTTACAAAAGAGATGATTGAAGAATCACAAAGGCTCATAAAAGCACTTGGTCTTCCGGTGATTCTTGCGCCATCAGAAGGAGAAGCGCAGGCAGCACACATGGTTAAAAAAGGCGAGTTTTATGCTGTAATGAGCCAGGACACAGATAGCCTGATATTCGGAAGCCCACGGGTTGTAAAAAACCTATCAATTTCAGGAAAAAAGAAAATAAAGGCAGCATACCAAAGCATAAATCCGGAGCTTATTGATTTAGAAGAAAACCTAAAGAAACTAAACATGACAAGGGAGCAGCTGATAATAATTTCAATACTTTGCGGTACAGATTTTAACATAGGTGGAGTAAAAGGCATAGGGCCAAAGAAGGCAATTGATCTTGTGAAAAAGCACGGAATGAATTTTGATTTGGTATTTAAGGAAACAGAATGGATTTTTCCTTTTTCATGGAAGGAAGTTTACGACACAATCTATAATATAAAAACAACAGACGACTATGAATTAAGATGGGGAACAATAGACGAAAACGAGATATACAAAATAATGGTAGAGGAGAACGAGTTCCAGAAAGAAAGGATAGAAGGAGCAATAAACGGGTTGAATAAAAAGCAGGCGCAAAAAGGATTAGGGGATTTTTTCTAACAGCAAGTTTAGAAACCAGAAATGAAAAATGAGATTTTATAAATAAAGCAAAACTCCAAAGAAAGCATGAAAGGGTTAAAAGTTTCATTAGGAAAAGCAGAAGAAACCAAAAGAATACTGATAAAAAAAGACATAATGGATTTTTCATATAAACCTATTAAAGAAGGAAGTTTTCTATATTTCCCGCTCAAAAAAAACATAAACTTGCCAGGTACAGAAATAAGGGAAAAACAATTTGAAAAAAAAGAGGAAAAAAATAAACTTCTTCCCTCTTCTTTTGATATCTTGGGAGAGATTGCAATAATAGAAGTTAAGGATAAAGAGGAGGAAAAAGAAATAGCAAGAGAGCTGTTGGAAAGTCACAAAAACATAAAAACCGTATTGAAAAAATCAGGAATACACGAAGGGGAATTCAGGACTCAAAAATTAAAGCATTTAGCAGGAAAAATGACAAAAGAGGCAATCTATAAGGAGAACGGGATTTTATTGAAATTGGATGTTGAAAAAGTATATTTTTCTCCAAGGCTTAGTACAGAAAGAAAAAGAATATATGAGCAGGTAAAGCCAAAAGAAACAGTTCTCGTAATGTTTTCAGGTTGCGGTCCATACGTATTTGTGATAGCAAAAAACACAGAAGCAAAAAAGATAATCGGGATAGAAAAAAATCCAATAGCACACAAATACGCAACAGAGAATATAAAACTAAATAAGACAAAGAATGTTGAACTAATAAATGCAGATGTAAGGGAATATCTGCCAGAGATAAAAGAAAAATTTGATAGGATAATAATGCCGCTTCCAAAAGACGCGGAACTATTTCTAGAGGACGCGTTCAAGGTTGCAAAAAAAGGAACAATTATACATCTATATGGTTTTGAGCATGAAAATGAATTTGATAAGGCAGAAGAGAAACTAAAGGCAGAAACAAAAAAAGCAAAAATAAAATATAAGCTTCTAAACTTTGTAAAATGCGGCAATTATTCACCTGGAAAATACAGGATATGCTTAGATTTCGAAATTTTATAATCTTAACAATTTTTTTAAAAAAAGTGCGCGCTCAGTAGTTACTTCCTTCAACCATTTCTGGTTCTGGTGTTCACTTCATCATCACACGCACAAGTAATAGAGAAAAAACAGTTTATATAAAACTAACCAAAAATTATCCGAACATATTGATGAATTCTTCGCCCTCAAGGAATTCTTCTTCGCTCACCTTATCAATCGCCTTGAAAAAGTCAGATTCTGTGATGTTTGTCCTGTCATCTCTTATAGCAAAATAACCAGCCTCGGTGCATACGGCCTTTACTTCAGCTCCGGAAAATTCTTCCATCTTGCCTAAAAGCACATCCACATTGATATTATCAAGCGACATGTTTTTTGTATGGATCTTAAATATCTCTTCAAGGCCCTTTTTATCAGGTAACGGCACATGGACAAGCCTGTCCAGTCTTCCCGGCCTTAAGATGGCAGGATCAAGGATATCTCTTCTGTTGGTGCATCCTATTACCTTGACATTATCCAAAGGCTCAAAGCCGTCAATTTCAGCAAGGAGCTGCATGAATGTTCTCTGTACTTCCCTTTCCCCGCTGGTTCCTATGTCTATTCTTTTTGCAGCTAAAGCATCAATCTCATCAATAAACACGATTGATGGTGCTTTCTCCCTTGCAAGCTCAAAAATTTCCTTAACTAGTTTAGCTCCCTCTCCAATGAATTTCTGAACAAGTTCAGACGCAACAACCTCAATGAATGTGCTCTTTGAGGAATTTGCAACAGCTTTTCCAAGAAGTGTTTTTCCTGTTCCAGGTGGCCCATAAAGCAGGATTCCTTTAGGAGGCGTTATCCCTATTTTTTTAAAAAGGGCCGGCTTAAGCAGAGGCAATTCGACAACCTCTTTTATTTCCAATACTTGTTTATCAAGTCCGCCAATTTCCTTGAATGAAGTATTTGGCTTTTCAACAATAACAAACTTTTCAACATTAAACCCTTTTGTTTTGCTGTATTTTCTTAAAATGTTCAGGTTTTTTTGGTCAACCAAAACACTGTCACCGGATCTTATAGGCTCACATATATCAGATATGCAGACAAAAAACTGGTTGCCGTTTGGAATTTTTATGACAGCGTTATTCCCATCAATTTCCTTGACTTCACAAAGCATCAAAGGCGGGGTTCTGAACCTGTCAATCTCATTTTTTAGATGTGTGATAGTTTCCCTAAGAAGCTTGTTCTCCTCTTCAAGCTCATTGATATTATTTGAGTAAGAATAAACAATATTAGCGAGCTCTTCTGAATCAGTATTGCCAGTCATCTTGTTTTTCTGAATGAAAAGGCATTAATAAACCTTTTGTTGACGAAAGAAAAAGATTTTTTAATAACCTTAGAATTCTAAACGCAGAATTTTCCTTCTTTTAAAATCCAGTAGTTCTTTTTTCCGGTTCCAAATATATCCAGTTTCTGCCGTGGAGCATCAATTACAATATCCATATGGTATTCTGTTGAAGAGTCAGGTTCAAATCCAGAGCCAAGGGCAACATGGATCATATTTGCAATCTTCTCATTTATTATTAGATAATCGCAAAGCTTTGCATTTGGGTTTGTATTTATTGCAAATTCACCTATATTATAGAAATTCTTTTTCTTAAGTTCAATAATATCTTTGCTTATGGAATTATTTTTTTCCAGGTTCTCAAGGTTCTTTTTAGCATCGCTTATTTTTCTATTATATGCATCAATAACAACTTTAGGTCCTTTTATTATTTTATATCCTGCTTTATCCGCCTCAATTATAACAGGGTCATTTTTGCTGAGCCTATAGCTCCTGTCAACATTTATGACCACATCACCAATAATTTTTCCTTTGATAAAAAAAGGTGTTGTAAATGCCTCTCCTCCAGGAATATTCCCCATCCTGCCAACCTTCATTCCTGTCTCTTTTAGCACCTGCGGGTTTATCTTTGTCCTCACATCAGAATCGCTCTTCATTATAAGCCGTCTTTTCCCGTTGTTATTTAGCGAGACCTCAAAATTGCTGTATTTGCTTTTGACATAGACAGTATCGCATTTCTCAAGGATATTTTTTATCTTATCATTTCTTTTCCTCATCTTTTTATAATCAATAAGGCAGCTTTCAACAAGTCTTTCAATAGGGACAGTTGATGTGAATGCATATCTTGACAACGGTAAACGTTCTTCATTTTTTGACTGAGGCGACCAGTATAATTTATGTATTATGCCTCCAGGAGTAGGCCATTTATCCTTCATGTTCTTTGTAGGATAGCCGTATTTCTCACCAAAATAATGTCTTCCATGATACCCCTTAGTTGAAATAAAAAACGAGGCGCCAGGGATTTTTATATTCTCAAGTTTTAGAAGCCTTGAGAATTCCTTATATATTTTAAATACTGGCAAAGGCAGATCCTTTTCAAGCTCCATTCCACTAATAGTAGTCATAAGTTCAGATATCTTTTCAGGTTCATCAAGCATGCTTTTCCTTTCTGTGCCTGCTTTTAAGACAACAGAACTACAGAATCTTGAAGAGAGTAACATATTATGGCAAACAGCATAAGAATCAAGAAAATCATTCAGCGGATGTGAAAGTTCCTTAGGGATTAATGCAAAGCCGATGCTGAACTTTTCAGATTTCTTTAACGCATACACATTTTTTACAATCGCATCAGTTGTCTTTCTAAGTTCTTTTTCCATTACAGGCTTAAACCACGAGGATTTTCGAAAAAAATTATCTGAAGTTTTTAATATTAAATCAGGCTTTTCAAAAAATCTTTCAAAATTATCAATCTCTATTGTCTTTAATAGTTCTTTAAGGCAGGTTTCTTTTTTCCCTATTCTCTTATTCTTCAGGTTTTCATATATCTCCCATATGTCAAAGACCACTCTGTTACTATCAGTCCTGCTGGAGATTGAAACATGAAGGTCAATTTCAAGATCAGAGCAGGCTTTTGAAAAAGGAGCAAAGGAAAAAAAGTTCTTATATTCACCGTACACATATACACTTTTTACATCCCTAAGTTTACTTTTGTATAACCTAACTTCAGCATTAAAAGAAGAAATATTGTATCTCATATTATTACTAAATCTTTTCTTGATTTTGTAAGCCTAATCAATTTATTATTCCTGATTATAACAGTATCCTCAAGCCTTATCCCATACTTTTCTAGGTAGATTCCCGGCTCAATTGTAAACGCAATATTCTCACCTATCTCTGCTTTTTCTTCAGGATAAAGTGAAGGGAATTCATGGATATCAAGCCCAAGACCGTGTCCAAGGCCGTGTGTGAAATATTTTGCCTTATTTCCAAGCAGCTTAATTGAGTCCTCATAGATCTCAGAAAAATTCTTTTTCTTTAATACTTGATTTTCGCATTCATCTATTGTTTTTAGCACAAGTTCGAAATCTTTTATTTCTTCCTCATCAGGTTTTCCTAGGTAAAGCATCCTGGTCATATCAGAGCAATATCCATTGTATTTCACACCAAAATCAAGCATAAGAAAACCTTTTGTTAGACTTTTATTTCCGCTATAATGCACTTCCCTGCTGCCAATCCCGCTTGCAGCAATCGGCGGAAAAGCTAGTTCACAGTTATTATTCTTTGCTTCCTTGGTTATGAATTCCCTTATCTCATCTTCAGTCTTGAAATTAAAATTCTGGCATATATTTCTATATATATTATCAGTCACACTGCACGCTCTTTTAATATTTCTTAATTCAGCATCTGTCTTTACAGCTCTTATTTCCTGGCAGGTTTTTGATATGTCTTTATATCTCCCTCTCAGCATCTTCTTTATTTTCTGAAAAACAAGTATGGAGCAGGAAGAAAACTCAAGGCCAATAGTCTTAAGTTTAGTTTTGCCTAATAATTCACTAAGCTTTTCAAAAATCCTTTTTTTCTTTTCAACAACAATTTTCTTTATTTCGCTTTTTTTCCTTTTCTCATATTCAGGTATGATCAGGAAACATTCTTTCCTTGTAACAGCAAGTATACCTATACCAGAGAAGCCGGAAAAATAAGCAAGGTTAGTGCTTGGCTCCTCATTCAATGATAATATCAAAGACAGATCGACGTTGCTTTTTATCATCTCTTTTTGCAGTTTTTCGACATTCATGATAGAAAAACCAAAGCATAATTGTTTATAATTGTTTTGAAAAGAAAAGGTGGACAGCGAAACAAGCTTCCCGTACGAAGTACAGTACAACTTGAAACGTCGGCGGTTTTAACTTCTGTGTTCGAAATGGGAACAGGTGGAACCCCGCCACTATGGCCGTCCAAGCTAGTAGAAAAATATGTTCTTTATAAATCTTTCTTTTTTGCTATTGTCCGGTAGTTTCCAGGTCTTTCCTGCTATGCACTTTGATTATCCTGCTGGTGCTCAGATAGCCGTTTAATAGGCCTTTTTTTGCAAGCTCAGGGAATAGGTCAAATTCAAGGCTTTCCCCGCCATATTCCAGGATTTCAGGGCCGCAGATGAAGATTGATGCAAACCCGAGATAAACATCGGATTTCTCAGGCTTCTGGATAAATTCTGTTATTTTAGTACCTTCAATTTTCACAATCCCTTTCCTGCTTGGGTCTCCTGAAGTATTCAAAAGCAGGGTTGCTGTTCCTTTCCTCCTTAGATGCTCCTCCCAAAGTTCATCCAGGTTAAGGGAAAAAAGCACATCACCATAGACAACAAGGAAATTAGAATTTATCTTTCCTTTAATCAGCCGTAATGAATCTGCGGTGCCGTTTGACTTCTTTTCCTCTATATATTCAAAATTTATACCATACATCGAGCCATTCTGGATGATTGAAAATACAGCATTTATTATCTCCTTTCTTGCAACAAGATAGATTTTTTTAAAGCCGAATTCCTTTAATTTTTTCAAAGTATTCTCAATCAGATACCCTTTTTCTGTTTTTATTGTGATCCTGTATTCTTCCTTATTTATCCTTAAATCTTCTTCAGGCCCACCTGAAAGTATGACAGCAGTCCTTTTCTCTCCAAGCGAATCGTTCACCAAAAGCTCAATTGCCTGGCTCCTGTTCCGTACATATATATTATCAACCAGGGAATCGATCTCTTTAAGCGTGCTGTCCTCCAAAGTTATGGAAATCTTCCTCTTCATCCTACAAAGTAGGATATCGGTAAGATATTTAAACATTCTCAAAAACTAAAACGCTTGGTGAAATTAAAAATGAAACTCTCAGTCATAGGTTTAGGATACGTCGGAATGATACAGGCAGCAGGCATGGCAAAGCTTGGATATACAGTAATAGGCACAGATATAGATAAGGACAAGGTAGAGAATATCAATAAGAAGGTTCCTCCTATATATGAAAAGGGACTAAAAGAGCTTTTGGAAGAAATAGTTCCAGGTAAGCTAACAGCAACACAGGATCTGAAAAAAGCAGTCCTTGAATCAGAAGTGACATTCATCTGCGTTGGGACACCATCTAAAAGGCAGGGGGAAATGTCATTGCATCAGCTGGAGAATGTGCTAAAGCAGATAAGTACATTCCTGAATAAGTATCATGTTTTTGTAATAAAATCAACAGTTGTTCCGGGAACATGCGAAAATATAGTCATAGGGACTTTAGAAAAAGCAGGAAAGAAATTTAAGGTTGATTTTTCAGTTGTCATGAATCCAGAATTTTTAAGGGAAGGAGAGGCAATAGAGGATTTCTTCAGCCCGGACAGGATAGTTCTTGGAAGCTCAGATAAAAAAGCACTAGATATAGTCAAAGGGTTATATTCTAAATTTACATGTCCTGTAGTAGAAGCAGGGTTTAAGGAAGCAGAGATGATAAAATACGCATCAAACGCATTTTTAGCAACAAAAATCTCTTTCATCAATGAGATAGGGAACATTTCAAAGATATATGGTATTGATGCAAACGTAGTTGCAAAAGGAATGGGCCTAGATAAAAGGATCAATCCATATTTTCTAAGGTCAGGAATAGGTTTTGGAGGAAGCTGCTTTCCAAAAGACGTATCTGCAATAGTCTATAAGGCAACTGAGCTTGGTTATAGTCCTAGGCTTCTTAGGTCAGTTCTGGAAGTAAACAGGGACCAGCCGCTGAAGATGATAGATCTGCTTGATAAGAAAGCAGGTCCGATAAAAGGAAAGAAGATAGGGATACTTGGTCTTACCTTCAAGGCAGGGACAGATGACATAAGGGAAAGTCCATCTTTAGCAACAATAAAGGAATTATTGATGGAAGAAGCCGTTCTTAACATCTATGATCCACAGGCAATGGACAAGGTGAAGAAGATATTCTCGCATCTGAATTATATGAAGACAGGCCAGGAACTTGTGGAAAAATCAGACGTAATAATAATACTTACAGAATGGCCACAGTTTAGGGACCTAGATTATAAGGATAAACTTGTAATAGATGGCAAAAACCTTTTTTATGATGGCAAGAGGCCAAGGAATTATGAAGGGATTTGCTGGTAGTGAAACAGATAATTTTTATATCTAATTCTTTTATTTAACTAAAAAATGAAAAAGTTAAATCTGGGTTGTGGAAACGATATTAGAAAAGGATATGTTAATTTAGATATAGCTAAATTAAAAGGCGTTGACATAGTACACAATATAAATAAATTGCCACTTCCTTTTCAGGATAATTATTTTGATGAGATACTATGCTTAGACATACTTGAGCATGTGGATTCTTTTATTGATGTTTTTCAAGACTTAAATAGGATATTAAAGAAAAAAGGAGTTTTAGTAATAAATGTGCCACACTTTACCTCTTCTATAAATTATACTGATCCAACACATAAAAATATATTTTCAATAAGGAAGTTTGAGTTTTTTGTAAAAAACTCAAAGTATTGGAAAAAAAGAAATTATTATTTCAATTTCACGTTTTCAAAAATAAACAAGCTTAAAATAACATTTACAAAAAACCCATTAATATATAATATTCCTATAGAAATAGTTGTCAATTCAGCTAAACATATACAATATTTCTTTGAAGATTCTTTCTTGTCAAGGGTTTTCCCAGCAACAGGGATATATGTAGAAATAGAAAAGTGAGTTGTTTTAGGAAAAATATTTAAATTTTAATTCTTCAAAATTTTAAAAAATAAAGGGGTGTTGAATTTTGAAAAAAACAGGAATATTTTTTTTAATAATTTTACTACCGATGGCGTTTGGTATTACAGTATCAGACGATTTTAACAGACCAGATAACCAGAATGTTTCTATCGGGTCAAGCTTTGCAGTTTATGAGAAACCGATTAATGAAGCAGATAGCATAATCTTTTACAATGGAGAAAAGGATGTTTATGTTCAAAGCCAAGAATTAATTATAACAGAACCAGATAATTGTGATTTCACAACAGCAGTAATTAATTTTAAAGAATATATTAATATTTCAGATTACAACGATGGAAATATATCATTTACTTGGAAAATTGATAGTAAAAGCAACGATAATCGATGGTATTCACATATAGTCTTTGGAGATGATTTGGAAAAAACACCTGCAGTAACAAACAATTGCGGAGGAACTCCAAGTAAGCAATGGAATACTGCTCTTCAAGAAAATAGCTCTTTTATGTTTCTTCAGGTTGAAGGAAGTGAGAAAGATAAAATAGTTGTATCAAATTATAGGTGTGGTAATATATATGTTCCGGCAGAAGATATAGGTTTTAATCAAGAATATCAACTTACCTTATATTTTGATATTGCACAGAACAGAACAAAATTAATTGTAGAAAATACTAATATTGAATTTATGTGCAACTTAAAAAATGCCAAACAAATAAATTCTATGGCAATACAAGTTTTATCAAATCAGGGCAATGATAAACCAAATGTAACAATCGATAACCTAGCAGTCACCATAAACAACAAACCCTCCATAAACCCACTTCTTCAAAAATATTCTCCCGTCTTTTATATGCATCCAAGGGAACCATATCACTTAAATGAACTTGGAAGCTTAATGGATGAATCAAGTCTATATAAGCAAAGTGATTTGATGAGTCTAAAGCCAACTACATTCGAAGAGATAAAAGATCTTGAGCAATCCCACAAATATTACATGGACATGGGAAATGTTGATACAACAGTCCTAAATGATTTTCCGAACCCAGATGATTTTTCAGATAATCAGCCAAAAGTATATGCAACATATGTTGAGGAAGACCATTTTACGCACCTTCAGTATTATGTCTTTTACCCATTCCAGAAATACCTCATAGCAAACCACGAAGGAGATTTTGAATTAATCCAGGTTACTTTGGATGAAAGCAACCAAATCCACAGTGTTGGCTATTTTTTTAACCTTTTTTCAATGTGGTTCTATGATACAGATGAACTGGAATACATAGATGGGACACACCCGGTTGTTTTGGTTGGAAAAGGAAGCCACAATAATTTTCCAGACACAGGCGAAATAGAAATTCCAATGTTCCTTCAGCATCTGGAGTTTTTTTACGATCTTATGAATGAATTAAAGAATCTTGAAACACTGGAAAAAGGGACGCCATATGTTCCAAAAGAAGTTGAGCTTGAGGATTCAGTTGAATATGAATTGGAGGAAATAAAGCTTTCATGGATGAACTATGAAGGGCTATGGGGCCAAAAAACGCATTTCAAGACAACATCTGGTCCAAAAAGCCCTAAGTTTGACCCAAGGTTCATGAGACACTGGTATCATCCGGATACACACGCATACGGGCCAAACATACCCTTCCTTTCATTTTTCATCTATAGCCCAGTTGACATGACTGTTTTGAAAGATGGAACTGAAGTGGAATATGACTTTTATACAGGTCCAGAAAATGAGCCAGAAGCTCTGACAGTACTTGGGAAAGGCAACCATACTCTGCTATTAGAGGCGACAGGAGAAGGCCAGTTTACGCTTCATATGTACGTATATGATAATGAGACAGATTCAGGCATAATGCTGAAGTTCAGGAACATTTCAATAGGAGAAAACAGCAAAGGCAGGATGGATGCAACAATTGGCTCAGATTTCATATTGTATCTTGATTATGAAGGAGACGGAGAATATGAATCAGAACTTATTCCTGATGAATATCTGGTGTACGGAAATTACACATTACCAGATACAGATAATGACACAGTAAATAATTTTGATGACAACTGCATCTCTATTGCAAATTCAAATCAAGCTGACACAAACAATGACGGACTAGGGGACGCATGTGACAGTCCAAGATACTACAAGGAAAAAGCGCTTTCCTTGATAGAGGACAAGCCAAAAAAGTATCACATGGAATATGCAAGAAGAAAGGTTGAAGCAAGCCTTGACGAAAGGTACTGGATTAATGACTTTGAAATAAGATCCATAATGGTTTTCGTTGATGAGGCTGCAGCATCAAGGAAATTGAATGATGAGATATCCTATCTTCTTGCAAAAGCAGATAAAATGATACTTGAAGAGAAATTTGAGCAGACAGATTACAGCGAATTAAGAAGGGCAGGAAAACTGAAATATAAGTTTGCTGAAGATCTATACAAGTTAGCGAATAGGAAATTTAGTAAAGGAGATTATACAGAAGCAATCCTGCTTTACATGAAGGCCTGGGTTTATCTGTAATTTTTTATTTTTTTATTATCTATAAACGAGCAATCCTTCTAAACCTTTTTAAATAACCATTCTTCCCAAGTTCTTATATGGAAGTTTCAGTAATCGGTCTTGGATATGTAGGCCTTCCTTTGGCAATTCTAGCAGCTAAAAAAGGTCATAAAGTAATAGGGATAGACATAAGTAAGGAAAGAATAGAAAAAATTAATCTGGGAATCAGCCCGATGGACGATGATTACATAAAAATAAACTTGAAAAAAGGTATGATAAAGGCAACATCAGATTACAAAGAAATAAAAAAATCAGACGTCGTAATAATCTGCGTCCCAACACCAGTAAAAGATGGGCACCAGACAGATCTTTCTTTTGTTGAAAATTCTTCAAAATCAATATCAGAAAACATGAAAAAAGGAGCTTTAATAGTTCTGGAATCAACAGTTTACCCAGGTACAACTGAGGAAGTGATACTTCCAATCCTTGAAAAAGCAGGACTAAAAAAAGGAGAATTTTATCTTTCACATTGCCCTGAAAGAATTGATCCAGGAAATAAAAAATGGAATGTAGAAAATATCCCAAGGGTAGTTGGCGGGATTGATGAAAAATCTGCAATAAAGACAAAAGAATTTTATGAATCCATCTTGGATTCAAAAGTCACAGTTGTAAAATCATCAAAAGAAGCAGAAGCGACAAAGATAATGGAAAACACATTCAGGGACATAAATATTGCATTCATGAATGAGATGGCCAAAAGCTTTGACAAGGCAGGAATAGATATAATGGAAGTAATAAAAGGCGCTTCAACAAAGCCGTTTTCATTCTTGCCGCATTTCCCTGGCTGCGGAGTAGGTGGGCACTGTATTGCTGTCGACCCATATTACCTGATAAACAAGGCAAAAGATTATGATTTTGACCATGAATTCCTAAGGCTGGCAAGGAAGATAAATGAAAGCATGCCTGATTATACAGTATCTTTGCTTGAAGATGAGCTAAAAAAACAGAAAAAGAGCCTAAAAGGGGCAAAGGTAGGTGTCTTAGGTCTCGCATATAAGGGAAATATAGATGATGTGAGGGAAAGCCCGTCTTTTGAGATAATCCACCTATTAAAGGAAAAAGGGGCAATAGTCAAGGTATATGATCCGCATGTAAAATCAGATTATAATTCATTAAAGGAAATAGTTTCAGATTCAGCTTATTTAGTGCTCGCAACAGCGCATAAGCAGTTCTTGGAGCTTGAAGGAATGGACCTAAAAAATGTTAAAATAATAATTGATGGAAGGAATTGCTTAAGTAAGGATAGATTAAAAGGAGTAGTTTATAAGGGAATTGGGAGATAATAATCTAAATAAAAAAAGCATTATTTTTTTAAAATGAAAGTTGTTGCAATATCAAGGAATTTTCCAAAGCCCGGCGGAAGGGTAACATTAGTAAAAAATCTAAAGCATGAGAATTTAATATCAGAGATAATTACTTTTAAAGATGAAAAAGAACCATTTCAAATCCAAAAATTCTATTTTTCATCATATAAACAGCTTAAAAAAATAAATCCAGATATAGTTTTAAGTGTTGGTCTTGGAAATCTAGGTGCAATACTTTATGGGAGATTAAATAAGAAAAAAACAATTTATGACTTATCAGGGTGCAGGTTTATCGGATATAATTTTTTTTCATTAAATGTAATTGATGAAGTCTTATCAATGGTTTTAGCTAATAAAGTGATTGTTCCTTCAGTAAAAAACAAAGAGGTTATTGTATCTAGATTGGGGTTTTTAAAAAATAAAATAAAAGTAATTCCAGAAGGCTCAAGAAAACTGGAAAAAAAGCCACATAAAGGATTTAATTTAGGCTTCACGCTTATAAAAGATAAAAAAATATATGAAACAATAAAGAAAAACCATAATAAGTTTAAAGGTGCAACAATACATTTTATTCCATTAGGGAAAATTACAAAAATAATTAATGGGAAAGAAATTGATGAACCAGGTTATTTTGCAGATGTTCTTCCAAAATTAGATTTATTATTTATTTGCCAAACTCTAGAAGGTGAATATCATTCATCAACTCTAATCGAAGCTATAACCAATAAAGTGCCTGTTTTTAATGTTAATTTGGCTTCAGCAAGGCATGAATTAAAAGATTCAAGACTTCTGATACCAAATCTTAAACTGGAAACCTTCTTAGAATACTACAATTCATTTAGAAAGGACCCTAAGCCATATTTAACTGATTTAGATATGCAATATGAAAATTTTAATAAAAGATATAATTATGAAAATATGTTAAAAGAGTGGAAAAAAGAATTATCTTAGGTATCTTTTCAGGTTTTTTAAATATTCTTTAATTGCCTCTTTTTCGCCATAGATACATTCAAAGGTTTCTCTATCATTTTTTCTTTCTGAAATTCTAGTTGATGGATTTAAGATTAACTCTTTATTTAGCTTTTTTTTGCATTCTTTTAGGCTTAAAAAACAAACTTCTTTTCCTGTGCCTATTCTTTCAATTATTTTTTTATCATTTGAAAAAGTATAATCAAAAATTGCAATTTTTGCCCTGTTTAAAACACTGCAAAATAAGTCTTCATTATCAATAGCATATAAAAGAGAAACACCTTTTGCAAAAAATAAATCGCACTCAAGTAAGGCAATATCTGAAAAAAGAGCTAATTTATAATGCTCATGCAAATATTTGGCAGATTTATTCATCATGTCAGAGTTATCAATACCAATAAACAAAATGTCTTTTACTTTCAGTTCTTTATGTATTCTATTTAGATAGTTCAGGGAATCTATAACACCCATTAAAGAAGAACCAATCTCATAATACTTAAGCTCATTTCCTTCCCTAAAACATGTTTTTAAGGCAGCATATTTTTTTTGGTTATCGGACAAGTCTTCCTTATGATGAATCTTTGTTAAATCGTTTGTTCTGTATCCGATAATATCCTTTAAGTATCTTGCAGCCATAAAGAATTCATAGGCTTCCTGCCCGTGTCTTTTATCATATATTTTTTTCGAGTCTTTTGCCTCGGATCCAAATTCTAGATAAGATGTGTCAGTCATTTTTTCTCTCCTTTTATCTTTAATAATGCAAGATGCTTAAGGACAGGATGTATAATAAAATATGTTTCTCCAGAGTCCTTGTCTTGTTTCTTTGTTTTAAACTTTTTATTTTTTGCATAGTTGCTTAATGATTCAACCAAAACGAGTGATCTTAAGTAAGGCTCAAGAATGTAATCTGGATCAATTTCGTCATCCTGCAAATTAAATTTTTTTTGAAAAATAATATCTCCTGTATCAAGATTCTCTTCCATGAAAAACGAGGTTGCCCCTATATATCCCTCATTGATAATGCTGTAATAAAAGCAAGTGCTTCCTTTATAAAAAGGAACGATTCCTGGGTGGACATGTATGAATTTTTTCTTTATTCCAAGTATATCTTTTCCTAATATCCCTCCACCAGAATATATAAAATTTTTTTCTTTTCTTTTCTTTAAAGATTCTAATACAATATCATCATTGCAACTGTCAGAATCAAGGATTAGAAAAGGTATTTTTGCTTTCTTAATTGTTTTTTCACATTCAAGATTTATATCAAAATATTTTTCCTTATTATATTTTAAATCACAATTGGTCATTTTTGTTTTGTTTAATATGATTGCAAAAGAAGGCAAGATATTGCTATTAAAAAGTGCCTGGATATATGCTCTTGACCTGGGGTTCTCAAGAAGGATTATCCCAATATCATCCAATATCATATTAAAACACCATTTTTTGTAAAAAGATGCTGGATAATTTTCACTTCTTCATTGATAGAAAGAAGCATCTCTTTTTTTTCATCTTCTTCAATTAAATTATCAAAAGAAGAAATTGAAAGATCATTAAGTTTTAAGCAGGCATTTAAGAATTTTAGGTTATTCTCTTTTTTATAATATAAAATAAGATTAAGGGAAAGAAGCACATAGTTTGAAATATTTGAAAAGTCTTCACTATCTTTTTTCATGTCGTTTAGATTATATCTTGTATATATCTTTTTGAAAACCTCAAATTTTTTTATAAATTTGCTCAATAACTCATAAGCTTTTTTCCTATCATTTCCATATCTTTGCATTAATAAAATAGCTTGCATAATTTCTTTTGTTGACTCACTGCTATTCCTAAGGGTTATTGAATAATCAAACTTAATGCCGTTTAGTTTGCTTAGATAATCATCAAAATCCAAATATGGTTTTTTTACTAGCTTGCTTAACTTGTCTATAGCGTATTTCCTGCTTTTTTTGTATTCTTTAAGGAAATCATTTCCGCCAAATTTTGAGAACTGGTAGGTAGGTGGGTTTTTAAGGTAATTAGGAGAAACATATGGATATTCCATAATGATTAAAAACCAAGGAATGTTTAAATATGTTTGCAAGGAAAAGCATTCTAATTAAATTTTCTCCTCTTTAAAAAGTTTTAAATTTCATAACTTTTATAAACTACTAGTGTTACTAGTTGAATTTATGAAAAAAATAGTTTGGAAAAATAAGAGCAATAATCAACTTTGCGTTACAATCCCTTCTTCTTCTGAAATTAAAGAGGGGGATATAGTAGAAATAAAAAAAACAAGCCTTAAAAGAATAGCATATCTTCCAATTGTTGGGGATTTATTTCATTATGGTCATCTTCATGCCATAAATTTTGCAAAATCAATTTCAGATTACCTTGTCTGCGGAGTTTTAACAGATGAAGCAGCTGAAGAAATAAGAGTTAGGCCTATAGCAAATCTAAAAGAAAGAAAAGCAGTAATTTCTGAGCTAAGGCCGGTTGATAGGGTATTAATCCAGACAAATATAGATCCGACATCAAATTTAAAGAAAATTCATGCGGAGTATAAAGATGCAGAAATTCACTTGATTTATGGATCTGACTGGAAAGAAATACCGGCTGAAAAATATTTAAGTGAAATAGGCGGAAAAGTAATTAGGCACCCTTATTATAGCAGGCTTTCTGGCTTTAAAATTATTGATAAATTAATTGAAAACAGGAACAATTTTAAGGATATAATAGATTTTTCAGATATAATAAAAAATAGAGGGAAAGTATTAAGAGTTTTAAATAGGAAAATAATATCAACAAAAGCAAACACCCTTATGGCATTAAAGCCGATTCTAACCAAATCAAAAATTGAAGATATATTTATATTGACATCAATAGACTGGGCAAATAATAAAGATAAGGTTATTGAAGATATCCAAAAAAAATTTCAAACTCAGGAATTGGTAGTCAGAAGTTCAGCAATTTCAGAAGATTCAATTGAGGATTCAAAAGCAGGGCATTTTGAAAGTGTTTTAAATATTAAGCCAAATAAAGAAAATATAACAAGTGCAGTAAATAGAGTATTTAGTTCATATAAGAAAAAAAATTCGATTAGTTCATCAAATCAGGTTCTTGTGCAAAACTATAGTAAAAATATTGTGATGAGCGGGGTAGTATTTACAAGAACGCTTAGAAATGCGCCATATTATGTAATTAACTATGATGATAAAACAGGAGCAACAGATACGGTAACACATGGAATAGAAACAAAGACAACCTATATTCTAAGAACAGCAAATCCAAACGAGAAACTAAGAAATCTAATGGAATCAGTATATGAAATAGAAAAAATAGTTCCAGGTATAGGTTTGGACATAGAATTTGGGATAAATTCCAATAATGAAGTCATAATCTTTCAGGTAAGGCCTCTTACATTAAGCCTAAAATCAGATACAAACGACAAGACATTCTTTAATCTTGTAAAAAGCATAAAACAGGAGCATAAAAAGCTTAGCATAGAAAAAGAGCATTTATCTGGCAAAGCAAATATCTTTGCAGATATGCCAGACTGGAATCCTGCAGAGATAATAGGTGACAAGCCAAATATATTGGATTATTCATTGTACGATTACCTTATAACAGGCAGCGCATGGCATGAGGCAAGAACAAGCCAGGGATATAATAATGTAAGTCCGGCAAAATTGGTTATTTTGTTTGGAAGCAAGCCTTATGTGGATGTTAGAAACACATTTAACTCATTTATTCCTGCAAAAGTGCCAAGAAAATTAAGAGACAAATTAGTTTCATTTTACTTAAAAAAACTTGATAAAAATCACGATATGCAGGACAAAGTTGAATTTGAAATACTTTTTACATGTTATGATATGAATTTTGATAACAGAAAAGACGAATTAATAAATGAGGGATTCAGCAGCTTAGAAATTCAAGCAATTAAGACTTCATTGATTGAATTAACTAATAATCTTATAACAAATTCAAAAAAAACAATAAAAAATGATCTTAATGACCTGGAAACACTTGATAAAAATAGAAAAAGAATAGTAGAAAACCTGCCCCTGGAAACATCATTTTCCCAGCACTTAAAAAAAGCAAAATTCCTCTTGGATGACGCGCGAAAGCTTGGAACTGTGCAGTTTTCAAGGTTAGCAAGGCTGGCATTCATAGGAAAAATAATGCTAAAAAGCATGGTTATAAAAAATATACTTACAAAGCAGGAATATCATGATTTCATGAATTCCATAAGTACAGTAGCAACAGAAATAAATGTTGATTTCAAGAAATTCTGCAGCGGAGAAGTATCAAAAGACGAGTTCATAAAAAAATATTGCCATTTGAGGCCAGGAACCTATGATATTACAAGCCTTAGGTATGACTCTAACCCAGACCTATTAAAATCAATGAATTTCTCGTCAGTATCAGATAAAAAATATAGTTTTAGGCTAAGTGAAAAAACAGCTAAAAAAATAACAGACGCATTATTACAAGAGGGATTGGAATTTAGCGCCTATGATTTGTTTGAGTTCTCAAGAAAAGCTATTGAAGCAAGAGAGTTTTCAAAGTTTGAGTTTACAAAGAACCTTAGCGATGCTTTGGAAATAATAGCAAATGTGGGGGAAAATATGGGATTTACAAGAAAAGAGCTTTCTCTCCTTGAACTTAAGGATATTTTCATTGAAAAGCAAAAAGAAGAGCTTTTACAGATTTGGAAAGAAAGAATTGAAAAAAATTCCCAAAAACGGCTTGAAAGTTCTCTTTTAGTTCTTCCTCCGATAATAACAAGGGAGCAGGATTTTGAGATTATTACACCTTATAAGCCAAGGCCAAATTACATAACTAATAAGAAGGTTCAGGGATTAGTAATAAAATTAAATGATAAGGAAGTCATTCCTGAAATTGATGATAAAATTGTGTTAATTGAGAGCGGAGACCCAGGATATGACTGGATATTCACAAGAAAAATAAAAGGGTTAGTTACAAAATATGGTGGTGTTGCTTCGCATATGTCGATTAGGAGTGCAGAATTTGGAATACCTGCAGCTATTGGAGCAGGCTACTTTTTTGACCATTTGAATGAAAATGATTTTATAACCTTGGACTGTGAATATGGAAGAATAATAAAATGATAGCACTAATTTCACAAAGAAGGGATAAAAACAAATATGGTGTAGATATAGATAGTCTGGAAAAAACCTATATTGAATATTTTAGCAGTTTTGGCTTTGCATTGATACCTATTCCTAATAATCCAAATAATTTAACTAATTATTTTTTAAAATTAAATGTTGAGAGAATAATACTTACTGGAGGAAACGACATAACTCCGGGAATTTATGGAAGCAAAGATAAAAGTGACTCATCAAGTAAGGAAAGGGACGCAACCGAATCAAGGCTTCTTGATTTCGCAATTAAAAATAAAATCCCGGTTTTTGGTATATGCAGGGGAATGCAGTTTATTAATGTATATTTCAATGGAAAACTTGAAGATACAAAAAAAATCTCTGATTCACATCAGCCAGGAAAAAACCATGATGTTATAATTGAAGGCTATGGGAAAACAAAAGTTAATTCGTACCATTTAAGATGCATAACAGAGAAATCACTTTCAAAGGAGTTAGTCTCATTTGCTAAATCCGGAAAGATAATTGAAGGCATAAGGCACAAGGTTCTGCCAATTGCAGGCATAGAATGGCATCCTGAAAGAAAAAGTCCAGATGATAATATTAATAATAAATTAGTTTCAGATTTTTTATTTAGGAAATGGAATTGAGAATGAAAGCAATAATTCTAGCAGCAGGCCTTGGAACAAGGTTAGGAAATTATACAAAAGAAATTCCAAAATGCATGCTTAATTTTAATGGGAAACCTTTAATTGAATGGCAGGTCGAGACATTAAAAAAAACAGGTATTTCTGATATTGTAATTATCAAAGGATATAAGCCGGAAAAAATAGCAGTTCCAAATGTAAAATATTACGTTAATGAAGATTATGATGTAACAAATATGGTTGATACCTTATTTGCAGCAGAAAAGGAATTGGATAGTGATACACTTATTCTATATTCAGACATCATTTATGAATTAGGACTTATAAAAAAAGTCATTGAATCAAAATATGAGATAGGTGTTACTGTGGATTCAGGCTATCTAGAATATTGGAAGGAAAGACATGATAACTTAAATGAAGACACTGAAAGCATGGTTATAAAGAATGGGAAAATTATTGAACTGGGTGAAACAGGCTGCAATATCGAAAAAGCCAAATATAGATATGTCGGAATTCTAAAGTTTTCAGGAAAAGGGTGTGAGATACTAAAAAAAGTTTACAAAAAAAATAAACAGCTTTATTTTGATAAGGAAACACCCTGGCTAAGGTCAAAATCATTTAAAAAAGCATATATGACCTGCATGTTACAATCTATAATAAATGAAGGATATGATGTAATGCCAATAAAAATAGAAAAGGGATGGCTGGAATTCGATTCAGTTAAAGATTATGAAAGATATAATACTTGGCTAAAGGAAAAAAAATTAGACAGGTTTTTTTCATTCAGTTAATTTATTTTCCTTGCTTTGATAATTAAAGTATCTCCAAAAGTTTTTGAAGGTTTCAGTTTAAGTCTTATAAGTGGTATCCAGCCAAGGTTATATGTTTTAGTAGTTACTTCAAAACCATTTCTTCTAAGAATATTTTCCAAAACAAAATCATGTACCGGTGTTATATGCCCTCCTAAAATAGGGGACTTTGGGAAGCTAAATAAGTTATCCGTAAACAAGTACTTTGCTTTTTGAATTATTGAATCTACATGCGGTGTTGAAAATATAACTATCCCCTTTTTTTTTAAGACTCTTCCAATCTCCCTAACAACATGCCAAGGATTTTCAATATGTTCTAATACTTCTGTGCAGTTTATAAAATCAAAAGAATTATCAGAATAAGGGAGTTTTTCCTTATTCAAGTCACATGTTTTTCCTTTATATCTTGACAGCTTTTTAATAATATTTATATCATAATCACATAATTCTATCTTAAATCCTAGGTTATTTAATTCATCAGTAAGCCTTCCTTTCCCAGGTCCAATATCTAAAAGTGTTCCTTTTTTTTCCTTTTCAAGGAGAAATTTAACTCTTTTTATTATAAAGTCATCTCTGTTCATTTCAATTTTTTAAACTGATTGATTTTTATATATGTTACTATTCAACTAACTAATGAGTTATAAGAAATTCATCTTTAGGGAGACACTTATACTTTTTATATCCTCAGTCCTTACTGCACTTTCA
This sequence comes from uncultured Methanosarcinales archaeon, assembly GCA_964428335.1. GTDB lineage: Archaea > Nanobdellota > Nanobdellia > Woesearchaeales > GW2011-AR15 > GW2011-AR15. The sequence goes on along the minus strand of CAYRXW010000005.1, from coordinate 133,003 downwards.
GGCTATCTTCTTAGGGTCTTTCTGGCAAAATCTCTGACAGTTTATGACTATGGATTGTTTTTTGGGGTATTTAGCATAATATCAACAATAATTCCATTCAAGGATTTTGGACTTGCTTCGACAGTTGTTAGATACCTGCCGGAATATAATGTGAAAAATGAAAAAGGTAAGATAAACAATGCAATAAAATTTCTTTTCTTTTTCCAGATTGTCTTATATGCTCTTATAATATTAGTATGCCTTATTTTTGCAAAGCAGCTGTTAGCAAGTCTCATCAGCGATAAAAGATCATTTACATTATTTACCATATTGCTTTTGAGCTACTCATTCTCAATCTTTGATTCAATGTTCAATGCAACATACCTTGGGTTCAAGAAAATATACTTGTTTTCCATATTCCAGTTTACAGCCTCGCTCATACTAATGTTAAGCTGCTATGCTACAACTTTCTTTGGGGTTACCGTAACAAATATAGCATTAGCCTATTTCACAGCCTTTTTCCTTACGACAGTTTCAGAAATATGGTTCTTCCTTGATTTGGTTCCGGGAATATTTAAGCATAGGTTCAGTATTGATAAAGAGCAGATAAAAGAGCTGTTTTCTTTCAGCCTTTTCCAGTTCCTTTCTTCCTCTTTTAAGAACCTTTCACATTCATTATCAAGCATTATCATGATTTGGGTTTCAAATTTAGAGAATGTTGCTTACTTAAACATTGCAATGCCAACAGCAAATATCATAAAATTTTTGTTCAAACCTATCTCTATTGTTCTCCTGCCTATTTCTTCTGAAATAAATGCAAGAGATGATAAAAAATCAAAGAACCTTATTCCTACCATATATAAATATCTGATAATTGCGTTTGTTCCTGTAGGCCTTTTCTTCATACATTTTTCTGGGTACTTAATAGAATTCCTATTTACCAGCAAGTATGCATTGGCAAGCAGAAGCTTAAGCTTATTTGTCTTTTCATATTTCTTCATCAGCGTTTATGAGCTTAATTCCAGCATCCTGCTTGGACATAAAAAGAAGAACGAGGCTTTGGTTGCTTCAATAGGATTTATGACAGTAAATTTTGTTGCCAGTTTAATTTTGATAAAGTTATACGGCTTAATTGGAGCAGCAGCAGCATATCTTATAAGCTCAGTATTTTCTACACTAATGACTTCTTACCAGCTATTTATGCAAGAACTTTTGCAGGATGGGTTAATAAATGTTGTAAAAGCCATAGGGCTAGGATTAGTTATATTGTCGTTATCAGCAATAACAAAAATTTATTTGAATAATATTTTTGCGTTTTTCTTAGGATTAGTACTATTCACCTGCTTTGTATTTATTCTAAACCTTATTACCATTGATGAGATTCAAGGCCTAGTAAATAAATTTAGATGAATTATACTCTGCGTATATTTTTTTCCCAATAATTTCAGGCGAAAGGAAATTTGGTGCAACTCCTTTTTTATTTGACTTAAGCACTTTCAAGATAGTTGTCCTAAGTTCTTCTATGTTGCCATATTTTACAATATGGTTTATTTTTTTATTGAAATAAGCAACTTCCTTATTCGAGCCAACGTCATTTGTGATTATAGGAACACCATAGACGGTAGCTTCAAGAAGGAATCTTGATAAAGGCTCATAGAATCTTTCGACAAGGACACAAACATCAGCTATAGAATAATATTCCACTATCTCTTTATGGTCGACGTAATCTGTGAATAGGACTTTATCATTTAATCCTAGATTATCTACAAGGCGTTGGAACTCATTATAATCATTTGTCTTTTTTCCAACAACAAGGTAAATAGCATTATCTATGCCTACCATGGATTTTATTACATTCTCAACGCCTTTTGCTTTAGTAAGCCTTCCTATAAACAGAATGATCTTTTTGTTTTCTATCCCTAGCTTCTTTTTAAGCCCGGTGCTGCGGATTTTCATAGGCTCAATAGGATTATATATGATTGAGATATTTTTTTCCTTTACGCCAATATTTGTGAGCACAGGCACCATAGCATGGCTCACCGCAAAGAACTTGTCAACATAGTTATATGATAACCTCAAAAGACCCATGTACCACAAGCTATAGATATAATAAAGGTTCCCTTTTAGTCCCCAATACTTTTTTGAACAAAAATATCTCTTAAAAACCCTGCATTTAATGCAAATATCTTCTTTATAATCGATTGCAGATTGTACAAAGCAGCCAAAACCAGGTCCATTGACAGTAGCATAAATCGGTATTTTATATTTTAACTTATAATATATCGCAGCACCAGGAATTGATTCAAAATTAAGGAGATGAATCACATCCGGCCTAACTTTATCAATTATTTTAGAAGCATGAATAGCCATTTCAAAATACATAAAGTCCATGTTTGAAAGCCTTGGAGAAAAATTAAGTTTTTTGATAGGAATTTGAAATATCTTTACTCCATCTATATCTAGCTCTCTATATTTTCCTTCTGTGAATGTGCATACATAAACCTCACATCCCTGCGCCTTAAGAGATTTTGCTATGAAAAGCCCAGAGACTTGCCCACCTCCAATAACTTCAGGATAGAATCTTCTAGAGATATATAGAACTTTCATTATTATTATGCAAAGCATGATTCATTTTAAATCTTACTGAATGCTTAAGCGCTAAGTTTATTAACTTTCAAGCAAATTTGAAATCAGATGGGAAAAATACTTTTTGGTGCAGCTTACTCAGTTATTGAACCGCTTGGTCTTTTGCATCTAGGAGGCCTAGCAAGGGATATGGGATTTGAGCGCAGTTATTGCCTAGTTAAAGATCAGGATTTCACAGAGTTCCATTATAAAGTTATAAAAGAAAAACCAGATTTTATTGCTTTTAATGTATACACAGGGAATCATATTACATTATATGATTACTTTTCAAAATTGAAGAAGGAATTTTCAAATATAAAAACAATTCTAGGAGGGCCACATCCAAGTTACTTTCCTTTTGAAGCTTCTCAAAAAGCCGATTACGTTGTTATGAGCGAGGGATTTGCAGCGCTATATGAAATTCTTAGTGGTACAGCAAAACTAGGTGTTCAGACTCCAAAAAAAAGCAACTATGTCTTTCCACATCCGGACAGAATTAAATTTTACGAAGATTATCCAAAGCACGGAAGGAGTACAATTAAAAGTATAATAACTATGACAGGATGTCCATTTAGATGCACATATTGTTATAACAGTTCAGACATAAAAAGTGTTATTCCTGGTTTATCAAATGAAATAGTTGAAGAGATAGGCAATAAAAGGCTCGCAGGGAGGCTTTTTCCATGGAATACAAGAACAGTAGATGCAGTTATTAAGGAAGGAAAAGAATTGAAAGAAAAATATCCAACAAAAATGATTTATTTTCAGGATGATGTTTTTGGTATGAAGATAGAGTGGCTTGAAGAATTTGCAAAAAGATGGCCAAAGGAAGTAGGGATACGCTGGCACGCCCAGATGAGATGGGAAATGACAGTTGAAGAAGTCGGGAAAAAAAGGCTGAGGCTTTGCAAGGATTCTGGCTGTTGTGGCTTAACGATGGCAATAGAGGCAGCAGATGAACATATTAGAAAGGAAGTATTAGATAGGCAAATGCCACAGGAGATGATATTTGAAGGGATGAAAAATTGTGTAGACTGTGGATTTAAGATACGTACAGAGCAGATAACAGGACTTCCTTATGGCGCTACTTCAGTACCAACAAGGATGAATCTTTCAGCAGACTTAGAAATTCTCGAATTAAACGTTAGTCTTAGGGAAAAGACAGGAGGTCCGCATTTAGCATGGGCATCTACCTTTGTTCCATATGCACGTACAAGACTTGGAAAATACTCTGTTGATTTAGGGTTCTATGAGAACCCACAAGGGGAAAATTGGGATATTAAAGACACATTTTTTGAAAAAAGTGTTCTTAGATTTCTAAAAAAGCATGTCGGGCCAAGCTTAATAAAAAAATCAAGTGATGCAGGAATATGGCTTACTGATGAAGAACTTGAAACCTACAGAAAACAGAATGCAGAGCTTCGCAGGCATTTCAATATTTTTGCATATTTGGATGAAGGACATGAATTTGCTCAAAATTATATAACTCAAGGGAACTACTCTTTTGAAAAGTTAGGAGATATGATTAGGACATGGACCAGTATCTCTAGAGAAGCAGAAGAAGAATTTATAAAAAATTTTCAGCTCAGTCAAGAAAAAAGTTCTATAATTAGGCAGCTTGCACCTTATTTTCTAGTTGTACCTAATTCAGTAGAATTTGCGCAACGGTTCATAGATAAGTCAGATAAAAAAGGATTTACCATGGATACACTAAGTGAGGCAGCAAGACATCATCTATATGAATATGTAGTTTATCAGGTAGCAGATGCATCAGAGCTGATTCCACAGGCTACAACACTTCATTGATTTTGAAGGCAGACTAATTAAAGCGATTTGTGTGACTATATGATCTTTTTATTTATAAATTAAGTATTATAACATTTCATATTTTATCTTATTGAAAACTTTCTCAACAGAAATATTTTTCATTAAATTTATACCTATTTCAGTCTCATCTTCTCTCAAAATCCTAAGAGGTATTTTTTTTATATTCATTATTTTAATTACTTTTCCAGATCCAAGTGGTTCACTGTGTCTAGGGTGGGCAATTCCATAAATCACAGCAGTTTTAGTGCTGATAGCAGAAGATATGTGTGCAAGCCCAGAATCATTACAGATATTAATTTTTGAATTCTTCATAATACAAATAACCTCTAAAAGATTTATCTTTCCGCAAAGATTTATAATATTTACATTATTATTTTTAATGTGTTCACCAAGCATATGTTCGTTTTTAGATCCTAAAATTATAATCTTAAAATTTTTCTCAATCAATTTTTCCCCAAGTCTTTTAAAATGTTCTTTTGGCCACTGCTTTCTTAACCATTTTGCACCTGGCTGGAAGCACACATATTTCCTCGTTAGATAATTGAACTTAGATAAAATATTTTTTTCAGTTTCATGATCAACTGAGAGTGTTACAACTCTGTCTTTTTTCTTTGGTTTAATTCCAAGAGGTCTAGCAAGATCAAGAACAGAATCAACATAATGTCTTCTGCTCTTTTTAATTTCATCCTCTTCAAAGTATACTTTATCAGTTAGTAGGAATGATAGCTTTGCTCCTTTGTATAGATATCCGATTTTTCTTTTTGCACCTATAAGAAAAGGAATTGCTTGACTTACAAAAAAATTTGGTTGAGCAACAAGGCATGCATCATATTTTTCTTTAATGCAACTATTAACAATTTTAATAATCATAGTGAAATATGCAAAACCTTTTCTTAGTTTTCCTATTTCTTTTGAAAGTTCTTCAAGTTCATGAATGACATATAGTTTAGAAATATCTTTGTTGTTCTCAAGGAGCATTTTATTCAAAGGAGAGACAGTTATATGCACATCATGTCCATTTGATTTTAAGACATTAATAAGCGGAGTGAGGAATAATGTGTCTCCTATTGTATTTGGTATAAGGTTAAGGATTAAAACTTTCAATTTTCTTCCTCATTAAGGTACTCTAAATAATCAATAACACCCTCTTTAAATTTATACTTTGCCTTGAATTTCAAAAATTTCTCAGCTCTTTTTGTGTCTGCCAGTGTATTGGCTTGATATGTTTTTAGGTCATATGGATTATCAAAGTATTCAGTTGAATTTGTCATACCTAATAATTCATTAATTGTTGTTACAACTTCATTAAAGCTTGTACCAATTCCTGTTCCTACATTATAAATTCCAGATTTTCCATTAATTGCAAGAAGATTTGCAGATACTACATCTTTTACATAAATGTGATCTCTAACTTGTTCACCATATTTGAAAAGTCTTGGGTTTTTCCCTTCCTTAATCTGTTTCCATAGATGATATATCATGGATGCTGGCCTGCCTTTAAATTTCTCTCTAGGTCCAAATACATTGAAATACCTAAGACCAATAATATGCATTTTATCAAACAAGTTTTCTGCAATTTTATCCATCTCAAGTTTTGATTTTCCATATACTGAAATAATTTCTTTTTCCTGGTCTTCCTCCATTGGTAATTTACCGTTTCCATAGAGGTTAGCAGTAGAAGCATAGATAAGCTTTGCATTGTCTTTTTTTGCAAGCTTTAATATATTTTTAAATCCTTCTACATTTTTTGAATAAGTTTCCTTATCATCATTATGCCTAGGGTCAGTAATTGAAGCTTCATGAAACAATATGTCAAATTTAGTATTTAAGCTTAGCATTTTTTTATCACAGACATCAAGTTCGATAAATTTTCCTTTAAATCCCTTTAAATTTTCTAAGTTTCCAGAGTAAAGGTTATCTAAAATTACAACATCAAAACCTTCTTTTTCAAGTTCAACTGCAATATTGCTTCCAATAAAACCGGCTCCACCAGTAACTAAAACCTTCATAATATCAATAAAAAACAAGATTATATTTTAAACTTTATTAAGTAAAATAGAAAAAAGTAGAAAAATCAATAAACTAACTGATTTTTTTAAATATATCATGAACATCCTCCTCCTCTCTCCATCATCAGCCAAAACCCCTTCCTTCGAATACGGTGTAAAATCAGCTTTGGAAAAGCTAAAACACGATGTCTCCGTCTTTAATTACCGTTTTTCCTATCTACATAAACTAAGCATTTCAAACAAAATAATGAACAAATTGATGCTAAATAAGGCCATAAAAGAGAATCCAGACCTTGTTTTGGTCCTAAAAGGGGAAAAACTGGAAAAAGGGATTATAGAAAAAATCTCTGATGCGGGCATAAAAACAGCAAATTACATCATGGATGACCCTCTAGGCATCTATGGTAATACAAAACTTGAAAACATTGAAGAGTACGATGATTTCTTTGTTTTTGATCCATTCTATGTAAAAAAAATAAAGGAAATCGGGTATAAAAATGCGCATTACCTTCCATGTGCAACAAACACAGAGCTATATAGAGAGCAAATAATTCAAACTAAAAGGGTATATCAACAGGATTTATCATTCATTGGAACATATCACAAAAACAGGGAAGATGTCTTGGCAAATTTAAAAGCAGAAAACCTAAAAATTTGGGGATATGGCTGGGAGAAATCAGAAATCTTAAATGAAAATGTAAAAAAAGAGACATTAAATGGAACAAAGAACATAAACCATACAAAAAAGATATGTAAAATATTTAATGAAACTAAAATAAACTTAAATGTCCATTTCACCCATTCAAGGGAATCTGTAAACATAAGGACATTTGATATCCCCTCAACAAAATCTTTCATGCTTACAGATTATTATAAGGAAATACCTAACCTATTCCGGAAAAACGAGATAGCAACATACAAGGATAATGAATAATTAATTGAAAAAAGCAAATATTATTTGGAAAACGAAGCTGAAAGGAATAAAATTTCACTTGCAGGCTATAAAAGAGTAATAAAAGAACATACTGTATATCACAGGATGAAAGAACTAACCAGCTTTTTCTAGATTAGCCAAGTTCTCAATCAAAGAAATAATCGTCATTGGCCCAACTCCCCCAGGGACAGGCGTAATAAAAGAGCATTTATTTTTTAAATTATCAAAATCAGCATCGCCAATAACTTTCCCATTAACTTTTGAAATTCCAATATCAACTAAAACTGCTCCATGTTTAACCATATCTTCCTTAATTAATTTCGGAACACCTGTAGCAGTCATGATTATATCTGCTTTTAAAGTGTGATTTTTCAAATCTTTTGTTTTGATATGGCAAACAGTTACAGTAGCTCCCTTATTTATGCACATGGTTGCAAGTGGCTTTCCTACAGTATTACTAAACCCAATGACACAGACATCCTTTCCATTTAAATCAATGTCATAATATTCAAGAAGTGAAAAAATCCCTTTAGGTGTGCAAGGTTCAATTCCTTTTTCCCCTAAAATTATCTTTGTCATATTTATTGAGCTAAGACCATCAACGTCCTTATTCTCATTTACTCTATCCAGTATTTTTCTAGTATCAAAATGCATAGGCAAAGGTAGCTGAACTAAAATGCCATTTACTGTTTTATCCTTATTAAGGCTCTCAATTTTACTTATTATATCTTTTTCAGCAGAACTATCTGAAAATTCATGTATCTCACAGGAAATCCCAAATTCTTCACATTTTTTCTTTTTCATATTTACATAAATCCTTGATGATTCGTTATTTCCAACAAGTATTACAGAAAGTTTGATATTTCCTTTTATTCTGATTCTTTTGCCTATTTCTTCACTTACTTTTTTACCATCAAGTATCATAATTATAAAAGCAGATGAAAAACATATATAAACATTCTGAAATATAACTAAACTAAATGGATTACATAAAAAAAATACTAAATGAATGTAAAAATCATAGTGTTATATTCATCTATGTCTCAAAACCAAATGAGCCAAATACGCATGAAATCATAAAAACACTTCTAAAAGAAAAAACAGTTATTGTTCCAAAAATAGCTAAAAACGAAATAATCCCTATAAAACTTAGCTCTTTTAGTGACTTAAAAAAAGGAAAATTCGAAATACTTGAGCCAATAAAAAATGAAAAATTTCCAAAGGAAAAAATTGAAATTTTCATAATCCCAGGAGTAAATTTTGATTTATCAGGAAATAGGAAAGGCCATGGCTTTGGTTATTTTGACAGGTTCTTAAAAAATGTAAAAGAAAAAAAAATAGGCCTATGCTTCAAATCCCAGATAACTAATTTATCCCCAAAACCATGGGATGTTCCTATGGATGAAGTCATAATAGCAGATGAATAACTCTGTACTCTTGATTTCACTATCATAATCTTTATATACGCTTTTCTATTCAAACCCATTTATTATGCTTAATGGAAAGACTATCCTTATAACAGGCGGAACAGGATCATTTGGAAATAGGATTCTAAAAAGGCTAAAGGAGCACAATCCAAAGGAAATAAGAATATATTCAAGGGATGAAAAAAAGCAGTATGACATGAAGCTTGCATATTCTGATTTTTCTAACCTCAGGTTTTTTGTAGGAGATGTTAGGGACAAGCATAGGCTTGATGAGGCAATGCATGGCGTTGATATAGTCTATCATGCAGCAGCATTAAAACAAGTCCCTAGCTGCGAGGAATGCCCTGAAGAAGCAATAAAAACAAATATTTTAGGAGCAAAAAATCTTATTGATGCAGCAATAAAAAACAATGTGAAAAAAGTTGTTGCTGTAGGAACAGATAAGGCAGTTCAGCCAGTAAATGTCATGGGAATGACAAAAGCCTTGCAGGAAAAATTAATGATTTCAGCAAACTATTCCCCAAAAAACCAGAATACTCTGTTTGCATGCGTAAGATATGGGAATGTAATGAATTCCCGAGGTTCAGTGATACCTTTCTTCAGGAACCTGATTAAAAACAACAAGAAATTAACAGTTACACATGAGGATATGACAAGATTCTTGCTTACTTTAGATGATGCAATAGATTTGGTATTTTTTGCAACAGAACATATGGAAGGAGGGGAAATCTTTGTAAAAAAAGCCCCCTCAATAAAAATAGTTGATTTGGCAAGGCTTCTATATATTGAAAAGCACGGAAATGATAAAAACTTCACATATGAGGTAATAGGAATTTACCCCGGAGAAAAAATACATGAAATCCTTATTTCAGAAGAAGAAGGAAGAAGATGCATAGATAAAGGTGAATATTTCATCATAGAAAAAGACAAGACAAGAAATTTAAGCCAGTCAAAGGATTATTTAAGGGCAGAGCAGCCAAAAATATCAAAAGTGATAGAATATTCTTCAAAATCAGAAATAACAGGCATTGAAGAGATAAAAGAACTCCTGAAGAAAGCAGATATTGCAGCAGGAGAGGAATACTATGCGAGGCTTTATTCATGACACAGGAAAAGATGACCTCTGAATTCGTGAACCAGCCTGTAAACTCAGTAAACGTAGAAATAGGCGCAAGAAAAATCCCATTGTTCAAGGTATTCATGCCAAAATCAGTCATGAAGCCATTAAGAGATACCTTGATGTCCGGATACATTGCACAGGGCCCTAAAGTAGCAGCATTCGAAGAAAAGCTAAAAGAATTCTTAGGAGTGAAAAACATACTTACTATCGATGCAGGAACTCACGCATTAGAGCTTGCATTAAGGCTTGCTGGCGTGAATGAAGGCGATGAAGTGATATCTTCACCATTGACTTGTGTAGCAACAAACATGCCAGTGATGTCAAGGGGCGGAAGGATAAGGTGGTCAGATGTTTTGGCAGACACAGGAAACATAGACCCAGATTCAATTGAAAGGTTGATAACAAAAAAGACAAAAGCTATTTTATACGTGCACTGGGCAGGAAACCCTGGAAACATAGATAGGATTAATGAGATTGCAAAAAATCATAATTTGAAAGTCATAGAAGACGCAGCTCATGCATTTGGCTCAGAATATAAAGGGAAGAAAGTAGGAAACCATTCTGATTTTGTGATGTATTCATTCCAGGCAATAAAACACTTGACTACAGGTGACGGCGGAGCTCTTGTCTGTAAAAGCGAGGAAGACCATAAGAGAGGAAGAGCATTAAGATGGTTTGGCCTTGATAGAACAGCGATAAAAGAGGAATTAAGATGGTATTATGACATCAAGGAATGGGGATACAAATTCAATATGAATGACATAGATGCAACAATAGGGCTTGAGCATCTGAAGAGCACAGAAAAAATCATCAAGATATGCAGGAGAAACGGAGAGTTCTACAATAAAGAATTATCAAAAATAAAAGGGATAAAAGTCCTAAGGCAGGAACAGGGTGCCAGGTCATCATATTGGCTTTACACACTGCTTGCAGACAGAAGGGAAGAATTTGTTGAATACCTAAAAAAGAAAGGCATTGATAATTCAATAGTCCACACAAGGAACGATGTCTACAGCTGTTTTAAGGAGTTCAAGGATGATATCCCTAGGCCAGGGCTTGATTATTTCACATCAAAATATGTCTCTATTCCAAGCTGCTGGTGGGTAAAAAAAGAAGACGCAGAATATATCGTAAAAACAATAAAAGAATTCTATGAAAAATGAGGCTATTTTGCGGCTATAGGGACTGGGCATTGAATGCATATAATGACTTAAAGCAGCATGGGTTTGAAATCTGCAAATCCCAGGAAGAGCTATTAAAAATAGATTTGAAAAAATATGAGTTCATACTTCTAGCAGGCTGGAGTTGGTTAATCCCAGATGAACTGTTAAAAAAAGTAAAATTCTTTGGCATACACCCTTCAGACCTTCCTGATTACCGTGGCGGTTCACCCTTGCAGAACCAGATAATAGACGGGATAACAAGCACAAAATGCTCATTATTTGAAATCGCTCCAGGCATTGATAAAGGTGGTATTGTAAAAAAAACACCTATTTCGCTTGAAGGCAACATGCAGGAAATATTCAAAGAGCTTACAAGATGCACAATAGAACTTGGAACTTATTTAGCAAAAGTTTATCCTAGCATAAAAATAGAGCCTCAAGGTGTTGGAAAGACATTAAAACGAAGAAAAGAAAACGAAAGTAAGCTTGATCCGGAAATATTCAGGAAAGATCTGCAAAAATCATATAATATCATACGCGCTCTTGGCGACCCTTATCCTAATGCATATATTGAAGACGAGAAAGGCAATAAGTTATATTTTAAGGAAGTAAAATTCGTAAAAGGTGAAAGCAATGTTTAAACTATTATTCTTGGCATACAGGGACTGGGCAATAGAAGTATATCCATATGTTGCAAAGCATCCGAAAGTGAAAAAAGCAGTATTATGCAAGTCAACAGAAGAGATGCAGGAAGAGCTGAAAAAAGACAAGTATGACATGATCTTATTCTGCGGCTGGTCATTTGAGCCAGTAAAGGAAGTTGTAGAAAAAATACCTACATTCACAGCCCACTGCGCAGAGCTTGACAGGTATTCTCCCGGTAGTCCTTTGCAGAACCAGATAATTGATGGATTGAAATTCACAAAGCACAGGATGGTAAGGGTAGGATACCCTGAACTGAGCCTGAGGGAATATTCAACAGAAGTTGATCTTGACATATCAGGAAACATAGATGAGATATTCCTGCAGCTGAAGGCAACATGCATCCACCTATATAACAAGTTCCTGTTTGAATATCCAGACCTGGAATGGAAAAAATGGCCTGAGCAAAAAGAACAGGTTCCAAGAAGGCAGCCTAAAGATTCAAAGATGTCAAAAGAAATGTTTGGAAAATGGGACACAGAAAAACTGTATAACTTTATGCGCGGCCTTGAAGACCCTTATCCTAACGCATTCCTGGAAGATGAGAAAGGAAAATTATACTTCAAGAAGGTTGAATTCAAATACAAGGAATAAATTTTTTATTCTTTTCTTATCAGATCCAATAACTGCTTTCCGATCATCTTTGTCTTGAACTTCTCTTCATATAACTTATAAGTGTTCTTCTCCATTGCAGCTTTGAGTTTTTTGTCTTTATAGATTTCAAGTATGCAACTCGCAAGATCTTTCTCATCTCCTAGTTTAGGGAGCATCCCGTTTACCTTATGTTCCATGATGCCTTCCATCCCAGGCGTATCTCCAGTAATAAGTATTTTTTTCATAGGGGCGCATTCAAAAAGCTTGGTAGGAATGCTTCTCCTTATCTTTATCTCATTAGGGTCGAACACGCCAAGACACACATCGCATTTTGCAATTAATTTCGGTAATTCTTTTTGCTCTATCCAACCTAAAAACTCCACATTTTTGCATTCAAGCTTCTTAGAAAGTTGAACCATCTCATCAAAAACAATCCCCTTGCCAGCAAAGACAAATTCAATATTTTCTTTTTCCAGAAGCTTTGCAGACCTGAGGATGACATCAATCCCATGTCCGCGAACAAAGCTTCCAAAGAACAGCACATTGAACTTCTTTCCCTTTTTTACTTTTATCCCATGGAACCTCTCATCATCACTTCCTATAAGGACGCTTGAAAATTTGTTCTTGTCAAGCCCAAAGAAAGTATAATACCATTGAGCATGCTTATCAGTATCCAAAAATACACAGTCTGTTTTTTCACAGGTATATTTATCTATGAAATAAAGCATCTTTGCTTTCCATGTGCCGTCTTTTACGAGCTTCCTGTTCATGACAAGATTCTCATAATCGCTTATGTAGACATCAAAAAATATCTTCTTCCTATGCCAAAACCTGGTAAGTATTGCAAGCAGTGTCGGAGGTTTTCCTGTTGTCAAAACAACATCAAAATCTTTTCTTAAGAGTGCAAGAAGCATCGAGAAATATCTTTTTCCATTTATTAATTTTACCTCTATATCATTCTCTTTCAGCCCTTTGAAAAGGTTTCTTCCCCTAAGATGGTTCTCCCAGCTGAAATTTCCAATATAAATGATTTTAGGATTCCATTCATGTCTTAATTTTTCTGAAAAATCATAAAGATTATCTGTGGTTATATCTGGCAAGACATAGTATTTTTTATCCTTGCCTCCTTTTCCTGTCCTAACAAGCACTGTTTTTAGCCCTGCAGTTTTTCCTGCCTTTATATCAGAAGTCTTGTCCCCTACAAAATATGATTCTTTAAGGTTGATATTAAACCTTTTTGCAGCCTTCTCTATCAGAAAACTGCTTGGCTTTCTGCATCTGCAATTATCATCTGGAGAATGTGGGCAGAAATATTCAGCATCAATCTTTATTCCTGCAACCTGTAAGCTTAAATCTATCTGTCTTTTTAGGATCTTATAGTCTTTTATTGAATAAAGCCCTCTCCCTATTCCTGACTGGTTTGTTATTATGATTAATTTATAGCCCATGTCCTTAAAAGACTTTAGAGCTTTAACAGAATTTTCAATGAATTCAAAATCAGTTATTTTATGGACATAATTTTTATCAACATTGATGACACCGTCTCTGTCAAGAAACACAGCTTTGTTCATATTGGAATGAAATAATGAAATTTGTTTATATTTTTTGCCTGAATTATTATGATTTAATGCTAAATTTAGCACTATTGAGCATTCTTTTATCATATTAAACGGTTTGGTGCGCAAAGGTGATTTCACGTCGATTATAAAATCAGAATATATTTATAGTGGTAAGAATGAATTAAATTATGCGACCAATAATAGTGATTTCAGTATTACTACTTTTTAGTATGGCTATTTTGGTGTTACCTAGGCAGAATTGCCCGGAAAATATGGTTTTGATTAAGGGTAGTTATTTTGAAATGAATTTGTCAGGTCAACTATTTGAGAATGATTCTGTTTTAGAATATGTGAATAATTATTGTATAGACAAATTTGAATTTCCAAACATTGAAGGTAGTGAACCAATGGTTAAGGTAGATTGGACACAAGCAAAATCATTATGTATTAATGAAGGTAAAAGGCTTTGTAAGCAAATTGAATGGCAAAAAGCGTGTCAGGGGAGGTCATATAATCGTTTTCCATATGGTAATATATTTGACCAAGATAAATGCAATACTTATTATGCTAATTTCACATTAGAAGCATCAGATAAGTCAGGAAATTCGCCAAATTGCAAAACTGAAAGTGGAGTTTATGATATGAGCGGCAATGTGGCTGAATGGGTAGATGGTGAGGTCAATGGCCAGAAAATATTAAGAGGAGGAGCATTAAATATTAATACACACAATATTCAATATTTTGATGGAACTTGGGATTTTTTAGTTTATTCAAATGATTGTTATTCAATTCATTTTCATCCTAGCAATACAACAGTGGTGGATGATGGTTTTAGATGTTGCAAAGATCCATCCCTTGTATAATACTTATTCAGATTTATTTATAAAAAATAAATTTATTTTTTATCCTGGTTTTTCCCAAGGTCCTTATCTAGAAGCTCGCAGAGTATGTGGATTATTGAGATATGCGCTTCCTGTATCCTTGGAGTGTTATCGCTAGGAATTACTATTGGAATATCGCATAAAGCTGCCATTTTTCCTCCGTTTTTTCCAATAAGCCCAATTACAGTGCAACCTATTTTCTTGGCTTCAGTTATTGCATTAATTACATTTTGCGAATTCCCGCTTGTAGAAATCGCAACAATAACATCGCCTTTATTGGCATTTGCTTCAACCTGCCTTCTGAAAACCTCATCATAACCATAGTCATTTGCTATAGCCGTAACAACACTTGAATCTGTTGTGAGTGCAATTGCAGGCAGTCCCTTTCTTTCTAATTTGAATCTTCCTACCAATTCTCCGACCAGATGCTGGGCGTCTGAAGCGCTTCCCCCGTTTCCAAATGCAATGACCTTATTCCCTTTCTTGTATGCATGGATAAATGCATGCGCAGCCTTCTCAATCTTATCTATCTGTCCTTCAATCACTTTCTGTTTGACTTCAATGCTTTCCTTCAGGTAATGGCTTATTTCTTCAGCCAGTGCGCCTTTTAGCTCTTTTATTGTGATAGTAGAAGTGCCAGGTTTTTGCACAACAAGTCCGGCAGCATAATTAGCAGTCTTTGCGCTCTCAATCAGATCCATACCTGATACGATGCATAATGAGCTTGCTGCAATGACAGTATCCCCAGCTCCAGTGACATCAAAAAGCTTTGTAATTTTTACTGGTGGGATGTGGCTATGGTTCCCTTTCCTGTCAAACACAGAAATGCCTTCTGAGCCTCTTGTTATGAAGACATTGGAATTCAGCATCTTGACAAGCTTCTTTCCCATCTCAACAATATCCTGGCTTATACCAGTCATCTCAATTGCTTCCTTCAAATTAGGGGTTATCAAAAAGCAGTTCTTGAAAGAATTCACCTTATTTGGCTTACAATCCACAATCACAGGTATGTTTTTACTCTTTGCAAGCATTATGATATGGTTTGAAAGCCAGGGTGTTAAAACACCTTTGTCATAATCACTTAAAATAACGCAGTCAATATTCCTTAAATTCTTCTTGAATTCATTTAATATTTTCTTCTGAAAATCATCAGGTATAGTATTTGTCTTTTCAAAATCCATCCTTAAAAGCTGGTAATTATTTCCTGAAATAACTCTTTTTTTTACAGTGGTTGGTCTGGCACTATCTTTTAGGAAAAATCCGGTTATATTCTTTTCCCTGCATAGTTTTTCAAAAACAACTGAATCTGAATCATCTCCTAGTACTCCATAAAGCATTGCTTTTCCACCAAGTGATGCAACATTATTTGCAGCATTTGCAGCTCCACCAAGTATATTCTCTTCATTTGTAATTTTTACAATAGGTACAGGTGCCTCTGGGCTTATTCTTGTGGAAACACCATAGACATACCTATCAATCATCAAATCCCCAATGACCAAAACAGTTTTCTTTGAGAAATCATCAATCTTATTTTTCATTCTTTTCACCTAGTATCTTATTAATGATATTTGTTGTTGATACACCATCCCTTTTTATGAATTTAATTATGCCCTTATTTTTTTTAATAAGTTCTTCTTCAATCATATTTCCTTTATATTCCATCCCTTTTATATGAAAATCCGGTTTTACAATTTCAAGGAACTTCAATGGCGTTTTATCCTCAAAAATCACAACATAGTCAACATAAGATATTGCGCAGAGTATTTCTGCCCTCTGGTTCTGCGGTATTATCGGCCTGTCCTTGCTTTTATATTCCTTAATAGATTTATCGCTGTTCAGCCCGACAATCAGTATATCCGCAAAAGATTTGGCAAACACAAGGCTTCTTAAATGTCCTGAATGGAATAGGTCAAAAGCGCCATTTGTTGTAGAGATTTTCTTCTTATTTTCTCTTAGTTTTTCAACTAGGCCTGGCAGTTCTTTAATAGAAATCAATTTAGCCATCCAAAAAAAGGATTTTTATATATATTTAAAGGTGATGAAACTATACTTCAGCTATATTTATAAAAGAATTTCTTTTCAAGCTTATTTATGAGGATATTAGTCACCGGTGGAGCAGGGTTCATAGGTAGCCATCTATGTGAAAGGCTACTAAAAGAAGGAAACCATGTAACCTGCGTAGATAATCTAGGCTCAGGAAAGCTGGAAAACATCTCTTTTATGATGAAAAGCAGGAGATTTAGGTTCATCAAGCATAACATAATAGAGCCACTGCAGCTTATCGAAGGAAAACTGGACCAGATATATCATCTGGCATCCAGGGCAAGTCCGATAGATTACCAGGAATACCCAGTTGAAACAGCTCTTTCAAATTCAGTTGGTACTGACCAGATGATTAGACTGGCGTTGGCAAAGAATGCAAGGATGCTTTTTACTTCTACAAGTGAAGCATATGGGGAGCCAAAGGAACATCCGCAGAAAGAAAGCTACTGGGGAAATGTAAATCCGGTTGGAATAAGAAGCTGCTACGATGAATCAAAAAGGTTTGGAGAAGCTCTTTTAATGGCATACCATAGAGAATATAATGCCAATATTAAGATTGTAAGGATATTTAACACATATGGGCCAAGGATGAGGCTAGATGACGGACGTGTAATACCTAATTTCATAACACAGGCATTGCAAAATAAACCTATAACCATATATGGTGATGGAAGCCAGACAAGATCTTTCTGCTATGTTGATGACATGGTAGATGGCCTAATAAGGATGATGAATTCAAAAGAGATAGGTCCAAAAAACCTTGGAAACCCGATAGAGCGCACGGTTCTAGATACAGCTAAGCTGATAATAAGGCAGACAAGGTCAAAATCAAAAATAGCATTCATGCCTCTCCCAAAAGACGACCCTACAAAAAGAAGACCAGATATCTCAAAAGCGCGCGAATTTTTGAACTGGGAACCAAGAGTGAAATTTGAAGATGGGCTCAAAAAAACAATTGCATATTTCAAGAAAAGCCTTAATTGATAAGGTCCTTTTTTGCTTAGGATATCTTACCTCTTACATGGTATTTACTTCAGTATTATTTTTTATATTGATGATTACAGGCAGGGAAAAGCCAGTTTATATTGTAATCCTGATAACCTTTCTTGTGTCATCAAGCGGTATGCTTCTAAGAAGGTGGCTTGGATGAACCAGTTCTTCAGAGGATTTAAGGAGCAGGGAGAGAACATCTCAATCCTAGTAAATTCAATTCTTTTATTTCTTGTTTACATAATAGCAGTAGGTCTGACCTCTCTAATAATGAAGTTATCAGGTAAAAAATTCATTAGTATGAAGAAGTATGATGAAAGTTATTTTGAAGACTTGAACCTATGGAAAAAAGAATATGATGAGTACTTGAAGCAGTATTAAAAATGAAAGAGACAGAATAACAAAAATGAAAATACTTGGAATAAGTTGCTATTATCATGATTCAAGTGCCGCGCTTTTGATAGATGGCAAAATAGTAAGCGCAGCTGAAGAAGAGAGATTCACAAGGAAAAAGCATGATAATTCATTTCCAAAAAACGCAATAGATTTTTGCCTGAATTCAAATAACCTCAAGATAACTGAAATAGATTACATAGGGTTTTATGAAAAGCCTATATTGAAATTTGAAAGGCTTATGTCACAGCACCTTCATTCTTTTCCGTTAAGCCTGAAGGTTTTCTTAAGTTCAACCCCTTCATGGCTAAATGAGAAGTTGCGTGTTGTTTCTATGCTAAGAAAAATAGGCTATGACAAGGATATACTTTTCATACCTCATCATATGGCTCATGCAGCTTCATCTTTTTTAGTGAGCCCTTTTGAAAAATCAGCCATACTCACAGTTGATGGAGTAGGTGAATGGACAACTTTGGCATATGGGCATGGAGAAAATAATGACATCACTTTACTTAAGGAGATAAAATTCCCGCATTCATTGGGCCTACTTTACAGCACAATAACAGCATTCCTAGGCTTTAGCGTGAATAATTCTGAATACAAGGTCATGGGTCTATCTCCTTATGGTAACATGGACAAGAATACGAATAGGTATTACCATCTCCTGAAAAAGATAATAGATGTAAAAGACGACGGAAGCTTCAAGCTGGACATGTCTTATTTCAAGTTCCACTATGCAGACAGGATGCCTTCAGGAAAGCTTTCTGTGCTTTTAGGGGAACAGAGGAAAAAAGAATCAAAAGTAGAAAAGAGGCATAAGGACATTGCAGCAGCTCTCCAGCTGATTACAGAAGAGATAATGACGAAGATACTTTTGCATGTAAAAAAAGAGACAGGCCAGGAAAACATTGTTCTGGCTGGAGGGGTTGCATTAAATAGTGTCTATAATGGAAAGATACTCAGGAATACAGGCTTTAAAAGGATATGGATCCAGCCAAATGCATCTGACGGTGGTACAAGCATCGGGGCATGCTCTTACATATATAACACTATTTTAGGGAACAAAAGAAATTATATAATGAAAGACGCATACCTTGGCCCAGGGTATGCAAATGAAGAGGTAATGGAATTCTTGGATAAGAATAAAATAGTTTACAGCACATTTTCTACAGATGAGGAGCTTGTAAATAAGGTAGCTTTGCTTCTGGCCAAGGATAATGTCATAGGATGGTTCCAGGGAAGGATGGAATGGGGCCCAAGAGCACTAGGAAACAGGAGCATACTATCAAATGCCTCAAACAAGGAGATGCAGGATATCTTAAACCTGAAAGTGAAGCACAGGGAAAAATTCAGGCCGTTTGCGCCGGTTGTATGCGAGGATGATGCATTAACCTATTTTGAATGCGATACACCAGTTCCTGAAGCAACAGACTATATGCTCATGGTATATCCTATAAAAAAAGAATGGCATGAGAAGATACCTGCTGTGACACATGTAGATGGCTCTGGAAGGCTGCAGACAGTAAGAAGGGAGCAGAATCCATTGTACTATGACCTGATAAAAAAATTCGGAGAAAAGACAGGCATACCTATTTTGATAAATACTTCTTTTAATATCAGGGGAGAGCCTATAGTCTGCACGCCGCAGGATGCATACAAATGCATGATGGGCACAGGCATTGATTATCTTGTCATCGGCCCGTATCTGGTAAAAAGAGAAGATAATCCAGATGATATGTGGGACAGCGAAGCAAGTGCAGAGGATTAAAAAAATAATTAAATTTATTAAACACTTTTACATTTTAAATGAAAAAATGCCAAAATCAAAAAACAAATCCCTGTTTCACGAGTTTCTCGCTTACATGTGGGAGAATAAGATATGGTGGATGGCCCCTATAATAATCATGCTTCTTTTAGTGGGTATTTTGATAATATTTGCCCAAAGTTCTGCAGTATCTCCTTTTGTATATGCATTATTTTAATAAATAGCACCTGATTTTCCTTATGTTTATGAAAGTACTCATGATATCAGAATATTTTCCACCTTTCTCAAAAGAGGGAGGATGCGGACATGAATACTAGAAAGATAATTAACGTATTGGCAGTCGCCATTATATCTGTAGGTATATTTTTATCTTTATCAGTTCTGGTATTTAATAACATAATGCCTGTAACTGCAGGGTCTCTCATCTATCTAGCTATTGCCATGATAATTCTAGGCTTAGTTGCTTTTTTATTTTCAAAATTAAATTTTTTTAATAGAACAATGACAGGTATATTCCTGATGCTTTGTTCGTTTGTTTTGACCATAACAATAATTGAGTCTATTTTTTATTGCTTGATCCTGCTAGGGGATAATAATGCAAGGGTCTCTGCCAGGTTTATGCCGGAAACTGAGTTTCCAAGGACAGATTTCTATGTTCATAGCTGGGAACTCGGATACTTTGCAAGGCCAAACTCTTCCACAATTTACAGGACAAATGAGTACAACAGCACTATTTCAACAGATGCTTTTGGGCGTAGGATTAGCCCCGATCTTGGCAGTAAACCTTCTATTATCTTATTTGGGGATTCTTATGCTTTCGGAGACGGTCTTGAAGACAATGAGACTCTTGCCTATTTTTTATCTGGAGATGCAGAACTTAATGTATATAATTATGCATTCCAGGGTTATGGCACGCAGGGAATGCTCGCAAATCTTGAAAGAGAAGGATTCAGCAATGAGATCAAGATGCAACCGGTCGCTGCCATTTATGTCTATATAAGTGACCATATAAAAAGAGTCATTGGCGACATGAGGACATTTAATGAGTGGGGAAACGATATGCCTTATTATTATTTATCAGGAAGTGCGGTAAAAAGAGAAGAATCATTTGAGACAGGAAGGAGATTTATTTCTTTTATTTACCGGATGCTTGGGAAATCATACTTATTGAAGTATTACTATCTCAGCTTGCCACCAATATCAAAATCTCACGTATACTTGACATATAAGCTAATAGAAAAATCCAGGGATATCTATGAAAGCCAGTTTGATGGTACATTTTATGTTCTTATCCATCCGAGCGAGGATATAAACCAATGGAACAATAGATATCTTATAGATCTGTTAAAAAAGGCTAAAATAGAGGTCATGACTTATGATCTTCCTTATAATTCTACGTTTTATTTTAAGGATGGGCATCCGAAGACCCCATTAAATATTGCGCTTGCAAAGCAGATTTCATCAACACTTAGAAAACAAAAAGAGCGATAGCAGCATGCCTAAATTCTTAATATTATAGGTACGCATGTTTAACATTAATTATAATTTCTATGACAATTAGTAATTCCTTAAATGAAATTACTATTCATAATGTTCATCCTGGTTAGATATTGATAATATTTGAGCAAAGTTCAGCAGTAAGCCCATTTGTATATGCTTTATTCTAGTTGCATGATTCAGATTGCACTATTTTAATAAATAAGCAGACATCTCTTTATTGATATGAAAGTACTCATGATATCAGAATATTTTCCTCCTGAAGGGATAGGAGGAGGGGAGATTAGCGCACACCTGCTTGCAAAATCACTGGTTAAAAAAAATATTGATATGCATGTCCTTACATCCACAGGAAATACACCTTACTTTGAGCTTATGGATGGGATAAAGATCCATAGGCTGCTAAAAACAGGAAGCCCTAAAACTGTATCAGGGAACATAAAACGCATTTCTTTTTCAAAAAACCTCAGGAAAAAAGTAATTGAACTGGAAAAAAAAGAAAACTTTGACATAATCCACTGCATGAACACATCAAGCATATCAGCAGTAAAATGCATTGCTAAACCGTTTGTTATGCATGTCAATGGCCCTGTTCCTTTCTGCCCTAAAGGCACATTGGTCTATAAGGACAAGGTATCCTGCGATAAAAGATGCACTTTATTGACTTATTGTGACTGTGCATTAAATTCACAGATAATAGGAAAGACAAAGCAGAGCGGGTTCATGATGCCGTTTTTTTTAGTGCCTTTAAGATTTAGGTATAATTCATACAGATCATGCATGAAAAAGTTTGACTATTACATGCCGATAAGCACATACATGGAAAAAAAGCTGCTTGAAAATGGGATTCCAAAAAACAAGATAAGGATAATCTATAATCTCGAGGAAAAAACCAAAGAGGATAGCAGAATCAAGGCCAGGAAAAATAAAGTATTGTATCTGGGAGATTACACAAAAGCAAAAGGAGCAGATTTGGCACTTAGAGCCATAACTTCCCTTAATCTTGAGGCAAGCTTTTATGGTGAGGGCAATCTAGAAGGGTTTCTTAGGGAAAATGCAGGGAAAAAAGTAAAGATAAATGCAAGAGTTTCCCATAGTGAGATAAAAAAAATAATCATGGAGCATGATATAGTGCTTTTCCCTTCATTTGTCGGTGAGGCATTCGGAAGAGTTGCAATGGAATCATGCTTGCTGAAAAAGACAGTGATTGCGTCAGAAATAGGAGGGATCACAGATATAATAGAAGACAGGGTTACAGGATTCTTGTTTGAGCCAGGAGACATTGAAGGATTAACAAACACGCTTAAAAACGTCACAGAGGGAAAGCTAAATATAGATAAGGAAAAGATGGTAAAGATACTGGAGAAGAAATTCTTAGAAAAAAAAACAATTTCTGACGTAATATCTATATATGATAAACTGATAGCAAAACAATTTTAAACGAAGTTCTTTTTTACTGCCTTATGATACTTGGAAAGATATTTGGGAAAATCACCTCTAATAATTTCCAGTTTCTTCTTGATAAGGAAGCAAGAAAATTTGAATTTGTCCAGGTCATGCATAAGGTGTATGGCTATGTATTATGCCAGATTCTGGAGATAGAAAGGACAGATAAAGATATTGCAAAATGCATAGTAATAGGCTATAAGGATGAAAAAGAAAGGATAAAGCCGATAAGGATACCATTTGACCAGGGAACAGAAGTGTTGATTGCTGAAGATTCCTTCATCAGGGACATAATAAAGCTTGAGAAATCAAAAAAAAGCGCATTTATAGGAAAGCTAGAAGGGAAGGATATTGATATCCTGCTTGATTTGGAAAAATTGCTTACAAAGCACGTAGCAGTACTTGCAAAATCAGGCGCAGGAAAATCATATGCTGTAGGTGTTCTTATTGAGGAGATAACTGAAAGGAAAGTCCCTGTAATAGTTATAGACCCGCATGGGGAATACTCTTCAATGAAATATGCGAATGAAGAAGAGGCAGATCAGCTGAAGAAATATTCCTTGGTCCCAAAGGGAATAAAAAATCTCCAGGAATACGGAGATACAAAATTAATACAGGGAGTAAGGCCGCTTAGGATAGAAAGCTCTCTTAGCGCTGCAGAGATAACACAATTAATACCTGGAAAATTATCAAATACTCAGATGGGGATTTTATATGCGGCATTAAAAAACATGGACAAAGTCAGCTTTGCTGATGTCCTATATGCCCTGGATGCAGAAGAAAATAATTCGAAATGGACAATAATAAACAATCTGGAGCACCTGAAGAACATGGAAATATTCTCAGATGCATCAGTTCCCTATAATGAATTCATTCATCCTGGAAAATGCACAGTGATTAACCTAAAAGGCATACCTCCGGATGTGCAGGAGATAATAGTATATAAGCTGATGAAAGACCTATTTGAATTAAGAAAAAAGGAAAAAATACCACCTTTTTTCACAATACTTGAGGAAGCGCATAATTATTGCCCTGAACGTAGTTTTGGAGAGACAAGATGCTCAAAAGTGCTTAGGACAATAGCATCAGAAGGGAGGAAATTTGGCCTTGGTCTATGTGTAATAAGCCAAAGGCCAGCAAGGGTAGATAAATCAGTACTAAGCCAGTGCACAACCCAGATAATATTGAAGGTAACAAATCCAAATGACCTAAAGGCAATATCATCAAGCGTTGAAGGCATAACTGCAGAATCAGAGGAAGAGATAAAAAATCTCTCGATTGGGACAGCCCTTGTTACAGGCATTACAGATATTCCATTGTTTGTAAACATAAGGCCAAGGATGACAAGGCACGGAGGGCACGCACAGGACATAATACCAGATAAGGAATTTATGAGCGAAGTGAATGAATTTGAAAATATGGAGATGCTCCCAATAATAAGGCCTAAGATAACACTAAAAGACCTAAAGCTGATACATGGTGATTCAAGGATTGATGAAACACTCTTACCAGGATTCATGTTCTTATGCGAAGACAAGAGCGGGGAATTTAACCTTCTTGTAGAATCAATTGAAGGAAGCATAATAACTGATATTGAATCTTATTCAGTAAAGAAGCTTCCAAAGATGGATGAGCTGACACAGGTGCAGATAAACATACTCCATGCTGCCTTTGTGCTAAAGGAATTTGTCCTACAGGATTTAATAAAAAAAGGACTTCCATTGGCAATAAACTCAGAAATCACAAGCTTAGAAAAGCTTGGCTACATTGAAAAGAAAGACAAGTATAAGCTGTCAGATAAGTTCATATTCTCCCAGCTCTCAAAATTTTCAATGTTCTCAAAAATAGAGTTCCTGCAGCTTTCATATACCTTAAAGAAAGATCCAAAGATGAATGTCGATGAATTAAAAGAGATGCTTTCAAAATTCACAAAAGTAAAGGACTTCAGGGAATGCTTTATATTGAAGTATGAAATCCAAGGATAAAATGACAGAGCAATCGTTTGTTACAAAAGATGGAAAGTTAGTCTCTTTAGATGAATGGTCTTCCCATATAACACGTTTGAAAGCTCTGGGAACAAAAGTCATAACTGATGAGAAAAAAGCAGTTTTAGAGATAAAAGAGCCGTTTCTTTTGGCAATGGAAAAAAGGTATCCAGGCAAAAAATTCGGGATATTCTTTTCAGGTGGTGTTGATTCCACAGGCATTTCATTCATATCAAAAAAAGACAGGCAGGATTTCATCTGTTATACTGTTGGGTTGGAAGGAAGCGAGGATATAATCTATTCAGAAAGGATTGCAAAAGAATACGGCTTTAACCATAAAAAAAAGATACTTTCTTTAGAAGAAGTTGGAAAGATATTTGAAAAAATTGCAAAGATAGTCCCAAAAAAAGACTTAAATGTGGTAAATCTGGGAGTTGGCGCAGTAGAGCTTGCTGCAATCGAGCTTGCAAAGAAGGATAAGATAGATACCTTGTTTGGAGGCCTTGGAAGCGAGGAAATATTTGCTGGTTATCAAAGGCACGAAAAAGCAGAGGACATAAACGAAGAATGCTGGCACGGCTTAATAAGTACATATGAACGCGATTTTGGGAGGGACTATAGCATAGCAGTCCACGAGGGCATGACCTTTTTAACACCTTTTCTTGATAAGGACTTGATTGTTGCAGGAATGAACATATCCGGAGAATTAAAATTAAAAGATGAGCACAAGAAATACATCTTCAGGAAACTGATGATTGATCTTGGATTAAAGGAAGAATATGCATTCAGGCCAAAAAAAGCAGCCCAGTATGGAAGCAGTTTTGATAAGGCAATAGCAAGGATTGCAAAATCAAAAGGTTTTGGAAAAAAACAGGAATATATTGAATACCTGAAAAAACTATAATTGTTCTAAGTCACTACAAATAATATCACGACTACAAACAATAGCACAAATAAAAACACATTAATCCAGTCAAATGATTTCTCCTTGTTTGCAGCACTTTGTTTAGAATTGATTTTCCTATTGATGTAAAGCCCGCTTCTGCTATACTGCATCATTTATACTTAGTTAAGTTTTAAACTCTATTTATAAATATTTAGTTTACTTAATATAAACTGTTTTGTTTAATAAAAAAGAGTTTAGATTCTGAAAAATTCTTTAAGAAGATAGTTAGATTGATTCTACAGCAATTCTGCTTTTCCTGATTTTTTTAGTTAGCTCCTTAAATGTCAGAAGGCCGGTCTTTGCTCCTATATTAGAGATTACAGATTCTGCATTGGCGCATCCCATCTTCATGCATTCAGAAATGTTCTTTTTCATGATCAGCCCAGCAAGGAAAGTCGATGCAAAAGCATCTCCTGCACCAGTAGTCTCCTTAGGCTTTATCCCAGATGTCTTCACATGTATTACCTTATTCTTCTCATTCACATATGCCCCATTCTTTCCGTCTGTAATAACGCAGATTTTTGGTCCTAGCTGGCACAGCCTAAAAATTAACTCTTGCATGTCAAAATTCCCTGTAAGCAGCATAGCTTCTTCTTTGTTAAGAACAAGAAGTTCAGTATTGGAAAGCACTTTTTTTAGGAAGGGATATCCTTTCTCGCAAAGATAATTGCTTGGATTAAATGCAACTTTGATATCATTTTTTTGTGCATATTCAGAAAGTTTTTCAAGTGTTTCATATGACTTCCCTACCATGCTTGAAAAATAGAACCATTTTGCTTTTATCTTTTTTAGGTCAATATCGCTGAAGCTTAATTCATTATTGGCTCCTTTGTATGCAAGTATAGTCCTGTCACCTTCTAAGCTATCCAGTATGACTGAATATCCGGCGTGAAGGTTTTTTGATTTTACGCCAAGGAAAGCAACCTTGTCTTTTTTTATGGCTTTGATTATGAGCTCGCTATTTGTTCCGGAGCCAACCTTGCCGATATATCCTGCTTTTAGCCCAAGCCTTGAAAAAGCGACAGCAGTATTAGTTCCTCCTCCTCCAATGAAAAACTTCAGGTCGCTTATAAGAATCTTAGACCCGCTTGGGTATGCAATCAATTCTTCTTCATGATGTGCAGTCTTTATCTTGATAAGCTCAGATTCGACAGATGCAAAAGTATCTATTGTTGAACTGCCAACGCTGATAACATCAAACATAATTTTTTCTTTGATTATATTCTATATAAATATATCGCAACATGATTATATTTAGGAACAATTTTTATAATGTAAGCACTTAAAAAATTCAGTTTGAAAATAAATTACTCAATATCAAAAAAAGGATTTCGGATAAGGCTTGATAAAAAAGGTTTCTCAATAGGCTACCCTAAAGAGATATGGGAAAGCTTTCCAAAAAAAACAAAAAAAAACATAGTTGAAAACCTTGTATTTCTATCCACTTCAACTCTTCCTACAATCACAGATTCAGGCAAGCTGGAATATAACATGAATTCCCCTCTTATGGGTTCTTTCTTCCTAAAACCTATATTATATTACGTCCCTTCATGCGCAGAAGAATATGGAAAAGACTGCTTTACGATAATAAAAAGGCTGATGAATGCAAAATATGAATTCAAATCATATAATATCAAAGTTCCTGAATATACTGCAAAAGCAAATAATAAGGCATGTATACTTTTTACGTTTGGCAAAGACAGCATGCTTAGTTTTGCCTTAGCAGAAGAGATAGGGCTTGATCCAGAACTGATCTATATTGAGGAGCCAGATGACAGCTATTATGATAAATACACAAAAACAGTAATAAGGTCATACCAAAACAAGCACAAGACAAAGCTTATAGATGATTTTGAAAAAGAGTTCAGAAAAAAAAAGATATACAGGATAAAAAACGATATCGCTTTACTTAGGAACTGCGATTATTTCAAGGTAGATGAGGCAGAGCTTCCATGGGGAAGCCAATTGACCGAATATGCACTTTTGATGCTGCCATTTAACAGCCATTTCAAGGCAAAATATGTTGTTTATGGAAACGAAGCAAGCTGTTCTGCAACTTATTATAATACACAGGGCTTTCTGACAAATCCCGTATTTGACCAGTCAGGAGAATGGACATTTGAGATAAGTAAAATCTTAAGGCTTCTTACAAAAAAAGTAAGCGCTCTTTCTTTTCTTGAGCCAATACATGATTTAGCAATAACAAAGATACTGCACAGCAGGTATCCTCATTATGCAAAATACCAGACCTCTTGCCTTGCTGCAAACAATCACGCAAAAAAAACAAGATGGTGCCATCACTGTTCCAAGTGTGCAAGGATATATATCTTCCTTCTTGCAAATAATATTGACCCAAAAACAGTAGGCTTTAGTGAAAACATGCTAAAGAAAAGCAAGATAGAGTATTATGCGCTTTTTGAAAAGATAGACTGCGCATCTCCTTATGACATGGCAGGGCTTGGAAGGGATGAGCAACTGTTGGCATTTTTCCTTGCATATAAAAATTCAGCAAAAGGATATCTTATAGATATATTCAAAAAAAAGCATCTTAAAGAAGCGCAGAAAAGGAAAAAAGAGTTGATAAAGGAATTCTATGGGATACATGAAAGTCTGACAATTCCAAAGCATATAAGGAAAAAACTTGACAAAATATATGGAGAGGAATTGCAAAGCTTTTTATATAAAAAATAAATCTATTAGATGCATGTTTATATGGAAGTGAGCATGATTTCAAGCCTTTCTGTTAAAGCTTTCTCAAAAGAATACAAAAAAGCCGTTTGTGATATAGTTTCAAGAATAAAAAATTTCAATGGGAAGGACAAGGAAATAGCAGTTGAGCTCATAGAGCATTGCCTGGAATATGATGATGGAGAATACATTATAGACTGTGTTTTGGAAAAAGATAAAGTGATTGGCTATATCTGCTATGGTGAAGCATCTTTGACAGAAGGGGTATACGAAGTGTATTATATTGCAGTTGATCCTGTATATCAGGGAAAAGGAATTGGGAAGTTCCTCATGGAATCTGTTGAAAAGAAGCTGAAGCCAAAGGCTAGGATGATACATATTGAGACAAGTTCTGATAAGACTTATCTTCCAACGCAGAAGTTCTATGAAAAATTAAACTATAAGGAGATAGCAAGGATAAGAGACTTCTATAAAGTCGGGGAAGATAAGATACTATATGAAAAAAGGCTAAAATGAGAATTGCAATAATACATAACCTTCCGGAAAAAACAAAAAACACAAAAGACACATTGTCTGATGATGAAGCCCTTGAGATAGCGCATAAGATTAAAGGCATTCTGAAAGAAAAAGTTGAAATCTTTAGGTTTGATTATTCTATCCTTCCAAAATTAAAAGAGTATGATGTCGTAATAAACCTTGCAGAAAAGACCTATGGAAGCAAGTATCATGAATATGACATAGTAAAATCCCTTGAAAAAAACAGAATAGTATTCACAGGCTCAAGCGCAGCAAATATTGAGCTTACATCAGATAAGGATGCAATAAAGGAAGTATTAAAATCAAATAATGTTCTGACACCAGGCTATATTGTTGCAGACAAGATAGGAAAATCAGTAAGCCTTAATTTTCCATTGATAGTAAAGCCTGTGAAAGAGCACGGAAGCATTGGTATAACAAATGATTCCTTTGTAAGAAATATTGAAGAATTAAGGATAAAGGTAGAAGAGGTAACTAAGAAATTTAACCAGGCATCATTGATTGAGGAGTACATTGAAGGCAGGGAAATAAACGCAGCAATACTGGATGAAGAAGTCCTTCCATTGTCTGAAATAAGGTTTGATCTTCCAAAAAACGAGCCTAAAATACTCACGTATGATGCAAAATGGGATTTGCAGTCTTCAGCATATATTCATACAGTCGGGGTTTGCCCTATAGTTATTGACAAGGTCACAGAAGGAAAGGTAAAAGAGATAGCATTGAAAGTTTTCAGGATATTTTCCTGTTCAGGTTATGCAAGGGTAGATTTCAGGATAAAAAATAACATCCCTTATGTGATTGATGTCAACCCAAACCCATGCATAAATGATGACGCAGGTTTCTTTAGGTCAGCGAAAGCAGCAGGCTATAGCTATGAAGAGACAATAAAAAAAATAATTTTTGCAGCTATGAAAAAGAATATAAATAGCACTGAACTAGAAATAACTAATTAATGAAAGTCGCAGTATTATTTACAACAGATACTGACATGCGTGGTCTTTACAAAAAAGACTGGCAGGGCAGGGATGACAACGGACATGCTTTTTCTGTCATGCGTGCTTTAACAGAAACAGGCCATAGGCCTTTAGAATATCACGCTAATCTTAACCTATTCAAAAGGTTCAAAAGCGAGAAGCATAAGATAGATTTGGTATTCAATCTTGTTGATGACGGCTTTTTTTCAGACTCTAGGTTTGAGGCGCATGTTCCTGCAATGCTTGACTTATTAAAAATAAAATATACAGGTTCAGGTGTTTTCTGCCTGTCTTTATGCGTAAATAAGGCAATAACAAAAAAAGTGCTGTTGCATCATAAGATACCAACCCCAAAGTTCCAGGTGTTTTCAAGAGCAGATGAAAAGCTGAGCAAGGACCTTATATTTCCTTTATTTGTAAAACCTATGAGGGAGGATTCATCAGTAGGCATAAGGAATGATTCAGTTGTAAGGAACAAGACAGATTTAAGGAATAAGATAAGGGCAATACTTAGGGATTACAAGCAGCCTGCACTTGTTGAGTCATATATCGAAGGACGTGAGTTCTATGTAGGTGTCTTAGGCACAAGAAAAAGGTTTGTGCTTCCTATATCAGAAGTATCATTTAATGGCATGCCAACTGAACTTCCAAAGATTGTGAACTATGACGCAAAGTGGGTTGAGGAAAGCACAGAATACAAAAAGACAAATTCATCTTTTTCAAAAATTTCAGATAAGCTATATGACCAGCTTGTAAAATATGCAGTGATGGCAGGCGATAATCTGCAGTGCGAGGATTACTATAGGGTTGATTTTAGGGTCGATAAGAACAATAGGCCATATGTTCTTGAAGTAAATCCAAATCCAGACATATCAGAAGACGCAGGACTTGCAAAAATGGCCAGGCAGGCAGGCATGTCTTATGCGCAGATGATTGACTATATTGTAAGAAGTGCTAGGAACAAGAAATCAAAATAGTTCATGGGCATTTGAATTATTGATATATGGTGTTATTTTATCACCAAGCATCATCAGCATCTGCATCTTCAGCGCCTTTCTCTCATTTTCGCTAACCCTTGCAAACTTATCTGCTTCGATAAGGCCATAAGGGTAGCCTGGAAAAATAATATCTTTGGAATTTTCCTTGAGAAGCGAAGCAATTTCATTTATTTCATTATCATTACATGATTCCAGCCTGAAAACATATTTTGATTTGTCATGCAGCTTTAAGAAATAATTGTTCCTGCATATCTTATAGGCAAAGCAGCCTTTCTTTGATAAAAAAACAGCAGCTCCGGCAGAGCTTCCTTTTTCAGTCAGTATATCATTTGATTTTGAAAGCCCAAATACATTCCTATTCTTCAGCATTTCAAGGAACCTTTCTTCATTTGTATACTTTTTTTCCAAGGAACCATCAATTATGATATAATCAGATTCAATCTCAGAAGCAAGCTTTAATTCTGAAAATCTCCTTATTACGTTTCCAATAATTGAGATATCAGCCCTTGCTGTTGAACTGGAGATTGTCCTGTCTTCAGAATCAAAAGAAAATTTCATATCATTCCCAAAGCATTCAGCATTATAGATAATCTTATTATCTAAAATTGTCGTATGGATAAAAGTAAAGAAATCCGTTCTTTTTGATTTTACCCTTTTATTAAGTTTATATGTAGAATAATATATCCTGTTAAAAAAAACAGAGAAAGAAGGACACTTTATTAATTCAAGATTTCCTCCATCAACAAAAGATACGCTCTTATTTTTAGTTGGATCTTTTATCTGAATAAAATTCTCATCTTTTATTTCGTATTTCTGGCTATCTAGAAAAACTGCAGTGCTTTTTTCATCAATCTTTTCAAGTATCCTTGAAACTATCTCTTTCATACAAAGTATGATATATTATTGATTTAAATGATTAACCAAAACTTATTTGTTTTTTTGATATGTTATAAATCCCAATCAGTATCAATGCTGCTCCAAAATATCCAAATGCTGATATCTTTTCTCCCAGTATTATAAATGCCAGGGCAGAAGCAAAAACAGGCTCGATTGAAGTAATTACAAAAATCTCCTGGCCTTTCACTTTCCTTATCCCTTCCATGAAAAGTATAGCAGAAAACCCTGTTGCAAAAATCCCTAGTCCAAGGAGCGCAGGAACATTATCTAAAGCACCTGTTAAATTGAACCTGCATATGATTCCAAAGACAACTGATATCACAAAGTATTGCCAGAATGCCACATAATATCCTGATTTTTTTTCAAGCATGGGTTTTGCAAGGATAGCCATTGCAGCATAAAAGAATCCAGAAAGCAGTGCAAAAATATTCCCTAGCTGAAGATTAAATTCAAGCTTCCTTGGGTCCACAATAAATAATATCCCTGCTATTGCAATAACCACGCTTACTATAGTCTTTCTCTCTATTCTTTCCTTTAGGAAAAGATATGAAAAGAAAACAGACCATATAGGCGCGCTGTAAGCCAAAAAAATTGCATTTGTCACACTGCTTAAATTTATTGCAAGAAAAAAAGCAAGTATAGAGATGCCTTCAAATATACCAATAAATAATGTAAGAAGAGGCTTTTCAATCCTAAGTTCGCTAGTTTTTCCTTTTATCTTAATTATGAAAAATATGAATGCAAGCGCCAGGCTCGCCCTGAAAAAAATTATCTGGTAGACATCCATCCCATTAATTAGTTTTACAAAAATACCTACAAAAGCAGTGACAAAAGAAAATAAGCCTAGAAGAAACAACCCACTAGATTCTTTTTTTGATGTTGTTTCCTTTTTTTGTGAAAAGCGAGAAAGTGAAGCCGCAGTAGACGCATCTTTTTTTCTTTTCTGCACTTGTTTTCATCTCTTGCTTGCACTTTGGGCAGGTTACTATGTACATTTTAATTCCTAAGCTCATTTATTCCTTCGTAATTTCTTACAGTCTTTTTTATTTTCCTTCTCTTCATATGGTTTGGCTTTAGGAACCTTACATAAACTATCAGTATGTTGAAGAAGAATCCAAGCAGAAAATTCACAATGGAAAGCCCTTCCGGGTCAAGCCCTTTAAACATCGGAAATGCTGTAAATCTAGCAATAGCATAAAATATGCCTGATATTATAAGAGGTATAAACACATAGACAGGGACGTTGTCAGCAAGCTTTAGTGCAAGGAAAGATACAAAAACGCTGATTATCACAGGCATGAATCCAATTATGACGCTAAGCATCTGCGCATCAGTTGATGCTGCGCTAAAAAGCGCAATTATTGCTAAAAAAACAAGATAGACAAAGAATGTCGCAGATTCAAGTGTTGTCTTCTCCTCTATATATTCTGCCTCCTCAATCACTTCCTCAACAACCTTTTCAGTATTTGTATTCTCAAAATCCTGCTTTGCTTCTTTAACTTCCTTATCTGAAGCCTGGGCCATGAACTTTGAAAAAGCGCCTTTTAGCATCAAGGAAAGGTCTTTTTCTGTCTCATTCTTATGTGGCGCTTCCTTATGTGTTGCAGCCTCATTCTTTATCTCTAAAAACACTTCATCTATTATGTTCTTCCTATGTCCTGCGTCAAGAAGCACCTTTTCAATCTCTTCCAGAGGTATACCTTTCTTTCTTTCTGCCTCTACATATTCCAGAAGCTGCTTTTTTAGATAGACATGGAAATTATCCATGCTATCTGTAGATTGATTAGGGTATTTAAGGTTTTTTGTTTGAAAAGCCAGGTTGCAATAGCTTTGTTTATCAAATTGAAGTTATAGAAAGATTAATCAATATAGCTATGTCTTAGTTATAATATGAAAAAAATTGTTTTATTTTTATTATTCTTTTTGTTTTCATCTTTAATTGCAGCCACATCACCTTCTCCAATTTTAAAGATGGAATTGGAAATTTTAGGCGAGCCAAAATTAGGCGATGAATTTGATATTGTTTTAAGTGTTTCACCAAATTATGATATGGATGAGCCATTTCCAGTAAATTTAACTATCAGCATTCCGGAAAATATTGAACTTTTGGGAGGAGAAACTGCCCAGCATTTTAGTTTAGTTAATGAGGAAAGGCTTAAAGTAAAAGCAAAAGCTACAAGGCCAGGAGAATATATCATATTCGGCAATGCATCTCAATCAGGACATACCTTTCAATACACCTCTGTTCATATCTATGTCTCAGAAGATAGCGGAGAGGTAAAGACACCGGTCCAGATACAGAAAGAGGCATGGGATAATGCCAGGAGGCGAAGCTTCAATGCTAGTCTGGAAAGGAATTGGTTAGGGATAGCTGTCTCTGCAGGCATATTAGTGCTTGGGTTTTCTCTAATCTATATGAAGAAAAAGAAGCCATGATAACCACTTAGTTTATAAATCTAAAACCAATATTATCATTCATGGTGAATGAACATATCCATATGCCAGAAGATCACATGGAAGCACTATATAATTCAAAAAACCCTCTTGTAAGGTTTGTGCATAGAGATAGGCTGGATAAGATATTTGCACAGGTTAAAGGAAGGAAAGTATTAGATGCAGGCTGCGGAGAAGGCCATCTGTTGAAATTTCTATCAAAAAGAAAAGCTGAGTATTTTGGCATTGACATAACAGATGCAGCCTTAAAAAAAGCAAGGATAAGGTTTCCTGAAGGGAAGTTCTATAAGATGGACTTGACAAAACTTGAATTTCCTGATGAAAGCTTTGACTGCATCACATGTTCTGAAGTCCTTGAGCATATCTACCTCTATAAAGATGTGCTAAAGGAGCTTAAAAGGGTATTAAAGAAAGACGGACTATTGATAATAACATTTCCAAATGAGGTAAATTGGACAATAAGCAGGTTTTTCCTGTTAAGAAGGCCGGTAAAAGTGCCAGATCATGTAAATTCCTTTAATCCTGAGATGATGAGGAAAGCCATTGGCTTGAAGAGCATAAAGACAGAGAGCATGCCTTTTAAGCTTCCTTTTTTTATGTCCCTGGGTTCACTGATGGTTTTTAGGAAATGACAGCTAAGAAAACTCAGAAGTTTTCATAATGTTGATTTAAATATAGCTTAATTCTCCCTTCGAAGATGCATGTTCATGAAGTGGATCTTGAAACAAGGATATCTGTATTGAGGGATGAAATTTTAAGGCTTCAGTATTCTGATGAGGTATTTATGGTAGGAGACTATTACTATGAGCCTTCAACCGGGCTTGTTTTCGAATCTAAAGAGGCACATTTCAGCCTATTCACAGGTAAGCCAGAATTCACAGAACGAAAGTTCATATCCAATATGAATAAAATGCCAGCAGCAAAACGCGTGTTAGATACACTTGTAGCAAGTTATACATCAATAGTGGGATATGAAGAATTCGAAGGTTTATATCCAATGCTGAAGAACAGGCAGAATCTATTCAAATCCGTTAGGGATTTATGGAAAATATTCGGAAAAGAAGGCAATTCATCAAGATATATTCGTCTTATATCACGAATAGGGTACATGATAGGCTATGGACCGCAAAATCCACTTAAACTAAGAGAGGGTGTATGGATTGACCTATCAACAGGGGATCTATATGATAGCATCGGGCAAATTGTAGATTTGCCTATCGGAAAGGTTGGAAAGCAAAAGCTTAAACTTATTTCGCTGACAAAAAAGAAGAAGTTTGTAAGGTATACACAGATTGAAAAAGAGTTTAACACAAATAGAAAAAATGTCATTCAGATGATTCACGATACCAGGGAATTAATAGAGCTTAATAATTCAATTCCGCAAATTTTAGTAAATGTTGGTAGATATTCCGGAGCAATGGGTATCAGTTGGATGCATGTACCAATAAACCCTGTACATGTCACCAGAGACTACTGGTTTGACACAGTAACTAATTTTATATATTATGGTAAAGAAGCCTCTTCAACGACATATGCAAAGGACCTAAAAAAGTCTCTTGCTGAAGTTCTTAAGTATTTCCTAGCAAGAAAAGGCAGATTGATAACCTATAGTGAGCTGGCTAAAAAATTTCCATATTCTCACGATGTCATGTTGGTATTCATAAACAGAGTTAATAATAGGTTGCGTAAAGATAGTTCGCACGAGGACACAATAAAGGGAATCGAGGGTTATGGATTTTACATAGATTATCTTCCAAAAAAACTGTATAGATTTTGCAAGGACCAATATTTTGATATGGAGCATGATATGCTATTTTACGAATTTGCTCCAGGGAAGCTAAATCTTGAGAGAAAGCTTAGCTTAAAACAGAGTCGAGCAATGAAAGTTATCCTTGATTCATCCGAATTTGCAAGTTTTGATCAGTTTGTAAAAGGCAAAGTGAAAAAAAACAGAGTTGCCTTAGCACTTTCTGAGGTTAATGTGCTGGTAAATGATCGCTCACCAGGACAACCATTATTTAAGAATCACCAAGGAAAAGGCTATTCCTTGAATTTTAAACCTATTGAACACATACTTGTGGAAGATGATTTCCTCAGAATCTCAGATAGTCATTTCTATCAGGCAGGAAATGTGTTTTGTTCTGTTACAATAAACGGAGCAGAGTATGCAGTCCATGACTCTAAGAAGCAAGACGAAAAGATTATAAAAAAGTTTATGCAACAGGATAGCAGGTTTCTGTATTACGGAGAATTAGGATTCATAAATGGTCCGTTTGATAAGAGGCTTAGAACGCTTAACGAAAGAATGGGAGAGGATATGCTTTATGAGGTCAAAGGGTTTGGTTGGTCACTGGGAAAACTAGTTCATATAACAGATAATAGGTACTATAATCCTTTTTTTGGAACAGTGTTCTCTTGTGATGATGAATTTATTTATTTAGGCAAGCTAAGCAAGGATGAGCAAAAAACTTTAGAATATATTATGGAAAACCAAGGTATTGTAACTTACCTTGAAATAGCTGAAAACATTTCTGGTCGCAGGAAGTATAATATCAATAGTGTACCACATCTCCTTGGGAATATTATGAAATTTGTCCAAAATGAAACAGTAGAATTCCAGCACATTGAAAAGATGTTTGGTTATAGTGCATTAGTGAAATTCTGATGATAAACTATTAATATTTCATGATGAAATGAAATTTTATGAAGATAAAAGATCTTCCGATAGAAAGCCAACCTCGAGAGAGATTATTGAGATTTGGCGTCTCTTCTCTAAGCGATGCAGAGCTTCTTGCAATAATACTTCAGAAAGGCACAAGGGACGAGAATATAATTGACATGTCAAATAGGCTTCTTAAGGAGAATTTATCAGACCTGTCTTTGGAAGAGATGAAAAAAATTAAAGGCATTGGGGATGCAAAAGCAATGCAGATAATTGCATTATATGAATTCTCAAGAAGAAACGCAGCAAAAAAAGATTCAAAGGTAATGATAAGAAACGCAAACGACATATATAATATCATGAAATACTTAAAAGAAGAGAAGAAAGAGCATCTTTTTGGAATTTATCTAGATTCAAAAAACCAGATAATAGGAAAACCAGAATTAATCTCTTTAGGCATACTTGATGCATCATTGGTCCATCCAAGAGAGATACTTAAGGAAGCGATAAGAAAATCAGCAAAATCATTCATTTTAATACATAACCATCCTTCAAATTCAACTGAGCCAAGTTCAGAAGACATTGAAATAACTCAAAGGATGAAAGAATCTGGGGAGTTACTTGACATAAAGCTATTGGATCATGTGATAATTGGTGAAGGATACTTCAGCTTCAGGGAGAGAGGGATGCTGGATTAATCATTTAAAGCTCTTACTGATATCCATTGTCCAAAAACTTGGAAGGGGATTATTGACAAAGCCTCTGAAATCTTCAGAATATATGTAAGTTAGCCCTTTATGTTCCTGGAATTTCTCGAACTGCTCTTTTACTTCATCATATAATTCCTTTATTTTCTTCCTTTCAAAATCAATCTGGAGCAAAGAAGAAGGCTTTAGCAGCAGGTAATCAGCCTGCCTAAGTATGTTTATATCAAGGTTTGCAGAATTCTGGCTTATGAATAATATGCTTAAGCTCTTATGCCTTGAAATCAGTATCAAATCTGAAAGCAATTGGTTTGCATCAGTCATTGATCTTCTTGAAGAAAATAAAATTCCTCCTTCATCAATAAGGACAAAGGAATTTGAAGGGATGTCCTTTATATCTCCTGCAACAGTTATCCATGCAGGCATATCTTCCTGGTTGAACCCCATTGCGCAAAGGCTTTTCTTATTCATGGCTTTAAGGTTCTCAAGTATCTTTATTCCTAGAGCTGACTTGCCTTTCCCTCTTGCACCTATGATTATTCCAATTGAACTCTTTGGAAGTGTCCTCTCCCACTTTTTTATATCCCCTGAATACTGCTCAATTATCTTAAAATCTTCATACCTGGCTTCGATAGCTTCCCTTGCTTTCTTTACCTTTATCTCCTTTGTTTTCTTGTTCACCTTGATTGCTAAATTATAGAAGAAAGATATTATCCGGAATGGCAGCATCACCAAAAACTGCAGTAATACAAAAGGAAAAGATAGTACCTTGATAAGGTTCTTATTTTCTTTTTTTACAGATGTTTTTTTGGATTTCTTTTTAGGCATCACAATATAATATAGAGCTATGGATTTAAAGGTTGTGAAAAACCAGGCAAAAATTTCTAGAGTAATGATACTTCGTGTAGCAGTTCACGCTGATGCTTCCTTGTAGGCCAGTAGCAATCTTCGCCATTTACAAGTGTCTTTAGGTTAGCTCTCATGACTGGCTTATTTAACAATACTTCTTTTGTATAAGATATGTTTTCTCCGTTAAATTTGTACTGGGGCCATACAACTACTTCATTTAAAGTAACACCTGTTGGGACATTGATATCAGCACCGACAACAGATTTTGTTATGTTAGCATATGGACCTATTTTTGTGCCATCTGAGGTCAGTGAGTTTTGAAGCACAGCATTATCTGCAATCTGCGTACCCATTGAGATATAACTGCCTGAAATATTTGCACAGCTACCTACCATAGTATCTTTCTCAATATTGCTATTCTGAATTGAAGCGCCTGGATAGATATAGCAATTTGAACCGATATATACATTTGGCCCAATAGTTACCTTATCAGGTCCCGTTGAATTCATGAGCTCCTCAAGAGTTTTCCCGTTCATCAGGTTTTCCCTATAGGACTTGTTGTGTATCCATACATTGCCAGGAAGCTCTACATAGTGGTTCTCATTCCTGAGCCTTTCCTGAAAATATGGGAATTCTCCAGATAAGACCCTATGCATTGTCTTTAGTATAAGGCCAAGCCCACCAAGATCAGCCCACTTTTCTACAGCGTATGTGCCTATTGTAAGTTTCCTCTCAAGGATTCCAGGTATAAGATGTGTGGCAATATCGAATTCACCCTGTTCTGCCATTATATTTGCGATCCATCTATCCTGAGCATCATTAATTAGTTCCCTAATTTTATCGACATTTATAATATAAGCTCCACCATTTACAGAGACTTTAGAAGTTCCAGTTACTTTATATCCAAGAAATTTTGACATTCCGGTGAAAGTTTTAATTTTTTCACCCATTTTTTCTACAAGGTCACCTGCTTTTTTTATTAAACCGTATTTTTTTGCATCGTTTCCATCAACTATTGTCTCAAGAACTGTAATGACTGCTCCAGATTCCTTGTGTTTCCTTACAGCGTCATCTATGGACAGATGAAAATAATTATCATTAGGGAGCACGACAGCTATGCCTGTCAGATCAGGTTGGTCAAGTATAGCCTGGCAGAGCGCAAGCCCGCTTCCAGTATTGCTTGGATCTTTCAGAGGATGCGTCCATGATACATTTTCAAAACCAAAAATATGTCCATCTTCCTGGTGTATCCTTTCAAGCAGGTCTTTCCTGTTTTCCTTTTCCTTTGCAATGATATGCAGGTTTTGTGGAATATCTGGCATATGCTCATATACCTGGGATTCAAACTGTGAGAAACCCATCATCCTTAGCAAGGATTTAGAGAGGAAATTAAGTGAAGAGACAAGTGCTAAAGGCCAGGTTCTTTTTCCTTTTCCAGCATTTAGGTATATGATTTCATAAGATTCATTGGTCATGATAACAAAGGAGTTAAGACTTAATATATAAAACTGAGTAAGAATCTATTGTTTTTAATCTGCTCCAGGAAGATTTAACCCCACGTCTCATTGACTTTTATGATATGATATCCAAACTGCGTCTTTACTGGCTGTGAAACCTGCCCTTTTTTCATTGAAAAAGCGCTTTTTTCAAATTCCTTGACCATCATGCCATGAGTGAACCAGCCAAGGTTTCCTCCCTGCTTCTTTGAAGGGCACATAGATTTAAGCTTAGCAAGGTCTTCAAATGATTTTCCAGAGTCTAATTCAGCTTTTATTGCTTTAGCTTCTTCTTCAGTCTTTACAAGTATATGTGATGCGTTTATTTTTATTGCCATATTACTCTAGATTTTTAACTGGGTTTTAAGCGTTGCTGTTTTTTAAAAAATTAACAATTGTTATTGACAACAGATATAAATAACATCTAAGTCCTAACTAATTAAGAATGGGAAAATCACCAAGCCATAAGAAAGTCCATGTAAATGTGCCAGAATGGGCAAAAGAGCAGGATTCATTTTCAAAAGGCAAGAAGAAATACCCAAACTGCAGAGGAACATTTCCAGATTGCCCAGAAACCATAATACCTGATGTAGTAGCTGATGCATGCAGGCTGTGTCCTTTCTATAAGTGAGTTATAATTAGCAACTTTGAAAAATTTGACCCTTACTTTCCTGTCCTAGAACAGCCTGATGGCGTCTTCTTTTATCATCATATGTATTATATACCTTACGAGCAAATGTCCACTGCATTTTTTGTCCACTGCAGGATATGTTCAGATACTTTTTTAACCCAGTTTTCTTTTCATCTCTTTATGGACATACAGGCATATAGGAAAGGCCTTTTGGGGCTTATGGCTGATTTTGATTTCATTGATGGTTTCATTCTTGATAGCCAAGGTAATCTTGCAGTCATGATAACATCCTATGATGAACTGTCTAAATTTGGGAATACAGTGACTTCATATGGCCACGCATTCCAAAAATTTCGGGAAGCATACCAAAGGCATGAAGGCGAAGGTGCGTTCAGATGCAGTGTCATGATGAGTAGCACAGTTCCTGTTTCTGTAAAGAAAGCAGAAGACACCTATATCCTTAGGAGAAGCGGCCTTGAAAACCTTGTGCCAAAAGGCGCAAAGGTAGAATATCTTCATTAAAACCTCTTTTTATCCGAATAAGTTCTCAAGCGCATTCTTTATCTTGGACTGTATGAAATCCCAAAGTAAAGGTTTTATATCAATAGTCTCCGAAAAAGGAACCTTTAGTTCAAAAAAGCCCATATCAATGATATAGACATAGCCAGAAACAGTGGCATTGATATCTTTTCTCATGATAAGTCCAAGCGCCGCATCTTTTGCTGGGTTCCATGATATCTCTGAACTCAAGCTTAGGTCATTAAATTCACCTTTCCTTATGCTTTCACCATTGATAACACCTTTGGAAAGGCTTTCATTGCTAAAATCAAGCACTATCTCATATTCAACCCTATCAATGAAAACACCCACAGTCCCATTATTAAACAGCTTTATTTCCCCATCCAAAAAAAACCCTGTGGAATTAACACTCCTAATATCAGTAAAATCAACTGAACTCACTTCAATCCTTGAAAGGGAATACGCATATAATCCAAGATAAGTTAGGATGATGAATATAATGATGAATGGGATTAGTTTTTTCATGATGGATATGGGAGTATGTTAGGGTATATAAAATTAGTTTTTGAATACGAAGAATTAAGATAATGGATTAGGGGCACATCCCCTAAGACCCCTAGAATCTATCTCTTTACAGCTGTCCTATATATCAATGCGCCAATAGCTCCAAAAATAAACCCGCCTACATGCGCAAAAAAAGCGATGCTGCTCTCTACACCAAAAAGAGAGAAGACGCTGCTGAACAGCTGGATGCCAAACCACATCAATAACATGAGTTTCGCTGATACTTTGCCACTATGTCCGTAACTTCCTGATACATATACACCTGCATTTGGGAAAAATACCAGATATGCCCCAAGCACTCCGCTTATGGCTCCGCTGGCTCCGATTGCAGGTATTGAAGAATTGATATTAAGCAGGAAATGGGCGAATGATGCAGCAATCCCGCTAA
The DNA here is from genome assembly GCA_964428335.1 of uncultured Methanosarcinales archaeon. Taxonomy (GTDB): domain Archaea; phylum Nanobdellota; class Nanobdellia; order Woesearchaeales; family GW2011-AR15; genus GW2011-AR15. Next base: position 90,757 of record CAYRXW010000005.1, on the reverse strand, counting down.
GCATGTAGAAAAGGATGTATTTCAGATGGCCGAACCTATCCTCGATATTATCTCCGAAGATGAACAGGAACCACATATTGCCAAGCAGGTGAGCGATGCTACCATGCAGGAACATGCTTGTGAATAACGTAATAATGCTGAAATCAGCAGGCGTGAAACCGAAAACACTTATTATATTCTCAAAATCACTCAGCGAGATGATGAAGATGGCGATGTTAGCGACAATCAATATCCAATTCACGAAAGGAAATCTAGAGACAGGATTATCATCAGCTATAGGGAAGAACTGGGATTTCTTGTTCATATGATATGGGAATGGGATGGAGGTTATAAGGGTATAGTAATGATTGTAAAGGGATAGGTGTTGGGAGATGTGGATTAAGAATTTATTATTATTTATCTTTTTGGTTGGTTTTGAAAAGTTCTCTAAGTTTTTCTTTGGCTTTTAAAGCATTTTTTCTAAAAAAATGAAGAAAAGATGAATTTTTCTCTATTTTTTTACGAAATGATTAATTAATAAACTATAAAAAAAAGAGCAAAACATATTTAATGAATATGATTTTTAAATAGTAATATGGCATCAAAAGAGCAAGAACGATCAGAATTGCATCGAACTATTTGGCAAATTGCAAACAATCTAAGAGGTAGTGTTGATGGGTGGGATTTTAAACAATATGTTTTAGGAATACTTTTTTATCGCTTTATTAGCGAAAATCTTACTAATTATATTAATGATGATGAAAGGCGTTCTGGAAAGAAAGATTTTGATTATGCTAACTTATCTGATGAAGAAGCTGAACTTGGCAGAGCTGACACTGTTAAGGAAAAAGGATTTTATATTCTATCAAGTGAATTATTCAAGAATGTCACTAGAAAAGCACGTAATGATCCTAATTTGAATGAAACCTTGTCTGCGGTTTTTAAGAATATTGAAAATTCTGCAAAGGGAACAGAAAGCGAAGAAGACTTAAAAGGATTATTTGATGACTTAGATGTAAATTCAAATAAGCTAGGAAACACAGTAGAGCATAGAAATAAACAGCTTGTTAAGCTTTTAGAATCAATAAGTGAACTTGGTCTTGGAAATTATTCAGACAATACTATTGATGCTTTTGGCGATGCTTATGAATTTTTAATGACAATGTATGCCAGCAGTGCCGGAAAGTCAGGAGGAGAATTTTTTACACCTCAAGAAGTTAGCGAACTTTTGGCTAGAATTACGATTATTGGCAAAAAAGAACTAAATAAAGTATATGACCCTGCTTGTGGTTCTGGTTCTTTGTTACTTAAATTTGCTAAAGTTCTCGGAAAAGAAAATGTTCGTCAAGGTTTTTTTGGGCAAGAAATTAACTTAACAACTTTTAACCTATGTCGTATTAATATGTTCTTGCATGATATTAACTACAATCATTTTAACATCGCGCATGGCAATACACTTACACATCCTAAACATTGGGATGATGAGCCATTTGATGCAATTGTCTCTAATCCCCCTTATTCAATACAATGGGAAGGAGATTCTAATCCCATATTAATTAATGATCCTCGTTTTTCTCCAGCAGGAGTTTTGGCACCTAAAAGCAAAGCAGATTTAGCTTTTACAATGCATATGCTATCATGGCTTTCTACAAGTGGAACTGCTGCAATAGTTGAATTCCCTGGTGTACTTTATAGGGGTGGAGCAGAGCAAAAAATCAGAAAATATTTGGTTGATAATAATTATGTTGACGCGGTTATTCAGTTACCACCGGATCTATTTTTTGGAACTACAATTGCAACCTGTATAATCGTGCTTAAAAAAAGCAAGAAAGATAATAATACCTTATTTATCGATGCATCTGCTGAATTTGTTCGCGGAGGAAATAAAAATAAGTTGAGTGATGAAAACCTAAATAAAATTATTGATGCATTCAAAAATCGTAAAGATGTTACGTATTTTGCTAAATTAGTAGATAATAAAACGATTGCAGAAAATGATTATAATATTGCAGTTTCAAGCTATGTAGAACAGGAAGATACAAACGAAGTTGTTGATATCATTCAACTTAATAAACAAATTTCTGAAATCGTAAAAAAACAGCATGAACTTAGAACTGCAATTGATAAAATTGTTGGCGAAATTGAAAGCGGAAAATAAAGATGGTTAGGAATTCCAATAAGCTTGATAGATTAATTAATGAACTTTGTCCAGAGGGTGTTGAGTTTAAAGAATTGAGGGCAGTTGCTGAAGTTGGTACTGGGAGTAGCAATGGGAATGAAGCAGTTGAAAATGGTAAGTATCCCTTGTTTGTTCGTTCAAAGTTTGTTAAGTTAATAAATACTTATGAATTTGATGAAGAAGCTATATTAATTCCTGGTGAAGGTGGAGTTGGTGAAATCTTTCATTATGTGAATGGAAAATACGCTTTGCATCAAAGAGCATATCGTATTCATTTTACTAACAAAAAGATACTAACAAAGTTCGCCTATTATTTTTTATATGATAATTTCTTACCTTATATCTTAAAAAAATCTGTAAATGCAACTGTAAAATCAATTAGAAAACCAATGATAGAAAAGTTTCAAATTCCTCTCCCACCTCTCCCAGTCCAAGAAGAAATAATTAAAATATTTGATAATTTTACGGAGCTGGAAGCGGAGCTGGAAGCGGAGCTGGAAGCGGAGCTGGAAGCAAGAAAGAAACAGTATGAATATTATCGTGAAGAAATGTTTAATGTTGAAAATATTGAAAATAAGTCACTCGGAGAAATTGGTAGTTTTCTTAGGGGTAGAAGATTTGTTAAAGATGATATTGTGACTGAGGGAGTTCCATGTATACATTATGGTGAAATGTATACTCATTATAATATTTGGGCTGAAAAGTCAAAATCATTTCTAAAACCTGAGTTAGCAAAAAAATTAAGAGTTGCACATCCAGGAGACGTTATTATTGTTGCAGCTGGTGAAACAATTGAGGATATAGGTTTAGGTGTTGCTTGGCTAGGTGATGCAGATATTGTTATTCATGACGCTTGCTATATATTTTCACACAAAATAAACCCAAAATACATTTCATATTTTTTAAGAACAAAAAAATTTCATTCTCAAATAAAAAGCTTTATTTCTTCTGGAAAGATATCATCAATTAATTCTAATGGATTAGAAAAAGCAAGAATCCCACTTCCTTCACTTAAAGAACAAGAACGAATAGTTAAACTCCTTGATAAATTCGATGCTCTTGTTAATGATATCTCTATTGGTCTTCCAGCAGAATTAGAAGCAAGAAGAAAACAATATGAGTATTATAGAGAAAAACTCTTAACTTTTAAAGAGGTCAAAGCAAATGGCTGAATTTGATTCAATTGAAGAAGTTGCTGTAGAAATAAAAAATAACCTTGATTCACACACAAATAAGAAACAAATTGCAATAATGTATGCTTTCAATTCTACAGGAAAAACAAGAGTATCTAATGAATTCATTAAATTAGATGACGAAAATGAATCAACTAATATTAAGGTATTATGTTTTAATGCTCTTTTAGAAGATTTATTTAAATGGGATAACGATGAATTCATTCTTGAGTTTAATTCAAATTCTTGGGAAGCGAAAATAATTAAAGATGAGGGAATGGATAAAAAAATCATAGATAATTTTAAAAAAATTCTTAATACCAAAATAGAACCATCTTTTGACTTAATTAATGGAAAATTAACATTTAATATACCTACAGAAGATAAGGGTAGTACTGATAATATAAAAATTTCTAGAGGCGAAGAAAGTGTACTTATTTGGTCTGTTTTTTATACTATTTTGAAAACGGCTATTGAAGAATTGAATATTAGTGAAGTAGATAATAGATCAACCAAGATATTTAATGAATTAGAATATGTTATTATCGATGATCCTGTTTCATCTATAGATGACAATAGACTCATTACAATGGCTTTAGATTTAATTGAACTAATAAAAGGATCTAACAACAACAAATTGAAATTTCTTATAACAACTCATCATGCCTTATTTTATAATGTTTTATTTAATTCTTTCAAGAAAAATAAAGAATATAGATACATTTTATCAAAAGATGGTACAAAATTAAAACTTGAACATCAGGGTGATTCTCCGTTTGGTTATCATTTTGTGGTAAAAGATGAGATTCAAAATGCTATTAATACTAATAATATTAAAAAATATCATTTTAATCTTTTTAGAAGTTTATTAGAAAAGACAGCTAATTTTTTAGGATATGATGATTGGAGTGAATGCATAGTAGGAGATAATAAACCAGAATGTGTAAAACTTTTACAATTAAATAGTCATAGTAGGTTATCTGAATTAGAATACAAAGAATTATCTAATGATGAAAAATTTTTATTTCAAGAAGCATTCAATAAATTCATTAAAGAATTTAAATGGAAGGTAGAACAAAATGCCGGATAACAAGACTTACAATCTGGTAGCACAAAATACTGAAAGTACCGTTGTAGCTGAATATAATCCACCTTACGGAAAACGAGCAGAAAGCTATCAAAGTGAAGCAGACTTAGAAAAAGCTTTCATAAAACAATTGCAAACACAAGCCTATGAATATGTTGAACTAAAAAGTGAAGAAGAATTAATATTAAATCTAAGAAAACAATTAGAAAAATTAAACAATTATACATTTAGTGAGAAAGAATGGAATTATTTCTTCAAAAAAGAGTTAGCAAATCCAAATCAAAGCATAGCAGAAAAAACTGCAACAATACAGGAAGATTATATCAAAATTTTAAAGTGTGATAATGGAACAAGTAAAAATATTTATCTTATAAAAAAGGATAATATTCATAGCAATTCTCTGCAAGTAATTAACCAATATGAAACTGAAGATGGAAAATACAAAAACCGTTATGATGTAACAATTTTAGTAAATGGATTGCCATTAGTTCATATTGAGCTTAAAAGAAGGGGCGTAGCAATTCAAGAAGCATTTAATCAAATAAATCGATATCAAAAAGAAAGTTTTTGGGCATCATGCGGTCTATATGAGTACATCCAAATTTTTGTTATTTCTAACGGAACACATACAAAATATTATAGTAATACAACTCGTTTTGAACACATTAAAGAGTCAAAAGGGATACAAAAAAAGGGTAAAAAATCAAGCAATAGTTTTGAATTTACTAGTTGGTGGGCAGATCATGCTAATCGCCCAATAATAGATTTAATTGATTTTTCAAAGACTTTCTTTGCAAAACATTCTCTATTAAACATAATTACTAAATACTGTGTATTTACAACAGATAAACAGCTTTTAGTAATGCGACCTTATCAAATTGTTGCAACTGAAAAAATATTAAACAAAATTGAAGTAAGCACTAATTATAAACAATTTGGAACTATTAAAGCAGGAGGCTATATTTGGCATACTACTGGTTCAGGAAAAACATTAACTAGTTTTAAAACTGCACAATTAACAAGCAAGCTTCAGTTTATTGATAAAGTTTTATTTATTGTTGATAGAAAAGATTTGGACTATCAAACAATGAAAGAATATGATAAATTTGAGAAAGGTGCTGCAAACAGCAATACTAGCACTTCAATTTTAAAAAGGCAGCTTGAAGATCCAAATGCTCGAATTATAATAACTACGATTCAAAAACTTGATAGATTTATAGCAAAAAATAAGGGGCATAAAATCTTTGAGGGACATATTGTTCTAATTTTTGATGAATGTCATCGTTCACAATTTGGAGATATGCATAATTCTATCACAAAAGCATTTAATAAATATCACCTTTTTGGATTTACAGGAACACCTATTTTTGCTGTTAATTCATCCTCAGGTGGAAGAGTAGACTTAAAAACAACAGAACAAGCATTTGGCGATAAATTGCATACTTATACAATTGTGGATGCGATTGCTGATAAAAATGTATTACCCTTCAAGGTTGATTATATTTCTACATTAAGGGAAGCAGAGAATATTGAAGATAAAAAAGTTAAAGATATAGATAGAGAAGGTATTTTGTCTGCCCCTAAAAGATTAAATAATGTTGTAAATTACATTATTGATCACTTCAATCAAAAAACCAAAAGAAATGATAAGTCATATATTCATCAGGTTACAAAAAACATTCAAGAGCTTGTGACTGCAAAAGATAGAAAAAAAGTTGCTATAATAAAGGAAAAGATTCGTTTATCTGGATTTAACTCTATTTTTGCTGTTCAATCAATAGATATGGCAAAAAAGTATTATTCTAAATTTGAAGAGCAACAAAAATCATTGCCCGAAATACAAAGATTAAAAATTGCCCTAATCTATAGTTTTGGTGTAAATGAAGAAGAAGATGGAGTTACTGATGAAAATCCTGAAGACACTAGCAAACTTGATGAAAATTCAAGAGATTTTCTAGAAAATGCTATTAAGGATTACAATAATATGTTTGGTACATCATACGACACTTCCTCAGACAAATTTCAAAATTATTATAAAGATGTTAGCGAACGTGTAAAAAATCGGGAAATAGATATTTTAATAGTTGTAAATATGTTTTTAACTGGATTTGATGCCACTACACTAAATACACTTTGGGTAGATAAAAATTTAAAACTGCATGGTCTACTTCAAGCATATTCAAGAACTAACCGTATTTTAAACAGCATAAAAACCTTTGGTAACATAGTTTGTTTTAGAAATTTAGAAAAAGCAACCAACGAATCTATTTCACTTTTTGGAGATAAAGAAGCAAGCGGAATCGTTTTACTTAAAACTTACAAAGAATATTACAACGGATATAAAAAAGATGGAAAAACAATAAGAGGATATAAAAGTTTAGTCGAAGAACTACAGGATAACTTTCCGATAGGAGAAAGAATACTTGGAGAAAAAAATCAGAAGGATTTTATTAAGCTTTATGGTGGCATATTAAGAATTCGCAATATTCTTACAACTTTTGATGAATTTGAAGGTAATGAGATATTAACTGAACGAGATGTTCAAGATTATCATAGTTTATACATAGACCTCTATAATGAATTTAGAAAAAACAAAGACACAGAAAAAGAAAATGTTAATGAGGATATTGTGTTTGAAATGGAACTTATCAAACAAATAGAAATCAATATTGATTATATTTTAAAATTAATTAAAAAATATCATGAAGAACACACAAAAGATAAGGAAATCTTAATTGATATTAACAAAGCAATAGATTCAAGTATAGAATTACGAAATAAAAGAGATCTCATTCATCAATTTATAGAATCTCTTAATAAAAAAACAATAATAGATGAAGATTGGCAGAAGTTTGTAGAAAAAAAGAAAATCGAAGAATTTGAGAGAATAATTGACGAGGAAAACCTTAATCGTGATGAAGCATATAGTTTTATAGAGAATGCCTTTAGAGATGGAAGTATTCCGACAACAGGAACAGCAATAACTAAAGTTTTACCACCAGTATCTCGTTTTTCTAAAACAGGAGAACGCACAAAAAAGCGTGAAACTATTATTGAAAAATTCACTAGATTCTTTGAAAGATTCTATGATATCTCAAAATAAAAGATTTTCTAAACTAGAATTCTCCTCATCTACTCACTACTAAAAAATCTAGAAAAGGAGTAGTATAGTGAAATTCAATATTTTAGTAAGGCTTCTAGCCAACAAACTATATAAACAATTTACCTATTTCTTTCACGATGGAAAGGTATGTCTTTATTGATGAAACTGGAGACCTTGGAGAGCACGGTTCAAAGTTTTTTGTAAGTACAGCAATTTGGATAGATAAACCTCATGAATTTGATAGATTAATTAAAAATATGCGAAGATATAAGTTTGAAAAACTGCTTAAAGGTGTTCAGGAAATAAAATCAAATAAGTCTAGTCCAGAACTCATTGAGCACATACTAAAAAAATTTGCAGAGACTTCAGCGCACGCGCAAAGTGTAATATTAGAAAAAAATAAAGTATATAGCAAATATCTAAAAGAAGATAAACATAAGTTATACAATTTTGTGACAGGTCACCTTTCTAATATTGCAATTGATTCTAAAAAATTAATTATCAGAATTGACAGATCAAAAGGAAAACAAAGTTTGATTGATGATTTTAACAATTATCTTGAAATTAAATTTAAAGAATTAAAATGGAATAGAGAAATTGAAGTTCACCATAGTTGGTCTCAGTCTTGGGTAGGTCTACAGATTGCAGATGTAGTTTCATATGCAGTTTTTCAAAAATTTGAACATGAAAAGGAACATTATTTCAAATTGATTGAAAAAAAAGTTAACATTGCTCATATGTGGGATAGAAAGTAGCAGCACCTGTTGATACTGTTTTGGCGTGCACCTCAAGGTACACTTGACCAACAGGTTTTACCCGCTAAATCTTTGTAGGATTAAGAGATATAAAAAGATATCGTTTTACTACTGAGGATTACTAAAAAATTAATCCTCCAATACACATATAATCCCACATTTTATTTCATCCTCCTATGTCAATCACATTCATCCAAGACGGCCATAAATACATCCATGATGAATCAGGAAAAGAACTTCAATCCTCGACACAATTCATCTCAGAATTCTTCGAGAAATTCGATACAGAAAGGTGGAGCAACCATATAGCATTAAGAGACGGTCTCACAGTAAAACAGGTCCTGGACATGTGGGAGAAGAAAAGCATAGCATCCAGAGAATTCGGTAAATTAGTCCACAGCTATGCAGAATCCTTAATTAGAAAGACTAAATCACCAATACCTTCAACCAAAACTGAAAGGACATATTTCAATGCAGTGAATGATTTCATGAGGGATGAGGAGCATGATTTCATCGAGGCTGAAAAGGTCATCGGTAGTCCTATATATTGTATCGGAGGGCAGATTGATGCGCTCTCAAAGACAGATAAAGGGATATTTCTCATAGACTGGAAGACAAATAGGAGCATTGATATGACAGGCTTTAGGGACAGGAGATGCAGTGAGCCTATTTCACATCTCCAGGACTGCAATTTTTCAAAATATTCCCTGCAGTTAAGTTTATACAGGTATATCATGGAAATAGAATACGGCCAAAAGATTGCAGGACAGATATTGGTCCATCTGACACCGGACGGAAGATATGAAAAATATGAGATCGACTATCTGAAAGATGAGATAGTGAGCATGCTGGCAGTTACAGGCAGATTGTGAAATCACTGGACAAAAAGTCCACTGGACATCCTTCTGTGAGATATTTAAACTTGACCGTTAACCAAGATAACACATATAAGATTAAATAGATTCATTGATAAAAGAGGCTTAAAAATGGATAAACACAAAGCATTGGTTGTTTTTCAGGATAAAAGAATAAGAAGGATCTGGCAGACAGTGTTCGCAAAATTGAAATAATAAATTTTAAACTAGTCGAATTCGACCAGTTTAGAAATGAGGCAGGAAACAATAGCCAACCTGAATCAATAACTTTCTTCCATCAATGGCAACCTACCTATGCATCCTTATAAATACTCAGATGTGCTTCCAGCCATATGCTCATGATAAATGATATACCTCAGGCCCTTGAGCATGTCGGTGTCAGCGACATAAAGAGATCAGGGAACAGGTGGGATATCCCTGGCATCTATATCTTAGATTTCCTGCAGCACCATTCTGATTATACCAGGTCTTCTTATAATCCATCAAGATTGAAGAGGCTCAAGAAAAAAGCAGTCCATATATCAGCAGCATACGAAGCAGTATTAGAAAATTCAGCAATCATATACGGTATTAGGCAAATAGGAAAAGATCCAGGCCATATCATAAGCATCCTTGCATATAGCGGCAGCACACAGCATGAAGATTTCTTTTCACCATTCCAGGCACCATATGCAGCATCTGCTTCGATTGACGGGTTGACATATGTCACACTATCGATGCCATTTGTATCATGCCAGGCGTCAGACATAACACCCTTATTGGTGTCATGGCCAAAGGCGATGATGGACACAGCAGCAAGGCAGAAGGATATGGAGAATTATCTCATGCAAAGCATTGAAAATCTGGTCTCTGCATATGAGAGAATAAGATTTCCTATACCTGATATGGAGCAGATAACTATGGCAGCAAGACTGACTTCCATTCATTACATGATGCAGGAATCGGTGAAAAGATAAGTGATTAAAACCTAATGTTTAAAATAATGATATGATTTCAATGGAACAATGATACCTCAGATAATCTACGGCACTGCCTGGAAAGAACTGGATACAGAATCTCTGGTCCTTAAAGCCATCAAGTTAGGATATAGATCAATAGATACAGCCAACCAGAGGAAGCACTATTTCGAGGAAGGTGTAGGCAGTGCAATAATGAAATCAAATATCAAAAGAAGCGAGCTTTTCATCCAGACAAAATTCACCTATGCAAGCTCCCAGGATAGTAGGATTCCATATAACAAGAATTCTGATTTCACATCCCAAGTACTGCAGTCATTTGAAAGCTCATTATTGCATTTAAAGACAGATTATATTGATTCATACCTTCTCCATGGCCCAAAGACAGCATACGCAGTCACATATGATGACCTGATGGTGTATAAGGCGATGGAAGCATTGTTTGAGAAAAAGAAGATACTTGCTTTAGGTGTCAGTAATGTTAGCATAAAGCAGCTGAAAGTATTTTATGAAAAAGCAAAATATAAACCAAACTTTGTGCAGAACAGATGTTACGCAAGTATGGGTTGGGATAAGGAAGTTAGGGAGTTCTGCATAAAAAATAAGATAACCTATCAGGGATTTTCCTTACTTACAGCAAATCCAAATATCATACAAAGTGTGAAAGACATAGCAAAAAAACACAAGAAGACAGAGGCACAGATAATTTTTAGGTTTGCAAGGCACATGAATATACTTCCACTTACAGGAACTACAGATGAATTGCACATGAAAGAGGATCTGGAACTTGATTTTGAATTAAGCAGCGAAGAGATAAAATATATTGAAAGCCTATAATAACACAAAAAATTCTTAAACTGAGGAATCATACATATTCATACAATGAAAAAACTCCTTCTGATTATACTGAAATGGTTCCTTTCATTAGCAGTATTCCTTATTTTGCTTTTCATACTAAATAAGATATTCATCAATATGCCACTATATTACCTAGTTCTTAATTTCATAAATGATAATGCGATGTTCCTGATAATCATGTCATTCATGTTCATGCTAACCGGAATTTTTTATTCATTGGAAAAGCCTTTCAGCTTTCCAGCGCCATTATTTAATTCGATTGCAGCAGTCATGGTCACATCATTCATAATACACATGCTTCTGTTTATGGAAAGTATCCTTGGGATAAGCGCTATAAATATGATATCTTTCATCTTCCCATTCATTTATGCAGTAGTATTTATTGTTGTAATAATCACAGGCTACATAAGCTTATTTTCAAGGAAAGAAAAAAAGAAATCAAAGAATAAATAACTATTCTACACCTAATTTTTTCATAATCTTATCAAGCTTCCTGTTGATGACATCCAGTTCATATAATGAAGGCTTTAGGTCTCCTGAACCTCCTCCTCTCCTGTCATCTCCTCTTCCTCTTTTCTCTTTCTTCTCAAAGCATTCAGAGCAAAATATAGGTTTTGAGCTTGTAGGTTTGAATGGCACTTCGCAGCTCTTTCCGCATTCATCGCAGACAGCCGGATGCATCTCCATCCTATCGCTTCCCCTGCTTCTGGAGTTGCTTCTGAAGTTTCCCTTTCCTCCTCTTCTTTCTCTAAATTCCTGGAAGCTTTGGTCTCTTCCCCTTGGCCTCTCGCTGCTCTCTTCGCTATCTCTTCCTGATCTTGAATCTCTTCTTACATTCCTGCCTGGTTTAAATTGTCTCATTGATTTTTACCTCATAATGCTTTTATAAGCCAAGGTATTACCGGTTTATTAATAAAGCTATAGGAAATGGAAAAGTTAATGCTACTTTAGGTCCTCTTTTATCTTATCTGAAAATCCCTTTAAATTAAATGCAAGATCAGCTTTTTTCCCAATCTCCAGGGCAACAACAGCCCTTATAAGGTTTACAGACTTGATTTCAGGTTGTTTTTCCTTGTATTTTGCCATCTTATCCTTATGTTTCATAAGAAGCATCTCCAGCTTTTCTATTGAATTCAGGTTTATCTTTTTAAGTTCAGTGCTTAGCTGGAAAAATCTCCTCTCCTGCGCCTTGTCCCATTCTCCAACCATATCAGAATAGGCATGCTTTGCCATCTTATATAATGAAAGCGCAGTTACATCATCATCATGCTTGCCCTTGATCATAGTTGAAAATCCTAAGTTTATCTCTTCAAATGTAGAATCAGCCACTTCAAACATCCCGGCCAGGGAGAAAATCTTCCTAAGCAGGTCTTCCCTTTTCTCTTCCTTTGTGGCCTTATAATTAAGGTAATGCTCGATCTCGGCCCATGCATCCTGCAGGATCGTCCTTATCTGTATTTCGCACATAAGGTCCCTAAGGTCAGAATACTCAATAAAATCAGTCCTTTTTTTCTTAAGCTTCACAAGCATATGCAGCGAGACATAGCCAAACTCATCAAGCTTCTTTGTTGTTTTCTTGTCAGTTATCTCAATAACTTCAAACTCATTATCAATTATCTTCTTTAGTGCATCAATCTGGTTCAAAAAAAGGCAGACAATCCTGCATCCAGCTAAATCAGTGCATTCCTTAAATGGGTCCCTGTATCTTTTCCTGTCAACTTTTTCCAGAAAAGAATTATAGTCTTTAATCCTGTTCTTGAAAGAATGTATTTTTATCTTCCTCTCTTCAAGGGATGCATTTATTATCTCTGAGACTAGATTCACAAGCCTCTTATACCTGGGTATCAATTCATCATATCTTGTCCTAAGTTCGATTGTATCCCTTACCACTTCGCTCATAATTTTAAGCTAAGTGAGCAAGCTTTAAAAAATTTAAGTTTTAGGGGTTAGCTATAAAAACCCGCCTGTTATTTATCAGAAGAATGAAAGAATTAACCTCCCTTGACCTGCACTTCCTTACAAAAGAATTCCAAAGCCTTCTGAATTCAAAGATAGAAAAGGCATTCCAGGATGAATCCTTTATCCTTCAGACACATAGCGCAAGCATGGGAAAAAGGTACATAAGAATAATGCTTCCCAGTTTGATTTACTATTCAAAAGAAAAGTCAGAGATTGAAGAATCAGGAAAATTTGCCCTATCAATAAGAAAGCATATAGCAGGAGCAAGGATAAGGGAGATAAAACAAAAGGAATTTGAAAGGATTCTTGAAATAATTATTGAGACAAAAGAGAAAAAAATGTTTCTTTATATAGAACTATTTAGACCAGGTAATATAATACTTACAGATGAGAATTTAAAGATAATCATGGCCCTAACTTACAAAGGGTTTGGTTCAAGGGTTATAAGACCAGGAGGAATTTATGAATATCCAAGGCATGAATACAACCTTCTTGATATGGATGAATTGAAATTAAAAAGCCTGCTTGAAAAAACAGACAAGTCAAGCATTGTTATAACCATGGCTACAGAGCTTGGCTTAGGTGGGAATTATGCAGAATACCTCTGTGAAAAAGCAGGGATAGATAAAAAATCACAGAAAATTACAGACAAAGATATAAAAAAATTAAATCTGGAGATAAGGCATCTGGTAGGTTCAGGTCACAACGGTTATCTAAATCTGGAAAAGGAGCTGATTTCAATACTTCCTTCAGAAGGTTTTGAAAAGCACGAAACATTAAATGAAATCCTAGATTTTGTTCTTACAAAAAAAGCTTCTGAAACTAAGCATAATGAGCAGGAATCAAAAATTGAAAAAAAGAAATCCCAGGCACTTTCAATAATCAGGCAGCAGGAAGCGATGATTAAGGGGATGGAAAAAGCAATAGAAGAAAACCAGAAAAAAGGGGAATTGATATATGAGAATTACACAGGCCTTGAAGCAATACTAAAAGAGCTAAATAAGGCAAAGGAAAAATATTCATGGAAGGAGATAAAAGAGAAGCTGAAAGGCCATAATGTAATAAAAGACCTTGATGAAAAAGAGAAAAAAATAGTGGTAGATTTATGATTTCTGTAATAATTCCATGCTATAATGAAGAGCACAGGATAGAATCAACAGTAAAGAAGATAATATCTTATATGGATATTAGAAATCAAAAGTATGAACTTATCATAGTTGATGATGGTTCAACTGACAATACTCTGGATATATTGAAAAAATATGACCTGAAGATTATAAAGAACAGGAAAAATTCAGGGAAAGGCTTTTCAGTAAGGAACGGGGTATTAAATTCAAAAGGGGACCTTATACTATTTACAGACGCAGACCTAAGCACCCCAATAGAAGAATTGGATGGATTTTTAGAACTTATAAAAAAGTATGATATCGTAATCGCTTCAAGAAAAGAAAAAGATTCTATAATCATTGAAAAGCAGAATTCATTCAGGGTATTTGCAGGAAATATTTTCCCTATAATTGTAAGGCTGCTTCTTCTGCCTAAAATAAAAGATACCCAGTGCGGCTTCAAGCTGTTTAGGAAAAGTGCCATCAGGATTTTCAAGAGGCAAAGGATTATGGGATGGGCATTTGATGTGGAGATATTATTCATTGCAAAGAAATTAGGCTATAGCATCAAGGAAAAAGGTGTTACATGGGTTAATGACAAAAGCAGTAAGGTAAGCCTGGTAAAAGATTCTTTAAGTATGCTGATTGAAGTGATAAAAATAAGGCTCAACAGCTTTTTTAAAAAATATGATTAGCATAATAATCCCTACATATAATGAGGCAGGAAACATTTCTTCTTTGATTGATGAGATAAGAAAATATTCAAAAGCTGATATAATCGTTGTAGATGATAACTCTCCTGATGATACAGCAAAAATTGCAGGATCAAAAGGAGCAATGGTAATAAAAAATATGGAAAAGAAAGGGCTTGGTCATGCATACATAAAAGGCATGGACTATGCAATAATCCATGGTTCAGAGATACTGATAGAGATGGACGCAGATTTTTCGCATGATCCTAAATACCTTGAATCCTTTGAGAGAAACATAAAAAAATATGATGTTGTAATAGGCTCAAGATATATCTCTGGAGGAAGCATACCCAAAGAATGGGGGTTACACAGGAAATTAATAAGTAAATACGGAAATATGATACTATCATACTTCTTCACAGATATAATGGATTACAGCACTGGCTATAGGGCAATAAGAAAAGAAGTTTACCAGAAGCTGAGGGCAAGGATAAAAAACTATAGCGGATATACTTTTCAGGTAGCTTTTCTAAATGAAGCCCGGAAGAAAGGATTCAGGCTAAAAGAAATACCAATTGAATTCAAGGAAAGAAGATACGGAAAATCAAAAATGAGGGTTGAATTCATACTTAATACATTGAAATACATGATATTAGATTCTTGGAAAAAATAATATAAATAGGTAAAAAAAGCCTTTTACTTGGATGGATTCAAAAAAACTTACGGTTTCAGCTATTTTTGTAAACATATTCTTATTCATAATCAAGATTATAGCAGGGATAAAATCAGGCAGCCTTGCTGTTATTTCAGATGCATTTAATTCATTCACAGACATATTATCTTCAATCTTCATCCATTTTTCAGTGAAATTATCCATGGTAAAAGCAGACAGTGACCATCCGTTTGGGCATGACAGGGCTGAACCATTGGCAGCATTTATCTCAGCAGTTTTCGCCTCGATTTTAGGCTTTGAGCTGTTAAAAAATGCAGTATTTTCAGAAAGCAAAGTGCTTTTTGGTTTTTGGTTTGCAATACTTGTTTTAATCTTCACAATAATTGTGAAATCTGTGATGGCTTATTATTTCAGCAAGGAAAAGACACCTGCAATGAAGGCTGCTGCAGTCGATTCAAAAAATGATGTCATGGTAAGCATTATTGCATTGCTTGGCATTATAAGCTCTTTTTTTGGCATATATTATATGGACAGGGTTTCAGCTGTGATAATAAGCTTATTCATTTTTTATACAGCATATAGGATAGGAGTTGAGAACATAGATTATCTGATGGGAAAGGCAGCATCATCAGAAGTAATTTCAAGGATAAGAAGGAATATTTTGGAAATTAAGGGAATCAAAGGAATAAATGAGTTAAGAGCGCATTATGTCGGGAGCAGGATACAGGTTGAGATCCATGTTGAAGTTAATAAAAAGATAGATACAAAAAAAAGCCACGATCTCGGAAAAGTAGTCCAGAGAAAAATAGAATCAATGCCAGAGATATCAAGGGCATTCATCCATATCGATCCTGTCTGATTTATTTTACTGTTACTGATTTTGCTAGGTTTCTTGGCTTGTCTATCGGAAGCTTTCTTTCATATGCAATATAATATGCCAGTAATTGTCCAACAATTGATGCAAGTATTCCAAATTTCCCGTCATTGTTTGTCTCGACCTTTATATCCCCACTTTCATTGGATATGCTTAGTACATTAGCTCCCCTTGCGCTCACTTCACGGATGTTTGAATGCATTGCATTATCTTTCCCTGCCAAAAGCCCTATGACAGGAGTTCCTTTCTCAATCAGCGCAATAGTTCCGTGCTTCAGCTCCCCTCCCATCATTCCTTCTGCATGTATATACGATATTTCCTTTATCTTAAGCGCAATCTCCCTTGCAACAGGGTAGCTTAAGCCTCTTCCCAAGACATACATATGCTCATGGTCTTTTAGGGTTTTTGCTATCTCCCAGATCTTTTCATTTTTTTCAAGCACTTTTTCTATCTGCATAGGCAGGTTTTCTAAGGTTACCTTATATCCGAATTCTTTTGCAATTGCAAGCATCAGAGTTACCTGGTTTACAAATGATTTTGTTGCAGCTACGCAAATCTCCTGGCCTGCAAGAATGTTAAGTGAGATTACAGACATCCTCTGTATTGTAGAATATGGCACATTGACAACAGATGCAATTTTTGCACCTCTTGATTTTGCATATTTTAGTGCCTCGATGACATCCATGGTTTCTCCTGACTGTGAAAGTGCAATGACTAGGCTGTTCTCATTTACATCAATGAAATGCTCAAATTCTGATGCAATTATTGTCTGCGCTGCCTTGCCGCACCTATGCAGGTAGTATACTCCCAAAAGTGAAGCGTGGTAGCTTGTTCCTGCAGCGACAAAGATTATCTTTTCAGCTTCCTTCATCTCACTGATAAACTTCTCAAACTTCTCCTTCTGCTCAGTCTCTAAACTAAAAAGCAGCCTTTTCACAACCTTTGGCTCTTCCATTATTTCCTTTATCATGTAATGCTCGTGGTTTTGGAGCATTGATTCTTCCTGTTCCCACTTGAATGTCTGCACTTCCTTTTCCAGCTTTTTCCCGTTATCATCATAGAACTGGAAATTGTCATTCCCTACAACTGCAAACTCATTGTTATCAAAAAATATGGCCATATTCGTAACATCGGAAAAGGCATATATGTCAGATGCAAGATAATTCGCATCAGTCCCTACTCCTAAAACTAAGGGAGAATCCCTCCTAAGGCCATAGATATTGCTGTCTCCCTCAATCATAGCAAGTATTGCAAATTCTCCCTTTATCTCCTTGATGAAATCAACGCATGCTTCAGTCATTTTCTTTGTCTTCAGTTTTTCAGAAAAATAATGTGCGGCAACTTCAGAATCAGTTTCGCTTGAAAAGCTATGTCCCTTTTTCATCAGCTCTTTCTTTATTTCTTCATAATTGTCAAGGATTCCGTTATGGACAATAGTTACATTCCCATACCTGTGAGGATGCGCATTGCTGTCTGTAACTCCACCATGTGTAGCCCACCTGGAATGGGTTATTATTATCTTTGTTTTATCATCAGTCTTTGGAACAACAATGTGCCCTGTTTTCTTGTACAGTGTCTTTCCAAAAGAATATCCAAAAGAGTCATATCCCCTGTATTCAAGTTTCTTTAGCCTTTTTACAGCGTCCCTTACATAAAATTCATGTTTTGAGTTAATCCCAACTATTCCGCACATTTTTCATTCCCCTTATTCAATATCTTTCTTTATTATCTCTCCAGGAAGTGTTGTCTTGTTTGGCCATATTTTCCTTCCTGGATAGATTGAAGTGTTAATTCCTGTATGCACATTATCCCCTATTATTGCCCCAAGCTTTCTTCTCCTGCTATCAACCATATCTCCTTTTACCGGGCTTGATATTGTTAGGTCATCATGCCTTAGGTTTGCAGTGATTGTTCCTGCCCCAAAATTTACATTGTCTCCTATAACACTGTCTCCAACGTATGAAAGGTGCCCAATTGATGTGTTTTTACCGATTATTGAATTCTTTACTTCAACAGCATTCCCTATTTTGGAACCATCCCCAACAGCAGTGAATGCTCTTATGTAGCAGTTTGGCCCAATTACACAGTTTTTCCCTATTATTACAGGCCCTTCAATATAGCTTCCTGCTTTGACAACAGTTCCCTCTCCGATGGATACTTCTCCTTTTAATGTAGCACCTTTTTCAACTGTGCCATTGATATCCTTTCTTAATTTAGGCATGAACAGTTCGTTTGCCTCAATCAGGTTCCATGGATATGTTATAGGCAGCCAGAAATCAGTAACAACTTCAAAATTGACTTTTTTCAGGTTTTTTATGAAATCTGTTATCTCATATTCTCCCCTGATAGATTTTTTTATTTTTACCTTAAATACCTCATCATCAAAAACATAAAGCCCAGTATTGGCTATTCCCTCATTTTTCTTAGGCTTTTCAATGATTTCTGTCACATAATCCCCTTTTATCACGAGCTCTCCAAACCTATATATGTCACTGACTTCTTTTCCCAAAACGCAGTATTTATGCTTCAGGCATTTTTCAATATCTCTTCTAGAATACAGGTCATCCCCATTCATAGCAATGAACTTTCCTTTTACATATTCAGACGCCAGGATCAAAGCCCCGCCGGTTCCGTCCTGGGTTTTTTGGGTGATATACTCAATGCTTATATTTTCAAAACTTTCCCCTATCTTTTCAATTATCATTTCAGAATTGAATCCTACAATTATAATGGCTTCATCTATAATCCCTTTGAGCTGCTTTAGGTTATGCTCAATTATTGCTGTATTCATAACTTCCAAAAGAGGCTTAGGTTTATTTATCGTGAGAGGATATGTCCTTGTGCTCTTTCCTGCTGCAAATATGACTGCTTTCATATCCCAACCTCTTTTTTAATCTCATCAGCAATTTTAGCTGCAATTTTAGAAATTATTTTTTCGTCCTTCCCTTCAATCATTACCCTGCATTTCATCTCAGTTCCGCTGTATCTTATCAGGTGCCTTCCATTCTTTCCCAATGTTTTCTCTGCTGATTTTATCTCTTCCTGAACTTTCTTCATTTTCTCAAGCGGCTTTTTTTCCTTTACTTTAATGTTCATTATTACCTGCGGGTATTTTGCAAGCGGATTAATCTTTGAAAGCGGCATATCTTTTTCTTTCAGAATTTTCAAGACCTGCAGCCCGGAAATTATTCCATCCCCTGTTGCATTATGGTCTGAAAAAATGATATGTCCAGATGCCTCTCCTCCAAGGTTATAGCCGCTTTTTTTCATCTCTTCAATGACATACCTGTCCCCATTTTTCACCCTGATTACTTTTGCGCCATGCTTTTTGAAAAGTTCATCAAAAGCAATGTTTGTATAATCAGTCACGACAACTGAATTTTTCTTGAGCAGTTTCTTCTTTATGAAATCAAGGCCGGTTATAGCCAGTATATAGTCACCATCCAGTATATTCCCTTTTTCATCGCACATTATTATCCTGTCTGCATCCCCATCAAGAGAAATCCCAGCATCTGCCTTATGTTTTAGGACAGCTTCTTTCATGATTTCAGGGTGAAGCGCTCCGCAATTAAGGTTGATGTTATTCCCGTTTGGCTCATCACTAAGAACAATAGTTTCAGCTCCAAGCTCCTTTAAGATATAAGGGGCAACTTTATACGCAGCGCCATTTGCGCAGTCTATGACAACCCTAAGTCCCTTTAATGAGCTGTTATTTATGCTTGCTTTTGCAAATTCAATATACCTTCCCCTTGCATCATCTATCCTATAAGCCCTTCCTATCTTTGTAGTATCAACATGCTCTGTACTTAGGTCAAGGAAGACATTTTTCTCTATTTCTTCCTCTATTTCATCCGGAAGCTTGAAACCTTTTGAATCAAAGAATTTTATGCCGTTATCAGTGTATGGATTATGGGAAGCTGAGATCATTATGCCGGCATCGCAGTTGAATGACCTTACCAAATGAGCAAGCGCAGGGGTAGGCATCGGTCCTACCAGATACACATCAGCTCCCATTGACGTGAGACCGGCAGTCAGGGCATTTTCAAGCATATATCCGGAAAGCCTGGTATCTTTTCCTATGATAAAAATAGGCTTGTTTCTTTTTCCTAAGACTTTTGCAGAAGCTTTTCCAAGCTTTAGTGCAATTTCTGCAGTTATAGGATATATGTTCGCTTTTCCCCGTACACCATCAGTTCCAAACAGTTTCATGTTTTTTAGGGGAATTTTTTTATTTAAAAGCTTAATTATAAGAAAACTTGTAGCATTAATTTTAGTCTCCTCTTAAAACTTTATTTATATTTACGGAGATGTTTATTTTTATTATAAAAAACTATATAAATATTATAAGATTTCTTATAATAATGGCATATCTTCTTAAAGAGAAGAACTCGGACTTGGTATATAGCGATACAAAGATACTTGACAGCCTGGAATCCCTGAAGATAATTGACCATCCAATAAGGCTGCAGATCCTAAAGATGCTTGCAAAAAAGCCAATGTATCCTGCTGAGATTGCAAAAGAATTAAAGATGCACGAGCAGAAAGTATATTACCATATCAAGCAGATGTCGATTTCAGGCATACTTGATGTAGTTGAAAAAAAAGAGATAAGGGGGACAACAGCAAAAAAATTAGCCCCTAAGTTTCTGAATTTCTCATTCTCGCTTTCAGAAGACTGGAAAAGCATCCATGAGCTGATAGAAAAAAAAGACAAAAATATAATGAATTTTCTAAGTCCATTTATTTCTGAAGGGAAATTCGATTCAAGCATAATAGTCGGTTCTCCAGACCCTCATGGACCTCATAAGGCCAGGGCAAGGGATGGGCATTATGCAATAGATCTTGCATTATTTCTAGGAAACTATTCAAAGATGAAAGATAATTTTTCAACAATGCTTGATGTTGACCTGAAATTAAAGGAATCCGGAAACCTCATACTTGTAGGTGGCCCTGTAACAAACCTTGTTGTTGCAAAGATAAATGATTTCCTCCCTGCAAAATTCTCAGATGAGAAGCCATGGGGAATCATAACAAAAAAAGGAAGCTATACAGAAGAGAGCATGGGCATGGTTTCAAGGATACAAAACCCATTCAATAAAGAAAAGTATATCCTTATAATTGCAGGGATTAGGTTTGTTGGAACCAAGGCAGCTGTCCTTGCACTGACAAGGTTCACAAAAAATACAATCTATAGGTTTTCAGGGCAAAAGGAATTTTATGCGATAGTGCAGGGTTTTGACCTTGATGGCGATGGTAAGATTGATGAGATTGAGGTGCTTGAATGATTGAGAAGTTTGTTTTGGTTCTTATTTTTGCCATTCTTGCTTTTTGGTTGTTTGCATTCATCAAAATTAATGATTTTAGAGTTCCCACAAAAAAACTAAGAGAAAATGCAAAGGTTCTTGTGGTTTATCCGCATCCTGATGATGAAGTGTTTAATGTAGGAGGCACAATAACTTCAAGGAATAATATTGCATGTACTTTATTAATTCTCACAAAAGGAGAAAAAGGCACAAAAGATGGAAAAATAGACAACCATCTTAAAAAAATACGCACTGATGAATTAAAAAAATCAGCATCAATTCTAAACGTATCAAAGCTTATTCAGCATGACCTAGGAGATGGGGAATTGCAAAACAAAAAAATGGAAGTTAAAAAGATTATTCAGGATACTATTAAAAGGGAGAGGCCAGGTTTAGTGATAACCTATGATTTCTCAGGGCTTTATGGGCATCCAGATCATATTATTGTTTCAGAAATTGTAACAGAACTCATTAAAAAGGAATACAGCAATATCAATTTGTGGTATTCTACTCTGCCTGTTAAATTATTTAATCTATTAAAACTTCCTGAACATATGGCAAAAAAGAATTCTTTTAAATCAAAAAGGACATTGCCAACACATAAGGTATTCATAGGATTAAATATATTCAGGAAAATTATGGCGACAATTGCTCACAAAAGCCAATATCACTTATTTCAAGAAGGTATGCTGATGCCTATTCCTTCTGCATTTTTTCACTCGTTGACATTATATGAATATTTTCATGAGGTGGATATAGCTCCATTGCGTATCAAAAAAGTAGAGGTGCTTGAATGATGAAAAACAAACTTATCCTAATATTAGTTGTTCTGCTTTTATTATCTGGTTCTGTTTATGCTGTCGGAGAGGAAGATGTTAAGGACAGGATACTGGGTTTTGTTGGCTCAAGGGATGCTGTTGTTGTCATTGGTGAATATTCTTCATCAGCAGAAAGGCTGATTGTTATGCTGACTAAAAGCACATATCCTGAAATAAAAGAAATCCCTATTTTTGAAGAAGAGGAATTTGATGAAACACTATATAACAACCGTGCGATAATCCTGATTGGCGGTCCATCTCAAAATAAGATTTCAAAACAGGTATTGGATTCCAGCCCAGGATATGCAATTGAAAAGTTTTCAGGAGGAAAGATTGTCTTTCTTGGCAATTACATGATATATTCTGATTTTTCAGGTTTTGGCAATAGTCCAAGGACAAGCCAATATAATTCCCCTCTTTCATCAGTTATGCCTCTTGCTTTTGTCCCGGTTGCAGCAACACTCATCTCTCTGTCTATGCTTTGGCTATGGAATCTTCTGAAGAATATCTTTGAAAGCTTTTACAACGGGCTGATAGTTGATAAGCTTATGAACAAAGTCAAAAAAAAGGAAGTCAGGAAGGAATACAAAGGGTTTGATTACAAAGGGCTGAGGATAAAATACAGGGAATGGGCATATATAGTGCTGTCAGCAACTGTTTTTGCGGTTGCTATTTCATATACTTATATTACAGGCAATGGAGCTTTTTCCCTTATCTTGACTGGGCTTTTTGTAAACATTACCTTATCATTTTTCCAGAATTTATTCAGGCTTCTTATGGATAAAAACCATAATATACATACTGAGTATCATCTATGGAATTTCGGGGTTTTTCTGACGCTGTTTTCAGGATGGCTTGGTAACACATTCGGGCTTGCAGGATATGTCTCTTCTGAGAAAGGACATGAGCAGGTAAAAGCAAAAATCCTCTATAACTCAGTATGCTTCACATTTATTTTAGGGATTCTGTTTCTTATAATTAACATGGTTGCTCCATTTCAGCTTGCGCAGGTTATTATGGTAAGTGCATTGACTTCATGTTTTATGGATATGCTTCCCATTACTCCTTTTTCAGGAAAGGAGATAATAAAATGGAACAGGAAACTATGGAAGCTTGCTTTTATTCCTATACTTTGCAGCTATCTTTTTTTAAGCCTTTTTTATTGATTTTTTTATCTTTTTATATTCAGATAAAAAATATCCCGTAAGCCATTAAGGTTATTATCGATAAAGGCACAAATAAGCCAGTAAGGCTGCTCATCATCTTTCTTTCTTCCTTTGGAACCAGTGCAGGAAGAAGAAGGGAAGAAGGTGCAAGCGAGAAGATAATCAAGGCATGCCTGAAGCTGGAATCAAAACCAAAGCTGGCAAGCAGTGTTTCAAAAATTATTATTGCTAATGTAACTGACAGTATATACCTGGCTATTATTATCTTTAATGGCTTAAGAAAGCTCTTAAAGTCAAGTTCCAGGTCGATTCCTATAGACAGTGTGACTAATGTAACCATGGGTATGCTAAGAAGTGTTAATGCTTCAATTATTACATCGTATGCAAGGGAGCCTGAAAATAATGAAGTGAAATCAAGTGCATTGAATATCAGCCCTAAAAACATTGCCGCAAGTATAGGAAGGCTGTCTTTTAATGCTGCAAGTATTGGCTTATCATTATGCCTGGCCAAAAGGACCATTATCACAGTAAAGAACAATATTGCGTTGCCTAAATCCAAAAGGGCAACCATGAATACCTTATCAGCCCCAAAGAACATGGAAAAAACAGGATATGCAATCATCCCGCCTTCAAAAGTCGTCATTGCAAATTTGAAGTATGTATCCTTTACTTTCAACATATAAGAAGCCAAAAACCCAAATCCAAGCAAAGTTAATGCAAGTATTATCCCAGCAACAGGAAGAAGCAGGAATTTAGCTTCAAAATCAATGCCGAGGAATGAGATGAAAAGAAAAGCTGGCAAGACCATCTTGAATACGATGCCATTGATTGAATCTATTGTCTGCTGGTTGAAATGCCCTTTTTTCTTGAATAGGTAGCCAAGGAATATAAGTATGATTATTGCAAAAGCCCTTGTAAGAAGCATCATGTCCATAGTTTAGTTTAAATCAGGCCATTATAAAAAACTTTTTAAAGAGTTTATCCAAAAAATAAGAAATGAGAAAAATAATACTGGCTTCAGGTTCTCCAAGAAGAAAAAGGCTGCTTGAGCCATTATTTGAAAACCTTGTAATATGCCCTAGCGATTTTGAGGAAAACAATTCTGAAAAAATACCACCGGTTAAGCTTGCAAAAAAGCATGCCTTGGGAAAAGCAAGGGACGTTGCAAAAAAATTCAAAAAAGGGATTGTAATAGGTGCAGATGCGTTTGTAGTATTAAATGCTGAAGTCCTGGGAAAGCCAAAAAATGAAAAAGACGCTTTTTTGATGCTAAAGAAGCAGAATGGGAAATGGACAAAAGTGATCACAGGAGTTGCAGTCATAGATATAGAAAACAGGAAGGAATATGTTGAGACAGAGACAACCCTTGTGAAAATGAATAAGATGACAGATAAGGAGATCTTGGATTATATAAAGACAAAAGACCCTATGGATAAGGCAGGAAGTTTTGGAATGCAGGACAAAGGTTCGGTATTTGTTGAAAAAATAAATGGCTGCTATTCAAATGTAGTTGGCCTTCCATTGCCAAGGCTTAGGAAGATTTTAATGAGATGTGGTATTGAGATATTTAAATAGAGATATAGCTTATTTTTTTAAATCTGTATAAACCGTTTCTACCTTATGTCCAGCCTCAATTGCTTCCTGTCTGCATATGTCAAATATCTCGCTGTCCATGTTCTCACGTATCTTTTTTTCAGAATATTTCCTTTTCTTAAGTCTTTTTTTAAGTTCCTTTAAGTCACACTTTGTAATAAAACATAAGTCCACATATTTTTTTGGAAGGTAATGTGAGAGATGGGAGTCAATTACTATGTTTTTTTGCTTCTTTATCTCTTCAGTTAAAGCCTTATTCAGCTTCTTAACATCGATTATCTTGCTGTTTCTTTCATCATCAAACCCATCGATAATACCCTTTTCTTCAATCAGCTTATTCACGTCAAGATACTTGAACTTGTGCTCTTTTGCATATTTTTTGGCAAAAGTTGTCTTTCCTGTTCCTGGGGTGCCTGATACTATCACAATC
Source organism: uncultured Methanosarcinales archaeon (assembly GCA_964428335.1). Lineage (GTDB taxonomy): Archaea > Nanobdellota > Nanobdellia > Woesearchaeales > GW2011-AR15 > GW2011-AR15. Next base: position 65,179 of record CAYRXW010000005.1, on the reverse strand, counting down.
ATGCTCTAATGTGTTTGGGGTAAACTATTTAAATGTGGCTACAAATTATAATTACTAGGTGGTTTTAATGCTAAAAATGAAAAAAGTGTCAGAATGCTACGATATGAAAGTCTTTACAGAAGAAGGGGACTATTTTGGTGATGTTGATGAGCTTATAGTCTCAAACAACAAGATTTCAGGATGGAGGGTAAAGGCTACAAGAAACTCATTCCTAACCCAGGTCTTGGGAAGCGCAAAAGGAGTAGTAGTTCCTCACCAGCTTGTAAAAAGTATGGGGGATATAATGATAATAAGTAAATCAGCTGTTCCTGCGTATGACCCTGAAGCAGACGCTTAAAAATATTAATGAAGACAAGGGCAAATTAAAAGTTTATATCCTTTTATTTTCTATTGTTTTATCTTTTTGTTTTGCAGAACTAGTTTTAAGGATTCATTATGCAAATACAATTGGAAGAACAGTCCAGGACGCATATAAAATAAGAACCATCAATAGGCCTTATTACACACTAGGTTATCTGATCAGGCCAAGTGCACATTGGAAAGTTGTGTATGAGCTTAAGCCAAGCATGAATGTAACTTTCACAGGGAAAAAGCTAATTACAAATTCTGATGGATGGAGAGAAGAAGAATTCAAGAAAAAGGACAATGATACATTTAGGATAATAGGCATTGGCGATTCTTATATGTTTGGCTGGGGTGTTGAAGTCAATGAAAGGTATATGGATGCCCTTGAAATAAAGTTAAATGAATTCTCGCAAAAAAAAGACTATGAGACCTATACTCTTGCAGTGCCGGGGTATAATTTTGTGATGTCAGAAGAGGTTTTGGAAAAATATGGCATGGCATTGGAGCCAGATATGGTTATCTATGAATTTGTAAATAATGATTTCTGCCTTCCAAATTTCCTTTCAGCAAGAAAAACATTTTGGTCTTATGACTCATTTATTCTTCTCTATATGAAAAAGGCACTAAGGATAGATTATGATTTTTATAATACAGATAATCTTGGCAGGGTATATGACAGCATTTGCAATCCGGCAGAAGCACCATCATCTTATGAATCGCTGGTTGGAAGGGAAAACTTCGAAAAAACCCTCTTAAAATATGAAAGATTAAGCAGCAGGACAAAAGTTATATTTTTTGCAATGCCAGCTCTTTATGAATCAAATACAAGGACATGGCTGGAAAGTCTCCCTAAAAAATATCCAGGGATCATTTTTATCTTTTCAGAGGGATATAAAGAATATCTTGAAACAAGAGAGAGTGATTTTTTTAAGTCTGAGCTTGTTTTGAGTGCTGAAGACCTGCATTATTCTGTTAAAGGGCATGATATGGTAGCGGATTTGCTCTATAACCAAATTGCCAAAGAAAATATTAGATAAAGTGACCGCTTTTTCACAAGTAGAGGATCAAAGCTTTGTTGGACACAGTCCGTTGTTGAAGTTAGAGCCCCCTTGCATGAAAAAGCAGGTCATATATAAGCTTAGGATGCTAATTTATAAAGCTTGTCCCACTCTTTATTTTAAAATGACAAGGGTAAATAAGGAAAAATTCAAGATCTATAAAAACGTCTTTGATGAGTTTACCATAGCTACGCTATTCAAGCTTAGTTCCCAGGGGCATTTTGAAGAGCTTGTAAGCCCGGTAAAGATAGGAAAAGAATCAAACATATTTATAGCAGAGACAAAAGATGATGAATATGTCATAGTCAAAATTTACAGGCTCCAAAGCTGCAATTTCAATAAGATGTTTTCATACATAAAATCAGACCCAAGGTTCATGAGCATAAAAAACCAGAGAAGGCAGGTTATTTTCAAGTGGGTTCAGAGGGAATACAGGAATCTTTTGGCAGCAAGGGAAAAAATAAACGTGCCAACACCATATATCTTTTCAAATAACGTAATAGTCATGGAATCTATTGGAAAGGATATTCCTGCTCCTCAATTAAAGGATAAGCACCCAAAAGACACAAAAGATTTCGCAGCAAAAGTATTAAATTCAGTCATGGAACTATGTAAACTTGGGTTAGTGCATGGAGACTTATCAGAATTTAACATCCTGAACCATGACGAGACGCCATATTTCATTGATTTTTCCCAGAGTACAAGCGTAAAGGATGCGTCTGCCCAGGAATACATGCAGCGTGACCTAAAGAACCTAAAAAGGTTTTTCCTAAAGTTAAAATATGAAATTGATACAGATTTGGAATTTGAAAAGCTAAAAAAGGAAATGATTAAATACCACTAACTATTAAGCCATAAAGTATAGAGGTGAATTTACTTATGGCTGAAGATGTTTCTAAGGACGAACAGATTGGCTTTCATAAAGGTGCTCTTTCAACCCTTGCAAAGGAAAGGCAGGAAATGATGAAGCTTGTAGGGATTGTTGAACAGTTAATGCAGATGCACGTAAAAGCTTTGCAGGAACTTGGCGTTGACCTGCAGAAGATGGCAGAAGAGGCCCAAAAGAAAGGGGACAAGCCTATTGAAGACATAGTTGAGAAAGAAACAAGAAAAAAGCAAAAGTGATTATTTCTTTTAGTTAATTTTTTATTTAATGTTATTCTTAATCCGTTGATGGAGTTTATAATACATGGTCATAAAAACATTCTTGGGACGCACAGGAACACATTTGAATTCACAAAAGACAAGGAATTAAGCAAAAACGGGGACTGCATTATTGGCGTAAATGCAGGTTTTGAACAAAAACAGATTGAGACTCTGCTTAGATATGATAACCTCAAGATAACAATAGCTTCAGGAGAATATTTCCAGGAGATAACAGCGAAGGTCAATAAAGGCTTTAAATCAGGGCATGAGATTGTATTCAGGATAACAGATTATTGCTCTGAAAGGACATTAGGAATAAGTTCAAGCATTGCAGCAAAGGATATAGACAGAAGGATTATAGAAAAGCTGAAAAATCCAAAAGAAATTGCAACAGTAAGGATTGAGGGAATATGAAAAGGGCAATGAAGAGCAAGGAAGTGAAGGAACTATTTGATAATGCAAGTTTCCTGGAGCTTGATAAGAAAGGGAAATATGAGCTTATTGATGAGCAGGTAATCCTCATGAATAATGAGCCAGTATTTTTTCATCTTGGTGAAAAGCTTGTCCCGACACTGAAACTGCTTCAGAAAAGCATGGTTTTAAAGAAGATTACAGTTGATATGGGTGCAGTCCCATTTGTCATAAAAGGCGCTGATATAATGAGGCCGGGAATAAAATTAATTGATGAAGGCATAAATAAGGATGATTTTGTTGCAATTGTAGATGAGAAGCATAACAAGCCGCTGGGAGTAGGGATTGCATTATTTTCAGGGGAAGAGATGAAATCCATGACAAATGGGAAATCAGTAAAAAACATCCATTATGTTGGTGATAAGATCTGGAATTCCGCATAATTCACTCTAAAGTAGTAATAAAACAGATAGATTTTTAAATAACTGCTTAGACAGGACCTTTTATGAGTTTATTGGATTGCTTAAGCGCAGAAGACGGAATGTTTACAACTGAGAGTCTCGACTCAAGGCGTCAAAGGCTTTGGCAATTGCAGGAATTGGTTTTTGAATTTAATATTGATTATGAACTTGGATGGGAGCTACAGTATCTGAAAGACAAATTTGTTGACGGTGGTTATAATCCTACTGAAAAATTACCTTTAATAGAAGATTTTTTTGTAAATTATTATTTTGATAAAGTAAGCAAAATATCTGATTCATTACGAAAAAAAACTCAAGGTTTGCAAAAAAGTAATAAGGCAAAGTTAAATAATTGGACTTATGCAATAGATGATCTTCTTGATGATATTTCGGTCAGGAGGGCAATTTTACTCAGCAGGTTAATGTTTTTTTCATATAAAGATGGAGAGGCAAAAGATGATATGAGAAAATATCATTATGTCACATCATTTTCTCATTCTTTGCATGTTGCTACTTATCTATATGTTATAACAGGAGACAAAAGCATGTTTATTTCTGCACTTCTTCATGATTCAGTCGAAGATTTTGAACCATTGCACCAGAGATATGTAGTAATAAGGGACTATTTTAGAGAATTAAAGAAACAGGATAAGTCAGATGAATATGTTTTAAGAAAAATAAAAGAATTTCAAAATGGAACTTTAATAATTAAAGGCAAAGAGAATATAGTTAAAGAATATTGGGGAATAAGAAATCAGGCTATTTCCGAACTTGCTGAATATATTTCAGGTAGTGATAAAATACTAAAGAACACGCTTATACTAGATGCAAATAAGTTTGCAAAACAGCCATGGCAGGGAGTTGGAGAATATCACGAATACTTCTTAAGAGAAATAATTACGAACGGAGAGACCGTTGAGAATGTGATAAAAGATCATGAAAAAAGACAAACAGCAAGTCGGCAGGTATTAATTAAGCTGACAGACAGACTTCACAATATAACTACAGAATTTAATATTCAGAATGATCCAGATAAGTTAATAGGAAGAATTGAAAGTTTGAATGAATCCAGAATGATGGTTGATGCTGCGAGGGAGTTTACCTTTTATTATGCACAGATTTTTGGAATATCTGAAAATCAGTTGCAGCAGTTAGAAACATATCTTAGGGGAAGCAGGCACGTATTAGTTTCAGCTAAAGACATTAGAGGTGTCATGGTTCCGTATCAGATAGATGAAATTATGAGGATGCTTAATAGTTTCATAGGTGGACATAAAAATAAATATGATAAAAAAGATTTAGAAAATTTTGGATTAATATACTCTCTAGCATCTACGCTTGCTTATGCATGCGAGCAGGATATAAAAAATATAAAAAAATACATACCGGATTCAAATATAATTGAAAATATTTTATTTGGAGGAATGGATTATGATAAAAAAACAGAGCTGCGTGCAAAAATAATTAAAGACTATCTCGAAGAGCAGAGTTCAACAAGGATAAGAAAAACGACCTTTTACTCGAATATAGGTGGTTTTAATAAAAGAACAAATAAAAATCATAATTGGGTTGTTGGAAACGATAAAAATATTCGCTGTAGCAGAGAAGATGGATTTATTTCAAGAATAAACCAAATGGTAGCAAAAAGGAACTTTAAGCCATATGATAGCCTTAGGTCTATAGGTGGTGCAAATAGGTTTATGTATGATTTAGAATTATTGGAAGCAACATTTGTGATGTATCAGGGAAGGGAATACAATAGCATAAGTCTTCCTTTACATGGTAGGCAGGATTATAGAGTTACTGCAAATTTAAAATCAAATGAAAACACTTTATTTTTCTTAGGCAAGCACAAAAACGGAAAGAATTAAACCCTTCTCTCCTTCTGCACATAGTTAAATAATTTCTTGTTTGAAATCTTTCCGCAGCCTAGGAAATCATCTTTGTTTTTTATTATGACAAAGCCATAAAGATCAGAATCAACGCTGATGTCTTCCCCAGCCATCCATTTTCCTGCTAGTTCATCATCTAATTCCAAGACATTCTTATTTGCTATTTTTCCTATTATCTGGCTCGCTTCAATGCTTAGCCTTATCTCATTATCCCTCATCTCGCCGAAATACATACCAAGAGAATTGACTAAAAGCAGCTTATAATCTATCTTTCCTAGGTCCTTATTCATCACAAATATCTTGTTTTTTGAATTCTGGAAAACCTCAAATTCAAACTCAAACTCGCATGAAAACTGCTCGTTTATAATCTTTAGAATCTCTTTCCTTTCCTTTGAATTAAGTATTTTCAGGTTTTCCATTTTATTTTATATTCCCCATACCCCATTTTCTTTTCTCATTATCTCTGCAATCTCTTTTAAGACTTCAATTTCCCCTTTTGAAAGGTATTTCACAAGTGACTTTATTTTCCTGAAATCATCTTCAGGCATGTATCCATAGAGTATGTCAGATTCTTTTATCTGCCTACCTACAGTAACTCCATCTATTGAAATTGCAGCCTGCTTGCCTTTTTCAACCGTTTTTATGCTTTCCTTTTCAAGCTGGATTCCCTTTATCATCCCTATGTTCTTTCCGTCTTTCATCACATAAGTGCCAGTGCTTATCTTGCCTTCAAGTATATCGCATCCTATTATTGCAGGGTTGTTCTGCCTGAACACGAAATTAGGCATGAACTGGAACTTGCAGGGTCTTATGGCATTATCAAGCTCCCTAGATTCAAGAAGCTTCTTTTGCTCAGTTTGCCATAAAGTGAATTCATCAATTATGCTATAGATTATGTTGCTTGTTATTACCTTTACTTTCTCATTCTGCACAGTATCAGGATCTTTCTCTACATTAAACCCTAATATCACCGATTGCAGCGGATCCTTATCATAATTTGATTCTGCATCTGTCAGGTCTTTCTTTGTTATTTTCCCGATGCTTGCTTTCCTTACAGGTATATTTTTCTCCTTTAATAAGAAAGTAAGGGCTTCAAGGCTTCCCAGGGTATCTGCTTTTATAACAATTCCAGAGCTGGATGTCTCTACAAGGACTTCGCTTACTTCTTTTTGTATTTCAGATATAACTCTTTCTTTATCATCAGTGAAACTCTGGATTGGCATGCCTGCAACAACATCATCGATGTCAGGTGCGCATATTTTTACTCCTGTAGCTGCAACCACCTTATCTTCTGCACAGAATTTTGTCTTCTTATCCCTCATCTCCTTTAATGGCAGGGGGCATAATAATGCTTTAATCCTTGTTTCTATATGCTTTTCAATGCCACCGATTATAATCTTGTCATTCTTGCTTAGGATGCCGTCATAGATTATTACATCCATTGTCTTCCCTAGCCCCTGGGTTTCCTTGACTTCAAGTATGGTTCCTTTTGCATTGCCTTTTACATGCAGCTTTAATGAGGATTCAAGGTATTTTTGTGCCAGCCCAATCAAAACCATCAGGAGTTCAGGTATTCCTTCGCCTGAAACAGCGGACACAGGGACTATTGCAACCTGTTTTGTATAATCTTCAACTCGATCAAACCTTTCTGCATTAAGTCCAAGTTCAGAAAGCTTTCCGACAATCTCATAAAGTTTTGTCTCAACTTTTTCAATTACGCTATTTTCCTGGCTGTTGATATTTTTTATAAGGAATTTATCATTTTGCTTATATCCATGAATAAGGTCTATTTTATTTGCAGCAATGACAAAAGGCGTCTTTGAGCCCTTCAATATCTCTATAGATTCTACTGTCTGCGGCTTTAGCCCCTCATTCATATCAATAACAAGGATAGCAATATCTGCAATGCTCCCGCCTCTTTTCCTAAGTGTTGTGAAAGCAGCGTGCCCAGGAGTATCAATGAAGAGAAGGCCTGGTATTGTGAAAAAAGATTTGTCAGTAAGAAGAGGCCCGCATATTTTTTTGACTGTCTCAAGAGGTATTATAGATGCGCCTATGGCCTGTGTGATTCCGCCGGCTTCACCTGTCTGTGTAGCGCTCCCTCTTATTTTATCAAGAAGCTTGGTCTTACCATGGTCTACATGGCCAAGAACGCATATGACTGCCTGCCTTAATGTTTCCATATATGAAAGGACAAAGCCTTGATTTTTAAAATTAACCAAATGAGATAAGCTTTAAGCTATATTATTGCAGACTCTATCTGTTTGTCATTCCAGCCTGCTTTTTTCAGGTTTTCTATTATCTGCACATCATTAAAACCATTGGCTCTTGCAACCATTACATATGCTTTTAATTCCTTAATCTCCTGCGCCTTTATTTCTGGGGATCCTTTTACTATAGGCTCAACTATGTTTTTATCCCAGCCAGAAGCTATCAGGTGTGAGATTATCTGCTCTTCATTAAAACCCTGCTCTTTTGATTTCTTGATATATTCCTTGAGTTCAGAAGTGTTATGGGAGAGCGAAATTTTAGACTGCTGCATTATGGATGAAACAAAAATGCCAATTATCCCAATAACAATGATTGCGCCTATAATTAATGATATAATCTTAAATGGGAATTTTTTCTTTTCTTCCTCTTCTCTTTCGCTTGCCCTTTCGAGCTTTTCACCTTCCGGAGAATTAATAGCATTTCCTGTTGCATCATTTACAGCTGCCGGGTTTTCCTGGCTAGGTGATTCGCCTTTTATCCCTGAAACTGCAAAATAGCTGAGCCCTTCTGATGTTGCTTCATAATACATGTTTTCTGAGTCGTTCTGGATTTCTCTGATCTCTAATTTTTCCCAGGCCCCGTCATACCTAAATAGGTTCACTTCAATTATATTATTTGCACCAATCCATTCTTTTGGGACAGTAAAAAGTATCTTAGCACTTGCTATGTCATTATTTGTTATTCCATCTTCATCAATTCTCACGTATTGATAGACATTCTCAAGGCTTGGAAGTTCGTCAGCTTCTTCAGTTTTATAGACAGTAAGCATCACAGTTCCTGTAATATTTTTGTTCAGCTCAAATATAATCCTTGTAAAGCTTATTTCAGAGCTCGGTATGTCCATTATGTGCTCTCCAATTTCAGGATTTACCCAAAGCTTTGCAACGCCAAGAGCACTGGCGCCTGTTGTTCCTGAAGCAGATGAACTGCTAGTGGTACTGGATCCGGAAGAATCAGTTCTTGCGCTTCCATTATATATGTCGCAGTTCCTAAGCTTGTCACAGACTTTTGCGGAATATTCATATGCTGTGTTTATTTCAAGGTCAGTGAAATTAATCTCATGGCTTAAAGAGTATGATGTTGATTTTTTTGTCTCATTATCTACAAGATATATTGATATGTTTGAAGGTTCAAGGCTGTCCATCTCAAATGAAAGCTCAGTTAAGGTGTTATCAATATCTATATCATATGAAGGATAATCTGTGTCATTTATCCTAAAATAAATCATACTTTTTCTTGAGTTTGTGTTTGAATCTGAACAGTTTATTGTTATGTTTTGGTATGAGTTTGAGTATGAATTGAAAGTTGTATTGAATTCTGTTGTCCCATTTATGTTTGAATAAGTTCCAAGGTTTAGGCTATACCTGCATGTAGCTGCTTCATTTGTCGAAATGTTTAATTTTACTTTATAGCTTTGGTTGATCACAGAGTTATTCTCAGGGAAATTCATGGTTATAATCGGTGCAACTGTGTCATTTGCCCCAAACACAGTTCCAAGGTATGGCATGTAAATAAACAGGTTATTTACTGTGTTGTTATAGCACGCAGTGCTGGAATTATCTTTGTAGGCTCCTGAGCAGGCGCCAATGGCCGAGCAGTTCTCTAAGTTATTGCAAAAATATATGCTCTCATAATAGCTTAGATTTCTAGGAAGCTTGGTTTTTGCATAATATTCATTTGTATTATTATAAAATAAGGTGAAATTTTCAGAATAAATATAATGTATAGGCTCAGTCCCTTCAATCAAGTTTATTTGCTCTTCAAAGTATGAATCATTTGAGGATATGAAAAAGGAATAGCCCCACATAGCTTTCAGTCCTGAAAAGTTATAGATAAATATAGAAATATTTGAAAAGTTTACAAGTATCGTAAGGTTCTTGTCAACAGATATGTTTCCGGTTATGTTAAATGACTTGTTTAGTACTGATACTGATCTTGCAAGTATTGTCGAATTGAATTTTTTTGACCAGGCTGTTGCATTAATTGACCTGTTGATGTAAAGTGTTACATTAGATTGATTATAGTTCCCTGCAGAATCATTTGCAAAAATGCTTACAATATTTTTTCCAGGCCAAACAAATGTTATGTTCTGCTTGCTGGCATTAAGGTACACTTTAGTAATATTATAGTTTAAGTTATACCAGATATTATCCAGGTTCGTATCATTTATAGAATAGTTGAACTGCAGCCTAAACTGTCTATATATATTATATATCGGAGAGATTATTGCAATCTCCGGATAAGCTGTATCTATTGTAAAATTAGTCACTCTTGCATAGCTTGTATGGTTGAATCCATCAGTGCATCTGAATGTGATATTATATGTGCTGTCATTTAATTCAAGTAATTCAACATGCCATGTATCTGTATCAATAAGTGTATAGTTCCCTGTAAGATTATAGTAGCATGTGGCTTCTTCATCAGTCTCAAAATCAATCAGTAGGTCATCATCATAAAAAGTATCGTTAATTGGGGAATCAAAATCAAATACAGGAGGCAGGGTGTCATTTACAAGGATGAAGTAAGTCTTTGAAGAGTAAGTGTAGTTTTCTGATTGTATGTAAACAGCAGTTATATTATAAATCCCAATATCTTCAAGAGTTATATTTTCAATCGGGTTTTGGCTTTGGTTTATCAGCGTGCCATTTGAATACAGATAGACAGTGGAATCACCAAAAAGAGAGGTCGCATTCAATATGATGCTGACACCTCTCTCTAAAGTGATATTGCCTTCCTGCCCGTTAATCGTAAGATTCAGGGATGAATTTGCCCTGTTAACTTGATAATGAAAGTAGGTAGTATAATTCAGGTTTCCTGAGGAGTCATTTGCGAAGAACCTGTACCTATAATTTCCAGGTGTGATATTAAAATAATAATAGTACTTTATGCTTTGGTTACCAGTCATTGAATAATTTTCGCGGCTTCCGGAAAAATTATGCTCAATCCATGCATTTGTAATATTATAGTCCTGCCATGTTATGTTGAAGACAGACTGGTTCTCAAATATCTTTGGTGAAGACTGGTATGAGAAATTATTAGACCATACAGGCTCTTTTAGGTCATTTATCCTGGTTGTGAAATTCCTTATGACTGTGCTGTTCTTCAGGTTTAATGCGGTTGATATATTTATCCTGAAAAAATAGGTTGTATTTTGCGATAGTCCTGTTAAAGAGATATTGTGCTTTGTAAGGTAGCTTGAATTTGTCTCATTAAGGTTAAGGTTATTTGCAGCAGTTCCATAAAACACAGTTGCATTGCTGGCAGCTGTTGCATTGAATGAGATCCTGACAATAGAAGCATTTATCGAGATATTTCTGATATCTGTTATGTTTGGCTGTGCAAAGGCAAGAGGGATTAGCAACAAAATAAAGAGGAGGCTAATTTTTCTCATTTTTTATCTCCTCCAGAAGCTTTAGCACAGCCTTATCGACAAAATTTTTGACAGAAGGATAGCTTATCCTGTTTTTTCCTTTTGAGATGTATTTTTCTATCTCTTCCTTAAGTTCCTTATCAAGCTTTACAGGTACATCTGCCACAGAAGTTAGTAACTTTTAGCTACTTTATATAACTTATGGTTACTTTTTGTTACTTTTGTTTATTATTCTGGAATATTCGTGCTTGTAAAACCCGACTATCAGTATTGAGATGAAAACTAAGATGATTGCAACAGAAATAAAGCTGATCTTCTTTTTTTCAGGTTCGACATATGTTTTTGTCTCATTCATTATTACTTTTTCATCAAACGTTTCAAGCCTAGGTGTCTCGTTCTTTTTTATCTCTGGTTTCTTGCCTATTATTGCAAAATAGCTGAACCCAGGGGTTGTAGAATTATAGAAATTATACGTTTCATTGGAATATAAGAATATTGTAGGCAGCTCATTCCATGTTCCATTATATCTTGCAAGGATGACTTCCCTAATACTGTTCTCATCTATCCATTTCCTTTGGACTTTGAATGTAAAGCTTGTTTTCCTGCTTTCATTGGCTGTTATCTTGATTATCTGGTATGAATGCCCTGGAGAGATTATATCTTCTGGAAGTTCTGTAACCCTGAAGGATATCTTCCCTTTGTAATCTGCTTTTACAAATTCAGTCTCTCCAAAATCAGGTTTTACCTCTTTTATTATTCTTGTATAGCCAGAGCCGCTTGAAGAACCACCAGAGCTGCCTCCACCTCCTCCGCCACCACCAGAGGATGCAGCTGTAGTTGACTTGCTTCCTTGTGTAGTATTGCAGTTCCCAAGCCTATCGCATATTGTAAGGTTATATGGATAGTTTGTATTTGCAGTTAATCCTGATACAACAATGCTGTGGCTTTTTGAATAGCCTGAATTTGTTCCAAGAACAGTTGCATTTGAAGGCTCATCTGTAGAATATGAAAATGTTATTGTTGCAGTTGTTGAAGCTACGGAAAATGATGACTTTTCAGGTGCGTCTGTATCATTGATTATAAAATATATTTTTGATGAAGCAAGATTATCGCTTAAGTCAGTGCAGTTTACAGTCAGGTTTTTCTGGCCGTTTTCATAGATGCTGAAATTTGCATTCTCTGTTATTTCATATGATTCATTCAGGATAAAATACTCGCAGTTTGTATTATCGCTTGAAACTATGCTTATGTTGATTAGGTGGCTTATGTTTATTACAGAATTGTTTCCTGGAGCAGTAATATTTATTGTAGGCGGGTCCAAATCAACAGCAATGAAGTAGCTTCCATTGTATACTTTATTTCCTGTGCTGTCATTAATATATACAGTATAATTATGAGAATCTGTTAAATTAATCCTGAAATAGAATTCATTATTACTACCAATCATTGTGTAATTTAAGTTATCAAAATAGATTATTGCTTTTGATATTGGTTCACTGGTTGTAATATTTACATTCGAGAAATTTCTTGAGATGTTTCCTGTAGTTATATCAGTAAAAGTAATCCTTGGGATATCATCAATCATTTCCAATGCTCTTGTAAGGTTTATCCTCTCTGTTTTTACACTGTTCCTTGAATCAGTCTTATTATTCCCTGAAGCCTTGAGGTAATATTCTATCTGCCATGGTGTAAGGATTGTGCCATTCTCCAGCCTTTTGAAATTTCTTAATAAAAGAGTTGCTCCAGAGACATGTGGAGCTGCCATGCTTGTTCCAGTGCTTGAGACAAAGCCTCCTCCAAGATTTACTGAATTTATTGATGTCCCTGGGGCAAGCAAATCTAAATAAGCGTTAGAATTGGAATAGCTCGTATCTACATTATCTGCTTTTGTCGTTGCTCCGATACTTGTGACATTCTGTAGGCACGCAGGAAATGCTATCCCTGTTGATGATGCGCCATTTCCGGAGGCAGCAACAACCATTATCCCTTCTGAAATTGCATCATTCACTAAAGATGAGAAAAGCCCAAACACACCACCGTTGGAATCGCAGTTTGTAGTATAGCTTCCAGAACCAAGGCTAAGTGATATTACAGAAATATTATACTTCTCTTTATTCTCAATGCATAGTTCCATTGCTGCCAGGACATCAGTTGTGTTTCCTCCTCCTGTTTCATCAAGTGCCTTGACAGAAAAAATCCTTGCACCAGGAGCAACTCCACGATAGGTTGAATTTACAGAGCTTATTATCCCAGAGACATGCGTTCCATGGCCTTCATCATCCATAGGATCCTGGTCATCAAGGTTGTTTTGGTTGCCTGTCAGATCCCATCCGCCGATGACTTTCTCACATGTGCTCCAGTTTAGTGTTGTATTTACTGATCCATTTATTACCTGATCAACCTTAAATCCCCAGCTGGAAATTGAATCATCAGTCTCAAGCTTGATATATAATGTGTCGCCTTCAACACTTGGGCTCCAGAAATCTTCCATAAACCCAGTATATAATGCAACAGTGTTGTTATCTGGATCCAGGACCTTGACATAATCCCATTCAGATTCAGTGCTTATGTTTACAAAATGGACAGAGATCCTTTCAAACCCTGTCTTATTTATCCTGAAAATTTGGTTTAGGTTGTCAATGTAAGGATGCATTGATTCATTTGCATGGCTCACAATATTTCCTCTGCTGGTCTCATTTATTATATTGCATGCTGTAAATGCAGGGTGCCTGTAATCAATTCCTGTATCGATGATGCATACAGTCTCTCCTGTTCCATTGACTTTTATGTTGTTGATTGAGATGTTCCAGAAAGAATCAGAGCTTATGATATCGTTGCTTGAATCCATGAAAGCATATACAGGAATATCCTCAAAGATGCTTTCCACAAATTTATTTTTTTTAAGTTTTTTAAGTTCTGTTTCATTGACATATGCTATGACAGAATTGGTAAGGTTAAATTCATGGGATATGTCCAGATCAAGCTTTTTCAAGATTTCTTCCCTATATTCGTTTATCTCTTCTTTTTTTATATCAATTTTTTCTTCATGGTCAGCATTCAGTTCTTTCAGGCTGTCAGGATCCTTAAATTTTATTATTACCTTTATATCGTCAGTTTCATTTTTTGCATAAGCTATAGAGAAGATTAATAGGGATATAAAAAGCAAAGATGAAAAAAACTTAACCCCCATGCTTTTTGTTTAGGGTATATGGTATAAAAATCTAATCTTTTTTTAATGCAGCTTTTATAAGGCCAAGGTAAAGCGGATTAGGCTTCAATGGCCTTGATGTGAATTCCGGGTGGTATTGCGCCCCTAAAAAATAAGGGTGTTTAGGAAGTTCCATAATCTGCATTATCTCATATTCAGGATGCTTGCCTGAAAAAACCATGCCTTTCTTTTCAAGCATTGGGATGTACTTAGGATTCACCTCATACCTATGCCTGAACCTTTCCCTTATTTTCGTGTTATTCCCATACAGCTTGCATGCCAAAGTATTTTTTTTTACTTCAACATCTTTCCCACCAAGCCTCATGTTCCCTCCCAGTTTTTCAATCTTCTTTTGCTCAGGAAGGATGTCTATCACAGGTTCTTTTGTTTCAGGAACTATCTCAGTTGAATTTGCATCTTTTATCCCGCAGACATTTCTTGCAAATTCAATCACAGCCATCTGCATGCCATAGCAGACACCAAGATAAGGTATGTTATTTTCCCTGATATATTTCAGGCACATTATCTTCCCTTCAGTCCCTCTTTTTCCAAAACCGCCAGGGACAAGGACTCCATCAACGCCTTTTAATGCCATATCAACCTTTAGTTTTCCGTCTTCAATATCAGTGGTTTCTATCCATTTTATCTTAAGTTCAGCATTCATTTCAGTTGCAGCATGTTCCAAAGCTTTTATCACGCTTGCATACGCATCCCTAAGCGAAGTGTATTTCCCTGTCATCCCTATGGTTACTGTTTTTTTTGGGTTTCTTAAATTATCAGAATAAGCCTGCCATTTTTTCAAAAGCTCTTTTTCTTCCTTATCTGAATTTTTCTTTTTCAATCCTAATATATCCAGGACATTCTGTGCAATCCCTGATTCATTAAGCATCTCAGGTATAAGATAGATGCTTTTCACATCATGCAGGCTTAAGACATTCTCAACCATGACATTTGAACTTATGCTTATCTTTTCCATTACTTTCTCATTCACAGGATTATGCGACCTGCATCCGATTATATCCGGCTGTATCCCCATAGTATTTAGTGCCTTTATCCCAAGCTGGGCAGCCTTGCTTTTCTGCTCTCCCAAAAATTCAGGCTCTATTATGTAAGTAAGGGCGACAAAACATACATTCTCTTTCCCTTCTTCTGCCATTAGCTGCCTTACAGCTTCAATGCAGAACATGTTTTCCAGGTCCCCGGCAGTTCCTCCAATCTCAAAAAGAACTATATCTGATTTGCTTTTCATTGCCAGGTTCCTTAAAAAAAACTTTATTTCTCCTGTAACATGAGGTATTACCTGGACATCCCTTCCAAGATAGTCTCCTTTTCTTTCCTTATTTAGTATCATCTGGAAGAGCTTTCCGTTTGTCATGTAATTATCTTTAGTTATGTTCATATCAAGAAACCTTTCATAAGTTCCCAGGTCCATGTCAGATTCTGTTCCGTCATCCAGGACAAAAACTTCACCGTGCCTGAAAGGATTCAAAGTTCCGGCATCCTGGTTTAGGTATCCATCAAATTTTATTGGCGCAATCTTCAGCCCTTTGAACTGCAGCAGCTTCCCAAGAGACGAAGCAAAAATTCCTTTCCCAAGGCCAGACATCACAGTCCCAAACACAACAATATATTTTGTTTTCCCTGCATTATATCCTTCAGGAAAAGGAGTGTAGAATTCATGCTCAACGGATTTCTTCCCTATCTTATTAAGTATTTCAGCCATGTAGATTCACCTTTAATTGATTTTTATTATTTAGAATAATAACAGAATTTCTCGAGTATTCTTTGGTTTTGGTTTGGTGCACTATTTAGAAATAAATTTTCTGTTTAAAAAGTTTTAGATGACCAAATCTATTATCTAGAGCAACCTTTTTAATTAAGTTGATTTCCCGCCATAATATGACTGAAATAACGCTTGAGCAGGTTCTGGAGCACGCACTTTCAAAATCAGTTAAATTAGACGTAGAGATGAAAGCTTGGCAGATGCTTGTTAATTATTATGATCTTATCTATGAATCTGCTTCAGAACTTGGGTATTCCCTTAAGTCAGGGGCTTGGATTAATGGTAGCTATGTCAGAAACTATATAAAAAAGGCAACAGGAAGGGAAAACCCTGGGAAATTAATTGGAAATCTCAGGACTTCTAAGATTATCAAATCAAGAGGAGAAAAAGAAACCCTTGAATTTTACCTTCCTATTAAAGAAGAGGTTGATAGCTTAGTTAATTTATCCATGGATGAAAGTTTAAATGCAAAGGTAACAGGAACATCCTCTTTCTCCCCATGTGAGCAGGCTTCTTACTTGCTAGGTTTATACAAGGAATCAAAAAAAGTAGAAGATGAAGTGGCATATTCAGATATATTGGCATATGCATCACAGAAGCTTTTAGAGGAGATATCAGGTTCATTAAATCCTTATGGAACTTTAATCGCTCTAATGCTAAATAAAGGAGAAACAGCAGAATCTGCTGAAAGAATTTTAGGATCTATTGAAAAATCCAATTCAGAAGAAGAAAAGCCATTTGAAGAAGTATATGGGGAATATATACTATGTACGCTTGCCGGAAAATACTTCACAGAGGAATCAATTAAAAAAGCATTTTTTGATGAATCCAGTTATTATAAAGAAAAAGATGTTAGGGATTCAATACTCTACCAGGGAATTTTAGTTGAAATGCTAACTAAATTAAAGGTTGATTTAAGGGAGACATTTGGGTTTGACGAAGTTAAGCACTATGTTCCCGGAAATTACCTGATTGCAGAGAGCTTTCAAGGTTTTGTAACAAGCTATGAAGACAGGAGTACTAACAGGCTATTGACTATCCTGAAAATGCCGGCAAGGCTTTTATCTGAAAACAAATATGCTGAGTTAATTTGTGATATTGACCTAAGGGTATGATAGCAAAAACATCAATTATAAATATCTCATAAAAATCGGATTAGTCATCATGAAGGTTAAATCAGTAATTCTTCCTATAGTCATAATAAATATAGCCATGTTCCTTTCACAGCTTTTCATAAAAGGATTTACTGATTATTTCATGCTAAGCTTCCCTGAAGTTATGTCAAAGCCTTTTATTATATTGACTTCAATGTTCCTTCATGGGGATTTCAACCATATCTTCTGGAACATGTATGGGCTTATGATGTTTGGTCCATTGCTTGAAGAGAGGATAGGCTGGCAAAGGTTTGCAATTCTTTACTTTGGAGCAGGAATATTTGCAGGTGTAGGTCATATTGTTTTAAGCATGTTTGTTTATCATAATGTTCCATCTGCTTTAGGAGCATCAGGAGCATTGATGGGAGTGCTTGGTGCGTTAATTGTCATAATGCCGGATTTAAGGTTATTATTCATGTTCTTTATTCCAATGTCCTTAAGAACCGCAGGAATAATTTGGGCTTTACTTGATATTTTTGGAGTATTTGTTCCAAGCGGTGTTGGAAATCTTGCTCATTTGGTTGGAATGGCAACAGGATTAATCTATGGGTTATTGATGAAGAAAGAGAAGAAAAAGTACTACAGGGTATTTAGCCACAAAGGCCATCTTACAGTAGAAGATGCAGATGAATACATGAGAAGTGGAAGGATTTAGGAACTTATTCTGATTCAGGTGGTGCTATCCAGTCCCAATCTCCAGTGCAGGTATCAAGTCCGCCTGGACATTCACATTCACCAACTTCCTCACAAAGCGCAGCACAGATGAAACGCTGTTTTGCATCAGGCTGCTCTTTCCCTCTGATTATGCATTTTCCTTCTTTGCAATCAATATCTGTACAGCATTCCTCAATCATTATGCAGTTCTTCTCTGTTGAAAGCAAGGTGTATTTTGTTCTTGCTGCCCCGCATGCAGGCTCACCGCTCCTAACTAAAATATCCCTACAGTATCCATCTTCGCTGATGCAGCATGCCTGGTGAGCATCTGTATTTTCAACAAATTGTGCAAAAGTGTAGATTGCCAAGGCTATAAGGATGGTTAATGATGTGAGGTATAGGTGCAGTTTTTTCATTTTGTATTCTTTATATTGATTAGTTACAAGGGCAGTCTGTGCATTCGGTGCCTTCAGGCTCTAATTTTATTTGATCGCTACCCTTATATGAAAGCACTAATTGACCTTCATGATTGCAAATTTTGTATACTCTTCTATAATCTGTGCAAATTGCACTTGAACAGTCGCAACTGCATGGATCACCTGCAACATTATCTTGATATTGATTTACACATGCAGCAAAACAAAGATCTACATAAGCATCTGGTCTATTTAGTGGTCTTTCATTAAATCTCCAAAAACCATCAGGACTGCAACAACCAAGTTCTCCGTCGCTTGGTCTGCACTTAACAAGCCTATAGCTCATTACATCATTTAACCTTCCGGTTCCTTCCTCTTTAATTTCAGGTTCTTTATATCTATCTGGGGCAGTGATTTTATCTCCTTTATCAGATTCCTGTTCATCTGCAACTTTTAAAATTATAACATCACCAACATCACTTAAGCTATTAGCTATAACTGTTACCATTTCATCTTTGTTTCCACATGCACCAAGTCCATTCTCAACAAAACCAGATCCGAAATCCTTGCTATAAGGTTCATTATGAAATCTTAGCAAGCCTAAATTTATTTGATGTTCTAGCTCTTTATCATTTTTACATTCTACAGGATTTGGTGTAGGGAGATTAACAATGAGTTGATCTCCCCTGCTATAAAACTGATACCATTTAGGTGTAAACCATGGGAAAGGCTGCTTTGACCATTCATCATCCTCATCTGGATCAAATGCTGCCTGCCCACCGTTTGTTTTCATGTTTGAGCATGTCCACATAGCATATTCATTGACATACATAACTTGCGGAGCTTTTACAATATCAGCATCTGGTGGTCTGTTCTCCCTAATGAAATAGAACCAGTAATATCCAAATGGCGATTCATGGCCATACCTCTTTGTATAATTTATGCTCCATACTGTGATATTTATTATATCATACATGAAGTTCTGAGGTATTGATTCTATTGCAGGATAGATGACCCTTGCTATCTGCTTTCCTGATTCATTAAAGACTTTCTGCCTAAACATCACAGATTTTGTAGAAATATCCTGTCTTATCATCTCCTGTATCCCTTCATAGACCAGCCTGAAATCAGAAACTATTTCAGTATTGTATTCCTTTAATATATAGTCTGATTCAGCTTTCTTGATATTCAGCGTATAATTCATCTTTGCAGTTATGAAATCCTCATTTATCTCAACATTGACTTTAGGCCTTCCTTCCTGAACCTGTATAACAAACCCTCTTTCTTCAAATTCAGTTAGGTTCAGTTCTTCAGTGAAATGATATTCAATCCATCTTGAAAGCTGGTTTTCAATTGAGCCTGGTCCAGTTTCAGAAGTTATTGAAGGCAAAGGCTGCTCTGCGCCATATAGGTAGTTTGCCCTAATGTTTTTTCCTTCATGAGGATAGGCAAAAGGCTGCTCTAATGGTTCATCACTTGAGTAAGTAACTCTATTAGCAGGGTCAATTCTGGAATGATTTATTCCAATTCCTACTCTTTTATGCTGGTATGGGGACTTTTCAAGGTATTTTGGAAAGCCATAATCATACACTCCAGATTGGTTGCACATCCTGTATTCAATAGTATAATTTTTGTTTTCTTCCTTGCAGTCAGGCCATGTTGTCTTATAGATTTTGCCACCCTGTTTGCCTATAAGGAAAAGCCCTTCAACTAAAAGGTCCTGCATTATATCCTCAATATATATCTTGACAGGTGTCACCTGCTTTAAATTGACATCTTCGCTTTCCTGCATTATTGCAAGTTGCTTTTTATTATGGGTTGAAATCAGGACAGATGATACAATAACTGCAACTATAAGTAAAATCAGAAAAATTGTGACCTGCCCTTTCATCTGGATTTTGTTTGTCTTATGCCCTTATTAAATTTTTCTCAAATATAAGAAAACTTAATATACCTAAAACAAAGTTACAATATAATAAATGAAAAGGGGTATGAACATCCAGTTCAGCTGGATTTATATTACAGTAGTTGGTGTAATACTTATCATAATAGCTGTTACAATCATAGGGAACATAAAAAAAAATGCAAGCTATGCCCTTACATCAGATATAAAGATGTATGTGGATAACAGCATAAGAAACATCCAGTTGAACCATGAAGGGGTTTCACAGATAAATCTTCCTGACACAGAAATAGAAATATATTGTGATACATTTTCTGTAGGGAAAGCAGATGCTGGCGGATGGCCGCTTACAGATATTATAGTGTTTTCCCCTGGCCTGATAAAGGACCAGGTTCTAGGATACAGCTCTTCATTCCAGATGCCATACGAAACAGAATATTTTACCTATATCACTTCTCCAGGAGTAGAATATATCTTTGAAGATTCAGACCTTGGTTTCAAGGCATATTCATTTTTCCCAAATAACACAGACAAAGCATTTAAGGCAGATAATAAAGAAAAGAATTACCACACAAGGTACATAGAATTTACAGATACATTTGATGAGAAAGATGTAATAAAGATAACCTTAATGGATGATTCAGGATTATTTCCAGACAGTTTCGGGAAAATATCTTTTGGAGATGATGAGAGCTATTTTCTGGACAGGGCAACACTCCTTGGAGCACTATATTCCCAGGATGTTGAAACTTATGAATGCAATATCAAGAAGACATTAAGAAAATTGAGCGTCATTTCAAGGATGAAAAAAGATAAGATAACGGAATTCAAGCAAAAGTACACAAACTGTCCATATGACAAGACAATTGATTTGCTCAGTCAGATGGCATTAATAAGCGAAGAGGAAAAAACAGATATGCTCTCAATGAAGAAAATATATGTCCTTGCAGGTTCAATAAAAAAGGAAAATATGCTCCTTCAAAGATTAAGCTGCCCGATGTTATATTAAAAATGAAAAAATGTTCAAACTCCAAAAAAAGTAGTTTTGAGCACTTTGGAAACCAAAGATTTTCAAAGAAAGCACAGCTAGAAATAATGCAAAGTGCCTTTGCGCTGCTATTTGTGTTTTTCATACTTTCAGTTGCAGCAATATTTTTGATATCCCAGCAAAGGCAGGAGACAAAAGCAAAAGTTGAGCAATTCCTTATCATGTCGCAACTGAAAAAATCCATGTCTGTAGCTTTGCTCCCGGAAGTGCAGTATAGTTCAGATAATGTTGTTAAAATAGACAATTATGACAGGTTTGCCCTTTTCTCGTTTAAAGACATAGTCATGGCAAACCCAGAGACCTACAGCCAGATGTTTAAGAATGTGAAGCTGAGGCTTGAAGAATATGATTATGTCAACGGGTGGGAAAGCTATGAGCTTTTTAGTTTTGCTCCGGCTGCATTTGAATCAAAAAAAGAATTCAAGATCCCGGTAACCCTAAGGGACCAGGTTACGCAAAAAAAGACATTTGGGGTGATATATCTTGAAATTTACCAGTAAAGCGCAGATGGAAATGATGGGTGTTGCCCTTATAGTTGTAATAATAGTTATAGGCATGTTTTTTGTACTGTTCTCAAAAAAAACAAATGTAGATTCAAAAGAAGATGTCCTGGATTCCCAGCTTTCCCAGGGGCTTTTGAATGCGATGCTTTCATCAGAGACAGCATGCGGAAATGATTTTTCTGAAGTTGTAAAAGATTGCTATGGCAGGAACAGCCTATGCAAGGATTCCTGCATGTATATCCATGAAAAAGCAGCAGAGATTTTTAATGGCACTTTGGAGAAATGGGGCAAGCCTTACAGGTTTTACACAGAAAGGAAAGGAGAGAGAAAGATAATCCTTGAAAAAAAATGCACGCAGTTTTCAGAAAAAAGCTCTATAGGGATAGCAATGATCAATTACAGGAGCGATGTGATTGTCGTGACTTTAGAGATATGCAAAGCTTAAAAAACACATTTGTTTTCAGATAAAAAATGACTGAGCTCATCGTTATTCTTTCAAGTGGAAAAGGGACATGGCAGGAGGCTGCAAAAATAATAAGCTCGCATGAATGGGAAAAAGTCTATCTTGTAACAAATGATTTTGGAGCAAACACATTCAACAAGAAAGAAAATTTTGAGTTTGTTGTAATAAACCCTGAAGATTCTGTTGAAACCATATCAAAACATATTTTTAATTCGATGAAAGGAAAATTAGGCATGGAAGTGGCACTTAACATGAATTCTGGTTCAGGGAAAGAGCATATGGCGCTGCTTTCAGCAGTGCTTAAATTAGGTGTTGGAATCAGGCTGATTGGCGCAAACGAGAAAGGTATAATAGAGCTTTGATTTATTTATTGATTTCTACTCTGTCCCCATTATCCAGAAGATGGATGTTCCTGTCATCATACCCGATTTCTTCAGCAAGTGTTTTCATGAAAATCGTCTTTTCCTTAGGTCCATGTGCAGGTATAATATGCTCAGGCTTTAGCATCTTTATGAACTCTTTATGGTCTTCTCTGTATGCATGGCCTGAAACATGGACATCTTTTGAAATCATTACATTTAGGTTCCTTAGGTTTTCTTCAAGCTTTTCCCTATTTTCAATATTCAGCTTGCTTGGTATCACAGCGCATGAAAAAACTACAAGATCATCATTATCAAGATTGAATCCAAGCTTTCCGCCTGCAATTTTTGAAAGGACAGCATCAGGCTCTCCCTGGTGCCCGGTGCAGACAATGAGATATTTTTTCTTGTTTTCAGAGATGTCCTTAAGCATTTTCCTCATCTGGTTCTTGTAGTTGCATATCTTCGCTTTTTTCGAGAATTCAATCATCTTTATATCTTCAGCAGCATACACATATCTCGCAAGGCTTCTGCCTAAAAATATAACATTTCTCTTAAGCTCTTTTCCGATTTCAACAATGGATTTTAATCTTGCTATATGGCTTGAAAATGTTGTTACAACTATAGCTCCATGGCACTCAGTATTAAGGAGCGTATCAAAAAGCATCTCCCTTGCTTTTGATTCACTTGGAGTCTTCCCTTCTTTATAGGCATATAATGAATCAAGTATTAGCGCTTTGATATTTTTCTGGGATTTAAGTTTTTCATAATCAGGCTTTTCCCCAAAAACAGGGGTATCATCAAGCTTGAAATCATTTGCATATGCAACTTTTCCTTCAGGCGTATGTATTATCACAACAGCTGCATCAGGGATGCTATGCGTTATAGGGATAAATTCAATAGTTATTGAATCAGAGACAGCATACTTTGGCTTGGATATTATCTCATTAGGAAGGTTTTTTTCCTTATCCCGAATTATTGCTTTTAGGACAGATGCAGTATAAGGTGTGCAGATTATTGGGCAGTCATATTTATGCGCCATGAAAGGGATTGCACCTATATGGTCAAGGTGACCGTGGCTTGGAACAATGGCTTTTACATTTTTCCGAAAATCCTTAATGCAGGAATCATCAGGAACAGCTTTTGCTTTTACAAGTTCCTTAAAAGAAAAATTCTCCAGGTCATCATCGCCCTTTAGCAGGATATAATTTTCAAGATGGATTCCCATGTCCAAAAGGATTATTTCGTCGTTGTACCTTACAGCAGTCATATTCCTTCCTATCTCAGAATAGCCAGAAACAGCAGTGATTTCAATCATCTTGGATTTTTGATATTTAAATGCTATATAAAGGTTGCTTAACTTGTTCAAGACTATAATTAATAGCAAACTATTTATACCACAACTTAATAAAAAATAAGTATGGGGAGATCACAAGTATCTACATCTATAATAGTTGGTTTAGTCATCGTAATTGTTTTGGCCGGTTTTTTTGTAACAAAGGCAGCGCAGCAGAAAGATAGCCTAGGGCAAAGTTCTGAAAATGTTGTAACTGCGGGAAGCAAGCAAAATACGCTTGAAGCGTTTGTCTTGAACTGTGTCCGAAGGACTGCAATAAATGCAGAGATTGAATATGGATTGGATGCGCAGGTATCTTTGCCATTCATAAAAAATTATATCTCTTATTATCTTCCTATGTGTTTTGATGAATTCAAAGTCTTCAAGGAGCAGGGTTACGATGTCGAGACCGGCGATTTAAAAGTCGATGCACAGATAACATCAGAAGCATTGATTGTTGATGTCTCTTATCCACTTAATTTCCAGAGGGATGACACACTTCTTACATTTGATAAGCAGACATATACTTTCCCTAGAGCAGTTTATGAAAAGATAAATTTCAATGATGTCACAAGGATAGTTTCATCAGATGGCCAGATGCAGCTGGAGATTCCGGCTGGAACAGTTGCAACATTGAATGGAAGGCCGCTTAAAGAGGTTGGAGTAAAGATTGTTGATAGGGAGTTTTACGGTCTTGAAAATAACATTCTTGCAGGTATGCTTGCATATGAAGGGCTTCCGCACGGAACCAAGTTTTCAAAAAATATCAAGGTTACATATTTCTATCAGGATAAGCACATACCAGCATATTATGATGAGGAAAATATCAGGTTGGGTTATTTTGCAGAAGATACAGGGATTTGGGTAGGTCTTCCAACAACAGTTGATGCAGTCAGGAACAAGGTAACTGTACAGAAGAATCATTTCTCATTTGATGCATTAGTAACAGAATGCGATACAACAACACCAGGAGCACTTGAAACTCCAATGCTTGTAAAAGAAGACTGTTTGCCATGCGAGGCAGGATGGAATGATCATGATTTCCATGGTGCAACAGGAAAAGACTTTACTTTGTTTAAAGAGACTGTAGGTGGAGAAATTACATCAGGAAATGGAATTGGTCTTGCAGGTTCACTACCTTTATGCAAAGGTGCAGAACCGTTTGAAGAAGAATTAAGGACTATTGAAGGAACTGAAGATATGAGTGCAGAAGAAGCCTGTAAAAAAATAGGTGAAGTTGTTGGGGAATGTGAAGAAGGAGAGAAAAAAGATACCAATAATGACAATAAAATTGATGATAAAGATGATGAACCAACAGGATCATGCCAATGTAAGCTTCACTATTATTACTATGATGAATCCAGTCCGATTTGTAAATCACCAGGTGGAAAACTTTTCGCAAAAGCAGCAGCATGCACAGATAGCCTAACAGGCTTTAACAAATACAGCATACAATTCAGTGGAAAAGGAAATGATTGCATTGCAGCATTTGAAGAAGGGAAAGGGAAAACAACACCTGTTGAGGGAGGCAGTCCTGAACTTAAATTTGGAGATGGGGACATTACAATAACCGCTGTTTGTGGCGGAGATGATACATGTAGTATTACAGGAGCAGAGCTTGTTTCAGGAACAGATTCTTCTACAATTGATTTCGGTATACAGGTAATAGATGCAAAGAATCCTGAAACATGCATGTCAGGATATGCTGAAGTAGTCTTTAATGGGATTGGTGTTAAGGATGCAGTTTACAATTGCCCTAATAGAAAAGGTGCATTAGATATTATAAAAGGAGCCTGCATGAAATGTGATGGTGAGGCAGGGAAGGAAACGTGGAATGTTGTTGATGACCAAAGCCTTTGTACAGAAGCATGCGTTCCGTCTCTTAGGGGAGTTACAAAGATGAACGAAGATAAGTCCTGTCAGGTTTGTGCAGGAGATGGTAATTGGGTAGATGTTGATGATTGCCCTGCATCATGCGATGAGTTAAGCATTACGCCAGATGCTGTGCCAGATGATGTAGTTGATGCAGGAAACATTGATACTGCAGTTGTAAGAGCACCATTTAGAGGAGATATATTTGGAAAAGCGATTTCAGATATTACTGGAAAAGCAACAGATGAGTGTAGTGCTATAAATTCTCAGGTTGGTAATGCTTATAAGAATTATTGGCCATGCTTTGAAAATAATGATGTAAATAAAGTTATAGAAGGAACAACTGCTTGCAATTATGGAACACAGAACAATATTGTTTGTTGTCCTGAAGGAAGTTATGGTGACTTGAAAAGTAAATCATGTATTTCAAAAGCAGAGATAGATAAATTAAGTGTTCCATTACAATCAGGAAAAGATGGTGCAGTTTCTGATGCAGGAAAAAATGATTGTAAGGAAAATGAGGATTGTGTTATTGGAAGTTCATGTCCCGATGGAAGAGCAGAAGGAAGCGCATGCGAAAAAGATACAAAAGCAGGTGTTTGCTGCGAAGTAAAAACAGAACTTGAAGCAGCTGATTTAAATGCTGAAGGATCAGTAGCCGAGTTAACAGCAGAGGATATTGAATGCATAGCAGATTGCTCAATTTTTAATGATGAATGTCCAGAAGGTTACGAGTGTAAAGTTAGCAGTAATATGAAAACCGGTTGCCCAGGTATATTGGGTTGTGTGCCTATTGAGGGTACAAATCCTCCACTACCTGATGAAATTGAATGTGTAGCAGATTGTTCATTTTTTGATAGAGATTGCCCTGAAGACTATGAATGTGTTGTAGGCAATCTTGGATCAGGTTGTCCAGGCTTATATGAATGTAAATTAAAAGAAGGTGCATCTCTAATTCAAGAACCAGAGCCAGAAACAAACGATGACGGAACATTAGTCCTTCCTGGAGATGCATCAGGAAAATGTATATTGCCACCAGGAGAGTCCACAGATGATGCAATGGATGCATACGAAAAGTGTATACTTGAATGTGAAGCAGTCCAATCATGCATTGATACAAAATGTGCAGGATTAGCAGATGTTCCACCAACAGGTTTAGGTACCGGAACAGGAACAGGTACTGGAACAGGAACAGGCACAGGCACAGGAGGCGGAGGTTCTGGTGGAGGAGGCGGAGGAGGCGGAGGCAATGAAAATTGTCCGACAGGAGAAGTCAAGGATGGTTGCAGTGGTATTGATTTAGCTCCATACGCAGGAAAGAAAATCAAGACAGATAGTGCCTTGGATACAAGAAATAAGAATTTATGTGACTCAGGCCTTGATTTGGCAGCAGGGACAGATCTTATAATTTTTGGATCTGCAAAAGAGCAAAACGGTGCATGCTGGGTCTTTGTTGAATCCCAGCAGGAAATTGATGGTGAAGCTCCTGATGTTTATGTCAGGTATGATGGTATAAAACACCTTCTTGGAATTACAGAAGAAACATGTGAGAAGGACGAGGATTGCGAAGATGGGTATGTATGCAGGGATAAAGTTTGTGTCCAAGAAACACAGGACCTGGATGTTGAAATCAAGGCAGTCTATGGTTTTTCAGCTCTTCCAATAGAAGACTTTGCTGAAGCCAAGAAACTTGATGCATTGACTGTTGGTGTAATAGCAGACAGCCCAACCAAGGCAATCGATGCAGCAAAAGCAAATAACCTTGAAACAGTAATTATCTACACAGGAAAGAATTTTGACGCTGCAGTAGAGAACGAAAAAGTTACAGGGTACATTCTTCCAAGCAGCCTATGCGCTGAAGGAACAAAGAAAGAAGATGAGATAAAGAACTTGATCAAACAGTATGCAAACTTCAGGAAAACAAACAAAAAGACACCAGTCATGATAAACTTTGAGAAGCTTGACTGTGCAATAGATTATATTGACTTGGACAAGGATAAGAAAAAGTTTGTTGATGTAATTCTTTTCAATGTCAAGCCTGCAGATGTGCCTGACTTAAGTGCTCCTGATTATATAATTGGCCAGAAGAAGATAGCTGAGCAGCTGATAAAAAGAGGCACAGAGATGTATAACGGGAAACTTGCAATAATTCCGGTAGTTGACTTAAAGACAGAAGAAGGCCTTAAAGATGCAGTATGGGCAGAAAGCATAGGAAAGATGCTTCTCCAGACAGAGGAAGACGGTAAAACAGTTCCTGATTCAAATTTCAGGGGAATAATATATGTCCCATGGAAAGATTCAGTCCAGGTCACAGAGGTTGAGAATGCACCTATAAAGATAGCCTTTGTAGCTAACCAGAAAGCTGAGGACACATCTGTCTTAAAGATGATAAAAGATGAAAAGGCAAATGTTACAGTTCACTTAGGCAATTTTGGGCATGATAATGCAAGGGAATGGAATACCAAGATTGTTGAAATCTTTGATAAGACAGACGGAAAGACAAACCTTGTGCCATATCCTTATGTTGGAGTTAAGGGAACTTTTGATAAGAAGGAATCATGGATAAATACAGATCCAAAAGACCTTAAGAACGACTATGGTGACGTATTTGACGAAAGGTTCAAGGCAATTGCTTCTTATAATACAAAAAATAAGATTACAGGAGGGCTTGAATGCTCATATGGTTCTATTAGCCTGCTTGGATATAAGATGACATGCACATACGGAAATGTCTATTTCATCCTTTCAGGAGTAGGAATCATGCCAAATGAAGGTACTTATGAAGGGCATGACCAGTTTATACTGGACAACCTGAAAAGAGAAGACAGGAAGGACTATTGGAGGATATGCGGATGGAACAGGGCAAACATTGATTTAAGGGTTGGAGATATGCCTGACAATGAGAACCTAAAGAAAGACTATTACGACTTTTGCCTAAATAATAGTGCTATTGTTGTGACTGGATTTGAAAGCAATTATGCAAGGACAAAGACAGTAACAGATATACAAGCGCTAAGCATCCTTACAACTGGTGAACCTGATAAGATAGAGCTTGCAGATAAAAGAAGCGTTATCATAAACTCAGGCCTATTGGGTGGCCAGACACCTTATTCAGCAGCATTGCACGGCAGTGCAAACTGGTGGGCAAGCATGGTAACCCCAAATAAGTATGTAAAATCAGGTTCAGTTGTTGATCCTGCAGTCTTTGGCCAGGGAGCTTTGTTTATTACATTTAATGTTGGCAAGGATGAGACAAAGGCAAAGGGCGAATTTAAAGCAATAGTAAATGGTGAAGTCAGGGTTTTAGATACTTTTGAAATAACAAAAGTAGTAATAGTTGACCCAGAGGAGCCAAAAACAATCTTTGAAGTAAGGACACTACAGGAATACATTACAGCTTTCAAGAGCGTATTTAAGATTGCAAAAGAGAATTATGTCTTAAACCAGGATTGTGGTACAAACCCTTCAAAATGCAAGACAAAGGCGCAATGTGAAGATGCAAAGTTTGTCTGGGATGAAGTAAACAAGAAGTGCGTTGAATGCCTTGTGAATGCAGACTGCAAATGCGGTGGGCAGGTATGCACAACAGTTGTAAAAACATGCCAGGAAAATGTTTGCGTAACAGAAGAAGAGGAAGAAGAGACGCCAGCGGAAACCTTGCTTTACACCTTTGCAATAATTGGAGACTACGGCACCAATGATGCAAATGAAAAGAAAGTATCAGATATGGTAAAATCATGGGGTCCAAGCTTCATCATAACTACAGGGGATAACACCTATCTTACATCAGGCCAGCCATACCAATCGTCAGTTGGAGCATATTACGGTGAATATGTAAATAGTAAGTTCTATCCGGCAATCGGTGAACATGATGTGATACAAAGTTCACTACAGCTTTACACTGATTATTTTTCATTGCCAGGAAACGAGAGGTATTATGACTTCAGCAAGGAAAAAGCAAATTTCTATGTCATAAATACAGAGCTTGAAGCAGACGGGAAAGCATTTGATTCAGTTCAGGGAACATGGCTTAAGAATAAGCTAGCAGCATCTACTGCAAAATTTGATGTTGTCATCATGCATAGGTCACCATTATCAACCTGCTATGCCCAGCCAGAAGGGACAGATACTCACTGTTCAACTACAGAGTTACAATGGCCATTTAAGGACTGGGGAGCAAATGTTGTAGTATCTGGACATAACAATGTCTATGAAAGGCTTGAAAAGGATAGCCTGTCTTACTTGGTTAATGGTCTTGGTGGATCTTCCTTAGGAACATTTGGAACTCCTGCAGCCGAAAGCAAATTCAGGTATAACCAAAAGCTTGGTGCAATAAAAGCAAAAGTTTATGATTCAAAAATCATATTTGAACTTGTAAACGAGAACGGAGAAGTAAAAGACACATACGAATTGAAATAAATAAAAAATATTTTAATTTTTCTGGTTTTTTCTTTTTGTTGTTAATTTCTTTACAAGGGTATCTTTCTCAATATTCCCTTCGATCTTTTTTGCTGCTTTTGCATCAATGCAATCTCGAACCCAGTTATAAAAGTCGTTCCTTTCGGAATTTACGTGATGCATGTACTGTTCCTGGCTTAAATCCTTTATGTGAACAGCTAAATCATTGACATTATTTACAACTACGCCATCTAAAAAGTAAAATTCGCAACCTTGCTGACATGTATTCATGATATCACCCAATGAATTGTGTACTAAGATTAGTATATAAAAATTTCGAAAAGATAATAAATGGCAAGTTTATTGGTATATTATCGAATACAAATTTTATAAAAACAGATGGCTTAGGCATATTATTTCCTGGCCGTTTATCTGGATGATGGCATTTCCTTTGATAGTTTTTGATATTTTCCTAGAAACCTACCACACAATCTGCTTTTATCTTTACGGATTAGCCTATCTTAAGAGGTCAGATTACATAAGGATTGACAGGCAAAGGCTTTCTTATCTCACAATGCCTGATAAGATAAATTGCATGTACTGTGGATATGCAAACGGTCTTTTGCATTATGCATATACTATTGCAGGAGAAACTGAAAAATACTGGTGCGGAATAAAACATAATGAAGATGGTAGCTTTAAACCTCCTGAGCATCATAAAGGTTTCCTGGAATATGGGGATAAGGAAGGGTTTGAGGAGAAATATAAATAAATGCGCAGGGCAGGACTCGAACCTGCGAAGGCACTAAGCCAAAAGCTTTCTTAGATCTTTGTCATCGTCTTTTTTAAGGACTCATCCCTCAAATCCCTTGAGGCTTTCACGTTTGACCGCTTCGCTACCTGCGCTTATATACTAAGGAAAAAAAGCATATCTTTTAAACTTTATTGAATGGCTATTCATTCACGCTGCTTTCAATTGCAGGAAGTGTGCCTTTCAATTTCATTTCCCCACTCTCAAACCTTAATGACTTCACATCAAGTCCAGGTGTTCTTTTTATCCCGTCTTCAATGAAATACTCAAGCTCCCTTCCAACACTATCTAAAACCTGTCCTTCAAGCTTGATATTCCCAATTTTTCCCATATCGAGCTCCTCAATTACAATATTATTATTTTCAACATAGCCTTTTCCTTTTATGTATACAGGAGGATTTGGAAGAATATCATATTTATCTATTAAGTCAGTATAATATTTAGGAGTGTTTGTTGCAATTGCATAATCCACTAACCTTCCTGTCCTTATCTGGGCAGATGCTTCTAGAGTTCCGTCTTCATGTATCTTTATCTGCGGATTTTTGACAGGGTAATATATCCACTTTCTGGAATCTGCAGCAGCAGTCAATTCTTCGTCTGTAAATGCAGTGTTAACATTAAGTGTTCCATGCATCTGTATGCTCTCTTTAATAGGTGTATCTTTTGGCAGTTCCTCTAATTTTCCACCAACTTTGCTTAAACTTCTTTCAAAATCTTCTTTTGTATATCTGATGCCCAAGTCTTTTGCCCCATTGAAAGGAAATATTCCCAAGACATAGGCAGAAACCATAAAAAGCCCAAGCAAGACTGCAAGTGTAATTATTATTGCCTTTTTCATTATTATCACCTTTGTTAAGATTACAAGATGTTATATAAAAAGAATACGGTAGCCGGGAATTGAACCCAGGTCGCAAGCTCTTTCCGCGATAGCACGTGGGAAGCTCGAATCATACCGTTAGACCACTACCGTGTTATATTTTCATCAAAAGCTTTATATCCTTAAATAATTAATGAAGTTCAGAGGTAATTAAAAAATGGCAAAAAAATCAGTATCAGTTAGCGCAAAATCTAAGGCAAAAGTGAAACCTGATGTGACTTCAGAAGCAAAAGCAGAGCCACAGCAGAATAACTCAGGAAAGAAGAAAGTAAAATGGGTATTAACTTTGATAATGTCAATCATTTTCGGCTCAATTGGAGTAGACAGGTTTATGATGGGACAGGTAGGCTTAGGGATTCTAAAGCTTATAACTTTTGGTGGCTGTGGGATTTGGTGGATAATTGATGTCATATTGATTGCATCAAAGCACGACTTCCAGGGCATTGAATGGGTAGAATAAATTTTTTATTTGATTTAATTAGTTTTAATACTCCGCTTTCGAAAGTTATCAACTTAAGCGGGATTTTTATTTTTTTATGGAGCATTCCTCAAAAACTTATCTCATATTCCCCTTTTCAATGTGTTTTCAAAAATTTTCTGTTTCCGTTGTTTTTCAGAAGCTGTCCAGCTTCAGGACTATTTATCGGTTGCAATTGCCCGGGATGTGGGCTGACAAGAGGCATGGTTAAATTTTTGCATGGAGATATAAAAGGAGCTGTTGAAATGAACATGTTGACTCCACTTTTGTTTCTTGCAATGTCTGTGATTTTGGTGAAAAATTTATGGGTACTTATTTCATCACATTTCCAGCTTTTGAAGACCAGAAAATAAGATCCAGTTCATCAAAATCAATTTTTTCCCTAAAGCTGTATTCTCTGAGTATCTTCTCATTTTCCAAGTATTTATTCCTATTCAGACTTTTTGGAACATTGATTATGAGGCCTTTCTCGTTCATGCTCTTTAATATATGCTTATCCAGAATAGCTAACCCTTTTACTCCTATGTTCCTTAAAAAATGGCTTGCTTCCTTGTATCCAAGCCCTTTGACATTCTCAACAAGGAATTCACGCATCTCAAATTTATCCTTTGATACAATCAGGTTCTTCAGATTATCAGAAAATTTAGCCCTAGCCAAAATAATATATTCAGATCTTTTGTTTGGAAACCTGTATCCGCAGGAGATAAGCCTGTTCCTAATATCATCAAGTGACCCAGTGAAAAGTATCTCTCTTAGATTGTCCACAGCTTTCATGCTCATTGCAGCAGAGGTATTTGCAGTCAGGAGGCAGAATGTCAGTTCCTCAAACAGTCTTTGGTTATCAGTCCTTTTTGAAGGCTTAAGAACCATATTCCCGTTTTCATAATGCCAGGAGACTGGAGAATTAAAAAACATCTGGAATTCCAAAAGGCGTTTTCTTATATGCTCCATTAATTATCATAATCTCATCTTTTTTATAAACACTTGTTTTAAGAAAAAAACGCAGTCGGGAGGATTTGAACCCCCGGCCTAAGCATTACTTAAGAACGCATTCTTATGTTTGAACGCAATTCAATAGGAGTGCTTCGCTCTATCCAAGCTGAGCTACGACTGCATGCCCCGCTTCAGCTAACTCTATTCATCCTATGATTCCATAGGACTACTCCAAAGCATCTTCATAAGCAGGGCTTTTAATTAAAGAATAAACGATGTTTTAAATAGCTTTCTCAAGTAGGTATATGTTCTTTATTCTCTCGAATATCTCTTCTATCTTCTGTCCAAGGGCAAATTTTTCATTTGGGCCAAGTGCGCTGCTGTCATTATAAACGTTAAATACGTTCCTGTAATAGCTGTTTATCTCATAATAATCCCTTGAATTAAGCTTTTGGTTTAATTGTTCTAGTATGAATGATATCCTTTCAGCATCAGTCCTTATGTATGAAGGGAACTCTATCTCTTTTGATTCAGCTTTGAATTCGTATTCAGCTTCAGAAATTTGTTTCTTTAGTGATTGACCATCATCAGGAGTTGGAGGTTTCATATCAAAATGCGGTGTTTCCTCTAAAGGATCAGCACTAACCATAACCGTTTTTGCAAGCTTCAGATTCTCTTCTGAAGAAGTCATAAGGATGTTTGGCTCTTCCCTTTTCACATCAAATAGCGTTTTATCTAGCGTTATTGGTTGTGAGGGCAGGCTGATTTCATTTAGTTTAGGAGTATCAAGAGTGATTTTTGTGTTATCTAAGGGCATATCCGCCTTTAGAACATTATTTTGAGGCTGGGGAAGTTTTATCATTTCAATGTTTTGTGAAGGCATTGAAATCATGTTGCTGGAAGGTTGGGTAGGATTAGCACTATTTTCTGTTATTTTTATATCCGAAGATTGTTGGACTGGTTGAGTCATTAATTTAGGTGGTGGAGGCATGCCAGGTTTTGTGCTTGGGGCAATTGGTGGTGGAGGCACGGCAGTCTGCATGCTTTTTTGCTGTGTCAAGGTTATTATTGTCCTTGGCCATTTTCTCTCTATCTTTACAACGCCGTCCTGTTCAAGGTATTCAGCAGATTTTAGTATGTCTTCTTCCTTGATTTTAAGTGTCCTGGAAAGTTCACCAGTAGAAAGGCTCTTTTTCTCAGAAAGCATGTCCAGTATCTTATCAACATTGGCTTTGACCATTTTTACTTAGGAAATTATAACAAATATACTATATAAATATAGCGAAATTAAAAAAGAGAAAAAAAAGATAAGAAAAAAATATTTTTCCTATTTTCCCATAATTCTATACATTCCTGTGCTGCATTTAGGGCATTTGCCTTTCATGGCTTTCCTGCCATTTTCCATGGTAACTTCCTTACCTTCGCTCATTTCCCTTTTCTGCTTGCATTTAACACAATATGCTTCTGTCATAATTAATCACCTTTTTTGCTTAAACAAACAGCCCTTTAAATAGTTTACCTATGCTTTTTTAGCAAAATAACCTAGACGACAGGCATAGATTTATAAATTTTTAAATAAAGTTCATTTCTAAAGAAATTAAAGGTGATAACATGACGTTAGTAGGATTTCATTATACAAAAATAAAAGCAGAGAAAAAGAAACCGATTACAGGCAAGATAAACGCAAACAATAACCTTGTCTTAGATAAAGTTCAGGAAGCAAAATTGATGGGCGGAACAAGCCAGAAAGGGATAGAGTTCACATTCAGGTTCATAGTAAATTTTGAGCCAGGCGTTGGAACAGTTGATTTGGAAGGAAAAATAGTCTATATGGGAACAGCTGCAAAGGTAAAAGAATCCCTGGATAAATGGGCTAAAGATAAGAAACTGCCAGCAGATGTTTTGGAAGAAGTCTATAACAACCTTTTGCACAGGTGCAATATTGAAGCATTGCTTTTATCAAAGGAAATGCAGTTGCCTTCACATCTTCCGATGCCAAAGGTCAAGCAGAAGAAGTAATTTATTTCATTATTTCTTCAAAATTTGGGTATATAAGTGCCCATTCTTTGACAAAGCTTTCATTCTCAGGCAAACGATTTATATCAGCGGTTTTCGCCAGTCTTCTGATTATGATATATGCCATTGGCAATATCGAATAGTCCTTAATGTCATTTGGAACATAGTCGCTATTAATCTCTTCTACTAAAGCATCTAAAAATTCTGTTGCAATATCTTTATTTTCAGCTATTTTATTAAGAATTGTTCTTTGATAACCATGATTATGATAAAGCAAATCTAGACCTTCTCTCATTAATTCTCTGTCTACTTCTTCAGTTTCTGACATGAGGTAAGGAGTTAATTTTTGAATATATTTTTCTAGTTTGTTCTCTTCTATCGGCTCTATAATAGTTCTTTCACTAACATGAGCAGAATGATCTATGTTTTTTCTTGATATAGTATCTGCAGCATAAAGCAGCATGCTTCCTAAAAGTATTGTAGTTCCACTAAAAAATGTATACTCATTAACGGCATATGTTGGATTATTTTGCAACAGTCTGATAAAATTTATGACATGGTTTACTAAGTTTGTAGTCTCCATAAAAATTCCAGTTGAAATCAAACCAAAACCTAAAAAATATTGCATATTATTATAAGTCATATTTGCAACCTGTACGAACCTTTCTTTTTTATAAACAGCAGCTGAAATATCAAATGCCGGTTCAGCTATGGTCATTCCAGCAGATAATATAACTGGCAAAGATGATCCTCCTCTAAGTGTATAGTTTGCATATAATAGCGCAGTAACTGTTGCCAGTCCAGCAACATCCTTTAAAGTTTTTGAAACGTATTTTACAGCTTGGGACTCAAAAGAATTCTGGATAGCTCTTGCAAAAGTACCTAACCAAGATCCTGTTTTTTCATAAAATTCGTTTAGTCTTTCTTTTATAGCAGGAATTGCTTTTTCGTTCCAGTATCTTCCTAAAGTTCCTCCAGCGGCAGTTTTTAATAAAGTAGTTCCGTAAAACAGATAAGGTATCCCGGATTCATTTGTTATTTCTATAGGTATTTCTCCACTAATTCCACGAATGATGTTTGTGAGAATCCTTGCTTCATTGCCATTGGTTAATCCATAGTAGATGAATCCTAAACCAGCTACAGTCTGCATAGCATTTAGTGCTAAATCCATTTTTTCAGCAGAAGTATCTATATCTCCTGTTTCAGCTTCAGCACCATTTAATAAAAACTCTAGAAATCCTTCAGAGGCAGGTATAATCGAAAGCAACGGATTTCCCAGTGAAATAAACAGACTCGAAGAATAAAATCTCATAACAGCATTTCCAAATAGTTCTCCCTTTCCATTAAATAGCCAGTTTGCAGGTTTTGCTATAACGGTCTTTAATTTATCTCCTTTTTGAGCAGCCTTTTCAAGAAAAATTAGCGCATCTTCTAATTTATCTTCTATTGTAGGAGTATCATTCATTTTAACATGAAAGATACATTTTATTTAAAAATATTACTACTAATATGTAGTTTCATAATACACCACCGAAAAAATTTTCCATGTTTTTTTCAAACGATATCCTTAAATACACCTCTCCTTTTTTTTAGCATAAGGTGATTGCATGGTCAAGGAAGTTAAATTAAAGGTCGCTGAAGCTATTCAGGATGATGTTAACAAGGGAATTGTAAGGATTGATTCAAGCTTTATGCACGAGCTAGGGATAAGGCCAGGAGATATTATTGAGATACAGGGAGAAAGGAAGACTGTTGCAATCACAGACAGGGCATACCCTGGGGATATTGGCCTAAACATAATCAGGATGGACGGCCTTATAAGAAGGAATTCCAAGTCAGGGATTGGGGAAATAGTTACAGTTAGAAAAGCAAGTGTCATTGAAGCAAAGAAAGTAACAATTGCGCCTCAAAGGAAAGGGATTGTAATAAGGGCTTCTCCTGTGATTTTCAAGCAGGGTCTTTTAGGAAGGGCTGTAATAAAGGGAGACATTGTTTCTTTAGGAGGGACTCAAAGAAGGAAGAGCACAATGCAGTCCAACCCGTTATTTGGGGAGGATTTTTTCAATATGCTTGATGAGTCATTGATGGGCTTTGGCCTAGGGGATCTGAAGTTTATAGTTGTAAGCACAGACCCAAAGCAGGCTGTCCTTATTACAGAGCAGACAGAAGTAGTGTTCAATCCTGAGGCAACAGAGGTTGCAGAGGAAAAAGCGCTTGAAGTGACTTATGAGGACATTGGTGGATTAAAGGATGAGATAACCAAAGTTAGGGAGATGGTTGAACTACCATTAAAGCATCCAGAACTTTTCGAAGCATTAGGCATTGAGCCACCAAAAGGAGTACTATTGCATGGTCCGCCAGGTACAGGAAAGACTTTGCTGGCAAAGGCAGTTGCAAATGAGACACATGCAAATTTTCTTTTGATAAATGGCCCGGAGATCATGTCTAAGTATTACGGGCAGTCAGAGGAAAACCTAAGGAAAAAATTCGAGGAAGCTGAAAAAAACGCTCCTTCAATTATCTTCATTGATGAGATTGATGCAATAGCTTCCAAAAGGGAAGAATCAAGAGGAGAGGTTGAACGTAGGGTTGTTGCGCAGATGCTTGCCTTAATGGACGGCCTTAAATCCAGGGGCAGGGTAATTGTTATTGGAGCAACAAACATACCAAATGAATTAGATCCTGCATTAAGAAGGCCAGGAAGGTTTGACAGGGAGCTGGAGATTGGCGTCCCAGATAAGGAAGGCAGGTTGAATATTTTAAAAATCCATACAAGGAACATGCCGTTTGCAAAGAATGTCAACTTAAAGGAGCTTGCAGATATAACCCATGGTTTTGTTGGAGCAGATTTAAGTGCACTCGCAAAAGAAGCTGCTATGACGCTTCTTAGGAGGATTTATCCGGAATTGAAGCTTGAGGAAGAACAGCCTATTCCAAAAGAAGTCTTGGAAAAATTAAAAGTAAGCAAGAAAGACTTTTATGAAGCACTGAAGGTAGTAAGGCCAAGTGCATTAAGGGAAGTTTTGATTGAAGTTCCAAACGTGAAATGGGAAGATATTGGTGGGCTTGATGAGGTTAGACAGGAATTATTAGAAGCAGTCGAATGGCCGCTGAAGCACCCTGACATATTTACAAAGATGGGAATAAAGCCACCAAAAGGTATACTTCTTTATGGTGCTCCAGGTACAGGGAAGACTTTACTGGCAAAGGCAGTTGCAAATGAAAGCAAGTCAAATTTCATCCTTGTCAAAGGTCCTGAGCTTTTAAGCAAGTGGGTTGGAGAATCTGAAAAAGCAGTAAGGAAAGTCTTTGAGAAAGCGCGCCAGACCTCTCCGACAATAATCTTCTTTGATGAGATTGACTCATTAGCTCCAAGAAGAGGCATTGGAGGAGACAGTAACGTTACAGAAAGGGTTGTTAACCAGCTTCTTACAGAGATGGATGGCCTGATAGGGCTTGATAATGTAGTAATCATTGCAGCAACAAACAGACCGGATATCATGGATACAGCGCTTCTAAGGCCAGGAAGGTTTGACAGGATTTTGCTTGTAAATGCGCCAAACGAGAAATCAAGGCTTGAAATATTCAAGATCCATACTGGAGGCATGCCGATAGAGAAGGATGTAGATATTAAAGAATTGGCAAAAGATACAGAAGGGTATGTAGGAGCGGATATTGAATCTGTGTGCAGGGAAGCAGCGATGCTTGCATTAAGAAAAGACATAAAATCAGTAAAGGTAAAAAAATCAAATTTTATGGATGCACTAAAAAAAGTATCTCCAAGCGTCACAAAGGAGGTTGCTGAAGCATATAAGGACCTGCAGCACCAGTTTAGGGCAGCAAGGGGAAAAGAGATGAAAGAGACAAAGCCGGTATATTACGGCTAAAAATCAGAGAAAGTTTTCATGCTTTCTTTTTTCTTTTATTTCTTCAATTTTCTGCTTTTTGGTTTTTATGTTCCATAAAACGATATTAAAAGGGTTATTCCTGCATAGATACGGGCAATCCCTAAAATCAATCCTGTCAAAAGTTTCCTGCCTTTTATCCCATATTTCCTTAAGTTTTTCTTTCTTTAAGTTTCCAAGGCAGTATTTTTCAATCCCTCTGTGATGGCAGCATACATAAACCTTCATATCAGCGGAAACAGTCAGAGTGAAATTAACACCTAGGCATTTGTCATAAGGCCTCCATTCTTTTATGGGCTTATCCATAAGGTCATATTTAGGCTTTGAATAAAGCACATCATACTCTTTTGTAGATTCCTTTAAGCATTCCAGGATTAGGGGTAATGAGTCATCTTTTTGCATAGTCTTTGGCTCATTCCAAAGCGGCATCAGTGGTCTGAACTGCGAATAATCAACACCAATTTTCCTAAATAGCTTAACAAAAGAAATCATTTTTTCCTTGCCAACAGTTTCAGGCATTGTAAGATAGCCTACCCCAATTGTACAATCGCTTTTGATCTCTTTTTTTTGATTTACTAAAAACCTTAGGTTATCAAGCATCTTTTTCCATGCTTTTTCTCCAACACCATGTGTTTTGAGGTAAGTTTCTGGAGAATCTGCATCAACAGATATCCTTATCCATTTGCATATTTTTACTAGGCGTTTTGAATAATCCTCATTTAATGCAAGGCCATTTGTTATAAGCGCAACATCCATTCCAAGTGAACTTGCATATTCAATGGAGTCAACAGTGTTCCTGTTTACTAGCGGGTCTCCTCCACCAGTGAAGGTAACAGCTTTCACACCAATTTCTTTCATCTGGCTAAGAACATCCATAGCATCTTCTTTTGATATATGGTTCACATTTTCTTTTCTTTTATAATATCCAAAACAGAAAGGGCAGTCGTGATTGCAGATATTAGTCATATCAAATTCTGCAGTGATAGGTTTTGAATATCCACTAGAAAAAAATTCATCAATCCTTTCTTTATGCCTAAGAATCTTATCGCCGGCAAACTGTTTTGCGTCCATATTAATATAAAAAAAGACCAGTCAATAAAAAGATGATGTTAGAATTTGTTAATTAATTGAAATCTGTATAAACTAGTGCCTTATCTTTTACTATTTTTGCAGGGCATTTTTTCCAAGAGATTTTTTCATCAATGAAATGGTTATATGCTTCTTTTTTATCTCCTACAAAAAGCAGGATTGCCATATCACATCTTTGGATAAGTTTCCTTGAAGAGCTCATCCTGTCTTTTGGAGGTTTTGGAGATTCATGAAGTTCAAAAAAATACTCAGATTCATCCAGGACAGAGTAATCAGGAAATAATGCACCAATATGGCCATCTTCGCCTACTCCAAATGCAATTATATCAAACTTTCCTCCAAATGACTTAAGCTTAGCCTCATATTCTCTTGTGCCTTTCTCAATCATGAAAGGATGCAGGTTGAATGGGCTTAATTTTCCACTAGCTATCAATTCTGAAAAAAACTCTTCAGAAATATGTTTAAAATTGCTTTCCTTATCTGAGATACTTACAAGGCGTTCATCTACCATGAAAAAATGAATCTTATTCCAGTCTATATTCTCTTCTTTGAATTTTTTTAGAAAAGGGACAACGCTCCTTCCACCAGGAAGAGCCATTACTATTCTTTCTTTGGAAGCGATATATTTTGATACTTCCTTTACAATCTTATCAAGGCTTTCCATCCCTAAGCCTCCAGTGATGGCCGTTCAAAGTTAATAGTTCATCTGCCTGCTTTGGTCCCCAGCTGCCTGAAGGGTAATATAAGAGCTTATCAGGATGCATTTTCATGTATTTTGTTATTGGGTCTATTATCTTCCATAAAGCCTGCACTTCATCCCATCTTGTGAAAAGGCTGCTGTCACCAAGGAACGCATCATAAACAAGTTTTTCATAAGCCTCAGGAGTATTCATGTCAAACAGGCAGTCATAGCAAAAATCCATGCTTACCCTATCCATCTTGAATTCATTTCCAGGCATCTTTGCATTAAACCTAAGACTGATGCTTTCATCAGGCTGAAGTTTTATTATCAGTACATTTGGTTTAACTTCTTGGCTGAAAATGTTTGTTTCTGTCGGCTTAAAATAAACCACAATCTCTGAGATTTTTTCTTTCAGGCATTTTCCGGTTCTTAAATATATAGGAGTTCCTCTCCATCTGTTGTTGTTTATGAAAAGCTTTAATGCTGCAAAAGTTTCAGTCCTTGACCCTTCACCAATTCCAGGTTCTTCAACATAGGGGATATTTTTCCCGTGTATGTACTGGGCAAACACAACATCTTTTGCGCTCATGGCCTTCATTACCTGGACCTTTTTGTCTTTTATTTCCTGGGTTGCAAATGCCTTTGGCTCTTCCATTGCGATCAAAGAAAGAATCTGCATGATATGGTTTTGCATCATATCCTTTATAGCTCCGTACTTATCGTAAAATCCTGCCCTTGTGCCAACTCCTAATTCTTCAGCAACAGTAATCTGGATATTGTCAATGCTTTCTGAATTCCATATCGGCATAAAAATCTGGTTGGCGAACCTGAGCGCAAAAAGGTTCTGGACAGTTTCCTTGCCAAGGTAATGGTCTATCCTGAAAATCTCATCTTCATTAAACACCTTTGTGATGATTCTATTTAGCTTTGTTGCAGAATCCAAATCATTCCCAAATGGCTTTTCAATAATCAGCCTGTACTTTTTATCATCTTTCCTGTTCAGGAAATTATGTGCCTGCAAGTTATTAGCAATTACTTCAAAATGATCTGGTAAAGTTGCAAGGTAAAATATCCTGTTTCCTTTAGTCCCATGTTTTATATCAAGTTCATCCAGATAGTCCTTTAGTCCCTGGTAATTATCAGTATCAAAATTATTCTTGAAATAATAGAGGATTGACATTAATTCGTTAGCTTTCACCAGATCAACATTTTTAACATATTGGGTTAATGATTTTAATGCCTCTTCCCTGAATTCATCATGGGTTTTTTCTCTTCTGGCGACAGCAACTATTGCAAAGTCCTTAGGCAGGTTATTTTTCAAGTGAAGCTTATACAGTGCAGGGATTAACTTTCTGTGCGTCAGGTCCCCTGTAGCTCCAAAAATTATGAACTGTGTTGATTCCATGACATGTTTGATTAGAAAGGCTTTTTTATAAGTTTCGCTTTATAATTCAGCAAGTAAAAAAGCTTTTATACTATTGTTTCATCAGTCTACTGATGAACATCATTTTCACAATACTTCCCTTATTCCTTATCATAGCTTTAGGTTCTTTTCTAAAGATAGTAAAGATTGCAGATGATTCATGGATAAAGGCACTGAATAATTATGCGCTTTATCTTGCTTTTCCTGCATTGATATTCAATAGTTTCATAACACTTAAAGAGATAGACAGCTCTCTTTTCCTAAGGAATATGCTTGTTCTTTTGGCTGTATCTTTTGTCATTTTAATCAGCCTCTCAAAATCAAGCAAGGAGATCAGGAATACTTACCTTATCTGCATTGTCTTTGGAAACATTGCTTACCTGGGTTTTCCGTTCATAACTTCTTTAATGATTGGTTCAGAGCAAATTGTTGGAATAATAATAGCATCATCTCTGATTGTCTTTTTTGGCTTCCTGATAACTTATCTTGACCATTCCAAGCACAAGTCAATAAACCTTTCCAGGCTTTTGAAAAACCCGCTTCTTCTTGCAGTAGCCCTTGGTATCTTATTTTCTTTCTTAAAGATACAGCTTCCAGAGTTTGCTTCAAAAACAATAGTCATGCTTGCGCAGACAGCATCTCCTACAGCTCTTGTTGCTCTTGGGTTATTTCTAGCAAGGAAGATTGAATTTGATTCATCATTCAAGCATGCAGTTATCATAACTAGCTTAAAGTTATTAGCCCTTCCTTTGATTTTTTATTTCATTGACAGGTCATGGACAATTGCAATAATTGAAGCGGCAATGCCTGTCGCTGTCACAACATTTTCTCTTGCTGAAGAGTATCCTATGGATAAGAAAGCAGTTCTTTATAGTATTATAATCTCAACTATACTTTCGGCAATAACACTTCCTTTGATTAGCTCTTTTCTGATATAATTTGCAATTAGAAAACAATATAAATTTAATAAATTAAATTATAGATATGAACCATAGAATATATTTAGTAAGCATTATCTTAGGATTGTCGATGGTTATTCTCTTGTTTTATACCAGAGATGCAAACCTAGAGAGGAAAGCGTACATCGTTGCATATGAAAGTTGTCAAGAAAGGATGGTAGAAAATAAGGCAATTCTTACACACATAAATGACTCAATTAGAGAAGAAGAAAAAGCTCATTTAAGAGAGCAGTTGCATGAAATGGAGAGCTGTGACGGCTGCTATAATAGCTGCGGATCACCTTGCGGCAGCAAAGGAAGCAGGAACCTTGGCTTCATTGAATGGGTAGCAAAAAATACAATTGTAAAACTAAAGGGGTCATACGGATGCGCAGCTGTGTGCGTGCCTTATTGCATGGAAGCACCCTAGCTATCTATCTTTAATTATTTATATTATAAAGCAATAGCTATTTAAAACCCAATAGCTTAATTTCTGGCATGGATAAGCTTCTTTTTGGAACAGCTGGCATACCTTTGTCAACTAATCCAAGAAATACAGAAGAAGGAATAAAGAAAGTCAGTGCTTTAGGTCTTGGATGCATGGAGCTTGAATTTGTCCATAGCATAAATATCTCAAAAGAAAAGGCTCCAGTAATAAAAGAAGCTTCTAAGAAAAATGACGTTGTCTTGACGTGCCATGCACCGTATTTCATCAACCTTAATTCAGATGATTCTGCAAAAGTTCATGCAAGCATTTATAGGATTACAAAATCAGCTGAAATCCTTCATGCCTGCGGTGGCTGGTCAGTATGCTTTCACCCTGGATTTTATATGAAATCAACTAAAGAAGAGGCATATAAGCCGGTAAAAGAAAACATAGAAAAGATATCAAAAGAATTAATTGAAAAAGGAATAGATGTATGGATTAGGCCTGAGACTACTGGAAAGCCAACTCAGTTTGGGGATTATATTGAGCTTTTGAAGATAAGCCAGGAGACTGACAAAGTCATGCCTGTCTTTGACTTTTCGCATATACATGCAAGGACAAACGGAAAATATAATACAGAAACGGAATTCAGGAAAGTATTGGAAGATGTTGAAGAGTACCTCGGAAAAGAAGGATTGAGCAACATGCATATACATCTTTCAGGAATAAATTACGGTGAAAAAGGAGAGAAAAACCATCTTATATTAAATGAATCAGATATGAACTACAAGGAGCTAGCTGGCATATGGAAGGATTTTAAAGTTAAAGGCTGTGTTATTTGTGAAAGTCCAAATATTGAAGAAGACGCATTATTATTAAAAAAAACATATGAGGGAGTGAAAATATGAAAAAAGACATACTACTTAGAAACAGGCAGACAGCATGGAAAAAAGATACAAAAGAAGTATTTAAGTTCGCGGATGAATATATGGACTTTTTGGCAAACTCAAAGACAGAAAGAAAAG
The DNA here is from genome assembly GCA_964428335.1 of uncultured Methanosarcinales archaeon. GTDB lineage: Archaea > Nanobdellota > Nanobdellia > Woesearchaeales > GW2011-AR15 > GW2011-AR15. The sequence continues at coordinate 20,524 of CAYRXW010000005.1, read as the reverse complement.
CTGCAAGAACCATCATAAGCGCTCTGGAAAAAAACAGCTTTAAGGATATCGAAAAAACATCCACACTAAAAACTGGAGATAAGGTTTACTGGAATAACAAGGGAAAATCAGTTCTTTGCGCAGTTGTAGGGAAAGAAAAAGAATCATTTAATCTTGTTGGAGCACATATAGATTCACCAAGGCTTGACCTAAAGCCAAATCCATTGCTTGAGATTGCAAATATCGCCTTGATGAAGACTCATTATTATGGTGGTGTAAAAAAATACCAATGGCTTAATACAGATTTGGCATTATATGGTGTCATCCATACAAAGCAGGGAAAGAAGATTGAGTTTAACATCGGTGAAAATGAGAATGACCCAAGGTTCATCATGTCTGACCTATTGCCGCATCTTGCCAAAAAACAGATGGAGAAATCAGCATCTGAATTTGTAGATGCAGAGCAGCTCATGATTTTCATTGGAAACATCCCTGTAGAAGACAAGGAGACAAAAGACAAGGTAAAGCTGAATGTCTTAAGGATATTAAACCAGAAATATGGGATTGATGAGGATGATTTTGCATTTGCTGAGCTAAATTTTATACCAGCAGGAAAGCCAAGCGAGATTGGGTTTGACAAATCAATGATAGCAGGATATGGTCATGATGATAAGTCATGTGCTTTCGCAACATTAAAATCAATCATTGAAGTTAAAGCTCCAGAAAAAACAGCAGTAGCATTCTGGTCAGATAAGGAAGAGATAGGTAGCTATGGCAATACTGGAGCACAAAGCTACGTGTTACATCATTTTGCAGAAATGCTTGTAAATAAATTAAAACTAGGCATATCTGTAAAAGAAATGCTAAGAAATTCAAAAGCTATAAGCGCAGATGTTTCAGCAGCACTTGACCCAAGTTTTCCAGATGTTCATGAAGAAAGAAATGCAGCAATCATGGGCCAGGGAGTTGTAATAGAAAAATATACTGGCTCAGGAGGAAAATACAGTGCAAATGATACGCATGCAGAATATATGAATGAGATAAGGCAGCTTGTAATAAAAAATAAAGTTTCTTACCAGGTCTGCGAAATCGGGAAGATTGATATCGGAGGAGGAGGAACAATAGCTTTATACCTTTCAAGGTTTGGCATGGATACAATTGATATAGGTCCAGCAGTCCTTGGCATGCATTCCCCAAGGGAAGTGATATCTAAGATAGACCTTTACGAGGCATACAGGCTTTACAGGGCTTTTTTTAGTTAATTTTATTATTTCTTCTGTTTTTATTGTCTCTATGAAACCAGCAGAAATTAAGCCAAATATCAGTTTTGATTATCTGTCAAAACTAGATATAAGAATAGGAACTATAGAGCATGTAGATGATGTACCAAATTCAGACAAGCTGGTGAAGCTTAATGTGAACTTTGGAGACAGGATAAGGACTATTGTTGTAGGGATGAAAAAAGAACGGGAAAATCCAAAGGAGATTGAAGGCAAACAGGCACTTTTTGTCTTGAATCTAGAGCCAAAGATGATCCATGGCGTGCTTTCAGAAGGGATGCTGTTTGATATTGGCTATGCAGACAAAATAACACCTGTCCTTGCAATGCCAGAAAAAGCTGTCCCTAATGGGGCAAGAGCAGGATAAAAGAGGAGAATTTACATTCAAAATCTTTTTAAATACCCTTTCAATCCGATGAGAAATAGGTGATACTTTATGGATACATGCATTTCATGCAAGGTAAAAATTACAAATATGACAGGAGCAGCCAAGTTTAAATGCCCAGGCTGCGGAAAATACGATATGGTAAGATGCCCAAACTGCAGGAAAACAGTTGCAAAATACTCATGTCCTGAATGCAATTTTATAGGTCCTAATTAAAATGACAGATGTTGTAGTCACAATGAAGCTGATGGGAGAAAGCCCACAGGCAGACATGAAAAAGATTGAGCATGAGGCAGTGAAAAAAATAAAGAATTTTACAGGCTTTGACAATCACAAAGCAGAAGTCCAGGAAGTTGCATTTGGCCTAAGGGCACTGCAGATAATGTTTGTAATGGATGAAGCAAAAGGAAATCTTGATCCTTTGGAAGAAGACCTTTCAACAATTCCTGAAGTGAACAGCGTCGAGACAACAGATGTCAGAAGGGCTGTTGGTTAATTCTTTATTTTCTGATATATTTTTCAATTTTAGGCTTTAACAATTCAACCTGAGGCTTTACATGTTCCCATGTTATTCTTTTATATCCTTGGTTCCCAAAAATTGATTTTAGCTGCGTTGTATTATATCCAAAGACAGCTCCTTTTTCAATAAGTAGTTTAAGGTCATCAGGCATGCACCAGTAGTTAGCCATGATGCTGTCAGCATGTGGATTAAAGACGCTTAAAACCTCTTTTGTTATTTGTTCTCTTTGTTTTTTTGTATACATAATCTTGTTATTTTCATCCCTTATTTCTATAGATAGGGATTTTATCTCCTCAGATCCCATGCTGGTTGAAACATCAACTTTTACAGTCCTGCAACCATATGGCTTTAGTATTTCAATAAGTGTTTTTGCTATTGCCCTTGAATAGAACATTAAAGGACCATCTGCTTTTGTCCTATCTTCTCCTGTTGGCGCATCTGCACCAGTCCAATATCCTGTATAAAAAGGAAAGTCACAAGGTACACCCATATCAGCAAGTATTCCTCCTTCGTTAAATTCACTGCCGTTATTGACCTGCATCTCAATATTCTTATTTAGGTATTTTCCCAATGAGCTTGGTATTATCTGTTCTTTAACTATCTTGGTCAATTCTTTCAGTGGCTGTGATTTTTCATGCTGTTTTGCAACTATAACTTGCCTTACTCCATAAATCTTAGCATCATCTTTTTCTACAGTTACTATTACTTTGCCATCATACCCTCCTGTAATTAAGCCTGCCTTTACAGCTTGTTCTAGATTCCATGCAATTTTTCTTGATAAGACAAATTCAAGAGGCATGGCTTCATTAGTCTCAGCAGTTGCATAGCCTATTGCATGTGCCTGATCCCCAAAAGCAGCTTTTTTTGCCCTATGCTGCACACCATGCAGGTCTCCAGATTGTTTTCTTAAGAAGAATTTTGTCACAAGATTTTCCAAATTAGCGTCAGGATGTGAAAGATTGCCTTGCTCAAAAAGTGCTTGTTTTAATCCATCTGTTAAGTCATTATAAAACCTCTTAACAGCTGCTTTATTTACTTGTTCACCGTTATACCAGCTTTCGTGATACTGCAGATTTCCAAAAATTGCAATTGTAATATTATTATTAGCATCCCCTCCTATTGCAAGCTTCAAGTCGTGCCTCAGTCCATTATATTTTTCATCTATGACTTTAGTTAATGCGATTTGTAAAAGTTCAGTTAATGTATCAGGATGTCCCATTAAAGGTATCTCAGAAGTATAATAGTAACCGTCTATTGGGATAAGTACAACCATGCATTCTAGTTTTTAAAAATATATTATAAACATTCCTGACATAAAAATTCCAATTGATTACATTATTACAATCAGAATAAATCTTTCATATTTTTAGCCCTGATTCCCCAACCAAGAAAATGGGTTCTCGCAGTTTTCCCAGGGATCAGCAATTTTTCAATTTTTTTTATGGGCTTTCCTTTTATGTTTGCAAGTTTTTGTGTATCATAGAACCCTAATGAATCTATCTTTGATTCCCCTTTTAATATGGCTAAAAAATCAAGCATTTTTTTATTTTCCTTATCACAGTTATTATACATCTTTTCTACTAATTCACTATCCCATAAATTCCCAACCCAAAGAGGCCCGGCATATTCCATATTCTCATCTACTTTTTCAGCAGCCCTTACTACTAATGTCTTCTTATCATATTCCAGGAACTTATGCTGTTTTACTATCTCATCGCATCTCTGCCTGCCTTTTTCACACCTGAAGAAAACCCTGTAATAGTGGTCCTTGAAATAAGAGAAAACAGGAGTTAATGCTTTCTCATTGTCAGCTCCAGTCAGTTGTACCCTCCTGATAAGTATCCTGATTCCTGTCTCATGCATCATTTCATTCCTTAAAGGCTTTGCCCAGTACTTCCGTAGACATGCCTTAACAGAACTTCCTGCCATGGCTGCAGTATCAGTTGCAGTTACGGCTAGTATTCCATTTCTTGCAAGCCGTATTATAGAGGTTTCCAAAAAAGGGTTTGGGGATCCAAAAGGGTCTATATCAATATAATCATGCCCAAGGCTTTCAAGCAGGAACATGTTTGCATCTTTCGAATGTAATACTATTCTTTCATCGTTTTCCAGCCCATTAAGTTTCAGGTTTTTTTCAATAAATTCTGTTTTGTAGTCATTTAGCTCAATTTTTCTTATCTTCCCTTCTTTAAGCTCTTTAATGAACCTTATGGCCCTAACTCCGGAACCAGAAAGAGGGTCAGCAATCTGCATGTTCTTATTTTCGATTGAATTAACTAGCAGGATTGAAATATCCCTATTGAGCTTCATCACAGGATTATAGAAAACCTCAAGTTTCCTTGATATCTTCCCTTCAGACACTTCAAGCTTAGCAGAGCCTTCGTTTACAATCATAAATAATAGAAAAAATAACTAGTTAATAAACCATGTATGCTTTTTTTCCCTTAAGCCATTATCATTCTGCATCCTTACAATGACGGGATAGTATCCTTCCTCAAGGTCAGTAAACACATATACTTTTCCTTTTGAATTGCTCCTCACATAGAATTCAGAGCTCTTTTCGTAAATGTCTAGGTCAGGGACGTATACTGAGACCTGCAGGTCTTTTACCCTTTTTGATTCCTGGTTATCATATGTCACAACAAAATCCCCTTTATCATGATAAATATGTGCTGTCAGTGCGTTTACAGAGGAAACTAACACAATTGCAAGTATAAAATATACTAATTTCATGCTATCACCTTAAATCTATTAGAAAAGTTCTTCCTATTTAAAGGCTATTGAGAGGTTTTTAAAAATTTACACCTCTCAAAGAAGAACTTTGAATGCATTTTGACTAAAAAAGCAAAAATTACCTTTTCCTAGCGTTTTTCAAAGTTCTCTATTCAAAACGTTTTTATAAGGCTTATGTAATCCTTAATGGAAATGACTGAACTGATTATTACAGAAAAGCCATCAGCAGCAAGGAAGATTGCAGAAGCGCTGGCTGAAGGAAAGGTTGAGCAAAAAAAAGACAAGGTAAGTTATCTTGAGATAACAAGGAATAAAAAAAAGATAAAGGTAGTTTCAGCTGTGGGTCATCTTTTTACCGTCGATGAAAAAGTAAAATCTTTCAAGTACCCAAGCTACGATATTGAATGGAAACCTTCTTACCTGAATGAGAAATCAAAGCATACAAAAGCATATGCAGATGTCATAAAATCACAGTCAAAAGGCATTGATTCCTTTATAATAGCATGCGATTATGATGTAGAAGGAGAAGTGATAGGCCTGAATGCATTAAAATTCCTCTGCGGAAAGAAAGATGCAAAAAGGATGAAATTTTCTACTTTGACAAAGCCAGATCTGGTTGAAGCATATGATAATTTGTCTCCGACAATAAACTGGGGGCAGGCAAAAGCAGGGGAAACCAGGCATTTTTTAGACTGGCTATATGGCATTAACATATCAAGAGCATTGACACTTGCAATCAAGAAAGCCTCTTTATACAAAGTAATGTCTTCTGGCCGTGTCCAGGGTCCTTCCCTAAAGCTTCTGGCTGACAAGGAAAGGGAGATCAGGGGCTTTAAGCCACAGAAATACTGGCAGGTTGAACTGGAGGCAAAAGACCCAAAGCTTACTGCAATGCATATCAAGGATAAGTTTGACTTGGAAAAAGATGCAGATAAAGTTATTGAAAATACAAAAGGGAAAAGCGGAATAATTTCAGGGATTGAAAAAAGTGACATAAAGCAGCAGCCACCATTTCCATTTGACTTAACTACGCTGCAGACAGAATCATTCAGGAATTTCAGGATAACGCCCAAAAAGACATTGGATATTGCCCAGGAGCTTTACACAAACGGATGGATTTCATACCCAAGAACAAGTTCCCAGCAGTTGACTCCAAAAATAGGCTTTAAGAAAATTATAACTGAATTAAGCAGGCAAAAGAATTATAGCGTCCTGGCAAAATCATTGCTTTCAAAACCAGCATTAAACCCAAACAACGGCAAGAAAACAGACCCAGCTCATCCAGCAATATATCCTACAGGAATCTCCCCAAATAAATTAGAAGGGCAGGAATTCAAAGTATATGATCTTATTGTAAAAAGATTTTTTTCAACATTTGGTGAAGCTGCAATAAGGACTTCAATGACTGTTAATATAGATGTGAATTCAGAGATTTTTGTTGCAAGAGGCATCACAACAAAAGAAAAAGGCTGGCATGTGTTATATGATCCTTATTCCAGGCAGAAAGAAGAAGAGCTTCCTGTTGTAAGTAAAGGTGGCAAGGTAGCAGTAAAAAGCATAGAAAAGCAGGAAAAAGAAACCCAGCCTCCAAAAAGATATACACAGGCATCCCTGATTAAGGAACTGGAAAAAAGGAACCTTGGAACTAAGTCAACAAGGGCGCAGATAATCCAGAGCCTTATTGACAGGCATTATGTTGATCCTAAAACAATGAGCGTAAGCGAGATAGGGCTAAAGACAATAGATACACTGGAAAAATACTGTCCAGAAATTATATCAGAGGAGCTCACAAGGCATTTTGAGGAGGAGATGCAGGAAATCAGGGAAAATAAGAAAGAGCCAAAAGAGACGCTGGAAGACGCAAAAATCGAGCTGACAAAGATGCTTGGGAATTTCAAGAAGCACGAGCTGGATATAGGAAATGAGCTTGTGCAGTCTTTAAAGGATACAGATAAGATAAAAAATACAATTGGAGAATGTCCTTCATGTGGAAAAGGAAACTTGATGATGAAATTCTCAAGAAAAACAAAGCAAAGGTTCATCGCATGCGATAAATACCCGGATTGCAAAGCTATCTTCAATGCACCTCAGATAGGGACAGTCAAGGCGCTTGATAAGAAATGCGAACACTGCAATTATCCTATGGTGGAAATAAGGAACAAGAGAAGCGCCCAGGTTGTTTGTGTGAATTCAAACTGCAAGACAAGGGTCGTTGAAGAATCAAAGTCAAAAAAGTACCCTGAAGAAGGAATGCTGTGCCCTAATTGCAATGAAGGAAAGATGGTCTTAAGAAAAAGCTATTACGGCGAGTTTTTAGGATGCAATAATTATCCGAAATGCAAGACCATGATGAAGATAGTAAAAGGCGTAGTTGATAAGACACCGATAAGCGGAGAGAAAAAGAAATAACTTTTTATTATTTTTAGCAAACAAATTTAAACTTCTTTTATTAATTGATGGTTATGGATGTTATATTATGCGATATTTATGGAAACCCGGTTGGGAAACTTGAAAAATTAAAAGCGCATAAAGAAGGAAAGCTTCATCAGGCATTTTCTATTTTTATTTTCAATTCAAAAAAAGAATTATTGCTGCAAAAAAGGTCAAAAGAGAAATATCATTCCAAGTTGAAATGGTCAAATACCTGCTGCAGCCATCCATTAACACAAGATATTCTTAATGAGGCAAAACTTAGATTAAGAAAAGAGATGGGCATAGATGCAGACATAAAGAGGATATTTTCATTTCAATACAAGGCTAAAGTTGAAGATTTGATTGAAAATGAGTTTGATTATGTGTTTATAGGAAGATATGATAAAGATCCTAAACCTGATAAGTCAGAGGTTGATGATTTTAGGTGGGTTTCTATATCAGACTTGATAGCTCAAATAAAAGCAACACCAGATAAATTTACTCCGTGGCTAAGGCTGTGCATTGATGAAGTCAGTAAGTTCGTTTAACCATGAATTCCATCAGGTCAGAAAACATAATTTCATGCTCTTTACTCAGCTTGAGCGAATTTAATAGTTTTTTTGATTCATCTATCTTTTTCAATGCTATTTTTTTTGAATAATCTACTGCTCCAGTTTCATTCATTATTTTCATAGCTGGTTTTATATCTTCTTTGCCAAGATATTTCTTAACTTCCTTCTTTTTTTCATATGATTTAATGAAAATCAAGGTCCTTTTTCCTTTTTTTAGGTCAGATCCAATTTCATGGCCTTTACCGGCTGTCAGGTCCAATAAATCATCCTGAATCTGGAAAGCCAAAGCCATTGTTTTTCCTATTTCAAAAAATTGTTCCTGTAAATATTCATCTTTTCTAGCTAATAATGCACCAATCTTCATAGCTGTCCCGAACAAAACTCCTGTTTTTAATGTTGCAACCTCAATATACTCTTTTTCATTTATATCTAGGTTTTCCCTGTATATATCAAGGGATTGGCCATGGCACATCCATAAATCAAGCTTTTCCATCAGTTGCAAAGTTTTTACTTTTTCTTCATCTGAAATATTGCAGGCATGAATGGCAACCCTTGAAAGTGTCCCAGTAAGGTTTCCAAAAAGAATTGTTTGGGCAATGCAAAATCTTTTTGATTTTTTATCATAAAGGTTTCCATTGCTTTCAGCTTCGTCAAAGTTTTTCAGGTAATAATTCCTTAGGCTTTTATAGACAGTTGGACTGTTCCTTCTGAATTCATCTTCATCCATAAGATCATCAAGTATCAATGTATAGGTGTGGTAAAGCTCGATGGATATAGCAGCAGGGATTATTTTTTTTATGTCTTTCCCATCATTTGAGATGTATGATAATATCATACAAAGTGGCCTAAGCCTTTTTCCATTTTTTGAATACTCTTTTATTAAGCTATAGCAATAATCCAGGAACTTATCATTTGTCTCTTTTTTTTTGCTGTCTATGAAATGCTCAAGTGCATCATCTATCTCTTTTTTGTACTTTTCAAAAAAATCATTAGTGCTCATTCAATCACCGATGTGATAAAATCATATGGCAACTTTATCTTGTCATTTGCCAGTATTATTACGCATCCGCCAAGTCCTTTTCCGGAAAGTTTTGCTCCGTAAGCTCCAGCATCCAGTGCTTTTTTTACAATTATATCGATCTCTCGAGTTGATACGCCAAGCTTTGTTAAGAGCTCATGATTTTTAATCATCAGTTTTCCGATTTCTTTTAGGTTCCCTTTTTCCAGCTCTTTTTTTCCATCAATTGCAATATTTCCAATTTCCTTTAATATATTCTTTTTTGTTTCATATTCTTTTTTTACTTGGTTAACAGCATCTTTTGTGTTTGCGCTTATGCCTGAATTTACTATTAAAATTTTTATTTGCTTTCCTAATCTAATGAATTCATGCTTTCCATTTAAGAAAAATATCGGCTTTTCATAATTTATAACTGTATTATCTATCCCGCTTGGGCTGCCATGAAAAAGCTTTTCGCATTCAAGCGCAATATCATTTATTTTCGACTTATCAAGCTTAAGCAGGTTTAATTCATTTATTCCTCTGATCAATGAAATTGAAAGAGAAGCGCTGCTTCCAAGACCGCATCCTATAGGTATTGAACTGTCTATCTTGATATTTAATGATTTTAGATTGAATTTTCTGAATAAAAAATTTATGAGTTTTCTCAAGTTTTTTTTTTGCACTAGGTCCAGATCAGATTCAGTTGAATACTTTAAGGCGCTAGATTCTTCAATGGAAACAATTGTTGATAGTTCCTGGACAGGCAGGGCAATTCCAGGTTCTCCATGTACTACTGCATGCTCTCCAAATAATATAACCTTTCCGCATGCAATTGAATTTATCATCTGTTATGCATGATGTGTGCGTTGCTTAAATCTTTTGTGCATAAGGCTGCAAGAAGCGATATTTCCCCGGCAAGGACAGCGCATGCAGCTATCTCAGCCAATTTCTTTGAATTTTCACCAGGAACTTTTCCAGTTCCTGCGCATCCAAGTATTTCAAGGCATGCTTTTTGCCCGGGAAGCACAGTCCCGCCTCCAACGGTTCCTACCTGGAGGTCATTTAAAGTTACTGAAAAATTAATCCCTTTGCTTGTTTTTTCAACAGTTGTAAACCCGATTGAGCCATCTACAACATGGGCAGCATCCTGTCCTGTTGCAATGAACAGGGCAGCTATGATATTTGCAAAATGTGCATTGAATCCTAAGCTTCCTGATGCAGCGCTTCCCAAAAGATTTTTCCTGTAATTCATGTCAATCAAATCAGCAGATTTTGTTTTTAATATTTTTTTGATTGTTTCTTCATTAATTTCAACAGATGCAATGACTTTCTTGCCTCTGGAATTTATCATGTTCATGCAGCTAGGTTTTTTGTCTGTGCACATATTTCCTGATTCAGAAATAAAAATTGCATCATGGAAATTTTTCTCTATGAAACTGCCTATCTTCTTTCCTGCAATTGTTACCATATTCATACCCATGGCATCATTAGTGTAAGCATGGATTCTTAGCCAGACATTTAGACCAACTATAAACGGCTCTATTTTTTTTATCTCTAAAAACCTTTCATTTTCTTCTCCTGCTTTTTTTAGCTTTTCGTAATTTTCATCTAGATATTTCAGGAGCTTTTTTACATCGCTTAGCTTTTTTGCCTTGAATAATATGGAACGTGTCTGCTCATTTTTCAAAATAAATGTTTCACACCCGCCAGATTCATTTATAGCCTTAATTCCCCTGTTTACAGAAGCAACCAATGCACCTTCAGTTGTTGCCAGTGGTACAAAAAAACTTCCTTTGGTAAAATCACCTTTTATATCTACCGGACCTGCAATCCCAAGTGGCATTTGTATTGCTCCAAATAAATTTTCAATGTTGTTTTTGCAAATGCTTTCAGTCAAGCCTGTTTTCAGGCTGTCTAATTTTACTCCTAGTTTTTTTTCAAGAAAGCTTCTTCTTGTTTCATTAGCATTCTCTCCATGTATCTCATGAAGCTTTATCTCCCCATTCATCACTTTATTTAACTCTGAATTTGTAGCCATATTGGATTACACCTTTCTCTTTTTCAGTTATCTTCCTAAAGACCATTTCAACATTGTCATTAATTTTTGGTACAGATTCAACAATCTCGCTTGTTAGCATTGGCCCTTCTTCAAGCTTTATTATTGCAACGACATATGGGACTTTTCTTGAAGGGACGTCTAAACTTTCAGGATCAACAGTATTTGTCCTGATTATGCTGAACGTAACAACTTTTCCAACTCCTTTAAACTTGAAATCATTAAGCTCATAGTTTCCGCAGTCGCAGACTTCCCTAGATGGGAAATATAGCATATTGCATTTTTTGCAGGATTTTCCAACTAGGTTATATTTTTCTTTTATCCCTCTCCAGATTTTAGGTACAGACATTAAACAAGCACCTTTTCATCATACCTTATCATATTTTTCATTTTTATCTCTTAAATATGTGAACAACAGCAGTTCCGCCAGATCCTCCTACATTATGTGTAAGTGCAATTTTAGCATTTGTATTTCTTTTTCCTGCTTCATTCCTAAGCTGCATCACAGCTTCAATTGCCTGCGCAACACCTGATGCGCCAATAGGATGTCCTTTGGCTTTTAATCCTCCTGAGGTGTTTATAGGGATTCTTCCTCCTATCCTGGTATGTCCTTCTTCTGTAAATTTCCCGCTTTCTCCTTTTTTTACAAAACCAAGATCTTCCAAGGCCAAAAGTTCAGCAATCGTAAAGCAGTCGTGCACTTCAGCAACACCAATATCTTTTGGCTCTATTTTTGCTTGTTCATATGCTCTTTTTGCTGCAATAACAGTAGCTTTTAGTGTTGTCAAATCATCTCTGTCATGCAGGCTTATTGTATCAGTTGCATGCCCGCTTCCCATAATCCATATCGGTGTGTCAGAATATTTTTTTGCAACTTTTTCACTTGCAAGCACAATCGCTGAAGCGCCATCAGTAATTGGCGATGCATCTAGAAGCTTTATTGGGTCTGCAATATACCCGCTTTTCATAACATCACTTACAGTAATTCTTTTATGGAAGTGTGCAAAATCATTCAGCAGTGCATTGTCATGGTTTTTCACAGCAACTTCAGCCATCTGCTCTTCTGTTGTCTTATATCTATGCATATGGAGTCTTGCAATCATCCCATAAAGACCTGGGAATGTTGCTCCAAAAATACCTTCAGATTCAGAATCTGCTGCTGTAGCAAGTGCTTTTGTAACTCCGCTTGTTGTAAGGTCTGTCATTTTTTCAACTCCTCCAACAACTGCAATATCATGCATCCCTGATGCAATATCAATATATCCCTGCCTTAAAGCTAGCCCTCCGGATGCACAGGCAGCTTCAACCCTTACAGAAGGTATGTTCTTGAATCCAAGCTTGTCTGAAAGCATGCTCCCCAAATGTTCCTGATTGTTGAAAATTCCTCCTGACATGGTGCCACCGTATAGCACTTCAACATCTTTTTGGCTTATGCCTGCATCCCTTATTGCTTTTGCTCCAGCTTCAACAGCAAGTGAACTTAAATCCCTGTCAAAAAGCTGGCCAAATTTGGTCATACCTATTCCTATAATAGCAACCCTATTCATTTTAGTTTTCCTGTATTTTTCAGATAATCAATATATGAAACAAATATCTTATCATGGATAAATTCTTTAGTTTTCTTCATTTTTTTCTGCACTTCAGTTATGTTTTCATTAGTTGTGATATCAAAGCAGTCGCTCCCGGCCCCGCTTCCATATGATGCCAGAAGTATCCTCTGGTTAGGCTTTGCAATATCTAAAACCGCGCATAGGCCTAATATTGAGCATGCAGAATAAGTATTCCCTATTTCATTTACCAGCATTCCAATCTTTATCTGTTCATCTGTAAATCCAAGTTTTTTCGCAACTTTTTTTGGGAACTTGTCATTTGGCTGGTGGAATATTACATAATCATAATCGCCAGGCTTTGAGTTTGCTTTTTTCATCAAATTAGTTACTGCATTTGAGATGTGCCTAAAGTATGAAGGTTCACCAGTGAATGTTCCTGCATGCTGCGGGTATTTCTCATTTTTTTTCCTCCAGAAATCAGGTGTATCTGAAGAGTATGACAAGGTATGATTTATTTTTGCGCATGGCTTTTCACCGATTAAAAACATTGCAGCTCCAGCCCCTGCGGTATATTCTAAATTGTCACCGATGCTGCTTTGTGCAGTATCGCTTCCACCGCATATTGCATATTTGACTAGCTTTGAATTTACCATTGCAAAGGCAGCCTGCATTGCAGCTGTTCCGGCTTTGCATGCAAACTGAAAATCTGCAGCTGTATAATCATTCCCGATATCAAGCGCTTCCCCGACTATTGTTGAGGTTGGCTTTACTGCATATGGGTGGCTTTCTGATCCGATATAAATCGCTCCTATCTCTTTAGTTTCATATCCTTTCAGGGCATTTCTTGCTGCTTCAACTGCCATAGTTGCAGTATCTTCATCAATTCCTGGGAGGCTTTTTTCAGCTTCAGAGCTAAAATTATCCAATCCATTAGCTTTTGCAATTTCCCTGACTTTAATCCTAAATCTTGGTACGTAACTTCCCCAAGAAACAATGCCTGTCATAAATACCCCTTTCCTTTGGGTTAGAAGTATGTTTTTAAAAGTTGTGAAAGAACACAAAAATTAGGTCTAAAGCAAATCAGTCAATGTGCTTAAAAAAACTCTTCCTGGAAAATGCTTTCCATATTTTATTAAAGAAGGCTTTGCAAGCATGATTTTTGCTATCATGCTTATTATATTATCCCTGCTTTCACTATATATTATATTCTTTAGCTTTTTGCTTGAAAAGTCATTTATCAGCATATCCCAGTCTTTATAAGAAAAATTTTTCATCATTTCATGTGCAATGAGGTGCACATATAAATTAGGGAATAACTTACGTTTTATTTCCTTATCATACTTATTCATACTTTCTGAAAGTATCTCTGCTGCCTTAAGCCCCTGGTTTATCCCTCCTCCGGTTGTTGCTTTGACAAAATTAGCAGCATCCCCTAATAGATATATATTGTCTTTCTTTATTGTCAGTTTTGGGTTAAACAAAGGTATGACTCCAGACTGGTTTTCAATGATTTTCTTGCTATATTCCTTTCCAAGTTTTTCCCTTGCAAATTCCTTGAATAATCTGACAGTATCTTTATAGCCAGACACGCCAATTCTTACTATATCCTTATTGACTGGTACAATCCACGCATAGCTTCCAATATACGGATAAAATTCAACCACATTATCATTTTTCATATATGCTTCAATCTGCGTTCCTATAATCATTTGCCTATTGCCATATATTCCTGCAGATTTTGCAACAGGGCTCAGCGGCCCATCTGCTCCTATCAATGCGCCAGAGACAGATATTTTCCTGGTTTTTTTGTGCATGATTATAGAACTTATATTTTTGCCATCAATTTTCATCCCATGAAACGAATGCTCAAGCAGGATGTTTACTCCTGCTTCTTTTGCCATATTGCCCAGGTAAGAATCAAATTTTTTCCTGCAGACCACATAATTTTTCTTTATTTTTACAGTAATGAATTTTCCATTTGGTGCATATATTCTGGCTTTATCAACAGTATTTAAGACAAAATCTTCTTTTGGCAGCATAATTTTCAGGAAATATTCGCTTAATATCCCTGTGCACTGCACAGGATAGCCGATTTTCGGCTTTTTGTCATATAATTTCACACTATGTCCTTTTTTTGCCAGAAGGTAAGAAACATAGCAGCCAGCAGGTCCGGCCCCGATTACATCTATCCTCATATTATTTATAAATGAAACACTTATTAAATAGTTAATTTACTACTTTCTAGTAACTAAAAACGAAAGATTTATATAGTATTTATTACTTTATAATAGTAAATAACTATCATAAAAAAGGGAAAAAGAGGAGAAAAATGAAAAAACTCATAACCGCACTGTTGATTTTAATACTAAGCATTGTAATGGCTACAGCCGCTTATGCTGAAGGCTGTCAGGTTGTTGAAGGAGGTGGAGTGCCAGGCTGCGGTTTAGTAAGCAGCTGGGGCTCAACTAATATAGTAAATAAGGTGAAGCAGGCAGCAGAGAATAACCCGGGAACCGGATATATGGGATGGTGCCCAAGGGATGATGCAACACCTTATGCAGTTGTTGAAAAAGATGCATGCAACTGTCCGAATTTACAGCCAGCACCAGGACAATGCTTATCAGCTACCTGCGGATCATGTGGTAACCCTTTTACCATCTGCGCACCAGAACCAGAACCATATTGCGGGGATGGAGAAATAAACCAGCCATCAGAACAGTGTGAGTTTGATTCACAATGTAATGATGGGAATTCAGGCACAAGGGACTCATGCAATGCATGCAAATGTGTAAACACCCCAACATGCACAAATGAATGTGTCAATGGGGAACTAATGTGCTCAGGTGACAACCTGAAAGTATGCGGTAACTTTGATTCAGATTCATGCACAGAATGGGGATTTAAAAAAGACTGTTCATACACAAAAACAAGTGAATATGACTTATGCATAAATGAAGATTCAGTAAGATATAGGGATGTAGAAAAAGGCTTCTGTAAGGTAGCTAGTGGCAATGATTACTGTGATTCATACAGCTATACAGAGAAAGTGAAGACAACAGATTGCGGAGAGACAACATGTTCAGGAGATACATACTGTAAGAATGATGATGTCTATTCAAGCACAGAATGCACAGTAAGAGGGTGCAAGGAATCAACAGGAGCATGTTACACAGACACAACAAGGGAAGATGAAAAAGTTGACGAATGCGGAAGCGATTCAAGCAGCGAGTTCTGCAACGGTGAATATATAGTTGAAGAGACTACAGACAGAGGCTGTAAAGACAATGGAAATGCTTACTGTTTTGAAGAGAAATCAACAAAGAACATAGAATCATGCGGTGCTGATATCTGTATAGAGCACACAAACAAGGATGTGTTTGTGCAGGAGTTTGTCCATGATGAAGAATCATGTGTAGAGCAGGAATATCCTTTCTGCGCATATGATCCTGGAGACATATATGATTACTGCCTGAATTCAGATATACTTATGCAGGCGATATGCATTGGAAACGATCATTCATTCGAGCAGTATGACTGCAGCAAGAAAGATGGATGCTATGAATTCAAATATGAAAAATGCAAGTATTGTGAGGATTCACAGGGACTTTGCAACGGAAGGAAATGCACAGCAACAGGTATGGAATACAGGAATTATTTCTGTGGAAACGGAAGCTGTATGTATGATGTTTCCCAGATGCAGGACATGGACAAAGACATGTTTGATGACAGGTGCGATGACTGCATAGATGTAGATAAGGATGGAGCATGCGATGATGTAGACACATGCCCAGGCGTTAGCAACCCAACCCAGGTAGACAGCGATAACGATGGCTTTGGAAATGCATGTGATGAAGACAGGGACGGAGACGGATATAATGGAGACGTTGATTGCGATGACTGGAATAAAGAAGTGCATCCAAATGCGTACGAAGTGAAGAACAATGACAGGGACGATGACTGTAATACAGAGACAGATGACAAAGGTGTTTATACCTCAAGGCAGGCATTGTTTGTAGAGCTGGAATATGACGAGGCTGCATCAGATAAGACCTTCGAAATAAAAGCTGAAGTTACAAACAATAATGCAGAAGAGATGAAGGACTTAAAGATTACAGTTGACCTTGGAAGCATGGAAAAAAGGACTGAGCTCATCAAAGTCCTTGAAAGCGGGGAAACAGATGTAAAATCATTTGATATTCCAATTCCAGAGCAAGGGTTCACTTCACTTAGAGTGACAGTAGGCAATGATTATTACAAGAGAGTCATATATAGGGAAGTGAAGTTAAATTAATTATTTTTTAATTTTATTTTGTAACTATTTTATAGTAGTTGTTTTCTAAAGTTTTAAATATAACTTGTTTTTACTACGCCTTAATTACAATTAATAAAAATGATTAAGGGGAGAGAAAAATGGGACTTGTAAATGTTGTTAAAACTTATGTTTCTGAGATGGCAAATTCATCTGGTCAGGGCTATTCTTTGCATCAAAGGCATTACGCAGCAACTTCAAAAATTAAGCACAACGAATTTGAAGAAAAAGCTGCAAAGCAGCTAAGGAAAAAAAATGCAGCTAAATATAATGGGAATATTGATTTTTTTGATGGTCAGACACTGACAGATTTAGTTGATTCATACCAGCCAAATTCATTTTTTGGAACTGTAGGAAGGTCTTTAGAAAGGGTTGGAAGAACAATTCCTGGGTTTTCATATAGCATGAGCAGCGATGAAATGCTTCAGGTAGCAAAGGTTTTAAGAGATGAAGTGCAAAGTGGAGAAAACAGTATAAGTGCAGCATCACTAGAACAAAAAATTTCAAAAACAAGCGGAGATGTTGAAAAAGCACTAACTGGATTTACAGCACATTATGCAACAGAAAGCACAGGTAAAGTTTCTGGTATAACTTCAGCAGGCTACACTAATGCAGCATATGAAATCAGAAGCAGTTCTGGCAAAAACTGGATGGATGTAATAAGGCCAAGCAAATCCGTAAAATCAATTGTTACAGCAGCAGCAATAGCAGCTACACCTCTTATTGCAGGAGGGCTTGCAGCAGCAGGCGTAGCTTATGGAACAAGCAAGTTAATTGGTGGAAGCATAGGTGTAGGTACAGACGTTTTAAATTATTATGCTAGAGGAACAAAACTTGAAAAGCTAACACAGGCAGGAGCATCAGTTGGCCAGATGGCAATGTATGGATTTGATCCAGTTATCATTGTTCCAATGGCAGCTAAATTTGTTGGTGAGCTTAGCATGAATGCAGGCTCTAGCAATGGAAGTACAATCTCAAGAGCAGCATATAGTACAGGGAAATTTGTCAGTGTTCTTGCAGATTATGCACAGATGGGTTCCCTTGTTGCAAAGAACTTCAATAATGAATCCTCAGCAGTTAAGGACGTTTCACAGCCAAGAGAGAGAGCATCAAAGGTCCATGCAATGCCTATCAGGTATGATAAAACAACAGAGGAAAATGACAAGCCAATTGATTTTGGAGATCTATTGACAGGTATATTAAATGTTATTGGGATTGACTTAAAAGAAAATTCAGAAGTTCATGGACAAAAAGCATCCGGAACATTAGTGCATAATTCACTTGGAAGAGCAAGTACAAATAACGTTTCAAGCGAGCCAAGGCAGTTTGATAATGTTCTGGCAGCAAATTTCTATAACGCATTGATTTCAGGAACAAATTCTGAAGAAGCAGTAGTTGTTGAAAAAAATAACCCAGTGATGAGGCAGAATGATTTCTCTGCAGTACATTCAAATAGCCATTTGAGTTCAGGCTACCTGCAAAATAACATTGAGCCAGCAGCTGATGCAGCAGTTTACACTTTCAATGTTGAAAGATCCGTTTTAATTGATCCAAAACAGGAAGGGATGACAGCAGCAATACAGAATCTGACATCAAGCAACTTTTACCTGGCCAATGCAATTCCATTGCTTGGAAAAGCCTTTGATTTGCCAGAGGTTGTAATCCAGATAGGCCAGTATAATGGAACAACATTTACCCCAATCTCAGATGATTTGCTTTACCTTGGAAACAATCATGCTTTATCTACACTTGAAAATGTAGCTACTAATTCAAATTTTGATTTTTCAAGAGCAAGCGGTCCAGGAAGTGTTGCAGCATGGGAAATAAACTCAGCTGACTATGATGGGACAGATGATGGAATCTTCAATAATGTAATATTCAGGATCCAGAAAGTGAATAATGACGGGACAATTTCTCAGGGAGGAAATTTCAGCTGGGTTTCGCCATATCTTGCAATACAGAGAGTAGATTTAAGCAATTTTGCAAACAATCAGGGCTTGCCTATGCAGATTGTCAATTTTGAAGGAAAATATTACCAGACATACACTTTGGCAGATATGACAGGCACTACTTTTGCAGGTACTAACCAGCATCCGGATGGATATGGTTTTGCAACACTTCTTGGTGGATTTATGCATACTGCACAAAATGCAAATGATACAACCTATATTGAGGCAAGAGCTCAGCATGTAGCAGGTGTTTCTTTAGACAGGACAGATAGAATTGTATATCAGGCAGAAGTCAAGTTGGATAAACAGGGTTATATTAGTCCGCAAAGTGTTTGGAATGCACCATTTAGGCTTGATAAAGGGGTAGAAATAAAAGTTACAGATGCTGACCATCAAACACCGGTTATTCTTAAGACAGACAATGATGGTGTAGCAACAATGTTTTCAGACGCCATCCACCATTTTATACCTCAATTTCCAGGTTATGTAAAGACCAACACAGGAATTGACAGGCATCACCAGGCATGGGATTATTTGTGCTACACTTTAGATGAAATGATACAAGCAGTTGGAGGCTTTGATTTTACTTTCCCTAAAGGGTCAAAATCGCTAGATCCACATCAATATTCACCTAATGATACAGAAGATTTGACTGTTACAGAAGAAGCAGTCATATGTGGTGTAAAAGAAAAAGTAAGAAATCCACCAGAAGAACAGCCATCAGAAGAAGGTGGAAGGATAATAGAAGAAGAAGAAATAATCATTGTTGATCCATAAGAGGTAAAAAAATGAAAAAAACAACCCCTATATTCATTTTCCTGTTAGTTGTATTTACAGCATCTGTTTCAGCAGCCTTTAGTGCTCAGACACTTTACAACGGAAACATTAATTTTGTTTCAAGATCTTATAAATGTACAGATACTACATGCAACGCGATGAACTCTTATGAGATAAAAGGACCATCTTCATCAAATCTGATGAGTTTTGCAGGTTCAGGAACACAGGCAAATCCAGCAACATGGTTATTATTTCATTATGATCAGAATAGCTGTTCTGTTCCAAAAATAACTTCTGAAAAATTATATGGAGACGGAAACCTAGGATCAATAACAAAAACATTATCTTTCTCAAAGACACCAGGCAATGTATGCGGTTCAATGGTTGAAAATATTCAAAAAAGCACTGCAGATGTTGTTCTTCCAGGGACATCAGTTTCTGTCACAGCAAATTTAAGAAGCGCTTGGGATGTAGGAGGAACCCTTGTTAAATATATTCCTTCAGAACTTGATCCTTATTTCAATTCAAAAGTAGATGTTTATTTTACAGTGTATAAGGATGGATATTCAAACGTGGTTTATGAAGAGCACGAATTTGTAACAATTAACTGGAATGAGATGTACTCACCTGTTTATGATTATACTGTTCTTGAGCCAGGAACATACACTTTCAGAATTGCAACAAGGATGGAAAATGACTGCAAGTGTGCCCAGCCAAGTAATTATAAATATTTAGAGGTAACTGTTACAGTCCCAGCACCATACTGCGGGGATAGCATCTGTAATGACGGCAATTCAAAGACATGCGAGCCAAACGGCGCAACAAGGGATGACATCTGCACAAATAATGTAGATACAGGAAACCTGGCAAATGGGATATGCAGGACAACAGGAAATGATGCATGCACATACTGCGGAGATGCAGTTAAGCAGTCAAGCGAGCAGTGTGATGATGGTAACACAAATAACAATGACGCATGCAGGAATGACTGTACACACCCAA
>CAYRXW010000004.1:136461-178978 GCA_964428335.1 uncultured Methanosarcinales archaeon | reverse complement strand
GTAAAAAAAGGAAAGCCAAATGAAGTTGATTTGGATGAGCCAAAAAAGCTTGCAAAGGCAATAAAGGAAATGGGAATATTTGATTATATTGTCATAACTTCTGTAGACAGAGATGATTTAATTGACCAGGGCAGCATGCATTTTGCAGATTGCGTCAGGGAGGTAAAGAACGCAGTTAGGGGAATCAGGGTTGAAGTTTTGACTCCAGATTTCCAGGGTAAAGAAAATTTGATCTCAAATGTATTAGATTCAGAGCCTGATGTGTTTGCACAAAATATTGAGACAGTAAAAAGGCTTCAGGATATAAGAGATAAGAGAGCTGGTTATGATCAAACTCTTGATGTGCTTGGGTTTGCCAAAAAATACAGTCCAGGCATCCTGACAAAATCTTCTTTGATGTTAGGCCTTGGGGAAAAAGATGAAGAAGTAATAGAAACAATGAAAGACCTAAGGAAAAATAAGGTTGACATAGTTACATTTGGCCAATACTTGAAACCAAGAAACAGGAAACTTAAAGTCAGGGAATTCGTGACGCCGGAAAAATTTAAATACTTTCAGGAACAGGCATATTTCATAGGTTTTAAATACTGCGCAAGCGGACCTTTTGTTAGAAGTTCATACAGAGCCGGAGAATGGGTGAAAACTTAAGATGAAAAAAATTGCTGCTAAATTTGAGATTGAATATCTACAGGTACTTGATGATGAAGGCAATGCAGATTCTGACATGCCAAAGCTTACTGATAAGCAGATAAAAGAGATATATGAAAAGATGGTCGTTATCAGGACTTATGATGAAAAGGCTTTTTCTATGCAAAGGCAGGGAAGGATAGGAAGCTACCTGCAGGTCAAGGGACAGGAAGCAAGCCAGGTAGGCTGTGTTTATGCGCTCGATAAGAAAGATTGGGTGATTCCAATGTATAGGAGCGGAGGAGCCATGCTTGCTTTTGGCTATCCGATGTACCAGCTGTTCATGTACTGGAGCGGAGATGAAAGGGGGATGAAGTGCCCTGATAATATTAACGTACTTCCTATTGCAATTCCTGTTGGGACCCAGAGCGTCCATGTTACAGGAATAGGCTGGGCAGCAAAATTAAGAGGAACAAAGGAGGTTGCTCTAGGATTTTTAGGAGACGGCGCAACATCAAAAGCTGATTTTCATACTGCGCTTAATTTTGCAGGAGTGTATCAGACTCCTTCTGTTCTAGTATGTGAGAACAACCAGTATGCCATCTCAACTCCAAGGGCAAAACAGACAGGCAGCGAGACAATTGCGCAAAAGGCAATTGCCTATGGAATCAAAGGAATACAGGTTGATGGAAATGATGTTTTTGCAGTATATAAGGCAGCAAAAGAAGCAGTGGACAGGGCCAGGAAAGGCGAAGGTCCTACTTTTATTGAATGCGTTACATACAGGATGTGCGACCACAGCACTTCAGATGATGCAAAAAGATACAGGAGTGAGCTTGAAGTAAAAGACTGGGAAAAGAAAGACCCTATTGCAAGGCTCGAGAAATACATGATGAAAAAAGGACTTCTTAATGAAGATTCAAAGAAAAAAATAATTGATGCTGCAGTCAAGACTGTTGATGATGAAATCAAGAAATTTGAATCTATGCAACCTCCAAACAGAGATGACATCTTTAATTATATGTTTGAAAAGATGCCCCAGCAATTAGAGGAGCAGTTCAAGGAGTTCAAGGGGGAATAAAAATGGCAGAGATGAATGTTATCCAGGCTGTTAATAATGCATTAGACTTGGCGCTTGCCAAAGATAAGAAAGTAATCATCATGGGAGAAGATGTAGGAATAAATGGTGGTGTTTTTCGGGCAACTGACGGGCTTTATAAAAAATATAAGGATAGGGTTTTTGATACACCATTGACAGAAGAAGGAATCCTAGGAGCAGCTGTTGGTCTTGCAATAAACGGGATAAAGCCTGTTGTTGAGATACAGTTTTCAGGATTTTTATCTTCAGCATTTGACCAGATATTCAGCCATGCTGGAAGGATGAGAGCAAGAAGCAGGGGAAGGTTTACAGTCCCTATGGTTGTAAGGGCTCCTGCTGGCGGAGGAATAAGGGCATTGGAACTGCACTGCGAGATGCCAGAAGCTATTTATGCGCATATTCCCGGAGTCAAGGTTGTCTGCCCTTCAACACCTTATGATACAAAAGGGCTTTTGCTTGCAGCAATCGAGGATCCTGATCCAGTAATATTTTTGGAGCCTATGAGGGTTTATAGGGCAATAAAAGAAGAAGTTCCGGACAAATATTACACAATTCCTTTGGGCCAGGCCAAAGTTTCAAGGCAGGGAAGCGAAGTGACTTTAATCACATGGGGAGCCTTATCAAAATACGTTCTGGATACAGCGATGAAGATACAGGATAAGTATGATTGCGAAGTGATTGATTTAAGGACAATATATCCTTTTGATTCAAAAACAATAATTGAATCTGTCAAGAAAACCGGAAAGGCAATTGTCATCCATGAAGCGCCTAAGACTGCAGGATTTGGAGCTGAGATTGTTGCAACAATAAATGAGCTAGCTCTTGAATCATTGGATGCACCAGTCCTTAGGGTTGCAGGCTATGATACAGCACTTCCATGGGCAAAGATGGAAATGGAATATATCCCAGGAGAGGCAAGGATAATCAAGGCTATTGAGAAAGTGATGAACTATTAGAGGTAATCAAGATGTTTGAATTTAAATTCCCGGATGTTGGTGAAGGAATAACTGAAGGTACAATTGTAAAATGGAAAGTAAAGGTTGGTGATATAGTTAAATCTGATCAGGTTATTGCTGAAGTTGAAACTGACAAGGCAGTTGTTGAAATTCCATGCCCAAAGCCAGGAAAAATTGCAAAAATTAACCATAAGGAAGGAGAAGTCATTAAAGTTGAAGAAGTTCTTGCAGTTATTGATGATGGCTCTGGAAACGCACAGGAAAAAACAGAAACAAAAAATGAAGCAAAGGCAGAAACTAAAAAAGAATCTTCTGCAAAAGAACCATATACAGGTAGCGTTGTTGGTTTCCTTGAGGAAGCAAAGGGAACAACAGAAAAAAAGGAAGAGATACATAAGGAAGCAAAAGACAGAGTACTTGCAACATTAAAAGTAAAAAAGCTTGCTGAAAAACTGGGAATTGATTTAACTAAAGTAAAAGGAAGCGGAGAAAATGGAAGGATTCTTGAAGAGGATTTGAAAAAGCCTGTAGGAACAGCCAGTTCAAAAGATAATAATATTTCTGGAGATGCAATACCTCTAAAAGGAATAAGAAAAGCAATTTCAGATGCAATGATACGTTCAGAAGGAACAACTGTTGCTGTAACAAATTTCTATGATTTGGATGTGACAAATCTATGGGAAAAAAGAAATAAGGAAAAAGTTGCTGCTGAAAAGAAAGGAATCAAGCTTACTTTTTTAGCTTATTTTGTTAAGAATGTCTCCGAGACATTAAAAAATCATCCTTTGATTAATTCAAGCATAGTTGATGAGAGTATTATTCTTAAAAAAAGTTATAATATCGGAATTGCAGTTGATACAGAACAGGGCTTAATGGTTCCTGTAATTAAGGATGCAGATATGAAAGAGGTTTTGTTGATTGCAAAGGAAATTATTGACCTTGCGGATAAGGCAAAGAATAGGACTATTAAACCAGATGAGATGAAAAATGGAACTTTCACTATTTCAAATCTTGGTTCAATTGGCGTAAAATATTTTACTCCAGTAATCAATTACCCTGAATCTGCAATACTAGGTTTAGGTGCAATTGAAGATGCAGCAAAAGTTATTAATGGGAAAGTTACAGTAAGAAAAGTAATGCCTTTATCTCTGACATATGATCATAGGCATATTGATGGAGCAACAGCTTCAAGATTTATGTCAGATTTGATGAAATCGTTTGAATGAGGTGAAAAAGAATGAATTATCTGTCTGTATTTGTCACAACAGTTGTTGCTTTTGTTATTGGAGCACTTTGGTACAGCCCTCTCTTGTTTGGGGATGCATGGAAGAAGCTTTTGAAGATTAAAGTGACCAAGAAAGAGATGGAAGCTGCAATGAAAGGCATGTGGAAAGTCCTTCTCGGAGGATTTTTTGTAACTCTTATCTTGGTGTTCATGCTGGACCTGTTCATGAACTTCCTGA
Organism: uncultured Methanosarcinales archaeon; assembly: GCA_964428335.1. GTDB lineage: Archaea > Nanobdellota > Nanobdellia > Woesearchaeales > GW2011-AR15 > GW2011-AR15. The sequence continues at coordinate 174,833 of CAYRXW010000004.1, read as the reverse complement.
ATGTTGTTACGTTCAGCCAGGGAGTGTTGCTTGGGTTTTTGATATGGCTAGGCTTTTTGGCGACTACAATGTTCAACATAGTATTGTATGAAAAAAAGCCTTTCAAGCTTTACCTTATCAATGCAGGGCATTATCTAGCTGTCCTTTTGATAAGCGGAGGAATCCTTGCAGTCTGGGTCTAGGTTTTTTACTTATTTTCTTCTATTTTTGTCTAAGGCAAGTGGTAAGGAGGGTTTAATAAGTTTACAGTATTTAATATAGTTATTAACTATGGAGGAAAATACTCATGGTCGATATTGATGTTTCTTTAGAAGGATTGGTGAGCTTACCAGGATACAGGCAAGGATTGGAATCAGGTATAGCACTTGGAGAGCACTATGTATCAAGGTTTGATGAGTTTATCAGATTAATTGATGTAAAAGAAAAGGGATTATGGAATATTGCTGCAGCTGTTTATGGTATATTGGATGCTAATGAGGTTGAACTTGAATCTTATGATGATTTATTTAGAAAGAATATCAAAGAGTTGAATGAAGAAGCATTAAATGACTATAACAGGCATAGGGAGATGGGAATTGATGCAGTTTTTGCATTTGCAATTACTCATGTAGCTGCAAGTATTAGAAATAATATACAAACCAATCCCCATTTCAAGTTTTTTGAACTGAAGGTAAATAAAGAAGAAATCAGTCCTATCTTTGGGATGCAATGGCTCGGCAATCTTGTTCAGGCTATTAAAAATCCAATCTTTCCAATAAATTTCTATGATATTGAGACAATTAAAGAATGCTATAATGATGATAGATTAAACAGGTTGATACCTGATGTGTTCAGATATGTAATGGCACAACAAAATATAGAAATTGATTATGTTGCTGGAGCAGAAGCAAGAGGTTTAAGCTATGCAGGTTATCTTGCAGGAGCAATGGTGAAAAAATTCATTGAAATAAGAAAAGGAGGAAGCATACCTGGTTTAAACTATGCAACAAAATTTATGCCTGAATATCCACCCTGGAAATGGCTTAATGTCAAACTGGAAGAAAGGAAGGGAAATGCAGTTATTATAGATGACCTTGAAGCCACAGCTGAGACTATGATTGCTGGAGCTAACGCAATTGAGTGCAGAGATGGAAAACTTGTTTATAACATTGGGAAAGATAAACGAATACCTTTTATTGATAAATGGTATACAAGCCTAGGATTAAAAAAATTGGCAAGGCAACTGGCGAATGAAGCTACTATGCCAGAATCAAAAGCAAATGTTGTTGCTTTCATGAATGTAATATTGTTTACAGGTTTAGGCGGAATAGAGAAGATAAAAAACTATAAGCCAAATGCTTTGAATTATGGGATAGTGCAATATGAACATTGAAGGTGAATGAAAGATGATAACTCTTAATAACATACCTTATAAAGTTTTAAAGTACGGTCCAATTCCGGTTGCAAAGATGCTTATTAGAAGCATGTATATGAACCAAAGGTTGACTTTTGAAACTGGCCCTAAAGAATTGCATACTGAACTAACATATCTTAGTAAATTTGTCCTTACAGGAGGCAGTCCTGGAAGAATTATGAGAGCAGCAAAGCTTCTTGATAATGCGGAATCCCATTATGCTGAGGAAAGGGGAATTGCGTGGATGCATGGATATTTTAATGGCATTGAGATGTCAGGTGTTGCTTCACAGATGGGTCCTGGTGCAGTTTCTATTACAGTACCAGAAATGATAAATGCCTATCGTGTTTCGCACCCTAATGATAAAAATTTGGCTATTGCAAGAGCTGGAACATCAGGCGCTTTGCATCCGAAACTCAAAGAAGGTGATTTTGTTGTAACAACAAAGGGTGTTAAGCGAGAAAAGACAAGTAGCATTATAATGAGCCCTTTTTATAGGCCACATTCAAGTCCTGAAATGGTAGATGCATTATATGAAGCTGCAATGGAACATAAATTGGAAACCCAAAGTGTATATAAGGGACCAACACAAACAACAGATGAGATTTACCTGAATTCAATTGATCAAAAAGTTGTTTGGAACTGGATGAGACGCTTCTTTGATTATAATGGGCTTTTAGCAGTATCAATGGAAAATACAGCTCTAGCAGCAGAAGCTGCAGCTCATGATATATTGTTTGATATGAATATATTGCATGGAGAAGTACTGGTTATTAGTGATAATCCCTTGGCTGAAAGCTTAAACCAAGCATGGTATCATGAAAACATGGCAAAAGTTGAAGAGCGACATTTACTTACAGTATTTTCAGCTCTTGAAAAAATAGCCAGAAGCGGATTTTAATTATCTCATAAAATTCCATTCCTTATCTGAATACCTGCTTCCAGCAAGCTCAATTGCCCTTTCTAGCTCTTCTTCGCTTAATTCCTTTTCTTCGTATTCCTTGCCTTCGCTAAAGCCTTTCAGTAGAGCATGATAAGTTTCATCAAAATTTGCTTTCCTGAAATTGTTTATGCAAGTTACACGTTCTTTCACATTCTGTATCATCTTGTCCCTTATCTTTTCATCAGGGACTTTAAGTAGGGTAAACATTGTATGGACATCAACATTATGAAGTATTGTGCCGTGCTGCAATAGCACCCCGTTTCTTCTTGTCTGGGCGTTTCCGGATATCTTCTTTCCATCAGCAATAATATCGTTTATAGGGGCAAATTCTGCCCTGATTCCAAGATTCTTAAGCCCTTTTATCACATAGCCGCATATCTCCTTGTAGCTTTCGATGATATTTTTTGAAAACACGCCCAAAGGTGCAGCGATTGAATAGGTTATCTCGCCATCATCCCAATGATATACTGCTCCTCCGCCAGTCCTTCTCCTGACTATGTCTACTTTCTGCCTTTCACAGGATTCAACATCTACAACGTCATTCATGCTCTGGAAATAGCCTATTGAGACTGCTGAAGGCATCCATTTATAGAACCTTATTGTAGGAGGAGCGCCTTTTGAGACTGATTCGCTTAAGGCCTCATCAATAGCCATGTTCATATAAGCATCATAAACAGTGATTGGGACAATTCTCCATTTCATTTAAGCGACCTCTTTACCATGCTCACTACTGAGGGTATGTCAACACCTATAAGCTCATAGTTCCTTGATTTAATCATATCTTCTATCTCAGATGCTATTTTCTTCTCATCAAACTTCAAGTCAAGGCCAATGAATTTTTTTTCTATGTCCAAAATCCCTTCTTCAGGATGCATGAAAAAATCCCCTAAAATCTGGACTTTCTTAATCTTGCTTCCAAAGTCAACCTTTATCGTAACAAGCTTTCCTCCGGGAATCTTTTCAGTGATTGTTTTCATATTGAAAAGATATGAAGACTCAGGTTTTATATGTTTGGTTTAACAAACTTTTTATATAAGATTTTTGAGCCGGATATGATGCCATTTATTTCAGTCCTGGAGATGGATGTATCAAATCCATTAGATGTCAAGCCTAAACTGAGAAAAACAAAGCTTGAAGCAGATGTCCCTATAGTCAGCCTTGGAACAGGTGGAGGCAAAAAAACATATGATATATTTTGTGCCTTAAAAAATGAATTTGAAAGATTAGGAATACCTTATAAAAAAATAGGTTATGACTATCCAAGAAACCACTGGCTGTTATGGAATAATACATATATCACTTTCTCAAATTATGATCTAAGGCAACCAAATTTCTGGGACTTTAATGGTGGCTCAGTCATCCCGACAGAACATGGATTCATGGTTTCAGAAAGCTCAGCAAAATCACCCTATGAATATGATAGCATGACCTCAGCAATGGAGGATTTGCTGGGAATAAGGATGTACAAAGTTCCTGCAGGAGATGTTCCGGTTGATATTGATCCATACATCAATTACATAAGGTGGAAAAATATACTTGTGATAGATAAAGCTTATAGGATGTCAAATAGGCAAATCTTAAAGCCAATACTTGAAAATTTTGATGTTGTTACAACAACTGAACCTTATGCTCCAAATTTTGTACCTTATGAGCCAGCTAAAAAAGTAATTCTATATGGCAGCCCTAAGTTACAGGTGAAACTTGAAAAAAAAGGAGTTGAGGCTGTAAACCTAGGATCTGATTATAACCATGCCCTTATCTCTCAGGCAGGCGCTCATTGCCTCACAAATACTTTCCATGATGTTGGAATCCTTGAAAATATGTTCCGGGACGATTGGTTTTTTAAGGAGTAGCCTATTTACTAAAAATATGACACCTGCCAGTCTTTACCGATTGCTAAGAGGCAAGTATAAAGAATCCAAAATAGCCCTCAATTACTCAAATCCACTGGAACTTCTAATCTCAGTCATGCTCTCAGCCCAATGCACAGACATAAGGGTAAACATTGTTACAAAAGAACTTTTCAAGAAATATAAAAAAGCAGAAGATTATGCTTACGGAGACATTGATGAGCTTAAGAAAGTGATAAAATCAACAGGATTTTACAATGCAAAAGCCAAGCACATAAAGGAAACATGCAAAATCATTGTTGAGAGGCATAATGGAAATGTTCCTAAAACAATGCAGGAGCTCTTAGAACTTCCAGGTGTTGCAAGAAAGACTGCAAATATTGTATTAAGCAATGCTTTTGGAATTAATGAAGGCGTTGCAGTTGATACGCATGTAAAAAGATTAAGTTTCAGGCTGGGCCTTACAAAAAACTCTTCACCGGATAAAATCGAAAAAGATCTGATGAAACTTTATCCAAAGGAATTATGGAATAGAGTAACCTATGTTTTGATTGAGCATGGAAGGGCTTTATGCAAGGCTCCAGTTCCTTTATGCAGCAGGTGTTTTTTAGAGAAAGAATGCCAAAAATATGGAGTAAAAAAGCAAAAGTAGGTTTTACGTCTTTGTTATCTTTTAGCGATAGATTTATAATAACTTAAATTTCCTTTGCTATAATACTAAAAAATGACAAAATTCAAGCTTATCCATGACAGGCCGGTATGCATAGGATGCGGGGCATGCGCAGTAATAGCTCCAAAATTCTGGGAGATGAATGATGACGGCAAGTCAGATATTATCGGCGGGAAACATGTTGGTGAAATCCAGGAACTGCATCTGGACCAGAAGGATTTTGACATCAATTTTGAGGCTGCTGAAAGCTGCCCTGTCGAGTGCATCCATATAGAGGATGAAGAAGGGAAAAGGAAAATTTGACATATTATTTTTAAATAAGTTATTTTTTTTGCTCAAGATGGCGTTGTACCATCATCCTTTGATTGAATTCTATGATAGCCATAAGCTTCCGGCAGCAATAGGTATTGCTGTTGCAGGACTAAGCAGTGATGCAATCCCAAAGGATTCAAAAATACTTTTAGAGTCACATAATGTTGTTCAAACAATGAAAGGGCTGCAACATGTTCTTAAAGAAGGAATAGAGGGTTCTGAAAAATATTTACAGAAAATGAAAACTTCTCATATCTCAATTCCAAATGATTCAATGTTATACTCGCTATGCGCTTTAATCTGCTTACCTATTTATTATATCGAACAAATTGAAAAAGTTGAGATAGCACAAAATAACAAAGAATTAAGTCTAGATTTTTGGATTCAGGTAGGAGAAAGGTTAGATTTAGAATCAATGCCAAGTTCATTTAATGAAGCTGAAGCTTTTTTATTAAATTATGAAAAAAAACATATGCACTATGATGATATTAACAAACAGGTTTATGAGAGAGGGATGAAAACCATCACTTTGGATTTTATTCTTAAATATGGTGATAGGTTACTTCCAGAAGTTTTGCATTCTATCTTATCAAGTAAAACAATGTCAAATTTCACATATTTTCTCACAAAGAGGGTTATTGATTGTCTTATTAAGGAAGATATGAAACCAGCACTTGGAATTAAGCAAACCCATCCAATTGAAAGATATACAATTTTACTAGGTTTACAAATGCTCCAATATGCAAAATCATAAGCCTATTTCTTATCCATCAGTTCCTTCAAAAACCTTGTAAGTGTCTTTGAAATGTGTTCAGGCTGTGTTGCAAGCGTTGCTGCTGTATTTTTTACCATTATCGGCTCGCTGTCCTTGCTTTCTGCAGCTGAAGTCAGCCTGAATAATTCTGGCTCTTTCAATCCTTTTTTTACAGCTTTTTTCCACTTATCAAAAAGTTCTTGTGCCCTTCCAGGAACCTGATTAACCTGGCAATCAAGTATCTTTGCAGCTTCCTGCAATATCCCTGTTTCCCTGTTTAATTCTTTTGCAGCTGCTTCCCCTGCTGTGAATTCAATCCTTACCATTGCATCCTGGATCTTGCTTGTTTTCACAATCTTTATGCACTTTGCTTCTCCAGTCAGGTGAAGGTGTGTCCCTCCGCATGCTTCAGTGTCAAAATCAGGGATTGATACAACCCTTAGGTTCTTTCCAGGAATTGCTCCACCCTGGTAAAGCGTAAAGCCGTACTGTTTTTCAGCAAGATGCTTTGGCATGACACTTGAATAGACTGGCCTGTTTTCTTCTACTATCTGGTTTGCCAGCCTTTCTATTTTCAATACCTGTTCATCAGTCAATGATTCATAATGAGTGATATCCAATCTTGCCTTGCTTAGCCCTTTAGCTGCTCCTGCCTGCCAGATATGGTTTCCTAGAACCCTTTTGGCAGCACCATTGATTATATGTGTCGATGTGTGATGCTGGGCAAGCTGAAGCCTTCTTGCAAAATCTATCTTCCCATGCACAATATCCCCTTTTTTCCATTTTGGCTTATCATCCAGCACATGGACTACTTTTCCTCCCTGCTTATACGCATCTATTAATTTATATCCTTCAAGCGTCCCTTCATCATGCAGCTGTCCGCCTGATGTAGGGTAAAATGCAGTCTGGTTCAGTATTACTTTGTTATCGATTACCTTTAAGACCGAACCTGTGAATTCAACCAATGCAAAATCCTTGTAATACATTATCTCAGTTTCAGGTACATCATCTAAATCCAGTTTTTCCTTTACTTCCTTTATTTCCTGCTCTTCTTTTTTTAGCTGCGCTACCTTTCCATAGAAATCATCAGGTGTCTTTAGTTTTCTTCCCAGTGATTTTGCATGCTCAAATACCATTTCAGGGCTTATCCCCTGCGAAGTATAGAGCTCAAGGAACTTATCATCCGTTATTTCGCTGTTTTTTTCAAGCAGGCTTACAATTACCTGCTTTGATTTTTTCCTGTTTTCAGCGCATTTTTTCTTTTCAACTTCAAGGATGTTCTTTACAGAATCCAAGTTCTCTGAAAGCTCAGGGAATATTGGTTTTAGATAATCAGCATGCCACTCGGCAATATCCTGCATGTTCATGTCCCAGTCATACTTTGTGATGAAATCCATCGCCCTTCTTAGGATTACTCTCAGATTATATCCTCCACCGACATTATTTGGCAAGGCTCCGTCTGAGATTGCAAATAGTCCTGATCTTGTATGCTCAGCAACAGAATATAAGGCGCTTAGGGGAAGTATCTTTTCCTTTAATTCATCTGCATCTATATCTATCTTTGCAGCGACTTCCTTCCATGTCTTATTTATATCTTCAACTTCATCAATATTAAGGTAGGAAGAATAAGGAAGGAACTTTTTCATTAATTCTCCTTCAGGCTTTATTCCTGCAATCTTATACAATTTTTTTGAAACGCTTGGGAAAGTAGTCTCGTAACTTGTACTGGTTCCTTTTGTGAACCATGCATTCCTTTCATGACCCATTCCCATATCCAGGACTTTAAGAGGAAGGCCTTTTCTTCCTGTAGGTGTCTGTTCGTATAGCATATAGACCTGGTTTCCAAGTTCTAATCCACGTGAAAAATATTCCATGCATGGTCCAAAGTTCCCTCCACCGGCCCATGCATCTTCATGAAACGTTATTTCCTTATTTGGAAGGCCAAGACCTTTCTTTAGCCATAAATGGATATCTGAAAACACCTTATTCTGGCTCCATTTTTCTTCAGGAACGAACATATGCTGGCCAATCATCACAAAACCTGTGTAATGTGCTCCAGTAATTCCTACATTATCAATATCATTGAACCTTAGGCAGAACTGTGGGACGACCAAAGGATTTGCAGGTGGCTCAACCTCTCCTGAGACAACGTGCGGCTGGAAGTCATAGATTGATGCGCCTACCCAGTACTGGTCATCACGCCATCTTGCTACAACAGGGTACCTGTCAATAGGTGTATATCCCTGCTTTTTGAATATCTCTGAAAACTTTTTCCAAAGCTGGATGTAATCCAATTCTTCTTTTGCAGGAGTGTTTCCAATGAACCTAAATCCGCCTGAGCACGCAGGATCCCCGCACAGTTCCTGGTCAGCATTCACTGTCCAGAAATTCATTGCGCATTTCTTGCATTTCTTCCTTTCAAATCCTTCGCTCTTCAGATGTTCTACAGCATAGAACTTTTCAGGATTTTTTGATGCTTCAAGCTTGAATTCTTTTTTGATTTCCTTATCGGTTTTCATTTCCAAGAATAAATAGAGGAGGGTTATAAATATTTTGGCAGAATTTGTGTGTTAACCTTTAAATAAAACCTCTAGATCACAAGCAAAATGGAGATTGAGAGATTAATCGCTATTTGTAAGTCATATCATTATGGCTATAGAATAGTTGGTGAAAATCCTCAAATACTGCTTGTTGGAGAAGGCCATAATGTAGCATACAGGAAAGTCCAGGAAGAAATAATTCAGATTATCAAACCAAAAATCATTTTGCATGAAGGAGCAGATGCAGATTTGTCAAGAAAGGAAGATCTTGATATGATCTTGGGCTGGGAAACAAAGTATCAAACAAAAGTGGAATTATGTGATATACCAAATTCTAATCCTGAACAACATGCCTTAAGCAAGCAAGCACTAAAAGAAAAGATAGGAAATATCTTATCAGAATTTGGCTTTGCTGGAAAGTATGAATTATATCTATCAATGATCAACCCACTGCGAGAAGCAGTTATGACTAGCAAAATTTTAAGTCATTATGAAAACCAAAATTTACCTATTTTGTCTATAGTTGGTACAAAACATGTTTTGCCTGAGTCACTGGTTCATTTTCTAGAATCAAAAAAACTTAGCTATATGACTATAGCACAGCAACCTGAAGCGTTGCAAAATCAAGTGTTTTATGGCACTTTTTTCGAACATTCTCAATGAAAGTTAATTTAAATCATTGTTAATTTCCATTTTATCATGGTTGAACCGTTATGCTCTTATTTCGGTAAGTGCGGAGGATGCACTGCGCAGCATATCAGCTATGAAATCCAGCTGGAAAACAAGAGCAATGTTGTCATGCATGCTACAGGAATCAAGGACATCAGGGTTTTTCATGAAGGGCCTTTTTTTTACAGGAACAGGATGGACTTGATATTCCATCCTCACGGACTAGGATTTAGGGAAAAGGGAAACTGGAAGAGCATTGTGGATATTGATAAATGCGCAATCTCAAATGACAAGCTGAATAATCTCCTTAAGGAACTGAGGGCTTTTTTTGAAAAGCCAGATTATTTTGACCTAGTCAAAAAAACAGGCACTTTCAAATATGCTGTCATAAGGACACCAGGAGATAAGAGCTCTATATCCTTTGTCTTGAATGAAAAATCAATGAGGCTTAAGGAAGCTATTGATGAAATCAAGGAGTTTTCATCAAGATCATCAGCTGAGAATATCCTGATAACTTATGCAAAGCCTGAAGAAGATATAAGCACTTCAATTGCATATTTCTTGATCAAGGGAGAGGATAATCTTACAGAAACATTCCTTGGAAAGGCTTTTTCTTTCAATGTCCAGGGATTCTTCCAGAATAACAGCAAAGTTGCTGAGAAGATGCTTTCGTATTCAAGAGAGCTTTTGTCTAAATATGACACAAAAAATGCGCATCTTTTAGACCTTTATGGAGGTGTCGGGACTTTTGGGATAATCAATTCTGATCTATTTAAAGAGACAACTATTGTTGAAGCATTCAAAGGCTCTATTGAGAGTGCTGAAAAAAATATACTCAAGAACAAGGTTAATGCAAAAGCCTTTACCCTTGATGCCAGGCAGATAAGAAGGCTTGACCTGAAAAGCCCGTTATATGTCATTTCAGATCCTCCAAGGTCAGGGATGGAGCATCAGGCAATCAATGCGCTAAAGGAATTCAGACCTGAAGTTATAATTTATGTTTCCTGTAATCCCGGACAGCTGAAGAAAGACCTGCTGAAATTCAATGGATATGAAATAAAGAGCGCTGCGATGTTTGATATGTTTCCCCAGACGACGCATGTAGAAGCTGTTATCGAATTGGTTAGGAAAGATTAGTTTCTTGGCAGAGCTAGAGCTGCTACCGTTGTTCCAACTGCAGTACCTTCAATTTGAGGAGTAATATGAAAATTATGCGCTACATGATTGATATAATTACCAAGCGTATTAAATGGATTGAAATTACCTTGATAGTTTGAAAGAGCTTCGAATGAATCATATCCAACAAATCCAGCTATTACAATTTGGGCAATTTTCCTTGCTGTCCTTGGCAGCCTAAGAGTTCCAAGATATGACACAAAGCCACCAGCAAATGGAGCAACAGCTTTTGCGGATTCATACCATTCTTTATCATGAGTAATTAGAGTTGCTAAATACCCAGCTCCCTCAACGGCATAGTAGACAGCTGCAGGAATGACTAATAGGTTTGCTACATTACCTACTAAATTCTTTACGCCATTAACTAATACATCTATTGTGCTATTTGAAGAATTATGGGTCATATGGGTAGTTGAAAATAAGAGATATATAAATGTTACTATTTAATAGGGGCTACATTTCTTACATTCCTTCATTTTCATTGCTTTTGCATACCTTTCATTCACAATCCTTGCATCTTTTGCTTTTTTTGCAAGTTCACAGTCTTTCAAGTGCACAGTGTTTCCTGACGCAAGGAGTATTTTTGAAACAATATTTGGCTTTTCTATCTCTTCTTCATTTTCTTTCTTTTCTTCTTCGTGTCCTTTTCTTAACTCCTCAAATTTCTGCTCTTCATCTATAGGTTGTCCTTCTCTTTGCTTTAGGACATAAGCAGCTATGACAAGGACTAGGCCAAAAAGCACAGCAAATGCATTTATGATTGAATTTATGTAAATAAAATAACCATATGTCATCTTATTTAGGAAATAGATGAAGACTTCCACGCACATGAAATAAATTAACCAGCCTCCTATCTTCCAGTATGGTTCCAGGAACAAGAGCAGCAGTACAATTAGGTTTGCAATGAACAGCATCCATAAGGTATTATAATTAAAAAGCAGGGCAACAGAATATATTAGCTCCAAAACCAGGAAGAATATGAACCAAAAATGCCTTTTCATGACTCTTTAGTAAAAATAGAACCCATTTAAAGATTATGCTAACACCCCTGTAAATTAGTTCGCAGCATAGGTATTCTAATAAATTGTCTATGCTGCTCTCAATTTAATGAATGAAAAAGCTAAATCCAATACTAAATAAGGTTTATCATTAATTAAATATTCGATAAGGATATAAAGCATGCTCTACTTTGAAAAGTAAATGATACCTGTTGCAAAAATAAGGGAATTTAGGAAAGCATTAGAAAGTTCTGCAAGGCCTTTGATATTTTTTGATGATGATCCTGATGGCATGTGCTCATTTTTGCTTCTTTACTCTCTAAATCCAGAAAGCAGGGGTGTAATCTATAAAAGATCAGGGCCGCTGGATAATTTTTTCCTGAACAAAGTCAAGGAGAATGAGCCAGATGCTGTGTTTATTGTAGATGTTGCAGAAGTCTCCCAGGATTTTTTGAATAGCGTCAATAACTGCTATTGGCTGGACCATCATAAACCAGTAGAGCGTAAGAATGTGAAATATTATAATCCTATGATTAAAACGCCTGGAGACAACAGACCTACAAGCTACTGGGCCTATAAGATTGCCCAAAAGAACATATGGCTGGCAATGGTTGGATGTGTCGGGGACTGGCATCTTCCAGCTGACCTAAAAAGAGAATTCATCAAGGAATACCCTGAGCTTCTGGATAAGAAGATAAAAAAGCCTGAACAGGCTTTATTTGCATCTGATGTCGGAAAGCTTGCAAAGGTGCTTTCGTTCATACTAAAAGGGGATAATGCTGAGGCAATGGCCTGTGTAAAGACATTGACAAGGATACATGATCCTAGGGAAATACTTGATCAGAGCACATCACAGGGGAAATTTATCTGGAAAAAGCACCTTAGGCATAGCCAAGTATATAGTGACCTGAAAGCAAGAGTTAGAATCACTGATGAGCCTTTAGTGTTATTTAATTATGAGGATAACAGGACATCACTTACTTCAGATTTGAGCAATGAAATACTTTTTGAGAATCCTGATAAGTTCATAATAATCTGCAGGCATAATAACGGTGAGATGAAATGCTCCTTAAGGTCAGCAAAATATGAAGTATTGCCGATACTTGAGAAATCCCTTAAAGGATTGAATGGTTTTGGTGGGGGACATCTGCATGCATGCGGCTGCCAGGTAAATGAGAAGGATTTTGAGAAGTTTCTGGAGAATGTCAGGAAGGAGCTTTAATTAGTCTGTTCAAAAATTCAGATATATGTCTTTTCCTTTAAAGTGATTGAATTCCTATCTAACCCACCAAAAAGTTCAGATAGTCCAAAATGCGGTCTTTTAAGATGATATGTCTGCCTATTTTTTAGCTGAAGCAGCTCTCCTACTAAATGCTTATGATCTACAGGCAGTAAGTATAATCCATCTCTTTGAAGAACATCCGCATACATATGCCCACATCTTTCTGCTTCTTCTTTTCCTAAGACTGTTGTTTCAGCATGATATAGTGCTTTGACTTTCTCTAATTGAACATGCCCAAAAACCAAAAACTGTGCATTATTGTGAAACCTGTCAAAGTGTATCCCATAAAAATATTCCTTCAGTGGATGATCCACTTCTCTAATCGGAATTCCGTTTATTACAACCTCTCTTCTGTGATTTGGAAAGCCGTTTAGCCTAAGCTCAGGCGCAACATTATATGCGGTGGCTGAATATTCCAATGCGCCAGAATAAGGATTATTTAATTCAAAATCACCGGCACGTCCATGCATTACCCTGCCGTCAAGCGTTATTGGCAGCATTTCTTCAGTTAATTCGCAGAATGCTTTGTTGAGCAGGCTTACAGAAACAAATTCATGCCCAAAACCAGTGATAGGACTATAACCTGAGATTACACTTCCTTTTTTTGTGACTGGTAAAAAAAGGTTATTATCTACTCCTAAAGTGACAATACTTGAAACGCCCATTCCAGAAAATACATGGCCTGGCCCTCCTTCAGATAAATTGTATGCCAACGTCTCTAAATTCTGAGGTTTCCTAAGTTTGGTCATTGTCAAGAAATCCATTTGTTCTCCGACAGATTCAATGTGAGTTATTCCTTTTCTTGTCCAAACTCTTACCTGCTGAAATCTTTCCTTATCTAAATTTGGATGCCTTAAATGCATTCCCTCTTCCAATAATACCATAAAACTCCTGAAAAAAGTAGTTATATAAAAATACAAGTGAGCTAGGCTTAGCCAAGGCCAGGCATTTTTCCTTGCATGCCCATCCTTTTCATCATCTTTTCCATATTCTTCCCGCCTTTGAGCATCTTCATCATCTTCTTTGCCTGGCGGTATTGAGTTATGAGGTCTTTCATCTCTTTTATGCTGGTCCCTGAGCCTTTTGCAATCCTTTCAATCCTTGCGCCGGAGATTATCTCAGGGTCCTCCAGCTCTTCTTTTGTGCAGGAATCCATTATGTAACGCCATTTCTCAAGTTTTTCCTGCTGTCCCTCTAATGCCTCTTTTGGAAGCTTAAGTTGCCCCATCCCCGGGATAAGTTCAGCAATCTTTGATAATGGCCCCATCTTTTTCATGGCTTCCATCTGCTCATACAAATCAACAAGGTTAAACTCACCTTTGAGCATCCTCTTGCTCATCTCTTCAGAATTCTCCTCAGACATCGCCTCTTTTGCTTTTTCTAAGAGCGCTTCAATGTCACCCATGCCTAAAAGTCTTGAAACAAAACCTTTAGGATTAAATTCTTCAAAATCATCTGTCTTTTCCCCAACTCCAATGAATTTTACAGGGGCGTTTGTTATAGCACATGCTGACAATGCACCACCTCCTTTGGCTGTCCCTTCCATTTTTGTTATTATGACACCAGTCACATTACATGTCTCGTGGAACATCTTTGCCTGCTTTTCAGCAGCCTGCCCGATATCAGCGCTTATTACCAGAAGCCTTTCATCAGCCTTCACTTTTGCATTTATCTTATTCAATTCTTCAACTAATTCATCAGATAGTGCGTCACGGCCAGCAGTGTCTATTATGACCACATCAAACGAACTCAACTGGGATTCAAATTTCTCATATATCTTTACTGGATCTTTTAGCTTTTCATCTCCAAATACTGTGACATTGACCTGCTTTGCAAGCTGTTCCAATTGCTTAAATGCAGCAGGCCTCCACATATCCAGTTGTATAACTGCGACTTTTGCAGACCTTTTGCTTAGGAATTTTGCAAGTTTACCTGCTGTTGTTGTCTTTCCTGAACCAAATAATCCTATAAGCATAATCTTATACGGTTTTTTTGTTAGTTCAATCTTATGCCCTTCTCCTCCCAAGAATACGACAAGCTCTTCATAGAGGATATTTATCATATGCTCTTTTTTTGTGATCCCAGAAGGCGCTTTTTCCTCTAAAGCACGCTTTTTAATCTTGTTTGATAAATCAAATACAAGTTTAACATTAACGTCTGACTGCAATAATGCCCTTTGAATTTCCTTAACTAGTTCATTTACTAAAGTCTCATCTACAAAAACAGAATTCGCTATCTTTTCCAGGGCTGCTTTTAGTGATGAGCCAAGTTTTTCAAGGACCATTTGTTTTATGAACAGAGGATTTTATTTAAAGGTTGCGAAGAAGTTAAGTTACTTATCCATTATTTCTCTCAACAGACTTATTCCTGCTTTTAGACTGGCAGGCTTATATAATCCTTGACCTAATTGTTTTTCCAAATAAAGAGTTATATCCTTTAAATCTGAATATGCATGAAAACTTAAAGTTTCAATATTATTTGGGTAAAAAAAGGACGTGGCAACATTTGGTGAACTTGCTTTTATTGCCATAACAGCAATTGCACCTTGCTTAGGTAAATATGCAACAAATGTTTGCTCACCAAATTCATTTGGCATTATTTCCAAATTTTGACCTGTATTAGTTACGTACTTTTGTTCAGTTGGAACCATGACAAGCATGTCTTCCAGCCCTTTTGTAGTATTTACTTTTGTTTTTACTAAAATAAAATGATTATCACCATATGCTAAGATATAACCTTCATTAATCCTGTCTTCTGCTGTTCTTGCTTCACTTTTCAGATGCCTTTCGATTGGGTCAAAAAAAACTGAAGGAAGAGACATTTTGCAAGAACTAAAGTTAATTCCACCTAACACAACTGCTGTTTTTAGATATTCTTCAAATTTTTCATAAAGTTCATTAGGTGTTAATGGCTGTTTAATCATATTGCCTTGAAAAAATATGCAATATTTAAATATTGCTACTGAAAAGTAGTTAATTATCGAAACATTTAAATACTAAACCTAATTCAATTCATTTATGAGCGATATTACTCTGGACCAATTACTTGACTTTGTAGCAGGAACAGCACTTAGAACTGTATATTTGCCTATAAATGAAAATCATCCTAATTTTAGCCCTGATTGGCTTAAAGACCTTACAATAGAAAAAGGCGAAAAGGACAATGAATTGGTTTATCTAAAAGAAGAGCACCCATTAATTGAAAAAGCGTATTTACTGCAGGGAAGATTACCTTTATTGGATTTAGATATCTTGTTTTATGCAGATGAGAATAATAGGCCACTAACAGAATTAAAAGAATTGGTTTTTACACATCTAAGAAAAGTGCAATTTAACGAAATAATACCTATGAGATTAAATGAAATGGGACCTTGGGATTTGGAAAAAATCGGATCAGAGTTCAGAATGGAATCGCGAGAAAAAATGTACGACGCATATCCAATTGATCCTTCATTAGCTGATATTCATACTATAGGTAAGCAGTTTGATATAACAATGCTAGGCACAACTGATAAATATGGTCCAACTTCAAATAGGATGTCAGCATCAAAGAAATTTGAATATACAGGAGGAGAAGCTGTCCTTAGTTATGATTTTTATATTGGTAAAAATGGTGCAATAAATAATTTTAACATAAAATTTGAAATGTTTAACACTACGAATACTCCTGCAGATTTTAAAGCAAACATCAATGTAAATCAAAGGCCTGATGGTGGCTATTCAGCAAAAGCTGAAATTACTGTAAAATCAACTACAGCTGCAAGATTAGGCTCTTATGATGGCCTAGTTACTTATGTATTTGGTGAAGATGGATCTTTTGAAGAAATAAGGCTTCATAATGGCTCAAGACCTTTGATCTTTTCAAGAACAGATATGGAAAACAGGCAATATGCTCTTGAAATGCTGCAAGGAATTGTAGTTTACGAAGGTCAATATTTCTATAAATTAGGGGCTAAAGCTGAAAGCACCAGTATTTACGCATTATTAGGTCAAGGAGAAAATAATCTTGCAATTTCAGCATTGGAGGATGGAACTTTAAAAGTTGGTGATAACTGTACTTTAATTCCGGCAGCCCAATTAACAGCATTACCTGGTTTACAAGATGATATGTTAAAGGTTCAATATTATAGGACACTTGCGAAAGAGTTTGCACACATAGGATTATTTAAGGATGCAGTTGCAAAAGGAGCTGATAAAACTTACTTAAATTATGTTAGTGCAATTGTAGCAATGGCAAATATTCAAAATGTGCAATCACATGATATTCCTTTATTGATGTAACTAATTGATATACAACTAAATAACACTAACTTTTCCTATTTTATTTCAATAACCTTTTAAACAAAACCAAACTCTCCAAGTAAAATATGGACATAAAACTCTTAAAGGAGCAGGCAAGGAACCTACAGCCTGTCATGAGAATAGGAAAAAATGCGCTTAATGACAGCGTTTATCTAGAGGTTGAGAAGCTTCTTAAGAAAAGAAGGCTCATAAAGATAAAGATTTTAAATAATTGCCCTGTGGAAGATAAAGATGAGATTATTAATTCAGTTCTTGATAAGGCTAATGCAAAGCTTGTATCAAAAATCGGGAATGTCTTTTGCATTTGCAGAGAAAAAATCAAGAAATAGGCTTATACTCAGGCTGCTTTTGGTTGTCTCTATAGTTTTCGTTCTTGCATTGACTTTTGATTTCATAAAGAACATGGTTATCCTCTTTGGTTTTATAGTCATCAATGCTGCATTTGCATACCTTAAGAGATTTATGCCTTATCCTTTAAGAAAATATACCTATGGATTTGAACTTGTATTGATATGCACAGTTGCAAGCGCTTTTGCCTTAGGAAGCAAAGTGGGAATATTCATGGGAATCCTTCTTATGGTAGTCAATTACCTTGCTGAAAAAAGACCTTCAGATTATTTCATTGTCTCAGTAACATTGTATGCATTGATTGGAAATTTTGCATACCTGCTTGATGATTTCGGGATAGTTTACGCAGGGATAATCATTGCATTAATCTATAACCTATTTGCGTTCATCTTTTCAAAGCTCCTTGGAGGAAGGACAGAAGCGCTTTTGCTATTCAACCTGATTAATTTCCTGTTTAACGCAGTCATGTTTTCGATGTATGGAGAATTCTTACTTGGGTTATTTAATTGAATTTGGTCCCATTGCATAAATAGTATGGTTTTCGCCACTGTGCCTGCTGAACTTATGCTTATTTGCAAAATTGTAAAGCCATTCAGTTTTCACTGGCAAGTTCCAGCTGTCTATTTTTTTTGAAAGGCTCATTACATTCAAAGCAAACTTACTAATTCTGCATTCGAATAAATATTCATTGGACTTTATTTCAAAACTCCTTGGGATGTTTGACTTAAGAACAGAATCATAAATAACAGAACTTACACTCTCTAAAATGCATGCAATATTCTTTTCTTCAACAAGATCAAGATGACCTTTTCTTTCAACCTTATGTCCAGCTACTTTAGTCACAGCTTCTTCTAAAGAACCTGCCTGCAAACATACAGCAGCTGTAGTATAATCATTTACATTATAGATGACGATGTAATTCAATAAATTCTCATTCATAACAGGTGTGAAAATTTAAGTTATATAAAAATAGGTAACTTTTATCTTTCAAGATAAAAGCTTATTGTACTTTTGTCATTTGTTATCTGAAGTGGTTCACTACCAGAGAATAAAGCTCTTTTTTTTAATGCACATTTAACCTGATAGTACTTTGGAAGTATATCTCTATGTGATTCCCAGCTTATATCAAATATGCTATACCCATTTCTATGTATAAGGCTAATAAACCTTCCAAATGCCCTGTACTGTGTTCCTTCTTCAAAACTCATCAAATAATTTTGCAGGTGATACTCAACATATCCAGACAGCTTTGGATCAAGTGATAGTGTAGCATCAGCTAAATAATTTATATCTAGTCCTGTTATTGAATTGAACCATGTTATTGTTTTAATAACTAAATCACTATCTTTTATTTCATTATCAGGTCTTAAATCTTTAAGCATTCTGTAATCTGCATTAAAATGGTTCTCAATTTTCCATATTAAATTTCTATTAAGCCTCATCTAAATTAGAAACAAAAACAGAATTAAAAGATTAACTGCTTAGATTTTATCAAATATCTTCTTAAAAAAGCTCTTGCTTGGGGAATCGCCTGATTCCTTCTCAAATTCTCTCAATAGTTCAGTCTGTCTTTTTGTAAGCTTGCTTGGTGTCTGTATCTTCACCCTTGCTTTCAAGTCACCCTGTCCATGGCTGTTTAAATGAGGAAGGCCTTCATTTCTTACTCTAAATATTGTATGACTTTCTGTTCCTGCAGGTATTTTTAATGTTGTTTTTCCTTCAAGTGTAGGGATCTGGATGTTATCCCCTAAAGCAGCCTGCGTGAATGAAATTGGGATTTCAACATATAAATCAGATTCATCCCTTGTAAAAACCGGATGGTCCTTCACATGAACAACAATATACAAGTCTCCTTTCTGGCCTCCTTTTGGCCCAGTCTCGCCTTCTCCTGTTACTCTTAAACGCATGCCATTATCAATCCCTGCAGGAATGCTTACCTTTACTTTAGCGGCATTTTC
Organism: uncultured Methanosarcinales archaeon; assembly: GCA_964428335.1. GTDB lineage: Archaea > Nanobdellota > Nanobdellia > Woesearchaeales > GW2011-AR15 > GW2011-AR15. The sequence continues at coordinate 155,639 of CAYRXW010000004.1, read as the reverse complement.
AACCCTTCCTGCGCCCTTGCACTTTGAGCAAGGGTTCCTTATCTGGCTCCCTTCGCCACTACATGAAGAGCATACGCCGGATGTCTGGAATATCCCAAATGGAGTCCTTCTTGACCTTGTGACCATTCCTGAGCCACCGCATTCTCTGCATGCTGAGATATCATGCTCTGCTTTTGCCCCTTTTCCTTTGCATTCTGAACACGTCTCAAGTCTTTTTATCTGGATTGTCTTTTCTATGTCATGCGCAACTTCTTCTAAATTCAATGTCAGGTCAAACCTTAAATCAGCACCTCTATAATTCCTTCTTCCGCCTCTTGATTGGCTTCCGCCAAAAAACATATCAAAGATATCGCCAAAGTCAAAGTCTCCACCAAAGCCGTTGAATTCCCTTGGGTCAAACCCTGAAAATCCAGATGCCTGCTTGAATGAATCTGCATCGCCAAACCTGTCGTATTGGGATCTTTTTTCTTCATCCCCTAAAACCTGGGCAGCCTCGTTTATCTCCTTGAATTTTTCCTGGGCGCCTGCTTCCTTATTCATATCAGGATGGTATTTTTTTGCAAGAGTCTTATAGGCCTTTTTAATCTCCTCTTTACTTGCATCCTTCTTTACTCCCAGTATATCATAATAATCTTTTGGCATTTTTAGTTTGAGAAAGCTGAGCGCTTAAAAAGTTTTGTGTAAAACCGCCTTGAAGGGTCATTTCTTCTGCTTTTTTTGCTTATCTGATTTTTTTATCTCCTGCTCGATTGTGTTCAGGTAGCTTTCAATCTCAGGGTATGTCTTTGGTTCCAGGTATGAAATCAAGCTTGAGACCAGGACAAGGGCAAAGAATAGTATTCCTGCTGATACCAGCATGCTGAACAGGTCAAAGAATGTGACTTTCAGCAGTATGTCTGAATATACAAGCACGATGAATATGTATGTCTTAAAACCTATGATGAATTTTGAGGAAAGCTTCATGAACGTCTTTGTAGGAAGCTTGTGGTAAAAGTCAAGAGCTATCACAGTCACAGCATATATTCCAAAGAGCGCTACAACATATGTCTTTACAGTGTTTGGGTTATTTACCAGGTAATACGCTAGGTTAAACAGCACAAAGACCATGAATACAGAATTTTCCAGGCTGCTGTGGTGACCTAATCCTTCTCTTGGGTATTTCCTGAAATATGTTTCTGTCAGGATTATTGCAATTATAAGCGGCAATAAGACCCAGAGCATCTCTGGGTATAATAGCGGTGCATAAAGCAATTTCAAAAACATTTTTCCCTCTTTTTATGATTTTAAAGAGAGAGGTGGGATATAAGTGTTTTGGTGAGTATGCCAATTATATTGTTATTATTTCAACGTAGTAAAATATATAAATAAAGCAAAAATATCCAAAATTTATGTTTAAACTTGCATCTTTGCCAATATATGTAAACTTATCTACCTTGGATAGAACCTTTAGTGGCTTTTTAATTAAAGAATTTGATAGGATATATGATGCAGGGTGGAATGTCGGTGCAGTTAAAATTTCGTATAATGAAGATGGAACAGGGAAAAAATCTAATCATATTCTAGGTATAAACCAGCTAAAATTTATGCATGATTATGAAGTTTTAAGAAAACAGTTTGGAACTGACAATGTCCCCTTATCAGAGTTGGAGGATTTGATTTATCAGAACATTAATGGAGAAAGGATTCCAGATACTTTCGACTATGTAGTAAATGAAAAAAAAATCAGAATCTCAAGGAATGATCCACAAGCGCACATGCATATAAAGGGTTATATGGGTAAACCTGTTATTGTACAAATAGAAGAGATACCTTTTTTCAAATATGATAAATCCAATAACACTGTTTATGTTGATATAGATAATATGAAAATAATAGGTTCTAGGTTAATGAATTCACGTTCAAATAAGAAAGCATTTTATCGTACATAAATTATTAAAAGTGTGCATTTAGGTAAAAATGAAATACACAAATTCATATCTTCCAAAAGGAAACTCTATTTGTTTAACACAGTTAGCATTGGATTTAGGTGAGAGTTCTTTAACTGAAAGAGGAGAACAGAATTTTTGTTATGCATGCTGTCTTGGAAGGGTTTCTGATCCTGGCGTTCCGCTTTATAATACAGATCTCCAAAAGATAAAGTCTGCAGTAGATTTAGCTAAAATTGTCAGAGAGCCAACAGATAACCCATTAAAAACTGGAGTTCATGCAAGATACCAACTTAGGATGCTGACAAGAGATGTTCCAAATAGCATAGCAGAAATGTTTCCAGCAGGAAAACCAGAAGCAGAATGCCCTTCACTAATGGCAGATGGATTATGTGAAATACCAGATTCCAAACCTACCTATTGCAAATTGGGGGGATGTTTATATGCAAGAGCTTTGTATTCTTTAATAAATGATAAAGGAGTTTCAGCTGATGAATTCAGTGGTTTGTCTTTAGCTGAAAAAGTTGAAAAAATTGAAGATTTGTGTGTTGAACATAAAGTCAGAATAAAAATCAGATAACTAAACTCTTAACTAGTCTCCCAAACTGTTCTCCCTTAGGCTTATATCTCGCAATTCTTCCTGCCAGTTCTGCAGCAGCTTCCTCAAAGAAATAGTTATCTCTCCTGTATTCGCAGGAATCCCTTAGAAAACCTATGCAGCTTTTTATCTTCTCATAATTTTTTTCCAGATCTTTTGCGGTATTTAGCGTTTGCAGGAATCTTAATGAATATTTTCCAGAGGCTAAATAATATCCATAAGCGGAATAGAAATTTTCTTTTTCCTTGAACATCCCAGCAAGGTCATTTGCTGAATTTGCCATGAGCCAGTATTCAGGCCTTAGGAGCTCAGGCTTTTTCCCCTTGAACTTATGGACTATCTCCATCCTTAATCCTGAAATCAGCATTCCCATCTGCAGGTAATCCTCATTAATCTGATATTTTTCCCAAAAAGAGTCCCTAAGGGATACAAGTAAATTATAGTTTTCTGAGAACCTGTTCAACTTTGTGTATTTTTCCAGAATCTGTGCAAGGCCTGTATATATCTTATTTTCAAGCATGCCTGCTATGCTCTCTTTTTTGAAAAAGTTTCCGTTTAGCCATTCATCTTTGCTTATCTCATTTGAATTTTTATGATTGAATTGGAAATTTGTTAGGGAGATGAGCTTTTGCGCTATGGTGTCAACAGATGGCATTTTGAAAAAGAAAAAGAATCACTCTTTAAAATTTATTATCTATGTACTTAGAAATAAACCTTTTAGTTTAAATTTTTTAAACACTGATTTTATTAGGAAATTATAACTACTTATTTGTAATGAATACTGCAATGTGGCATGTAAGCTATGCTTGTACAAATAAGTTTGATCCGAAGTTATGTGGCTACTGCATACAAAATGGGAATGAGACAAATCAAATTGCTGAAGAGGTTTTAGCTAACAGGGTCCAGAACATGTTAAAAGGTCTTGGTTCAACACCTTGGCTTATTTTTCTGGAAGGTGGAGAGTATTTTGAGATACCTAATGTAAATAAAGTTATAACTGAACCTCTTGTTGCAAGTGAACATAGCCTTGGTGTTCTTTCAAATTTAAACAATCTTGATGCAATGCTTGAATTTTTGGAAATTGCTAAAGGAAAGACTGTTAGTGCGAAAGTTTCGATGCACTTGCCTATGTTTTTTGAAAATGGAATAATGGAACATGACGCAGAACAAAAAGTTCTTTCACATGTAGATCAATTTTTTGAAAAAGCAGCACAAGTTTATGAAAAGGCACTACAACTATATTCAAAAGAAAATATGCCTAAGTTTGCAGTCAAAAGCATTCTAGTACCTTGGTACTTGGAACTTATGCCACAGATAAAATCTAAAGGCGAGTCGCTTGGCCTAAAAATGGAATTTTTACAATATAAAATTGGATCAGATCCTAATTTAAAGCCATTTCCTTATAGTGATGAGCAATTGGAAATAGTTACTTCAATAATTGGGCCTAAGCTGGAAGGAACAAGTCATGATATTAGGCATCAGAGGAAGGGATTAAACTGTCCGGCAGGCATGAAGTATCTTGTTGCGCTTCCAACCGGCAAAGTGTATACATGCCATGAGGCAATAGGCGATATTAGGTATGAATTGGGAGATTTAGATAATGGATTTAGCCTTAGAAATTTTGAAAGGCAATGTGGATATAATTTCTGTTCGTGCGGACTTATGCCACAGTTTGTTCAGATAAACTAATCTTTAAAATTTTTATCTCTTAAATACTGTTTTTAAACTAATCGGTTTAATTTTTTTTAACCATGCAATATTATACTCGTTAATAATCCCTTTAAAATAATAACCTTTTAATATTAATTACTATTAAATAGTAAAATGGCACATAGCTTAGAAGGGCAAAGGATCGTGGAAATGCTTGATCTCCTTAGCAGCAATGTTGCAAAATTAAGAGGAGTTCACTTATTAAGCTATGGCTCTCTTCGATATGGTTCATTGCACCCAGAATCAGACGGTGATTTCTTAATAGTAGTTGATGATTTTAGTAGCTTGGATCAGCTTGCTAGCATTGATTTTTTTCAAACACTTTTTTTAGATTCTGCTGGTCATGGTGGCAGTTATGGAGCTAGAATTGGACAGGATACGCCTTTAGCATTGCCAATTGAATATATACAAAGGATGAAAGAAGGAGATTTTGATATACTTCAAGTACTAGGCAGCGTAAATTTAGATACTTGGATGCCAAAATATAATGGTATACTACCAAGAAATTATCCTGTTGAGTTCTACGTAATTGTACTAGATAAACTAAAATCTATTTGCCTTGAACCTGGAGGAATTGCAAGACAGCTATATCTTTCTAGGCCAAACGAGAAAGGTGCTGGAAAATTTGAGCATAGATCCACTAGAAGGCTACCTGCAGACATGAGGGAAAACCAACTGCTGATTCCAGTTGAACAAGATGTTGAGTTTGTCTATTCTTCTGGCGCAATAAAACGCATGGGAAATGGTTCAAATGGCACTATCTTATTAGAAGAAGCTGTTAAAGATTCAAGCGTTGTAGCTTATAGCAAAACAAGCTATGGACTACCAAGAGTAAAGCTTTCAGGAGAAAATAATCAAAGCGGATGCTCAAGTAATTTGGACGATCCAATTTTGATAGGTGTAACTGGAGATAAAATCTTATCATCAATGGCTATTACAAGCAATCCTTCAGATTCAATTATTAGTGAAGTTTTAATTCCTAGCTGGGAACGAGTTGCTGAGGAATTCTTTAGAGACCAAGAACATGGTATATTTGCTTGCTTGCTACAAAGATCATATAAGTTCTCTAGGAGGTTTATTGAGCATATGCAAGGGTATGGAGAGATAGCAAAAAATAAGCAGTTAATACCTGAAGACTTAATGTTTCCAAATACCATAGTAAGAGCCTACACAGATACTGCAACTATGACACTATCAGGTGTTGCATCATCAGTAGTTTCATCTATAGCCGGACGTAGTTTTGGCAGATTAGGCGATTGGTATCGTAATAACCATAAATATAAATATGAAATTGGTGATATTGTAACACCTAATGATCAAGAACATTTAGGCTATGGGTGTGCGAATTTTGGAGTTATCAGAGGACATGTATATGAAGGAGAAATTAGAGGTGATTGCTATTTAATTGAGATGACAAGAATAGAGAATGCGGATTGGATGACATGGAAAAAAACAGGAAAATTAGTACCTGTTGATGACCAACCTTTAATAATCAAAACAGAACTTGAAACGCATTTTAAGTCTAATGTTGACATAGAATTTAAAAAATTAAGACCAAATACAAACAGGTATAAGCTACTTGTTGCATCTTACGATTCGTTAAGAAAAAAAAGTTAAATAGAAAAAATGCATAAAATGTTAAAAATGAAAAAATTAAAAATTGGCATCCTTGGCTGCGGAGGAGTGGCCTATAGATGGTACTTATCAGGGCTATCAGGCAGCAAACCTAACTATGAACTTGCAGCTGTTGCAGATATAGATTTAGAAAAAGCAAAATCTGCTGCAAAGCAGTTTAATGTCCCTTATTTTTATAACACTCTTGAAAAAATTAAGACACATGAAGGAATGGATTTAATAGTTGTTTTAACAAGACATAAAGATCATTTTGAGCACATCCAGAGTATCCTTAATTCCGGAATTAATGTCTATAGCGAAAAACCTTTTGCAGAAACTTTTGCAGAAGGGAAAAAACTTGTTAAATTAGCAACGAAAAAAAATCTCTATTTTGGGTCAGCTCCTCAAGTTATGTTGTCCACCAGAAATCAAAAAATAAAGGAACTAATTGATTCAGGGAAAATTGGAAAGTTTGTTTTTGGAAGAGTATCTTGCTCAAACATGGGACCAGCAGACAGAAAAGGCATAGATTTTGATCCAGAATGGTTTTACCAAGATGGAGGGAGCATGAAAAGTTTAGGAATATACAACCTTGCAGCGATTACCTATATCTTAGGGATGCCAAAATTTGTTTCAGGCTTTTCAGGAATAGCTATTCCAAATAGAGAGGTTATGTATGGACCATATACTGGGAAAAAATTTGCTGTTAATGCTCCAGACAATCAGGTAGCTATGTTTGATTATGGTGATGGAGCATATGTGTTATATGATGGTTCATATTCAGTTATGACCCCACCTAAATATGAGTTTGAGCTGCATGGCACCAAAGGAAGCATATTTGCAGGAGGATTTGGCGGAAAAGAAAGTGTCGTCTTAAAAGAAAGAGAAAAAGAAGAAGTCATGATAGGGCCTGAGGATGATTGTCATATAAGATGGACTTTAGCTTGGGGTGTTGAAGAGACAATTAATGCAATTATGGAAAAAAGAGTTACAAGAACAAATGCTAATTTTGCATTAGATGTCATATATTTGATGGAATCTATTGAAAAATCTAATCTCACAAAAAAACATATCCAAATGAAGCCTCAGATGTGAAAAAAATGAGTTTCCCAAAAAATACTCGCGATGTTATACCAACATTTGAACATCCTAATACAATTGCAAAGTATATAGATTTGGCGCAGGATGGATTTTTTCCAAAAGAAAAAGAACTAGTGCACAGATATTTTTCTGAAGGATGCCTAAGCGCAGATTTAGGTTGTGGAACAGGAAGAACAACTTTACCACTTAAGTCAGAAGGGTATTTACCAATTGGTATAGACATAACTTTTAAAATGGTGCAAAGTGGAAAACAATTGAGTCAGGACATTCCTTTTGTAGCCATGGATGCTACAAATCTTGGCTTTCCCAGCAATTACTTTTGTAATGCAATATTCTCTTTTGCTGGCTGGAACGAGATTCCAGGAAGAGAAAATAGGCAAGAAGTTTTAAATGAAGTTTACAGGGTTATGAAAGAAGGAGGAAACTTTATTCTTTCTACTCATTTGATTAACCCATTTAATCTAAGCGAGTTAGCTTTTTGGGGGAAAAAATTAGCCAATTATATTTTCGATCCTCATGGTGAGTTTGGGGATTTGTATTTTGAAAAACCAGGCAGACCAGTTACTTTTACTCACGTCCCTACAGGTATCGAAGTTTACTTAGGGATAAAACAGGCAGGATTTAATATTCAAGAAATTGCGATGACAAAGGAAGGAGGAAATTATCCAATTTACTATTTCATATGCACAAAAAAATGAACCTAACTATACATGCCCTTAAAAAAGAAGATTTTGAAGGACTTTTTAAATACTGCTCAGACAAAGAAGCCACTCAATATTTGACTTGGAACGCATATTCTTCTAAAAATGAATATGAAAAATTTTTTATTGATGCATCAAAAAAAACTGGTTACCCTGATGAATTTTTGGGAATATACTTTGAAGATAGAATAATAGGTTCAATTCATTTAATTTTGAGAGCTAATAACCAAGTGCAGTTTGGGTTTGGAATAACGAAAGAAAACTGGAATAAAGGGATATGTACAAAAATTGTGAAGTTAGCAATCAATCACTTAAAAAAAACATGGGACATGGAAAATTTTGAGGTCATTGCTGATGTACATATAAATAATTTTGCAGCAAGAAAAGTGCTTGAAAAAAACAATTTTTTCTTTCTTTCAGAAAAGACAAATAATGAAAATAGGTTAAGGTATACATATCTAGTAGAAAAATCTAGTAAGGATATCATTACTTCAAAAATAATAACTCTTTTAAAAAATGATCAAAGAATTGAATCTGTTTTTCTTAGCGGCTCTGCTGCAATTGGTAATGATAATAAACATTCAGACATTGATATTATCGTAGTTGTTAATGAAGAATCAAACTTTATTTCAGTTATATCAGAATCAGAATCCATCTTGAATAGTGCAGGCCAGATAATTTCAATTTACCATGCGACACCCTATCATCATTTTATCATTTATAAAGGCCCAATAATTGTGGATATAAGCTTTACAACTCTCTCTTTTGTCTGGGCAATAAAAAACAGCAAAATTGTTTTTGATAAAAGTAATTTTTTAGCTAAAGAGAAGAATAATTTTCACTATGACCACCTTGTTAAAGATATGCTTGTAAGAGGGATCACAAATATATCAAGAATACTAAGCAAAATTGAAAAGAAGGAATATTGGATAGTTCCAAGATTTATCAATTCATTAAGGGACAGTTCTATTTTGCCTTTGCTTGCTGTAATCTATGGGTATGATATTCAAAACATAACAAAATTAGAGCTTGAAAATATAGCTCCAGAACTGAAAGAAAAACTACTTGAAACCTTCATTAAACCTACTAAAGAAGATAGCATTACTGGCCTTATCTCTTGTTTTTACTTACTAAAAAAGATGAAAAAAGACTGCAAAATTAAATTTGAAGAAATCGATAATGAGTTTAATCTAATTTCCAATGAAATAAAGAGGATTTCAGATGAAGGATAGTTACATTGACAAAAACTATTTGCTTGATCATTTCTATAGAAACCCTTCTGGACTAAAAACCCGCATTAATACATGGAAAAAGCATGGAACAAACAAAGTAAGCCTTTATGAGTGGATAGTTAAAGATGTAGTAAATAGACATGCAGAAACTTATTTAGATGCAGGATGTGGGAATGGCGAATTGATAAGGCATTTTGCAAAATATGAAAAAGCTAAATCCATTTTTGGAATAGATATCTCTGATAGCATGATAAATGAAGCTTTAAAAAAACTTAAAAGCTATAAAAATTGCAAACTTAAGGTTTCTGATATTGAAAAAACGGATTTTTCTGAATTTATGTTTGACTTAGTAACCTGTTCACATGTTCTTTATCATGTAAAAAATATCCATTCAACACTATTGGAACTAAAAAGAATAACAAATAGGGAAGGCACATTAGTGATTGTTACATCCAATTACGACTTAAATCAAGGATTAAACAAAGTTCATTATGATGGACTTAAAAAATTTGATTTTCCTAATTATATGCAAGACACTGAAATATACACTAGATTTTCTGGAGATAATTCAAGAAAAATCATTAATGATCTTTTTGGCTCTTATTTTGAATTTAAGTATAAAAATAATTTGAGATTTAAAGAAATCAACCCAGTTCTGGAATATTATACTTCGGCTATGATGTTTAGAAATTCTTATGGCATAAATGACCCTAACATATCGAAGTCAAAGTTTTTAGCTCTTCTAAATTACGTAAAAGAAAAGGTTGCTCTTGAAATAAAACATAATGGCTATTTTGAGTCTTTTGGAGAGGTTTCAGCGTTTAAAATTTACCCTCACTTACCCATAAAACCTAAATTTGATGAATTGTTTAGTCTTCACAGAAAAAATAATGCCAGCCTTAATCCAGTATCAGCCAAAATAGAAGTGCTCTCTAGCATTGATTTTCCATCAGAGCTTGATAATTCGAATCAGGAACAATTCTGCAGAGAAATAGACAGATGTGGATATGACGGAGTTAATCTAGGGCTTACTCCGCTCCATGAAGATGCAAAAAGAAAAGATGTGAAGAATACTCTGAATAAATCAGGTATAAGGATTAACTCTTATCATGGTTCTTCTCTTAAAAATGAGATTTCAAAAAGGAAGAAATATAAATATTTCCTCGAGAAAGACCTAGAATCATGCAATGCATTAAATGATGGAAAGCCTGCAAGCATCAATTATGATTTATTTACAGGGAAAATGGTGAAACCTTCAAAAAACATGAATTTAACAAAGAATCAAAATATTCATTTAATCTGCAAAACAATCCAGATTAGCTTAGGTGAATTTGAAATTTATAGGTATATCATTGACTCAATCTCTAAAGTATATAGCAAAACTCAACACAAAATCTATTTTGAAATTCCAGGCACTTTAGGATGGAGTATGATGCCTAAACCTGACATAAAAACTATAAGCAGGATAATTTCACTTATAGATTCTATTTTTCCGGAAGCAAGCTTATGCATAGATTTAGGTCACTTGGTTACATGGTATGACCTTTCAGAAAAAAAAGATTTAAACAAAGTAAAAAAGCTACTTTCCAATATTTCAAAAAATATTGGAATGATCCACATATCAAGTGCAGGCACAAATAATAAGTTGTTTCATAGTTTAATGAGTAAGAACTATGGTGATTTACCAGACTGGCATACGTTTGGTTTGGATCTAATGCTTCCTATTGATAGCCAACATATGGTTGAGCTTATTGAATACATTAGGTTACTGAAAAAAGGTGATAACTTAATAGAAATTTGTGAATCTAGGTACTATGGCAAGTCTGTAAAAGACTATTTTGAAGGCATGAATTATAATTTTACTGACATTTCAAATTATTATTATGAATTAAAAAACCAAGCAATAGCATTAGGTTATACACATGGAAGAAACAAAAAAAATTAAGTTTGGGCTTGTTGGATGCGGAAGAGTCTCAAAGAAGCACTTTGAATCAATAACTTCAAATAAAAATGCACTTTTGGTTGCTACATGTGATATAGATATACATAAAGCAGTTGAGTGCAAGAACAAATATAATGCAAAATACGCATTCAAAGAATATCTTGATATGTTAGCTAACCAAGAAATTGATGTTGTAAATATCTGTACGCCTTCAGGAATTCATGCTGAAATGGGTTTGTTGGCAGCAAAATATGGAAAACATTGCATAATTGAAAAGCCAATGGCACTAAACACCAAAGATGCGATAAAATTAATTAAAGCTTTTAAAAGAAAAAAATTAAGCCTTCAAGTTGTTTTGCAAAATAGGTTTAATCATGTAATAAAATACCTAAAAAATATCATTGACAATAATGAGCTTGGAGACATCTTTATTGCAAACGCAACAGCAAGATGGTACCGGGACCAGAGCTATTATGAGGATGGGTGGCATGGGACTGAAGAAAATGATGGTGGCGCTCTAATGAATCAGGGTACACATTATGTAGATATTTTGCTATATCTAGTTAACAAACCTATAAAGTCAATATATTGTTCAAAATCTACATTAAACCATAAAATGGAATGTGAAGATGTTGCAGCTTTGACAGTAACTTTTAAGGATAATAGTATTGGAATTATTGAAGTTTCGACATTAGCTTATCCAAAAAATTTAGAAGGTAGCATTACCTTGGTTTGCAAAAAAGGTAGCATAAAAATAGGAGGAACTTCATTAAATAAGGTTGAATATTGTACTTTAAAGGAATTATCTCTTGAAGAAGATCATTCATCAGTTTATGGGAATGGGCACAAAACCATTATAGACAATATGATACACCATCTATTGAATAATGAACCTTTGCACGTAGATGGAAATGAAGGTATTAAATCCTTAGAACTAATCCAAGCAGCATATAAATCTGCAAAAACTGGGAAGAGTGTAAACTTATGAAAACCTATGAACTTATTGATTTGAAGAAAGAATATTCAAAGATAAAAAAAGAGATTACAACTAAACTTACTGAAGTTATTGAATCCTCAGATTTTATTTTAGGGAAGGAAGTAAGATCTTTTGAAAAATCATTTGCACACTATTGCAGGACAGAATATTGTGTCGGCGTATCCTCTGGAACATCTGCACTTTTTTTAGTTCTTAAATCATTAGGTATAAAAGAAAATGATGAAATTATCCTTCCAAGCCATACCTTTGCCTCAGATGCAGAGGCCATAATAAATTTAGGTGCAAAACCTGTATTTGCTGATGTTGATGCAGATACTTTTCTAATTACGGCAGATTCAATCAAGAAAGCCATAACACCAAAGACAAAAGCGGTCATAGTTGTGCATCTATATGGTCTTGTTTGTGATATGGATACAATCCTGGAACTGTGCAACAAGATAAAACTTCCAGTGATAGAAGATTGTGCACAGTCGCATGGTGCAACCTATAAAACTAAAATGGCTGGCAGTTTTGGATATGCAGGAATATTCAGTTTTTTCCCAGCAAAAAATTTAGGGTGCTTTGGTGATGGTGGAGCAATTGTAACTAATAGTTCAGTTTTGTATGAGAAAATTAAATCCCTTAGAAATCATGGAAGAAAGGAAAGCAAATATTTGTATTATGAAGTAGGGTTTAATGAAAGACTGGACAACATTCAAGCGGCAGTTTTGAATGTTAAATTACAGTATCTAGATTCATGGAATAAGAAAAGAAACGAAACTGCAAAGATATACTCTTATCATTTTAAAAATTCACTTATAAAAACTCAGACAATCTCAAATGAAAGATATAGTTCCTTCTATGTTTATACAATTCTTTCATCTCATCGCGATAAGCTTAAGGAACAATTGAATAATTTGGGTATTAAAACAGGTATATATTACCCTGTTCCACTTCATCTTCAGCCAGCTTACTCCTATTTAAAATACAAAAAAGGCGATCTTCCTATTACAGAAAGGCTTTGCGAACATATTTTATCAATTCCTATGCACCCTTTTCTATCAAAAGCTGATGCAACCTATATATCTAAGCAGGTGCTCAAATGCAGCAAGTGAATTTTGGCATTGTTGGCTTGGGAGATATAAGTAAGTATTATGTAAATGCTATTGAAAAAAGCAAAAATTGTAAAATTGCAGGAATATTTGATTTAGATATAAAAAAATACAAGGATCTAAAGTTTAGAACAAAGCATTATGAGTCATATGAGTCAATGCTAAAAGATGAAAAAATCGATTCAGTCATTTTATGCATACCTAACTATTTACATTATAGCTACATTAAAAAAGGTCTACAAATGAGAAAAAACATATTATGCGAAAAACCTTTTACTTTGAGCAGTAAAGAAGCAGAAGAATTGTTTTACATGAAAAAAAAATCTATTTTGCAGGTTTCATATCACAGATCCTATAATAATAACTTTGCTCTTGTTTTGAAACAATTGAAAGATGCACAAATAAAAAAGATACATGCAAGATACCTTGAAAACATTTATGATCATACAGCAGGTTTTAATTGGTATTTTGATAATAGCTTATCAGGTGGAGGATGCTTAATTGACAATGGTCCAAATGTATTTGATACAATATTAAGACTTGTCGATGATGTAAAAATAGTCTCTTGCACTTTAGAAAAAGACAGTAAGCTTAAAACAGACACAAAGTGCAAAATTGACTTTTTATTTAAAGGAGGAAATGGTACTATTGAGCTTGATTGGTTGTATCATGGAGAATCAAAAGATATGCAAATTCATACTTCAGATGGAATTATTAAACATGTAGATTTTTTAAAAGGGTATACTAAATTTAAAGAAAGCCTCTGGCATGAATATGAACAAATCATTTTAGAGTTTGTAATTAACTGCCAAACACATACTCAGATGGATATTAGGAATTCTTTTGAAAATGTAATGCTAGTAGAAACTTGCTATAATCTATCAAAGGTGAAACAAAATGAAATTTAATTTACTTGGAACAAGTGGAGTAGCTCCCATCCCTAGACCAACATGCAACTGTGAAGTATGTAATGAAGCAAGCATAAAAGGAATTCCCTATAAACGCACAGGACCATCACTCTATAATTATGATGCCTCTTTACTTTTTGACCTGCCTGAAGAAATTAAAGAGCAACTTGTAAGAGAAAAAATACCTTCTGTGAAGAGAGTTATACTTACACATTGGCATCCAGACCATACTTTGGGGATTAGGGTGCTTGAACAAATAAACTGGAATTTTGCTGAGAATAGCACGTATAATGATCCAATTGACGTTTATATTTCAAAGAAGCAATATGATTGGTTTATTAAATATTCTTGCGGAGGGTTTCTTGACTTCTACAAAAAGAGGGGAATGATAAACTTAAAGTTTTTAGAACATAAAGAGTTGCTTATTTTTGAGAACATCATAATCCAGCCCATATTAATAGAAAAGACATCAGGCTTTTATTATGTTATTGAAGATAAAAAGAACAAAACTAAGTTGGTTTATGCGCCTTGTGAGTATCAAGGATTCAAAGTTGATAAAACAACAAGAAATGTTAATATTTTTATTGCACATAACCTATTTTGGAAAGACAAAACCATAAGTCCAAGAAAAAACCCACCAAAAGACGAAGACAGTTTTGAGGAAATGCTTGTGCATTCAAAGGAAATGAATGCTAAAAAAATTATTCTTACACATATTGAGGAAACCTTTCAGCTTGGTCATGATCAGCTTAAAGATAAAATGAAATCTAAATTTCCTAATTTTAATATTGAACCAGGGTATGATGGTATGATAATAGACTTATGAAAAAGAAACAAGAAAAAAAAAAAGCATTAAATTTACGTCTTGTAATAATTTCTTTACTTATTCTGGCTATTGCATTTAATTTTAGAAAAATATTCTTACTATCTTTTTTTGCAATTACACTTTTTTGGATTAGGTATTGGAGAAGGATGATCAACATACCTTTCTCAGTTGAGCCTTTTATGCTATTTGGCATAATCTCACTGAAATTATTTGGATATTTTGAAGGTGTATTCATAACAACTCTGCCTAATCTGTTAGCGGATTTGGTTTCAGGTAAACTTAAATTTACTGGAATAATTTTCGCTTTGATTAAGTTCCTTACTTTGATACCCATATGGCTTTATTCAGGACCTAATCTTGTGCTAGTAAGCTTAGCATCTTTTATACTTATTAATGAGCTGTTGTCTTTAGTGCTCATTCAGATAACAACAGGCATCACTCTTGAGACATTGATTGAAGAATTTGGATCAATAGTTATAAGAATAGTTTATTTTTCTTTATTTTTGAATCCCATGCTACTTTTTTTTGATATTCTAGTGTAATAGAAGCAGATTTTTTTTCATTTTTTAAAGCAAACTCTTATAAATAGAAGGATTTTCTTGTCACTTTATGGTAGTTAGAACATTTGATGCAAATAGTGTTTTGGAAACTTTAGTAGCCCAACCAACCAGCGAAGATTTTACAAGAACAGGTTCAGACGGAATATGGCTTAAGATCCAAAGTTATGATACATTAACAGGAATAATGATTCCCCAATCATATCCTCTATCTGTTCAATTGAAAACTGACCAGAAATTAACTCAAGGAGATATCGTTTATGTTCAAGATTTTCTTGCTCCAGGAGTCAAAACTATAACTCCCAAGCAAATAAATATTTTCCCTACTAATTCAAGTTATACTGAGTTTCCTATTATCCGTGAAGTTTTTTCAGTTGATGGAAGATTAAAAGCATATAGGGATAATGGCGGAATAGCATTTGCAGTTCTTGATGTTTTTGGAAAAGACTTAACTGTGGTTATTGAGGACTCTTATTTAGATAATGTTAAAGCTTTAAATCCAAAAATTGGGCAATTGGTTTCAGTCGTAGCGAGTCTTCAACCAAGAGCAGGAGGTAAGGGTGACCTACCGTTTGAATTGCATCTTAATAAAAATATATCACGAGGAAGAATTCAAGTATCAGGGAGACCTTCTACAAGCATACAAGAGGTGCTAACAGCTTCTGCAAAGCAAAACGGAGTTGTCCCTTTTTTAGATTGGCTATCGCATTACTCAAATGAACTTATTATGATGCACCCAGATTTCAAAAGACTACAGTCGGTTTATAGTGGAATTGATACTTACTTTCAAGATCACTTTAGAAAAAAAGGTTTTGCAAAGTTCATACCTACTGAATTGGCTGCAGGTTCTGCAGAAGGAGGAGCAAGAGTATTTACTTTAGCTTTACAGGATAGGCATTTGCCTTTAAGCCTAGCGCAAAGTCCTCAAATCCAAAAAGAAATTTATTGCATGACATCTATGAAACCAGTGTATACTACTTTAGAAGCTTTTAGGGGTGACCCCTCTAATACAAGAAGACACGTTCCTGAATTTCATGCTTTAGATGTTGAAATTCCAGTGTTAAATCCGAATATAAATGTAATGGATCATGTAATGAACACCCTAGAGGAATTTATATTTTCACTTTACAATCATGTTTCTACAGAATACCAGCAAACTTTGAAATCATTAGGCACAAACATTGTATTGCCCACACGTCCTTTCATGAGACTTTCTTTTGAAGAAGCAAAGGAGATTTTGGAAGATTACATTAAATTAGCTTATGACCAAAGGGGAAAAGTTTTATCTGTTATTACTGAAGTCATGGAAAAAACCAAAGAGTCAGATATAAATGAAATTTTTTCAAAAAAGCATGAAAAACTTTTAACTCATACAATTTCAAAACAAAAGTTAGATATTAAGAATGGTATCATGGAGTTTTCAGAAATTGTTTACGGTTTTCATTCCAAAAACATTAATTATAGCTTTAATGATTTTAAAAGAGTCTTTTATGGTGGCGATTATGAAGGAAAAACTGAAGCTGATTACGATGATTTATCAACGAAAGCTGAAAAGGTATTATGTCAACATGCACAACAAAAAACCGGATTTTCAGGTATTTTCGTCCATAGTTTTTATCTAGAATCTAAGCCTTTCTATATTAAACCCTCTTCAAATGGCACTTCAAAATCATTTGACTTACTCTTGGGTGGCATAGAAGTTGCTTCAGGTGGCGAAAGAATTAACACTGAAGATGGTCTAAGCTCAGGACTAAATAGGAAAAAAATGCGCCTGACAAATGATTTAAAGGATTATTCAAATTTAATGGCTTATGGTGCTCCAAGACACGGAGGTTTTGGCTTAGGTGCTGAGAGGCTCATGGCTGCAATGTTTGGGATGGCTGCAAAACAGCTTCGACCCTTAATACCTTCAGCATATCAATCCAGTTAGTTAATTTATTAGAAAGGATAATCTATTGCAATTTTTTTCATTTATCTTGTTTATTTGCATATGCCTGACTTTGTTTAGAAAAAACAATCCATTATCTAGAACTAGTTGCATAGTTTAAAAACACTACCTGGAAAAATGGCTAAATTATCAAATTAAAACTTAAACATGTACGTAAATTATAATAAGTAAATCACAACCGGAACCAGCAAACATCCCATCGCATGATTCCTTCCAATCCCAGTCAATGGCGCAATCATGCCTATTGCTGCAGCTGTAATCAATATTATCACACCAAGAAATCCATTTAATATTAATGACATGAAAAAAATGAATCCTATTATTCCCAGTACAAGCATCCTGTAATTGACTCTTGCGATAAATTCTGAGAATACCCTTGAAAAAAAGAATACAAGAAAAACTGAGATGCATCCGGCTATGACCATCGCGCAAACCAAAATAATAAATGAGTTCTGGTCGATCTGCATTATCTTTGATAAGACAACAATGCTTCCGTCTTTTGCCTTTCCTAACGTATAAAAAGTCACAAGGGAAAATACAACGCTCATTGTTCCCATCGCCCCCACTAATGCAAGATAAGTCTTGTCCTTGATATCCCTGATAAGCTGGCTTGAAATCACTGCTCCCTGGGCAGGACCCATTCCTGGGAAGAACTGGATGAAAAAGACTCCGACTGAACTGCCTATAAGCGCCTTTAGCAGTTCTGGGAATTTTATTTTTATCTCGTTATCAATCTCCTGTCTTGGAATCTTGGTTATCTCAAAATAGCTTAAGAACAATCCAGAGAGGCCAAAAATCCCTGAAAGCATAGGGAACAATGGCTCATTCATTCCCATTGAGAGCACAATCACACCTAGAGTTCCTGAAAGCAGGAAAAGGATGATTGCAAATGCTTTTTTCTTTTCCCTCAGTATCATATATATAATGATTGCAACAAGCAGATAGAGAAGATATGGCTTTAGGAACGAAAAAATATTTTTTGCAGTAAGCATAAATAATGGAATTAGTAATATTGCAACAATCATTCCGCTAAAAGTTCCAAGAATTGTTATTTTTATTGCCTGGTGGCCTTCACCCATTAAAAGCATCTTTTGGCCAGGAAGTATTGATAATGCATTCTCATTTTCAGGAGCCCCCAGATAAATTGAAGGTATTGTATCAAGAAATGAATGAGTTATTGAAAGAGAGATTATGAATATCCCAAGAGCTAAAGGAGAGAAATGCTGAAGTAAAAATGGGGATAATGCAAAGACAGTGGTTGATACAAGGTTTACATGGATGCCTGGGATAAGGCCTGTGAAGATGCCGATGAAGATGCCTAAGAGCAGAGCAAGAAACAACTCAGCAACCATAGTTTTTCTTAATGCTCATATTTTTTAAATTTTGCTTTTCCTAGTCCTTAATTTTTAGGCAAAGAAAAGATATTTTATATATTCTTTAGAATTCTTTCATTTTTATGGAACTTAATTCACCTGCAGGAGATTTTGATTGCCTGAAGGCAGCAGTATTGAATGGAGCTGATGCAGTTTACCTAGGCATCAAGGCATTCAATGCAAGAAGGCTTGCAAATAATTTTTCTATTGATGAATTAAAGATGGCTGTAAAATTCGCCCATCTTCACGGCTCTAAGATTTTCCTTACCATGAATATCCTTGTCAGGAATGAAGAGCTAAATAGCTGGTTTAAGACACTTGAGGAAGCATATCTTGCAGGGATTGATGCAGTGATAATCCAGGAGCTTTGGCTTGCACCTCTGATAAGAAAGGCATTCCCAGGGCTTAAAATAAATGCCTCTACCCAGGCCAGCCTTATGAATTATCATGGGATAAATTCGTTTAAAGACATTGATCTGGCAGTCCTTGCAAGGGAGCTTGATAAGGAGGAGATAAGGGAAATCAGGAAGAATACAGATAAGAAACTTGAAGTATTCGTACACGGGCATCTATGCATCTCCTATTCAGGGCAGTGCCTTATTTCTTCACTTATAGGAAAAAGAAGTGGAAACAGGGGGATATGCGCAAGCAGCTG
>CAYRXW010000004.1:0-136451 GCA_964428335.1 uncultured Methanosarcinales archaeon | reverse complement strand
ATATAATGGGACATACCAGATTTCACCTAAAGACCTGATGCTTGCAGATAATATAGATGAGCTGGTGAAGCTTGGCGTAGATTCAGTAAAGATTGAAGGCAGGATGAAAAGTGCTGAATATGTTGCAATAACAACAAAGACATACAGGAAGCAGATTGATTCAGCAGATAAATTACAGCATTTGACAGAAAAACAATTGTCCCATTTAAAGATGGGATTCAACAGGGATTTCACAACAGGATTTTTTTCAGGTGAAAAAAGCATAGTAGGAAAAGATATGCCTATGAACAGGGGAATTCCTATAGGTACAGTCTTTGATAAGGAACTAAGGCTGCAGGAAGACCTAAAAACTGGGGATGGTATTGGTTTTTTCAATCCGAGGCACAGCAGGAAGCTTGAAGGCTTTGTATTAAGGAAGATGTATAAAGATGGAAAGCTGGTTGATTTTGCAAGGAAGGGAGATAGGATTACTATACCAAGCAAGCACTTTACAAATGGCTCCAATGTATATATCACTTCAAAGGATATAGGAAAAGAGCTTAGTGAAAACCTAAAGCTTAAGCAGGTTGATATTGAGATTTGCCAGGAATCAGGGATGCTTGTGTTCAAGGCAGAAAACCTAGAGGTTAAGTCAGATATTGCTCTCCAGGAGGCAAAGCTTCATCCATTTGACCAAGAGCGGCTTGAAGATGTGCTTTCAAAATCAGATGAGCTTGGCATAAGATGGAAAGTAAGGAAATTTGATGTTCCAAAAGGGATGTTCATGCCCATTAGTAAATTAGGGAACATGAGAAAAGAGCTTGAGGAAAAGCTTCTGAACAGGAATATTACTGAAAGAAAATCATATTTTGCAGGGCTTCCTGAAATTGTAGAAAAGAAATTTGATTTCCTACCAAGGATACTAGCAAAGGTCTATAGCCTTGAGCATGTGAAGGAAGCAGAGGAAGAGGAAGCGTATGCAATCTATTTTGACATATTCAGCAAGGATATAATGGATGCAAGAAAACTATGCAGAAATGCAAAGTTTTTCCTTGATACGCCGGTCATCATGACAGATGCAGATATAAGAAAAGCAGAAGAGATCATAAAAAGTGTAAAACCTGATGGCATAACTATAGGGAACTGGGGCCTTCTTGATATTGATTTTAAAGGAGAGAAGCATGGGAAATATTCACTTAATGTATTTAATGACATAAGCGTTGCAGAACTCAGGGCTAAAGGAATAATACCTACTATCTCAGCTGAACTTAATGCAAAGCAGGTAATGAAATTCAAGGACAAGGAGTTCATATACTATGCGCATGGGAATATCCCAGTAATGCACTTTAAAGGGGAATATAATGACAGGATATTAAGGGATGAGATAGGGTATAATTTTCCATTAAGGATAGTCAACCATAATACAGAGATGCTTTATTCAAGGCCCATAGCCATCCTTAATTACAGCAAGATACTGGAAAATGCCGGCATAAAATATTTCCTGCTGGAGCTGACTAAAGATACAGGAAGGATAATAAGGGCATATAATTCCATCCTATCAGGAGAGGAAAAAGATATCTCGCACTTGAAGCAGGGTACTACTCTAGGGAATTATAATAAGGGTGTCGCATAAGTTTTTACGTTATAGATAATATTTCTAAAAAAATAAAATTTATTCTTGCAGTCCGCTCCATCTGATACAATAAAGCTATGCGGACATCGTCCTTTCCATAGCTTTCCTGAGTTGTATGTTTAATTGCTGATAGTTACGCCAGAAATATTCTCATGGATATAACTATCCCTTACGATGCCTAATTTAACCATTCAGAAAATATCATAAAAAAATAAACAAAAAAAAATTAGCTATTTTATTCAGCTAGTGAAACATTCACTGCCTTTTCTCCTTTGTCTCCCTGCTCTACATCAAATGTTACTTTTGAATTCTCTTCAATTGTGACTCCTGCGTTTAAGCCTGACTGGTGAACAAAGTATTCTTTTCCGTCTTCTCCTGCAATGAATCCGAATCTTTTCATTGTGTTGAAGAATTTTACAGTTCCTTCCATTTTTCATTCCTCCGTTTTACCTTTTTGGTTTTTATTCTGGATATTGAGTTAGTATCTGCTCTGTCTTCTGTTCTGCTCCCTGAAATTGAACCTTCCCCTTTCAATCGGCTCAGTTACAATCATCTGAAGCTTTGGAAGCTCAGCTTCCTGGATGTCCAGGTTATATTCCCTAAGGACATTGTTGAAATTCTCATAATCCCTCTGGGTAAGTATATTTATAGCAATGCCTTCCTTTCCTGCCCTTGCAGTCCTTCCAATCCTGTGGATGTACTGCTTTGGGTCCATCGGGATGTCATAATTGACTACCATTGCAACGTCTTCAATATGTAAACCTCTTGCTGCAACATCTGTGCAAACTAACACATAAGCTTTTCCGGAATGAAACATCTCCATTGTTTTTGTCCTTTTTGCCTGTGTTAAGCCACCATGGATTGCAATTGCATGAATTTTCTGCTTCTGCAAATCCCTAGTAATCTTATCAGTAATTCTTTGAGTGTTGCAAAATATCATCACAAGGCCTGATGTCTGGCTTATAAGATGCACAAGCAGCGAGAATTTCAGATTCTGGCTTACCTGGTAAAATATCTGTGCCAGCTGGCTTGGGTCAACCTGGGATTCAACTGAAACCTTGGTCGGCCTGTTCATGTATTTTTCTGCAATTGCGTAGATATCCTGTGATATTGTTGCTGAAAATAAAAGTGTCTGTCTTACTGGAGGGCACATGTGAAGTATCTTTTTCACGTCAAGGATGAAACCCATATCCAGCATCCTGTCTGCTTCATCTAAAACAACTATCTTTACCTTATCAAGCTTTAATGTCCCCTGTGAAAGATGGTCCAAGACCCTTCCTGGTGTTCCTATGACCACATCAGTATGCCTAAGTTGGTCAATCTGCGGGTTTATCGAAACTCCTCCATAAAGCGAAGTGATTGTAAGTCTTTTGTATCTTGAGAATTGCTTTACTGAATCTGTTACCTGCACTGCAAGTTCCCTTGTTGGGCATAATACCAATGCCTGGATTCCCTTGCCATGCTCAACCTTATCAATAATTCCACAGGCAAAAGCGAATGTCTTTCCGCTTCCTGTTTTTGAGCCTGCAATCACATCCCTTCCTTCTAATATCTTTGGGATGGTCTCGTTCTGTATCTCTGTTGGTTCGCTATATCCTAGTTCCTTTATAGCTTTCAATATATTTTCATTTATTCCTAAAGTTCTAAAACTTTCCATATTTGTTTCCTCTTTGAAATTAATCATTTAATTGGTAAAGAAAAAGTCATGTTAAATTCAATTTTCACTGAAATTTCCAACCGCTCTTTCTTCTCAGGTCAGATTAATTAATAATTATTGGATTTTGGCCCTATATATAAATGTATGCATACCTCTTAAAAAAAGACATAAGCTCGTCTAGCTCTTATACTTGTAAGTATACATATTGGTCTTTTCTTTTGACATCTTAAACTGCACATCTTTCATCTTCCTAAGCTTGGTTAAAGTCGTTGTGACTGAACCGATAGATGCATCAAGCTCATTTGCAATCTCCTTAGATGTCCACCACTTTTTCTGGTTTTTTTTCAAAAAATCAAAGACTTCCTGCTGTCCCATATTTATCTATTTATCAGCGGTAGGTTATATATGTTTCTAATTTTTTAAGGGTATTATATGTGAATCCAGGCCTAAAATGATGCGTGGTTTCAAAAAACAGAGTTAAGGAAAATATTTTTAAGCTAAATTAAAAATCAATTAACGAATGCGTGAAAAATTTATCCTAGCCGGAATAATAGCAGTCATTGTCTGCTGTTTTACTATTATCTCAATTTTAAGTCCTCCTGCAGAAAAAAGCATTCAAAATGAAAATATTTCAGCTAATGATAAATTCTTATCTATAGATGTAGTTAAAATGCATAACTCTGCAGCAGATTGCTGGACAGTGATAGATAATAATGTTTACGATATAACCAAATATATTTCAGTCCATCCTGGGGGGCCAGTCATAGCAAAATCATGCGGGACAGATGGAACTACCTTATTTAATACAAAAGACGGCAGCGGAAGGCAGCATAGCGAATTTGCCCAAGGGCTGCTAAAAGATTATCTGATTGGCGAATTGAATTCAGCTCTTTTTGGTGCAAGCGAAGATAACCTAATTAATGAATCTAATATCTTAAATGAATCAAATCTGCCACAGGAAAGACTTCTAAATGAAACAGTGCAGTTGCCTGGCCAGGATTTGGGATATGATTTAGCAGATGTTTCCTTGCATAATTCCCTATCAAGCTGCTGGCTTGTAATAACTGATAATGTATATGACGTGACTGGTTTTATTTCAGCACATCCTGGAGGGACAAGCGTAATAATAAAATACTGCGGGAAGGATGCGACAAATGCTTTCAATACAAAAGACGGTTCAGGAAGCCCGCATTCAAATTTTGCAAAAAGCATGCTTGAGGATTACCTAATCGGGCCGCTTATAATAAAGCCAACAGACCCACCTATAGCTACAATAATTTCCCCAACAGAAAACCAGGCATTTGATTCAGGGACAACACAGGTAACTTTAAGCGTTAGCACAAATAAGGATTCAAATTGCAGGTGGGATACAACAGACAAGTCTTATGGGTCAATGAGATATGCTTTTTCCACAACAGGAAAAAAAATACATTCTGCAAAACTTACAGGATTAAGTGATGGTAATTCATATAAGAGATATGTCCGATGCGTTGATTTGGCTGAAAATGAGATGCTATCTGGTGCAAGTGTCTCTTTTTTGGTAAGCTTGCCTCTTCCTGATTCAGGAGGGTATACTATTGAAGAAATCTCTTTGCATAATTCCCTATCAAGCTGCTGGCTTGTAATAAATGACAAAGTATATGATGTGACTGGTTTTATTTCAGCACATCCTGGAGGGACAAGCGTAATCAAGAAATTCTGTGGAAAGGAATCCACAAACGCTTTCAATACAAAAGATGGCTCAGGAAGCTCACATTCCAATTATGCAGAGGGACTGTTAGATAACTATCTTATTGGTACACTTCTTGCAATGCCGACAGACCCACCTATAGCTACTATAGTTTCACCAACAGCTAACCAGATATTTAGTTCAGGCACAACACAGGCAACTTTAAGCATCAGCACCAACAAGGATGCAACCTGCAAATGGGATACTGCAGATAAAACTTATTTAAGCATGGCAAATGCTTTTTCAATAACAGGCGCAAAATCACATTCACATACCATTACAGGGCTTAGCGATGGCAATTCTTATATAAGATATGTCAGGTGCAGGGATCTAAACAATAATGAGATGCTGTCCAGCGAAGCTGTATCTTTCAGCGTCGGCAGCCCAGTTCCGCCAGCACCCTCTTCAGGGTATACTGCAGCAGATGTTGCAACGCATAATTCAGCTGGCAGCTGCTGGCTTATAATAACCAGCAAAGTTTATGATGTCACAAGCTATATCTATGTCCATCCAGGCGGGCCAAACAGGATCTTGAGCTATTGCGGGAAGGAAGCAAGCACAGCTTTCAATACAAGAGGTGGCTCAGGAACGCATAGCAATAATGCGAAAAACATACTTGCAGGGTTTTACCTTGCAGACCTAGATACTTCTGCAACAGGCGGGACAAACACAACAGGGGATAGCGGCTCATCTATACCGACGATTGAAGAAGTGATTGAAGAAAACTATCCTGGAGCTACCATCCAGGAAATAAATGAGGAAGACAACGGAAATATTGAAGTGCAGATCAAGTACAATGGAGAGGATGAGACAGTCTGGCTAGATTCAGACCATAACATAATCTAAAATGAAAATACCAAAAATAGATACAACAAAAGCAGGATATCTTACTTTAAGAATAGGTCTTTCTATTGTCTTCTTATATTTTGGGATAAGCCAGCTTATTAGGCCGGAAAGCTTCATAGGATGGCTTCCTGCAGAAGCAAGACTTGTTCCTATCCCTCCCAGAATCATTATAATCCTGAATGGCGGGTTTGAGGTCTTCTTTGGGACACTGCTGCTTATAGGGCTTTTTAGGAAAATTTCAGCATTTCTGCTTGGAACGCATCTGCTTTTCATAACATTCAGCATAGGGTTTACAGAAATTGGAATAAGGGATTTAGGCCTTTCATTGGCTGCTATTTCCTTAGGATTATGGAACGAGAACTATCTTGAGATTGAGGCTTTCCTAGGCAAGGCTTCTGATGCAGCCGGAAAGGCCAAGGAAAAAAACAATGAACATTAGATATAAAAGAGCACTTCTTAATTTCTGAAATTTTTCCTTATATTCCAGATAAATCCAGGAATAGAATACTCCTAAAAATAATATGTCCAGGATTAATTTAAAGTAGATTATTTCAGTGATAAGTTTTGGAAATATTGTCAAAAAAGCAAAACCTGTGAAAAATACCCCAAAAACAAACGGAAAAAATGCAATCAGCCAGAAATTCATTTTTTCATTACTTGCAAAAATCAACGCTGATAAAGAGCTTATTAGCCATAGGGCAGATATCAAATATAACCACATAGGGTGTTTCTTTTGCTTTTTTAGGTCGAACAATCTTCCGATTATAGCAATCAGGAAAAAATAAATCGCTGTTGCGGAAAGCCAGTCAATTGCCATATAAGCATTATTGTATAATGAGTCAGGCTCATACGACCTGAAAATAGAGGAGAACGCAACAATTAGGTATCCGGTCAATCCAAAATAGAACCAGTATTTCCCTTTAGCCTTACTTTTCATTATATTTTTGATAATCTTATTTCTTTAAAATGACTTGTAACTATCAATAAGTAAGAAAAATAGGAAAGCTTTAAAAATAAGAATTAATCACCATGAAGTAATAACGAGGTTCCAAATGAGAAAGTCAATAATGCTTGTATTGTTTTTGCTGCTAGCTTTCAATGCTTTTGCAGATCCTGAAATCTGCGATAATCTAGACAATGACGGCAATTCTTTTGTAGATGATGGGCTTTCATTTAATTTTGGGACAGATGTAGGAGAATGCTCTTTTGGAGTAACAGACTGCATTAATGGTGCTTTTGTAAATACTACGCAAAGTGTTAATCCAATTCAGGAAATCTGTGATGGAAAAGACAATGATTGTGACGGTGCTATTGATAATGGGTTTAATCTTGGAAGCTCATGTGTAAGCAGCTCAAACAGCTGCGGTGATGCAAATACAGGAAGCTATATCTGCTCTCTTGACGGGCTTTCAACAGTATGCAGCGCATCAAGACCGGCTGAAAGGCCAGCATGGCACCAGTTATGCCAATCAAGAAAGAACTGGTGCGGGGATTATAATTTTGGATTAACTGATTGTAATGGTGTATGCCAGGCAATAAAGCCTGCTGAAAGAAGCAATTGGCTGCAGCCTTGTTGGACAGTAAATGCTTGTAGGATTACAACAACAGGTATAACTGATTGTAATGGAATATGCAGCGCAGTTCCTGCTCCTGTAGCAGATTCTGACATGGATGCTATTCCAGATTGTAATGATAATTGCCCTACTACTTATAACAATGCACAGGCAGATATTGATGATGACGGAATTGGGGACATATGTGACCCAATAAATGATTTGGAAATAATTGATGAAGATACAGGAAATGGGGGAAATACTAATACTACCAATACAACAACCAGTAATCCAGGAACAAATACAACAAATACTACAGTAATAGAAGTTGTGACGCCACCAAAAAGCGGAGGTAGTTCAGGAGGCGGGGGAGGTGGAAGCAGGAATGTATATAGGGCTGATTTTGATGCAGAGTGCTTTTGGAATTGCAGCAGATGGAGTTCCTGTAATCAGGGAAATGAGACAAGATATTGTACTTATTATAACTGCAATGAAAATGTAAGTGTTCCAACTATAAGGACATGCCAGGTAATAATTGAGCCTGACGCAGAATATTTCTGTAAGCCTGACTGGAACTGCACAGGATGGAGCATGTGCGAGAATGAAAACCAGGTAAGGAGCTGTGTTGACCTAAATAACTGCACTTACCCTGAGATCTTGCCTGAATTAAGCAGGGCATGTGTCAAGGAGACAGAAAATGAAGAGTCAAGCAATGGATTTCCATGGTGGATATTGCTTTTAATCCTGCTTATGTTTTTCATGCTTTTCTTATTCAGAAGAAAAGATGATAAGAAAGGAAAAAAGAAAAAATAATCTTATTTAATTTTTTTAACAGCCTGTTTCGTACTTGAATGCATTACAGCTGCACCTATATGTCCAAGGTGGTCCTTGTCCAACACCTACACAATTTCCTGTTTCACACTGCCCGCCATGATCGCACACTTCTCCAGCTGGCCTAAGTCCTGAAGGATTTGTTGTAGGTGTAGGTTCTGCAGGGCATGAGATCACGTATTTTGATGGGTCACAGCTGCATCTATAAGTCCATGGTGGCCCTTGCCCATCTCCAACACAGTTACCTGAAGAACATTCTCCTCCATGCTGGCATATAGCACCATTTTCTTTTTGGCATTCTGATTTGACTTCAACAGCTGATTTTTTCAGAATTCCAGTTGCAAATGCTTTTGCCACATTAAATTTAATCTTGTTCCAAAAACCTTTAGGAACAACTTTTATCTTTCCCTGAAGGTAAAGATATGAAAATGCACCAAATCCGTTCTTAAGTACTGTATCAAAAGTGCATTCATCCATGAATATTTCATATCCAGGAGTTCCGGAGCCAAGGCTTACGGCAGCAAGATTTCCTCCGGAAATTGAAAATAAGACATAACTTGTAGTGCCATCATTCCTATTTATTGTAAGCTGCACTTTTTGGCTTGAGCCAAAAGCTGCCTTTGCTGCCCCGTTTAATGGAACAGGACAACCTGAGAGCTTAGAATTCAGGTCAGGGACTTCATTTAGAAAATCCACTGTGTTCTTTGAATTTGGCGAAAAATCGCACGCAGCTGCAGAATAAACAGCCAAAATAAACATCAAGAAGAAAATTGGTTTTTTAGTCATGTAAAATCAAAGGACTAGTGGTTTTTATATATTATGTTTAAAAGAGTGCATAACTAAATTACCACTATTAAGTAGCGAAACATTTATAAAGAGAAATTACATTATCACTTGTTATGACGTTAAAATCAGATGAAAACTGTCCTTTCTGTAAGATTGTTTCAGGAGAATATCCTTCAAAAAAGGTCTATGAAGACGATGTTGTGATGTGCGTTTTAGACATTAACCCAGGGAAAAAAGGGCACTGTCTTTTATTTCCAAAGAACCATCATTTCATCCTTCCCCAGCTTCCACCTGAAGAGTTCAGGCACATTTCTTATGCAGCCTGGAAACTTTCCAAGGCAGTAAGGGATTCCATGTTTGCTTCCAAAAGCACAATTTTCATTGCAAACGGAGGAGCAGCAGGCCAGCAGGTTGGGCATTTCATGATTCATATATTTCCAGACAGCTTGCCTAATTTTGATATAGGAAGCAAAGAGATGAAAGATGAAAATACGTATAATTCCATAAAGCAGAACTTAAATTCCCTTATGCATGGCCACGGGCAGAAAAACGGAAAGAACATGGCAAGCAAGGAAACTGAGAAGCTGTATGAATTCGAGGATCTGAGCGTCGAGATACCAAAAAAAATTGCAGCAAAAGGGCATACCTATACAAAAGGAAAAAAGCCTGTTGATTTTTTTTACCTGTGCAATTATGCATCTTCAGCAGCGTTTGAGCTTTTAGGCGCGCATGGCTCAAATATAATCATAGAAGATACTGATGGTGGGATGTCAGGGCATGTGATACCAAGGATTTCCAATGATGGGCTTAATTTCATGTGGACACCAAACAAGATGGATGATCATACTCTAGCAGCATTTCAAAGCGCAATCAATTTCAAGATTCTAGGAGAGAAATTTAAGGAGCCTGAGGAAAAGCCTGTTGTGAATGAAAGCACATACAAAGGGAATTTCATCAGGGAAAAACTGGGGAAAAATAAATCTAACTAATGAGGTTTATTTTTTAGAATTACTATTGGTTTTAGATTCATTTAACTTTATCTATAGCAATATTATGCGCTTTTATGTAGTTCTCAGCTAATTTATTCCAGTCAGCCATGTCTGCCAGGTTTTTAGCTTTCAGCTTATTTTCAATCCTGTCCTGCTTGCTTCCTTCTGTAAACTTAAGGAACATATTAGAGAGTGAGTTCAATGAATGCTCATAGGTTTTCCCTTCCCTTTCAAGAACATAAATTCCGGGATTCTTTCCAGTTGCATGCTTCTTTATGTATCTTCCAAATCCAGCAAGATCAGTTGTAATAGATGCAACCCCTAAAGAGCCGGTTTCCATTGGAGTATAGCCCCATGGTTCATAGTAGCTTGGGAAAACTCCAAGATGGCATGCCATTATTCCTTCAAAATAATTCAGGTCTGTAAGCCTGTCAGCCCCTCCAAGGTATATAGGATAAAAAATCACTTTCACATTATCTTCCTTTGAATTATTTAGTCCCTTTTGCTTTAATGTGTTTAAAATAACATCATTCCCTTCATTGTATAAATTATGAGTGCACATTGGAGGATTTCCTTCCCGCTTTAGTTTTGTTACTTTTCTTGATATTACCTTTTGGGCATTCTCCCCAAGCAAAAAGGTATCATCTATCTTGCTTTTTGATAGCATTCCATATACCATCCTATCTTTAACATCTTCAGCAGCATCGTGGACAGAATCATACACATCTTCAAATAAAGTCCTGCTTTCAAGTATTTCCGGCTTAATTTCCTTAACTCCGGCAGGAACAAAAATGAATGCTACAACATTAGTCTGGGACTTCTTAGCTTTCAATTCATCATTTAATTTTTTTAATGCGTCAATGTATAGGTCTACTCCTTTGTTTTTGAATTCATACCTTCCTGCAAGAAAGTAGAAAAGAGTATTATCTAGGTCAAACTGGTAGTAAGGGAAGAAATAAAACATCATGAATTTTTTTAGCTTATTTTTTAAAACTTTATGCTGGATTGATGCTTCATCAAATGTCGGGAAAATTTTTGTGTCATTTCCATTAAAAAGCAGCACATCAGGCTTTTTCCCAAAAAATGCAGCAGCTTCTATACCTGTAATTTCAGATACTGTTGTGAAAGCATCTGCATTAAGAGCGCATGCTTTTTCTGTTAGGAATTTATCCTGAATGCCATGCTTATACGCTTCTTCTTCTGGCTTTATCTTATCAAGGTTTCCATAGATATCAACATCATTTGCAGCTAATGTTCTTCCAAGCATTGTTGCATGTGTTGTGAATACAGTTCCAACATTAACTTTTCTTGATTTTAGGTAAAGAAGAGCTCCGCCGGCAAGCCATTCATGTGTCTGGGCAACAATCTTTTTTTTGTTTTCAATTTTTTTTATCTCTTCAATAAGCATGCCAACGCAGCTTGACCATAGAATTGGCTCATCATAATCATGATACTGTGAATGCAGTGAATCAATCTTAAAATTATTCCAGTACTCGCCTTTAATGTCATTGATTTTATGCTTGTAGTTTGAATAGTCTATTAGAATTGAGTTTGGTTCTCCTTCAATTAGCCATGTTCCAAATATGCACATTATTCCTTCTTTATGGAGCTTTTCAAATGCTTCTTTTAAAACTGCGGGTGGCTCTTTATGAGTAAATTCGCCAGCATATGTTTTTCCTGAGAAGAATGGCCCAACTGTATAATAATTATCCTTATAGGCTGCAAGCATCTGCTTTGCCTTTGATGTTATTACAGAATATATTCCTCCAACTTTATTGCACACTTCCCAGCTTATCTCAAAAAAAAGATCTGATTTAGGTTCCATTTTTAAGGTAATAGTACTCTTGAAAGTATAAGTCCAAGCACAAGACCAAGGCTCATCCCATACATGAACTCCTTTGCCATCTCCCATGGATGGTGGTGCCAAAGGTAATGCTTCATCTCATGCTCATCCTTTAATCCTTCTATCTCAGCAAGCGTATCTTTTTGCCTGTGTTCTTTCCTTGGTTCATTTTTCAGTTCAACAGGTTTTGGCTCATTATAGCTTTCTTTTTTCTCATGAACCTTTTTTTCAGGCTGCTTCATCTCAGTTTTTTTCTCTTCCTTTTTTTCAATGACTTCTGCAGGCTTTTCCTGTGGTTTTAATATTTCTATTGCTTCTGCTCTTGATTTTGAATCCCTAAGCTTTGATGACATCTCCTTATCTTCAAGCACATAATTTACCCAGTCAGCAAAGTAGTTATGGTTTGAATCTGCATAATACGAATATTCATCATCAGTTAGTTCAGAAATTGCCAAGTAAAGTTCATCCAGATTCTTTAGCTTTTTATCTTTAAGTATGAATGCTTTATCCTGTGTAGCTTCCATTACGACACCCCTTTTTTTTAATGTGAATTTACTAAATGCCTGAGTATCACTAACTCAAGCTCCCTTATATTCTTTGTGTTCCTGATGCTCTCAGAGAGTTTTTTTTCCTTTAATACCTCACTGACCCAGGCTGCAAAGTCATTTCTTATATCATTGACATGATGGTTAAAGACCCATTCGTTCATGTTTTCCAGTGAAAGCGCAAGTTCCTTAAGGTTTTTTATAGGTACGCCTGTTGCAAGGACAAAATACTGTTCAGGTTTTGCTTCCCTTATTTTTCTGGTGGTTTTTTTTTGCATTTTTTAGGCAAGTATCTCTTTCATTTCTGAGCTTGGATGCTCGCTTATCTTCACTTTTCCCTTAAGCCGGAATGCGATATCATTCAATATGTTCATAAAACTGACATATGAATCATAAGGTGTTTCATAAGGATTGAAATACTTATGAACGTCACCATCTGAAAAATATTTAGTGCACATATAATAGAAATGATCACTTGTTGTAAGTTTCCTGAAATCAGAAAGGAGCTTTTTGTCCCTGAAATTTTTTATCTCTTTTTCGAAATTATAAAGCTCATGTATTGCAGCCTGCTGCATCTTGTTTCCAAGCCATGCTGACAAATCACGCTCCATGTCAGCCCAAGATATCGGGTGATGGATGTCCAGCTCTCCTTTTGAACTAAGGTCTGCAGTTTCACTAGGCGTCTTAAACCCAATCCCTCTTCTTAAAAGCTCGCTAGGCAGGTGTTTTACAAAATTAAATATCCCTGTGTCTTCCCACTGGTGCTCTCCGAAAGTCTCATAATCCATGAACAGGTTTATTGTGTCTCCCTCACATGCAGATACCCAGGAACCAAATTTTTCTACAGTTAACGGCCATTCTTCCCATCCCCTGTTTGAGAACCTGAATGCTATGTCATCGCTTAACTTATAGTTTTTCAAAAGCAGTTTTAGGTTTGGGGCTGTTTTTGCAGTATATACATAGTTTGGAGAACGCCATCCCATTATACTATCTGCGCCTTCAGCAAGTATTCCTTTGTAACCCATGCTCTGGATTGTGTTTGCAAGCTCATTATTGAATATCAATTCAGTGTTCCTGAACACTTTAGGTGTTTGCCCAAACAGCTTTTCTACCAGCTTTCTGTGCTTTTCTACCTGGGATATGAATTCCTGCCTTGAATAGAGAAATGAAAGGCTATGATAGAATGTTTCTGACAAAAATTCAACTCTTCCTGTCTTTGCAAGCTGCCTAAAGCTTTTTAATACTTCAGGGGCATATTCCCTAAATTGCATAAGTGCTGTTCCTGTTATTGAATAGGCAATCTTAAATTCCTTATGCTGCTTTAGAAGGCTTAGCATTAAATTATTTGTAGGGATATAGCATTTTTTTGCAACTTTTTGCATTACACTTTTGTTTAATTCTGAATAAAAATAATCGTGCTCTTTTCCGATATCAAAAATCCTGTATTTCTTTATCCTGTATGGCTGGTGGACCTGAAAATAAAAGCAGATATTCATTCTGTCACCTTATTATACACATTGATTATTTTTTCAGCGGCATTTTCCCATGACAATTTTTTCACATCATGCAGCGCATTTTCAGTAAGAGTTGAATGCAAAGGTGAATAGCTTAATACGGAGACTATCTGGTTTGTCATCTCATCAGTGTCCCAGAAATCAACCTTGATTGCGTTTGTCAATACCTCAGAAACACCTGCAGTTCTAGAAATTATGACCGGCGTATTGTTCTTTATTGCTTCCAAAGGTGTTATTCCAAATGGCTCTGAAACTGAAGGCATGACATATAGATCAGCCATCCTATAAGCCTTATCAACATCTTCACCGCTTAAATGGCCGGTGAACAGCACATTCTTCCCAATGCCCATCTCAGCTGCCTTATTTATCATCCTTGCGTACATGTCCCCTGTTCCTGAAACTATAAATTTCACATCAGGCATTATATTTAGGACTTTTTTGGCGCTGTCAATGAAATATTCAGGGCCTTTTTGCAGTGTCAGCCTTCCAAGGAACAGGACAACCTTATCTTTTGACTTTATCTTAGAAACAGGCTTTTCATCATAATCAACAGCATTATGGACAACGCTTATCTTATCAGGATGCACACCATAATGTCTTGTTATCATGTCTTTTGTATAATTACTTACTGCAATGATGCTGTCTGCAGCATGCATTCCTTCTTTTTCAATATCATAGACCAACAGGTTTGGATTTCCTCCAGTTCTATCAAAATCTGTAGCATGAACATGTACAACTAATGGCTTGTTCTTGGCTTTTTTTGCTTTTATCCCTGCCTTAAAAGTCATCCAGTCGTGGCAGTGTATGACATCAAAATCCTCGAACTTTGCAACTACATTTGCCTTATGCGCAAACTTTTCAACTTCTTCAAATAAGTTCCTTCCATACAAATTAACTTCATTGCTTTTATCTGTTGAAACTTTCAGGTATTCTTTCATATATTCATGATATTGATTTGAGTATTCATGTTCAGTTGCATAAGGCGTCAGAAGGGAAGTGATATGCCTGTGTTTTATGGTCCCTTTCTCGCTTGCAACCTGTATCTCATCTGAGGATATCATCTTCAAATGGCTGTGAGAAGAGCCTTTTTTTGGGACAACAAATGTAACGCCTACATTTTTGCTGCTTAAGCCTTTTGTAATGCCATAGCAGGCAGTCCCAAGACCACCAAAATTATTCGGCGGGAATTCCCAGCCAAACATCAGAACTTTCATTAAATTCTCACCAAATTTATTTGCACTTTTACTATCCCTTCCCCTTTTAACTAAATTATTTGTGCTTAGGGTTTAAAAACTTTTCTAAACAAAACTGTTAATTAAATAGTTATTTAACTACAATAATTATATAACTAAAATAGTTATCGAAACATTTAAATAGTTGAATGTTATTGAATCTTTTGTGGAGATAGAGTCAATACTTACAGAATCAAAGTGGAAAATACTTGCTGAGCTTTCCCATTCACCTCTTTCACCTAAGGAACTCGCAAAAAAAACTAATACTACTATAGCAAATATAAGCACCCAAGTAAGGCTTTTGGAGGCGCTGGGATTTGTGGAAAAGTCAAGCGTTGCAAAGGCGCCTTCCAAAGCCAGAAAATTATATACTTTGAAAAAAGAATTCTGCTATATTATCCTTGGAACAAGGACAGTTATTGGGAAAAGGATGCTTTCAAATGACCTTTTTTTCTTCAAGGCAATGATGATTAACGACAAGAATGCTGGAAGCCTTATGATAAAGCTATTTTGCGCAAATGAGGCTGATTTTAGGGATGCAACATTTGGATATGTTTCTTTAGACGATGAGACTTTTGAGATTCTGATTATTTCTAATGAACCGGAAAAATTTGAGCATCTGAACAATGAGACATTATCATGGAATAAGTCAAGTTATAAAATAAAGGCGCACATACATAAAGCAGGGGATTTTGAAGCCGGGTTTTATAGAAGGGATGAATATTTCCTTTCACTGATTAAAAAAGTTTTAATACTCCAGGATAATGAATTCTTAACGAGGCTAAAGAAAGGATAGGGCGAGGAAAAAAGATGAACAAGCTGTCAAACCTGATAAGCGGGATGAACTATAGGGATTTAAGGGCCATTGAAAAGGATCTATATGAAGGAAACATTGCAAGGCTTATCCAGACAAGGAGAAAAGGCATTGAGAATCTCCATGGGGAAAAGACTTGTCCGACATGCGGAAATAACGTGAAGGAAATCGAAGCGCCTTTTACCCTGATTTTTGGGAATGCAGATTTCAAGAAGAAAGCAAGCTTCTGCGGTCTTGATTGCCTGAACTTCTTTGTGAAAAAGTTAGAGAAGGAAGTTGTAAGCAAGGAATGATTGAGTTTTTTTGATATATCTTTTTTTAATTGTGCTATAAAAAATATAAAAAAATGTGGGCCCGACCGGATTCCCTAGCGAACGAAGTGAGTGGGTGCATGAACGTCAGTGAGAGCATGTTCAAATCCGGTCATAAAATGTGCTATAAAAAATATAAAAAAATGTGGGCCCGACCGGATTTGAACCGGCGACCAATGCCTTGCTTAGGCTGCTTCATTTTGTGAATGAAGCGTGATCATATAAGAGCATCGCTCCACCAGGCTAAGCTACGGGCCCAAAATAGTTAATAAAGAAAAAGAGCATGGTTTAAAAAACTTACTAGCCTTTTGCCTTGAATTTCCTTGGGTTCTTGTTCCTTTTCTCTACTTCCTGGACAAGCTTTCTTATAAGCACTTTAGGATCTTTCTCATAAATTATGACTGCGCCTGTCTTTTTTTCAGATATCTGGATTATCTCGTCAAAAAAGCTTGAAATCCCTCCCATATCCTCAAGTATTCCCATGACTTTTCCTTCTTCAAAACCTATTGTAAATTCATTCAATGTGCCAACAGACCCACGTAAAAAGACTATGGCATCAGAAGTCCTGATATTAAGGATGTCACGATACATAAAGCCCTGTCCTGTATAAACAATCAGGTCGTATTCCTTATATGGAAGCTTCCAGTTCTTTGCATGGTCATTTAAATCCATTGCAGGGCTTACTCCCATGACAAAGCCATCCTCTTCCTTGCAGCCTATTGCAGCTTCATTTGGCATGCCTGTTGTTGCTCCATTCACGAGGATGCAATTATGCCTTGCAATCTCCCTTCCGACTTCTCTTGCCCTCTCTTTAAGGACAGCATCTTTGACATCAGCAGCAGAACCCATAACACCTATTTTTAGCTTCATGAATATTCACCTGAAAATTTTATGGGCTTAGAGGTTAATAAAGGTTGTGAATAATAATTTACTATTATTTAGTAGTGAAAAATGGAAAGATTTATAAAATGAAAGATATATTTTAGAGTAATAAGCCTAACATGAAACTAAAAACAAAATCATTTAACTTTGTAAACAATTATGCAAAATACTTTTTAGTAATTCCAGCATTAATAATGCTATTTTTTATTCCTTTTTTCAGGACTTTAGGTATATGTATTGCTTTAATATTTATTGGTGTCTACTCCTTATCCTATCAGAGATATGTTAAATATTTTGGCATAGAATTAGTGTTTTTTTCAACATTAATGTCATCACTCTTATTTGGAAATATAATTGGCATAGCAGTTGGAATAACTTCATATATAATTGGTCAGTATTTAGTTGGCCAAATTACGCCTTATTCTATAATCACTATAATTGGGATAATTATTAGCGCTACATTATCACCCATTCTATTTGCTTTTAATTTAAGCATAGTTTTATTGTCATTAATTGTTAGAATAATTTCATTGTCATTAATAAGCATTGGATGGGTGTTATTGGGATTCGATCTTAAAGATACAATATTTACTGGAGTTATAAATTTAGTTTTTAATTTAATAATATTTTCGACATTTGGAAATTTGATATATGGAGCATTGAGATGATAAAAAATGTTAGCAACTAAATCAAAACTCCAAAACGGGGAACTGACACCTTTCCAATTATTTGCTTCAATTCCAGAACCAAATAAAATTTTGGAACAGTGCAGTGCACTTGAATTGGATTTATTGATGTCAGAGCTTTTATCTGCCAGAGAATACTTTCTTGAATTAAAGGATAATGATTTTAGGTATTGGCTAATAGTTTATGATGGCATATTACAGAATAATGGCTCAAATTTAAGTGAATATATTGCACTTGCTAAAATACACAGATTAATTCCACAGATAGAATCTGAAAGAAATGCTGGTCTTGCAAAATCCGTATTTGCAATGACTTTATTCGGATTTGAAAAATATGAAGAAGAAACCTTATCAAAATTAAGATTAAAAAAAATAAATGATTCTGAGGCAGCTCCAATTGAGGATTTATCAAGTTATAAAGAGCTTGGAAATTTTCCTCTATCTGAGCATGTAAATTATATAATGTCAGTGTCCAGTTCACAGGCATTACTGATTGGCCATGAAATTGCAAAAACCTGTATAATTTATATTAAGAAAATAGTCTCTTTAACAGAAAATACAGAAAATGAACTTATTGGATGGGATTTTGCCAACTCAATTTTAGGATATGCTTCTGGATTAGTACATCTTGAACGAGACAGTCCACAACTTTTTGGACTTAAGAATAACCCTAAAGGTTATTTTCCACATATTATGGAAACTCTGCAGAAGTTTTATGATATTGCAGAATTGGCAATAGGTCTTCAGGATAATATCCATCCCATGTTTCCGCAGCTCTTAATGGGAAGATTGTATACAGAATATTTTGGAATTGATAGCCCATCTGCTAAACTTATTGAAGAACAGATTGAGATATTAGGCTTAAAAAATTATATTGATAATGTACTTGATTTAGTTAATAGGGAATATCTAATTTTTCAGGAAATAAGGGAACAACTAACACAAGTGATTAAACCTCATTTTGAATCAAAGGAGACACCAGATTTAGTGCCATATATGAAGGAAATGTACAGGCCTTCAGAAATAGCAAGATCATTTTACAAAGTCAGAAGCATAGACTTAACTGAAATAAGGGCGCAAATGGCTTATTTTAATGGTTTTGCCAATGAATTATCAGAACTATTCCCTGATAATAATTGGGAAGTGTTTTATCCAGGATCCGGCTCACTATTAAAAGGAAAATGTATAATGGAAAGCCTTATGGCTAGTAAGCCTAAAAGTGAAGTAACTCTTCATTCCATTGAGCTTTCGGAAGGGATGAGAGAACTTGCTTTAGGTCTTGCAAAAAAATATGGCATTGAATACACTTCACATGCAAACGATCTTGATTCGTTGACATCATCCCAATATAAGGAAATGGGAACTGAAAATTGTGCAAGAATTACTTTTATAGGAGGAAACCTAATATCAAATATAAGAGATCCTAAGAGTTTTATTGGCAACTTAATTTATGATTCTGATGCGCCACAAGTATTGGTCTTTGAATTTGATGAAGAGAAATTAGCAATAGATTATTCCCACAAAAGATTAATGCCCATTAAATTTATGCAAAGGTTTTTTGGTCTTCCTGAAGAGATGCTTAAAACCAGGGATTATATTACTCCTGAAGGTACACTTGAGATATATGGTTCAATAGACTTAGTTTCAGGAATATTGCCTGATAAGTATCATCTAAGAAAAGACACAACAGGTCAGTATATTGAATTAGACCTTAATGGTTCAAATATTAAAGTTTATCATGGCCAAGAAATGAAGCTAATTGAATCAAGGCCTAGCGCACCAAGCGAGATGATTGCTCTAATGTGTAGTTTTGGATTTAAGACTTCAGAGAAATTAATATCAAAAAGAGATAATCATGTTAGCATGGCATTCTATAAACCATCTTCTTCAAGCAGTTGATTAATCTCAGGTATCTTGTTTATTTGAATGAATTTGATTGACTCATAAAATTTTTCTTTAAAGTTCTGGAGCAGTTTTCTGCTTTCTTCAGTTGACCTGCTTATGATTTCAAATTCAAGATCATATTGGCCTATTGGTTTGGTAATATAAACCACATGCTCTTCTTTTTCAAGGTATGAAAGCATCATTGACTCAGTTTTTGCTGTGCACTTTGAATAATTAACTAAAACCTTGTAGTGAGTTATGCCAAGTTTAGCCAAATCTAATTTTACATTAAATCCAAGTACAATATGTTTTTTTAGAAAAAATTCCAGTCTATTTCTAACCTTTCTCAGTGGAATGCCAAGTTTTGCAGATATATTTATGATGCTCTCATTTCCTTTCTTAGAAATATATTCCAGGATTTTTTTATCCATTTCTTCTAAATCTATTTTTCCTTGATCACTTACAGTCCATTTTTTTATTTTCCCTGCATAATTTAGTATAAGTTTATTATTCAGATGAATGATAAAGCAGGGATATGATATGTGCTTTTCATGAATGTTGGAGCCAAAATTATCCATTAATTCTTCCAATATTTTTAACTCTTCGTTGATATTTTTAACATAAAATCCTATTGCTAAATCCCATATGCCTTCAACATGTACTATCCATGCAATCTTTTCATGTTTTTGATAATAATTTATTATTCTTTTTTCTATTTCCACATTGCTGTTTTGGAGAATTATCCTCAACCTTAATGTCCTAAATCCAAGAGAGAAGTGGTTTATTACAGGAAAATATCCTTTAATTATGCCCGCTATTTCCAATCTTTTAATCCGATATTCTGTCACTTGCCTTGAAAGCCCCACTCTTTTAGCTATGACAGAAATTGGCTGTCTAGCGTCCATATCTAACTCACTTAATATTTTTTTATCTTTAATTTCTAATTTTATGACCATATAATTTGCTTTTATTACATGTTTATATATAAATATTACTAAAATAGCAAAAAATTTGATAATATATTTTATATAATATGCATTAATACCACTTTTTAATGATAAAAGAGAAAATGTAGATGTTTTCTCTGAGATTGAGGTGAAAAAAATGTCATTAAAAGATAATAAGAAATTAAAATTAGAAAAAAGAATTGAACTGTTAAGCAGCTTTTTTTCAGAATCAAGAAGGGAATTTAGCCTGCATAAACATATCATTGGTAGGTTAATAGCTGAACTTGATTTTGCAAGCAAGCATTATCCTGACAGAAACATTGCCTATAACCTCAAACATAATTCTGACTTCCAGACACATGTTAAATATGTTTCACACGGAATAGGATATGAAGGAGAAAATGCATACAGACTAGACACTCCTTCCAGCCATTACCCTTATGTTCCATCAGAATTTGGATTTTCTGAAAATGAGATAGATTACATGGCTGGCTTGATAGATAAGTACATGGCAGGTGTGCCAAAAATACAGGATAAATAATGAGTTTAGAAAAAGTGGAAAATTTCCACCTTTTCTCAATAAAACTAAA
Organism: uncultured Methanosarcinales archaeon; assembly: GCA_964428335.1. GTDB lineage: Archaea > Nanobdellota > Nanobdellia > Woesearchaeales > GW2011-AR15 > GW2011-AR15. The sequence continues at coordinate 115,200 of CAYRXW010000004.1, read as the reverse complement.
AAAGCATGATAAGGTAAAGATGAAAATGGATGAAATAACTGGAAACATGAAGTATGATTTGAAGACTATAAAACTCAAGCCAGAGACATATAATAAATTAATCAGGGCCAAGGCAAGGCTTGAATTCTCAAAGTCAGAGCTTCACTCATTTGATGGGTTCATTGACCATATGCTGGATATGTATTTTGTGGATGAAGAAGTGTTCAGAAACAAATAGTTTTCAAAATGACAGATTTCATAAAAATAGCGCAAGCTATAGAGGAATTTTCAAAAGGCAACAAATATATTTTGGAAACTCCAGACAAAAACCTGGCTTATCCAATAGAAAATATGCAGGACTGGATGGCAGAACTCCTAAAAGAACAGTATCTTTCAGCAAATCTAAACGGTCTTTCGACATTCTATACTGAAAATTCATATCTTTTATTCTGGGAATCAATGAAAAAAATCTCCTGTGAGCTATTAGGGCTAAAAGACAGTTCTGGCTTTGGAGTTATATCTTCACAGAGCGCAACATATTCTATCCTGCAGGGCATTACAGCAGCACTAAATTCTGACTATGAATCATTTTGCAGACGTAGCCTATTGGATGACGGAATACCAAAAGCTGTGTCAGAGGGTTATGATTTTGTGTTTCTTGCACCCATCTCTGCAAAGTTTATTTTTGAAAAGATTAAGAAGATAATGTTTTTTGGTTCAGAAAGAATAATATATTATGATTTAGACAGGAAGACTTTCGAACCTGATCTAAATGATCTTGAGAAAAAACTTTCTAATCTGACTAAAAAGAGAGTTGCAGCTACACTCATTTTTGGTGGAGATGGGGAGAGAGGAGTAGCGCATACAAATGGAAAGGATATAATAAGATTGATAGAAAAATATCAAAACAGCAGCCCAAAGCTGATAGTTGATGCAAGCTCTGAATGGGATGCCCATCTGGCGCAGGGAATCACTGGGAGATATGATTTCTCAAACCCTTATGTAGACATGATTGTAGTAGATATACAAAAACAGGGAGGACCATATCCTGGAAGCTTTCTTTTAGTCAAGGATGCAAGCATTATAAAGCAAGATTATGAAACCAGGCAGCATCTTCTTCAGCGGGAGAGCATTTTCAGCTCAAAAGATCTTGCTCCGGAACTTGTAGTATATTTTATTGTAAACTTTATAGGACTGGATTATTTCTTGAAAACAGGTAAATATAAGGCTATTCTTACAGCGGAAATTAAAGAAAGAATAGATAATAGCAGTTTTTTAGAGAATTATACTTCTGGAGGAAGAAGGGTTGCATATGGTGTTAGATCAGGTTATTCAATTGCAAACAGAAAACTTGCTGAAATTATGAACCTTGGGAAAAGCAAAAATGGTTATCTTATGACAGGATATGACTATATAAGAGCTTATCAGGAAAGACAAATAGGGAACCAAAACTTTGACGGATTGTTTGGGACAGTGACTTCAAGACATACAAAAAGTGGGCTTTTTGACTTTATAAATGGTGTAGAAAACATAGTAAAAAGCTATATTTAGCACTTTTTTTCGCAAAAACCTTTAAATATAACCCACCCTTTAGCTATGTTAAATGGTAAACTACTATGAGGAATTTGAGGAATTCATCCTGCTTATTCTTAATAGGAAGACAACTACAACAACAGTTACGTGCTAAAAGCACGCCAGCATCTGAAATCTAAATCTTTTTATTCTTAAACTTTAATTAAAACATGAAAGGTGAAGCAAATGAAATTAAAACTTGAACTCCCGGATGGAACAGTAAGGGAATATGAAAAAGGAATCACTGGTTATGATGTTGCAAAATCTATAGGCGAGGGACTTGCGAAGGCTGCCCTTGGTATCATTGTTGGAGAAGAGACATATGAACTGAACAGGCAGATTGAAAAATCAGCTAAGATTAGGATCCTGACATACAAGGACCAGGAAGGCAAGAAACTGATATGGCATTCAGCTGAACACGTTTTGACACAGGCGATGCTGAAACTTTATCATGGAAAAATAAAGATGGCTATGGGGCCAGCAACTGAGGAAGGTTTCTATTTTGATTTTGATTCAGATGTTTCTTTTTCACCGGATGATTTTGAAAAAATAGAGAAAGAGATGGAAGCAATTGTCAAGCTGGATTTGCCTATTGCGAGAAAAGAGATTCCTCTTGAGGAAGCAAAAAAGCTCTTCAAAGGGAATGAATACAAGCAGGAATGGCTCTCTGAAATCAAAGGTAAAGGAGAGAAAGCTACAGTATATTGGACAGGAGATGAATTTGTTGATTTGTGCAAAGGCCCGCATGTCACATCGACAGGAAAGATAGGGTTCATCAAGCTCTTGAGCGTTGCTGCAGCATACTGGAGAGGGGACAGCAAGAATAAGCAATTAAAAAGGATTTATGGAAAGGCTTTCCTGGCAAAAAAGGAGATGGATGATTATGTCAAGCTTTTAGAAGAAGCTGAGAAAAGGGATCACAGGAAGCTAGGTAAAGAGCTGGATATTTTTGAGATTGATGAAGACATAGGCCCAGGGCTTGTATTATGGCTCCCTAATGGAACAATAATAAAAGAAGAATTAGAAAAATGGGCTAAGGAGACAGAAGCGAAATGGGGATATAAGAGGGTTTCAACTCCACTTATTACAAAGGAAGCATTGTTCCATACTTCTGAACACCTTCCGCATTACTCTGCTTCAATGTTCTCACCTATGGATATAGACGGAGAGAAGTATTATATCAAGCCGATGAACTGCCCATTCCACCATAAGGTCTTTGGGGCAAGGACAAGGTCGTATAGGGATTTGCCATTAAGGCTTGCAGAATACGGCCACTGCCATAGGTATGAGCAGTCAGGTGCAATTACCGGCCTTATGCGAGTACGTGGAATGCAGATGAATGATGCGCATATCTACTGCACAAAAGAGCAGTCAGTCCAGGAATTTATTGATGTCATCAGGCTGCATGAATATTATTACAATAAACTTGGGATAACAGAATACCAGATGGAGCTTGCTTTAAGGGATCCAAATGATAACAAGTATCATGGAAATGAGGAGATGTGGCAGGAAGCCGAGAAGCTCATGATGGAAGCTATGAATAAATCTGGAGTCAAATATAAGGTTGTGAAAGGGGGCGCTGCATTCTATGGGCCAAAGATAGATTTCCAGGTGAAATCTGTCATAGGAAGGGAATTTACAGCTTCCACAAATCAGATTGACCTTTTCATGGCAGGAAAATTCAAGTTGAAATATGTCGGTGAAGATGGCAAGGACCATGAGCCTGTGATAATTCATAGGGCTCCTTTGGGAACACATGAGAGATTCATCGGATTTTTGCTTGAGCACTTTGCAGGCAGGTTCCCGATATGGCTGTCTCCTGTGCAGGTTGTTCTTATGACTGTCTCTGAGAAGTTCGATAAGTACGGAGAGAAGGTTGTTGAAATGTATAAGGAGAAAGGCATAAGGATTGAGCTTGATAACAGGACTGAAAGCATTCCAAAAAAAGTTAGGGATGCACAGCTTAGGAAGATTCCTATCATGCTTACAGTAGGTGAAAAGGAAGTAGAGAATCATACATTGGCATTAAGAACTCTTGATGGAGCTGTCAAATTTGGAGTGAAGACACAAGAGCTTCTTGATAATTTAGTTAGGAATATCAAGGAAAGAGAATTGAAGTTTGAGGTTTAGTTTTTAAATTTTTTATTTATTCGACAGAAAGCCTATAAACTGTCCTATTATTTGCTCCAAGTAAAAGTGTTTCACAATTATCAACTACTGCAACAGGTCTCTTTAAAGTTTCCCTTCTGAATTTACCATCTTGGTTAATCACTAAATCGCTACTGACGGTGTATTCACCTTCCCTATAATTTAGGGCACATAAAGAATCTCCTGCTAAAAACAAGTCAATATGCCATGACTGAAAATTAGATAAGTCAAAGACCTGTTTTTTTGTTTTAAGGTCAAATAATCCATCAACACCACCTGAATTATAATTCTTTAAATGAACATATGTCCTGTCATTGAAATAATACGCCCCTGTGACTCCTCCTTCAGGTTCCCAATATACGCTGCCATCAAGTCTGAATATTTGATTTCTTGATCTTTCCGAAGTAACAAGATAAGTAAATCCATTTTCTCCATTAAATGGAATCATTTTTTTAATTTCACCTGGAAATTTATGGAAAACTTCACCATTTAGATAGAAGAGAGTATCATTTTCGAAAATTCCTTTTGCTACTATTACTCCGTTTCCAATATTAAACGGCTCAGATAATTTAGATGCATCATAAATTAGTGTTGCTCCAACACTGCGTAAAGTACCAGCTGACTCCTCAGCAAATGTGTGTCCATCAATATATACCGTTCTTCCAGGAGGCAATTCAACAGTGGCTTCTTTTTTGTCAAAAGGATTCATGATTGCGCCGCTTTCAAGCCTTACCCATATCTGGCCAAAACGGTATGCTAAATTTCCCTCATTAGTTTCAAAATTATCACCTTTTGGGGCAGTTGCAACAGTTTTTACTTTTGCAGGAGCACTTATCCTTTCTTCAAGGCTGAAAATGTGCTGCGGAGAAACAAGATAATGGATGCCATTATGCGTAAAACCGTTTGAGGAAACTTTTTCCGGCATGTAAGCAGTTCTTAGTAGTTTAACCATTATTCTCACTAAACAGTGGTGTTAAAATTAAGTTATATATAAAATTAACGAGCATGATAAAAACAAATTAAGTGATTATTTTATTTCCAGCTCATCATCCTGCACATAATTCAGGTTATGTTTCAATGCAAGATATGCTTTCTCAAGCTCCTTTCCAAGATATGCGTAATGCTCAGGCTTTGATAAAAGGTTGCGTTTTGCCACCTCGTAATAGATGTCCTGCGGAGTCTTTCCATAGAATGCTTTTTCTATCAGGTTGCCTGATTTGCATAGGCCTGCTTCCAGCCTTTGCTCTTTTTTGTTCACTCTTATGAGAAGATAGCCTTTTTCATCCATGACCCAGTCCTTTATCGGATGATACTTCCCGTGGACAACTTCAGCATCTTCCTTTACTTCCGGAGTTTTTTTGAAATCCATACTTACTAAGGAGTGCAGTTTTGTTTTTATAGTTTTGTAGATAAACCATCATTTACCCGTTTAGGAAAAATATATAAACCTCTGTATACTTCCTTGTATATTAATCGGGGGTTCACATGGTAATACTCTATGACAGGTTCAACCTGCCTGAGGACGTATACGAAGTAATTTTCGCAACAAAGCAGCAGAAAATCGTGGCAAAGCTTCTAATTAATTATATGAAGCAAAACAAGAATGAGATTTCTAAAACAGAGATGTCACTCTTTGCAACAAAGCTTCACGAAGGAGAATTGATTGGCGAGATTGACGAACCACCTTATGTAGGGAAAAAAGTCAAGATTTCCTACAACAAAAGGCAGTTCTATGACAGGATTCTTACGCCTATGAAAAGCATGGGTCTTATTGATTACGACCTTTACACAAAAGTATACAGGGTTTCAGACAAGTTCAATAAGGACATGATGAGAATCGGCCTTATGTGGCTTCAGGAAGTGCAGAAACCAGCCTATTCATACGAGAAAGGCAAGTAACTGTCCTGATGTTTCTTAATTAAATCTATCTTTTTTAATGAAAACTAAATATTTTTTGAATTAGGGGACGCTCCCCTAACACCCCTAATGATATTCTAAAATCGCTTCAGACATTTATGAAAAAATTGAGAATGTTGCAGCCAACAAATGTTGGCAGGCTAGACTAAACTAAATCAGAATCTATTTTTTCTCTTAGCTTTCTTAATCTTTCCAATCAGTATGAGGATAACAAGCCCTATTATGATATATGCAAGAAGATATACCAGCCAGGAGAAGGAGAATGCATTGCCCTCAACTTTTATTACCTTGCTCTGCTCATCAAAAGTTATCTTGTTATTGTAGTGCACCCTTCCTGAAACAAGATAATCTCCTGATTTTTTTGGTGTGTAATACATCTTGAATTCAACTGTCTCTTTTGGATTTACTTCAATCTTTTCAGATTCCAGGACGCTTATAACCCTGTCAGTTTTTAAGTCTCTTAATTCCCCTTTAAAAAAAGCAGTGACCTTTCTTTGCCCGGAGTTTTCAAATACAGGGAATATCGGCATCAGTTCATTTGCATTCACTTTAGGATTGGTCCTTATGCCTATCATCCTTCCTGAATCAGATATCTGCCCTTTTTCAACTACGTCAAATGTTGTCCTGTCAGTCACATCGCATTCAGGAAGAGTAATCTGGGCAAAATACTGGCCTACAGGAAGACTGTGGCTTACTTCCTGCATTATGTATTTATTCTTTGTCGGAAGTATCATTGAACCCAGGAAAGAAGAGGTGTAGATTATCTTTGTCTGCATCTGGTCATACACCTGGATTATGAACTCAGGCCTAAGCCTTACGTTCCCATCATTATATACAGTTCCGCCTACTAAAAAAGGCTCACCTATCTCAGAATTCTCAACAGAAAAAGCACCAGCCCTGCAGGCAATAACTTCCTCACCTATAACTTCAACATAGATAAGCATTATGACCTGCGCTATTACAGATGAGCCTGCCCCACTGTTTACAGATGCCAGCTCCTGTGTTGTGAATTTCAGCTGCCCTGTATAGTTTCCGCTGGGAGTATCTAAAGGTGGCTCTATTATCATTGAAAAGGTGTATGGTTTTTCCTGCGAAAAAACAAAATCAGCTTCTTTAGGATCATAAGTAATCCATTCAGCTATCTCACCTGCTGGCTCAATTTTTGCTCCGATATTCTCTTCAAAAGAAGTGCTTACAGAAACTTCAGCCTCAGCATATCCTCCCTTTATCATCTTATGAAACCTGACAACGCTTGGGCTTACGCCTATCACAGAAGCATGGACTGAAGAGATAAATAGGATTAATACTAATACAAATAGGATTTGTTTTCTCATTTCTCCCCAAAATAATTAATAATTGTGATGTTTAAATAGGTTGTGGGATAAAATAGGATTATCCTTTAATATATTCCAAAAGAACTTTATTTGCTTCCCTAAGTAGTGAATCATAAAGGCTTGCAAGCCTTGAATCTACCCGAAATAACCCATTCTTTTGAGACCTTATTAATCCACACTGAACCATCTGTTGAATTTCAGTATCATTTACATAAAACAATTCTTTTGCTTTTTCAACAGTTACTCCACTCCTAAAATTTGGCCTTTTTTTATAGAATTCAACTGATACATTATATATTCTTGAAGGGGCCTCATCAGTTAGTAAGGTATTACCAGAAATGAATAGTCTTACTAGTCCTGTATTTGTGCCTAATTCCTCTGCTGCATCTTCAAGGCTCATTGTTTTTAGAACTTCATTCTTATCATAAGTCTTAAAAAATGCTTCAAAGTTTTCTAAAAATCTTTGCAGTATTGATGAATACATTTCTTTTTTTCGCATATCATCTTTATTTTGGATATCAAGCCCGAATTTTTTTTCAATCTTTACATAGTCTAATTTAGAAACCAAAGAAACATATGCTTTATATGCAGATTCCCCTGTTATTTTTTCCTGGTCTTCATATGCTATTTTCAGATATTTTTTTTTAATAAGTGAATTTATATCCTTTAAATCCAGATAAAGTGCACTTGCTGCCTCATCAAATGTCAGTGCTTTTGAGAAATCATGCATGCCTGCAAGAATTGCAACTGAACATCCAATATATTTGTCGAACTGATTTTCACCTCTTTTTTTTAGCATGCCTTTATCAAGATAAGCTGCAATCCCTGAGCGACTTAAACCAGATATTTTTACTACTTCATCTAAACTATAATCCTTATCAATTGATACATTTCTTTCTTTTGAAATCTCGTTAATTTTTCCAATAATATTATCATAGAATTTTTTTTCATATGCAGTTAATCCTTTTAATGCAGAGCTTTTTGATTTTATTTTTTTTAACTTTTCATTCTTTAGTTTTCCAAATTCAGCATCATCTGCCTTTATATCTTTAATCAATTCATCCCAGAGTCCATATATTTCCCCTGGCTTAAGCTGAGGTTTTTTATTAACGTAGAATTTTGTAAATATTTCTAAATCCAAGGCTGTTTTTATTTCTTCTTTTGTCAAATAAGGAAAGCCACTCTTCCTATCTATACTAAGCTTTTTTGCAATATCTGGGCTGCAAAATGTATTGTCTTCATCAGAAATTAGATAATATCTCCCCCTGGGCCTATACATTGAAACAAGAAGAGCGACTGACCATCCATGGTATTCTCTATTATAAGGAACACTTGCATCCACAGCTTTTAGTATTCCTTTTTCATCCGCCCTTGAAACTGGGGACCTTTTTATGCCAAAAATTTCAACTATCTCTTTTGCAGTATATTTCTTTTTAAGGTTTACTCCAAAATAATCAGCAATCTTTGGCAGGTTTTTTATCAAGCCTTTTCTGAATTTTTGATTATATATTTTATAGAATTCTTCATATGTCATGCTTTTTATTGCTACTTCATTAAAACTATCCTCAGGTGCTTTATCCAAATCTCCTAAATATGGAAAAATTCCAAGTTCATCAAAAGTCATGTTATTAAGAATGCTCCCATAAAAATTCCTAAGTGAAGCAATAAATACAGAAGGATTTTTTGTATCTATTATTCCCCTATCTACCAATGTATTGAACTGAGAACTGCTCATTGAAAAATGCCTGCATACCTGAGGCTTTATGTTTCCCCTTGTATCAAATACTGTTCCGTAATCATAGGAATATTTCAGCACAGGCATATTGAAAAATGCTGCCATGCCAAGTCCTATAACATATTCAGTTTTTCCTTTTCTTTTTACTTCAAGGCCAATTGATTCAATAAGTTCCCGAAATATTATTGGCATTGTCTTAAGCTGGCTCACAGCAAAATCAAATTCATACCACTTATCCAATTTGACTTTTTTTTCTGCGCTATAATTTTCTATGGCTTTTTTGTAATCCTGCATGAATTGCTCTTTTATCATTTCAATTAGTTCAGTGGTTGGCAAATCAAGCGTAGGAAACTTTGTGTGACCCATTAATTCAGGAGTTAACCTATTTACAATTTCCCTATATACATTAAGAAGGGATCTTCCTGTAACATTTCCTAATGTTTCTGTGTGTCTTGTTTCTAGAAGACCTAATCTAATAAGTTCTCTTACATTTTCCCTTGATGTATGAAGGATATTTTCAACAACAAATTTTCTTTTTAAATCACTATCCTTTATTGCATGCAGATAATACCTTGTTGAATGCGGCCTGTCATTGAGAATTGTAAGAAATCTCCATCCAAAGTACGCTTTGCCGTACTGGTTACCCTCTGATTTTACTTCCCTTTTGATATCATCAACAGGAATCAATTTAAGTTCAATATCTGAAAAAAAATGAGCACCACTTTTTTTAAGAAGCTTTGCAGCTTTTGTGAAATAATAAAGTTCATTATATTCAATTTTTCCTTCATCTGTTTCTTCATACCTTTCAGCTTCCAAGACTATCCTTGCAATGCCATTAACTTCAGTAAGCCAGTAATCAGCGTAATCTTTTGCAATTAATGAAAGCAACTCTTCATTATCTACCATTTTTTTGCACCAGAACATGGCCTTTATATGAGCTGTCATTAGCATATTGACTTCCCAAAATATTTGGCTGGAGCACAGCAACTTTTTTTTGACTGTCATCATAAATTGAAAACACAGTGTTACGACTTATAGTGCCAGAGAAAGATAGGAATGAGAAATCATCCATCATCTGTAGTGCTGAAATATTATCAATATCTATCTTCCAGGATTTTGCCTTTGAGAAAAAATAGTCCATGGGCATGGCTTTTTGTCCTTCATCTATTACTTTTCCAAGGCAATAAGGACAAGGTTCTAATTCTTCATAAGGTCTAATTTTTGTAGGAAGTGGTATCCTGTATGTGTCGCATGTATTTTTTCCTCCTTTTTGCAAAGCTGTATGGGACGCGTCACCTGATTGAACAATGTAATTTTTATCAAGAAAATATTTCAAATCCAAACCAAAAGGAATATCATGTCCAAAAAAAGCAGATTCAGGAATGCTCTTGAATTTTGGAAGAATTGAAAACATGAAGGAGTCAATTATATTGATGAATTTTTCCTTATGAAGAAATCCAAGTATTTTTGATGCAGACAGTGTATCAATACCTGAATATAATGCCAGCTCTTTTGCTGAAAGATTTATGATTTCACAATTTTCATTGTTTTTTTGATATAATAAGATAAGGCTTAGTGCTCTACTTTCAGGGAAGGACAAGCTTCTTATTTTTTGATACTCTCTGTCTGAACATACTTGTTGCTCAATTGCCTGTATTCTATGATTTAATATATTTGAATTCCCAGTACGCCATTCATCTGCAGTAAATTTTGCAATTGCTGCTTTTTTTCCTGTAACTCTTCCGATATATCCTTCTGCTATTTTTAAAAGTCCATATCCTAAGGCTGCAGAAACAGGTGGCATTGCAGATCTAAGGCTAAAAAGCGCAACATTTCCTTGAGCTATTGCATAGATATGTCCGGGAGTTAAGATGTCGCCAAGCTTATAATTCAAAAGATTCATCTCTTCTGCAGGTATAGGGAGCATATGCTTTTTTATAACACGTTTAGAAAGTTTTTTTACTGCATCAATTGTTTCTTTTACATTAGGCTTTGATCTCAGAAGAGTTTCTATGCTTTGTGTACTATGTCTAGGTTCTATTTTTATTACACCACCTTTTTCCTTTTCTACATTTTCTTTTTTCTTTTTTTCAAATTCCAAGGGAATGTTTTTTTCCAGGCTAGTACCTACTGCCTTTATCACACTTGTCAGGATGCTGTTTTTCTTGTCTGAATTACCTGCTGTTGTCTCTAGTATCCATCCAAGTATCCTGTCATAATTTTCTGTATAATATGTCAGTGCATCTGCTGAAAGATGGTAATCATGTTCAACAGCCCTAAGTCTGCTGTCTGCTTCAAGTATCAAAGCGGTAGAGATATTTGCTTTTCCAATCAGCTTTTCATTTTCTCCAGAAATTATGCTGTAGGCTCTGAAATACCTAATGGCTGTTTCAACAGATACGTGAGATTCATCCATCCATTCCTGCATGAAACCACAGGCATATTCAGCCTGCCTTTCACTTCTTACTTCAGCTGCCTGCCTTGCAAGCCTTCCAAATTTATCTTTTTTAATTGATTTGATGCATGAAAGGACATCTAAAGGATCAAAGACATTATGGTAGCTGTCTTTCCATTTTTTTATATATTGAGCTGCAACCCTAAATTCTCCAATATCTGCTCTTGCCAATGATTCCTTTGCCCTATAATTTCTGTACCATTCAGCATCTTTTTCAATTAGGATATTGCATACAAGATAAGGTATGTCAAGCGAATATGAAACTTCAAACCTGTGTCCTCCGTCAACAACAAAAAGCCTGCTTGTCTTTGGATCACGCCAAAGGGTGCTTACTGTAATATTTGAGGCAAGTATCTCATCAATCTCTTCCCTAAGCTGTTCAAGGTGTCCTGGTGCATTTGGAGGCATCCATTGCTCTGCAATCAAATCAAGAGGAACTTTTGCCTGTATGATGCCCTGATCCTTCAGAATCCTTAATATTTCTATACCCTGGCTGTCAGCATTGACTTTACTTATTCCCCTTGATCCAAGATATCCCCAATCAATCTTTTGGTTCTGCTTTAGAAAAGCAATATTCTCATCTATTATCTTAATAAGCTGTTCAAGTGTTTTTGCATTTTTAGTTTTCATTGTGAAAACCCGCAAAGGTATTTCATTAATGGATTATCGGCCTGAGCAAAAGAGCTTCTTGAGAACATCTGGGAAAGTGTAAGGTCTTTTGCATTATTGATTGCATTATCCCTCATATATATTCCAATATTCCATGAATAATCAGGAGGAATAGTGTTTAAGGCAGGGTCAGAATGCATTGCAATTACATTATTTCCTAAAGTTACATTGTAAACCCAGTTAAGCATCAAGGTAAGCTGCTCTGCCCTATATTGAAATCCAGAATCAGCACTGTAAAGTTTGTTGTATTCAAGAGTATTATCAGGATAATATGAACATGATGTAGGAACTTGCTGGTATTGTGCAGTAGGAGAAGGGAAGATTATTGATTCTATTGTTGCGGTTGGGCTTACCTGTGTGGAATATTCTATAGGAGCAGGCTGTGTCAGTACAGGCTGGTTTTGGTAAGCATTCTGAGGGTTTATTGAAGGTTTAATATAAAAGCTATAGAATACAAAACCTGCAGAAATTATTGCACCAAAAATCCCAGCATATGCAAGAAAAGGTGTATCTCCTTCGTAAAATTTCTTGAAGAATTTTGGACGCAACTCATTATAGAGTTGTTTTGCTTCTGCATCAGCAGCTTTGTGTGCTTTAAAATCTGCAGCAAGGGCTCTTTGAACTTCCTCTTCAATTTCAGCTTTTGGGTCTTGAAATGCTTTAGGGATGCTTTTTATGAAGCCTCCTCTTGTTTTCATAAACCCATGAGGGATTTCTTCTTCTGCTTTATCATGATGCCCTACCATTTTAACCACCAGAAAAGGCAGGATGCAGAAGAGTTCTTTATGTAAAACCAGGTGATGGCCATAAAGTATCTTCTGCAAAAACTGCCTGTCTCTAAATTTTTAGAAGTGCTGCTCTCATTTCTGTAATTTAACATATTTATCACCTGGTTTATGTATTTATTGTTAAGTAGTGAAAAGAAACATATTTCAATTATATAAAACATTTCATCATTTTTTTAATCAAAATAATAAATTTTATATATAATATTTTATTTTGATTGATTTATGGAAGATGATTCCTTTAGTGGAGCTCTTATGGGAGAGAGAAAAAATATAGATATTTCCCTCCTAGACAGAAAGATACTTTATCTCTTAAGCCTTAATGCAAGGTTTAGCAACACTTCAATCGCTGCAGCTATTGGTGTATCAAAGGAAAAGATAAACTACAGGATTGCAAGGATGGAAAAATTAAGATTCATTGAAGGGTATATGACAGTATTTAACCTTCAGAGGTTTAACCTTCTAAATTTTATTGTATTGATAAAACTAAAAAATCTTGTTTCAAAAAAAGAAATTCTAAAAAGCATGAATTCAATAAATGAAGTAACTCAAGTTCAGCATATAGGAGGCAGATGGGATCTACTGGTGCTTTTTTCTATAAATGACTTAAAGGAGTATGATGACATCTATAATAAGATAATGTGTATTAGTGAAAACATACAGGAGTTCAGGATACTTCAGCAGGTAGATGAGGATTATACAGGCCTTGGGTTCCTTCTTGATAAGGAGACAAGAAATAAAATACATCTAAAGCACAAAAACCCTTTTTCATTTTCAAACGAATTCATAAAACAGGATATTAATGGAATCTATTCTTTGGATGAAACTGATTTTAAAATTATATCAAAGCTCAAGCTGAATGCAAGGATTACTCTTAATGATATCTCTATTGCATGTGGCCTAACTTTACAGGGAACTAAATACAGGCTTTCAAATTTAGTGAAGTTAGGTTTTATTAGGCATTTTGTCCCGATGTTTTCTATAAGTGATTTGGGAATGCAGTGGAACCTGGCATTCTTAAGCACGAAGAACATCCAGAAACCAAGGTTCCATTCTTTTCTTAGGCAGCATCCTAACATAACCTGGTATGAGCAGTATATAGGAGACTGGAATTTCATGATAAGCCTGTTCACAAAGGATAATTTCTCCTTCAATAAGGTCCTTGAGGATCTTAAAGGCACATTTGGCGAGGAGATAATTAATTTTGAGACAGTGACTGTTTTTGAGCAGCTTAAGTTTTCGCCAAATCTCTGATCTTTTTATATTTTTAGAGGAGAAATATGGAAATCTTTATATATTGTGAATTTTACTACTTATAAATGATTAATAACATTGACTTAGAGATGATGCTAAGTGAGGTAGTCAGGAGAACAGATAACAAATTTCCGGAAAAAAGAAAAAAGAAAAAATTTGATAAGGCCACCGCAGAAAGGGTAATGGTTGAACTTACAAGTGAGCAGCATTCTGAAATAATGATTTATCATGCATTTCTTTGGTCCAACCTTCATTCAAGAGTAAAAGACAGTGATACTGTTTACCAAGCTCTTCAGAAATTAGAGCAAAAGCATGATGATAAGGCTTTTGTGATAAGATACCTAATCTATGATGTTTTTGAGTGGATTAAAGACCCAATGAGCATAGTAGACCACAGGAAAGTTTACAGGAAAAATCCACTGCTTACAAAAGCCCATGAAGTCCCTGTTGATTTTTTATCTCTTGAATCTGAATACGGAATTAAGATAAACAAGAATTCAACACTCATGAAAATAAGTATTGATGAATTGATACATCTTTGCAGCTACAAATTAAATCTTGCATATGAGTTTAGCGATTTAAACAGGATGAGAAAGATATCAAAGAGGCTGATAAGTGATTCAAAAAAGAGGAAAAAGCCTCTTTTCAATGAAGCAATGGCATTTCTTGAGATTCTAGAAAGACCTTATAAAAAAGACATAGTTTTTTCAAGATTTGTTGAAGATAGGCCGATAAATTATGATTATTCTTTCAATATGGAAATTCTAAAGAACATCACAGTTTACCATCTGCGAAAACAGGCTGAAAAAGGAGTTCAAGGATTTAGTCATTTTTCTGATAAAGTAAGGGAACAATTCAGAATATATAGAGAGTCTATCTTATCAAAAGCAACCATCACAGAAGGATTTGAATCGGTTCAGATAAATGAAGTTATAAGAATAATAAATTCAAATTCAAAAGAACTAAGAAACCTGATTCTCCAAGGAGAAAACCAATTTCTGAATTACCTTGTTGAAAATGCTTATAGGAAAGAATTTGGAAATGCTGAGCTTTTTGAAGATGAGAATTTTTTGGTTAAGGATTTGACATTAAAAATCCTTCTTCATCACATTCCTCTTGAAAAATCAAAAGTTGCATCAAAACTTACTGTTGATTCCTTTGATGGGATACAAAAAAATACTGAATATATTGATTCTGATATCATAGATTATCTTTGTGATGTTCTGCCTTCTGATCAAGTTTTTGCTAGCAGCAAAAAAGTTATGAAATTTTTTAAAGAGCTCACCTATTCAAGATATGACAAAAAAAAAATATATACCAAAGGTTATGAGATAAGTGCCATAAATTCACCAGTAAAAGCTTTCTTTGATTCAATGGGAAATTATTGCCTTTCAGGAGGAAGCAAGTTCAAAATGCTATATCATACTTCCTCAAGGCCAATGCCACTTAGAGATTTTGGTCTTGATTACATTTTGAATAGTGATATTTTCCATATAATAGGGTTAAATGAGATAAATGGCAAAGCATATTCTCCTCTATTAGCCAAAGCAAATTCTTTTGTTGCTGAAAAGATGATACGGAAGGAACACGAAGAAAGAAAAGAAAGCGTTCTTGTTATTGACGATGTGCCTGGACTTGATAGCCTAAATTTTGTTTTTCCAGGATGGATAGAAAATATGTATCATGCAATCATGAAATATGCAATGCATCTAAACAAAAAAGGAGCAAACCTCTCAAGCGTGATATTCAACATAAGTCATAGTGAATCGCAAAAATCAGTTAAGGAATTCATTGATTACGTAAAAACAAGAAAGGAAGCATTTAGGCCTGAACAGGTAGTTTTTGAACTGGAAAGAGATGGAAACGTTATCGATATATTTAGGTATAATTTTGAGATTAGAACAAAAAAGGTGCCAATTGATTTAATCAAGAAACTCAGGCAGGGAGGATATGAACATTACGTTGGCCAGCATTGCATTGATGCTACTTACGCATGGTATGATTTTATGGAAAAAAACCTAGGTTTGATTCCTGAAACAAAGGAAGAACTTTATGGCCCATTTACAGAGACTAGGGGACAAATTAAGGAACTTATGAAATCAAATGACAAGTTGTTTTTGAACAGAATGCATAGGCCAGGATTTAACTTTGGAAATGGACTTATAAATGGTATTGAAGTAAGGATTGATGACTATCTGAACAGGTCTTCAAATTTTTTAGATATAGATATTCTTAGGGCTGAACATAATACAATGCAATATATATGATTAACATACTTGTAAATTTTTCTATTATAGACGATAAAATACAGAAAGATTTATATATTGTAAATTTTACTACTTATAGATGATTACTTTAAACCGGGCAGAAGGTGTTGTAGACGATTTTGTAGAGTACGAAAGGTTCTTTTTTTCTATGGTAGGCAGGTTTATAGACATGGATAACTCAGTTCTTGAGGCGCTGGTGAGGTTGGAAAAATCGGATGATTTGGAAGATAGCTCTTTTCTAAAGTTTTTGATTTATGATGTAATGGAGTGGCTGAAAAATCCGATGGAATATGAAAAGCCAAACGATTTTTACACATATTATAAGTCACCACTTTTTAAAAAATCCATGAAAAAGGCAACATCACAACCCTTTGATTTTGAACAGCTTAGAAAGGAATACGGTATTTCATTAAGCGAAAATTCTAATCTTATGGGAATGAATATTGAAGAACTTTTGCTGTTATGTGCATATAAGTTCAATGTTGCAAAAGAGGTTGAAAAATACACAGCAAAGGAATATCTTATGCAACATGGGAACGACTACCTTAAACTTAGAAAAAAGGCATTATTTAATGAAACTATTGCATTGACTGAAATATTAGAGAGAGAACATAGTGAAGACGTTCTCCTTTTAAAAAGAAAAAGCAAGAAAATCATTTATACACAGGACATGCAGGCTTTTTCACACCTTGGGAAAGCTGTAAGATATCATTTAAAGAAGCAGACAAAAAAAGGGGAGAAAGGCTTTAGCGAATTTTATACTAATTTAAGGGACATTTATCATAATTTAAAGCCTTCAGTGGAATTTAGGGAAATAAATCCTTTTCAGATTGAAGAAGTAAGGAATCTTATTGATGTGAATGCCAAGGCAGTCAGGGAACTTATTTTAGAAGAGGAAAATGAATTTTTAAATATTCTTGTAAGAAAAGCTTATAGGAAAACTTTTGGAAATACAAAAATTTTCCATGAGGAATATAGCGTAATGAGAAGAGTAATCCTTAATCTGCTTTTATACAGTAGGCCGCTTGATGAAGAATTCCAAAGTAAAAATGAGGAATTAGGCAAACTGAAGAAAGGCAACACTGTCTCGCTTGCATATTATCTTGATAAAAATCTGCCAAATGAGCCAAGATTCAATTTCACCAGAAGACTTTTAGGTGCAATGGATGATCATAGGCATAGCCATAGAAGGGAAAACAAACTAATTACGCTTGGATATGAAATAAGCCTTCTTAATAGCCCTTTTATAGCTTTTTTTGATGCTATGGGAAATTACTGTCTCTCAGGTGGAAGCTATTTTAAATTCATGGACATAGGTGTACAGCCAGCTGCACTAAGGGATTTTGGCATTGATTATATTTTGAATGACTCAGTTTTTAAGATAATTGGACTAAGAGCTATAATGGATGATTATACTAAATCAGCAGTCCTTGCAAAGGCTAATACTTTCATTGCAGAAAAAGTTACAAGGCTTGGAGATAAGGAATCTATTGAAACAGTATTGGTAGTTGATGATGTCCCTGGAATAGATGGCCTTGGTTATTTTTATGAGGGGTGGATTGAGGATATGTATCATGCAGTTATGACCTATGCAGCAGGCCTAAGAGATTCTGGAATGAAAATTGACAATGTTATATTTGATATTAACCAAAGCAAAGCCCAAAAATCAGTAAGGCAGTTTTCTGATTTTGTAAAATCAAGAAAGGAAGCATATTGCCCGGAAATGAAATCATTTGAGTTAGGCTATGGAGAAAATGGAATTGCAAGATTTGATTATAATCTTGAAATAAGGACTGAACAGGTATCTAATGACTTAATTAAGAAATTAAGAAAAGGTGGATATAGACATTACGTTGGCCAGCACTGCATTGACGCTACGTTTAGCTGGTATGATTTTATGGAAAAAAACTTAGGTTTGATACCTGAAACAAAGGAAGAACTTTATGGCCCATTAACAGAGACTAGGGGACAAATTAAGGAACTTATGAAATCAAATGACAAATTGTTCAAGCATAAATCGTCAAGAGCTGCATATAATTTTGGAAATGGGCTAATGGCAGGAGTTGAAGTGAATATTGATGAATATCTTGGAAAGCCTATTAATGCAGAGCAATCAATTTTCAGTAATCAGGTGAGAAGAAATGCAACAGTATAAATCCCTGAATATGAATTGGAAACTTTTCGCATTATATTTTGGACTAGGACTATCTATATTTTTTATCAGGAGCTTTTCACTTTTCCTTATATTATGTCTTGTTGGAGGATATGTGAAATATTTAAGGATAAAGACAAGGCTTCCTTTAATATTTGAACCAATATTTTTTTTCACGATACTTATTGCTAAATCATACCCATTTTACTATGTTATAATATTCATACTGACAGCAAATTTAATTCCGGAAATAATGAATCTTGACTTTGATATGTTTTCTGTAATCTGGGTAATCCAGTTATTATTCTATAGTCTGATTGCATCTTTTTTAATTTTCCCTATTGCCCAGATTGGAATAATTCTTTCATTCCTAGATTTTATAGTTTCAACACTTATTCACTTCTTTTTGGGAGACAGTCCTGACATGTTTTCAATAGCTCCTGTTTCATTTTTTGTATTCAATCTAATTTACTTTATATCACTTGGGAGTATTTTTATGAGGCTTTTATTATGAGCATGCCAAATACTGTCCAGTCATTAGGTTTCATCACTTTAGATACGCATCCAGATTTGAATGTGGCATTAAAAATTGAGGAGCACCAGTTTAATGCTTTTAATAATGACAACAGCCTGGCATTAAGTAGAGCAGCGCAATCAGGAGTTCTCCAGCAATATGATTATTTTGGTAGCAGAAGAGATTATTGGTTTTTCCTTCTTTCGAATTTACTGGAGTGGCTAAAAAATCCAAGCTATACGCATGGAAATGAAACTATTCAAAAAACTAAATTTTTATGGAAAACAGCAGAAGGGCTAAAGGAAAAATTTTTTAGGCTTGAAGAATTAGTGAAATCATATGGTTTAGATTTTGATGTGTCAGGAAGGCTATATAGGGGCACTAATTCTATGTTTGGCTATTTAACAGTTGATGACTTAATTTACCTTTCAGCAATGCAATATACAGTTGCAGTGCAAATAGAAAGGGGAGAAATTGGCATAGGAACCAGAATAAGAAAAAAGGCTGCAATCAATGAACCTGAAGCAATAAAAATGATTCTTGAAAACAAAGTACAGGAGCCTGAACATATAAGGCTTTTTGAAAAAGAGTCAAGAAACCTACCGACCAAAGATGAATTCTTCTCATATTTCAGGCCATTACTGGAACATGTAGCCAAAAATCAAAGTACAAAAGGAGAACAGGGAAAAAGTTATTTTTATAACCATTTCATTATGTGGGCGCATAGCAGAAGCGATGATTATGAAAGAAAGCAGAAAGACTTTGCTTTTATTGATAAAGTAATTTCAAACAGAAAATTATTTTTAGAAACAATTTTTAGCCATCAATATGATTTTTGGTCTTACTCCAGAAGGCTTTCAGATTTTGGAATACATGCATTGTACAGGGAAGTCCACGGAGAAAGCCCGGACTTCTTCAGGGACAGCACTAAATTATATTCACAGGTATTCAAATACATCCTGCTCACAGCTCTTTTTGATCACGAGCCTTACACAAAGGAGGATGTCACGGAAATTAAAGCAATGAAAGGATTCGAAGACCTTAAGTTCTTTTTGGAGAAGAGATTAAACACTTCGCAAAAACAAGGAGCAATGTCTCTACAGCTTTTGAATGTCCTTGAGAATAGTGATGCGAAAAAGGGAATTTTTGGATTTAGGGTATATGACCTTGCGACACCTATTTCAATTCTTGCAGATGGGATGGACAACTATTGCATGAGCTTTGGCAATGCCAATATGTTCTACCAGAAATATACTAAGCCAGGGCTTATGAGGGATTTTGCGCTCCTGTATGCGATGCATCCTAAAATATTCACACTAGGTGTCAAGCTCCAGCTTGACGGCTTTCCTTCAACGCCATGTGAGGAAGAGCCAGTACCATATAAAAAAGGAAAGCATGAAAGCGAAGTGATTGCAAAAGCAAACCTTATGGTTGTTGATGACATAGTTAGAAACAGGGAAGGGAAAATCACAAATGTAAAAAAAGCGCTTCTTGTTGACGATGTTCCAGGAATAGACCTACTGGATAAGCTTTATCCGGACTGGTATGAAGGGATGTACATAGCCATAATGAACTATGCAGTCTATCTAAGGGCACAAGGCCATGATATTGAAAATGTTCTGATAAATCTTTCAAATTCTTCAGCGCAAAAATCAGTCTCAAGGTTCCAGGAATATGTCTCAACTAAAAATATCCATAAAGCCAGGAAAAAGCATTTCCACCATAAAGACATCGATTTCACATATACTAATGAGATAATGCTTGATAAGCTTTCAGAAAGCCAGATGAAAAGGCTAAGGAGTGAGGGATACAGCCATTATGAAGGCCAGATGCTTATCGACGCTACTTTTAGTTGGTACAAAACACTTATGGAAAATATTAGGTCGCTGCCCAAAAGAAGATCAGGCTTCTCACCGATTGAATCAAAAAAAGACATCGAGACTCTCATCGCTTCAAACAGAGAAATCATGGGCGATCAGGATGGCATGAGTTCGCATCCGGAGATAAATTATGGAAGGGGATTGATCAATGCAATAAGGATTCCGATAGCTCCTAATACTGAAAAAGAAATTAAGCTTTATCTAGGTCATGAAGGTGCAAGTTTTATAAGAATAATAAATGGAAAAATTGATTCAGGATACGATCAGTATCATCACGATTAATCCTTCTTTCCAATAACCTTTACCCCATTCATATAAGGCCAAAGCGCCTTAGGCACATTCACGCTGCCGTCTTCATTCTGGAAGTTCTCCATTATTGCCACAATCGCTCTTGAAGTGGCGATTGCAGTCGAATTCAGAGTATGAGTAAGTTTCCTCTCTCCACCTTCATCGTACTTTGTATTTAGTCTTCTTGCCTGGTAGTCAGTGCAGTTGCTGCATGAGACCACTTCACGGTATTTCTGCTGTACAGGCATCCATACTTCGATGTCATATTTCTTTGCTGCAATGCTTCCCATATCACCGGTGCAGACATTGACTACACGATAAGGCAATTCCAGCTTCTGGAATATCTCTTCTGCATTCTTCAATAGGTCTTCGTGCATCTTCCATGATTCTTCCTGTCTTGTGAAAGCGAACTGTTCTATCTTATGGAACTGGTGCACCCTGAAGATTCCCTTTGTATCCTTTCCGTGGCTTCCTGCCTCTTTCCTGAAGCAAGGAGATATACCAGCATAAACCAATGGGAGCTTTTTCACATCAACCACTTCATTCAGATGATACACTCCAATCGAATGTTCGCTTGTAGCTATCAGGAATAGGTCTTCTCCATCTATCTTATACATCACTTCTTCAAAATCCCCTAGGGAAGTCATTGCTTCATACGGTTCTCTTCTTAGCATGTAAGGAGGTTCCATAAGTATTAGGCCTTTTGAATGAAGATGGTCAAGGGCGAACTTCATAAGTGCATAGTCAAGCATGACCAGATCAGATTTTAAGTAATAGAATCTTGCACCTGAGACATTGCCTGCTTTCTCAGTATCCCCAAGATCTTTCTCTGCAAGTATATCAACATGGCTCCTTGGCTCGAACTTAAACTTTGGCTTATGTCCCCATTCCTTATGCACTTTATTTTCTGTATCGTCTTTACCTATCGGGACAGAATCGTGAAGTATGTTTGGCAGGTCCATCATTATCTGGTCTACTTCTGCCTTTAATTTCAGTGTCAGCTCTTCTTCATCCTTTATCTTTCCAGGTATCTCTTTAGCTTCACTTAGTTCCTTATCAGCATTCTTCCCTTCTTTCTTTAATTTTGCAACAGCTGCGCTCAAGGTATTTCTCTGTCTCCTAAGCTCCTCCTGCTTTTGCAATGATTCCCTGTATTCCCTGTCAGCAACTATGACTCTTTTTAATTTTTCAAGAAGGTCTGGCCTGTTCCTTTTCTCCAGGTCTTTCTTTATTATATCAGGATTTTCCCTTAAAAGTTTGATATCTAGCATTAAATCACCTTAACTGATTAGCTAAGAAGGTTAATTTTTAAAGGTTTTGACAAACTAGATGGATTTTATGACTCCTGGAAGGATAAGTGGAACGATAAATGAAGTCAGTAAGGCCATGGCTGAGAGCATCGAATATTGCCCTGAATTTAAGATTCCTGATGAAAGGCCAATTGATGCAACAATAAGTGCTACTTCTCCCCTTGGGACCATGCCTGTCCCTATCACCAGGGCTTCTTTTACATCTGATCCTGTTGCAAATGCCATTATGCCGCAGCCTATTATCTTTGATGCAACAGCTAGAAGAGTTATTATGAGTATCGGAACAATCCCGCTGAAAATTGAAGAGACATCTACAACAAGCCCAAGCGAGATGAAAAATATAGGAGTAAACAAAAGTTCAAGGCCAGTGCTTTTTTCTTCCAGGATATGCAGGTTCCTGCTGCTGTTTAATACCAATCCAGCGATAAATGCTCCGACAATTGCAGAAAGGCTTATGATTTCAGCTACATATGCCAGGAAAAGCATGTATGCTATGCTTAATAGGAACCTTTTTGGTCCCATGTCTTTCCTGTCTATATAATTAATTAGGTATTTTCCAGTGACTATTGCGCCAGTTATGAATATGGCTGAAGATATTATTGTTATTAATATTGAGGATTCCCCTGATGCGCCTATGTTTTTTACTAAGGAGAGCAAAAGAAGCGCAAGTATGTCATCTATTATTGCAGCTCCTATTATTATCTCAGAGAATCTCTTGTCAAGCACATTAAGGTTTTTTAATATGGCTACAGTAACTCCAACGCTTGTTGCTGCCAGAGCTGCCCCTGTAAACATCGCATAGCTGAAATTGCCTGAGCCTATTGCAAAAAAATATCCGAATGCAAAAGGTATCAGGATCCCGGAAGCTGCTACAAGCAGGTTCGCTTTTGAGAATACTTTCTCAACTTTTGAATGAAGCCCGACCTTGAAAAGCAGGATTATTGCACCAAGCTCAGCAAAAATACGTATGACTTCGTTTGAAAATGTCGGGAACTGAGGTATTAATTTTCCAAGGACACTTGGGCTAAACATTATCCCAAAAAGCATAAGCAAAATCACCTGTTCGGTCTTGAAATAAAACACAAACGCTTCAGCAAGCACGGTTATCAAAAGCAAAAATACTATCTCAAATAGTATCTTCTTCTCTTCAGAGACATGGCCAAATAAGCTATCCTTTACTACATATAATACCAATGCCATAAAAAGCAAGGCTATGACAAAGCTTGCCATCTTCAGGAAATTTTCATTGAACTTATGCATCTTCAGGAAACAGGAAGTATCCAGTATTTATATCACTTATTGCTATATTCCTCCCCTAATTAGTATATTCCAATGAACTTTTGGCAGGGATGAAACAGTCAATATTATATATATAAGGGAGTTAAGGAGATTGTGAACTATCCAAAAAATACCCTATATAAAGCTTTCTGCCAAACCAAGTTGGGTGCTTATAAAGCTTGTTTATTTTCAGCCCAAATGGCTCTTTTTCCAAATTTTTTCACTGGCAAGATACTACTGGCTGATTCTTGTGAAAATAAAGCTTTCAAGGCTTGTAAGTTTTCCTTTCAGGCTCTACAGGGCTTCCTATGCGAAAACTTTATAAAGGAAACTTGACCCTCAAGCTATACGATTATTGATTTATAGAGACAACAGTGTGTGAAACTAAAGTAACAAAGCAAATACAATCAAAAAAACAAAAATAACATTTAACACGGAGGTGTTAACTAAATGGAAACAAAAACATGGGCTAAAAGAGTAGCTGCCCTTTCAACAGGGGCGCTAATGCTTGGAGCCACAATGATGGGAGCCATGGCAGCATATGACCTAGGCACATACCCAGAACCATTCGTTAAGGATGGAGTGCTCAGCGACACAGTACTTGTTGTCGGAGCAGTAGCTGACTCAGCAGACGTTCTTGGGGCAGTCGACATTGCAGCAGGCCTACAGGCAGCAGCAAAGACACCAGCAGGAAGCGGAAGCGCAACAGCACCAACAACAGATGATGGTGTTAAAGTTGAGAAGTCAGGAGACAAGTTCAACTACGGGGATGACGTATACGATGTTCACCCAGAAGTATTGGACGAAACAGACATGGAAGACCTATTAGCACAGGGTACCTTCGAAGATGACGAAGGAGACAACACTGGAGACGAAGACTATGACCAGGAACTACAGTTCGCAGACGGAAACATTGACTTCAACCAGTACACACCTGAAGATGGAATGGGCGGAAACTATGTCAGAATTGAAGACGGAGACGCTCTATACACATACACACTTGAATTTGATGATTCAGTATCATTTGATTCAACAGCAACAGATGATGATTTCACAGGCGCAAAGCTAGAAATCATGGGCAAAGTCTACACAATAACAGACGCAGATTCAGATGGTAGCGGACTATTGGACACACTTACCCTGACATCAGGAGATAGCACTGTATGGTTAACACAGGACCACCCATTAGAATTTGGCGGAGACACAATCACAGTTGTTGACGTTGGTAACGACGGAACAAAATGTGGAGTAGATGTAAACGGCCACGTTGAATGGATTTCAGAAGGCTCAACAAGCGACGCTTTCCCAAGCGACCTATCAGTAGGAGTTCTTGAAGTAATCGAGACAGCCTCAGAAGGAGAAAACGCATGTGAATTAAGCCTTGGTTCAGCTGAACTTGTCTTTGAAGAAGGACAGGAAGTAACAATGAACGATGATACCATTGACGGTACAGAAGTTGCATTCCAGGGAACAGCAAACGACTGGACAGGATTTACTGTAACATACACAGTAGATGTCGATGTAGACACAGATGATGTATACCTAGCAGAAGGCGACGCATGGACAGACCCAGTGTTTGGCTCATGGAAAGTTGAATATGCAGGCGTTACAGCAGACAATGAAGAAATGAACTGGAAGTCAACAGGAGAAGACTCAACCTTCACCTTTGTAAACAAGGATGGAGAAGAAGTCGAAATTGCATGGCACTACAATGACGCAACAAGCGAACTTGGCCTAGGATATGACGATGACGAACCATTGTTATTACCAGGAGACAGTGCAGAACTTGCAGTACACCAGACATCAAACCCAGAGAACGTAAGAATCTTATTCACCACAGCAGGTGGAGAAGCACACGTACTTAGGTTTGAATCAGTAGACTGTGCAGACTCAACAACAAACGAAACAACAATCGTTGACGAAACATATGGTAAAGAGTACACAGAAGAAATCAACTGCTTCGCAGGAAACCAGGAAGCCTTATCAATTGGTTCACTTGGTTCAGCAACACTAAACATCACATCAGACAACATCGAGTATGTCTCAGATGGTGGCGGAAGCATTGAAACTGAATTCGAAGGTGTAATGGTCTTTACAGACACCTCATGGAAGTTCACAGAAGACAAAGGAGACGAACAGAACGCAAACAATGTCTACCTGAACCAGACATGGGACTCAGACGACGATGAAATCTTCTACGAAGAGTTAACCAACACAACAGTTGCATACTCAGGCGTAGAGAAAGAAGACGGAGACGACGATGTCAAACTAGCAAAAACCGCAAAAGGTACACTACTAGAATTTGATAACGACGAAAAACTATCCGTTATGGTTTGGGCACCTGAAGAAGATGCATTTGCAAACGTATTCGTAACACCATTGACTGCAAAGATAACAAGCGGAGCAGCAAGCGGAGACGCATACCAGGTTAATGCATTCGAAGTAGGTCTGGCTGTTCTTGACTCAGATGCAGAAGGCATGAACAAGAACATGATCATCGTAGGCGGTCCATGTGCTAACACACTAGCTATGGAAGTCATGGATGCAACAAAAGAAAACTGTGGAGCAGGATTCGAAGAAGGAAAGGCAATGATCAAGTACTTCGATAGGAACGGCAAAGCAGCACTACTAGTTGCAGGCTACGAAGCAAGAGACACAAGAGGAGCATCATATGTCCTAGCAGATTACAAGGAATATGAACTATCCGGCGACGAAGTCGAAGTTGTCTCAACAAACCTAGAAGACCTAAAAGTCAACAAGGTATAAGGAAATTTTTTCCTTTTTTTTCTATTTTTTTAAAGAACATCAACTAAAAATTGTGATTATCTAGTTCATTGCATATTCTCTGTTATCCTGACTTATAGGAATGAAAAAGGCAGACCTCTCGCTTTCAGCATATGGTTCTGATTCATATCCTTTTGAATCTTTAATAGCAAAAACAAGGTTTTTCTTTGTCACATTCTGGATTTCAAGCCCCGGTCTTGCATTGCATTCAAGCACCATGAACCCTTTTATATCAAAGACTATATCTACGCCACTGTATCCTAATCCAGATATAACCGAGGCTTTTTGCCCTATTCTAATCACTTTTTTCCAGTCAGGTACCTTTCCAAAGGATTTTAAGTCAAATGCTGTATTTTTGCTCTCTTTTGAATAATATCCGAGTATTTTACCTGTTGAGATGTCGATACTTATTGCATCTGCGCCCTGGCTAAGATTTGCTTTGCCACCTGATTTTTCATTTGGAATTCTTGCCATTGATAATATTGGCATGTTCTTATAATAGATAATCCTTATATCAGGGACACCATATGGGAATATCTTTTTTATAAAACTTGGTACAATTATTTTTTCTTCTATCACAATCTGGTCAAACCTGTTTCCAAGGGAAAACATGCCTTCAAATATCCTGAATGCATGCTTCTTAAGATCATAAAAATCCCACGTTTTCCCGGTAGCATCAATGAATTTATCTCCAGTTCTGGCGATTATTATCAGGATGCCTTTCCCAGCATATCCTCTTCTGGGCTTGATTACAAAAGGGCACTTTATTTCTTTCAATAAGCCTATTTCCAGCATTGAATCTATAGTTCCAAGAAGCTTAGGTGTCGGTATGTTATGTTTTTCTAACAGTTCTTTATATTTGAGCTTATCATCTACAAGCTCTATTGACTTAATCGGGTTTAATTTGTTTACAAGGACTGAATTCCTATAGTTCATCCCCATGAAGTATCCATTTCCAAATATCTTTGCCAGATTCATTTTATCAGCTTCCTAAACCTGAAAATCTCAGCCAGCCTTGCACCAGTATAAAGAGAAAGGGCAAAATTCAGCGACACGGTCAAAAAAAGAATTGACAAAATAATATTGCCTTCTAGTTTAGCAATGTAACCGGCAAGTGCTGCGCCTATTATAGCAATGAGTAATGTCTGAATTAGCATAATAAATGCTTCTGAGTAGCCTTTTGAAATGACTTCATCACTCATACTTTCAATTATATGAGATGTAATCAGGAATGGCAGGATAAGAGTATTGAGTATGCCTAAATTGCCATATATTACATATCCTGATATAATAGTCAGTGTGATAGCAGAAATTGTAAGGCTGGTCTGCGGTACAGAAAGTATGTCAAGGTGCCTAAGAAGCATATGGAAAAAAAGCCCAAACAGCAGTATTATGGAATAAAACATAAGTGCTTTTAATATGCCAAGATGAAAAAAAGCAACACCTAATATCAAAGGCCCAAAAGTCCCAAATGTTTTCATCCCTACTATGATTCTTGCAAAAACTATCAGGAATGAAAGGATTGGCAAAAGGAGCATCAACTTCAAATCGTAATGCAGGTCAAATTCCTGGAAAAAGATAATCACTGCCAGAATTAATGCAATTACTGAAAGTACCTTTATTACACTCTCTTTTTTAATCATCCTGCTTTTTGGATTTATTGGGAATATATAAATATTACTATGCAGTGGTAACATAAAAACTAATGGGGCAAAATCATATTCAAACATTATTTAAATAGCATGAAACTCTTCAAAAAATATGGAACTTACATACGAGAACCTCACATTTTCAGATGCAAAAGAAAATGTCAGGGTGCTATTCCTTAAGATCTATTACTTCTACATATCAAAAGATGAACTCAAAAAGCTTGGGCTAAAGAAGATCGAACGCCATTCATTGGTATTTGACGATTCTAAAAAACCAGGGAACCTTGAGCAGAAATTCAGCTTCCTTCTGACTAAAGGGTTTGATGAGCTTTACAGCACAATCAACGGAAAACCTGCATTCTATATCCACAGGAATTCAGGAATACCTCTTATAGGGACAAATGAGTTTGGCGTCATTGACAGGGGCACCAATACGATTGAGATAAAACCTTTGACAACATGCAACATTGATTGCATTTTCTGCTCAGTTGACCATCTAAAAAGAGGATCTGATTTTGTTGTTGAGGAAGAATATTTAGTAGAGGAACTTAAGAAAGTCATAGCTATAAAGAAAAACAGAGTGAATATACATATAGGAAGCCAGGGAGACCCTTCCCTTTATGGGGATTTGGTAAAACTTGTAGCTGATATAAGAAAGATACCAAGTGTCAATGCAATATCAATGGTTACAAATGGCATTCTTATTAATAAGACACTTGCTGAGGAATTAATCAAGGCAGGAATGACCCATTTTCACGTATCTTTGCATTCAATGAACCAGGAGATGGCAGATAAGCTTGCCAGTTCAAAATACCCATTGAAAAACGTCATAGAGACATGCAAGTATATCGTAAAGCATGCGCACCTTTTGCTTGTGCCTGTCCTAGTTCCTGGGATCAATGATAAGGACATAGAAGATGTCATAAATTTTGGAAAAGAGATAGGCGCAGATCTTGGCGTGCAAAACTTCCTGGAATATGATTTTGGAAAGAAGCCTGTCAAAGAAGGCATGCCAATGGATGAATTTTTCACGCTTTTGAACGGACTTGAAAAAAAGCTTGATATAAACCTTACAAAGCTTACCGGAGATTTAGAATTTAAGCAGGATGAGAAGCTTCCAAAGCCTTTTAGGAAAGGGGACTCCATCGAAGTGAATCTGGTCTCAAGAAGCAGGCTTAAGAATACTGCTATAGGGATCTGCAAAAACAGGGCAATCACAGTCATAAACTGCAGCAGGACAAGCGGAAAAGTGAAAGTAAGGCTGATTAGGGATAAGGATAATATCTTTACAGGAGTGCCTGCTTAACCTTAGCTATCAATATAATTTTTTCTTAGAACTATATCCCAACACTTAGTATTGCCTTGTTGGATTTCACTATCCTTTCATTTCCTGTCTTTGCCTTGAATTTTGCTTTTGCTGAAGGTAAAGTCAAACCGCCAATTATTATCATCTTTGTTCTTGCCTTATATGTAACTATCCTTTCTTCAAATGGTTCAATTGCTTCAATCTGCCATTTTATTAGGCTTCCTTTCCTGTCATTCTTTAATATCTGGATTGGCGAAATGCTTCCAATATGAATCTCTTTTTCAACTTCTGCAAGTGTTGGAAGAAGGTCAGTAAGCATTACATTTTCAATAAGTTCAGAACTTCTGTTCCTTATATGAATCATTATTTTTAATTCTGAAATTCCCTGTTCAGGAGAGCCAAGAATTATAGCTTCTTTTTTCACGACAATTGGGCTTCTATAGATGAAATACATTATCCCAACCAAAGCTAAAAGCAGTATCACATATACAATTGGCCTATAGTTTTTTGAAACAATTATTGTTTTTTCTTCATCAGGCTTAAGTGTCAGTTCCCAGACAACCTTTCCTTTAGTTAAAACCTTGCTGCTTGGACCAGGCGAAGATATTATGAATGGCAGCTGCAAAAGATTGGCATTAATTGAAAATTCCCCTGTTTTTTCGTAATTGCCGTTATTTGTTATCCTGTATTCTGTTGTTGTTTTGAAGAACTCTTTTATTGTGTCTTCCTTTTTTTCAAAATCTGCATATGGGACAACTATCAGTGGCTTCTTTTCCCTATTTAATGTCCTATTTAAATAGATAATTTCGAAATATACATTTGATTCAACAGGTTCTGTTCTTTTATCTATCCTAAATATGTAATTTTCCTTTCTTTCTTCCTGCGGTCCAAGTGTGATGTTTGAATATTCTTCAAAGTAATTACTATAGATATGTACCTTAAGTAGGCTTATATCAAGCTTATTTCTGTTCCTTATATAAACTTCAACTGGAATGTCATTTCTAGGGTCTATTTTTTCAGGGAACGTTACTTTAAGTTCCAGTGAAGCAGCATATTCTTTTTTCGAATCTTCATATGATTTTAGGTAAACAGGAAGCTGCAGTTCAAATTTTTCTTCGCCTGATTTAATTATGACATTCACAAGGTTTGGACCATTTTGCGCCCATGCACTTGGAACAATAGATAATACATATTCATTCTCTGAATTCTTATCAACTGTAAGGTCACTAGGTTCCAAATCAACATACCAGCTTATGTCAGGGGAATAAATGCTAAATGATGCTTCTGTATTTTTATCATTGATTACAAGAAGCTTGAAATCAGCATGTTCATCAGGATAAATTTTATTGATTACAGGAGTTACTTCAACTTCGAGGGCATAAACAGAAGATACTAGAAAAACCATCAGTAATAATATTAATTTTTTTTGCATAGCCCCTCACTGATTTTTATTGTCGGGGTAGTTTATTAATTTTGCTATGGTATTTAGTAAAATTTCAACAGGCTTTTATAATCCAAATTTTATCTAAATGGATATGAGCCTTGAAATAAGGAACGCAAGCGTGTTTTATAATGGGGATTTTTTTAAAACTGATATCATAATAAAGGAAGGCAAGATATTTGGAGTGGAAAAATCTGAAGAGAAAGAAACCAAATTTTTGGATGCAAAAAACTTAGTTATTTTTCCTGGCCTTATTGATATGCATGTTCATTTTAGGGATTTTTTGGAAAGCTATAAGGAAGACTGGGAGAGTGCAAGTATAGCTGCAGCATCAGGAGGAATTACAGCTGTATTTGATATGCCAAATAATAAAATACCAATACTTACAAAGAATGATTATGATTCCAAATTAAAAGAGGTTGAAAAAAAGTCAGTTGTCAATTTTGGGCTATACATCGCAGCTACAAATGAAAATATTGATGAAATAAATTCTTCAAATATTAGGCATGTGAAGCTTTACTATGGCATGACTACTGGAGAAATCAAAGTTAGGGATGCTGAAGAGATTTTTAGGAAACTAAGTAAGGATAAACTAATAGTTGCGCATGCTGAAGAGAATGAAATTATTGAAAAAAACACAGGAAGATTTGATAAAAACCTGATAAATTATCATTCTCTTGTAAGAGATAATTCATCTGAAGTAGTTGCAGTAAGAAAACTCCTTATGTTATCAAAAAAATATGGGAAAAAACTGCATCTGACACATATAGGGACAAAAGAGTCATTGGAACTAATAAAGGAAGCAAAAAAGGAAAATTCATTAGTTACATGTGATACATGCCCACATTACCTTTTTTTGGATGATAATTATTATGATAAACTTGGAAACCTTGCAAAAGTGAATCCCCCACTTAGGAGCATGACAGACAGAAGCGCACTATGGGAATACATTAATGAAGGCGTTATTGATTGTATTTGTAGCGACCATGCGCCGCATACATTGAATGAAAAAAACAGTTCTTATGATTTATGCCCTTCAGGTTTTCCAGGAGTTGAGACTACTCTTAGGATGATGCTTACAGCAGTGAATGAAGGAAAGATGAAGCTTGAACTGATTCCAAAGTTACTTTCTGAAAATCCAGCGAAGATACTAGGGCTTAAGAATAAAGGTGAGATAAAGGAAGGATATGATGCAGACCTTACTATAGTTGATATAAATAAGGAATCTGTGATAATTGGAAAAAACCTCTATACAAAAGTAAAATGGTCGCCTTTTGAAGGGATGAAGACAAAAGGGAATGCAGTTTATACGATAATAAACGGTAGTGTTATTTATGATTGGAAAAATAAGGAAATAAATAAGGAAATAAAAGGAAAATCCCTATGCTTTTGAACCTACAGCTTCTGAGATATTCCTAAACCCGTCTTTTTTTAAGTAATTCACAAGGCCTTTGTTTATCTTTTTTGCAATGCATGGACCTTCATATATGAATCCTGTATATACCTGAAGAAGAGAAGCGCCTGCTGTTATCTTTTCATAAGCATCCCTGGCAGTAAATATACCTCCAACGCCTATTATCGGAAGCTTGCCATTTGTCTTTTTGTATATGTACCTTATGAAGTCAGTTGATGTTTTCTTTAAAGGAAGGCCGCTTAGACCACCTGTCTCATTTATCTCTGTTTTCAACCCTTCCCTTTTTACTGTGGTATTTGTTGCAATTATCCCTGATATCTTTGCAGCCTTGCACACTTCCAGGACATCATCAACCTGCTCAAACGTAAGATCAGGTGATATTTTTATGAAAAGCGGCTTTTTCTTTCTGTTCTCTTTCTGTAGCGCATTTGCAATCTTTAGCAAGCTGTCCTTGTCCTGGAGCTTCCTTAGGTTCGGTGTATTTGGCGAAGAGACATTTATAGTCATGAAATCCACTAAGTCATAGAGCTTCTTATATGTGTATAAGTAATCTTTTTCTGCCTCTTCTAGTGATGTTACCTTGGATTTTCCAATATTAAGTCCAACCTTTGCCATTCTGTATTTCACTTTCTTCAATGTATCATATGCCTTGTCAGCCCCGAAATTGTTAAAGCCCATCCTGTTTATTATGGCGTGGTCTTTCACCAGCCTAAATATCCTTGGTTTATCGTTTCCCGGCTGGCTATGCATAGTTATTGCGCCGACTTCATCATGTCCAAAACCAAGGGCGCTTGATATCTCTATAACGCTACAGTTCTTGTCAAAGCCTGCAGCAAGGCCAAGAGGGTTTTCAAACTTCAGCCCAGCAACTTCAGTCCTAAGCATCGGGTTTTTGTAATCAAAAAACCATCCTGCAATGCTTCTGGCAAAGCCAATTTTTCCGGCAATAGATAAAGAAGATGCCGCAAAATGATGAATCTTTTCCGGGTCAAACTTAAATAGTATTTTCCTTAGAATCTTATACATAAAAGATTATAAAATAGATTTTCCTTAATAAGGATATCTGAACTCACACTTATGGATTAATCTGTTTCATCCGCAATCTATAATAACCAAAATGCTTTCTGATAATCCTTAGGTGATTATAAAAAATGAGCCATGATGCATCTGAGATACTATTAAGATTAAAAGCAATAAAGGTTGAGCCTAAAAACCCGTTCAGGTTCACATCAGGGCTCATAAGCCCGATATATATCGACAACAGGTTTGTGATATCTTTTCCAAAAGAGCGAAAGCAGGTTGTCAAGCTTCTGGTGGATTTGATTGAAAAGAACCATCTTGAATTTGATGTCATTGCAGGTGTTGCGACAGCAGGGATACATTGGGCAGCATGGCTTTCTGCCAAATATGAGAAACCGATGATCTATATAAGGGATAAGGCAAAAGGACATGGCAGGCAGAACACCATTGAAGGCAACCTGGTAAAAGGCCAGAAAGTCCTGGTAATTGAGGATCATGTAAGCACAGGAGGAAGTTCAGTTGCTGCAGTCCTTGCAGCAAGGGAAGCAGGAGGGGTTGTAACAGATTGTGTTGCGATAACAACATATGAGTTTCCGAATGCAAAAAAATTATTTGATGATGAGAAATGTAATCTATATACTCTTACAGGCTTTACAGCAATAATTGGCAAAGCAGCAGAGATGGGATATATAACCCAGGATGAAAAGAAGATTGTGCTTGAATGGAATAAAGACGCAGAGAACTGGGCAAAAAAGTACGGGATGGAGAAATGAATTACCTAGAACAGTTAAAAAAAAGAGCTGAAGGATGCGGTAACATACTTTGCATGGGGATAGACCCTGAAATTGAAAAGATTCCATTAAAAGCAGGAACAGAGGAAGCTATTATTAAGTTCTATCTTGACATCT
The DNA here is from genome assembly GCA_964428335.1 of uncultured Methanosarcinales archaeon. Lineage (GTDB taxonomy): Archaea > Nanobdellota > Nanobdellia > Woesearchaeales > GW2011-AR15 > GW2011-AR15. The sequence continues at coordinate 81,141 of CAYRXW010000004.1, read as the reverse complement.
TTGATGCAATTGAATCAGAAGGGATTAAATTTCCTGCTATAAAACCAAATATTGCGTTTTTTGAGCAGTATGGGTTTGATGGGCTCAGGGCATTAAAAAGCATCATTGAACGGGCAAAAAAAATGGATTTTCAGATCATCCTTGATGCAAAAAGAGGGGACATAGGAAAGACTGCAAAAGCCTATGCAGATTCAGCATTCAGGTTCTGGGGAGCAGATGCTATAACAATACATCCATATCTTGGAAGCGACAGCATCTTTCCATTTTTGGAAGAAGAGCATGGGGCATACGTCCAGGTAAGGAACTCAAATAGCTCAGCAGGCGAGATGCAGGACTTGATTACAGAAGGGAAAAAAGTCTATGAAAAAGTAGCTGAATTTACTGCAACAAAATGGCATAAGCCTGGACTTGGTGCTGTTGTAGGGGCAACATATCCCAGTGAACTTAGCAAATTATCCAGTTATTTTGTCTCATCAGGAAAGCATGTGCCAATGCTTATCCCCGGTGTCGGAAGCCAGGGAGGAAGTGCAGAGGAAGTCATGAAAATACTTAGGGAAACAAAAAATCCACTGTGGCTTCATAGGGTGAACAGCTCTTCAGGAATAAGCTATGCTTACATGAAAGAAAAATCAGATGATTATACTGGATGCGCTGTAAAGGAGATAAGGAAACTTATACAGCAGCTCAGGATCTAGGATTTTTGCATGCCAAGGCAATATGCCAAAACAGCCTGCCTGACTCTTACAGCATAAGATGCCTGTTCAAAATATCCTGCAAATTTTGTATTATCTATTTCTATTGGTATCTCTTCAATCCTAGGCAATGGATGAAGTATCTTCATGTTGTTTTTTGCTTTTTTCAGCAATTCTTTTTTCAACGAATAAATCCCTTTCACTTTCTCAAAATCACCTAGGCTTTCAAACCTCTCTTTTTGTATTCTTGTCATATAAACTATGTCAGCATAAGGCATGATTTCATCAAGTTTTTCGGTCTCAGTATATTTTACTTTCCTGTCTTCCAGTGTTTTTTTTACGCTGTTCGGCATCCTCAGAGATTTTGGGCTTACAAGAAAAATTTCGCAGCCAAACAGCGAAAGCGCAGGAGCAAGAGAATGCACAGTCCTTCCATAAAGTAGGTCTCCTATTAATGCTATCTTCTTATTTGTGATGCTTCCCTGTGTTTTTTTTATTGTGTATAAGTCAATCAGAGCCTGGGTTGGATGCTCATTTGAGCCATCCCCAGCATTTATCACTGGTATTTTTGATGCTTCAGCAGCATCCATGGCAGCTCCGTTCATGAAGTGCCTCATGACAATTATATCTGCATAGTTTTGGGTAACCATTATTGTGTCTTTGAGCGATTCGCCTTTGGCGCCTGAGGTTGTCTTTGAATCAGAAAATCCCAGGACTTTTCCTCCCAGCCTTAGGAAAGCTGATTCAAAACTTAATCTTGTCCTTGTGGAAGGCTCAAAGAATAATGATGCCATGATTTTCCCAGAAAAATCAATTTTTGTTTTTTCAATCTTTTCAGCATTATCCAGAATTGAGATTATATTTTCTTTACTAAGGTCATCAATCGAAATCAGGCTGTTCATCTGTATTCATCCCAGCTCTTTACGCCAAGCCCTTTTTTCCTGTATTCCAGAAGCGTTTCAATGAAAAGCTTTGTTATCTGGATGTTTGTCATCAAAGGAATACCTAAGTCAGCTGTGCTCCTTCTTATCTTATAGCCATCTGTCATCTCAATGTTTGAAAACTCTTTTGGTATATTTATGACAAAATCAATCTCCCCATTTAGGTAATCAATGACATTTGGTTTTTTTTCGCTGTGTATCTTGTATAACTTTGTATTCTCAATTCCATGCTCATGCAGAAAATCGCTTGTGTTTTCAGTTGCATAAAGATTAAACCCTTCTTCTTTCAACTTTCTTATTGATTCCAGCATCTTATACCTTGCCTCGTCCCCGCTGACACTTACAAGGACATTCTTTTTAGGCATTCTTATCCCTGTTGCAACAAGGGATTTTAGGAAAGCTTCTTTCATTGTCTCGCCAAAGCATGCGACTTCCCCAGTGGATGCCATCTCAATCTTTAATATCGGGTCTGCGCCGCTTATTTTTGAGAATGAGAACTGGGGGGATTTTACACCGACATAATTTATGTTCCACTGACTTAATTCATTCTCTTTCTGTTTGATACTGCAGATTGCTTTTGTAGCTTTTTTTATCAGGTTTAGCTTTGCAACTTTTGAGATGAAAGGAAAGCTTCTTGAAGCCCTTAAGTTGCATTCTATGACTTTTATCTCCTGGTCCTTTGCCAAAAACTGGATGTTGAATGGGCCTGTTATCTTCAGCGCTTCAGAGATTTTTTTTGTCGCAACAATTATTTTTTTTATTGTATCATAATAAGTCTTCTGCGCTGGGAATACTATAGTCGCATCCCCAGAATGGACACCGGCATGCTCAATATGCTCAGATATCGCATGTTCAATCAGCTTCCCATTGTCGCTTACAGCATCTATCTCTATCTCCCTAGCATTGGTTATGAATTTTGAAATGACTACAGGATGCTCTTTTGAGACATGCGCTGCTTTTTTCAGGAAATCTTCAAGCTCATCTTCATTATAGGCGATATTCATTGAAGCTCCGCTCAATACATAAGAAGGCCTTATTATCACAGGATAGCCTACTTTTCTTGAGAACTCTTTTGCTTCATTTAGGTTTTTTAATTCCCTCCATTCAGGCTGCATTATCTCTAAATCATCGCAAAGCTTTGAGAACTTATGCCTGTTTTCAGCTATGTCAATCATTGAAGGGGAAGTTCCAAGAACCCGGATATTTTCCTTCTGGCATTTCAATGCCAAATTATTCGGAAGCTGGCCACCCATTGAAAGTATTATGCCTTTAGGGTTTTCTTTCTGATAGATCTCATATACAACCTCAAAGCTCAGTTCTTCAAAATAAAGTCTATCGCACATGTCATAATCAGTGCTTACAGTTTCAGGGTTGAAATTTACTACAGTTGTCTTGTATCCAAGCTCTTTTAAGGTCATGACGCAGTTTACTGAGCACCAGTCAAATTCTACTGATGAGCCTATGCTATAGCTTCCTGAGCCAAGCGTTATTACCGGCCTGTCCTTGAAATCAACATCATCTTCTGTCCCATTATAAGTTAGGTAAAGGTAATTTGTCTTTGCAGGATATTCTGCAGCAAGGGTGTCAATCTGCTTTGCAAACGGATGGATATTGAATTTATTCCTCAGGTTTCGGATATCTTCTTCTTTCATCTCTTTTATATCAGAAATCTGCCTGTCGCTAAAGCCATATTTTTTTGCTTTGAGTAGGATATCTTTTGCTAGATTGCTCTTTGAAACCTCTTCTTCTATATCCACAATGTTCTGCATCTTATACAGGAACCAACGGTCTATCCTGGACCATTCATGGATCTTGTCAACACTAATTTTTTTCCTGAGCGCATGGAATATATACATTATCCTCTGGTCAGTTCCCCTCCTGATATAATCTTCAAGCTTTGACTCATCAATTGTAACGGATGATAGGTTTCCAGTCATCCTTATTGCTTTTTGCAGCGCTTCTTCAAACTTCCTTCCTATTGCCATGACTTCCCCCACACTTTTCATTGAGGATGCAATATATCTTGAGGCCATGCTGAACTTCTGCAAATCCCACCTTGGTATCTTCACCACAACATAATCAAGAGCAGGCTCAAAACAGGCTTTTGTCTCCTTTGTCACACTGTTGTTTAATTCAATTAAGGAATAACCAAGGGCAAGTTTTGCTGCAATATAGGCAAGAGGGTAGCCTGTTGCTTTTGATGCAAGCGCTGAAGACCTGGATAGTCTTGCATTCACTTCAATTATCCTGTAGTCCATTGAATTAGGGTCAAGGGCAAACTGGATGTTGCATTCCCCGACAATCCCTATGTGCCTTATGGCTTTAATAGAAATCTCCCTAAGCATGTGATATTCCTTATTTGTCAATGTCTGAGAGGGTGCTACAACAATGCTCTCCCCAGTATGTATTCCCAGAGGGTCAAAGTTCTCCATGTTGCATACAGCAATGCAGTTATCTTTTGAATCACGGACAATCTCATATTCAACCTCTTTCCATCCGCCAAGGTATTCCTCAACAAGAACTAGTGGGGAATAGGAAAAAGCCATCCTTATTATATCATCAAACTCCTTCTTGTTTTGCGCTATCCCTGAGCCCTGGCCACCTAATGTATATGAGGGTCTTATTATCATAGGGTAGCCGATTTTGTTTTCAGCTTCTTTTGCTTCGTTAAGGTTTCTGCATGCTATGCTTTTTGGCGTTAGTAATTTTAATTCCTCAAGCTTTTTTATAAAAAGTTCTCTGTCTTCAGTATCAATTATTGATTGAACCGGTGTACCTAAAACCTCAACTTTGTGCTTTTTTAATATGCCTTTCTTATACAGGCTGACTCCGCAGTTTAATGCAGTTTGTCCTCCAAAACTTAGAAGTATTCCATCAGGCTTTTCCTTTTCAATAATCTTTTCAACAAAATTAGGGCTTACAGGAAGGAAATATACTTTGTCAGCAAAATTTTCAGATGTCTGGATTGTTGCAATGTTCGGGTTTACAAGTATTGTCTTTATTTTCTCTTCTTTTAATGCTTTTATTGCCTGGCTTCCTGAATAATCGAATTCACCAGCCTCGCCAATCTTAAGCGCTCCGCTTCCAAGGATGAGGACTTTTTTTATTTTCTTTTGGTTTCTTGGTGTTTCTTTTTTCATAGTTTTTCCACCATTTTCCTAAATTCGTCAAACAGGTAATTCGTATCAAATGGGCCTGGCATTGATTCAGGATGGAACTGTACAGACATGAACGGAAGCTTCTTATGTCTTATCCCTTCTATAGTTCCATCGTTTGCGTTCCTAAACCAGACCTGCCAGTCTTTCTTAAGTGTCTTTTCATTGATTGCATAGCCATGGTTCTGGCTTGTTATGTAGCATCTTTTTGTCCTTAGATCGATGCATGGCTGGTTCTGTGAACGGTGGCCGAATTTCAGCTTATATGTATCGCAGCCAGAAGCTAAACCTAAAAGCTGGTTTCCAAGACAGATACCAAATATAGGGATTTTTCTGTCCATCAGCCATTTCAGGTTTTTTATTGTAGAAACGCAAAGCTTTGGGTCTCCAGGACCATTTGAGATGAATACTCCCTCATATTCCAGCTCTGAATTCCTGAAATCATAATCCCAAGGCACCCTTATGACCTCAAATCCCCTGGACAGGAGGTTTTTTATTATGCTGTGCTTCATCCCGCAGTCTATAGCGATTATCTTTGGTCCCTTGTTTTCATAGGTGATTGTTTTTTTTATGCTTACTTCTGAGACAAAATTCCTTTTCTCATAATCCTCAAACCTTCTGTCTTTTGGGTTCATTATCCCTTTCATCACCCCAAATGACCTGATTTTCTTTGTCAGCGCTCTTGTGTCTATATCATAGATTCCAGGGATATTGTTTTCCTTAAGCCAAAAGTCAAGGCTCTTTACCATTGCATGATGGCTTGGATTCTCGCAATAGTCGCTTATTATAAGTCCTCTTATATGGATTTTTTCTGATTCAAAATTTTCAGATATGCCCTTAGTTATTGCATCTTTTGGGACGCCGTAATTTCCTATCAGTGGGAAAGTAAGGACAAGTATCTGGCCGGCATAGCTTGGGTCAGTGAATGTCTCAGGATAGCCCATCATGCCAGTGTTAAAGACAACTTCGCCTTTTGCAGTAGCATTTGCGCCAAAAGGTTTTCCTATAAACTCTGACCCATCATCAAGAATTAATTTTGAACTCATCTAAAAAGGAAATATAATTGAAGGGGTTTTATAAAAGTATGGGTTAATGAACCTGTCATTTTTTCTTATGGTTTATTTTTTTAGGATAGCATTTATATATTTTGGAAGTTCGAGATACAAATCATACAGAGGTACGAAATTTTTTGATATATCTACATATTTATCATTCTTTCTAACAATGGCTACTGGGAATGCTGAACTTTGGTAAAATGGCTTTGATTCAGCAATAAGTATTCCTCTTTCATAAATACCAGTTAAATGTCTATACATAATTATAGCCAGATTATTTGCAAATCCAGAGCATGCCAAAATTATTGCATCTGGATTTGAAGCATTCACAATATCTGTTAGGTTAGGATTATCTGGTTCATAATTGCCAAAAAATCTTTCTGCAATAACAAATCCTTCCCTCCTTAGGATGTCCTTATACAATTTTAGAACAGGCTTTCCCTGATCTAAAAAAGGGATATTATCCACAAGAAGTACAGTTGTCATATCAATCTGAATGTATCTATTCTATAAAATAATATCTTTTCGACTGGAAAGAAAGAGCTAAAGATTATCTCAATAATCCAAGAACTGCCTGGCTGAAAATTGAAAATACGATGAAATTGAATATGAAATTAGTCACTGTATATGCAAGGTTAGCAGTTATGTCAATGCCCATATTTTTTGAAATCAAAAACATAAGTACGCAGTTCATTGCAACAATCATAAGGCCAAGTATGAATATAGGCATGCCGCTTAGAATTGAGGCAAACACAGCTGCATTTATGTATGTTGCAATCATGAAGAAATGGTCCACTACAACGCTTCCTGTCGCTATGCATGAGAACAGCTTTGAAAATATTGCAATGAATATCCCCCATTTTATCCCAAACACTACAGTTGTAAGGACAGTTGCAAAAGTTGAAAGCTCAAAATCAGTCGGCAAACCACGTTTAATCTGAAATCCTGCAAGCCATGTATTGAATGCAGTTGCTGTTATCAGGAATACAAGCATCTTGACGTTTATGAAAAATGATGCAATAAGAAGTATTGCAGATACAAACAGTATCCTTGACATAAGCGGGGTGTTGAGCCTTATTGCCTTGAAATTAGAATATTGCGCCTTAACAGCCTTATATATCTTCATCGATTAGAGCTAATAGCTCAGGGAATTTAAATTTATCTGTATCCTCATGGCTTACAGTTCCAGCGCTCAAATGATCTTTGCCATGGAAAACTATCAATCTGCATCCAAGTTTTTTTGACAGGTCCTCAGCAATGTCTAGCCTGATATATGGGTCATTATCTGAAGAAAGCATTGTTATCCTGCTGTTTTTTATCTTTTTGAAATCAAATTTCTCTTTTGTGAACCCTTCTATCTGCTTTATACCTAAGTCAACATGGAAAGAAGATACAAGATAGGCAGCCTTGACTTTATATTTTTCAAGAAGCCTTAGTATAAGTACGCTGCCGAGCGAATGGCCGACAAGGATATCATCTTCCTCTATTTTAAGACTTTCAGCGCACTTCATCCATTCACCAAGCTTTGGCTCTTTTGAATCAGGCATATCAGGAACTAATACTTTTATTTTCTTTTTCTTGAGCTCATAAGCAAGATATGGGAACCAGTTGTCTTTTGAAGAGCTCCCCCAGCCATGGAATATTATTGCTTTCATCTTATCCTCGTTTGTTTCATCCAATATTGATGTTTTTATAAAAAAAGCAGCATATTTAAATATTACTTACATCTCTTTTGGTTACTAAAAGATGGTGGATAAATTAAACTTGAAGCTTATATCTACAGGGCTAGAGGAATCTTTACCCTGCGATTATACTCTTATAAACAGGGGACTTGCAAATAATATTGTTTTTAGTAATGACAAGATACATTTTGAGATTTGCCTGAAAGATGTTGTTGATATCGGGGATTTCCATGACCTACTAGTAGGCAAGGAAAAGAAGATAGTCCTCCATTCAACCCTTAAATACAAAAATAAAGAATATCTTGGTCTTAGGAAATACCTTTCAAAGAATGGGAAGATAGCAGTATCTTTAGGTGGCTACAGGCTTGAATTTGAGGAAGAGTCAAAGAAGATAATGATGGCTTTTATAAAAGCATTAAAGCTTAAACTTTCTTAATTTCTTAATTTTCTTAAGTAAACTTTTTAAAGAATAGTTTTTTCTCTTACTCTTTAAAGCGACGATGGTTAAATGGTATAATTCGGCCTTGCCAAGGCTGGGTCCAGGGTTCGATTCCCTGTCGTCGCATGATTTTTAATATTTTTGCTATGTTTTTCTTGGCTTTTGTACATAATAAAGAACAAGGGAACATCCAATTGGAAAGATTATCTCATTAAGGCTTTTTGATACTATTGTTGCAATAGGAACTGGACTTAATGACATTGTTACGCTAAGGTAAATCAATATCCCTCCAAATACAATACCTGTAATGAATCCTGAGAAGATGTGTTTATATATGTTAAAATCATTATTCATGCTTAAACCATCAAGAAGATACCCAAGTGTCCCATACTGGATGCCTTTTATTACAGCAACTAGTATTGGTGAAGGTCCACTCAAGGCAGGAAGAGTAAGAGCCAAGATCAGTGCTGCAGTTTCCTGAAGGAATTTTGCCAGATGGAATGCAATTGGTGCTGCAATTATCCCTGCAAGCCCCATGAATTTATGCTTCATTTTAGAAGCTGCTGCTCCAATTCCAAGTCCAATACAAACTATAGTTGCCCATGAAACTTTGCTTACTGAATCTGTAATTACAACAGGCGCTTTAATCTGTACATTAAATCCTGCTGCTACAGCCAGAAGAATCAGTTCCATAAAAATTCCAAGAAGGACTGAAAGCCATGCAATGTTTAATAATAGATTAGATATGTCTTTTTTTGGCTCTATTTCCATTTTTATGTTTTTATTGCTGATATATTTTTATATTCTTCCTTTATGTACCTAGTCTTTAAATATAACATTTCATTACCTCAACTTATGTCATTATACCTGGTTGTAAATGTTTTGGAAACAGAATACCTAGTTGAGGTAAACCCATTTATGCTTGATGAGGAAAAAGCACTTATTGAATTGGGAAACAGCCCTTTATATTTTGAGGCAATAGGTGAACTTCTTAAAAAAGATGTAACTTTTACAAATATTCAAACCTTGGATATCAGTTCTCTTTTGAATGAATCCAGAGAAAAGGATATTTATGTAAATTATGGAAAAACCCCTGTAATGGGTAAGCCAAGGTATAGGGTTATGGAATTTGGAACCACTTTAGATGAGAAGGAGAGGCAAATCATGCAAGCAGGCAGAAAATTTAGAATAAAAATACCTTACAACCTATAAATCTAGCAAACTTTATGATTATTTTTTTAAGAATACTTTATCACAGAATTTTTCTGTTTTTGCTCTTATTGGTTCAAATAGAAAAGTCAGGCAAAGAATGGATACCTGGGCTATAGTTACATTATCATGTATAAGGAATACTTCAAGAATCTCACCAACTAGTGATTTCAAAAGCTCAAATACAATAAGGACGCTTGAACCTATAATTGAATACATTGTCCCCTTATGAAAAACATATTTTATCTCAAGAAGATGATACTTCTCAATTATGTATGCAGTGCCAATTACAAAAAGAATTATTCCGTATTCAGTCAGAAGTATGTCTGTTATTACTAATAGCCCTGATTTTCTAAGTATATCAAGTATGCCTAAGAATGCAAGTAAGGATAGTAACACTATAAGATATTTTATCCTGTTTAATTCTTCGCTTTTTTTTGTCTCGCCAAGGCTTTTTATGAAATTATAAATTATAAGTGAATATGATACAAGAACAAATATTGTTACTAAAAGAAATGCCCTGCCAGGAACTCCGCTAAAGCCACCTTCAATTTTTTTTATGTCTGAAAAAATAAGGTTTCCAAGGCTCATTACAATAAATATAGCAGATATTAGATAAAAGAGATTTATTATTGTTTTATACTTACCCAGTTCCCTATATTCAAAAGAGAAATGGACAAAAACAGGAAGGCAGATTATAAGGCCGATGAAACTTACCTTGTTTAGGAATAATGCAATAGATGGGTTTAAGGTAACGCTTGTGAAAAAACCAAAGATGCCATGGATTGAAAGGCCAAGGCAAAAGAGTGCAAAAAGAAGTGCTTTTTTATCTTTCTTATTTATTAGAAGAAATACAGATAATGCCAGAGATATTGAGCCTCCGATGATTAATGGAATGCTATCAATATTTGTCATTTTATTGGCTTTTTTAGTTAATTCACCTTAAAAATGTTTCTTTACCGGCAAATTTTATAAATCACGTGTTTTTCTCTAAGGGTATCATGCGCGGGGGTAGCAAAGCCTGGCCAAATGCGCAGGACTTAAGTTGCAGCTTTAGATGTACTAAAGCATAAGATATCCTGTGACTTAGTGTCTTCGAGGGTTCGAATCCCTTCCCCCGCATTATAATTTTTATAAGAAAAATTCAGTTCCTGCTATTTTTCAACTTTCTGTTTCTCAGCGTTGAATTGATACATATGCCACTTTTAAATATAACATATTTCTACGAAAGGAAAAAATGGCAAAAAAGCTGAGCATAATCATAACTGCATATAATGAAGAGAGATATGTAGGGAACCTGCTTGAAGACATACTGAAGTCAGAATTTAAGGATTTTGAGGTTTTTGTCGTAGATAATAACAGCGTTGATAATACAAAAGGTGTTGTTGAACCCTATACTCTTAGAGATGACAGGATAAAGCTTGTTGAATGCCTTGAACAGGGTGTAAGCCAGGCAAGGAATTATGGGGCGAAAGATGCAGAAGGACAATACCTGCTTTTCTTTGATGCTGATGTTAGGATTGATGAAAAATATCTAGGCAATTCTGTCAATGAGATGGAGAAAAGAAAGCTTGACATTACTTGCCACTACGAGATGCCGTATGATGGGATTTTTGTTGATAAGGCGCTGTTTTGGGTCCTGAACAATTTTGTGACAAGGCCTTTCCAGTATATAGTTCCTTCAGCGCCAGGAAGCGGGGGAATCATGGCTACAAGGGAAATCCATGAAAAAATAAACGGATTTAGCCTTGAAACATCCAACAAGGCAGAAGACCTTGATTACCAAAGAAGGGCATCATGGATAGGAAAATACAATATGCTCAATTCTGCAGTGACAGGGATCAGCATGAGAAGATTCGAAAAGGACGGCAGGATAAATACCTGGTTCAAATGGGCGACAATGTATTTTTCTTCTGTTTTTAACGTTACGCATCTAATATCTCCAGATTTCTATCAGTTCGGAAGATTCAAGGAATGAGATTTGAAACCAGCACAATATTCTCATTTATTATGTAATGACTTTTAAGTAATAAAAATAATAACATTTATTAATAGAAAAGCAGTTTAAACCAAAAAAATGACAGGCAAAGCTATCAAGGTTGACGAATTAGAGAAACCAGAAAATTTATGGCATCAATTGTTTAGTTTGGAGAACGCCAGTTTTGGCGTTAGTCCTGCATTGGCAAAACCAGGTTTTGGGTTAAATGATACTGCATGGGGATATGAAACCAGCAGCTCAACAGAATTTGCATTGCAGGTCCTAAGGATGGAAGAGCTGCAAGCTAAAATTAACACCCTTCCTGCAAAAACAGTATATACTTTTTCAGCAACAGATTTTTTCTCGACAGTTTCAACCATGTTCTGGTCTTTTGGGATGCTTGAGACACCAAAGCCTGAAATGGCTAAAATACTGAAACTTACAGATACTCCAATAAAACTCGCAGACAGTGGTGCTTTCCGAAGGCATGGCACTAATGGTTGGGAGACTTTATCAGGTTATACAGAACTTCAGAAAACAGATGGAGCGAAAATATTCCTGGACATTGAAGCATATCAGGCAATGGGAGAGATGCATCATTATAATGATATTGGACTTATGCTTGATTTTCCTTTGCAGCCAAACAGGCTGATGGTCTTGCCTGAGCTTTACTACACATCATCAAATATTCCACCAGGCGAAGAGATATTCAGGTTTCATGAAATGCTTGCAAGTCTTGGATTGCCCTCTATCGTAAGAATGTATGGACTTCCAGAAACACATGATGGCCTTCTTGGGATCTTTGATAAAAAAGCAATAAAAAATCTTAGTTCTGTGTTATATCCGCAGAAAAAAAATCCTTTTTCAATAGCTGTCCTGGCAGATGTGCAAAATGAGATAACTTTTCCAGAAAAAGGCCATGGCCCTATATATCTTCTCCCTGCATTTGAAGATCCTGTTGAAAAACTATTAAGCCTTGAGAGAGAAGATGCTAATTCTGGACTGAAAAGCTATAGTTCCCTTTTTTTAGGCCTTCTGGAAGAAAAAAAGCCAGACTTTGAGAAATTTAAGGCAATGATAGATGGCACGCTTGAAAAGCTTAGCGATTCACAGAGGCAGAATAAAAAAGCTCTGCTTGGAACAGGGCTAGCCAATTATTTTCTTAAATCAATAATGTCAGGCGAGGTTTCAAAACTGGAGGGAATAGGCAGGATATCGGAATTGATAGCCCTGGATGAGATTGCCCTTGCCCCAGAAGCAGCCTATAAATTAAGATTTCTTTATATGAACCTGCAACCAGATTTCATTAGCTTCCTTAAAGATGTAGTCACAAAAGAAGGATTTCTTACTTCAGATGTCTATAATGTTAAAGGACAATATGAGACAGAACATGGATCAGCAGGATATCACAAAACACCAATAAAACATATAATACCAGAAAAAGATCCAGATTCTCTAAGCCCATATCAGGATGAATATATGGACCACTTAGAAAAGCTATTCCTTGAAAGAATACCAGTTACTGGAGTTTACACAGGAGCTATAAAAGATGTTTACAAGTACATTAGCCTTCTTGAGATATTAAATGGCAACCATTTAGCATTAAATGCCATGGAGCCGCAGCTTGCTTTGATGCTCACAGCATTCCTTGAACACAATCTAGGTTTGCCGCTTGAAAGACTAAGATCTTCATTCTATCTTGCGCAAAAAGAAATCAGCGTTTTGCCTTTGCCTGCATATGATTTAGATGAGGAATTGAAAGCAGAATTAAATCTCGGAACTGAACACCTAGATGAACTAGATGATTTCATAACAACTGCAAGAGAAAGACATAGGCAAAAAAAATTCCAGTATATTTTTGAGTCCCATGCAATAAATGCAAAAGACACTAATCATGTGTATCTGACTATCAAGCATGCAATATATAGCCTGAATACAAAACTAAACGAGGATAAAAGGCTTTGGGAAGATGAGAATGTTGAAAAAAATGAAAACTTCAGGGCGCTTTCAGACCTTGTTTTGAGAACAAAAAGCCCTGGGTTAATACAGCATATCATGCTTAGGTCTATCAAAAGCGAATACAGAGGGCTAAATGAAGCAAAGCATTACCTGTTTTGCAGGGCTGCAGAAATATTTGGGAACACAGATGAAGGAAAAATGGCAGTTAAAAACCTTGTTCTGGGAAACAGATCAGATTACAACTATGATTTTTTTAATAAACTAAGCGAGGAGAATAAATTGTGGGTTAAAACAGCAATCTTAGAAACAATTTCAGTTTCAAACCCTTTCTCAATCATGGATTACCTGTCTGCAAATGGTTATGATTCAATCCTGGCATTTGATCTATTTGCGAGAACCCTAAAAGAAGGTGAACAAAAATCAATTGAAAACCTACGGATTGTAGTTTCATCTATATTAACTCACAATAAAGGCATTTATAATTTTAAGGAGCTGGGACATGGTCTGGCAAACCATGGACTTCTAGGATTAATTGATGAAGTGGTTACTAGCCAAAGTAATAATATGCAGGGCTTATCTTACTTTATTGAAGGGATAGGCTGTTCAAAATCTAATGCAGGATATGCAAACAAAATCCTTTCAGGACTCTCGAGACAAAAAAGAAACGATGCTTTCATAATAGATGCTTTGATTGATGCAACAGAACTTGATCTGGAATATGCAGCGAAACTGTACGCTGAAGATAATAGCATGAGTCTTTATATCAAAGTATTGGATAACAAGCACATCAAGCATGTCAAGAAGGAAATAATGGATTATCTTACAGAAAAAGGGTACGTGAAATATGGCATTGATCCGCATGGAAGACCGGTTACTGTAATGCAGCTGGATGAAGGAAATGATAAAATATTAGGGGAAATAAATTCGCTTTTTGATGAAAATCATCAGCTGGAAAAATATGAATGGGGTAAGCTTTGCGAAGATATAAACAGGTCAAAACGGATGTTTGACCAATATGCAAAACTGCAGGGAAAAATCTCTGGCTGGTAGAATCATTTCTTCTTCCCAGGCTTATATTCGCATGCCCCTCCAGGACATGCAGGCATCACATCAGGCTCTTTTATTATTCCTTTTTTCATAAGGAAATGATATATCTTGCAGCCTACGCAAATCCCAAATGATGTCTCAAGCCACAAAAGCGAAAGACAGGCCATGCAGAATGTGAAAGGAAGGGCTCCCCTTATTTTCAGTATCACTCCTATTATTATCATCGATCCTGCCATCATAAGTCCAAGGGACCATGCAAACCGTTTCTGTATCGCTCCTGTATAGTCCGGCCTTTGTTTCCTTACTATGAACCTTCCTATGTTATAGAAAGGCGCATATTCAAAATCTATTATCCTTATCAAAAACTCAAGAGCAAATGATATTATCACAAAATTCAGCATGATGTAATTCTTCTCAAAAAATGAGAACACGAATGCAGCTATCCCAAGGACAAACATTATCCCTGCTGCAGCCCTTGCATCCCTTTCATTGAGAACAGGATATTCTGCACTTTTTCCGTCAATCTTTAGTCCATGTATTATTTTTCCGTATGTCATTTTCTTAATTGAAAAATTAATGATTTATAAGCTAAGCGAAGTATCGGAAAAAACCCTTCGAAAAAATCACTCTTTCATTTTTTTGCAAAAATATTCTTTTCTCAATCTTAAAATTTATAAAGGGATTAGAGATTCCAAAGAGATTTCAGTGTAAAATAAGAAAATGGCAAAAGTAAAGGTTCGTGGAGAGGAGTTTGAAATCAATTTTGCTAAAGATTCTTTCAGCAGAAGAAGCATCCAGTGCCAGAACAAGATATTGACATCACTAAAGAAGCTTGGAGTTACTGAAGACCAGGCAGATATACCCTTAGAACCTCTGGCAATAAAAAAAGCACCTGCATCGGCCTCATGGTTTTTTGACGGGCACCACTTTTTTTTCAGCTTTCAGGGAAATTCAAGGTTCATAGATAACCTATACACTGTTTTTGCAGTGGTTGATGCGAAGATTGAAGAACTACTGAATGAAAAGATTGAGTTTGATGATTTCATGAGCTATTTCAGGGAAGAGGTTGATGTGAAGGACGAGAGGAAGGTTGCCAGGGAAACTTTAGGGCTTCACGAAGACACTACAGATATCGAGGCAATCAATAAGAGGTATAAGGAGCTTGCAAAAGAGCACCACCCAGATACTGATAAAGGTGACATAGAAAAATTCAAGGCGATAAACAAGGCGCATAAGATCCTTAAGAGAGAGCTTGAATAGCACTTTTAAACATCACATTTTTAACCTGTTTTCACATTTCACTTAATTCTATGGAAATAATCAGGGCAGAAGAAAGAGGACTAAGTAAAGCAGGCTGGCTTACATCTTACCACACATTCAGCTTCAACAGGTACCATGATCCGGAAAGGATGGGGTTTAGGAAAATAAGGGTTTTCAATGATGACTGGATAGCTAAAGGCAAGGGTTTTGGGGAGCACATGCATTCTGACATGGAGATAATCACTTTTGTGCTGAAAGGAGAAGTTGAGCATAAGGATTCAAGTGGAGGAGGAGGAATACTTGGTTTTTCTGAAGTGCAGGTCATGAGTGCAGGCTCTGGAATTGTGCATTCAGAATTCAACCATTCAGAAAAAGAAGATTTAGAGCTTTTCCAGATATGGATACTTACAAAAAAAGCAGGGATAAAACCAAGATATGAACAGAAAAAATTAGATTTTGAAAAAAACAAGCTGAATAAAATTTGCGGCGGGAAAAAAACAGATCCATTATTCATCAGCCAGGATGCAGAGATGTTTTATGGGGATTATGAGAAAGGCAGGAAACTGAAATTAGGAAAGGATACGTTATTTTTTGTTATTGACGGAAAAGCCAAGTCAGAAGGATTCAGTCTGGATAAGAGAGATACGCTGCTATGCACAGAAGATGTTGAAATTGTGTTTTTGGAAAAGACAAGGTTTCTTACAATAGTTTCCTGATTTTATCTTAATGCAGCCTGGATAGCGCTATTTAGCTTGCTTTGGTCGCTATATTCAACATTTCCTGTTTCCAGAAGCTTTGCTGGTGCAGTGCTAATCTTCTGCTTATATGCCTTGAATAATTTCTCTTCTTTTATCACTTTCAAAAGCACTTCCTTGCCGTTTCTTGTCCTGCTTAAATCAATCGTGTCTATTTTTAATCCTTTGCACATAATCTGTTTATCTTGTTTCAGCTGAGAACCTATTTACCAGGAAGTCATTTGCTGCATCTTTCATGAATTCCTCAAACACCTCTTTATGTACTATAAAATAAGCTGGCTTTCCTTTTTTATGAATGCGGCGATATTCCTTTATATTCTCTTCTGAATATATACAGAACAGCCGTTTTGGGGTAGTAGGAATTTGATTGGATTGCCTTTTTGGAACAAAAGCAACAATAATTTCTATCCCCTGCTGAAGCATAGCGGAGTATTCACTGTCTTTTGAGCCTGCTGATTTATAGTGAACGCAGTAATCATGCCTTGTAAAAAGGGCTGGATTTTTTTCTGTTGGCTTTCTTGCTTTTGTTATCGTGCCATTTTTCCTTAGCCTATACCATTCTGATACAAGCATAAGTTCTTTCTTATTTTTTGGCAGCATATATTGTGCGCCTTTCTTTGGATGATGGTAAAGCTTTTCCAGTATCCCATAATTATCATTTATTGACCTTCTTGCAAACCTTGCCTGGTATTCCAGGTTTCCCAGTTTTAGTTTTCTTGCTGCAGCGACCATGTACCTTAAGGTGAATTCTTCTCCATAACCAAGTTGCTCAGCCATCAATATGATATATGGCACAATAAGAAAATCAGCTTTGTCCTGGCCTTTGAGCGGCTTTAATTCAGGATGTTTCTCCAGGATTTTTTTAAATTCGGAATAGACAAGCTCCCCTATGTCCTTTCGCATGTCAATGTGGACTCGCTGTTTTTTCTTAAAGCTATGTCAATAAGTAATGATTTTTCCAACCGAATATACATATTTCTATACTAATTCCCAAAATCAAAACATTTATATATTGGTTTCACTTTTTATACATTAAATGGGAAATTGTTTCCATTAATATACATAAAAACGCTAAAGGTTGGGAAACACAGACAAAATGCAACAAAAGGATATCAGGAGACTAATTGACTCCGTAACTGATGCAAGGGACAGGCTTATGATAAGGATTATCTATGAGACAGGCTGCACAGTGACTGAGCTTGTGAACATAAAGGTCAGCGATATTTTAGGACATGCGATAAGGATTGAAGAAAGGTTCAGCCAGATTTCAGGGAAGCTTTCAAGGGATATTGCAGATTATGTGCTTGGAAACAGGCTTGGTAAGGAGTCTTTTTTGATCAAGACTAGGCAAAATTTTTCTATGAGCGAGAAAAGAGTGAGCCAGATAATAGAGGAATATGGCCATAAGATACTTAATGCAAGAATAAGGCCGCATGACCTTAGGAACCTTCATATTGTCCACGCATACACAAACGGTGTTTTCATTGAATCAATATCCAAACAGCTTGGGCTTACAGCTTTTAGGGTTTTCCAGATAATCAATACAAAGAAAGTTACAAGACATAATTACACGGAATTTTTGGGGAGAATATGAAAAAACTAATCTTTTTTGGGCTTGCAATCATGGCAGCATTAATGATACTAATTTCAAAGCCAGTGCTTTCTGATCCTTCATTAAATCAGACAAACATGACTGCAGAAGGAGGGAATATTACACTTCTTGGCATAAACGGAGATCAGCAGTCAGTGATTTGGCAGGGATATTTTGGGTCAGTCTCAGGAGGTCTAGTACTTGCTAATTCAGACGGAGATTCTTTTTATGACTGGAGCGCTGTTGCTCCAAGCGGCGAAATCATGGCTTCAAGGAAAATAATCACAGACTGGTCTGACATAAACTGCACAAACCAGACAGAACTTTATGAAGAAGAATACAGGCTGGCCATAACAAATCTAAGCAGCGACGGGATAAATGATACTTTCCTGAATGATACTCATCCTGTCTTTGATATCGGCTATACAACCTTAAACGGCTGCCGCTCAACTTTAACAGATAACAGCACGATGAATAACGCAGTATTCTGGAATGTGCTTTTGAATTCAGATGAGAATACTACTGTATATGTTGCAATCATAGATAATAACCAGGTCGGCTTTAATGGCTCAGTTGTTGATTACCAGCTGCTTGTCCCGACAAACTGGTCTACAGGCGTTGCGCAATATAATTTATACATTGACATTACTTAAGAGAGAACGTTTCCATTTTGCAGGCCAAAGAAAAATTACTTTGGCCGCACCTCTTTTTTATCTTTTTTTAAAGTTAGCTTTTTATTAAAGACCAGTTTCCCAAGCCAAATAAAAATGGCAAAACCTGATATTGAGGGAATAATTAAGCAGATAATTATGAATCCTACATTTGACTCAGACCTGGTCTTCGCTGTAAATTTTGAGGATAAGGAAGTCAGGGTGAAAATTGAAGATGAAGTAAGCCTGATGTATTATTTTCTAAAAAGGCTGGATGAAAAAGGCATTGCTTCTGGGACAGAGATCAAGAGAGAATACTTTGTTGATTTCTTCAAGGCATTCCTAAAAAAGCATCCAGATGTAAAAAAGCACAGGAAAGACCCAGACCAGGCAGTTGCTTATGCAAGGACATGGTATTATAGGATGGACAATGATTTCCTCAAGGCAGAAAGGGATGGCATGATATGGGTATATTACATGCCTGATATCCTAGCAGCTGAAAAAAACTTTCATGAGAGAACTTCAGAGATAGACAAGACTTTTTTAGATGATTCCAACCTCTGCCTGAAGACAGACAAGAAAAGGGCTATAATAAAAATGCCTGGCTATGAAGAAGCAGTCAGCGCAATTCTAGGAAAAAAAGACATTAAGGCTAAATATGAGTCTATGGCAGAAAACAGGTCACAGGTTGATGCAGTATACCTTTTTATGAGGGAACTTATCACAGTGTTAAACACAGATAAAAGGAATGAAGAATCCTTCCTTGAAAATTTGCCGCACCTAAAGGAACAGATAGCAGGTGGAGCAGGAATAGTTTTTTCAGTATATGACTGCCTAAAGATATTTGATGCAGTAAAAATTGAAGCTCCAAATGCATTTTCAGCAGTTACAAATTCAAGAAGAACATTGCTTGGAAATGTCACGGGCCAGAAGATAGAGGACTTATATACAGGTTTTCAGGTCTATAATAAATTCTGGATTTCACTTCCTGATATGGAAACACTTGAATTCGCATACAGGAGCATGAGGATCAACAGGAAGGATAAAGAACTTAAAGGCAAAAGAAAAGAAGAAAGAGAAAAAATCTCTGATCCAAAAATAAATAAGGATTATGTAGATTTCATCTTAAAATATCTTTCAAACAGAGTCCCTGCAAGCCTTAGGGAGATCACAAATGAAATTGCAATTTCTAATCCAGCAGTTAAGGAGCTTGAAGTTTTAGAAGCAATAAAATCCCTTGAAGGCAAATCAATCAGGAAATCAGACCTTGGGACTTTTGTAAGCATTGATCTGGAACATCCAAGCCAGGTTTTAAAATTCGCATACTTTTCAACAAAATATAAACCAGTGATAAGTCCTGATATCTATTTTTTTGCGCTTGTCACAATGGCTGAAAACAGTGCAATTGAAAAAACAGAATATAATCTGGATAAGCTTCTTTTGATTTATAATGAAAGGGATGCTAGTGTTACAGCAGCGCAAGCAGGCAGCATGATTAAAGGAATGAAAGAAGCAGGCCTGATTACAGGAAATGAGAAAAAATTTATGATGACAAAAAAAGGGATAGAAGGATATAATCATGCATTGAGAAATTACCAGACAAGAGGAAAGGCAGCGATGGCTGCAAATGAAGAGGATATTCCTGGTCCAAGGATTTTTACAGCAGATGACCAAGCTGCATTAAGGACTTTAAGAAAAAACGGGCTCTGATGTTTTATTCAAAGAATTTTTTTTAACATCTTTCAAAAAAACAATTTTTTTATGAAAAATAATTTTTAATAATGCTTTCAAAATAAAAACATTTAAATATTATAATTGAATTAATATTTACATTAACTACAATGGATAACACCATAATTTACTGATGGAGTGCCGAAAATAGATATGGTCTTTAGACAAAACGGCATTCTGAAGGGTTGCTGGATGGGTAAAACCGGATGCAGCCCAATGGTTCTATATAGTATTTTTTATTGCAATAGGAGGGAACAAACTTATGAATCTTTTTAGTTATGAGTATTATAGAGCTAACTTTAAGCAGGTTGCTTTTGTTTTGCTGTGCCTTATGGCAGCATCCATGATTTTTGATGTGCTGCCTTTCGTCCTGGTTTTTGTGTTTTGCATAGCAAATGCACTTTTCATGACTTATGAAAGGTTTATCACAGTACCTTTGGATTTTGAGCTTTCAACCTTCACAACAACAATCATGACCCTTAGGTTTGGTCTTATGTGGGGAATCATAACAGGAGTAGGGACAAAGATGGCCCAGGTGTTATATAATAAGGATTTTAACATCAACAGCGCATTTAGCATAATACAATATATACTGATTGCGTTCATCGTAAATTTTGTCTCAGGCTTTTCAGTATCTATAATAATAATAGGTATGATTGGAGTGATATTAGGTGGCATCTTTGGATTTTTGATGCTGAAATATGTGAACATGCTTTCAAACTATGAATGCTTCAGCTACTTCATCAGTAACATTGTATTCAATTTCGCGATGTTTGTAGGGTTTGCAGAAATAATTTTCAGGCTGCTTTCACTATAATTTATCATTTTTTCTTATTTTTTCTGAGCTTATTTTTAATGTGCATTTTTTTATATCTTGTTTTTGTATCTGATTTTTACCTTTACCGAAATGCTTAAAAAGACATCACTATTTTGAAGTACTTACATAATAGGTGGGGTAATATCGTAATTATATGGATAATCGTGATTGTTTTTACAGTGTGGCTGGCTTTTATTGTCATTGAAAGTGCCAATAAGAAACTAAAACTGGCAAGAAAGTATCATAAGATAGGCGAAAGGCTTTACAAAAAAGGGGATACTGAAAGTTCTAAACTATACTACGAAGCCGCTAACATTTATAGAGAAAGGGCATACAAAAGATTGGAGGAATAAAGAATGGAGTGGTATGAAAAACTAGATTTTGATGAGAATCCTTTTTCCACAAATCCTAAGCAGAATCACAGCAAGTTAGTCAAGATGGATGAGCTTACTGAAGAAGTGTTCTATAGGATAAATTCAGGCAGCATGCTTGTAATCGAAGGCGGAGAAGGAAGCGGGAAGACGACACTTCTTATGGTTGCTGCAAAGAAGTTCGGCGGGAAGAGGAATGTTGTTTACCTTGACTGCGAAGTACTGGACAAGAAACTTAACATTACCCATGTATTAGAGGAGAAATACGGGGTCTTAGGAAGGATACTTAAGAAGAAGCCAAAAGACATGATACTCCTTATGGATAATGTCCATGAGCTTTCAAAACTTAACACTGAAAGGCTGAAATATTATTTTGACCAGAATTACATCAAATCAATCGTTTTCACATCATCAAGCTACAGGTCAGCAAAGTTTTCAGACAGCTTGAGGGACAGGATTGGGGAGAGAGTTGTAAAAGTACCAAAGCTTACACCTGCAGATGCAGTTGAAATAGTCAGAAAAAGGATTGGGGACAGCGAGCTTTTCAATGACAAGCTAATAGAAAAAATTTTTAAAATCTCCGGCAATTCAGTTAAGCTACTCTTTGAAAATTGTGAGAAAGTTGCGTCATCGGCTGCGAAGAAAAGCAGAAAAAGGGTGCAGCTTGCAGATTTCAAGGTTTTAATGAATATTAACGAGTGATTGAAAATGACATGGTATAAGAAATTAGGGTTCAACAGTAACCCATTCAGCATTAAGCCAGCTGCTTTTGTTGCGGATGTTGTAGCATATGATTTGGATTTCCTGATGCAAAAAATCAAGGATTCAGAGCTTCTTTTCATCGAAGGGCAGTATGGCACAGGAAAGACGACAATCCTAAAAAGCATAATTGCAAATTTCAGGGGAAGGAATAAGATTATCTACTACAGCTTCAATTCAGGAGTAAAATTTGATCTCAAAAGCCTAGTTGAAGGAGCCAATTCAGTAATCAGGAAGGTCACAGGAATAAAGCATTCCAACATGATACTTCTCCTAGATGAAGTGCATACGATGAAGCCTGATGATTCAGAACAGATAATAAAGTATTACCAGGACGGGATACTACAGTCTGTTGTCTTTGTAAGCCACAGCTATGAAGAGACACAGTTGAGCAGCGAAGTGAAAAGCTATCTTAAGGGCAATGTGATAAAGACTGTCCCTTTAAACCAGGATGAAGTATTTGAACTTATCAGCAGCAGGATTGGGGATATTGAACTGTTCAGCAGAAAATCAATAAAGATAATATTTGAGCATGCAGAGAAAAACCCAAGGAAATTCCTGGAATACTGCGAGGATGTCGCAAGATATGCAGTTGAAAGAGAAGAATACAAGGTAAATGATGAGCATATTGAAGCAATACTAGGCATAAAGCCTCAGAAACTGACATTGCCTGAAATAAAAGTAAAAGTTGAAAAGCCAAAGGCAGAAGTTAAGCAGGTTGAAGTTAAAGTTGAAAAAACAAGAGTTGAAAAACCAGCTGAGAAACCAGCTGTAAAACTTGCTGAGAAACCAGTTGAAAAATCAAGACTTGAAAAACCATTAAAAGAGCAGGAAATCAAACCTGAGAAACCAGCTGTAATAAAAGCTGAACCTAAGCCAAGCACAAAAATTGAAGCAGTTAAGGAAGAGCCAAAAATAGAAGTAAAGCCAATTGTTGAACTTGAGGCTGAGGAAAAAGACGAAGAAGAGCCAAAAAGGCAGAAAAAATACAAGATAAATAAGCTTGTGGAAAACAGTAAAGAAGCATTAGGAGAAATACAGGCAAACGAAGAAGAGAAAAACAAACAGGCAGCAGATGTGCCTGAATACAAGGTATTTGCCTTCGATAACTAATCCTTTTTTTTTAAACTTTTTTTTCGATATATTTTTAAGTAGAAGCGAAGTTCTCAAATAAAATTGACCTTTTATGAGCATATGGAAAAGCATAAAGAAACTTGTAATCGGAGACGCTTTGCCTAATTGGGAATATAAGCACCAGAGGCTTTCTAAAAGGGTTGCATTGGCTGTATTTTCTTCAGACGCTATGTCTTCAGTCGCATATTCAGCAGAAGAAATT
Organism: uncultured Methanosarcinales archaeon; assembly: GCA_964428335.1. Classification (GTDB taxonomy): domain Archaea; phylum Nanobdellota; class Nanobdellia; order Woesearchaeales; family GW2011-AR15; genus GW2011-AR15. The sequence continues at coordinate 57,714 of CAYRXW010000004.1, read as the reverse complement.
GCAATTGTGCTTGTTTCAGCAGGGACTATTGCATTAGCTTTCTCGTTTCCTATAACACTTATAATCCTGGCACTTCTTTGGGTGCTTATCTTTTCATACAGGCAGACAATAGAAGCATATCCAAAAGGAGCAGGCTCATATACAGTTGCAATGGAAAACCTAGGTGTCACAGCAGGGCTTGCAGCAGCAAGTTCACTGCTTCTTGACTATATCCTTACTGTTTCAGTAAGCGTTGCAGCAGGAGTAGCGGCATTAACTTCAGCTTTCCCGGATCTTTTCCCGCACAGGATATTCATCGGGGTGCTGGTGATAATCTTCATAACTATAGTCAACCTGAAAGGAGTCAAGGAATCAGGCCTTTTCTTTGCAGTCCCTACATACCTTTTCATTGTTTCATATATACTTATGATCTCAATAGGATTTTACAGGTTTTTTAATGGCACACTTTACCCGACAGTAATCCAAAGCCAGATAGAAGTCATGGGAGGAGTATCACTTTTCCTATTGCTTAGGGCATTTTCAGGAGGATGCACAGCTCTTACAGGAGTAGAGGCTATTTCAAATGGGGTATTGGCTTTCAAAAAGCCTGAAGCAAAAAATGCGCAGAAGACCCTTGTAGTTATGGGCATAATAATGACTGTTTTAGTATTTGGAATCTCATTCATGGCAAACCACCTTCATATCCATCCGGAACATGAAAGGACCCTTGTTTCATTGATTGCAGAAAATCTTTTTGGAAGGACAGGATTATATTTCCTTATCCAGGCAACAACCATGATGATTCTTTTCCTTGCAGCAAATACAAGTTTTGCGGATTTTCCAAGACTATGCTATTTCCACGCAAGGGATGGGTTTATGCCAAGGCAGTTCACGCAGCTTGGGGATAGACTGGTATTCACCCATGGGATAATCTTCCTTGCATTCTTCTCGTCACTGCTCCTTATAATATTCAAGGGAAGCGTCCATATGCTCATCCCTCTTTATGCAGTCGGAGTATTCACCTCATTCTCGCTTTCTCAGGCAGGGATGATAAAGAGGCACTACACTTTAAAGAGAAAAGGCTGGATAAAATCTATCATAATAAATGGAATCGGATGCATACTCACGACAATTGTGCTTGTAATCATCCTTGTCACAAAGTTCACCCATGGAGCATGGGCAATAGTAATCCTAGTAGTATTTTTCAATTTCCTTTTCAAATCTATCAAGCATCATTATGAGACTGTAGCTCAGCAGCTTTCAGTCTGCGAGATGAGTGCACCATTAAAGCTTAAGAAGAATAAGCACCTGATGCTGGTTCTTATACCGACTTTTCATAAAGGTATAATCAAGGCGATGGAATTTGCAAAGACTTTCAATGGACAAATCATAGCTGTCCATGTGGATATCAGCGGAAAAGAAAGGGATAAGCTTATAGCAAAATGGAATAAATACATGCCTGATGTGAAACTTACAATATTGGATTCTCCTTATAGGGTGCTTGTGGGAAGGCTCATGCAGTATCTTGATGAGATAGAAAAAAAGGACAAAAACCTTAATGTCACAGTGGTCATACCTGAATTTGTGCCAAAGAGATGGTGGCACCACATCCTGCACAACCAGACAGCTCTTGCCCTGAAAGCAGCTATACATTTCAGGAAAAGGACAAGCTATATCAGCGTGCAGTATCACTTGGAAAAGTGATTGTTACTAAAAAGTAGTGAAAAATAGAAAGATTTATAAATTCTGATTCAGTTTTATGCGTTATGGCACCACAACAGGCTACCAATTTCAAGTATTTTTTGACAGCAGAGGTCGGGGATATATGCGATATGATAGATGAAGTCCTGGATGCTGGCGCTAATGTTGAAGGTACAATAAATGCTTCAGAAATGATTGCAAAGCTGCCATATGAAGGCATCAAGCCAGCTGAAGTTTTAGAGAGCAGGTTAAAATCCTATGAAATACCTGCAAAGGTGTACCAAAAAATTGAGATGATGGGAAACCAGTATGGCGTCCACCCTGCAGCTATAATTGTTGCAATAGAATTTAATGGAAACCTGTTTTCAGTGGATAAGGATAAAATTGCCAGGAAGCTGGGTTTTCAGAAAGAAGAGGATTTAAGGACACTGGCAGAGCATTTTTTCCATGAAGATATCTATGCAGCTCTAGGGAGGGAAAACCTGGAAGCTATATATGGCAGCAGTAAAAGGCCACACAAGTATTTTCTTGATAGGTTTGAAAGAAAGATAGATCAGATATGTGTCGATACTCCGGAACAAAAAAAAGAGAAAGGAAGAAGAAAGGAACTGCATAATTTCACGCTGGCTGCAGGATATCAGGGACTACAGAAAGAATTAATCTGGGAAATGAAACAGGTTACAAATTACAAGCCTAACTAAAAAATCATAATTTTCAGAAAACAACATCAACGCCACAGTAAGGGCATCTTGAAGGTGTCTTTGTCTTTTCATCATACTTGAATTCAAATTTGCACTTCTTGCACCTTACCTTTATCTTTTCAGAAGTAACTGCATGCTTAACTTCACTATTGGCTACTGGCTGCTTAGGCATGCTCTTTATCACTTCAGCCTGAGGTTCTGGAGCAGGTTTTGGCTTTGGGTCCTTCTCTTTTGCGCACTGAGGGCATACAACCATCTTATACCTGTAATCAAGAACATACTGCTCAGCAGGATATATCCTCTGGCATCTCTGGCATTTTACATCAGGCATTTTAATCAGCTAGGAAATTATCCACTTTCATCCCTGCCTTCATCACAAGCGTACCTTTCTTTGCGCAGTACGGGCAGGCGTTAGGCATGACATTTCTCTTGAAAGAATAGTTGCACTTTGTGCACCTAAATTCCATCTTCTCGACTGCTTTCTCAGCAGGTTTTGTGACATTTTTTTCAGGCGTTTCTATGCAGTTCTTACAGCACATGACATTAGAACTTACATATCTCATGTCGCTTGATGGATATTCTTTGTGGCATCTTGAACACTTCAAAGTAACTTCTCTCATAAGTAGTATCAATATTTTGTAAGTTTATATGCTTTTTGAAAAAAACAAAAAAAGTTAACACATGCTGGACTGTTCAGTCTTTGTAAGATATTTGAATTTCCCATTTGCATCGCACATCCATGGATATCTCATCTTGCACATATCATTTGGCACATTATTCTTATCCTCTTCCCTTCCAAGGCAGCAAAAACCTCCTTCGCAGCAAACTGTAGCGTCAATATAGATCTTGCTTACAATTGCCAAGTTACCTTTTTCATTACACATCCATGGGGAATCCAGTTCACATATATTCTTTGGCATCTTGCCTGCATCTTCCTTAATCCCCCTGCATTTTATCTCTTTATCATCTATACATTCATTTGTCTTAGGATCACATCCATTTTCGCATAGCTTTATTATTTTATTCCTGTGGTTTGGATTTGTATCGGAAATATATCCTCTTGATTCCTTGCAGAATGGCTGTACACTATCAATTGTTCCGCAGCATTTCATCCCGTTATTGCATGTCAATGGTGCCTGGCTGCCATCCATAACCTGAAATAGGTTAAGATCACTTTTGCATTCCTCGCTGCATATATTTGGAGATTGGCATTCACCAGAGACATCTTTTTTGAAATTGCAGCAGTAGCTGTGGTCTTCACATGCAGAAAAGTAATCAATGCCACCTTCGCACATGCTTGCTTCTGAAACACATTCACCAGACCTGCATGCAGGAAGCTTTTCTGTTCCAGGGCAGATTGGTCCACCTGTTTTTGGGTCAGTTATAACTTTTCCATCCTTCTTTTCAGCATCAACCCATTTAGTATCAAGGCAGCATTGGTCTAATTCTTCCTGATAAACACCATTTGGGAAACAGGTATGTTTAAAGCTTGAATGCTGGCATCCTCCTGAATACTGGCATGTATGCTCCTGTACATAGTTACATACACCAGGCTGGATTGTGGGATGGTCATACTTTCCAGGGAACCCAAGCATGTTTTCACCTGCAGGGACACAGCACCTGTCATTATTTATTGTTTCACCTGGCATGAAGCATTTTTTTTCTGTGGAATCAAAGCACCCGCTGATTGCAGCACATCCATATTCATCAATGCTCTCCCTATCAAACTGAAGGCCGATACCATTAAATTCAAGTATTCCTCTAGCATACATGCATGCATCATTGATATTATACACATCTACACTCAGGACATTTTCCCTGCCCGCCACAAATCTTCCATGATCAGGTGAATATGCCTTAGAATTTTCCTGGTCATAATTTTGGTTCAAGCTCCAAATGCATTTATCAGAGCATGACCATTCTTCAGCCTGCAGATCAGCTAAATTGTATTCTTCGCTTCCTTCAAACTGGCTCTCAAACGCAATGTCATTATTTATACTGACTTCAGATTCTTGAGTTTCGCTTGACCCAAGCAGATATCTTGGAGAGGTAAAGTCATTATTATTTATATTCCCATTATCCAAGACAGGCAGGTCTGCCCTTGTCAGTACAGAGGCAAAAAATTCATCAGGATCCTCATACTTCTGAACCTCCCCATGCTGAGGAAAGCCCTGGGCACATGTTCCACCATTAGGATCCACATATATCCTGAATGTTCCCCTTCCCATCATAAATTCATGCAAAATTCCGAATGTATTAGGGGTTGCCAGCACTTCTTTCCAGTATGCTTTATTTTCATTTGAAAGGCTGTCACATTTCATCTCTTCTGATGTCCCTGAATATTCATAGGTGCACAGCAGTTTTGCATCATCTTTTATCCCGTCAGCTATCTGGTCAGTCTCTTTATTGATATATGTCTTAAGATATTCCAGCTTATACCCATTATAGGTTTGGCTGATCTTGTCCAGAATCTTTGGATCATTCCTGCAGACAGAAAGGCAGTCCGTTGCATCTTGTTTTGTAATGCCACTTGGAGGGTTTATAGGATAGCTTTCTCTTGGTTTTGAAGGCTTAGTTAGGTCCCTATACCTTATGTCAGCAGCTGGAATTATTCCTATGTCATCCTGGTCCCAATCCTGGAAATATTCTGTATCCAGCGGGCATTTGTTTGTATCAAACTCTGAATCAGACATGCTGCTTCCAGAATGAAACAATGTGTTCATCCATAATCGCATCTCTTTTGTTTTTGTTTCTCCTTCTTTTGTCTTTTCCAAATCTGTCTTTTTTCCGCTTGCATCTTCTTTCTGTGTCTGGAAGATGCAGGGGTCAAGGTCGTTCATGAATTCAGGCTTAATATGTATCCCGTCTTCAAACTCATTCTCTTCCCATTTCATAGGGTCGCAGCCCTGCGGGCCAAATGGGTCCTTGAATGCATAAACCAGCGGTATGTATATCTTATCAAAACCCTTCTGGGAACATATTGTCACTGCAATCTTTGTGAAATGATTTATCTTGCCTTTCATGGAATTTGTTTCCTTGTCATAGTAGCTTTCAGGATAGGCTATCCATATGCCTGTCTCTTCATCAAAATAAGAGATTGTAAATGTTTCAGGGTCATAAGCCTTTGAATCCATCTCATCTAATTGTATAGTTATATCTATGGGTTTGTCAAAAATTGTGCCATCAGGTCCGCCTTCATATATCAAATTTCCTATTACAATGGAATTTTCCATGTCATCATACTGCCTATCCAAAGATTTCATGCTTATCTGTTCAATAGGATTGCCACTTAAAACATCCTTAGCATTAGTATCTTCATCAAACCTTAGCACAAGCCTCTTATCAGGACTAATCAAGAGGTCATCTTTTTTGAAAATTCCTGATTCTGCATTTAGGGTTTCAATGTTTTTTAGGGAATAATGAAATACAGTCAGTTCAGTGACGCGGTTATCCTTTGATATCTTCAATGGATAATCCAGGTCAACAGTAAGGTAATCATTATCAGTAAGAACATTAGCTTTTGGAACACCTTCTGTAAATTCATAACCTGTATCCTTAAAATATTCAAATCCAAGTATGCATTCCCCCAGGTTTGCATCAATATAATTTCCTATCTCTTCATTAAACCCAGATTTTTTGAGAGCTTCAAGAGAGGTCTCTTCAAGGCATCTGTTGACATATTCTTCTATTTCTGAATCAGAGAATGAAACTTCAGCCTCTCTGAACCCATCAGTTCCAACGTTTCTTTTTCCATATAGGAACATAAAAGTAACGGCAAAAACAATTATTAACCCTATTATAATAAACAAAGATACCTGAGATTTACCCTTCCCCATTATTTCACCCTTGTTAATTAATCTCTTTTGGATTTATATACTTATTTATGCTTTTTTTAAGCATAGTTTTATTAACCATGCCAAATCACAAAACTAACAGGTGAATAACTATGAAAGCAAAGAAAGATGATGTTAAAGTAAAGAAAGATGAATGCTGCCAGGATAAGGGAGATGACTGCTGCAAAAATACTGGAGAAGGATGCGGCTGCGGAGACGGGCACGAGCACCTGCATGAGATTGGTGAGCATGAAGGATGCGGTTGCGGTCATGAGCATGGACACGAGCATGGCAAAGGATATTCAGTTGAAGACATTGCATATAACAACCATTTTGTCATAAATGCCCTGGTTGGACTTTTGCTTGAAAAGAAGCTTTTCACTGAAAAAGAGCTTGAATCAGCACTAAAGAAGATTGTTGAACACAGCCATAATTAAATTATAAGGAATAGTTTTAATATAGTTCCTTTTTCTTTCTTTTTCTTATGAAAATACTGCTACTAAATTTGCCTGTACATATACCTACAGTCATGCCTTACTCACTTGCAATGATGCACAGCGTATTAGTTTCCCAGTTTGATGAAGAGATAAAAGCGATTGACCTGAACTCATATTTCCACTTTAAGGTATTTCCTAATTATTATAAGCAAAAGAAGGATAATTTTTTTAGGGCGCTTGATAAATTTGAAGGGAATTCAAGAGGATATTACCCAGGGCTTTCAAAAGCTTCCAGGGAAAACAGGGTTCCTGAAAATTATGAGCTTCTGCTTAAAAAGGTAATCAAGGAAAAGCCGGATATTGTCTGCATAAGCTTCACATATAACAGCCAGCTTTACTTTGCAAAATTCCTCATAGATGACCTTATAAAAAAAGGAGTCAAGGTGATTGTGGGCGGGCCTGCTGACTATTCAAAACTTGATAATGTGATAAGGCTTGAGAATTATACCAAGCTTGGCGAGTACCTAGATTCTATCGGAGCAAGAAGGCATAATAAAGAGAAAAAAGCAGTCCTTGATTTTTCAGGATTTGAAAAAAAAGAGTATTTCACCAAAGATATAGTATATCCTCTTCGTACTGCAGTCTCCTGTCCATATAAGAGATGCACTTTCTGCACGCACCATGGAAATATGCCTTATAGGATGATTGACCTGGATTTCATCAGGGAATCCATAATCAAAAATAAGATGAAAAAGATCTGTTTCATTGATGATGATTTTCCAATAGTCAGGATAAAAGAGCTGGGAGGCATGCTAAAGCCTTTAGATATAAAATGGTGGTGCCAACTTAGGCCTGTCAGGGAACTTATCCCACTGTTTCCGATGCTTTATGAATCCGGACTTAGAAGCATCTCTTTTGGGGTTGAATCAGGCTGCCAGAGGATACTTGATAAGATGGAGAAAGGGACTGTAAAGAAAGATATTTCAGATGTGCTCAAGGCTTCAAAAGATGCAGGGATGATAAACCTTGTCTATGTGATGTTTGGCCTTCCTGGGGAGACTGAAAAGGAGTTCATTGAAACTGTTGAATTTTTGGAAGAGAACAAGAAAAACATCGACCTTTTATCACTGAGTGTCTTTGGACTGCAGAAAGGAAGCAGGATATATGATGCTCCAGGAGAATTTGGTGTCAAGCATGTTGAACTAATGGCAAGAACTATCTATGGGGAAAAAGTAATCTATGAGCCTGAAGAGGGGATGACGCAGGCAGAGGCAAAGGAGCTCAAATTCAAGATGAAAGGAAGGCTTAATCGGATAAACAAGATCCCTTCTGTCATAAATTCCTGCAAGGAGCAGGTGCTTAATCTTTAGTATTGGAAAAATTATTTAAACTGCCTAGTCTCATGGTTCAATCGTGAACTATCTAGATGAGATAAAAAGCAACCAGGTTGTGCTTTTGGTGAACAAAGAAAGCAATCTTGAATTTATCAGGGAGCTTAGCCGGAAATTTAAAATCGGGTATATTGTGACTTCAAGGGCAGCTGAGGATGTTTTAGCACAGCTTATAAAAGCCAAGGCAAACACCAAGAACATCATTTTTGTTGATACATTCACAGCGCAAAAAAAAGTCCCTCCAGTAATCAGCGATGTGGTCTTCGCGTCTTCTCCTGGAGCGCTTGCGGAGATAAGGGTAGCATTCTCATCATTCATCAATGAGAGGCACTGCAGCTATATGGTATTTGACTGCATAACTGACATACTGCCCTTTAATAACCTAAGCGAAAACCTGAAATTCATACAGATGCTCATCTATGAGGCCAAGGTCAATGGCAAGAACCTGGTTTTCATCGAGAATTCAAGAGACAACAGGCTGCATGATGACCTGAAGATGTTTGCGGACAAATGCATTGAGATAAAATAAAGAACTTATGCAGTCTTTGCAATAAAGCAAACAATTATAATCTTAAAAAACCATAATTAACCTATGATAGCTTTAGTATTGGTTTTCTTTACAAGAATTCTTGCTGCAATACTTATGTTTTTTTTCCCTGTTTTAGGATATTTTCTAACCTTATTTTTTGATTCAATGGACCTATGGCTATTCATCATATTTGATTCTTCTTTCAGCATCCATTATAATGTGATAGACAAGTCCCTTGATTTTTTCACCTTGTTTATTGCGCTTATAATCTCTCTTAGGTTTGAGAAAATCCAGAAGAATGCAGCATTTTTTCTTTTCATATGGAGGTTACTTGGTTTTTTGGCGTTTTTCATCCTTGGAGAGAAGTTTGTCTTCCTCATATTCCCAAACATATTTGAGAATTTCTTCCTTTTCTGCATAATCCAGAGAAAATATTTTCCAAACTTCAGGACAACAAAAAAGAACCTATGGTTAATTATCCTGCTTCTTGCAATACCTAAACTGTTCCAGGAGTGGTTCTTGCATGTTTCAGGGAATGACATGAAGGTCTATGAGTGGATGGCAGATGCTGCTGCTAAGTATAACCTGAAAATAGGTTAAGGGATGAGAGTTTTAATTATTAACTAAACAGTAGTAATATTTATATATAGTTTCTGAATAAATGCTCTGAAAATGCCTAAAACAAAGGAGCAAAAACTGATAGATAATCTGGTTAAGGCACTCTATAAAGGCTATGCCATGCAGAGCGACTCTTCCTTAAGGACAAGTGAAGAAGAAGACTTAAGACTAAATGAGCTCTGGAAAGAAGGTTATGAGGCTAGAGAAAAGGTAAGAAAACTGCTGAAACTAAAGGCTCACATGGGTGACACTTACAGGGATGGAATCGAAGAATACATTGCTGTCACGAAAAATCGGGATTTTTACTATAACCTTGTCTTAAAGTTACTTGAAAGGGAAGATTACACAGAAACTATACCTAGGCTATTATTAGCTTCTTCATCAGGGCAGCTTTTTGCTGAACTCATGGATTCAGAATTTGGAAGCGATGAAATAAAAAAGATAACTTCAGCCTTGAATGAGGTGTTTCTTGGAAGGCTTAGGATGAGCTATGATCTTCATTCACATCTTCAATTCTGGATGACTCCGCTGAATTTTTTCGATGATCCATTTAGGTTTGGCAATTTTGACCTGACAGATAAATTCAAGGAGAAATCAATGAATTTATTCCCTACACCTATCCTTCTTAAAAAAGGTGAATTCGATATAACTGGAATATTTTATTCAGTTCCTAGAATGCCTATAACAGTATCGGAAATTCTTGATAATCCCCATATGGAATTTTGTGTTGTTGATGACCTGACAAAGTATTCAGACATCTCTGGAAATGAAACCAGAATACCAGGCAGCAGAAAAAGGCCTTTTGTATTTGATAAAGAAAATGGAATTCTTTATATGACTAACAGGGGGAAAAAATCAGATATGCGTGATTTCACAGGGAACATGTTTGTGATGTACAAAGTTTTTGAATACATTGCAAGAAAGCTTGAGGATAAGCTTGGCGTAACTGAACTTTTTGAAGCAGGGAAAGGGAACAACGAGGCATACGTAAAAAAAACAATAGAGGATGCTATTGGAGAGAATGCTTTCACAAAACTTGTTGAAAAGAAAGTTTTTGGAGATAATATCTATGAAAGCTTTGGAAAGATAATCTCTTATTTTGCAGGAAAGAGCAAAACGCCAGAGAAAGAAAAAGGAATGCAATGGAAATTTAAGAACATGGCAACTGGAAACAAGACAAGCTCAAAATTCTTAAGCGAGGTCCTGTCAGGCCTAAGGCTGAAAGAAGATACTAAAGTTATTGTCTCATTCAGCGATTCAGTTTACACAAAATCAGTCATGCTCTCAGGTTTGCTATACAGCAATGAATTCCTTTCCCATTATAAGAGCACAATAGGGAAAGAGGAAGATATTGGGCATCTTTCCATTTATCAAAGGTATGAATTATTTGAAAAGATAAGGGAATACTATTCAAATAATCAGGAAAAAATGAACGAGTTTGAAGAGCTTATAATAAAATATGAGTCAAAAAGCAAGATCAAAAGAGTCAACCAGTCAATAAGACAGGGACAATCAGCAAGGGTAATAGACCTAAGAAAAACTAATCTGAAATTTAATGAAGTTTTAAACAGCGATATCAATGATAGAAATACTGTCATAATTGATTTTGATTATGCGCTTGGAGATCAGATCCTTGAGCTTGTTAGGGGAATCAAGGCCAAGACAGGAAGAGTAGATTCGCTATGGGCAACAACAAGGGTTGCAGGCATCTCTGATAAGATGCAGGTAGGGGATGTATTTCTTGCAGATATGGCCTACCTGACAGATATTTCAAAGATACTTGTGGAAAGGGAATCCTTAAGGGACCTTCTTAGCGAAGAATATCCCCTGAAAGGGCCAAGCTCTGGAGTGATGCATGAAAGCAGCGTCTACCAGCATGAGCGAAATTTTACAAGGATGGCTGCTCCGTTGAAAAACAGGCTTTTAGATTATCATCATTCTATTTTTGCATATGATGCAAAAAATAATGTGCATAGGGGAGGCGGGATAAAAACTGTGTCTTCAGTTGTCTGGCAGCAGAGGGGAAACCTTTTGGTTGAAGAAGCTATATTGGAACTGATGGATCTGAACCTTTCAGCAATAGACATGGAAAGCGGGCCAATTGGGGAACTAGTCGGGGAAGGGACAGTTAAAGAGACAGCTCTAGCATATTTTATGTCTGACCACCCGATAAAAGGGCTGACTTTGGCAAACACAGAGATACCAAATAAGTACATGCTTTTGGCACAGACAAGCATGATGCCATTTAAGACATTAAGGAAGCAATATAATTAGTTTTAAAATAGTTTTAGATAATAAAATAGAGCGTCGCGGCTGAGGCTTTTTACAAAAACACTCGTGAAAAAGAGAGCGTAGTGCCTCACAGGTTCGATACTACTTATTTTTATAAATCATAAGAAAAATAGAGCGCCGCGGGTGAGATTTGAACTCACGTATCCTTGCGGACAATGGATTTTTGTAGGCTATATGTGGAAATCATAAAGACACTTAAGTCCTTAGCAATCCATCGCTATAGCCGGGCTAAGCGACCGCGGCATAACTCTTTTTTATTACGTGAGACCAAGTTCACGTAAATATTCGCTCTACGAGAGCAGAATTTAGGACTGCTTTTAAAAGTTTCTTTTCAATTAGCAAATTATTTAAAATATCCTTCTGTATGTAATCAGTATGGATGCAGATGAACTCAAAAATATGACTCCAGAGGAAATCCTGGAGCTCCAGAAGAAAAACTGCATCTTCTGCAGGATAATTGCAAAGGAGATACCTTCATATGAGATATATTCTGACGATAAAGTTACTGTGATTCTTGATATAAACCCGGCCAATGAAGGTCACTGCTTAATCCTTCCAAAGACGCATTACCAGATACTTCCGCAGATCCCTGACGAGATGATAGGGTATATGTTTAGGATTGCAAAAAACACATCAAGGGCATTTCTTAAGGCGCTTGGGGTGAAGGGCACTACTATTTTTATTGCAAACGGAGCGATAGCAGGACAGAAAGCTCCCCATTTCATGATACATGTTGTCCCAAGAAAGCCAGGAGACCTGCTTTTCACTGTTCCAAAGCATGGCATTGAAGAAGAGAAGATAAAGGAGATGAAAGAGAAGCTTCATACTTATCTCAATGGAAGGGCAGTGAAGAAGGCTATTGGAGAGGAGAAGCATACTGGAAGCCCAGGAAATCATGAATCTCTGGAAACCAGGCATCATGAAACAGTAAATGAAGCTGCTCATGCAGGGAAGCATGAAGACAGTCAACAAAGGAAGCATGAGATGGTTCAGGAAAGAAGCGAAGAAAATGAAGATGATAACCCTGATGAAATAAGGCATGATAAAGAAGATGAAAAAAAGGAGGCAAGGCAGAAGAAAGATACATCTAACCTGAACATTGATGATATCGCCAATATGTTCCTATGAGCTGCGACATCTGCGACATCCTGAAGAACAAGGAGATCTTTAATTTCATCTATGAGGATGACCTGTGCTTTGCAATACTTCATGAGAACCCTTCTTATCCTGGTCATTGTCTTGTGATACCAAAAGAGCATGTGCCGATACTTGAGGAGCTTGATGATAAGATAACTGAACATCTTCTTATAATTGCGAATAAGGTTTCTACTGCAATTTTTGAGACAATAGGAGCTCATGGCACAAACATTGTGCTAAATAACGGCCTTGATTCAGGCCAGGAGCTGCCGCACTTGGTTTTGAATGTTATCCCAAGAAAAGAGAAGGACGGGATAAATTTTGAGTGGCCACCAAAAAAAATATCAAATGACCTGCTTAAAGCGATGCAGTCAAAAATAAAGATTTTTGCAGATGCAATATTTTCAGGGAAGGATAAATTGCCAAGTGCCAAGATAAAGCATGATGAGCATGAACCTGGCCAGCATGATTCTCATGGGCATGATTCACATGCAAAGCCGCATGATTCTCATGGCCATGAAGCAGCACCTGAAAAAAAACATAGTCCTGATACACATGGACATGCAGAAGACCATGGTGCAAAGAAGCATGATTCACATGACAAGCATGGACACTCCTCTCATGAGACCAAAGGGGAAGATTACCTGACAAAGAATCTCATAAGGCAGGTTTAAATCTTGTAACTATTATTTTTTATAATTCTTATTTTCTTATCTCTTAACATCTACTATAAAAAAAGACCTATAAAAAAACACCAGAAAAATAATTCAGAAAAAAAAAGATTATCCTGTTGATGTGCTTGCTGCGATGTTCCCATCCCAGGTTACTTCAGCTGAATTGCAGTCTTTTAGGCTGTCTATGAACTCTTCATCAAACTGCAAAGTTGGAAGCTGGCAAGTGACTGTCTCCTTCCCTTCAATCCTTGGCTCAATTGCAATCCTTGAAATCTCAGAACTTGAATCTCCTGCTCCACCAAACTGGAACCTGAACCCTTTAAGCTGGCCTTTCAAAAGCTCATCATTATCATACATTGTTGTGTTGAAACCATCGTCTCCTAAAACAACTACTCTAAAACCAGTTATATCTTTCTGGCCGGCGTTTTCCATCAGAAGTGTGACGTTATTTTTCCTATTTGAATCTGAAACATTCAGGCATACCCTGTATTTTGAATCTGCCTTGAACAGATTTATCTTGACATCTGTCCCGCATGACAAAATGTCCTGCTGTGTCTCTATATTCTTAATCTGCTCATCAGAAAGCCCCTGTATGACTACCATTACAGCAGCACCAATAGATACTACTATCATTACTAGAAGCACTGTTGCAATTAATGGAGAGACGGCTTTTTTAAACATAACTTCACCTTTTTTTAATTATTAACGAATAATTTACTATTTAAAGCTTTCTATGCTTTTTTTCATGTATCAAAATTAGGTATGCTCCAAGTGCCAAAGGGATTATTCCTATGAGCTGCCCAAGCCTTGGGATCTCACCAAGGAGGAAATATGCAAAGACCAAAGTGAAAAAAGGTATCACTATGTTTATTGTGTTCGCTTTTGTTATCTCAATTGTATTTATCCCTTCTATCCAGAATATCTTTGAAAGCCCCATGAAAAATATGCCGTTTAGGAAAAGATAGAATGAGGCTGCCTGAAGTTGCCCTGCATCAGGGACAGGATAGAATATGAATGCGAGAGCAAACAGAACTGTCCCGCTTATGATGCTTCTTAAGAACATTATTGTGAAACTGCTTATCTTTTTCCTTGCCCTCTGCTGCGCCAGGTTTCCAAGAGGTGCAAATGCCTGTGCTATAATCAGTATGAAATCCCCTATGTTTATGCCTGAAGCTTTTGGGAACAATACAAAAATGGCGCCAAGCGCCATGAAAAAAGCCCCGGTAATCTTTAGCCTTGTTATCTTTTCTTTTTTTAACACTCCCAGAACTATGAATGAAAAAAATACTTCAAGTATCCCAATCAATGCGGAATTTCCTGCTGTAGTGAACTTTAACCCTATGAATACAAGGGAATACAGTATTATACCTATGTATAGTGTGACTAATAATACGTCTTTCCATGCTTCCTTTACCCAGATTTCATGCCATTTTTTCTGTATCGTAAGGACTATTGCAAAAAATAGGGCTGCGAAAAGTGTACTTATGGCAGCAGTATAAAGGGGGGAGATGCTTGAATATGTAAGTTTTGTAAAAATCGGGAATAGGCTCCAAAGGATAGCTTCAATGAATATGAATATCTCTCCGTTCATCAACAGAGGTTTTGTCAGCGGGTATAAATTATTATTGTTTTGGCTTTTTTTATCAATATTGCTGCAGTTTACGCAAAGGCTTATTAATACAAAGAAAGAACTTATTTTTTATGAAACTACATCTGCACCAGTTCCTTTCAAGGACAGGACTATTCAAGGCTAAAAGGGACATCCTTTTGGCAGTAGAGAAAGGCGAAGTGAAAGTCGGAGGACTGGCATGCAAGAACCATATGTTCAGGTTCAATCCTAATAACAAGGAAGTCATGCTCAAGGGAAAAGTGGTCAAGATGCAGGACGATAAGCTCTATTTCCTTGTGAATAAGCCAGTAGGATATATCTCAGGGGAGCTTACTGTGCAGCAGGAATTCAACAAGAAAAGCATATACTCGCTCTTAAAGCTTGAAGAGAGCAAGAAAAACACATTGTTCTGTGTCGGAAGGCTGGATGAGAATTCCTCAGGCCTTATCATTGTCACAAATGATGGGAAACTAAGCTTCAAGATAACCAACCCAAATAATATGATTGTGAAGAAGTATTATGTAGAACTGCTTAATGAGCTTAGGGATAAGGATGTTGAGCGGGGAAATAAAGGCCTTGAGATTACAGTTGAAGGGGATGGGAAGACTGAGAAAGTAAAAGTCCTTCCTGTCATAAAAAAGATAGGCGAGAAGAAAGCCCTTATCTCAATAACTGAAGGAAGGAAGCATGAAGTGAAAAAAATATTCCATGCCCTTGGGAATAAAGTACTGGTTTTGGAAAGGATTGCGATTGCAGGACTAAAGCTAGGTGAATTGAAACCAGGGGAATATATAGAAGTTAAGGGAGACTATATCAAGGAAAGATTATGATAAAAAAATTAGTCGCATTAGTTTTGGTTGTCGTTCTTGTATTAAATATAATCTTTCTTGCATTAGGAAGGAGTAATGTCTATATCTTCTGGTTCATTATAATACTTGCTGCATTAAGCTCATGGATGATGAAGAAATTCATAAAATAGCATCATTACAAGTTTAATATCCATATCAAAAATTGAGAAATATTCTTTTTATGATTTATAGTTATGCAAATAAAAATTTTAAAACTTATAATTTCTAGCAATTTTGACCTCAAAAAAATCTGCAGCTATTACTTTTAACTGATTCAAGTCTCTTGCATCATTGTATTCTTTTAAAAAATAATGGCCAGATACATTAGAACTTGCTCTTGATATTTTTTTGATAATTTCCATTGTTTTGGCAGATGCCAAACGTATATCACCAGATTTTATATCCTTAGTCCAAAAATTATGATATAATAAACTACCTAAAGAAGATTTAATATCGATTATTTTTTTTGCGTGATTTGAAGACATTTGATAACTTAATTTCCCAGCAATTGAATCATAGATTTCCAGTTCCAATGATGCAAGACTTATCCATTTTAGATGCAATCTTGCTTTCTCAATATTTGTTCCATATATTGGGTCTATCTTTTCCAAATCATTAATTGCGCCAATATAATCACCTGCAAAAAATTTCTCTTCTGCATCATAAAGATATGCTACATTTTCTGATTTTTTTCTTCCTGAAATTCTCCACTTTCTGCGTGCTTCTTTATATTTTTCTGAAAGCTCAGTTATTATTTCGCCTGACATACCTTTTAATGAATTAAATTCATCAACATCTCTCTTTAAAAGTTCGCTTAGATCATCTAATGAATGTATACTTTTTTTTCTTACCTTTCTTAATATTTCATTTTCTACATGAAAATCTCTGGCTACTCCAAAACCAAATGAAGCAGCATAATTTCTGAATTCTTCTTCATTTCCTTTATTATATAAATTTAAAAGTTTGTTAAATGAAAATAAATAATAAGACTTATCATGAATACTTTGAATCTGATTCCAAGTTCTATCTCTTGGAAAAATAAAATTATCAGTTAACTCATCCCTACTGATTATTTGGATTAGCGCATTTTCAATTGACTTTTCAAATGTTGACAAAACATGGCCATCTTTTTTTAGCCTATTAGCTACATATTCAACATGTTTAACAGCCTTTGCTACGTTAATATTCCATTTAAGATGCTCTTTATGAAATTTCAAATGTCCTGGAGTTGAAGCTATGCTCTCTAGTAAGTTTAGAGCGCTATCCCATTGCTCTAATACAAGCTTATAATTCTGTTCTTCCCAGCCAGAAGTGTAAGCTCTCTCAGCTGACCTTAGAGCTTTAATTTTTTCAGGTTTTGTGCTATTAGTGCTTCCTTCAGAAATAGGCCAATGAGATTTTGTATCTTGATAAGAATCAGATAAATCTCTTTTAACGATTTTTAAGGATTCTGCTAAAGTCAAAAATTCACTTATGCTTTGATTCAATAATGACTCTAAATCCAATTTTGAGGAAATTCTACGTCTCATAATAAAGTGGAAAAAACTACTTATTTATAAATTTGTTAAAATTAAATTGATATCATTAATCTATTCTTCTTCTTCTTCTACTTTGTCATCCATCACTATATCGTATAAATCGTCTTCTATTACTATACAGCCTACCTGAGGCCTGCTATTTTTTAAGTCGTATATTTTTTTAAGTAGGTTTTCATAGATAGCTAAAACTTCTTGTTTTGTCCCACTGATTATTGCATGATAACCTTTTCCGCTCTTTTTTGCAAAACCCAAAATATTTTCTCTATCTAATATTTCTGCTATATCACTACTTATTTCATAAGGATGGACATCCATAACAAGATTACTTGACATTAATTTATATCCTGCAATGTCTTCAAGAGAACCAAGCTTTGGCGAATTTGTGATTACAAGTTTTGCATTTCCACCTTTTTCATAGTATTTCAAGCTTGCTGAATTACTATATTGGCTGATTATACTATCCATAAATGGTTAGATGCCAGTACTCTTTTTAAATCTTTCTATTTTTACTACTAAAAAGTAGTATATTATTACTGATTCTGTTGAGTAAATTATTAGTTAAAATATTCCTGTAAACCCACCTGTCTATTTGGAACCTTGAATTCAACTCTTTTTGGCACATTGCTTTCGTCAAATACAGGTATGCCATATTCTCCGTCATATCCAGGAATTACTCTTATCTTTTGCTCCCTGCTCCTTATTATTGCATCAGCTATCCGTTCATCTGTTATTTTTAATAGCTCTTCTTTTGGTATTTTCCTGAGTATATCATATTCTGAGCCAAATGCTGCTGTTATCTTATTATATTCTTCCCATACCCCCTTTGTCGCGACTGCTTTTCCTTTTATGCCTGAGATTATCTCAGAAAGAGGGATGTATTTCTTGAAGGGCATTGGGTCTTTTGGCTGGTAACCTTGTTCCCTGTCTGCAAGTTCTTCTACCCTGTTTTCAACGCCTATAGTCATACCTCGGCCGCATTTTGGGCACATCTTATTCAGCTTGTTTGAGTCTTTTGGGGAAAGCATGACCCCGCAGTTCCTATGCCCGTCCCAGTGGTATTTCCCATATCCAGGATCTACTTCGATTGTTTCCTTTAGCCCTTCTTTTGTCTTTATTGCATGGATGATATTCTTGTATGTTAGTTCTTTTAAATCAAATACTGTAGCTTCCCTTCCTAACCTCCAGGGCCAGTAGCTATGGAGGTCAGAGAAACTTACCAATGAATACTTGTCCAGTTGAGATAACCTGTAGTTCATCTCTGGATCTGATGAAAGGCCTGTTTCTAAAGCGTGAATCTCTTTTTCTTTTTCCTGGAATGCCTCTTTTACAGAATCAAATCCGCCATTACTTCCGAATAATCCAAACCATGGTGTCCAGACATGCGCAGGTATTATCTCGATATCCTTATCCACTTCCTTCATCATCTCGACAAATTCAGGACAAGACATGCCAAATATCGGCCTTCCGTCATAATCTATCCTGCCTCTTTTCAGCAGCGCTTCAGAGACCTGTGCTGCAACCTCAAATGATTTCGCCCATATGACATTATGTATCTTTCTTCCTCTGCCACCCTGCGAATAAATTAATGATATTTCAGATGTGAGCATGAAAGGGAAATTGTTTTTTGTCCTTAATATCCCAGTATCATCTTCTGTCAGATGCTCCTTTATTTCTTTTTGCCATTTTGGGTGCTGGAAGTCTCCAGTTCCCATGAGGTTTACGCCTTTTATCTTTGCGTACTGCTCCATATGAGGTATGTCAAGGTCTTTTGAGCATGCCCTTGAATATTTAGAATGAAGATGAAGATCTGAGATTATTTCCATTTATTTGCCACCCAGTCCTCCAAAGATTCCTACTTTTATAAACGTTTGCCAATCAGATTTAAGTATAACTCTTTACTACCCTTAAAAATGATATTCATATTTTCAGATTATTTCGGAGCGAGAAGTGAAGGAAGGCCTGATGAGATAACAAAAGAAGGGGAGCTTGACCTGGATTATATAATAGACAGGTCAGCTGCACTCGAAGTCTTCATGGAATTCAATAAGGGAAGCGAAGGGCTTTTCATGTTTGAGCAGGCTGCGATGCTTCTCCATGCAGGAACATTAAAAAAAGGCTATGACCTTGTTGCAAGGCTTGGTATTTCGCTTCTTGGAGTATATGAATCAGAGACAGAAGGGCTTGTGCGGGAGGTCAAGAATTACCTTTCTATTGCTGTTCTGCTTCCTGCAATACCTGATAAGATTACAGGGGAAAAAGATACATACCATAAACAGGCAGTTTCGCTTCTTGCAAGATTATCCGATGAGGTGACTTACAGGAGGGAAAACAGCGAGCAGATATATTCAATGTTTGCAAATTACATAGGATTTCTTGCCATAGGTTTTTCAGATATGCTCAGGAACTTTCCAAAAGCAAACCTTAACATGATGATGAATGATACTGAATTCTTCCAGTATAAAGACCATGCTGTTGAAATCATGACTGCAGAGTTGAATGATTATTCCAGCAGGCTAGGAGCTTTTGAAGGTAGTTTAAAGGCAATGAAACCTCTTGATATAAAAGAGAAATAGGCAGTTTCTTTAATTAAAATTTAAGATTATGATTTTTTTTTTAAAATAATAGAAAAAAAGGAAAAATATTTCCCTTAGATTGCTTCACCAAAGAAGATAAATCTTCCTTCTGTGAATGATTCTCCGTTGCATGGTTCAGGTAAACTTAATTTAAAGTTTAAGCTCATATCTGCTCCAGGGCTTAATATGTTTCCTGTTTCATATGGTCCAATACCAATTGTTCCTTCGATTATTTCATCAAAGTTGTTGAATACTGGTGCACCTGCTCCATCCATGTAGTGGTTGATTGCTACGTAGCATTCAGCGTCTACTCTGTCTGGGTGTGAACATGTGTTGTATGCTCCCTGGCTTGCATAGTATGCAAAGTTTTCTAATAGTAATACATTACTTGTTGGGCACATTGTTCCTGCGTGAGCTGGGTCATAGAAGTCTGTCCCTGCAAGGAACATGTCTAGTAATACTCCTGAACCTTCCTGTGCATTGTTTGTTATTGCTACTGTTGATGACTTGTATACTCCGCCTGGCCTTACTGTTCCAAAGTCGATTGTACCATCCATTCCAAGTGCAATTTCAGGGTTGAAGAACCATACTTCCTGTTCTGCGCTCTGTCCTACTAAGTTATCTAGGTCAATTGCTACAATATTTACTGCGTATTCCCTAAACATTGAAACTGGTGTTTCAACTGTTAAATGGCATGTGTACCATCCCATTGTCTCTGGGTTCCATTCCAATTCTTCTTCCCCTTCATACCATACCTGAGGGCAGTCTACTGCATTTATGCTAAATTCTTCTTCTTCATCTGGTGGGTCCTGTCTTTTAAGGCATAATCCTTCCCTATTAGGGTTGTAATTACAGTTCACTTCGATATACTGTGTTGCTGTGCATGACTCTGAAAGTCCGCCGCATTCCATTGGGAATAATTTTACATATACATCGAGTAGCTTTTCTGGTACTCCGTTCTTATCCCATACCATTGCATCCCAGATTATCTGTTCTCCTTCAAATGCGTAATTGTTTATTCTCTCAATCATGAATTCATTTGGTCCTGATATCTGACCTGGTTCTGTTGGATCATCTAAAACTATCCTTGAATTTGGATCCATAAATACCCTTGGTGCAAATTTTTCAGGTTCAATTATAACTCCTGTGTTTAGACCTACGCCAACAGCAAATACAGACTGCAGCATAAGCACAATTAAAATAAGTGATGCTAATACTTTTTTCATTTTTCCCCCACCCTTCTTATGTTATTATTTTAAAATTACTACATAAGATTACTAATAGAAAGTAGTCAGTTATATTTAAAGATATTTTTACGATGGTAAATCTAAAGACATAGGTTTAAATAGCTTCAAACTATCCACAATAGTTGGGATGGATACAAAGGGTGTTAGGAAACTATTTGAAGGAGGCTTTTCAGCAGCTCTCACAATCTTTGTACTTATAGCGCTAATCCTTGCAGGCCCTGCAAATGCTTTTAAAATAAATGTAAGCCCAGCAGATGATACAGTTTTGGATTTTGGAGAATTTGTAAGTTTTTCTGGAACAGTTAAAATTGAAAATAAGGAAAGAGTTCCAGTTGATTATTTTATATTGGAATTTTCAGATGGTTCACAATGCAAGTTTGAACCTGATGGCACACCAATTACAGGATGCTCATTTGTAACAATCAATGTACTTGATATGCCAGCATATAATGAAGGCAATTCAACTTTTAAAGTAAGTGGACACAAATATAATTATGGATATGGCTATGGTTTTGAAGGATCAGACTCATTTTCGTTTAAATTTTCTGCAGATACTGAGCATTTTGACTGGGGCAACCATAAGTATAAGCTTATAGCTGTTGTTGGAAGCAACCAGTTCAAGAGCGCAACAAACACTTTTGTCATCAGGGAACCTTTGATTTGCCCTGCTTAAGTTTTATTCTGATTTAACGTTTAAACCAACCATTTAAAGATAGATATGCATTTTTGTTTTATTAATGAATATATGTCTACACTTCTTTTAGTTAATTTAAGGCAAAGATTTATATATTATATATACTTATACTATAATATAAATTTATAAGGTATTAAAATGTTAAACGAAAAAACATTGCATTATCCAAGATTGGATACGATTTTAAGAGTTGAAAACATCTTAAGAAATGCAAAAGATCCTGTCTCAAAAAATGAAATAGACAGGAGACTTGATAAACAAATCATGCGACCAACTCTTAATCTGATATTAAAATACCTTGAAGACAGCGGAAAAATTGCTCTCCTTAAGGAAGGCATTATCTGGATATACAAGGAGGATATCAGTGGTAAACTTAAGGAAAAGCTTGAGAATGGAGTAGTCGTTTTATGAATAAGCAAGTTGAGATACGCTTTGATGATGATGCTTATAAGGAATATAAAGAACTGCAGGATTTTGTTATTCAAGGAAAAAATTCAAAGAAAAAGCCAACATACCAGCAGCTTTTAAGTTCAATTAACAATGCCTTAACTAATATCAAGGCTAATCCTTATTTTGGCGACCTTATACCAAGAAAATATATTTCAAAACAGACTTTCAATAAATACGGTACAGATAAGATACTTAGGGTTGAACTTGTGGGATACTGGAGGCTATTATATACTTTAATCGGAGAAGAAGTCAAAGTTATTGCATTTATCCTGGAATATATGGACCATGATACTTATAATAAGATTTTTGGATATAGGAAAAAATAATTTTTTAAGTTTTTTTATATGCCTGATTTTATTTTCCCTTATAAACCAACCATTTAAAGATAGATATGCATTACCTTCTTTTATAGGGTAGGATATCCTTTATAATTAAAGTGTTATTCCCCACGGCTGTAATATGAAACTTGTAATCAATATCCCATGCTATAATGAGGAAAAGACACTTGGTTTTGTACTTAAGGAACTTCCAAAAAAAATTGATGGGATAGATAAGATTGAGGTACAGATTGTTGATGACGGAAGTACAGATAGGACTACTGAGATTGCAAGAGAATATCATTGTGTATTAATTAGGCATAAGAAAAACCAGGGCCTTGGGAATGCTTTTAGAACAGGTGTAGAAGTTGCCTTAGATAGAGGCTGTGATATCTTTGTTAATACTGATGCTGATAACCAGTATCCTTCTGAATATATTAAAGAATTAGTCAAGCCTATACTTGAAGGGAAAGCAGATATGGTCATTGGAAATAGAGAACCATGGAAAGTTAGGCATTTCTCGCCATTGAAGAGGGCTTTTCAGTTCTTTGGGAATATGATTGTAAGAAATATTGCAGGAAGTGAAGTTCCTGATACAGTTTCTGGATTTAGGGCATATTCAAAAGAGACTTTATTGAAACTAAATATTACGACTAAGTTTTCTTATGTTTTGGATACAATTGTTCAGGCTTCCAAGAAAGGACTTAAGATTGAATCAATAAAGATAAGGACAAATGCGCCTACAAGAAAATCAAGATTATTTAAGAATATCTTTGAACATATGATTAAATCAGCTGTGAATGTCTTAAGATGCTATGTTGTTTATGAGCCATTTAAGACGTTTATGAGTTTGGCTTTGGTTACGTTTATTCCTGCATTGGTTGTTTCATCAAGATTCATATTTTACTATCTGCAAGGCAATGGAGGAGGACACATCCAATCATTGATACTTGCTGCTATTCTCTATATCATTAGTGGGCTTATGTTCACGCTTGGAATTCTGGCAGAACTGCTTGGGACGAATAGAAGGCTTATGGAAGAGCAGTTGTATTTGAAGAAGAAGGAGATGTATGGGAGAAGATGATTTCTATAATTATCCCAACTTTGGGAAGAGAAAGCCTGTACCCTTTAATTGATAATTTGTTAAAGCAAAAAACAGGATCTTCTTTTGAAATAATATTAATTCCTCAGGTTAAATTAAAAAAATTACCTACTACTGATAAAATAAAAATTTATTCTGAAAAGCCAAAAAAAGGCTTTGCTTATTATAGGAATGTAGGAATCAAGAAATCAAAAGGAGACATCATTGTTTTTATTGATGATGATGAACTGCCTATGAATGAAAGATGGCTTGATATTATTACAAAACCAATTATTGATAAAAAAGAAAAAGTTGTAACTGCTGGAGTTAGCATAAAATTAGGGCAAGGATATTTTACTGATTGTATTAGTTTACTTGGTTTTCCCGGTGGTGGAGCAGTAGGATTTGAAATTATGTGGCCTTTGAAAAATCCACCATATACAGATCATTTATGTTCTGGGAATTTAGCGATTAATAAAAAAGTTCTAAATGACTGTGGAAATTTTGATAATTCTATGAAATCAGGAAATGAGGATGTTAATTTGGCTGATAAACTTATTTCAAAAAATATTAAGATATTATACCAAAAAGAAGCAACAATATATCATGAAGCAAGAAAAGGATATCTGAACTTTATTAAATGGAATGTTCTTAGAGGAAAATCTGCAAAGCAATTTCTAAAGCAATCAAAAGCTAAGAAAAAATTAACTAATAGGGTTTCTTCATCAATAAGAATACTTAAAAAAATAGCAGAGAAACATATTTTTCATTTACCGGGTGTTATATTTATGATGATTAATCAATATTTTTGGCAGGGTGTTGGATATATATGGGGAAGATGAAAAAAATCAACTTAATCATTGTTTTAAATACGTGGTATACTGGTGGAATAGGTACATATGTTCGAAATATATATCCCTATTTGAGTCAAAAATATAATATAACAATTATTTCTAGAGATAAAATTTTCAATGCTAATAGTATTCAAATTAAAGTTCCAATTTACCTTAATTTTTGGCCATTTAAAGAAATATTTTTTTTCTTTAAAACCTATTTTGTATTAAAAAATATTAGTGAAAATAATACGATAATTTTTACAAATTATTCTTCATTTATTCCAAAAAAATTTGATTCAGTTATATCTATATTTCATGCTACCCACAAGCAATATGTATTGGTTAAAAAAATGTCTTTTCAAATTTTAATATTAAAATTAATTCATTTATTATTAGTACCTTTAGATTATTATCGAATTAAACGTTCAGATGCAATAGTATGCATTTCAAATAATTTATATTCAACAATAAAGCATAATAATAAATATTATTTTCCAAATGGTAGAACTTCAAGTAAACAAAAAAATGCTAATTCTATATCCAAAGAAACAAATAAAGTAAATATATTATTTGTTTCTAGAAATGATCCTTTTAAAGGTATTGATGAGTTATTAAAAATTATAAATTATTATAAATATAATTCAAAAATCAAATTTACTATTTTAGGATTTCATAAA
The DNA here is from genome assembly GCA_964428335.1 of uncultured Methanosarcinales archaeon. Classification (GTDB taxonomy): domain Archaea; phylum Nanobdellota; class Nanobdellia; order Woesearchaeales; family GW2011-AR15; genus GW2011-AR15. Next base: position 32,552 of record CAYRXW010000004.1, on the reverse strand, counting down.
AAATATCATTTCCATAATGCCATTTTTTTAGGTGAAATAACTAATAAAAAAAAAGTAAAGCAATATTTTTCTAATACAGATATATTACTTAGTACTTCTTACCTTGAAAACTCACCGAATATATTATTTGAATCAATGGAGAATGGTGTAGTACCTTTATTTAGAAACACTGGAGATGCAAAAATAATTTTAAATGACACTAATTACATTTTTGAAACTTATTCTGAATGCATAAAAAAACTTGATAATATAATATTGAATTTGCCACAATTTAAATTTAAAATTTATAATAAGGTTAAAAAACTAAGTAACACTTATTCTATTTTTGAGCATCAAAAAAAGTTACATAATTTAATCAAAACTATATCCATGAAGTAAAATGAAAAAAACAAAAAAAATAATTGTAATTGCATCAATTTTAATTTTATTTGCTTTATACCTATTCTTTTTTGTAAATGCATTTATTCCAAAAATACTTGCTCTAAGCACTGATGAAATGAGGTATTATTATTTTATTGATTCTGTAATAACTAATGGCAACGCACAAATTAATATTGGGTTAAACCATGATTATAACACCACTCTATTTTCTTATCCAAGAGGAATAAGTGTTTTTGGAAAAGATGACAAACTTTATATTAATTCTTTATCTGGTCCAATTTACTTTTATTCAATTCAAGCATTTTTTTTAACTAATGAACAATTTAAATCCTTTTTTCTTTATCAAAATTTTTTACTTTTAATAATAGTTATCATACTTGCTTGGATTATTAATATTAAACTTTTTCAATTATTAACTCAAAAAAATCAAGTAGGATTTTCATTTTTATTAACTTGGACTTTTGTTATTACACCTTCAATAATATTTGTTTCTACATTTCCTCTTGATTTCTTAATTAGTTTACTTTTTTTTGAAATGTGTATTTATTCTTTGTTAAACGATAATCTCTTTTTGTCTTATGTTTTTCTTGGAGTATCTATGTGGTTAAGAATCACATATCTATTTTTTATTCCTATGCTTATTTTTTATAGTTTGATTGTGAAAAAAAAACAATATAACTTTATTCTAAAGGAAATCTCTATTTTTTTTCTTTTGTTTATTTTTTTAAATATTCTCTCAACATTTGTTTTATTTAATTCTCCTATTTCACCAGCATATTTAAATATTGCATACCAGCCAGGAACAAATTCTGTTTCTAAACCTTTCTTACAATTGTATTTGACTAAATTTGAAGATATAGCAAAGAATTTTCCAACTAATTTCATTATGTTAGTAAGGTATTATCACATATTTTATTATCCCTTAATATTGATATCTTTTTCAACCTTAGTTTTACTTTTTTTAAAAAATTTAAATCCTAAAATAAAGTGGTTAATAATAATATTTATATTTGTAATACTTATAAATATGGCTTATTATTCTATTATTGCACAGAATCTTTTTGGTTATGGTAAAGTTATTGCAGAAAGCAATGTTTTTAGATATTTAATTCCGATAACTTTTTTATTCAACCTATTAGTTTTAATAATGTTTTCTAAATTAAATATTTCTAAACATAATATAATTGTTTTTGGTTTTTTAATTTTAATTCTTTTTGTTAATGCTTCAAAAAGTTATATTAGTACTAATGGCAATTTAAAATATCAAACAGAGTATGAACAAAATTTGCATTCTTTTAAAACTCAAAATTTAAATTCTACAATGTTTAATGTTTCAAAAACTATAGTTATAACTCCAGATATAGTTTCTGTAGAAGTTTTTTATCCTGAAATAAAAAATCTAATTTATGTTACTAATTTAAATAATGAGTCTTATTTACAAATGAAATCTTTAATTATAAAATTACTAAACGATGATTACAAAGTAATACTACCCTATTCTTTAGGTTATAGCTTTTATAGCGAAGATAAACTGTATTTTGATACTTTTTCAAAAGATTTTAATTTAACCAAAATGGAGTTAGAATTTAAAAGAAAACAAATGCAATTTTATGTATTATCTTACAATTCTAATTAAATTTGAGATAATTGCTCTTATTAGTTGAAAAGCTCTATTTTGAAAGCAACTATATTTTGAATAATTTATTGAAAGTTTTAATGAATTCATAATTTGGACATATTTGTACTTTTTTGATAAGGATTTAGATCTAGCATAATATCTAACCATCTTTTTTTGTATATTGTAGCCTTTCATTTTAAGGAGGATTCTTAACCATAAATCATAATCTTCAACAAGTTCAGAATTGTAATCATATTTCCATTTTTCTTTCCTAAATACTATTGCAGAATGGATAAATTGATTTTTAACAAGAATATTTTTTCTAATATCTAAATCTGTTTCTGCAACAATATATTCATTTTTTTTTTCACCAAACTTCTGCGCATTGCAGCCAACGATACCATATTCAGTATTGTCTTCAAGAAATTTTATCTGATATTCTAATTTTTTTTCATCTGTCCATATATCATCGTCATCTATTCTAGCAATATATTTACCTTTAGCTGCTTCAAGTCCAACATTCAAAGATTTTATAAGTTTCATGTTAGTTTTGTTTGTTATTACTTTAATTCTAGAATCTAATTTCTGCATTCGAGAAATTTTATTTTTAAAAGTTAAATTTGATCCATCATCAATTATTATTAGTTCCCAATTCTTATAAGATTGATTGATTACTGAATTTACCGAGAACTCTAAATGTTCACCATTGTAAGTTGGCAGAATAATGCTTACAAAGGGTTCTTTATTTACTTTTGTCATCCTATATATGAGTTCTATATTTATATTTAAAAGTAAGTAATTTTATCCAACTATCATTAATCCGATTGTTACCAAACTAAGTATAAGCATAGCAACACTTAGCCATATCATAATCTTGGCTGTCTTTTCGCTGCTTTTATCAAACCTTCTTATTGAACTATCCAATTTGGCCTGTCCAAGCATCATCATGCCTTTATCGTTTAGGACTACTGGAATGCTTTTATCAAAATTAAATTTGTGCTTTTGGTCATCCATGTTATGAGGGCAGCTTATTATCCCATGTTTAAATGTTTCATCAAGGAGTGTTGGGTTAAATCCCTCTTTTTCCAAATCTTGCCTGGATGTTGGGGTAGGGAATCTTTTCTCAAGATATTCAAGGAGTTCAATAAGGTTCTTTTCCATGATGATATAAATGATGTTGCAGCTTTAATTTTTTTTCATGAAATCCAAAAAATACGTCTCCCTCTATAAACAAGTCATTAAGGATTACAAAAAGAATCAAATCTAGCATCATCAATCTTTATATATACGCAGCTTTCTCCCAGTTTAATGGCAGAACCAACTACACTTCCTCCTCCGTATTTATTCATATGTGCTCTTTTTGAAGGGAAAAGGTATCTTTACCATGTTGCTTTGGATGAGAGTTTGGAGTGGTATGCTCAGGAGAAGATATTAATAGGAAGTTCACAAAGGCCTGAATTATTCCTGGATGATTACCTGGGACATAAGGTTACAGAATTTGCTTCAGAAAGAGTTGAACCTCGTAGTAATGGCCTTATTGATATACTAAACGAGATGAACAATGTTTACATGCCGGCTATAGGAAGAATTTTATACGAGGATGGAGAGCCCACACAAGAAGACTTAAGGCTTGTAAGGGGGAGAGCCATAAGGGATGAAAATATTATAAGGAATCTTGAAGAATCACTAAAATCAAAAGGTAGTGAGATGGGTTGCAGGGTATATATCAGCAATGCCAATCTTACAAAGCCTATCTATAATAAGATAATCTATCTGAATTAATAGTATTATTTTTTTCCTGTTATTTTCTTCTATTCACTGGACTTTTTTTCCATTGGACATTATTCTCACTGGACATTCTCGCGTGATGTTTATAAAGAAATCAAAAACAGGTTAATCAAATGAAATGCGCTTATAATCCCTTTTTGAAAATATTTATAAGTAAGCATATCTTACATTCTTACGGTGAATGCAAAATGTCAGAAATCATAACAATGTCATCAAAAGGACAAATCGTCATACCTAAGAATTTAAGGGAACAGCTTGGACTGGATATAGGAACAAATTTTGCCATCTTTGGAGATGAAGATACAGTTGTGCTAAAAAAAATAAAAGTCCCTACAGCAAAGGAAGCTTTTGAAAAGCTGTCAAACTGGGGAAATAAATTTGCGGAAAATAAAGGCTGGAAAGAAGATGATGCAGTAAAAAAAATCCACAAGGGAAGGGGCGTGAATAATGGTTAATGTTGTTTTGGATACAAACATTTATGTCTCTTCAATTTTTTGGAAGGGCATGTCTTTTAAGATAATCCAAAAAGCAGGAGTAATTTTTGGAATTTTTTGTTTTCCAAAAGACAAGGGCCTAATCAATAACACCTTGTAATACATTCACTAATTTTTCACAACAACCTTTATATCTTCCATTAATCTAAGTATCGTATTATGAGAAAGCTTATCGCTGCCATGAATATGACAATGGATGGTTTCTGCGATCATACTGCGGGAATTGCGGATGATGAGCTCCATGAGCATTATAATGATCTTTTGAGGGGAGCAGGTGCGCTCATCTATGGCAGGGTGACATACCAACTAATGGAATCTTATTGGCCCTCAGTCGTCAAGGATCCTACTGGAAATAAGGCAACGGATGATTTTGCAGTATTGATAGATAATATCCAGAAGATTGTCTTTTCACGCACCCTAAAGAAGGTTTCATGGAAGAATACAAGGCTTGAAGGGGAACTTAGGAAGGAACTGATATTAAAGCTAAAAAAAGAGGAAGGAAAAGATATATTCGCAGGCAGCCCGAGCATGATAGCATCACTAACTAATCTTGGCCTGGTCGATGAATACCAGCTATGCATCCAGCCTATTATACTTGGAAAGGGGTTAGTTCTATTCAAGGATATAAATAGAAGGATAGACCTAAAGCTTCAGAAGACAAAGGTTTTTGGAAGCGGTGCAATAGTACTTTATTATAAGAATGTAAAGAGATGATTACTTTTCCTTTCTGAATGATTTCTTTTTTTCACTGGACATTATTCTCACTGGACATTTGCCTGTGAGGTATTAAAAGAACAGATTGTTTTGCCATTTTCATGAATTGGACAGTTAAAAAAGCAATAAATTTATATAGTCATTTATACTACATATTTGTAGTATTAAAGACTACAGAAAAAAGAGGCTAACCATGGTCTACTTTACAGAGATCAAGCCTACAGAGCATTATCTTGAAAACCATCAGGATGATGTGCCATGGTCAAAAGTTATAGAAATTATATTAACGACAAAAAACCCGCGTAAAAAAGGGACAAAATATGAAATTGAGAGAAATGAGTATTATTTGCTCTTTGAAATCAAAGGCAATGTACTTTGGGTAATTAATGCCAAAAAAAATTAACGAGGCAATAAAAATGAAATGTCCAAACTGCAGTTCAGAACTAAAAGAAGTTGAAGTCAGTATTCATGGCGCAAAAAATAAGGTAATAAGCTACCAGTGCCCTAATGATGATTTTTTTGAATTTGAGCCAGGCAGTTCAACAAAAGCAATTGAAGAATTAAGGGAAACCCCATTTAAGATTAAGCAGAAAGTAGTTAAGTTATCAGCCGATAGGCTTGGGATATATTTTAATAAGGATTTAGTTCGAAGTCTAGGCTTAAAGCAGGGAGGAGAGGCTTTTATTTCAGTGCCTGCAAAAAATAGGATAATAATAGATTTTAATAATTAGTTTTTCTTTTCTAATTTTGCGAAAGTTTTATCCACATTTGGTTTAATATCTAAAGAATATAATCGGTTTTTTCCTTATTTTAGTCTTCAACAGTAACATTTATATACAACTACCATTCTCAAGTAACAAAAATCTTAACAAAGGTGAAAATCAAGATGGATTCAAATAGCACATTGAAGCAGGCAGATATGTTCGTCCATGCCATGTTTGAAGGCAGGGAAGTCCTCTATAAATTACAGGCTGATGACCAAAAGTGGTATGTCTCGGAAAGGATTGATGTGTCTGAAAATGGTGTGATGAGCACTCTTGAATCCCATTTTTGTATGGACAGCTTATATGTCATCGATAACCCGATAATTCATAAGAAGACCCTTGGAGGCATCCTGAATTCCCAGGTAAGCACCTATGCATTTTTCACAAAGGCATTTGTCGTGAGTGAGGGAGGGATGGCATATTCCTCAGAAAGCGAGATTGCGATGCTTGAGGCGTCATATGATGCGACAAAGGGAAAAAGTGCAAGGGTGTATGTGAATGAAGCGACTTTCAGAAGACCTGAAGTACAGGAAGCATTCGGACTGACATTCAGTAAAGAATTATATCATGTCCTGGAAAGACACCTTCTTATCGATAATCTGGATGCGACTGGCCTTAGTGGATCGGATCAAGGGATTATAGGTCTAGGCGCACCTCTGGGCGGACAACCCCTTATCAGCTATCAGAAGCTTGCAAATCTGATGATGAAGGATAGAAAGAACTAAGAAGATTCTATTCCTAGATTAAGACAAGGCACACGCACATACACGCTATTTAATGACATGCACCACTGATAATTTTCTTTTTTTCTCCAGTTTTGAATTAATTTTTAAATAAGGATGAAATCTATTCCAATTGGATGAAAAACCTAAAGAAGATATTATCTGTAGTTCTATTGGTAATCATTCTAGCCCTTTTCATCTATTATATCAAGAATAACCTTCATGATTTCACATCCATAACATTAGTTAATCCAATCTGGATGATCGCAATCCTTTTCACTTCACTTATATTTTCATATACAAATGGTCTTGTGATAAGGCTTCAGATGCAGTCATTCAAGATTAATCTAAAGCCAAAAGAATGGTTTGGCCTTTCAGTCATAACCACATTCTATAATACCATAACTCCTTTCAGAGGCGGGCTTTTGGCAAAGGCTACATATCTTAAAAATAAATATAAATTTTCATACACAAATTCCCTTGCTACAATCTCAGGGATATATGTCATAAATTTCTTTGCTGCAAGCATAATAGGACTTATTGCGTTATTAAGCATCTACATGAACTATGGGATATTCAACCCAATAATCACACTTATGTACCTGGGCTTTTTTTTCCCTACAGCATTCCTTATACTTTTCTCTCCGAAGTTTCCGATGACAAAATATAGGATAATAAATAAGTTCTTTGAGGTTGCAAACGGCTGGCATACATTAAGAAAGGAAATTTGGATTGTATCAAGGCTAAGTGTAATAACAATTACGCAGGCAATAGTGCTTTCAATCTCGACGATGATATCCTTTTATGTCTTTGATATTGCGCTTCCTTTTGATAAGGCCATATTTCTAGTGACGATAAGCACATTTTCAGTCCTTGTTGCGATAACACCAGCTGGCCTAGGGATTGGGGAAGCCATTGCAGTATTCTCAGGCCTAATAATCGGGATAACTCCAGCACAGTCACTTTCAGTCGCGATAATGGGAAGGGTTGTAGGCGCTGTGTATATTTTCATTCTTGGACCGATATTCTCATACATACTATTGAAGGAGCATAAGAAAATATAATATTCTTTTACCTAATCACTTTATATATAATCATAATTTGCCAGCTTTTCATGAATATCCTTGCTGTGTGTGAAGGCAATGTTGCTAGAAGCCAATTTTTAGAAGCCATAATAACATACTGGATAAAATATATCTCATTCTCTGATTCTGTTGATTTTGTCAGGAGTGTAGGGATAGACCCAGATACGCCTGATAAATATGTCCATCCTATAAGGGAAGTCAGCGATATTGTCCTTGAAAACCTAGGCATGAAGTGGGAGCCAAAGTACCATACAGTCGACCAGGTGAAAGAAGAAGACATGGAGTGGGCAGATGTTGTTTTTGTATTATATGATACAGAGAAGGCAAGGAAGAAGTATGGGGAATCCAAGGAATTCCAGATGCTAGAAAAATCAGCCAAGGTCATCTATATCAAGGGCATCAGGGATCCGCATTCAGGAAGGATAGAAGAGATAGACCTGAATGTGATAGGCTCAAAACTAGGGGCTGCTTTCGTTGAGATATATAAGAAGACTGAGCTTCTGTTCCCCAGGGATCATATGAAGCAGGAGAAGGCATTAAGGGAGCTTGAAACAATAGCCACACTGGAAAAAGAAATCCCATATGACAGGAAAACGCAATATGAAGAATATATCCGATACAAAAATGAGCTTTATGTGTCAAGATTAGGAATCCCAATTGCTGAAATGGCTGCTGCAATACTGCCTGAGGGAATAAGAGATGCCCCTCCAACGAGCTTTAAAAAGAATGATCTTGATAGTTATGAGAATCGGCTTTCGCTCATGGTCCTGCTGTATTCATGCCAGCCTGATTTAGTAAAGGCCATCTTAGGAAAAAATGCTTATGAATGGATGCAGGAGCAGAGGACCAGGTATGGCAATCCTTAAAATTTAAGAGGACAATCTTTTGCCCATAATATTTATAAATTTGTTATTATTTTCTGATAGTAAAATGACGGGATTAAGTGAATTGGAGCAGGAAGTCGTAAACGAGCTTCGTGTCTATGGATTTGGAGGCTTCATGTTTTCATGGATTGGTGAATCCGGTGAATACAGTAACTTAATTAAAGCCATACAAAGCGAGCAATATCCAGAAACAGAGAGGGTCAGCAGGTTTGCGAAAAGCATGGCGCATTACATGTCCCAGTTCGACCATAATTACCTGCAGTTGCTTCCAGGGAAAAACTGTAATCCGCTAAAGCTGGAACAGTCAGCATGGAAATTATTGACACTAAAAATCAAGGAATATGTAGATGGATTTGGGGCATACCTGCAGAACTATACTCCTGAGAGCGAGAATGCTGGAGAGCTTCAGGGATATCTGGATAAGGGAGATAAGCTCATGCAGCAGTGGGACGTAATAGGGATGTCATATTTCTTCAAGCACGACAAGCACTGGGACAGGGTGCAGGAAAAAGAAGATGCTGTAAGGAAACTGATAGTAGAACTGGATCCTATCCGTGGATGGTATGTGCAGTCATTCCAGGCACTGTTGGATGCAGCTGATGAAATGGGAGAAAAAGCTCCTTATCTGGATAGGGAATTTATACAAAAAGAGATTGAAAGGGCAAAATTGGCAATAAGTTATGGAGAATCTCCAATTCCAAGTGATCCATATGATTTTGTTTGCGGCGGAACAAGTTCCTTAAGGATTGTTCCTCAGTATAGCAGGGATTTTGTAAGAATAATAGCAGCGTATTCTATAAAAGAGCAGGATGAATTCTGGAAAAAAGTAAGCAGCAAACTCAATTTTCCGCATATGATAAATGATGATGGCAAGAAATATGTCATTGAAAAGGACGTGCCAGAAGGTAAAGTCTAAGCAGTCTCTTTAAATAATCCCTTATTCTACCAAGGTATCATGAAGCTAAATAAGGTCACAATAAGCAAAAGCTTTTGGCAACTTCTTTTAATCTATTCATTAGCCTGTATCTTAATCTCACTAGGCATAATCAAAGGTTACTTTCTTCATTTCTCTATACTTGCAATAATAATCGCTTTATTTGGCTCAATTAGCTTAGATAATCCAAAAAGGATGTTTACAAATGAAAGGTCTAATTTCCTCATTTTATTTGCATTTACTGTCATACTTGCAGCAAGGATACATCCATATCTTGAAAATAATGTCCCTTTGGGTTATGACCCTGGACTTTACAGGTATGCAATTGAAAACAGCCCAATTAATTATGAGGACTGGGTATTCATGGTGCATGAGCCAGGTTTTCTTTATACAGTTAATTTCCTGAAGAATTTCTTTTCCTCTGACTTCATCCTGATATGGCTTTTTATCCTAATCAACTTTTTTTTAGGAGTAAGCATTTATTTATGCGCAAAAGTCCATTTCAATAAGGATGCTGCAGCATTATCACTTTTAATATTCTCACTTAGTGTCATCCAGTTCAAGGCTTACTGGTTTATGTATTATAGGAATATAATAGGGCTTATTTTTATGCTCATGGCTTTTTATTCATTGAGATTAAATAAAAAGACAGCTTTTGTAATCTATTCAATACTGCTGGGATGGTTCCATAAGCCTACATTTTTCATATTCGGCCTGACATACTTTGCATATTCAGTTATAAAACCTTTTAAGAAAGGGAAATATGATCTTGAAAAACTGAAAAATAATGTAGTCCAAGGGATTATAATTTTACTTGGTTTCATCTCTTTATATCTAGGCAGATTCAAAATCCAGATTCTTACTTTAATAAGCCCGGTAATAACAAGCTTCATAGAGCCAGGAAATGCTTCAGGAACGTTCATAAGCTTTTTTACGTATAAATCAGCTGCTCTGCCTTATCTTGCTCTTTCACTGCTTGGATTTTTTTATACCTTAAGGAAGAAGGAATATTCAATCCTGACTTATTTTCTCATAGTGAATTCACTTATTGTAATAATGGAATTCTTTTTTTTCAACAGGTTCATCATATCTATGGATATTGCGCTCATACTGTTTTTTGGAATGGGGATGATGCTTATACTAAATGAAAGAAAACTTATAGGTATCATTGCTGTAACTTTGCTCATATTTTCTGCAATAATCTCAGTTACAGATGAGATAAAATCCTCAAAGCCTTTGGTTACAGAAGATGAGCTTGAACTAATAAAATCATTAAAAACTACTGAAGAAAACGCATATGTACTTTCAACTTCATCTTATTACAGCCCATGGCTATTATATTCCGAAAAGAAAGTAATAGCTCCTGGATTATTTGATTATGATTACCATACAAAGGAAGAATGGATAGGTTTTTGGGATTCTGAAAATATTGAAGAAATTAAGTTGTTTATGAAGGATTTTCCAAGGCCTTTATATGTATATTCAGGCTCCCACCAGGAAAATACAATGGAAAAATTCCCGGAATGCTTTGAGCTATCAAAAGAAGGAGAAGGGAAGATATATAGGGTAATATGCTAAAATGAAACATGTAAAACTTACAATACTTTTGATTCCTGTAGTATTAATCCTCTTTTTACTTTATGCAAACCTCATTAAAAGCTATGACTTTAATTATTTTTATGACATTGGATCAGAAAAAGACCAAAAGACGCCTTTTATTACACCGCTTGATAGGGTAAGCAATATAGAAAATAATTCAAGAAGAATAACAAGCGGGCTTACTTATTTTAAATCTAATATTCCAAAAGGCTCATCTTCTATTGAGGTGGAATTAAAATTTAAACCAACAGGGATTGATTATGAAAGGGTGCTTATTGGAATGCAAAACCTTCCTGAGTGGAGCTATAAGAATTCACCAGTCTATGATTATAATCTTGAAAAACTTAATGGCTATGAAATGTTAAATAGCAATACCTATAATGTCTATAAATTAAGCAATAGGACAGTTCATTTCAATGACGCAAGGATACAGTCAGACATAAAGCTTGAGAAGAGCTATTCAATCGAGGATTTCAAGGATTACTCTTCTATTGATATAGGCCTTAGGGGAGGGCATAGGTTCTATGTCTATCTAAATGGAACCTTAAAGTTGAATGTGACAAAGCAGGACATTAATTGGTATGAAGGGGAAGATAAGCTGAAAATTGAGATCTATGACTTAAAGGGGAAACTGATAAAAAATATCACGATTGAAGATGATGGCCATATGAAGCCGGACCATAATACAAGCATCAGGCAGAATGGGTATATGGAAATTGAGAATATTACAGGTGCATATGAAATTAGGTTTTCTGAATTTGATGGAATAATTAAAAATATCAGGATTAATACAAATAAGATTATAACGCAAAAGTTGTTTTTGGCAGATGATGATTTATATATCCCAAAATCAAAGAAACCTGCTGTTTTCTATGCAAATTCAAACGGCAATTCTGAATTATCCTTCCTGACCTACCATAATATCGGAAAGCAGCTAATAAAAATAAAAAACAATACATTGAATCTGAGCAGCCTTAATTTCCAGCACACAATTAATCTTGAAAGAGGTATTTCAGAAATAAGGCCAAATGTAAATGATATAATTGTTACAACAAATAATGGCTACATATCATTTTCTAAAGAGATGTTCTTTTCGCCTTTTTATTTAACAGATAAGGTGAATCTAAGCAGCCTTAATGAATTTGATTACATAATCCTTCCAAAGCAGGAATATGAAGGAATAAAAAGAGAAGGAGAATGGGTTATAGGAAAAGCAGTTTTCAACCTAAGCGATGCCTATATAAAAAACAACCAGCTATCTTTAATGATTACAATACCACATTTACAGAAATACCCAAATGATACAATACAGGTTGACTGGATAAATATAACGGTGCATAAAAATGGAATTTTTCAAAGGTAATACTGCGCATATAATCCACCATTTATTTCAAACATTACTTGTGACATATCTACTGCTTTTATTAATAGAACAGGTATCTATTGGGTTTGTTTCAACTTACCTTAATTTGAACTATCTTCTTATCATTGTAATAATTTCAGGCATTTTATCGGTTTTTTCAGAGCCTGATAAAATAAAACATGAAAAGCCAAAATTAAAAGACTACATATATATCGCTATACTTTCAATTTCCGGATTTATAATTATAAAATTTAAGACTGCAGAATTAGGATGGCTTTCATATGCAATAAGTACAGTTGCAGGAATATTAATAGCTCTTTTATCTATTCTTATACTTGAGGATGATGAAAAAGAAGAGAAAAAAGAAAAAAATGAAAGCAAAAAAAAGATGAGCTTATTTCAGATAATAAGGTTGTCTTTTTTATCATTACTTGGAATATCAGTTATACTTTCATTTTTTATGCCTTTAATTGATTCAGCAAGGATTGTGTTTGGTTCTGTTTATGTTTTATTCCTTCCAGGGTATATAATCTCATTCATCTTTTTTAAGGAAATTGAAACACTAGAAAGAATTGCGCTTTCTTTTGCATTATCAATTGCAGTTGTCCCACTTATTGTGTTTTACCTAAACCTTATTGGGATAAGGATAAATGCGATTAATGTCTTTTTGATTGTCCTAGGTATAATCCTGGTCTCTCTTGCTGCAGTTTTTATCCCCAAAAAATATCAAAAGACGGATTGAAAAAATTTATATAATCTAACTATCCCAAAGTAGTATAAGGTGGTTGGTCTATGAATAAGATAAATATTCTTGTGATGCTTGTGCTTTTAGCTGCAAGTGTTTTTGCTTTAGGAGGAGCTATAGGCGGGATAATCTATATGCCGCAGATAAAAAATAACTATGATAATTATGTATTTCACCAGCAATTGGATAACTTAGATACATTTTCATATGAATGTTCAGATATTGAAAGGATAATATGGGAGCCAGGGACAATGGAAGTATTAAATATCTGCGAAGACGATCCTATAAGAAATATTGATCTTGAGCTTACATCAGCTATGAAAAAAGGCTATCTTGACATAATCATGATAGGAAAAGGCAATACAGATTACCTTGGCCTAAATAATGTATACCACATAATTGATGTCAGGATGAATGGCAATGGGGATGCTGCATTAACAGTTAGGCTTTCTGATTCGGATTATACAATCTATAAGCAGGTAAAGACTTATCAGGGAAGGAAGAAGATAATTGAATGGGTAGATATAAATGCCTATATTGATGGCAATGATTATTCTTTCGAGGTAGAGAACGAAGGGATATTTGCAGCAGCAAAGAATGAGGAGTGATTTTTTTTAGATTTTTTTCTATTTAATTATATTTAAATATACCAAGTTTGTGCCAGGTTTCATGTCATATTCACAGGGCTGGAATGCTGAAATAAAAAAGAAGCTTCATACAGGGCTAATGGTAGCTGAATGGTTCAGGATACATGAGGATGACAAAAGTTATTTTCTTGAAACCACAAACAGGAGAACAGGAGAAGAGAGGAAACGTGTATCAAGGGAAATATCAAGGGAAGCTGCATATATCTGGGCTTACTTCCAGCTGAACGGGAATTCAGCATGCATTGCTGAACTAGCAGGGGTTTTTTCTGAAATGCTTGATGAAAGCATGCCCCCTCAAAAGAGGATAGAGCAGGTTGTATTTGAAGAGATGCCGCTGGCAGCAAAAGGGCTTGGCCTTGAATATCTTTATTCTTTTGAGACTTCAGTTTTAACAGACGACAGGAAATCAGGCATGTGGATCGGCAACATTTACCTGAGGGTAGATAATATTGGCCATCCTGTTTACAGGGAAAGGGAAGCTGGATGCATAAAATTTGATGCAATAAATAGAGAAATAACTTATGGTGCAGTGAAGAAGGAACTGGATTTTCAGGAATTCAATATCTTCACATATCTTCTTGTGAATTCACATAGGAATACAGACATAAGCGAATTAAGCCATGCATTCGGCCTTGAAGGATGGAAGCTTCAGTCTTTTATTGGAAGCATAAGAAGCAAGCTATATCATATTTTTGATAGCAATGTCTTCCTTAGCCATGAAAAACATAATTCTACGCTATACAAGGTAAACCCAAAGATATTTTTGATATGATTTTACTTTTTTAAGAGTTCAGAGCCTTCATAATGCTGGACATACACAGGCTTATGGATAATTTTTGAAAGTTTTAATGCCTGGTTCTTTGCCATCGTGAAATATTTATATGGTGTTGCACTTGGCATTTCATCAGGCTTATAGACAAAAGATGCTTTTACTTTTGGCACAGCTGCATCCTTTTCATAGCCTTCAAATATGAATTCAGCCTGGCACCTTCCAAGGCGATATTTCATCCCAAATGAACTATCCATTACTTTTTCAGTGTATTCATATATAAGCAGCTTAAGGACAACTCTCTCAATGCTTTCATGCCTAAAATCATATGGGAAATCAAATTCATTCTCAGAAAGCCCATCATAAGGCGCAGTTTCTTTTAAAACTTCCACTTCTCCAGCATAATCATAAAATCCTGATTCTTCATGAAGTCTTTTTGAAAATGCATTGAACCTTGCAAGTTTCATATAGCTTCCAAGTGGGACTTCTTTTGCATCTGCGCAAATTCCAAGAGGGAATTTTGACATATCTCTTATTTCATTTAGTGCTCTTGAATGTGCTTCTATTGCGCCTTCCAGTGAGTCAGAATTTGAAAATAGCGACAAATGCCTTGGGAAAAGAAACCTGCTTAATTTGTCCTTATTTGGAGGGTGAATATAACAAAGAACTGCAGCTTTTCCATAGTCCATTTCACCAGACTGCATGGCATAAGATATAATCTCATGACCTGGATTAATTTTTCCTGTGTATTTAAGGGCAAAAGGAATATTCATTGAAGCAAGTATTTCTAAAGCTGTGAATTCTTCTTTTGGTCTATAATGTATTAGTGAATATATAATAAAATCATGTCCTTTGAATTTTTGAAAGCTTGGGAGAAAATTCATGACACCTTCAGCCATGTTATCAAATGTGCTCCTAAATTTCTTCAAATTTTCCTGTTCCCAGATCTCCAAATTCTTTAGGTCAATCTTTATTCTGCTGTTCGCTATAAGGTTTCCATGTCTACGCAATATCTTTGGAAGTGGGACACTCATATATATATCAAGGCAAAAAAAGTTATATAAAAAGGTGCTTGATAATTTCTAAACTTTGGTTTTTTTAATCCAATCTATTTTTTAAAGCAACTTTTATATACCAAATAAATTTTAAGTGCTTCCAATGGAAGTCATAACTGTTTTCTTTTTTGCTGCAATGGTTATATTTATTGGCTTTCTCGCAGAGCTTGTTTTTGATAAGACTGGAATTCCTGATATCTTCTGGCTTATGATACTTGGAGGAGTCATTGGATATTTTACTGAAATTCAGAATAATGAAATACTGCTTACAATTGGTCCGATATTTACGACATTTGCCCTTATCTTCATACTTTTTGAAGGTGTTCTTTCAATAAATGTGAATAACATACTAAGTGGAGTTTCAAAAGGAATTACCTTAACTTTTGTCAATTTTACGCTTTCAGTACTATCTTCAGGAATAATTATGCATTTCTTTGGATGGAACATGCTTTATGGAATGCTTCTTGGAGCAATACTTTCTGATTCATCACAGGCTTTCATAATACCTATGCTTAAGAAGATTAAGATAGGAGATAAGGCATCACTTCTTTTGACTTTTGAATCTGTTATTAGTGATGTGTTTGTAATTGTTGGTTCTTTGGCAATAATAAATATTCTTGTCCTTAATTCATTTAGCCCAATTGATGTTATGAAGACTATAGTTTATTCATTCTGCCTTGCATTAATCATTGGAGTAATTTCAGGATATATCTGGGTTAAACTGCTTCCACATATGGATAAGTATTCTAAATCATACCTTACAACGATTGCCATGCTTTTGCTGCTTTATGGCTTTACTGAATACTTAAAGGCAAATGGGCCTTTGGCGTGCCTTGCATTTGGAATTGTTGTTGGAAATTCAAAGAAAATTGCGCATATGCTTAAAAAAGAGACAGGATATAATATGAGCAATTCTGCAAAATTCTTTTTTTATGAAATATCTTTTTTCCTTAAGACTTTCTTTTTTGTTTATATTGGGATTGTGATAAACATAAAAGAGACAAAACTTATACTTATAGGAATACTAATTGCATTTGTACTCTTTTTGGCAAGATCCATTACTGTTTTTTTAACAAGCAGGGACTTTACAGAAAAAGAGAGGTCTTTTATGGAAGCATTAAACCCAAAAGGGCTTGCAGCAGCAGTTGTAGCTCAGCTTCCAATAGCTTATGGAATTGAACATGGATTAGAATATCCAACAATTGTAACATCGGCAATAATCGCAAGCACACTCTTTTCAATAATAGCGATATTCCTTACAGAAAAGACAAGATACGAGGGAATAGGAAATTTCATCTCAGCAAAACTTTCATCTGTTTTCCATAAAAAAACACCTGAAAAAGCAACCTAGGGTTTTTATATGTTCTTTCATTACCTTTTTTCATGGATGATATCACTGATTATTTTGGAAGGATAATTTTTGAGCATGTGCCTGAGATAAATGAAAACGGCAGCCTGAACATAAAATATGTGATAGATACCATAACTCTTTTTGAGGCATATAAGGAATACCTGGAAAAAAAAGATGTTAAAGGTAGCATAACAAAAGATCTTGATTCTTTCATTAATGCTTATACAAGTCTTTACCAGACTGGGATAACGCTTAAGACAGACAGGAGGAATGCAGCTGAAAACCTCAAAGGGATTGAGGAAGTGCTTCTTGAAATCAGTTATGAGCCAAACCCAGAATCAGAAGAAAGCCAGAAATACCAATTGAACCATAAGCATAGGATGCTTTATTCAAAGCTTAAGGAAAGCCTTAGATCAAACAGGAGAATGGATGAATCTTACAGGACATTCACACTGTTTTTAGCTATCAGCGCCATTGGTTTTAGGGATAAGATACTTTCTGACCCAGATTTAAATTTTGGTAGAATTGATAATTTAGAATTTGAAGGGCTCTATAGAAAACGACTTGAGGAGAATATAAAAAAATCTCTTGATTACGCAAGGGCGCATAAGCAAAACCCGCAGAGCATAACAAATATTGATACAGTGAATCCTGGAAATGTGGATTACCTAAAAAAATAATTTTTAGCATAAAGCTCTGTTTTATTCAAGATAAACTGTCTCATTTATAGAAAACTATATTAAACATCTAAAGAACTAAAAATCATGCAGTTCAAATCGTTCACTTTAGACCCTTTCCAGGAAGATGCGGCAAAATCAATAGATTCAGGGAATTCTGTCATTGTTTCAGCAGCCACAGGGACAGGGAAGACGTTGATTGCTGATTATATCATCGATAAGTACATGAAGCAGAGCAGAAGGATTGTATATACTGCTCCTATAAAAGCGCTTTCTGGCCAGAAATACAGGGATTTCAAGAAGGAATACGGAGAGGAAAATATCGGGATAATGACAGGGGACATTGTCATAAATCCGCAAGCTCCGGTATTAATCATGACTACAGAAATCTACAGGAACATGCTCCTTACAAAAGACCCTATAACAGACCATGTCTCTTATGTCATATTTGATGAGATCCATTTCATAAATGATATTGAAAGAGGGACAGTTTGGGAGGAAAGCATAATCTTCTCACCTGAACATATAAGATTCTTATGCCTTTCAGCAACCATTCCCAATGCAGAGCAGTTTGCGTCATGGATTCAGAGCATAAAGAAGCATAAGGTCGATGTTGTAAGGTATGAAAAAAGAGCAGTCCCATTGCAGCACCTTGTCTATGATTATCATCTTGGGATAACAAATGTCATGGAAGTGATGAAGGACAAAGGGACTACAGAACATTATAAGAAGCTGAAGAAGAAGAAGGATTTCAAGAAGATGCCAAGGGCTAACCATGTAGACCTCATCTATGCTCTTGGAGACAGGCTGCCGTGCATCTTTTTTGACTTTTCAAGGGCGGACTGCGAGAAAAGAGCTTTAGAACTTTCAAGGAAGAGGGATTTTTTAGATAATAACAAGAGGAAATACATAATTGAGAAGACAAACCAGCTGATAGCTCCTGAATACAGGTTCTTGGAAAGCATCCAGGCGCTAAAGCAGGCGCTTTCAAGAGGGGTTGCGTTCCATCATGCAGGACTGCTCCCTAAGGCCAAGGAGCTTGTCGAAATCTTATTTTCAGAAGGGATAATTAAGGTCATGTATGCGACAGAAACTTTTGCAGTCGGGATAAACATGCCTGCAAAGACTGTGTGCTTCGCTTCTTTGGAGAAATTTGATGGAATCACATTCAGGTACATAAATTCAAAGGAATATTTCCAGCTGGCAGGTAGAGCAGGAAGAAGAGGGATTGATACTGTCGGATATGCTGTTGCAATGGTAGAAAGAGGCTATACAGACCTTCAGAAGCTGAAGAACATGAGCGAAAAGGATGATATCCCTATAATGAGCCAGTTCAAACTAAGTTTCAATACAGTCCTTAACCTGATAAACAACCATACTCCAGCTGAAAGGGAGATAATCCTCAAGATGAATTTTGACCATTTTTTAAGGAAGCAGGAATCAGGCCAGCAGGTAAGGATAATGGCTTCCTATAACCATAAGATAAAACTATTGAAGCAGCTTGGCTATATCCAGGGAGACAAGCTTACTGAGAAAGGGAAGTTTGCAACAAAGATATATAGTAACGAGCTTCTGATAACAGAGCTTTTCTTTTCAGAGATATATAAGGACTTAAGCGATGCAGAACTTAACATCCTGATCGCATCTGTCATCTATGAGCCAAGGGGCAAGGATTTTTTCACACTGAAAGGGATAAACAGGACTTTTGATAATATTGCAAGGGCTATTTCAAAGAGCAGCTATGCGCAAAAAGAATTGAACAAGCTTTTCGTAAAAAGGATGTGTAGAGTCATAGGGGATTACACAAATGGTGTTGAATTTAGGGAACTTTTGGAATTATGCAGCTTAGATGAAGGGGATTTAATAAGGCTTATTAGAAGGGTAATCGATATGATAAGGCAGATAGAGAAAGCATCCTCTGATTATGAATTCACTGAAAGGTTATATAGCTGTCAAGATAAGATATATAGGGATGTTGTCAAATTTGAGTTTTAGGCACTTTTGACAAATTATTTAAACTTCAAATCCACTTTTTTTTATTAAATGGCAGAGATTCCTTCATGGATGTGGATTTTTTCAGGAATTCTTATTACAGGTTTTTCAGTTTTCATGGGATATATAAGGCCAGTTCAGTATTCAGCTTTTTTCAGGCTGATGCTTTGGGTCGGGCTCATCATGATAGTATTTGGGCTGATAAAATTCAAGCTTTCACAAAGGACAAGGGAAGACATGTTTGATGAGATGAGACAAAGGCAGCATCAGAGAGGGCAAAATGAGGTTGAACTTGGGCAAAGACCTGTGAATACAGGATATCCACAAGGGTATAACCAGCGGGGATATAACCAGGGAGGGAACAGGCAGCCTGCGCATAATGCGCAGCATAGGGCACACCAGCCAGCACATAATGCAAGTCCTTCACCAGTTCATCATCAGAATGCCCATCAGGCACAACATCCACATAATTCTACTCATAATATCTCGCATTCAAACCAGCATTATGGCTATCCAACACAGGCTAATACACATAACCCGAAAAGCCAGTCCAAATTCTGCCACCAGTGCGGAACTCCGCTTCTTGGGCATCATAAGTTCTGCCCGATGTGCGGTTCAAGGGTTTAAAGAAAATTCAGTTCTTTTTTATGACTGCAGCAAGCCTTTTTTCCAGTGGTCGTTCTATTTCATATATGCTGGATGTGCCGATGCCCTGCAAAAGGTTTTCAAGTTCAGCTCTTTCAAATGCTTTCACATAAGTAGAAGCACCTTCAAGAAAATGGGTATTGGAAAAGATGCCAAGCTCTCGTTTCATCACTCCATGCCCTTCAAGGACATCAAGGAATATGAAGCCTCCTTTTTCAAGCATTTCGTATTCATATTCAAGAACCTGCCTTCTTAGGTGCTGCCCGAATTTATTATCTATTTCCAGGCCGAAATTACCTCTTGGGTATATTACCGCACTATATTCTGTATCAAATTCTTGCCCTGTTCTATAAGTGGCTATGCCGTTTCTTATTGCTTTTTTTTCAAACTTTTCATCAGCAATTGTTGCAAGGTTCATGCATCCTCTAAATGAATAAGGGGCTGAATACCTCTGCAAGACGCAGATATTTTTCCTGCTTCCGATTTCAGAATAAAGAATCCTGTTTAGTCTTATGCTGTTTCCCAATGCTTCAGTATTGGGCTTCCAGTTTAGCGGAAGGTCTTTTTCATCTATATACCTTGTTACATAGCTAAACCATGAAAATTGGTCCATAAATAAGCGCTTTTCTCTTTTTATATAAAAATGTTAATGAAAAAAAGTAATCTCTTCGAAAAAAGAGATGTAATTTTTTTACATCAGTTCATTTCCGAAAAATTTATATATTTCACTTTCAAGTGGTTACAAAGGTGAAAGCATGACAGATACAAAGATGGAAAGCTCATTTGAATTCATCAAAGCACTCTTCTCAAACAGCCCAAGATACCCGGCATCCATTGATGTTGCAGTAAAGGGCATAAATCATGGACATGATTATGGGCTTGGAATTGAGGTATATGCTAACCACATAAACGAGCCTGAAAACTTCTCAGCTGACAGGGTCTATAGGATTGACCTGACAAATTTTGGAAAAAGCCTAAGCGACATTATTAGGGATACACAGGACTATAGGGTAAATATTACTTTTTCCGAAAGCAATGCGTTTGAGCTAAGATTGATGAAACAAAACGGGGAAGTATTATATTCAGAAAATCTAGGGATGAACCAGGAGCTTGATAAGAAAAGCATAGGTTATGAAGTCCTATCAATGGTAAATAAAGGATACCAGACATATATGAAAGCAGAGAAGCAAAAGAAAAAGGATATAACACCTGGACAGCTTCTTTCAAGGACTTATACAACAAAGAACTGCAGCCTTATCCCAAAAGCAAAATAATTTTTTTCAAATCTTCTTTTATCTCCTTTATTTATATCAAAAAGCATAGTTATTTATTCTCTGAAAAATTTCTAATGCGGCGTGTGAAATCCAATGCTTAAATTCATAGAAAAGCCAAACCCTGAAAAGGAGATCTATTCGATACTCCATCCTTCATTAGCCGCATGGTTCAAGAAAAAATTCGGCAAATTCTCTGAGCCGCAAAGCTATGGAATCATCCCTATCCATAACAAGGAAAACACCCTTATCTTCGCTCCAACAGGAACAGGAAAGACACTTACAGCTTTCACTTCTATCATCAATGAGCTTGCTTTTTTGGCTGAAGAAGGGAAGCTGGAGAACAGGGTATACTGCGTCTATATCAGCCCTCTTAAGGCTTTGTCAAGAGATATCAAGGTCAACCTTACTGAGCCATTGGAAGAGATAAAGAGGATTGCTGAAGAATCAGGGAAGAAAATTGATATCAGGGTCTCTACAAGGACCGGGGATACAACAACCAGCGAGAAAGCAAAGATGCTCAGGAACCCTCCGCATATACTTATCACAACTCCAGAATCTTTTGGGATTGTGATAACCTCAAAGAAATTCCTTGACAGCATGAAGAACCTTGATTATGTGATTGTCGATGAGATACATGCCCTTGCATCAAGCAAAAGAGGGACGCATCTTTCGCTTTCACTTGAAAGGCTAAGCAATCTTACAAATTTCACAAGGATAGGGCTTAGCGCAACAGTCTCGCCTCTGGAAGAGGTCGCCAAGTATCTTGTAGGATATGAGAAAGGCAAACTGAGGAACTGCAAGATTGTTGATGCGCAGTTCATAAAGAAACTTGATTTAAAGGTATTAAGCCCTGTTGAGGATATAATAAAGACAGCTCATGACAAGACGCATCAGAGGATGTATGAGCTTATGAATGAGCTGATACTGAGCCATAAGACAACGCTTATTTTTACAAATACAAGGAGCGCTACTGAAAGGGTTGTGCATTACCTAAAAGACAGGTTCCCAAAGAATTATACTGAGAAGCTTGGAGAGGAGGATTCACGATCATTGATAGGGGCACACCACGGCTCGCTTTCTTCTGAGCACAGGCTGAGGATGGAGACCCAGCTAAAGGAAGGGAAGCTTAGGGCGATTGTCTCTTCCACTTCACTTGAACTAGGGATTGATATCGGTTATATTGATTTAGTTATTTTGCTTGGCAGCCCTAAATCTGTTGCAAGGGCTCTTCAAAGGATAGGAAGGTCAGGGCACAAGCTTCACGAGACTGCCAAAGGAAGGATAATAGTTCTTGACAGGGATGATCTTGTAGAATGCTCAGTCCTCCTGAAAGCTGCGATTGAGAAGAAGATTGATAAAATCTCAATACCAAGAAACTGCCTGGATGTCATGGCGCAGCAGATATACGGCATGGTCATCGAGGATATGTATCATATCGAAAAGATCTATGAGACAATGAAGAGGAGCTATTCTTATTCTGACCTTAGTAGGGAGGATTTTGATTCTGTGATGAAGTATCTTGCGGGCGAGCATGTCTCTTTGGAAGATAGGCATGTCTATGCAAAACTTTGGATTGATAAGGAGACAGGGATGGTCGGAAGGAAAGGAAAACTGGCAAGGATGATCTACATGACAAACATTGGCACTATCCCTGATGAGTCACATGTTACTGTAAAGATAGGGGAACAGGTCATCGGGAAGATCGATGAAGGATTTTTGGAGAAGATGAAAAGAGGGGATGTTTTTGTATTGGGAGGAGAGACTTATGAATTCCAGTTTGCAAGGGGAATGTCAGCAGTTGTAAAGGCAAGTGCCGGAAGAAGCCCTACTGTCCCTTCATGGGTATCTGAAACGCTTCCATTAAGTTTTGACCTGTCCATTGAGATACAGAAATTCAGGAGGTTTATGGAAGAGCAGTTCAAGGCAAATAAAAATAAGAAAGAGATCCTGGAATTCATAAACTCATATTTGTATGTAGATAAGAACGGGGCAAATTCAATCTATGAATATTTCAGGGAGCAGTTCTCGTATGCAGAAATACCTACTGATAAGAAGATTGTGATCGAGCATTTCAAGGAAGAGAGGAAAAAATTCATTGTTTTCCATGCATTATTCGGAAGAAGGGTGAATGATGTATTATCCCGTGCACTTGCATTTGCGATTGCACGCAAGCAGCACCAGGATGTAGAGATAACCATTTCAGACAATGGTTTTATGCTGAGCTACAATGGAAACTTACAGGCAAGTATGCTTTTTAGGATGATAAAAAGCACTGATCTAAGGAAGATAATGAATGTCGCTTTGGATAAGACTGAAGTTTTAAAAAGAAGGTTCAGGCATTGCGCTTCCCGTGGATTCATGATTCTCAGGAGTTACATGGGAAGGCAGAAGTCTGTTGGAAAGCAGCAGGTAAGCTCAATGCTTCTACTAAATGCTGTAAAAAGGATTTCAAATGATTTTCCGATGCTTAAGGAAGCAAGGCGAGAAGTTTTAGAAGACCTGATGGATATAGATAATGCTGAGAAAGTATTTGAAGAGATAGAAAAAGGGAAGATAAAAGTTATGGAGTCCCATAAGGATTTCCCTTCGCCTTTCTCATTCCACCTTATAATGCAGGGATATTCAGATATCTTCAAGATTGAGGACAGGATGGAATTTTTGAAAAGGATGCATGAGAAAGTGCTCAAGAAAATCGAGAATCCAAATGAGAAATCTGAGCTTAATTACCACGAGCTCTGGAAGATGATGGAGGAAGGAAAGGAAAAAGCAAGGGAGGAGGAGAGGGAGGAACTTATCAAGCAGGCATGGAACCTGGAAGTGCCTATGAACCTTAGGGAAGAGATCGTAAGGATAGTAGAAGGGAATGAAGCAGAGCAGGCAACGCTTGATGAACTCAAGAAGCAGCATGACTATATGAAAACGGAATTCCCTATTGAACTGAGGAAGTTCTTATTTAAGTATATAGAGCAGCATGATTATGAATCAATACTTCTAAAACAGTGGCTGAAGGCGCATGAGAAAGTGAAATTTGACGAAGATATCTATTTTGAAGGTCAGAATATCATAAAGGGGAAGAGGATGTACATCTCAAAAAAGTTCAGGGACTGGAGAGATAATTTACTTAAGGGTGCTGTGCCTTATGCATTTGAGAAAGAGATTGCGATATTTTTGATGAAATTGGCTACTGAATAGCTAATACTGGGTTATTTTCTTAAAAGAGATGCTGATATTCTTCCCATATGTCTCCCTTAAAGTCCTGCTAAGCCACTGAATCCTTTTATCAAGTTTTAAAAGTTCATCCATTGGAAGAGCATAGTCAGAGTAAGGCCCAGGATCAACCCCATTCATGAACCTGTCAGCTACCACCATCTTCATCTGTATCTCAAGCATTTCAATGTATCTTCCTGGAACTACAGGCTGCGTAACCCTCAGTCTTTCTACAAGGCTTTTTGCTGTCTTATAATGCTTCATCATGTGCTCTAATGTCTCAAGGCTTGTCCTATCATCACTTTCATTTTTTATCTCTGCCTGCTCTTCAGCCATAACCACTTTATATGCCCGCTGGACATATGAATCAATCATGCCATCATCTATTGCACCAAGAAGATTCTTTGTCATTGAATCATATACCTGGTCAACAATTACCTGTGGGTGGTTATATATAATATTATAATCCCTGTTTATCCTTGCCCATCCATCTTCAGGCACCAGAACTGAAAGCGCATTGTATGATGACAGGACAGCCTGGGCTTTCCTATGAAGATAACTGTTTCCTTTCTTATTACTTAATGCTTCGATGTGATGGAAAAAATCAAGACATTCGTAGGCAGCCAGGGAAAATATCCTCCTGATAAGCCTTGCCTCATTTATCAGTTTTGGAATGCTGTATTTTTCCAGGTTTTCATGCTCTATTATCCCATCGCTCAGTCGTATGTTACGTGGAGGCATTGATGAAAGTCCTCTCCTCTTTAACTCATCCTCATCAATCACTTCTATTTTTCCATAGACTACAACATGCGATTTTTTTGGGCCTTTTATTCCAAGCCTATTAAATAATGCAGCCATCTTTTCCTTGTAATAACCTGCAGGCTTATCAGAAACAGCATGTTCCCTCGCTTCAGAAACATCTGTTTCCCTGCTTGAAGTTGTGACTCCTTCATTTTCGTTTAGATACCTTGATGCTTCCTTGTGATGCCTTATTAGCTCCCTTCTTGCTTTCATAAATGCGTCATCGTTTTCCCAAGAAGAAAATTTCTGCCACTTAGGCTTTGATGAGATCTCATCTGCCCATCCCTGCATGGAAGGGTCATATTCTGCCAGTGCCTGGTATATCCCTGGCTTATTTGATTTCCAGGTGTCCTTTACAATCCACTCAAGAGGAATATCAGGAGAATCTAGATCAATATGAAGATCCCTGCTCCAGTTTATCCAGTTCATGATTGTCTGGTCAACAGCAGAAAGCGACTCAGAATCATTTAGATCATGCCTCAGGTTATACTGGGATATTGCAGATTTTATCGCTTCAAAGACAACATCAATTATCTTCCCTTTTTTTTCATATCTCTCATCTTCATATTCAAGCGAGCTATATTTGCTTATGAGCTGCCTTACCTCTTCGGCTTTTTTTTGAGGTGCTATCTTTTTCTCCTTGACATTCTTAATTTCAATCTCAAGCTGATTCTGCATGGCCATATCATACGTAAGGATATCCATAAGTTCAGATTTAGAATTCACCAGCTTTCTTTTTTTAAGCTCATCAAGCATTCCTGCAATCAGGCTATAAGCCATCTGCGGGATGTACATGCTTTCATGATTATAATAGACCACATCATGGGCCTGCCTATATTCAGCATCTGTGGAAAAAAGCATATGCCTTATCCTTGGAAAAGGGATAGAAGGGTTCTCAGTATATTCAGCAGCGATTATTCCGTCAAGGTCCTTTAAATCCTCTGCAGGCTTCTCGACAAAACCTTTGCCCAGCTCAACTGGTATTTTTTTGGGCGCGTTAAATACCAAAGTCTCACCGGCGTATGACTGCACTACAGCATAGTGCTTTTTGTTTTTTCTTGGCATTTTTTGACAAGGAAACAATATTCTATTAAAAAAGGTATTTGAAGAATTATAATTTAGCATTAATCAAAACATTTAAAAAATAAAATTAGCAATGATACTATGTGCTAACGAACTCTGTAGCAATACTATGCAGTTCATTGCATGTTAACATAAAAGAAAGCAAATATGGTTTAACTTCTCCATTATCAGTTTCCAGAGAATTTCCAAGTTCTATTATTACTTTTTGCAGATCAATCTTGCTGAAATCACCAGAAATAAACTGTTCAAAGGCCGAATTAATAGATGTGGATATACTATCGAATGATTCATTGATGGAAGATCTTATTATTGCACTATAATTCGGATCCTCCATAAAAACTTTTGCCACATAGTAATTTTCAAAAAATTCTTTTAATCTTCCTTTCTTTTGAGGGGCTAAGCCATATTTCTCATTCATAGCATCTATAATTTTCTTAAATTGGTCAAAATATTGGTCTTTCAATAATGAATTGTAGATAGTTTCATTTATCCCGATTGCTAAATAAACTACTTTCGATTCATTTGGATTTAAATGAAAGTTTTCTAATATTTCACTAGCCTTAAATTTATTCAGTCTTACGCATGTGAATTTCATTTCATCTAGGCGATTGACGAAATAATTTGATATCACATAATCAGTTCCTTCTTCTCCATCTTCCCAAGGTATCTGCAATTGAGTCTTGAAATTCTTAGGGATTGTCTCGATTAACCTGAAACAGCCTTCATAATCACCTGCAAAAAAATTATGCTCCAATTGAGATACAAATTCTCCAAGATTTTCGATCCTCTTATTCAAGTGCTCTGCCCATGGATGTCTGCTCATGCCATAGATGTCTGCATAGATATTGATGAATTGGACTGAAAGCCTTAAGAAAGCATCATCATAGCCTTTTATTCCTACTTCATGATTTGGCAAATAATTCTGATTTAATTCTCTAATAACATAATCTGTAAAATGCGGATCCTGCTTCACTATCTCTCTGGATTCCCTGATTAAAGTTGCCAGAGTTAGGTAAGGGTTCATCGTTATCTTGTCGCTCTCTTTCTCAATCTCTTAGATGCTTCGGATGGAGGATCCTCCGGCTTATCAGCTGGCGTGAACATTGTTATAGGACTTGATTTCATCATATTCGACATTCCATAAGCCATTGATGAAAATTGGCTGGCATCCCTTGAAGTCATCTGTGCTTTATGTGCTGCTATTATCCTATCCATCCTGACTTTGTTAGGATGCGGTACGCTCTTGCCTGCATATACCAGCAGATCACTGAATCCCGGCAATGTCCTTAAATCCTCTTCTTCATATCCAAGTGAATAAGCTTCACTTCTTATTGCATCAAGGACAATCAAAGCTTCTTTTTTTCTTTCTGAATCTTCCTTCTTTGCTGTGGGATAGCCTGCCAGTAAAAGATCTAATCTTATTACCGTATCTTTATATCTAATTACATTTGGTGAACTTAATCCTGAAGATTCTTCTCCTAATCTCTCCAGCCTTTCAAGTTCCATAGCTATCGTCCTCTGAAGGTAATCAGGATAAGTCAAAGCATTGAATTTCACTTTTCCGGGATCTGATATCTTTACGGTTGTACTGAATGCTCCTGTATGCGTCTGTCCATCTCTGAAATCAAGATATGAATACTTGGCTTCAATGACCAGTTGCTCTCCGGCTCTTATCCCAGTTAAGTCACCCAAATTGATAGTCGCCCTTAGGCCATTGACCAGATCCCCAAGCTCTTCATTAGATGAGCTTAATATTTCTCCTTTTTTAGTTCTAACAGTATAGCTCAATTTGAAGTCAGTTCCAGTCCAGATGGCTTTATCAATGAAATCATGTGAGAGGGTAACTCCAAAAATACTGAGGTACCTGTCATCTTCAGATCCTCTTGATGTTCCATCAGATCCGTCTACAATTTTTTGATATTCTCCTTTCTGGCCTACCAATGCCAGCATGACTTCACCATTGAAATCAGCCCCTATTTCAAGACAGGATAATTTGATGTTTGCTCCTTCTGGGAGGGTGCTTCTTATCAAGCTTAATGCTTTCTCATAAAACTGAGGACTATCAATATCGATTGACTCTGATGCATATGGCAGTTTAATTCCAAGTTTATTATATGCTTCAGCGATATCAGCAGCTATTGGAGCTGGACCCAACGGCATTCCATCACTTAAGAGTATTATCTGCGTCGGTAGGCCGTTAGATTCATAGGCTTCCTTAGCCATCAAGTAAGCTCTTGCAAGCCCTCCATAGATGTTTGTTGCTGATTTCATATGCCTTACTTTATCAGCTGTTTCCAAAATAGTATTTTTATCTCCTGCGTTTGTCAGCTGTAAAAGCACTTCGCTATCTGTTCCAAACCCAATTACACCTATATTCAAATTTTCATTTCCTGCATGATATTTCAGCATCTTTTGTATTAGTAATTCGATATCTTCCGTGCTTCCTGACCTGTCAGTAAGATAGATGACATTGCTTGGTGTCTCTTTTGTATCTATTCTGAGAGTGAGGCAATTTTCACCTTGTCTTGGAGCATAAACCAAAGAATTTCCTTCTCCGATATGAGGAGACAACATAGTCAGATTGACATTGTTTATGGCTGCTCCAGAAGGCAAGACACCATTTGAGCCCATCAGGTCAAATCTTGCAAGATCGACCATATCAATCCCGGCATATCCGTCTGAAACAGCAATTACACTACCCATTCCTCCAGCATAAGTCAAAGGTGCACCGGAAAAGTGGCTGTTTTGAGTTGTTCGGTATGGTGCAATTACTCCGGCTGCAGTGACCAAAGTTTCATGGTCGCAGCTATCGCAATGGTATTTCTTTGCAACAACCTTTTCACCATCAACATTAAGTGGCACCCATGACACATATCTTAAGGAATTATCCGGGCCATACAATGTCCCTGAACAGCTGCTGCAGTGTACATCATCATCATTTGATTTTATCTGAGC
Source organism: uncultured Methanosarcinales archaeon (assembly GCA_964428335.1). Lineage (GTDB taxonomy): Archaea > Nanobdellota > Nanobdellia > Woesearchaeales > GW2011-AR15 > GW2011-AR15. The sequence continues at coordinate 3,005 of CAYRXW010000004.1, read as the reverse complement.
AGCATCAGCTACGGCAATAGATAGGCTTGAACAGTTTTGACATTCATAGATAGCATTGACCAAGCCGGCATCTTTGTCTGATACTACTTGATATAGTCTTGTCTTTCCTACTGAGCCACATGCACCGCAATCATCTTTTGCTTCAGGTGATTGTCTCCACAGCGTTTTATCTGCCAGCCCTAAAGCTACAGCATTTTCTAAAGATGCCTGGTCTATCAGCTGATACATGCCAGGAGAAGTCTCTAAAAATATTCCTTGAGGCGTAGCAAGTATCCTGCTATAATTTGCTCCAAGGCTTCTTGATTGTGCTACAGCCCTATCCGTGGCTCTAGATATTGTCTCATCATAGCTTCGTAATGTATCATTCAGCTTTGTCAGCACTGCGCCGGATTGTGTTGGATATATTTCTGCAATTGGAGACGGAGCACTTGGAGAGATGGCAATGCCCATGCTTACTAAATCAGGTGTACTGAAAGCAATACTTTTACTTGCATAACTTGCTGTCGATAGAGTCATACCTTTATGGGTCATTCTAAAACTTGGGAAATCAACTATATTTAAATATTTCTATTTGTAATTACTTTATAGTAATAATTTATTTAGTTAGTCAACCTTTATAAACCCCTCCTCCTTCCAGAATATTTATGACTCACGTAATCACATCTAATTTCCAGGGAAACCCAAATATAGGGCTTTTTTGCTTTGCGACAAACAAGTACTGTCTTGTCCCTTACAGCACAACAAAACACTTGAGGGATGAGTTCCATAAGATCCTAAAGGTCCCAGTATATGAGCTTAGGGCTGCAGGAACTGATCTATTGGGAGTTTTCCTTTCAGGCAATGATGATATATTGCTTGTGCCTGAGATAATGTTTGATTCTGAACTTAAGGAATTAAAGAGGCTTGGGATAAAATATGCAGTTGTGAAAAGCGAGCTTACTGCTTTAGGGAACAATCTTCTTTTTACAGAAAACGGGATAATAGCAAACCCGACATTCGATGAGCATGCGCTTAAGTCCATTGAAAAAAACACAGGGCTTAAAGTAAAGCCCGGGAAGATAAACGAGCTTGAGATTGTCGGAAGCCTTGCAAAAAGCAATACTGTAGGTTTTATTGTAAGCCCTGATATCAGGGAATTTGAACTTAAGTTCCTAAAGACCCTGACAAAGCAGAAGATCACAAAAGGGACGCTTAATTTCGGTTCCCCAAATGTAAGCTCTGCATTCATCGGCAACAAACATGGGTTTATTGTAGGAGAATCATCAGGAGGCCCTGAGATTGTGAACCTGGATGAGGCGCTTGGTTTTTCAGAAGGATAGAATTAATGCAAGAAAGGTGAAAATATGATAAAAATTTTCTCAGGCAATGCACATCCTGAATTTGCGCAGAAGATTTGCTCGTTTCTTAACCTCCCTATGTGCGAGATGACTGTGAAGACTTTCCCAGACACTGAGACCTATGTTAAAAGCTCAACTGTTGTAAGGGGAGATGATGTTTTCATAATCCAGCCGACATCAAGGCCTGTGAACCAGAACCTGATGGAGCTTCTTATCATGATAGATGCAATGAAGCGAAGCTCAGTGCAGAGGATAAACGTCGTGATACCTTATTTTGGCTATGCGAGGCAGGATAGGAGAAACAGCGCAAGGGAACCGATAACTGCAAAGCTTGTCGCAAACCTCCTGACCAAGGCAGGTGCTGACAGGATAATTACAGTTGATCTTCACAGCCCGCAGCTGGTAGGTTTTTTTGATATTAATGTAGATCATTTTGAAGCATATCCTTTGTTTGTGAATTATTTTCATGAGAAGAAACTGAAGGATATTGTTGCTGTCGCTTCAGATTCAGGGTTTGCAAAAAAGACAAGGAAGTTTGCAAAGTTGCTGGACTGCCCTCTTGCAATAATTGACAAGAGAAGGCCAAGGCACAGCCAGGCTGAAGTTGTGAATGTCATAGGGGATGTCAAAGGGAAGACATGCCTGCTTTTGGATGATATGATAGATACAGGCGGAACAATTGCAGCAGGAGCAGATGCATTGATTTCAATGGGTGCAAAAGAAGTCTATATTGCAGCAACCCACGCAGTCCTTAGCAGCGATGCGCATAAGAAGCTTGAAAAGTGCAGGGCTAAAGAGATTATTGTCACAGACACAGTGCCTATACCAGAAGAGAAGATGATATCGAAACTAAAAATACTTTCGATTGCAGAAATCATGGCCCAGGTCATACAGAGGATTCATGACCATAAGTCATTAGGGGAATTATTTTCATGGGAGGAAAAAGTAGATGCCAAAGGAGATAGACAGTAGCAGGAAACAGGAACTATATTCAGAGCTAAAAGAGCTGGATGAAGAGATAAAGAAGCTAAATACACATCTGGAGCATGTGGATGAGCAGCTAGCAGAACTTAATTCCTCAAAACTTATAGTCAATAAGTTCACTGAGCTTAAGAAAGGGGATGAGCTTAGGGTCCCTATAACTTCGGGGATATACATGAAGGCTGAACTCACAGACATCAAGCAACTGATGGTGAATGTCGGAAGCAATGTGACTGTCGAAAAAAGCCCAGGGGAAGTCATAAAGATCCTGGACAACCAGCTGACTGAACTTTCAAAATACAGGGAAGAGATAGTCAAGCAAATGAAAGAGATAATTGTGAGAATTGAAGAGATACAGAAAGAGTTTGAGTGATTTTCATACTTATTTTTATTGGATTACATTATTTGTTATATACCCACAATTTGGGAATTTCATATGTAGTTCATATCCTATCTGAAGCTGTTGCAATTTATACCCAAAAATCCTTAAAATCCCCGGATAAGTCCCTAGATTTGGAAGCGATGAATGAGGCATCCAGAGATTTCCTTCATCCATCATGATTATCTGGCTGTCGAACCCATACCTTGAATTTCCATATTGGTGCCTGACAAACACTCTTTCTGCAGGAGAAAGGATATTCATTTTTCTAAAATCAGCTGTTGCCTTAATTTAGCCTCTTTGCATTG
>CAYRXW010000003.1:0-228218 GCA_964428335.1 uncultured Methanosarcinales archaeon | reverse complement strand
TTTTTGTAGGGCCCATAAACGAACTAAAGTTTTTTAATTACAACGCCGGAAACCATTAAATTTCCGTATTTTTTCCGCTTTTCTGCATTATATTTTTTTGTCTCTTTGAATTGCAGTTTTATATAGGTTCTTGGCATTCCCCAGTATTCGCTGTAAGCTCTGGATGTGAAATGTATCTGGAACCAGTTTTTGTTGTATATCCCTTCCATTCTAGGTTGCTCTAAAAACCTTGTCAGGAAAGTGAAACCAAGCTTCTCGGAAAGCTGCTTCATATTTTTATGGATTACGTACATAAAAATGAGGAAGCTGTCGCTTAGCATTATAAGGAATAGCAATGCCAGAAAAATTTCAAAAATAATGTACCTTGCTAACAATAAATATGCAAGCCCAAGTACTATTGTCAGGTTTCCCAATATAAATATAAATTCTACAATCCGTCTTTCTTTTTTACCCATTTTTTACACGCTCATTATTAGCCCTAATAACGGGCCGAAAAAAGATGCATAAAGGAAAGTGAACAAAAAGCTTGTGAAGCATTTTGAGATGACTTCAAATTTTGGTTGTGTTGGAACAAGTGTCCTGTAAATGAAATAACCTACTGCGTAAATTAGGCCACCAATGCTTGCGTAAACAACTACATTCATCCCTCCAAAAAGCATGACTGAAATAATTGCTCCTGCGCTAAATAAAAAGAAATTTGCAAAGGTTCCATCTGAAGCAATTGAAGTCGCAAAATCAACAATAAGTGTATTTATTGCAACAAGTATTATTGCTTCCTTATACCCTATATATTTTGCCATCATTATAGCTGCAAACAGTAAAGGATCAAGAACAACCAGCTTAAGTCCAAACATTCCCCTGATATACTTTCCAAGATAAGTTAAAATGCTGAAAACAACAAGAAAAAAAAGGGATTTATTTAGCTTGATTACAAAAAGCATAAGCACGAGGACAATTCCAATATTCCTGATTTTGTTTATTGTTTTTTTTTGCTTTTCCTTATCCATCTGTAGGTTTAAATAGGATTTAAATATATAAAACTGTGTTTTAAAGCTTTGAAAATAACTTAAATATTATATAACTAAAATAACCTTTTTAAATAGCTATTTACTCCATAGTTTCATGCTTACTGAAAAAAAGCGCCTGGAACTCGAAAAGCAGGGATATAGGATAGTTGGAAACCATTCTGCTGTAAAGATCTGCGGATGGACTAAAAATAGCTTAAGGAACAGGGGAGTATGTTATAAGAATACTTTCTATGGTATTCAGTCTTGGAGATGTGTCCAGATGACTCCTGCGCTCCAGCACTGTAATTTCAGATGCTGGCATTGCTGGAGGGATATTGCAACAGCTTCAAGAGAATGGGATGGACCTATAGATGACCCAAAAGACATTGTAGATGGCTGCATTTTTGAGCATGTGAAGCTTTTGATGGGTTTCCAGGGCAATGCACAGACAAACAAGAAAAGGATAAGGGATATGAAGATTCCTTTGCATTTTGCAATTTCCCTGACTGGAGAACCTACAATGTATCCTAGACTTCCTGAACTGATTGATGAGATTAAGAAAAGGGGCATGTCTGCATACCTTGTAACAAATGGCTCATTTCCTGAAATGATAAAAGCACTAAAAGGACATGAACCGACCCAGTTTTATTTGACTTTGGCAGCTCCAAATAAGGAAATGTTTGATAAGACCACTAATCCATTGACAAAACTAGCCTGGGAAAGGTTCAATGAATCTTTGCAACTGATGAAAGACTTAAACTGCAGAAGGGTTCTTAGGCTGACATTGACAAAAGGTCATAATATGTATAACCCTGAAGAATATGGTAGGTTCATTAAAAACCTGTATTTTGATTTTGTTGAATGCAAAGGCTATGTACATGTTGGATATGCAATGCAGAGAAATACAAAAGATAATATGCCAAACCATGATGAAATTAAGGAATTTTCAGAAAAAGTTGCAAAAGCAGCAGGTATAAAATATATTGATGAAAAACCTGAAAGTTCTGTTGTATTATTGATGAAAGAAGATTTCAAAGGAAGGGTTATGGCTTTTGAATCTGAGCTAATAGATGAAATTGAAACGCCTAAAGATTTTTTGAATGAGCCTAAGAAGAAAGGGCTTCCAATATTGGGTTAAAAAAAACGATTTTTAATAATTATGATTATAATCTGTCCTTCTGGTAAATCTTGCAACATCAACCAATTTTGGCATCTCTCCAAAAAGAGAATTATAAAAAGTACTTTTTAAGAATGGTCCGCTCTGCATAGTATCATTGACTAATCTTGGATTGAATCTGTTTAGTTTTTCAGAAATTTTTACCATTTGTAATGCATAAGATTCATCAGCGAAGTAATCAGATAGGTTAAATCTATTAAACTCTGTGATTAGTTCAGTATAATAATCCTTGTAAAAACACATTTCAGCCTTGGTTAAAGCACTATGCTGTTCAGCTCGTTTAAGGTGCATTTCTTTTCTTTTGGATTCATCATTTTTCTGTTTTTTAGGATGCCTGTAATCCACCTTTGCAATGTCTATTTTTTTTCCATCAATATAAGCTTTTAGCAAAGGAACAAAGAGTATTTCCCATCTGTTGCCATATCTAGTCATATTATGTTCTAAAAAATAATTAGCATTTTCTCTTGTGAATAGTCTAGTACCATTAAGTGAATCTAAATCTAACCCTGTAAACGACCACCACCAAGAATTACCCCAGTCCTCATAATGTGCCTGGTTTTCCTCTAGGCTTGAAAGTGATTTCCTATAAGGTATTAAAAAATCATAATTTAGGCCTGCTAATCTATCAAAAAGATAGGGAAACTTAGATATCATAGAAGTTTTTTCAAGTTCAACTAATCCAAAATATTTTGCATTTGTCTCCAATCCGAACTGCAGTGTCTGTAATGTTGCATTTCCTATCCCTGGCAAATTTGGATCCTGCTCACGGATTTTTGCACCTGTCTTTTGGAAATTGCATAACACTTCTTCATCAGAACCTCCATCAATTATGAATACATTATATCCAAATGATGAAAGCTTTCTTAAAGAGTTATATGCTGGCCCTGCCCTTACAATAGGACTCATGACATTATAATCTTTTGAACTAAATAACGTTCTGACGCATATTGCTATATCGCTTGGATCAAACAAACTCATGATTATAAAAAAATTAGAAGTATATATAAATTTGACTACTTATAAGTAGTTTAATTATTAGATATCTACAGTTACCCCATTCTTTCCCGGGTTTATAAGTAGTGTCCTTCCAATCTGCTGGTGCTTTCCTGCAGTTTCATGAAGATGCCCTGATATAACTAAGTGTGGCCTAATTTCATCAATAAACTTCCTGTATGATTTACTGCCTCTGTGGCTTCCTTCAATGTTATCAAGTTCTGTTCCATGCGGTGGCATATGTGTAACCATTATTATCCTTTTTTTGCCTTCTATCTCTTTCTTAAAGAATCTTTGAGAGGTTTTTTCAAATTCAGGATCATTTGTTGAAAAACCATCTCCTCCATAGCCCAGAAAAACATAGTCCCCTACATGATACACTCCTTTATGGATGTATTTCAGGTTCTTATGTTTCTTGCATAGGGTTTTTAGCCTGTCTTCATCTTCATGGTTACCATGTATCATAAGCATTAATTTCCCAAATGAATCCAGTTCAGACATTATTTTTTCTATATCTCTCTCCATTGTCGTGAAGTCTCCTGCGCACACTATTCCATCTGCTTCTTTAGACTTTGTTTTAAGTGTTTTCATGGCTTCCTTATCGCCGTGTGAATCCGCAAAAAATAGGAGTTTCATTTTTCTTCTGAATAAGAGTGGAAATATTTAAAGGCTTGGATAGGAATTATAAAAAGTTTTAAAAACGAGAAAAAAACATTGAAAACAAGATTATAGAAAAATAAGAAAACCTTATCTGTATGACTTCTGTTTCTTGGCTCTTGCTCTTCCGTGCCTGTTTGGCTTGTGCTCTTCTTTTAGCCTTACATCTGCAACAAGCATCTGCCTGTCATATCCCATGAAAACTTTCTTTACTTTCGGGTCATGTTCTGCCAATACTTTAGCAATTGCTGTCCTTACTGCGTCACTCTGGCTCATCTGCCCGCCACCATTAACCCTAACACTTATGTCAACCTTGTTCTTCAATTCTTCAGCTAGCAAAAGTGGTTCCTGGATTCTCATCCTGTAAACTTTTGGAACATAATTTTCCAAAGGAATATTGTTTATCTTGACAACGCCTTTGCCTTCTTTTAGTGTTGCTCTGGCAATCGCTGTCTTTCTCTTTCCTGATGATTGTATAGTTTTATTCAACTTTAGCACCTATTCTCTTTGAAAGATCATATAATGTAACATACTGGTAATTTGGAAGTTTTGACTTGTGAGCACTTTCTACTTTTACATGCTCTTTTCCTGCAAACTCTTCAGGAACTCCTATATAACAAAGAACTCTTGCATATGCTTCCTTGCCTTTTGGCTTTTCATAAGGAATCATTCCCCTTATTATCCTTCTAAGAAGCCTATCAGGCATCCTTTGGATAAAAGGTCCTTTTCTTGGTGTTCCCATTTTAACCCTGTGTAAAAAGTCTTCAAAAACTACTTTTTTCTTTCCTGAAATAACTGCCTTTTCGCTGTTTACAACTTTCACTACATTTCCTAAAATTGCCTGTTTTGCAGCGTATGTTGCAAGCCTTCCTGCGATCATGTCTGTTGCATCAATTATTATCATTTTCTTACCCTATTATCCTAACTTTGCTTCCTTTTGGATTTTTTTTCAAAAGCTCATCGATGAAGACTGCTTTTCCGACTTTGTTTATCTTTTCTGATGCGTTGCCTGAAAAGCTGTATGCTGCGACAGTTACTTTTTTTGTTAGTTCTCCCATTGAAAGGACTTTCCCTGGAACTATAACTACGTCTCCGTCACTTGCATACCTGTCTATCTTTGACAGATTTACAATTCTCCTTCTGTTTGAAGGCATCTCTAAATCAGATGCTACTCTTTTCCAGATGTGGACATCCTGCTCTATTGATGCTTTCTTTAGCTGAATTATCAGTGTCTGCAATTGTTCGTTTTTCATTTTGACTTCTTTGTGATTATTAAAGGCTGCGGGGGACGTGATTCGAACACGCGCACCCTCTATGGGACAAGGCCCTCAACCTTGCGCATTTGGTTGCCCAATCCCTATTATAGGATTTCCAGGCTCTGCCACCCCCGCGTGAGTGGGTGGGTATAATTGATTAAGTTATTAACCAATCATAAGCTTTTGTTCAGAGCGTCCAGCTTTGCATTGAATACACTTAATGCTTCGCTTACTATCTCTTTTGGGGCAAGCTGTCCCCATGATTCTACTTTGAAAATAAACTCTGTTTCATCGTATTCTACTTTTATGACATCATTATTAACATTGGCTACTGCATCTACAAGATCATTATCCAAGATCAATTTTTCATCAATCTCCCCTTTTTTATTGAATATCTGAGGAGGATACATCTCCTTGTATTTTTCTAAATCCTTAACCTTACCAACCTTGATTGTTGGGTTGTATGTGTACCAGACATGTGCTGGTGACCATTTTGAATGCTCTTTTCCAATCCCTATAACTGCTGTTGCTACAAGCTCAAGCTCCTGATCTTTTAGCAACTTGACGATTGGTGTTTTTCCAAATACTGGCTTGACCTTTGGGTCTTTTGATTTCAAATCTGAAGCATAGACTGTTTTTGGCCCTTTTTCCTTTAACACTATTTCAAGGGTGCATTTTGCATTTTTCTCTTCAACATCTGCCTTTGTCTTTGGCAATTCATATGACTTTAAGTCTGTTGTCAGTGACAATAATCCAAGCCTGTGTGTAAGCACTTCATCATACATTGCTGAGCTGTTTTTCCTTATTTCTACGTCTTCAATAGCCATGACAGGAACTTCCATAAGCATTATTCTCCTTAATGCATTTGCATATCCTGGTGTGCTTTTTTTCAAAACGAATGTTGCCTTATTATCCTTCATTGTAACAATTTCAACATTTGCCATTTTTTTGTTTAGACCCTTCTTCCTCTTTTTCCACCTTTCTTCCTGCAACCATCGTGCGGGATTGGTGTTACGTCTTCTATTATTCCTATTCTTAAACCCATTCTTGATAATGTTCTTACTGCTGCCTGAGCTCCTGGACCTGGTGAATTTGGACCATTGTGGCCACCTGGTGCTTTTATCTTTACATGAAGTCCTGAAATTCCTTTTTCAAGAGCAGCTTCTCCAACCTTTTTTGATGCTGCCATTGCAGCTGTTGGTGAACTTTCAAGCCTGTGTGACTTTACAATCTGTCCTCCTGACGAAATTGCAATTGTCTCGCTTCCTGTGATATCAGTAACATGAATTATTGTGTCATTATATGATGAATAGATATGGCACATTCCCCATCTGATGCTTTCTTTTTTGTCTTTCATTTTTTATCGTGACTTTCTATTTTTTTCTTTCTTGGTTTTCTTGGAATTGTCTTTTTGACTTCATCCTCAACCTGCTTGATGATTGAGACCCTTTCTGGGTGCTCATCTGATTTTAGAGTTGAATTCTCAACAAAAGTTATTACTGCCTCTTCTGCTGCTGAAACTAAATATGCTGGTGAAGTGATTTTTCTTTCTCCAACAACTACGTGTGAATGTGTAATAAACTGCCTTGCCTGTTTTACGCTTCTTGCAAGTCCTTTTTTGAAAACAACTGTTGAAAGCCTTCTTTCACAGATATCCTTTAGAGTAACTGCCAGAATATCTTCCAAGTGGGCTGAATCTGATACATACTTGAACTTCTGCATCCTTTTTACTATTTCCACTTTTTCGACTTCTGCTTTTTCTCCGCTGCTTCCAATCAATCTTTTTACCTGGGATTTAAAGTTCCTAAGCTTTGAAGCCATTTTCCAGATTTCCTGTTTGTTCTTAAAACCGTATTCTTTAAGCAGTGCATTTTCATCATCAATTCTCTGCTTCTGCCATGGATGGCTCGGTGTTGAGTACTTTTTCCTAAGTCTTCTTGAATCTCCCATTACTTACCACCTGACGAAGCATTTTTATTTCTTTTGACACCCATTGCTTTTCCTTTGTTCTTCCTGGAATTGCTCTTGGTCCTCTGTCCTCTGACTGTTAGGCCAACTGCATGCCTAACTCCTTTATATGACCTAATTTTCTGCATTCTTCTTATATCCTGCTGTACTGCAAAAGTTAAGTCTCCCGTAATCAAATGTTTTGTTTCTCCTGACTCTATATCATACTTTCTGTTAAACATCCATGAAGGAATATTATGTTTTACAGGATCAGCTAAAACACTGTTTATTGCTTCAATTTCTTTTGTTTCAAGTAAACCGACTTTTTTAGCTCTTGGGACCTTGGCAACTTTGCATATTGCGTTTGAGAAAACAATGCCAATGCCTTTGATTTTTGTAAGACCTATTAATATAGCCTTACTTCCGTTTAAATCTGTGTTTGCAATCCTTACAATCTGTTTAATTTTTTCGTCTGCCATTTTTAACTCTACCCAAGAAACACCAAAAATAACCCTGGCGCGTTAACTCGGGTATTCTTTGATGGAAATATCAGTCCTTTATAAAACTTGTGGTGAGTTACAGGTTCTATGCTCAACGCTATGAAAAATTTGTTGCATGAAACATGGTAGATTATACAAAATTTATTCACTAAAACAGGAAAGGTATGTAAAAGTGAAGCATTGAGATTATATAAAATACAACGCAGGAAAGGATAAAATTTACAACGTCATAAAACGTATCATCAAGCTCAAATGGACCAAAAAAGAAATTCCCTATATATTTTATTATATAATTAAATACTAAAAAAATCAAAGCTACGTAATAAAAATCCAAAAACCTGAAATACTGTATAAGGATAAATAAGAAAAGATACCTTATCCCTTTCACAAAATGCCTATAGGTTATTGCAAAGAATACAATCCTGTTTATGATTGCAAGAAGGTAGATTATTATACCTACCAGTGGCGAGAAAAAGTAAGATGCTGTGATCCCGAATATGAAATCAAGATTTAATGGGAGCTGAGGCATGCATCTTTGAAGTATTGTCTTCCATAAATCAAGGATTTCAAAAGCCAGTATCCATAAAAGAGGTTTATTTTTTGAAAAAAAGAATAATAATACACAAATAATAAAGAATTTTAATCCTAGATATATAACCTTAAAATTGAATTTTGATTTTTCATTGATTCGTTTTCTACGCATCAATAGGTAATATATGCTTTTATTATATATAAATGTATAGATAATTTTTAGATAATCATAGAAAAGTTGGATAAAAAAAGGGCAACCGGCGAGAATCGAACTCGCGCCTGGGGATCTCTGAAACCCTCTTTTAGAGTCACAAATCTCTGGTTTGGGTCACCACAGTCCCCCATGCTACCATTACACAACGGTCGCCATAGTGTTTCTGAGAAGTTATGCTTAATTTAAATAGGTTTTGTAAGCTTTTTATACTCCTTAACATTTTAGAAGGTCATGTATATAGTCTTTGAAGGAATTGTGGGAACCGGGAAAAGCACTCAGACAAAGCTGCTTTTTGATTATTTGAAGGAAAAATATCCAAAAAAAGAAATTATCCTTACAAGGGAACCTGGTGGAACTGAAATTTCTGAACAAATAAGAAAGCTTGTCCAGGGAACTAAGCATGACGAAAAAATGGAATATGTCTGTGAGTCATATCTTTATGCTGCTTCTAGAGCCCAGTCTTTAAGGTCAATTGTAAAGCCAGTATTGGAAAGAAAAGGAATTGTAATTTCAGACAGGAGTTTTATAAGCAGCCTTTCGTATCAAGGTTTTGCAAGAAAATTAGGATTAAAAAAAGTCCTCGCAATAAATGAGGTTGCTATTGAAGGATTTATTCCGGATATTGTATTTTACCTGGATTTAGAAGCTAAAGTTGCCATTAAGAGGACTTTTGATAAGGATGGCGATAAATTTGAACTTAAAAATGTGGAATTTTTCTTGGGAATTCAAAAAGGGTATGCTGAGATATCAAAGCTGAAGATGTTTGAAGGCAAGTGGAAAAACATAGATGCTAGTAAAACCAAGCATGAGATTTTTGAAGAGGTTAAGAAAACCTTACATACTTCTTATTAGTTGTTGGCTCTGACTTGTTCACCCTGCAGCTGCCGCACATTGAAAGTACATCAAAGCTGTTATCAAACTGGTTGTGGAAAATGCTGCATGATTTCTGCCCAAAAAAATGCTCTGCATGGTCGCATTTATGAAACTTATTTACAGCCTTTTCAAAAATGTCTATGTCTGCTTCTGTATTATCCATAAAAACAAGTTAAAATTTGTTATATTTAAGGGTTTTTATAAAAAGTGGAAGTTTACATGAAACTAAGAAACAAGATGCAAATCTCTAAAATTACTATACCACTTTTCTTGAGATTCCATCCCTTTTGGAATAGTTCTCATCCTGATTAATTTCCTCTTTTTCTCTTCTTCTATCGGCGTTTTTCCTATTTGTTCCAGTCTTGAATGAGGCGTACCATTCCACTGAATTATTGTCTGCCCTGCTTCTAATTTATGAACATAGTGATTTAGTGGATTATTCACTATTTGGCTCAGCAGCTGTAAGCTTTCATCTTCCCTAAAACCAACCATATAATCTGCCCTGTATCTCAAAAAAAGTGCGCCTTCAATTTCTGTTAAAACATGATAGCCCCTTTGCATACTTTCAAGCCTTTTTGGGGTTTCAAGAGTATAGGTTCTTTCTTTCAGCTCTGCTATAACTTGTCTTGGAAGTTGTTCATAAAGCACATCGAGATCAAACACTGTTGTTTCTGCTCCGCCTAAGTAATGCGGTCTTATGCATGAAAAATAAAGGGTTTTAGGCAGTTGTGTTCCAAAAAATTCAGCTGTATGTGGCGCTGCTGGAAAATCGTTTCTGGCATGGCTTTTTTCAGATGCTCCTTCTTTTGCAATAACTGATGTTACAATCCTTTGCTCTATTTCATATTGTGCACCGATTGCTGTGCTTTCAAGACTTAATGCTAATCCAACAAGCATCCTTTCACCTAAAATTCCATCATTTTCAATGCCTAAACCGGAATTCACCAAAACCGGATAATAGCCAAATGGCTGCCTTATATTTCTCAAAGAAGTATGAATCCATTCTCTCCAAACAGGGTTATCCATCAGATATGCTCTTATCTGTTCCTGCAAATTTAAGCTTGCCTCGTCAGCTGCCAATTCTCCTTGCATTCCTAAAATATCTTTATGTAAGCTTGGCAATATACCTATAACCTGCTTAGGCACATCTATTTCAATCAGGCTTCTTTTTGCATTAATCATTTTGGAAATCAAAAGAAATCCTAAAAAGGTAATAAAGAATGGGTTAAAAAAAATTAAACAAAACAGTTAAAAAACCTAATGCTCTTCCTCTTTTTCCTCTTCTTCAAAGAAGGTACTTAGTTTCTTGCTGGAAATCATTGCCTTATAGCTTAATGTGGTCTTGTTGCTTATCTTTTCTGTCGTCATTTTAGTTCCCTCTTTTCTTAGTGTGTTCCTGTTGAGCCAAATCCGCCTTCTCCTCTTGCGGTATCATCCAATGAATCTTTTAATGTAAGGTTAGCCCTTGTTACTGGCTGGAATAATATCTGCGCTACTTTCATGTCTTTTGTAATCTTGAATTCTGTTTTTCCAAGGTTTATCATAACAACTTTTATTTCTCCCCTATATCCTGAATCAATGACACCTGCCATTGTTTTTACTGAATTTTTTGATGCAACTCCACTTTTATCCCAAACAAGACCAACATATCCATTAGGAATTGCCATTTTTACCCCTGTTGGAACTGTTTTTGTTTCACTTGGCATGATTGACATTTCCTCGCTTGCCCTTAAATCAAGCCCTGCGTCTCCTTCATGCGCATAGTGCGGCGTTGTCATCCATTCGTGCATTTTAACTATAGCTACATCTACCATTTTTCTCGATCTCCATAAAATTATATTTGAGAATAGAATAATTGTATTTATTTTGCTTTATAAAAACTTAGTATCTGGAATATATAATATGAAAGATATAGTTTATAGTTTTGCTGGTATTTACTTCTGAAAACTGAAAAGCTCCACTATTCCCTGCTTTACGACCTCTCCGCTCTCAGAATCAATCTTTACATTCAGGACTTTATAGTCTGCCGGGATCAGGGTGATATTCCAGACCTGCCCGATATCCATATTCTGCAAGATTGCCATCTGCTGCATTGTCTTAAAATGAGGATATTCTTTTTTCTTCAGCTCTTCTACCAGCTTCAAAGCTTCTTCATAACCTATTTTTACTTTGCTGACATCCATTGGCTTTACGCTATCCTGCCTAAAAATCTCAGATTCTGGGTTGATTATTATTTTATCAGAGACTGTAAATGCAGTAACTTTGTCTGTTTTTTCATTATAATAGCCAAACTGCCACTCTTCCTTGACATGTCCTTTCATCAAGAATGCGTATGCCAAGAAAGTATCATTATTTGTTTTCTTCCAGGTTTTAAATTCTTCAGATTTTTGCAGTAGTTCGTATTCTTCCTTCATTTTACATCTTAAACTTTATCCCTTATTTTTAAGTCATAAAGTATCTCTTCAACCTTTTTCAGGTTCCATTTTATTGAGTCTGATTTTTTCCTGAGTTCCCCGTTCCTTAAGTCAAACCTGAGGAATTCATCATAGATGTCTGAGACAACCTGTTTTATTGTTTCGACATTCTTATAATTCTCTTCAACTACTGAAAATACAGCAAGCCTCGCAAGTTCACCTGTTAAATCACACAGCCCTCCTAAATATGTTTCTGTATCAACACCAATGGTTTTTGCATCAGGTATTTTTCCTTTTATAAATCCCAGGTATGCGCAGGCTTCTGCATATTCTTCAAGTGAATTATCATACGCCCCAACATATTGAGAAGATTTACTCATCTGTTTTTTTGCTTTTTCTATTAATTCTTCTGCTTCCTTTATCTCTTTTCTGTGTAAAGAGTAAATTGCCTGCTTTGAGAATTTCCCTATCTCTCTTGATTTAGCAATGAATTCTTCTCTTTCCTTGTCTTTATCCTCAAGCTCTTTTCGCATCCTTTCAAAGCCTTTTTTGTCTATCATATAATATATGAAACTTAGAAGTGTTAATATAGCTTTTCATAAAACATAATAAAAAATTATCTTCTGAATAACCCAATAAACCAGTCATACATCTTAATCCAGATTGATGCCTTTTTTTCTTCCACTTCTTTTTCTTCTGTTGGTTTTTCTTCAATGGTTTCTTCTGCTACTATAATTTCCTCAGATTCTGTTTTATTGGTAATTATAACATTCAGTAAGTTAGAATACGCTCTTGCCTTCTTTCCAAGTAAATCATATTCCATATAAAACTGCAGATCTTCAGTTTTTGCATCTTTGAAATATGATTCATCATTTATTTCCCTATTTTCAATCATTGCTTTCCCATTACCTGTATTTGTTATTTTGTATTCCACTGAATTATTTATCTGCTTAAGCTCTAAGACTAATGCTGGGTCGTTTATCCTTCCTTCCTTAACTTCAATTTCTGCTTCTTCCAAAGTAACATTAAAAAGCCGGTTTTTTGAATCCTTGTAGTAGAGTATTGCTTTTCCTAATTTCCCTGATTTTTTTGCCCTTAATTGTTCTCCTTCAAGATTTATTTTTTTTCCTGCAATTAAATCAGTTATATTAATTTCAAAAATACCTAATGTATCAAAGCTTTGGCTTCTTGCAGGAACCAAAACCAAGCTTTTTATGTCAACTGTATCTGAATTGCCAATAGAATAGGTAACATCAATTAAGTCTCCCTGATAAACTGAGGAACCTGAAAGACTTCTTGAAAAACTTATTTCAGGCTTTTTTGGTTTTATAATTATTTTCTTTGATTTAGAAATTAAAGTATCATATTCTGCAGTGACTGTTATATTGTATTCTTCCTGAGTTGATACATAATCAGGTATTATTGTAAATACTAATGCATCTATGCTTTTACTTGCATTGACTGATGTGTATGCTGAGGTCACTCCTTTTACTTTGAAAATTTTTGGTATTACAGCTTTTGCAAAGATTTTATCTATGTTCTCCTTTGTTGGATTTTCCAGTGTTATAGTAAATTCTATAGCTGTATTTTCATAAGCTTCCTCGCTTCCGCTTATGTCAATTTTTAAGCTTGATATAGGTCTAACTGCCAGGCTTTCAGACCATGTTTCTGAATATTTTTTGCCGTCTTCAGTTTCATAAGTTACGTTTAGCCTGATTGGAAAGCTTTTAGATTCATTTAACCTAGGTGCCTTGATTTCTGTATTTATCAGAAACGCTGTCTGGTTTACTTTGATAAATGGTAGTGTTGTGTTGATTATCCCTAAATCTGAGATTACGCCAACTTTGACATTTTTTATATCTGAATAGAGATTATCGTTTTTTGCCTTTACCCATATCCTAAATGGCTTGCCTGAATCCCCTTCTGATTCATCTTCTAATGAAGAAGTTATCGTAATACCTTCATTTTCCAAATCAAAATCTATCCTTTCCTCAACCTGATATTTTTGCTTATAGTAATAATCTCCTTTTAAGGTTATTACTGTGTTTGCTGTTTCTTTTGGCTTTAATATAAATAAAAAAGTTGTATCATTTGATATTTCATCAGAAAATTTAAGGTTTTCAAAATTGCTTGGCTCTTTTACTAAATCTACATTTTCTGGAAGTACTAGTTCAAGGTTTAAATCAACATCTTCTTCAGGATTATTGGTTATTTCAATTGTCAGGTTTACATTTTCATTTAATTCATATTCTTCCTTATCAAAACTAAGCTCAAATTCCAAAGGTTCTAGGGAAACAAGGTTTGCCTGCTCTGAGAATACGGTGATTTCATTAACACCATCAAAGTACTTTGCCCTTGCTTTGGTATATATGTCAAAGCTTCCAATGCTCTTTATTTCATATGTTATCTCATATATCTCATCCGGCTCAATCTCTCCTTCCCATATTATTGAATTTCCTGATATCTCTGCATTGTCAGCACTTGTTATTTTCACATTTTTCGGCAGTTCATCATAGAATTCAACAGTTGCTTCCTCATCCCCTGTATTCTCAAGTTCAATAGTTATCTCTGAGGTTTCTCCGACTTCCAAACTAGCATCTGAGATTGTTCTTTCGACTGTGATTTCCGGCTTTAGGTAATAGATGTTCAGGTAAGCTTTGTATTCTTTAAGCTGCGTGTCATAAAATGATGTGTTGTAGCAGAATTTCCTGAAATCTTGGTGTCTGCAGCTATTTAGTTCTATATTTATTGA
Source organism: uncultured Methanosarcinales archaeon (assembly GCA_964428335.1). GTDB lineage: Archaea > Nanobdellota > Nanobdellia > Woesearchaeales > GW2011-AR15 > GW2011-AR15. The sequence goes on along the minus strand of CAYRXW010000003.1, from coordinate 213,897 downwards.
ATCTTCTGATACTAGAACTATTGAAGAGCCACCTTTTGAAATGACGACATCATAATCTATGCCGTCAAACGAGAATTCATTGTTGTTGTATATCCAGCCGCTGTAAGCATCTGTTATCCCTGATACTGATGAAACAAAAAGGCTTGCAAAAAGTAAAAATAAGATTTGTTTTCTCATCTTAATATCTTAATTATCCTAAAAAGCGGCGTTTCTGGGATAACTTCAATATCCTCATTCCAATAATATTTTACAATCTGGGAGTTTGAAAGATTTGATTTTTCCTCTGAATAGAAGATAACATACCTATCTGCCTGTTCTGTTGTGTTTTCATTATATGACAGGAAGACTATCTTTTCATCATCCATTGCTCTAAAGTCCCTGACTATCAGAAAGCTGCAGACTATAGAAATCAGCAAAACCGAGCCTAGGATAAATAACGCTAGCTTTAATACTTTTTTTAGTAGCTTAAGGCCGATAAACACAGCAACGATTATTAAAATTAATATTAGGATGTTCATTTTTTTATTATATGTATTGTGGTTAATAAATTTTGCTTTAAATCCAAAAAGAAAACTAATTTTTTAAAGCTGGGTGTTTTATTGCTGCCTATGGAAATTTCATCAGTAAAGTCCTTGATTCATCCTTCCCTCTATTCAAAGCTGAACATAAAAGAATTCCGTCCCGCACAGTCAAAAGCAATTAATGCCGGCCTGCTTGAAAGAAAAAACCTTCTTGTCTGCACTCCAACTGCCTCAGGAAAGACACTAATTGCCGAAATAGCCATGCTTCAGGGTATTTATAATAAGATTGGGAAAGCTGTCTATGTTGTGCCCTTAAAAGCATTGGCTTCAGAAAAGTTTGACTATTTTAAAGAAAAATATCCCGATTTAAGGGTTGCAATTTCAATTGGGGACACAGACTCAAGCGATGCTTTTCTTGAGAAATTTGATATTATAATCACTGTCTCTGAAAAGCTTGATTCATTGATTAGGCATAAGGCTGCATTCATAAGACATATTTCTACCATAATATTTGACGAGATTCACCTTCTTAATGACCCAACAAGAGGTCCTACACTGGAGATAGTCATAACAATACTAAAAAGCATACTGAAGAATGCCCAGATAATCGGGCTTTCTGCAACAATCGGCAACCCTAAAGAATTGGCAAAATGGCTGAATGCTGAGCTTATTGAGGATGAATGGAGACCTATTGAGCTTAAGAAAGGCATCCATTCTGAAGGCAACATAAAATATTACTAGTAAAATATAATAAAAAAATCTATTTTTATGAAAATTTCAAGACTTTCTCAACATCCTCTTTTTCCCATCCTGCCTCATTCAGTTTAGCTTTTATCTGATCTGTTGAATTTCCTTTTTTCTTTAGGTCAGCTACATATTCTATTAATATCTTGTAGGGCTCTCTTTCTTTTTTTTCTTTTTCTTCAGCGTTAAGTTTATTTCTTGTTGTATAAAATATTGTTAGGTAAAGTATCAATGCTGCCAATAAAAATATGGGCCATATTCTCTTTGCAACATCAATGTATGAATTTTTAGGAATTATATTTTCTTTGGCTGTGTTCTCATTGAGTGCAATTGTTTCATTAATTGTTGGAATTGGCTCAGAAACTGTTGACTGCATGTTAATTGCAAATTCTGAGAATCCATCTGTATCTGACTCAAAATAATAATGAGTATCATCGCTTCTATTATATCTTGTCTTTAGGTCTCTCCAATCGTTCTCAAACTTGCTTAAGACAACATCCTCAGGCTTTCCTGTTAAAGCAACCCATTTTTTCTCAACACTAAATTCGACTTTTGAATCTTCAATCTCATCATTTGATATATCCGGATGATCTATCGTAATATAATTATAGACTTTTCTCTCATGCTCCTTTACCTGCGGTGGTGCTGTATTCCTTGTTTTGACTGTTACTTTGATATCTTTTTTTTCTTTCTTTGTTTTGAACTCTATTTTTCTTACTGTACCTTCTGAAAGAATCTCTGCTTTTTTATCCTGTGAAACCAAATCAATAATCTTTTCTTCTTTTTTTTCGTTTATGCAACGCCCTTCATAATCCCCATGGGCAAGATGTGAACTCAGTGCAGATATGGAAACACAAAGTTCATGCTCTTTATTTTTTACGTGGCAGATGAAGGCTTTTTCAGTAGGACAGCTTCCATTTGTTGGTTCTTCTTCATCAGTTTTTGTTTCTTCCTCAGCCTCAGTTTCTTCTTTAGTCTCGTTTTCCTCATTTTCTATGCTCTCGTTAAGTTCTATTGTTTTGTTTTGCTGAATTTCCTCATCATCTGAAACACAAACACCTAGATAATCTGCATGGGCAAGATGGACACTTATGCTTTCATTTGCAACGCAAAGTTCATGAGGATTGTTCTCATTATGGCAAATTAAGATACGGTTTTTCTGGCAGATTCCCTCAATTGGCATAGTATCATTCAAAATTTCATTTACGCATGCTCTGTTTTCACACCCATTCTCACAAGTTCTGCCTGCTGGATTTACATTAACAATAGTGCCGCTTACTCCTTGATTCTTTTTGCATGAATATTGTTCATAGACTAAATTGCCAATGCAGTACGAATCTGAAAAATAATAATTGCTGTCTAATGTCCTATTATCGCAGTCAGCAACTACCTTTCCTGTTCCTGAAGGATCAAGAAAATTCATCTGGACATCCTGGCAGCCTTCATGTGATTCGCATTCAAGATAAGCAATATTATCCCCTCTTGTGCAATCAGATTGGCATAAGTCAGTTGGTTCAGGTTCTGGCTCTTTAACCTCTGCCCATATACCTAAGTTAAGACTGTTTCCACTAAAAGCTGTAGGGAATTTTATGTAATCTACATAGAGGACATCATTTTCTTTGTCAACTCTGCTCCCTGGAAAAGGAATCCATTTATTTGAATAATAATAGTATAATCCTATTGTGTCTTCATCTACTTCATCTGTCGGGTCATATTTCACTGAAAATTCAATATAGCCTGGCGTATTTGTATAAGTATGGATTCCAAATTTTCCTAACCCAATTTTTGAAACATAATCCGGAACAACTACATTAGGAATCTTGCTTCCATACACATTGATTTGTGTGACTTTGCTAGCAGAAAAGATTAAGCCATTATCCATCTTAAGATTGGTTACAACATATCCTGCAGGACTGCTTGTGCTGTATGCAGTATTTATGTTAAAAACCTGTGCAGAAGCACTAATCTCATTATCTCTAATCAGGTTATTTGCACCATCTGCAAATGTGAATCCTCTTGAATATGAGCCGTAATATGCTCCGTCAGTTGCTATAAAGTTTGAATAAAATTCTGAATTGCTTATTCCTGAAGATGTCAGTGCCAGACAGTAGCCTTTAATTGTGTTATCATGGAACTTGTTGTTCTGTCCTGTGCTTAGTTTGATGCATTCTCCTTTGATATGAAAATTGCCCGATTTGTACTCTACTTCATTATTTTTTATTTCAGAATCTGATATGCTTGCTAAACTCACACAAGATGTTTTCTCTAAAAATATTTTGCTTTTGCAGGTGACCTTGTTTCCGTCAAAAACCATGTTCTTGTGGCCTGTAAGATACATTCCTGCGCTTTCTTGATTCTCCATCACCACATTGTTATCCTTGAAGATTACATTGTCTGATGAGACTGAAGAAATTCCTTTAGAATAGTCGTTTGTGCTTACAATATCGTTATTCTCAATTATAGAATTATCTGCATCTTGGATTGAGATGGAGGTCTTAAATCCTCTTATCTTGAAATTTTTTATTGTGATGCCTGTTGTCCCTATTGCTGTTATTCCTATCCCTGTACCATCACCTGTTATAGTATGGCCATTTCCATCTAGTATTATATTGCTGCTTCCTATGACTAGGCAATCTCCATTTGCTGTATAATCTTCCTCCAAAGTATAGTCAGCTGTTATAAGCCTGCACCCTGTGCTATCCTGTAAAGGCAAAGAATCAGGAGATTCTCCCTCAGCAAATACTGCAGAAACTGAAGATATAACAAATAAAACCATAAGAATAAGCAATTTTTTCATGACCCACTCACCTTTTAAATGATCTTTTGTGAAATGGGTATAAATAATTTTCGAGAGTGTTAATATGCTAAAAAAGGTATTTTTAGGTGAAAAACTTGAATATTACTGAAAACATTTAAAAATAGAAGGTTTTAACCACTGATTAATGTCTACTAATAGTCCAAAAACTGCAATAGGAAGAATCATCGTTGGTGGAATTACTTTTGTTAGTTTGTTATCTTACGCATGCACTTTTGCTTTAGGTTCAACACAAGTGTCTTTTCCCCCTGAACCACAGCCAACTGCTATTCCAAGATACGCATGTCCAACTAATTATCAATTGCCGGTTACTGCAGGAATGGGTTTAAATGAGTTAAGAGCACAATATAAAGCACCAATGTCTGATCTTGAATGGGATTTGTTGCAACAGGAAATAATTAAAAGAAATAATGGCTCTCCAGCTATGCAAAATGGCATAATTCAGGACAGAAGAGATATTGGTGCTTATCTAGATATGCCCTATTTTCCGGATGCAAACGGAAATTGTAATTAGTTTTTTAGAAAATGTCTCATCCTTCACTTCCTGAAATTATTGATAGCCTTGAATATTACTATTTTCTTGCAAAAGCTGGTATTAATTATGATATTGCTTACTTAAAATCAGAATTAAATTCCGGATTTAAAGATACTAGGAAAAAAGCTGCAGATAGTTTTTACGAGGCAATTGAATCAGCTAAAGATCTCATTTATGAAAATCTAGAGAAATTTGAAAGAACCTATAAAAGATTTATTGATTCTTTTAAGGCACATGATAATCATATGCCATTTCAGCCGGTGACTATTCATAGAAGAACCTCAACATATTGGAAGCAGGTTGCATTTAACACAACAATATTTGCAGTTTCCCTGGGACTCATTGCTGGATTAGCAGGAGGGTATTTTTATCCAAACCATAAAAACTGCCAAGCAGCCATTCAAATAAAAAATGATGCTGAGAATACATTTTACAAGGGAAATCCAATTGAAATCAATGGCGCAATAATTTTTGGAAATTACGCTTCAACTATTTATACAACTGAAAAAGCATTAAGTGACGGAGTATTGAAATCTGGAGAATTTACAGGCTATTTTGGTTGTTGGCGTCTTAAATGAGTGCTTAAATACATGATTTAAAAACTGATATTTTCTAAAGCTAGTTAAAATTAAGTTAATTAAGTAAAGTAAGTAAAATAAGTAAACTTATTAATTTAAATTAAATAAATAAGTATTTAAACCACCACACATATAGTTTTCTCTAATGACCAATATAAATATCGAAATCCCTGATGAGCTTCATAAGAAAGCCAAGGTAAAATGCGCTATTGAAGAGATGTCAATAAAGGATTTTGTCATTAAGGCAATAGAGGAGAAATTAAAAAAGTAAAAAGGAAAGCCAGTCACGCTTACATAGGACCTGGTCCGGTTCTATTAATGGATATGCACCCCCAAAACAAGCGTGTCTGGCCCTTATTTAAAATGAGATATAAAAAAATAGCAATCATCGGAATTCTTGTAATACTATTCTCCATATTCATAAACTCATTAAATCTTTCCAGTATCTCAATTTCACCAGTTAATGCAACAACTTCCAGCAATTTATCATGTTATTTCACAGTATCAGGCCATACTCAGGTGAATGTTTCATGGTATAATAATTCAGTATTGTTCAGGACTACAATTAATTCGACAAGCCCTGATGTGCTTTCGCATACTTACACAAAGAAAGGCCAGAAGTGGAATTGCACTGTAAGGGCAGAAAATTCAACAGACCTTACATTTGATATTGAAAGCAGTAGGATTACTATCCAAAATTCCCCTCCAACTACTCCTTTTTTAAAGAACTCTTCAAACATAAATATTGGAAGCTATGAAACTTTAACAGAAGGCTATAATTATTCATTTACCTTGCAAACAACAGATGCTGATTCTGATACATTAATTTATTCAAAGAGTTTTATAACTGGGGATGATTACTGTACGATAAATTCTGGTTCAGGCATAGTTACCTGTTCCCCTGAAGACGAACCTGATTTAAGCATTAATGATGAGTATGATTTTCTAGTCAGAGACGGAACAAATATTGTTGGAATGTCAATTGAGTTTAATGTAACACCTGTAAATGACGTTCCTTATTTTATTACATCAATTGCAAACCAGTCAGTTGAAGAAAACGAAACTTTGCAATATATAATAACTGTTGGTGATGAAGAAAATTCAACAGGGCCTTTCTTGTTTTCTGTAAATTCATCATATAATCCTGAAAGGATTGAAAACACAACTGCTAACGAGTATATTTTTACAATTCAGTTTTTTGATAACAGAAAAGCTAATTATACTGATGAAGGAAATCATACTGTTACTATTACTGCTTGTGATCCTGAAGATAATGCTCTTTGTGTTTCTGATTCATTTAATTTGGAAGTCATATCAATAAATCATGCTCCTGAAATAGAGGTAATTCCTAATAAATCAGGTGTGCAGAACCAAAGGTTTACATTAAGGATTAATGCGAGCGATGTAGATCCAGATCAGATAAATTTCAGCATAACTGAAGATTGTGGATTAAATATATGGAACTTAACAACAATTGAGCATGGGAATGAAAATGCAACAGCTTTAATCAATGTAACTTTAAATAATACTCATATATATTGCGCTAATTTTACAGTTTATATAACAGATACAAAAGTTACAGTTAGTCAAAATGTGTATCTTAATTTAAGCAATAGGAATGATAATCCTTTAATACATAGAAACAGCCTATATTCTGGTAACTACCTAGATAACAAGAAAATAAATAATCTTACAGCTTATACAGATATAAGGTTTGTATACAGAATTAATGCAACTGACATGGATTCTTTGGTGAATTTTAGTGAATCATTGTCCTACGCTACAAATTCAAGTAATTGTTTAGCTAACTGTCCGCACCTTTCAATAAATTCATCTACAGGAACAGTTACGTTCATGCCTAATTCAAGTTTCACTGGAAATTATTATTATCTAATCACTGTTACAGATGATGGTGGAAAAACTGATACTGAAATATTTAATATTACTATACTTCAAAACTATCCACCTTATTTTAACCAAGTTCCACAAAATCAAACTGCATATGAAGACTCTCTTTTCACATATAAGATAAATGCAACAGACCCAGATGGAGCTTTTGATACATTTATAGATAATTCATCATTTTTTGTAATATCAAGTTCAGGCCTTATAAATTTCACACCAAACTGCTCAATAGATGGAAATTATTCAGTATACATAAGGATAAACGATACAAATGGCGGGGAGAATTCAAGCATATTTACTCTTGAAATACAAAATACTGCTGATGCCCCTATTCTTCCAAATGTTCTAAATTCAACAATAATTGAAAGCTATTTGTACTATCTTGATATCGGCAGCCAGACTACTGACCCTGATACCACATGTTTTGAAAATGATAATAAGACATTCACTTCAAGGTTTATTGGCTCAGCAGCTCTTTTCAACATATCTGCAAATGGAATTATATCATTTACACCAAATTCTACTGCAGACGGAGAATATAGAATTAATGTAACAGTAAGAGACTTGTATGGGCTTACTGATTCTGTGCTATTTAATATAACAATAATCAATAGGACATATGCTCCGATAATTCAGAATATTACACCTTATGACAGGCCAATAAATACCAGTTTTGTTTTAGTATCTTCAATTGGAGAAAATTATACATATACAAATACAACTGAAAACACTACAATATATTTTGCGCATGAGACATATGACCCAGATGGAGACCAGCTTGAATATAATTGGACATTAGATGGAAGCATTGTCAGTAGCTCAAGAAACTATTCAAGGTATTTTGGATTTGCTGAAAACGGGACATATACTGTTGTCTTAATTGTTTATGATAATGTATCTGGACTTATGGCACATGATATTAATTTTACATGGTATCTAACAATACATAATAAGAACAGAATTCCATTACTAAATAGTAGCCTTCCAAACGTCACAAATATAACACAGGCATTCAGGTGGACAAATTATCTGACTGGTGGATCTGGAAATGTCAGGTTTAATGATCCAGATAATGACACACTGACATATACAAATACAGAAACAACAAAAGTCGACATTGAGTATGATGGAAATGATGTCATATTTACGCCTCTTGCAGTTGGCTCTGAAACTGTTATTTTCACAGCAGATGATGGAACAGATACAAAGATAAGTAATAACGTCACAATTAATGTTACTGAAATTCCTGAATCTGATACTCCTCAGTCATCCAGTACAAGGACCAGGAAAAAATCAGTCCCATATCCTGTATTTGAGCAGGTTGAAGTGGAAAAAGAAGTATTTTTAGACATATTAAACCCTGAACCAGCTGTTATATACAATAATAATACATTAAGGCAAAAAATTGTGATATTAAACAGCGGAAATAAGACTTTACATGGAATAAAGCTTTCTGCCCTGACAAACTCATCAACAGCAGACATAACTTTTTCCAATGTTTTCTTAGCGAATCTTGAGCCAAATTCTGAAGAAAAAGTTGATTTAATAGTAAAAGACTACAGGCTTTATAATAATTATGTGATAACCATTTATGCAAATGTTACTTCTCCATTTTATAAGGATAAGGCTGTGATATACATTAATGCACTAGAAAAAAGCAAGGGAGATGACACATTAACGCAGACAAAAATAACTTTTGCAAAAGATTTACTTAGCAGTAATCCCGAATGCATGGAACTTAATGAATATCTTAAAAAAGCCCTTGAGCATACAGAACAAGGGAACTATGAAGAAGCACAGATTATTATTGACTCAGTCATCCAGGGCTGCAAGAACCTGGTAAGCAAGAGCAAGCTAAAAAATGACAGCCCGCTTGCATGGGCAATAAAGATAAGCGAAATACCTTACTTCAGGCCGATTTTAATAAGCTTCATTGTACTAGCTATTTTTGCAGTGTTTATTACAATAAGAGCAAAGAGGATTAATGAACAGAATGAAGCTTAGCAATCTTTCTTGTCAAAGACTTGTGGATATATACTGAATATTCTTTTTCAACTTTCCACCCATAAAAATCTGGGTTAATAAAATCCGGGTAGATAATGACCATATTGTCTGTAAGGTTCTTTGCATGGGCTAAGAATTTATTTGCAAGAGTGCTTACATTCCCTGCTTTAGAGCTTTTTCCATAGGGAATATCTGTAACTATTGCATTTACTTTTACTTTAGAAGTTAATGCATCAACAGTCTGAAGTTCCGCCTTTGCTTGGTAATATTCAAGGTTTTTTCCTGCCCTTTTGATTTGCATCTCATCTATATCATACCCAATAGCATTAAATCCCATTATTGCTGCTTCAATGAGTATGCCTCCTGAACCGCAGAATGGATCCAATATGCTGCCTTTTTTTAGCCCTGTAAGGTTTATGCATGCTTTTGCCAAAGCCGGGTTCATTGAAGTTGGATGAAGGCTGGGCCTAAGGTGAGCTTTTCGCTTTAGGTGGGTTTTATCTACTTCATAGAGGAATTTTCCGCATATTACATTATCATCTATAAGGAAAAAATGAAATTCTGAATCTGAATTCCTAAGCTTAACTGTAGGATTCTTAAGCTTCTTGAATACTTTTTTAGCTATCTCTTTTTCATCAAGACCATGTGCCCTTGCTGAAAAATTAGTAGCATATTTTCTCTGCCAGTCAAAAAGGCCTATTTTTTGGTCTAGTTCAACACGCTTGCACGCAAATAGGAATTCATATAGGTTATGTGAAAAGCCAAGCCTTTTTTCCATGTTTTTAAGGTATGAAGTTATAAGAAAATTCTCGTATAGCGCATATTTTTTTTTTGTTAATGCTATTGCTTCGTCTATTGCTAGGCTTAGGTTTTCTTTTGATAATTGAAGGATGATTTTCATTTTAAGGTATATGGGAAAATCCGTATTAATAGATTTATTGATTTTTGTATGAAAAAAAGAGAATCATTTTCAATATATCAAAGTATTTTTTGCTTGATTATTTGAAAATAATGAAATTAATTTCAATAGGTTAAAGTTTATCTTAACTCTTTGAAAATAATATAATTATTTTCAATATATCAGGCAAAAGCCAGATTATTAGAAAAGATTCTTTTCTATAAAGCAAAATATTTAAACAGGCTGGTATAAAAAAGCATTATGGGAAAGAGAGGAAGACCTATAAATTCAGTTATCAGACAGAATATGGTTGAAATTCTCTTTACTCTTGGCAATGCTTACGGTTATGATATCTATAAGACTTATGTTGAAAAATTTCCAAAAGTCACACTTAGATCAATCTATTATCATCTGAAAAAAGGCCTTGACACTGCTGAATTTGAGATAGAAAAAATAGAAAAGGAAAAAGGGGAATATTCCTGGGGAGAGACAGCTGAAAAAATATATTACAGGCTTGGGAAGAACGCCTCTCCTAAAGGGATATTAGTACAAAATGGCAAGTGAAGAACTGGTTAATTACATTAAGCAGGTAAGGGCACAGGGATTTAAAGACAGCGATATAAAAGAGCATCTGCTTGCTAACGGATACAGTGATGAGATGGTAACTGAAGCATTCAAGCAGATAGCCACGCCTATTGTTCCTCCTGTTCCGAACCAGCCAAAATTGCAGGAAAAAAAAGCAGTTAAGAAAAGAAAGATTCCTATCTGGGTCCATATCCTTGTCTTATGTGTTCTTGTAGTTTTGATATTAAAGCTGCAGATGCCATCAATCAGTGCTGGCTGCGATGAAGTTAAATTAGATGTCCATGAATTAAATGGTGAAAAAATAATCTGCTCATTCCCTGATAATTCAAAGATACAGATGATAGTAAAAAATAGCGGGGAAAGCAATATCAATTTTGTCAAAGTTAAAGTAGTTGGCACTGATACAGGCATCCTAAAGAAGGATTTTGAAGAAACTATAGAAAATTTGAACCTGCTTCCTGAAGATGTTTCAACAAACGTGGTTGACTATGGAATTGGTGAAATATATGCTGTTGAATTGACTCCTGGTATTGTTGAAGGAGGAAAAAAGTACGTTTGCAAAGATAAGATGATATCTTTCAGCAGCATTAAGTCCTGTTAAGCTTCCTTAAAAGGCCAAGCACTGCAAAAGCTTCTCTTTTAGACAGCATTGATTTTTCAATTATCTTTTTCCATACTATCTTTTGGGTTTCCCTTTTTTCTTTTGTTGAAAATTCGGTGTTATCAATTATATCATTAAGAAGCCCAAGGATTATCTGCTTTTCAATCTTTGTTGCTTTCTTTATGTTTTCTCCAATCTTATTTTTTCCATGTTTTTTATATATCTCATAAAGGACAAGTGACACTGCATGGCTTAGGTTCATTGCCGGGTATTTTTTTGATGTTGGTATTGTTATTATGAAATCACAAAGTGCCAGTTCCTTATTAGTAAGCCCTGTGCCCTCATTTCCAAATACAAGTGCAACATTTTGGTTAGCATCATATTTTTTTGCAAATTCCTCTGCTGTCATAGGCACTCTAGGTATATTATAGTCTGTTCCTAAAGCTGAAGTTGTGCCAACTACAAGGTCATAGTTAGGAAGCTTTTTCCTTACTTTTGCTTTTTTCAGTATTTCTTTGGAATGCATTGCTGTTCTCATAGCCTGGTCTGAAAGATTGCTGCATGTTGGATTAACTAAGACAAGGTTTTCAAAATCGAAATTTGCCATGGCTCTAGAGATAAATCCCAGGTTTTCAGCATTTTGTGGCCTTAGCAAAACTACGGAAATCATTGGTACCTGGTATATGTTGTTTTATTTAAATTAGTATCCAAAAAATTAGAACAATGAAACTAATGATGACAGGACTGATCTCAACAGAGGAAGGAAGATGATTATAAGTATTATAAAAAGTGATACCATGTTAACGGTTTTCCAGTATTCAAACCCTTTTTTCTTGAAAAGATAGTCAAAATTAAGTTTTAGCATCCTTGCACCATCAGTAATAAATATTGGGAATAAGTTGATTAGACCTATGTTTATGCTGATGAACCCTGTCCATGTCAGAAGTTCTATTATCCAAAGCATAATCTTATATTGCCAATTCTTGCTCTCATCCTTTAATTTCTTTTCTTCTCCATATAGCCATATTCCTAAGTAAGCTCTTGTTTCGTTGTTCGGGTTTTTTGCTGCTCTTAATTCATATGTCTCATTTCTTGTTTTTAAAACCAGTTCTTCTCCTGGTTTAATCTTCTGCAATGCTTTTTCAAGTGAGGAGATATTTGTAATTATGTCATTATTAATTCCTGTAATTACAGCTCCTTCTTTAATTCCTGCTTCAAATGCTGGAAGATTCTCCTGCATAACCCCTATTTTTACACCCTGGCTTAGAGTGAAAGTGTTTGTGAATGGCACTGTCATGAACAATAACCCCAGGCAAACCAGCCACAGCAAGACATTTGAAAAAGGCCCTGCTGCAAATATTGAATGCTGCACCTTATGTGATTTTTTTGATATCTCTTTTTCATCTGGCTCCACAAAAGCCCCTAAAATTGGCCCAAAGAAAGCTATCCCTGAACTCTTTACTTTCACATTATGTGCCCTGGCAACCATCCCATGCGCAAATTCGTGCACAATCATGATTATAAAAAGGCTAATCCAGCCTATAATTAGTGGAAATCTTATGCCTAACCCTGCTATAGGAAGACCTGGAATGACCGGAGAACCGCCTACTGCTCCAGGCTTATTGATGATAAGGTCATAAGCATTGTTTAAAAGTGCATAAGTGACTAAAAAAAAGCCTGCATATGCAACTATTATGCCAACATATCCTAAAAATCTTATTATGCTACCAAACTTTTTGCCAGAATTGTCCATGAACTTAAGGCCAAATTTGGTCTTATACAGATACATGAACGCTGCCTGCTTTTCAAACCTGTTCCTGTTGACATAAACAAGCAAGACTATAGCACTATAAAATAGAATAACACTAAAATATTCAGAAAAAAAACTCATCATTTCTTCCTAAGTGGCCTAAAATTGTGCCCGCCACATTTTTTGCATGTGACTTTTCCTGCAAGTACCTTTAGGTTTGATGTCCTTGTTTTTGACTTGCATCCTCTGCAACAAAACACACCCTTCATTATCCTTGCATCTGCTTCTGGGAACTTAACCATGTTTTTACTCTCCTTTTAACTGTTTCATTACTTTTTCTCCCAAAATATCCCAGTAGACTATTGTAGCTCCATCTTTTACTGTGTCCTTTAATTCCTCAGGTATTTTCAGATCAAATGTGACATATGATTCCATGTCCATCAAATTTGCAGTGTCTCCGGAAACAGAAAGCACCTGCGCATTAAGCTTGTCAATTATAGGAACGTCGATGTTATCGTGTCCTGGCATGACTGTCTCTCTTCTTCTGCCGTCCATAATTCCTGTAGCACTGACCCTAATCTTTGCATGTCCATGTTTTCCAGGCCTTGATACCTGGATATCCTTGACGATGCATGCTGCATCTTCAATGCAGACATAACTTCCTTTCTTCAGACTACTTACGCTTACTTGTTTTGTTCCTGCCATTTTTACTACCTTTTGGATTTTATAGGTATTTATAAAACTATCCTGTCCTCCTTAAACATTATTTATAAGTAACCTTTACCTCTGTTCCTTTTTTAGCTTCAATATGGACTGTATCCTCTTTTCCTTTTTTCCCAGATTTTTTATCTGGAGCTTTCTTTGAGCTGCTCGATTTTGAAGCTTTCTGCTCTTTTTTTGGAACAGTTGCTACTTTTTTAGTTTCAGGCTTTTTCACTTGTGCTTTTTTAGCTTCCGGCTTTTTATCCTGCTTCTTTGGACTTGTTTTTTTCTCTTCTGTTTTCTTTTCCTTTGACTTCAAGTCTTTTTCAAGCTTTGTCAGCTCTTTTTCTATTGCACCAAAGCTATCTTCAGGAAGTTTTGCTGTAACTGCTTTTTTAAGCTTAACAGGTTTAATTTCCTTCTTAACTGGCTTTAATTTCAGTTTTTTTGGTTTTACACTCTTCTTTTGTGCAATTGGCTTCTCTTCTTTTGGCTCTTTTAAAAGAAGAACCTTGGTAGTTGTTTCCTTTTTCTCTTCTTTTTGAGCTTCAGGCTGGACAACCTTAACTATATTTATAGGTTTTTCAATCACTTTTTTCTCTTCTTCAATCTTTATATCCGGTATCTGCACATCTCCTTTTCTTCCGGAATAATATCCTGAATATTTTAATGTGTCTTCAACAATCATCTCAACTAGTTTTTTGTCTTTCCATCCCTTGCTGATTAAAGTTTCCTTGATCTGCTTTGGATCCATGCCTTTTTTAAGTGCCCAAAGTGTATAATTCTGAATTTTATATAGGTCAGGAGCAAGTTTTTTCAGGTAAAGTGTGTCTGTATCTTCTTCCAAATCCATTATGTCTTTCTCAAATTTGGATATATCCTGAGACTCCCTCTGTTCAAATGCTTTAATATCTTCAAGGTCTTTTTTCTCATCCTGTGCTATTCTTTCCAGCTCTTCAAGGTCTTTCTTTTCATCTTCTGTCATTTTCTGAAGCTTCTGAAGCTGCAGAATAATCATCACTAAAAAAACCAAGAATAGCATAACCAATATAAAAAAAATCTCTGCTAATGGAAGATTGACACCAAATATTATCATTTACCTCACCTTGATACTTACAACCATGCTATCCTCAACCGGATTCATGTCTCTTTCGCTTGAATCAGCCACATCTACAAATCTGCCTGGAACTGACTTATATAAGTATCCTTTTATTAAATAATCCTTATCATTTGGCAGGCAATATGGATTTGAAAGCATTTCTGCTGTTTCTCCCAATCTTGCTGAAGAGATGTAATCAACTATGACAGTCTGGCTGAATGCATTTGGATCTATTATATTCATTTCAATATCTGCATTTCCGCTGCCTTTTGACATATAATATATATCCACACATTCCTTGTTTTCATCAAGGTCCTCTGGATCTGCAGCTATAAGGAAATTTGGAGAATCGATATCCAAGGATAATACCTGGGATTTGCTAAGTTCTCCAAACACAAAGTCCATGGTTAAATCCGCATAATCCTCATTGTAATCTTTGATAAACAGTTCAAATGTGATTGTCTCTGAACTTTTTGCAGGGACTGACACGCTCTTGCTTGATTCTATTATCCTGATTCCGCCTGGGCCTGCTAGAGATATCCTGGCATTCTGAAGTTCGTTTTCAAGTTCATTCTCTACATTGACATTCAAAGTGAGCTTTGTAAATGGTTCCACCCTTTTTGTCAGGCTTTCAATAGTTATGCCTTGGTAGGAATCCTCATCTACTTCAAGATCGCAATCATCATCTTTCTGGTTTCCTTTGATTTCTATTGCGCCTGGATTGACTTCTGGGTCGTTGTCGTTACAATCATTGCTGCCTTCGCATAGTGAACTTATCTTATAATAACCGTCCAAATCTGTATCAACACATTCCTCATATATGGTTCCACCAGGAGCTTTTGATACACAAAGCATATTATCAATTTCGCACACGCCAAGTTCCGTGCAGCTGTCTCTTTTACCATCGCAATCAGGGCATGCACAGCCTTCAAGGTATTCACAAACTCCGTTTGCCTGTCCATCGCAGCCCATTTTTCCGCCATGTAACTCGCAAGTTTTATCACAAGTCAAATCCTTACACAGCGCTTCTCCAACTTTGCATTCTGGCTTTCCTGGTTTTCCACAAAAATCATCAACGCATAAAAGCCCTGACATGCAGCTGTCCTGTCTTCCTTTACAGTCAACACAGTCACATCCTTCATATAATTCGCATCTTCCGTTTGGAAGCCCAACACATGCTTTCATCCCCTGATTTTTTGAGCAATCGCTACTGCAAGTCATATCCTTACATAAGGTTGTGCCAATTGGACATCCGCATAATCCTTCCTCTGAACAAAGTGCACCTGCTGTACAGCTGTCTCTTTTATTTAGGCAATCATCACATGCGCACCCTTCACCAACCTCACAGATGCCGTTTTCATCTCCTTCAGAACCTACAACAGTGCTATCGAAACTGTCATAATCAAATGTGTAATGAAGTATTGGAACTTGTGTGTTTGAGTAGGTTTTATTGTAAAGCCTGCTTACCTCTGTTGCTGAAAGGGCTGTTTTGTATATTCTGAAATCATCCATTATTCCCTTTAATCTATACATCCCATTCTGGCCTACACATGGGCTTGAACCTATTGTTATGTTTGCATCATTAATTATCTTGAAGTTCTCATTTAGTGAAACTTCAGATGATAATCTGCCATTTGTGTACGCCTTGATTTTATCTCCTTCTTTTACAAATGTTACAAAATCCCATGAATTTTCCTTCACTCTGGAAGTCTTTACAACATATGCCCTTGAGCCTTTGTTCACCTCAAGATATATGCTGTCATTCCCCCATATGTCAAAATAGTTGCTGTTTCCGCATGATAGTCTTTTACTTACATATTCGTTTTTTATATCTACATCTGAAGGGTTGACATAAAAAGATATTGTGAAATAATCAAGGTCAAATATGGCTTTATCTGGAACACTGATGAAATCATTTCCATCAAATTCAAAGCCTTCGTTGATCCTTCCATCTTCGTATATCTCAGAACCGACAACTTTTCCGTTATTTGTTCCTGCCTTGTCTTTTATTTTTGAATAGTCTATAACACTCTGGACACATCCCTGAAACTCGCTGTCTTTGCAATTAACGCTGCAGCTTCCATCTGTGCAAAGAGCAGTGCCTGGAGGGCAATAGTTAAAAGAGTCTGAGCATTGCTTGTTGGTCTCATTCCAAGAGCATCCTTTGTTTGTCATTGCCCCTGAACATGGATCATAATAGCATGAATATCTGTCTGTATAATTTGAGCATACAGTAGATTCCTGGCATGCTGCACAATAATCTGTTGAAGTGTCAACAAAATATCCTCCGCAATCAAACAGGCATTCTGCAGGATCACAGC
Organism: uncultured Methanosarcinales archaeon; assembly: GCA_964428335.1. Taxonomy (GTDB): domain Archaea; phylum Nanobdellota; class Nanobdellia; order Woesearchaeales; family GW2011-AR15; genus GW2011-AR15. Next base: position 196,839 of record CAYRXW010000003.1, on the reverse strand, counting down.
TCAGCCTCTGGCAATTTCCAGGTGATGAACAACCTAGTGCACAGGAAGGTGAAGCATAACTGAAAGGATTTGATATTGGGTTTCTTAATGTGTCTCCTAAAAATATCTGTGCTGTATTTGTACTGCCTGAAAAGTTTACAAAATATTCAAGTACTTCTCCTGATTTGAAAAGCATGCAGTCTATATTATCTGAATTGTTTAAATGAGAAACAAAAGAAGTCTTTATTGCTGTTCTTGCTACTACATCATCAAGTTCACTCAAAACTTTTGTAGCTGCACTAACACTTCCTTTCAAAGTGACTTCTGCTTTCTTCTTTTTTACTGAATCTGTAAATTCACATACATAATAGTTACAGGAAGATTCCCAAATATACGTCCCTTCTTCTTCGAAGATTGGTTCATCAACCAAACCATCACAATCATTATCTTTGTTGTCATCCAAGGTATATTCATTGTTTTCTGTTTTAGTGCATGGTGGAGGGCATGTTCCACAGTCTCCTGTTCCTCCACAGACACTACAGTCAAAGTCTGAACATATATCGTCATTGCACATCCTTGGCTCGCATGAGCATCTTGATACATCACAATACTGGTCAGAACCACAGTCACTATCTACTGCGCAGCCACCGCACTTGTTTACATCGCATGCTGCTTTCTCAAAAGTATAGTCGCAGACTTCACCGCAGTAATCATCATTTCTTAATTCAACAGTGAAATTGTTTTCGTTTGGTGAGCATCTGAAAGGCTTGTTTTGCCCAAACACGATTCCGTCATCTGTTTCTGCGCACACATCTCTTCCTTCTTCAGCTAATCTTAAGCATGTAACACATGCTTCACCATACATTGACCTGCAGAACAATATGTCATCTTCATTTACATTATTATCCCTGTTAGTGTCATACAAAGGATCATAATCTCCTGGTGAATTCTCAATAAAAGAATTTATTGCATTTAGATCAATATCATCTATTACCCCAAAAGACTGTTCTTCATCATTTATGTTGCATATTTGACAGTCTGACTTGCATCTTGTATCCTGGCTGATTTCTATATGACCTTCAGCCTTGCATGTAGCCCTGTAGTTTTCTATTTCTAAACAATAAGTATCTCCGCTTCTTATGCAGCTTCCGTATTCTGTTGCACAGGTAAACCCATCATCGCAACATGCATTGTAATTAATGTTTGGAATAAAAGCCGTATTTCCTGCATATTTGACCTTTGTCTGAAGGTTGTTTTCACTGTTGTCATCGCCACAGCAAAGTCCGTCAATGTCCAGGTTGTTTGTACCAGTTACATCATCAACACCATTATCACATTCTGCTGAAGGATTGCAGTCATACCAGTCTGCCCCTGTTATTTTTGCACATACATTAGGGCTGATATCAGCATCTGTCCAGGCACCCTGTATGCCTTCTTTTGACCAGCAGACCTCTGTCTCTGAATCAGTATCACCGTTGAAAACGCTGTTCTGGCTTTTTGAAGTTCCTGAATTATCAACGCAGTCTGTTGGGTTTGGGGAGCATGCTGTGACTGTTAAGCTGCTTACGCATTCATCCCATTTCACATAAGTAAATGAATCAAAAATATATTGTGCTGTTTCATTGTAGTAATCAAACCTGCCATCTGCTGCTATCTGCAAATTTTCAGAATCTGGGCAATAGAAAAAATTAAGGTAGTTAAGTTCAACAAGAATCTCCTTATAACACACAGGCACATAATCAACTTCATCTTTTGATGAGTCCTTTGCTTCCCTGTTCCCCCATACTTCAACTACAAAAGGAGTGTTTGCTAAAGCAACATCGTCTGGTATTGTTATTTCTTTTTGAAAATTATAAGTCTCGAAAGTTTTTGTTGTTTCAACAGGTACTAAGTTTGCATTCCATGGCAATTTTATAGAAACATCCCCGCAGTATCCGCTTGTCCCAGTTACTATTATTTTTTTTGATGCTGCAGTCTCATCTATGCAAGGTGTGTTTGAACTTGCTGTTAGAGTTGCTGGCTGGAACATACATGCTCCGTTTGTACAACCTGTTGTGTATGGTTCAGCATCACACGATCCACATGATCCCCCGCAACCGTTTCCACCGCATTCATTGGAACCACATGAAGGTTCGCAAGGTGGATCTTGATTCTCTTCTGCAGGATCATCACATGCAACACATTCAGCATCATACAAATCATCGCACCAGTCATCTTTACATCCTGGACTGCCTGGTGGACACTCAACACCCCAACAAATAGCAAGAGTTAATTTTGCAAAAAAAGTTAATAAAATTAATCCGAAAAAAACAAATAAAGTTCGCTTTAGGTTGTTTTTCATTTTAATTGACAACGTTTACACCATCAAGGTTAATATTTTCTTCTTTGTTAGCAGTTTTTTCACATAGTTCCTTTAAGCCAGAACCTGTAATGCTTTTGCATGCATCTAATCCATAGATACTAACCATATCAAGATAACAACTGTCCTTCGTAATCAGGGCACTTATTTTTTCACAGACACCCATATCCTTTGTTTTCTTCGCTACTGTGTACACACAAAAATCAACGTCGCCTGTTTCATCAAGCATTGAACAATCCTCTGGAGATAATCTTGCATTAATGCTCCCTTCAATGCATTCTTTTTTTAGCTCCTGTTCTTGGAGGTTTTCACAAAATTCTATATTTAAAGTTTCTGCAGCTTGAGCAGAAAAACATTTTGCCCTATCTTCCCCAGACAAAGCAAAACATCCATTTTCTTCTTTTTTTATTGTGCATGCGCTTAGAAATATTATAAGTGTTACCATTAAGATTAGTGCTTTTTTCATTAAAAACCCCTCTTTTCCTTGGTTTTCTTACCGGTTTACTGCTATATAAACTTTTCTACTCTATAACAATCCTGGCATTGTTCCTTGAATCAGGCAGTGCGAATTCTGTTGTTGGATTAGTGTTGCAGTCAAGGATGTTTATGTATTCGTTTACATCCTCATCAAATTTTATCTCTGTTTCCCCTGCCTTTAATGCCCTGAATTTCATCCTAGCAAAGTTTCCTGAACCTGATTCGCATGTTGTCCCGATGTAGCCAAACGTGAATCTTGCAATATCTTCATTTATTAGTTCCGGATCATTTATAGGAAATTCAGTAAGGACGTTTTCGAACAGAGGATTTTTTTTCCGAAATTCCTGTTTTTGAAATATCACTGGAACTGCTTCCATATCCATAAGCTCAAGCGCTTCTGGATCATATTTTATCGTGAATCTTGCGCTAGCGACATCTGTCACGCAGTGAAGGCTTATGAAAACGTCAAATACATCTCCTAGTCCTGGATTTGTGACATTCGGGTCGATGCTTGCCTGTGTCCTTGAAAATCTTATGCCGTCTGTGCTTCTTGAGACGCAGTGCTCTGTCGTGTTCTCTGTTATCTGCTGTATGAAGCTACCTTTTACAGGGATTGGAAAAACTGCCAGATGCTCTAGATAGGTCTGGTTATTCTCCAGTACAACTATAGAAAGCTCTGAGTTTTCAATGCTCATCCTATAATCTTTTCCGAACAATTTTTGCGGGATATCAAACTTCCTTACATAATTGTTGTTGGCGCTTGATGCTATTATTGCCTCGTTTATTATGCTGTTTGAAAGATGCACTAAAACAAGATTTTCCTGTTTTTTGCTTAGTTCAAAAATTCTCTGGTTTATTATATAGATAAACCCTGATAATGCAAAAAGCACAAGTACAAAGATCATTATAAATTCAAAGGAAACCTGTGACTTAGACATTTGCATCACATGTTGCGCTTGGCGAACATATCCCGTTTTGCTTTGGATTATTGTAATTGCTCAATTTTGAAAGTACAGATGGCTCTGTCTTTGTGAATTTGTCTTCTTTCCAGTTTCTTGTAATGATTTCAAAGTTTCCTTTTCCATTCTGAAGATCATATGAATACATCCCATATATTGGCACTTTTACTGTTTTTTCAGTAAATCCTGACCATGATACAATTTTTGTCTTATCTTCAAAATCATAGTAGATGTCTGCTTTTATCTGCATTGTCCATGGGTCAATCTGGTCCATATTTCCTGTTGAGATGTTTATGGAGAACTCGTTCACATTTACACCAAGGTCATTAAACATTAAAACAACCCCTTCCTTCAGCCCTTTTATTGTATAGCTTCTGTTGATATAAGGCTGGTTGTCATCATTAAATCTAAGCACTGTAAGGTTGATTTTTTCACCGTTTGGCTCAACCAATATCCCTTCATAAAGAAGCGTTCTCATATTTGCCTCTGCGGTCCTCTTTACCCTGCTTCCGTATTGGTTTTCGTGATAGTATTTTGAAAGCCCTATTAAAGAGTTTTTTGCAGCCACATATACCATTTTTTCAAAATAAACCTCTTCCATGTCGCTTACAACCGAATTTAATACGCTGACCCTATCCCTTGTTATGTCAAGTTCTGTTTCCTCAACCCTGAATTTTGATAATATCGTAGAGAGTGAAACAAATAGGATAATGATGAACATGCTCATTATGGAAAAGAAGATTGCTCTTTTTCTTAATTTCCCATTGTTTGAAAGGATCATTTTTCCCATATCATGACCTCTGCAAGATATGGTCCCCAGTATCTTACTTTCCCATTTGCCTGGTTTTCTGCAAAGCCAAAAACCATCTTTTTGGATGCTATTAATTCTCTGCTTTGGATTTTTCCGGCGTCGGAATAGAGTTCTTCATTATTTATGGAGAGGGAAACACCATATATGTCGTTTCTGACTATGTATGTTAAGTTTGTGAAAATGATCTTTGCTTCATTTTTTTTCCCTGCTGAATATAACTCCCCGAGAAAATCAATAATAGTCTGTTCACGATTATTTGTCTGTCCAATATATTGTTCTATTTTCTTGTTTGTGCACACTGAATTTTCACAGATGTCACTAAGCTTGACTGTTGATAATATGTCTATGAAATTGTCCGCTGAGAATTCTACTGGCATTGTCTGCTCTTTATATGGCTTTTCTGTTGATACAAGCAAAAAGCCTATTACAAGTATGACTATTGCAAATATCCCATCAATTAAGAAAAAATATCCTTTTTTCATTTTTCACATGCAAGCACATTCAGAGACATTATCCCACCGTTAAAAACAACTGGTTTTGTGATAATGATTGCCTCTTTTCCCCTGCATATAGGCTCTTCTAAAGTTGGTGTAAACCTGACTTCCCCGCATTTTTTCGCTCCAAAAAAAATATTATTGTCACTATCAACAGCTTCAAAATTTCTCAGTATTTTCGTGCCATTCTGAAGATAGATGCAGTAGTTTGCATTCTCTGTGCCTTTTAATATTTCATGAAGTGTTAACGGCTCATATTCTGTTATGTATTCATCAAAATTGACAAGTTTTGCTCCTGAAAGAAAAGAATTCTCCATGTTTGTAAGCTTAGAGAAAGTTGCTTTCGGATCTATTTTAAAGTTTGAAGACCTGATATTGCTTTGGTATGAATAAAAAAAAATAGATATCGCCCCCATGAAGATTATGAAAGCCATGATGAAATCCATGCTGATTATCTGGGCCTTAGCCATTTGCAACTGCCTCTGAATCCTCTTTTATCCTGACATAAAACATGGTGTCTTTTGCTGATTCAACTTTGATGTTTTTTAGCCCTTCACCATACGCATTTTCAGGGAAACACGAGCAGGAACTGCATGGGTTTTTGCAGGCTACTGGGGAATCCACACGTATGGGTATATCAGAATCAAAAAGAAATTCTTTCTCTCCTGAAGAAGTGAGAACTAAAAAACCCAAAAAATACTCTGTCCCTTCATTATAGACATACATGCTGCTTATACCGGAAGGCATCTCCACTTCAACAACTGATTTGGATGGCGGGCCAAAGTAATGCATTTTTTTTGCCCTCAAAAGTATTGAATTTGCAACCTCATCTAGCCTGGTTTCCATCAACCTGTCATTTGATTCAAATGCATAGTTTCTGAAAATATAGATTCCAGGTAAAAGTATAAGAAGGGAGATTGTGATTATCATAATATATTCTACTGAAAACTGTCCCCTCTTTTTCATATTCAAGGATTATGGATGCGGGTTATATATATATTTCGCCAATTTTATAAAATCATAATTTATCCTGTAAGGTATGGAACAAAAATTTATCTCAATTTCAGATGCAATGCAAAAAGGCTCAGGCGAAGTCTCTATAAGAGGCTGGGTCTATAGGATAAGGATGAGCAATAAGTTTGTTTTTATTGTCATTAGGGACAGTTCAGACATAATACAGTGCGTTGTGAAGGAAGATAAAAAGGAGATTTTTGAAGCAGCATCAAAATTAGGGATGGAATCATCATTAGAGCTTTCAGGAACTATAAAAAAGGATGAAAGGGCACCTACAGGATTTGAGGTTGATGTTCATGACCTTAAAATAGTGCATTCCTCTGAACCTTTCCCAATAACTAAGGATTTCTCAACTGAGTATCTACTGGATAACAGACACTTATGGATTAGGAGCAGGAAGATGGTTGCAATGCTTAAGATAAGGAGCACTATTACAGGCGCAATTCACGAGTTTTTCAGGAATAAAGGATATTATGAGTTTGAAGCACCTATCTTCCAGCCTAATGCCTGCGAAGGAGGTTCGACATTATTTTCTGTGAAGTTTTTTGAGGATACTGTTTATCTTTCACAGTCCTGGCAGCTTTATGCTGAAGCAGGAGTTTTCGCATTAGAAAAAATCTATAACATGAGTCCTACATTCAGATCTGAAAAATCAAAGACTTCAAGGCACCTCGCAGAATTCTGGATGGCTGAAATGGAATCTGCATGGATGCATCTTGACGAGTGCACCCAGGTTGCAAAAGACGAGATAAAATTCATTGTGAAAAAAGTTCTTGAGAACAATGAAAAGGAACTGAAGATCCTTGAGAGGGATATTTCAAAATTAAAGGCAACTGCTGAAAAAGAAATCCCTACTGTCACTTATACAGAAGTTCTAAGGCTATTGAAAGAAAAGAAAGGGATGGAAGTTGAATGGGGAAAAGACTTACGGACTATAGAAGAAGAAACGGTCATGGAATTATTTGATACGCCTATTGTTGTGACTGAATACCCAAAAGAGATAATGGCATTCTATAAGAAAAGAAAGCTTCCAAAGCCAAGTGAAGCGAATGATGATGTTGCATTATGCTTTGACATGCTTGCACCTGAAGGCTATGGCGAGATAATAGGAGGAAGTGAAAGGGATACAGATATCAAAGAGCTACAGAAATACCTGAAACTACAAGGTGAGAAACCTGAGCATTATGACTGGTATCTTGACCTGAGAAAATATGGCTCAGTCCCTCATTCAGGCTATGGTCTTGGGGTTGAAAGGGTTGTAAGGTGGATTTGCGGGTTTGAGAATATCAAGGATGCAATTCCTTTCCCTAGAACGATGCTTAGAAAAGCACCGTAATTCGGACTACTGAGCATTGCGAGGTAGTCCTTAATATGTTTTACCTCAAGGCTTTTCTTAAAAGCCTTGTGCGATAGCATTCCCTAGAACGATGTTAAGGAAGGCACCATAACATTTTTATTCTTACTAATTAAAAAAAAGCTGATGAAAAAGTCCCAGGCAACGATTTCCATAATAATTGGTATTGTCCTGCTGCTTGTTTTATTCATAATGCTTCCGAAAAAAATAATAAAAGATAATGATATTGACGTGTCTTTGGATGTTAAGGAATTTGAATCATATTTCTCTGAATGCAGCAGGATTATTGTCCTTGACGCAAACACAAGGATTGGGATCCATGAAACTATAAAAGAAGAATATCAGGATTATGTTTCCCTGAAGATAAGAGAGTGTTCATTTGAGTACTTAGAAAAATTAAAGGAAAAAGGAATGAGTGTAAAGGATGCAGGAGCAATTGTCACTCTTGACATTAATGAAGTTAATGCAATTGTAAAAATTGATTATCCTGTTTCAATTAAATACAAAAGTTTTGATTATACTTTCCAGGGGTATACTCAGACTTTTGAGAAGATTACAAGGTTTAAGCCTGAGGAGGTCTTAGAAAATGCTGTATTTTCAGAAGATAAAAATATGATTATTGAATCTGGCGATGAAATTGAGTTAAAAGATATAAAAGGAAAGCCTGCAAAAGAGATTTATATAAAAGTGTCTGATAAAAGGGAAGTAAACGGAGAGGGACTTGAAGGGAATCTTGTGTATGGGATTTACCCTATCGGATATTTTTCAGAGAATCCTATCCAGATAAAGCTGTATGTAGATAATATTTATCATGATTCTTTAGGCATTGAAAAAATAAGGCTGGCATGGCAGAATCCATTTTCAGAAAAATGGTATTATTTTTCTGATACTTCTGTGGAAGATGGCTATATTACTGCAGATGTTCACTATTCAACTAATTACGGACTTATAAAAGAAGCCCCTTTGCCTTCCGGAGTTCCAATGCTTTCAACAGAAGATGTGCATCAGGGATTAAATGAGGCAATTCCTTCAGACTCAAGTGAGTTTTCCACTTCAGGAGGATTAGTAGGTTCTACTGCTCCTGAAATTGGTTATGAGATGGTAAATGGAGACGTTGAAAAAATATTCTATCAGATAAAAAATGAGATGGGTGGGACATATGATTTAGCTGTTGTTCCTGATTGTGTTCCAAAAGGAGCATATTGCTGGGTTGGTGCATCTAATATGTGCTCTCCAGCTGCTGTGTATTGCACAGGTGTTGTAAACAGTATTTCCAATGAAGAAAAAAATAAGCTATTTAGGCATGAAATAGCACATAATATACAGCAAAATAATAATGGCTGTCCATCTGATGCAACAGCATTGAAAGAATGGGGTCCTGAATATTATTCAGGAAGCACATATTATGGATTTGTAATGGAAAAAGGAAAAATGCTGGCACAGGATGCTGCAGACCTAATGCTTACCAGGACAGGATGCACTGAGCAGATGGTAAAAGATGCTGCCTTCTGTGTCCCTGGTGCATATGAACAATTGGCAAAATATTGTCTTAAGCCTGGAGAACTTTCGGGTTATGGAGACAGTGGAATGAAGTAGAGAATTAATAAAATTATAGGTACATCTCCCCTGTTATTCGTTCGTTGATTTCTCCTCTTATGTTTTCAGAAATCATTTTTTTTGCTTCATCTTTTGTATGGTTCCCTAAAAGCCATGACAATTTAACTAATGCTGTATTTGCAAGCATGTCTTTTCCAGGTATGACTCCAAGTCCTGTAAGATCAGTTCCCTTATCATAGACATGCATGTTGACAGAGCCAAATATTGTCTGGGTTGTCATCACAACAATGCACCCTGATTCAACAACTTTTTTTATTGCTGGGTATATTTTCTTATGTATTTCACATATTTCATTTGGCACCTGCCCCGGAGTATGCCCAAGGCCAGTTCCTTCGATTATTAATCCTTTATATCCTTTAAAAAACTCAAACTGCTCAGGAAACATGTTGATATGAATTTTTAGTAATCCTACTTTTTCTTCCATTTTTGGTTTTATGACAAGTTTTCTTGTCTTGTCTTTTTTGCTATAATTTTCATAGAGGAACTCAATTTTTTTTGTAGAATGATTTATTCTTGCTATAGCAACATCATTTACCGGCTTGAATGCATCCCTTCGTGATGAATGAAGCTTATAGGTTTTTACTGCTGGAAGGATGACACAGGTTTCATCATCCATATTCTCATGCATGCATATTCCGACTCCTGAAAAATCTGTTTTTGTTATGAATTCAGCTGCAGATATCAGGTTCATCGCTGCATCGCTGCTCCCTCTGTCAGAACTTCTTTGTGCGCCGACAAAAATCACAGGCACAGGAAGCTCTTCAAGGATAAAAGCCATTGCTGCTGCTGCAACTGCCATGTTATCTGTCCCTATCCCTATTATGATTCCTTCACATCCTTTCTCTATCTCTTTTTTTATTGCTTCTGCTATCAGCTTAAAATGCCCAAACCTTAAGTCATCTGACCACATTTTTGAGATTAGGTTTGATCTAAGAGTTGCAATCTTGGAAAGTTCTGGAAACATATTTAGAAGTTCTTCAGGCTCAAATGAGCTATAGACAGCGCCTGTCCTATAATCTATTTTTGATGCTATTGTCCCGCCTGTATGTAAAATAGAAATCACAGGAAGCTCTTTATCCTGGCTGCTTTTTTTTAGGTGTTTCTTTGTTTCCTTAAATGATTCGATGATTTCTGTTTTTTTTATCCTTTTTTTTTGTATGCCTATGTTATATCCATTCACTAGCTTCAGGATTGTTGTATCCTTTCCTGTCTCTTCCAAAGAAGGCATAAGAGTCCCTTCATAACTTTCTTCATCTGTTATTATCCTGATTTTATCTCCTGTTTTGGCTTCCATGGCATCTAGAAAAAGTTTAGGGATATAAAATATTATTGGAATTCGTATCCCTGTGAAGAAATCTCAATGTCATCAATGACTGCATATCCTTTTTCATCCAGGAATTCAGTTAATTTCTCCTTGTTTTCACAGATTGAAAAGATAGTATCCCCTCCTCCTGCACCAACTAAGCCTGAAATGTATGCCCCGTTATTTCTTGTCTCTTTCAATAAGCTGCTTAATTTAGGGCTTTCTATATCTGCACCTGATAACTCTCCAAGCTTTCTCCTAAGCTCAAAAGATAAGTCCAGAGAAGAGATTATTTCTTTCATGTCTTCTCCTTTGAAAGCTAATGCCGCATGATTATTTGCAATTGAATATTTTTTCATCAGTTCGTTGTAAACACTGGGTTTTTGCTTTTTGAATGCATTTACCTTTTTAATTAGTTTTTCTGTGCTTGCTGATTTTCCGCTGAAAGCCAAGATATAGCTAAACTGGCTTGGCCAGATGTAACTCTCTGATTGAGGAAGCCTGGAATTTTTCATATAATCCAAAAATCCTTCTATCCTCTCTTCCTGCGAAGTAAAAAAGTGGCTGCCGAAGCACGCAGAGAAGACATCAAATCCTGAACCTAAGTCACCCTGGCTTTTATAATGGGAATACCTTGATATCTTATAGACTGTCTCCCTGTCATCAATGTCATGAAGCTTTAATATTGCTGCTACAGCTGAAACTGTTGATGTTGCACTGCTGCCAAACCCTGTCTTATGTCTTCCGATCTGGAACTCAGCATCATTTACTGTAGTTATCTTTATGTCTTTTACCTTTATGTCTTTGGACCTTAAATATTCAAATGAGTATTGCACAGCGTTTTTTACATAAATCATTCCTGGATTTTTAAACAGGTGAAGGAGGTCAAGCTTGACCTCCGCATTTATCTTGAAATTTTTCATGTCAAATATTATCTTCCCGCTTTCTGTCTCTTTTGTCTCTGTTGTAGTCCCTTTATTGACATTTAGCACAAGCCCTATGTTTCCTGGCTCAAGTATGCCATATGCTCCAAAAAGGAGTATTTTTCCGTATGCTTTCGCTTTCATATCATGTGTTCCTCTGTATACCTTATCCCTTTTCCTATTTTTGATTCAATCAGCCTTAGCCCGAATATCTTCAAAAGCTCCTTTTTTATTTTTGAAGAATGCTTTTTTAAAGTTATTATATGCGCATTGGGACCTGCATCAAAGGTATATGCGGCTATTGGTTTTTCCTTATTCATTTCATTGATTAATTCTTTTATCCTGTATGAGTTTTCGTTTAGGTATTCTATTTCAGGAACGCTATCATGCATGCATTCGTGAAGGTTGTCTGATTCAGACATTATAAGTTTTGCCATGTTGGGAAAATCTTTAGCCAGTATGCTTTGTTTCATGAGTGAGGTTTTTTCATCAACTTTTTGTAGCCTTTCTCTATATTTTTTGCTTGTCTTCACTGTTATTTTCATGGCTTCCCTTGAGCTGATTTTTTTTTGCTGGTCATCTGTTATTGCGATTATATCTGTTAATTCCGGCCAGAAAGTTTCATCTTTTATCTGTGTTGCAGATTCATTGTCCCATATTGCAAACCCGCCATAAACAGACCTTGCTGCGCTTCCTGAGCCCATTCTTGCAAGTTTTGAGAGCTCTTCATCTTTCAGATTAAGACCTGATGCTCTTGCTGCTGCTGCTGCCAACGCTGCAAAGCCTGATGCTGAACTTGCGATTCCGCATCCTGTCGGGAATGTGTTTTTTGAGATTACCTTTGCATGATATATGCAGCCTGATTTTTTCCTTATCATGTCAAGAAAATTTGATACCCTGATAAGCTTATTGTCGCTTAGTTTTTCATTGTTTAATATCAGTATGTCTGATTCATATTTTTCTGAGAATTCGACTGTTGTTTTTGTGCTTATTTTCTCATCAAGGGTCATTGATATGCTTGGGTTAAATGGAATGTTGAGGGATTCATCTTTCTTTCCCCAGTATTTTACAAAAGCAATATTTGAATTTGCTATGGCTGTTGCTTTCATTGCATTTTGATAAAACAGCCACAGCTTATAATTTTTATTAAAAATAAACAGTAAAGGCTCAGTTGTCTTTTTTCTTCCTGATGATTGATATCAATAAGTATGCCACAGCGGAAAATATGCATCCTATCAGGAACCAAAGCGCTATGTTTGGCTCATTTACAACAGGAACTGCTTCTGCTGCCACCTTAAGTGATGCCCCTGCAGCATCCTGCGCTGCTTCTTCTGCAGCAATCATAAGCCCAAAAGCTTCTGGTTGCGGAGGTTTTGGCATGAAAAAATAATTTACGCCATAAGTTGCAATCCCGCTTAATATGACAACAGGCAGGAATTCCTTTAATTTTTCAAATATTGCAGTTGATTTCCTTGGCGCGATTATAACGTATTTATTTGAAAGCATGTAATGGACTATTTTTTTGCCTTTTTCTGAATATTTATACTGATCCCCGTTTATTAAGTCTGTTTTTAGCAGCAAATCAAGGTTATAGTGCGCTGTCGAAAGTGGTATTTTCAATTCTTTTGCTACTTCTGTCTCTGTTACATATTCCTTTTTTGACATATAGTCAAGTATTTTTCTTGAAGTGTCATTGCTGAGTACCTGGGCAAGCTTTTTTGATTTCTCTTCTTCCAGGCTAACTAATAGGTAAGGTTCATCTGCCATAGCTTAAAAGATATTTACCCATATATTTAAATAATTGGATAGCTGCAATATGGATTGAAGTTAACTATGAAAAAAGAAGAAGTAAGATTCAGGATTGACCAGTATAAAAAAGACAAGATGATTTATCTTCTGCATTCAATAGCAGTATCTTTTGTTTCTGAGATATTTTATTTCTTTTATGCCTTGATCAACGGAAAGCATTCTGTTTTTTTAGCTGTTATCTGCCTGATTATACCTTTCATGTACCTGCTGTATTTTGTCATGATAAACAGGTCACTATCAAAAAAAATAGCTTGTCTTGAGGAAGAATTATGAAAAAATTCAGGGATTTTATAATAAACCTAAAAGTTTATATGGCAAGGACAGCAAGCTATATTGGCCTATTAAATACTGGGATGATCCTGTTTTTATTCCTTTCAAACTTAGAAAAATATGGCATTGATGTTGAGATAAAGGATTTTATCTTGCCTTTGTTTGTTGTTTCTCTCCTTGGAATGCTCCTTTTCGGCTATCTTGAATACAGGTTTTTCTATGAGCAAGAGCAGAGGAAGACTTCAGGGAACAATCCATATATCCTTGAGATAGTCGAAAGGCTGGATAGGATTGAGAAAAAGTTAAATAAGAAGAGATAGTTCTCAGTTGGTTGTAGGGCAGTGCTTGACTTTCGGTGCGTAAGCATTGAGGAAAGTCCACCCACTAATGCAGCCACTGGCCAAAGCCAGCTAACGGGAAACTGAGGGCAACCACTCAGAAACGAGACCACCATCTATTAATGGGATGATGGATGCGAATCTTTTGGCGACAAAAGAGAGTTAACCTCCTGACGTCGTAGATGGAACGGATGAAACGGTGAGTCCTGGCTTGTGCAACTCCTTAGAGAGGCTTAGTTGAATGTCAAGGATGCCTGTTCTTGCGAAAGTGAGAAGGCGTACAAAAGGTGGCTTATAGCTGCTCTACACTTTTTTGCTAATTAAAAGTGATTCTATACCTAATAGCAAGGTTTATATCCTTAAAGAAAGGCATATTAAAAAATGCAGGATTAGAATGAAAAAAGAAAAAGTAATGATTGTAGATGACGAGCCAAATGTTCTTGAACTTCTCAGCGCAATACTTAAACTAAATGAGCTTGAAGTTATCACTGCAGGCAGTGGAACAGAAGCGTTAGAAAAATTGAATTCTGAAAAGCCTGACCTGCTTATGCTTGATATTATGATGCCGGGCATGTCTGGGTTTGATGTCTGTGAAAAAATAAGATCAACCACAAAAACCAGCAAACTAAAAGTGATATTTTTGACTGCACTAAGCTTGTCGGTTGTTGATAAAAGCTATCTAAGGAAGCTTAATGCTTTGGATTATATTACTAAACCATTTGATAATGAAAAACTTATCAGGACTGTCTTTAAATCATTGGCAAAAAAAGAGATATGAATTAGTTATTGATTCTAGTTTTCTCGTTTTTTCTGATGTTTTTTGCAAGGTTTTCAGTCTCATCCAAAAGCTGCTCGATTTCCCCCAGTCCCTTGTCCCAGAATTCTTTTTTTGTTATTTCGATCCCTAGTTTTTGAAATATATTTTTTGGGGAATCTGATTCTCCCATTGACAGAAACTCTTTTACTTTTAATATGAACCTAGGGTCTTTTTTTACGCTGTTTTGTAGTGATTTTGAAATAAGCTGTCCTGATGCATAGGAATAAACATAAAAATAATTCCTTATATGCCCCCAATATACCCACCAGTTTTCAGAACCTTCTGAAAGTTCAACACTTTTCCCCATGTATAAGGACATGTGCTTCTGAAATATCTTGCCTATGTCTTCTTTTGACAGGTACCCTGTTTTCCTGTAATTTTCATGCATCTCCAATTCAAAATTATAGCATGCTACCTGCCTGAAAATCGAGGAGATGTCTGAATTCAGTTTCATCATAAGTATTGAAAGCTTTAGCTCTGGATTTGCATCCCTTAATAGCTCCTCGAGCACAAAATCTTCCATGAATGTGCTTGCGACTTCAGCTGTTGAAAGCGGTGTTTCATAATACAATGCATTGACTTTTTTTTTCATGAGTTCGTTGTTTATTGCATGCCCCATCTCATGTGCAATTGTTAGTACATCATTAAGGCTTTCATCATGGTTAAGAAGGACATATGAAGGCAGCAGCTTATTTGAGCCGGCACAGAAAGCTCCGCTGTTTTTCCCTTTTTTTGGATAAACATCTATCTGGCCATTTTTGCAGAATGATATGAACATTTCTGCGAATTCCGTATCAAGCTTGAGAAAAGTATTATAGACTAATTCAACAGCTTTTGCATAAGGGTACTTTTTTGTAAGCTTGCCATAAGGTATGTTTCTTTCATGATATTTCAGTTTTTTTAGCCCAAGCATCTTTGCTTTTAATTCATAATACCTATTTGATATCCTGTATCCTTTTGAGACAGAAGCCCTAAGCGAATCTATGACACTGCTTTCTATATCATCTGCTATATGCCTTGATAGGTCTGGCCTGTTTAAGCCTCTAAGCTCATCGTCTACTTTTTTATCTTCAAGGATTGAATTAAGTTCTGCTTCTGCAACTTCTGCATGCTTTTTTAGTATGTCATTAAATGCTTCTGCTGCGCAATCCCTTGTTTTTTTATCATGGCTGTCCATCAATGAGATTATTTCAGAAAAATTCTTTGTTTGTATTTTTCCATTTTCCATTAGGACTTTTCTTTCTTCTTTTGATAGGAATCCTGAAGTCATCTTAACCCAGTTCGCATATGAAGATTGGTTTTTTAGGTTCAGGATTTTTTCTTCTTTTTCGCTAAGCATGTATTTTGCATTCTCAAAAAGCCCCTCTAAAAAATGCCTGTATTTTTCAAGCTCTTTGTGAGCCAGAAATATGTTCTGCTGCTCTTTTGCTATCTTTGCAATGGAATGCTCAAAGAACTGCATCTCGTTTTCTATTTTCTGCCAGAATTCATTGAGCTTTGAAAGTTTTGCCTTTAGTTTTGGGTCGTCCTGGTCAATGGATGACCTGAGCATAAAATATAATCCTTCCTTTCCTGCATTCCCAAAATTATTTTCGAGTTCCTCAAATTCATCAAGCGCTTTTCTTAGGATTAAAGGATTGTTTAGGTATTCCTTGTTGTCTTTCCATTTTTTTATGAAATCATAGCTTGATTTTTCTATCCTTTTTCTCTCTTCTTTTATATCATTGTCATCTTCATTTTTAAACAGGACAGATAGATTCCATTCTGTCTTGATTTCCTTAGGATTTAGTTTCATTTTAATTTTTTAGATTGAGTTAATTTTTTCAGGCTTCCGGGATGCTTTCAAATAATGTTTTTATCCCTGTCTTTAAGGCTGCTGGATCTGTAAAATTATTGTGAAGATAAGGTATGACAGTCCATTGCAGGTTTAATGTTGGGTTTGAAAACATAATCTTTAGTGCCTTATTTTTTATGTAGTCCTGCCATTTTTCAAGCATATATTTTGCATTTTCTTTTTTGTTTAATGTCACAATTACAATGTTTCCATTTAATGATTCTTTTACTGTATTTTCATCAAGATGTTCTGCAATGACATAAGTAACTTTTCCTTTTGCCTTGTATTCGCATTCAATTTTATTCCCTTCATTTTTTTTGCTTAGAAGGTCTTTTTTAAAGGAATTTGCATAGTCAATATAATGAGATGCCCATTCTATAAGTTCCATCATTTCAGCCCCAGTTTTTTCATGAAGGTATCCATACCTGATTCCTCTTTTTCAATGCTTTCCACATATTTTTCCCCTATTAGTTCAGAGGCAAGTTTCTTATATCCCTGTGATGCTGGGGAATTTGGGTGAGTATGCATTACAGGGTTTTTCATTTTTACTGCTTCCCTCATTGTCTCGTCTTCAGGTATTATCCCTATAACTTTAGTCTCAAGCATTGCTTCAACATCTTTCCTGCTAAGTTCCAGTTCATCTTCATAAGCCCTTGTAAGTATTATTCCCCTTACATTCTTTCCATGCTCTTTTGCAAGCTTCATTGTCTTTAGCGCATCTGCAACTGCAGGAAGTTCGGGGGTTGAGACAACCAAAAGTTCATCAGCCATTTTCATGCTGGTTATCGCTCCCTCTCCAACACCGGCAGCACTGTCAATGATCACATAATCTGTTTTTCCTGATAGTTCCTTAAGGGTTCTTGAAAGCTTTTCATAATCTATCTTATGCCTGTCCTTAAAAGCATTGCTTGCAGGTATTATCTTCAGGCCGTGGCTGTGCATATACATTGCATCTGTTATTTTCTTGTTTTTATTCAATACATCATGCAAAGTCACAGGGACAGAAGCAGCTCCAAGATACAAAGAAACATTTGGCGTGTTCAGGTTGCAGTCAACAACAACAACATCTTTTCCAAACAAAGTAAGGGCAGTCCCTAGATTTATGGCAGTAGTAGTTTTTCCTACTCCTCCTTTACTTGAAGCAATTACAATGAACTTTGTCATAAAAAACCTATTTTACAGTCTTTTCAACAAGCTCCATGAATTTTTTTATATCATGAAAGTCTTCTGT
This sequence comes from uncultured Methanosarcinales archaeon, assembly GCA_964428335.1. Lineage (GTDB taxonomy): Archaea > Nanobdellota > Nanobdellia > Woesearchaeales > GW2011-AR15 > GW2011-AR15. Next base: position 179,250 of record CAYRXW010000003.1, on the reverse strand, counting down.
GATATTATCAATATGAACCTTGATTTCTTTTCCGTCAACTTCTGCTGTCAAAGTGACGTGCCTTCTGAACTCATTCATCTTGTCATGTGCAACCCTTCTAAGCTTTCGAAACATCAGGTATTTCTCTATATTTGCCTTGATTGCTTTTGATGGATACAGCTTGACAATTTCATGCCCTTTTGCAATGGGGTTGTCCGGTTCATCGCTAAGTTTTCCTTCGCTTACTGCTTTTTTTATTAAGGCATCTATCATGAATTCATAGCAGTTTATCATCCTTTCAACTACGCTTATTAAAACATCAACAGTTCTTGTATATTTTAAAGTGACATAGATTAAGTGGTCAATCCTTTTTAACTCTTCTTTTGCGTTTTCTAACGATTCCAGCATTATATCACCAGGTTTAATAGTAGTTTTGCTTTAAGTATATAATCTTTCACTTCTTTTTCGCTTAATACTTCCAAATCATATGATTCAGATGCAAATATATACTTATCTTTTCTTGAAAATTCAATGTTTGACTCTTTTTGGTGCATCTTTAAGCTGTGGATGTCCCTTAAATAGGTTATGAAGTTTTTATTTATACCTCTTTTCTTAAACTCCTTTTCTGATAAATCAACCAGTTCTGAAAAATCTTCTGTTTCTGATTTTGTGGCTTCTTTCATCAGGAACTTAAGACCTGTGTATAGGTTATTCATCGCTATTTTTAAGATTTTTGGGCTTCCTGTCAATGTATAGGTTCTTAAAACCAGGTTTTCAGCAAGATCTATATGTTTTTTTGAATCATGCATTTTGCAGTGAAATTATGGCTGCTGCCAGTTCTCCATTGCTCTCTTTTAACGCTTTGGTTGCTCTCTCTTTTGAAACTTTTGCCTGCTCCATAACTGTTTTTATGTCTTCCTCACTTATTTCAGGCTCGATTTTCCTTATCTCTTCAGTTCCTGAAACCTGGTAAGAATTGTTTCCCATCATATCAATCTTCTGTACTGACGGATTCCTTATGATAATGTCTTCAGTTTTTGTCCTGATTATGACTGCTATAGCTTCGATCTCATGCTGCTTTATACCTAAGCGTTTCATGGCTTTTTCCATATCCCTTGGATTCATTCCTGGCATCATAGGAAATATGAATAATAAATGGTTTAAAAAAGTTACTTAAAAATATGAAACTTAAGCTTGTGGGGATTCCACACCATGCAGTTTCTTCTGCCTGACAACCGCTGAAAAAGAAGCAGGGTTTATGGTCATGCCGTCTTTTGCCGAGATTACCTGTATACCTGTGTTCTTTTGTATCTCCCTGCACTCATATAATGCCTCATTTTCTAGCATTCTTGCCCCAAAACCTGTAATTATTGCAATCTGCGGTGCAAGTTTTGATATTATCTTTTGAGCCTGCTCTGCATTAAGCGAATCTTTTACCTCAACTGAATCCTTTATGCTAAGGATAAGTATGTCAATGTCTTCTAAATTGAGAAGCTCTTCTGTTTTGATTGTGTGCGGGATATAAGCCATGTTGAATTTTGGAGTCAGAAGCTTATAGCCGCAGTTATCTTCTTCCAGGTCTATCACTTCTATATCTATATCATTTATCCCAATCCTTTTTGTGTTTGTCGTGATTATTACCCTTTCCAGGAAATTCAGGTAATGCCTGTTTGCAAAGCTCCCTTTCTCATCATCAGATATGACTTTTGAAGGGCAGATTAAAACACCTCTTTTATCAAGCCCGTCGTGTGTCATTGCAAATATGACTGCATTTACGTCATTTGCCCTAAATAAGTCATTACCTGTAACTAAGATTCCCGTGTTTCCCCTAAGGTTAGCGTTAGTTAGTTTCGCCATGACTAAAGAGCCTGGGCCTGGGTCAATATGGAACTGGTTTTCTCCATAGCTGAATATTATCCCGCCTGATGCTCTTTTTTGCTTTCCGATGACAAAAGCATCCCCACCTGTTCCTAAAAAGAGTATCTTTGAATCCATACCATTATTGAATGGTTACAGGTATAAAAAATTATGGTTAAGCTAGAAGCCTTTTTCTTAAAAATTGTACTGATTTTTTTTCGTAATCCATCTGCTTTTTTGCAACTGCTGTTTTTAGGCTTAAGAAGATAGCTGCTGAAATTAAGAACATGTCTTTATAGTCTTTTAAGTGTGATTTAAAGGGATGCTCGAGCCTATATCTGCAGTAATCCCTTACATTTCTAAAATATAGTTCTTCCCTTTCTGGACACTCTGGATAAAGAAGGGACAATCCCTGGGGATACGCAACCAAGCCAGGAGTGGTCTTTAAAATATATTTATCTACATCCTCACCTAATAGAGTCCTTGCTCTTTGAAGCTGCTCCTCATCAAAGGGCCGATATCCAAAAACGTTCAATTCTCTTTTCAGGACATTATATAGCTGCGGGATTTCATCCCATTTTAATATCCTAAGCCATTTCCCGACTTTGGTTTGCCTTGGATCATCTTGCTTTTGTCCTGGAACATAGTTGGGTTCAGAATCTGGGTGAAGAGTCCTAAACTTATATATGATGATATTCTCTCCGTTTTTTCCTATAACCTTCCTTTGATGAAGATATGGTGGATTGTCAAGTAAGCTTAAAGATACGAAACTTATGAAAGCGAATGGTATGCTTGCAAACGCTGTAGATGCAACTACAGCAAAATCCCTTACTGAATTAAGCAAGACGCGCTCTTCCAGGTTTTTTGAATCCATTTTCCAAACCCGGAAATTGTTGGTTAATTATAAATTTAAATGAAACAACCAAAGATATATAAAAATCAGGAGATGAAATTGCTTTTATGAACATAAAAAAAATCTTGAAAGAAGTTTTCAATAAAAAAAAGGATGAGACAGTCCTTGTTATCTATGATATCCCAAAAAGTGACAATCCTGACTGGGAATATAGAAGGAAACTTGCAGAAAGCCTTAAGCTTCCTTATGCTTCTTATGATGCAACTTACGCAAATAATTCAGACCTTCCAAAAGAATGCATTTTTCAGGGTAAAAAACAGGATTTTAAATCTGTGTTGTCTAAGTTTGATATTATAATAGCACTTACTGAATTTTCAGCTACAGCTCCTTTGTCAAAGCTTGCAAAGAAGCATAGTTTTAGAGGGGCAAGCATGCCAGGATTTACTAAGGAGATGCTCCCTGCACTTGATATCGACTTTAAAGAGCTGAAAAAAGATGTTGACATGATTGATTTTGGAGAGGATGCACAGATTGTTTTTGAAGTAAAAGGAAAGGAATATAAGATGTTCTTCGACCTGAGAGGGATGAAAGTGCTTAGAGATGATGGCTCATGCACAAAGACTGGAAAAATAATCAACCTTCCAAGTGGGGAAACATTCATCTCTCCAAAAGACAAAGATAGCGGGACAAGAGGGGAACTACCGATACAGCTGGAGGGAAATGTTGTTGTATTTAGGGTTGAAGATAATCATATCATCTCTTCAGATAAGCCTCATCTGCTTATGGACAGGATAAAAGAGGATTATGCTGTAGGAAATATTGCTGAACTTGCAATGGGTGTTTTAGGAAAATACGGGATAAAGCCATGCGGTCGTACGTTACTTGATGAAAAGCTTGGACTGCATATAGCTCTTGGCAGGAATGACCATTTCGGCGGAACTACTGGCGTTGACTCATTTAAGGAAAAAAAGAATGTGTGGCATCAGGATTATGTTTATATCAAGGAAAAGCAACCAGATATAAAGATTAAGAAGATAAGGCTAAAATAAATTAAAACCTAAGAGCCTAATCAGAATTTCTTGAATGCTGATACTGTATCCATTAAATCAACATGACCCAGGAACTGTGCTCTGCAGCAGTATCTTTCAACACCTAAATCATCCAGTGTCTCTTTGACATTTTGCTTCCTGTTGTTTGTCCTTGCAAGGAAGTCTTCCCATAAATGGGCTATTGGCTTTCCGCATGACCAGCATCTGATTGGGATTATCATAGGGGAAAAGGAAAAAAGCAGGGTTTATAAAGCTGTCGGATAAAATTAAGAAATTAAACCTGTTAAATCTTTTCTGGTCTTTCAACAGTCCTTTTTTCTTTCACATTTCCTGTGTTTACAGACCCTTTTCTAGAGATATATATTATCTCAGTAAGTTTCTCAGCTGCTGTCTGGTGCTCAATCATGCGGGGCATGAATAAACACTCGCCTTTCTTTAACCTAAATTCCTGCTCTTTTGTCCTTACTATAAATTCACCTTTGACTGTCAGAAATACTTCATCCTCATCATCATGATGATGCCATGGCAGTTCGCCTTTGCATTTAACCAGCTGGAAATTGCAGTCATTCAATTCTCCTATTAATTTTGGGCTCCATGTCTCCTTGAATAGCTTGAATTTTTCATCCAGGTTTATTTTTTTCATTCTTTATTCTGCAAGTATCGCAACTTTTCCAGGAATTGCCATTTTTGCCTTTGCTTCTTTGCTTTCTTCTGCTTTCTTGACTTCCAAAGCGCAGTTGAATTCCTCTCCAAGGAAACCCAGGCACTCTTTTAATGATGTAAATTCATCATTTTGACTTGAGAATTCCTTGATCCCTGATTTCAATGCTTTTTCAATCATCTTAGGTACATCCTGCCCATGCTTCTTGAATTCACTTTTTTGCATCATTGCCTGCATAAGCATCTTGAAATCCCTTGACTTTGCCATCTCTTTTTTCAGTTCATTGTAAAAGCCGTATTTCCAGTATTCTGAAACAAACAGAGTTATTTTATTTGGCTTGGTTTTCACAAGCTTTAGGATGGAATTTATATCTTCCATTGTGCTTTTTATGAATTCTTCTGAATTTATGTCTTCAAGATGTGTTGCCTGTGGCCAATCTGCAGCAGCAATAAATCCTTTTTTTCCTATTGCTTCCCAGATCTCCTCACTTATGAAAGGAGTGATAGGAGCAAGCAATAATGCCTGTGTCTCAATGAAATAGTTTATTGCTTCCTTGTTCGGGTTATTGAGACATCTTCTCATGTACCACTTTAAGGAATTCTGCATCTCAAAATAGCATACCTGAAGAGCTGACCTAAACATTGTTTCCTCGTAGCATTTTTCTGTTTCCATTATTATCCTACTGACCTTTGCCATAAGCCATTTGTCTATTGAAAGCTTGTCCTTCCTTCCCTTGTTGTAATATTCTTTTGCAAACTCATTTAGCTGTGCAAGTTTTGGTATCATAGCTTTTGCCATTTCCCGATCAAAGTTGGCATCGTCAATCCCTTCTCCACCAGAAAGCGCTGTGAATCTTGATGCATCTGCGCCATAATCAAGATAAGCCTGCCTCATTGTCACAAAATTCCCTTTTGATTTTGACATCTTGTCCCCATCTACTAAGACATGGCCGTTTGAGCCAAAGCTTCTTGGCCATTTTTCTTTTGGGAATATTGCAACATGGTTAAATATTGAGAAGCTCATGTGGTTCTGTATCAGGTCTTTTCCTGTAGTCCTAAAGTCCATAGGATACCAGTAATCGAATTCTTCCCTAAGTTCCACAGTCAGTTTCTTATCTATTTTTATTTTGGCTAAGTCTCCCTTGCCTAATAACACGTAATCAAAGAAGTTATCATCCAGTTTTTCTGCATCAACATTTTGTATCTTATGCGCAATTGTATAATAAGCCATATAGATTGTTGAATCGCTTAATGATTCTATAAGCCATTTCTCATCCCATGGAAGCCTTGTCCCAAGGCCGAATTCACGGGTGCATGCCCAGTTCCTCAGCCAGTCCAGGACATAATTGAACTGTGATCTTGTTTTTTCAGGATATAATTTCATGTTGTCCAGGCATTCATGTGCAAGCTTTTTCCATTCTTCGCTTCCATATGCCATGAACCACTGGTCATCTACTATCTTTACAACGCATTCAGATAATGATCTTGCAAGAACCCTTCCTGTAAGCTGGAAATAGATTTCAGCAAAGCCTTTGTCTATAAGTTCAAGCTTTATTTCATCCTTATGGTCTATTACATTAAGACCAAAATATTTTTTCTTGAAAAATTTTGTTGTGTATTTTTCATTGAATTTTCCTTTGTAATACCCATCTCCATAAAGCTCTTTTTTTGCTTCTTTTAGCTTCCCTAAGTCATTTTGGTCTGTTATCTTGAATTTTTTTATTATGTCTTCTGCAGGTATTTTTGAATAGCCTTCAATATCTATTATTGGAATTGGCTTTATTTTTTCCAGGTCTTCTTTTTTTAGCCCGAATTCCTTTTGGTATTTCTCGTTTTTTATTAGATCCATTAAAGCAATTAAATCATCAGCTGAATCGCTTGGGCAGCTGTGCACAATTCCAGTCCCTACTTCTGTTGCAACAAAATCTGCAGGAAGTATCGGAACATCTAAGCCATTGAACTGCCGAACAGTCTTCCCAATAAGTTCCTTGCCTGCTATTTTTTTTATTATTTCTACCTTCCTGTCCTGAAAACCAAGTTCCCTTGCAGATTTTTCAGATAATATCCATATTTCTCTGTTGACCCTTGCTTCAACAAGCTCTGATTTCGGGTTTACAAACATATTTGTTATCCCAAGGACTGTGTCAGGCTTTAATGTTGCAGAGATTACATACCTTCCGTCTTTTAGGGGCTGCTTATAGATTACATATTCCTGCGGAACTTCCCCTTCTCCTTCAATCCTGTCATGGTCTCCTACAGGGCAATTGTCTTTTGGATCCCACACAACAGGAAAATGCCCTTTCAATACATACTCTTTTTCTTTTAGTTTATTGAACTGCCACCTGATGAACTTATCATAGCTTGGGTTCATGTCTGTTGTGATGAATGATCTTCTAAAATCAATCGAGTATCCCATGTCTGTGAAGTCTTTTTTTGCTTCTTTTGGGAAAAATTCAATCCATTTTTTCGGATTGGAAAACTCTTTTATCTCTTCATCGGAAAATCCTTGCATCTTCAATATCCCTACCTGTTTTGGCTCATTTTCCTCTATTCTTTTTGCAGCGCTGACTATTGGGCTTCCTGTGCAGTGCCAGCCCTGCGCATATAGTACATTGAAGCCTTTCATCCTCTTGTACCTGGAAAGCGCTTCAAGCCTCATCGATGAATAGAAATGCCCCAGATGAAGGTATGAATTTACATAAGGATAAGGAAACGTTCCAAAGAACTTTTTTCTTTTGTCTGGCTTTGCCTCAAATACTTTAGACTCTTGCCATTTCTTGACCCATTTTTCTTCTGTCTTCATTTTTTATCACCCAAAGCAAATATTGAGAGAACTATGAAACTTCCGGCTTTATAGGAGGAGCAGGTTTCTCATTCTTATTTAGAATAAAGTATTAAATATTTAAAGTTTTGCTGAAAAACTATTGAGAGGTTTTGAAAAACCTGCAAACCTCTCAAAGAAGAACTTTGAATCTCATCTGGATCAGAATTAAAGTATGATATAATTGGGTTTTTCAAAGTTCTCTATTGCTTATAGACTTCCATTCCGATGTAACCCTGATGCTCATCTGCTGCCAAAGGCAGGCTGCAGCTGTCTGAAAGCCTGTAGATTGGATTTCTTTTTTTATCCCTTACTATTATCCTATTAAGTGGCAGCTTTTCTACCGGGTAAAGCTCCATTGTCTTCCCAAGCTTCTTTGTGAACTGGGCAAAGTAAAACATGCTGAATGATTCAGATTTATAACAGTCCAAAGTTTCGTCATTGTTCCCATCTATTGCAATCTCTCCTTCTTTTGAGTAATAATTGCCGTCATTGATGTTTGTCCTGAAAATCACCTGTTTTTTTGCCACGCATATGTTTTCCTTGCATATATATCCTTCATCGCAACTTGGATTGCTAAAGCTGCACCCTTCTTTCAAAACACATTGGTTATTCATGCATACATAATTATCGCCGCACACTGGATTGTTGAAATTGCATCCATTAAACTGCTCCAGTTTATTGGTCAGGTTGATTATCTTTGATTCCAGCATAAAGATTGTTTCATCTTTTGAATCTGATTCATTTTCCAGCTCGTTTATTGTTTCCCTTGATTCATTAAGAAGTAAACTTAGCTCATTTATCATTAAAGTAAAGTTCTCATAGTTGCATGAATTATTGATATAGACTGTTATAGTTGTATTTGTGCATACGCTGCAGGTTTCGTTACCTGTTTCATTAGCTGTTTCATTAGCTGTTTCATTTGTCTCTGTCTCATTGACATATGTCTCATTTATAGTGTCATTGATTTCAGTTTCATTATCTATAACAATGACACCATATCCAATAGTTGGTTCAGTTTCAACCCATGAATTATTGATAAAGGTTATTGAGTTTCCTGAAGTTACTGCTTTTTGATATGATGTGTTTACGTAAGTTACTAAATTTTTTGTAATTACGATTTTATCATTGGTATTTCCAAGCGTATTTCCGATTGTAAAATCATCAACACAGAATCTTATTCCTGAATAATTTAATGTTGAATCCTGGTCAAGAACAAGGAAAAAAGAACCTGAAGGAACAATATAATTACAGCTTAACCCGCAGCATACCAATTGATCAGTATGCAGATTGTCAATTAACTCATATCCCGAAAAATTTATCTCGCTTCCTGTGTAAAACTCAATCCATTCGTTGCCATCGCTTGGAGTATGCATTATCTCTGTTATCTCGAATGAAAAAGCTGAAGATAGCATGAAAAAAAGCATGAAAGCTGAAATTGGGTAAAATTTCATTTCCAGAAAAATGAATTACTCCTTTATATACCTTATTTTTTTTAAGGCCATGAAAACCTTTTTAAAGCACCCTTATTTTCTTGTTTTTATGGAAGTCACAATTTTAGAGGATAAGAAGAAAAGGCTGGTTTTTGAGATTAAAGGGGAAGACCATACCCTATGCAATGCGCTTAGGGAAGAATTATGGAATGATAAGTCTGTAACAGTTGCAGCATATAACATCAGCCACCCTATGATTGGGGTTCCAAAGTTCATTGTTGAAGCTGAAGACCCAAAAGCTTCTGTAAAGGACGCCATTTCAAGGCTTAAGAAAAGGAACAATGAAGTCCTGAAATCCTTTAAGTGATTCTTTTAAATTTAATTTAAATATTTCCTTATTTTCCCTTGTTTAGTGGTTAGTCTAGAAGAGAAAATAAGAGATGAAACCGAAATTGTTAAAAAAAAGATTACTAAACACCTTGGTTCTTTAAAAGAAAAGCTTCCGGATGTTGAGCTTACCAGGTATTTCCTCAAGGAATACATTTCTGTTATTTACCATGAAAGAAAGAGAAAAGGTGATAGGTTTGAGCTTGCAAAAGAGGGGTTATTCACTTTTCAGCCATTATATGAGATAATAGATTCCCTTGAACAACGCAAACTGGGATATGAAAACCTGCCAACACATCAGGAAATCCAGAATGCTAGACAATATCTTGAGAGGAAAACAAAGCTTGTGAAAAGGGCAGAAAACCAGCCGAAGTATGGTGGAAGGACGCCTTATCTTTTCATGCTGCCAATTGATGATTCGCAGATGAATCTGATTGAAGAATGGTATAAAAATACCGCTGTTAAAAAGAGGCCGGATAGGAAAAGATATTAGCGTATAAATTTATAAACCTGTTTTTGATTATGATTAAACTATGGAAATAGAAGACGGGAAAATTCTCATTGATCTTGCAAGGAATTCAATAAATAGTATCTTTACCTCAAAAAAGTTAAGCCTTGCAGATAGCGAGAAATTCAGCGGAAAGCAGGGTGTTTTTGTAACGCTAAAGTTATATGATAAGTTGAGAGGGTGTATTGGCTTTCCTACACCAATATATCCATTACAAAGGGCAATTATTGAAGCAGCAAGGGCTGCTGCATTTAAGGACCCAAGGTTCCATCCTGTATCTAAAGAAGACATGGATGATATCACAATAGAAATCTCTGTTCTTTCAGTCCCTGAGCTCCTAGAAGTTAAGGATTCAAGTGAATATCTTGATAAGATAGAGATTGGAAAGCATGGGCTGATAATAAAAAAAGAATGGAAATCAGGGCTACTGCTTCCGCAGGTTTTTTCTGAGCAGGAATGCACTCCGTTGGAAGCTCTTGGGATGGTATGCGAAAAAGCAGGTCTTGATTTTGAAGACTGGACTGAAAACGCTGAGATCTATACATTTTCAGCCGAGATATTTCATGAAGAAGAGCCTGGGGGAAATGTTGCAAAACTTGCTAATTAATCCTGCTTATTTAGGAAGATTTTTAAACAAAATGCCTTTTTTTAGGAAAATGAAAAAGAAAGATAGGAAAAATAAAGTGCTTGTCATGTTCATGCTTGTTGTTTTCGTGCTTTCAACTGTTGGAAGCGTTGTCATTTATTATTCAAATGGCGAGGAGACTTTGACAAGGACATACGGGGAGAATAAGTATAAGTTCATGTCAAAAAGTGATGAATTAGGAAATAGGTTTTATGAAGTCAGCTATAAGGATGAAAAATTCACAACATTTTTTCTTCCTGAAAGTCTGGCATTGACTTTTGACGATAACACAAAAAGCATCATAAAAAATGCGAACTATTTCTATTTTGCATTTGACCCTAATGATGAAAGCGTTCAGTTGATGGATTATCTAAGATTTGATTTAAGGAACAATCTTCCCACAGGGAAATTTTTCTTTGATTCATTGGTTGACAATTCAACATTGTATAATCTGCCGAAGGTAACATGCCAAAATTCAACTGTTATTGCGCCAGTCATAATTGTCAAATCTTCAAATGTCACAAAAGTTGAGAACTTGAATTCATGCATTAATATTGAGCTTAACAGCCAGTCTGCCCTTCAGGTCAGGGATTCATTGGTTTATGTTTTAAATGGTGTTGAGATATGAGCAAAGAAAAGAAAAAAACAGAAAAATCATCATCAAATGACAAGATACTCATTATCAGTCTGCTTGCGATATTTGTCATTTTTGCAGGTATTTTGATAGTTCTGAAAAATAATAAAGTAGAGCCTGTACAGGAAGAGAATGTCATGTATAAGGGATATACTTTTGCAAAGCGAGGGGAACTGTGGTATACTGAGCTTTCAATAAAAGATAAGATAAAAGGGTGGGAAAGGCAATACAATCTTTATTTCCATTATAATCCAAGTCAGGTTGAGGATGTCCCTACAATCACAAATTCACTTGGTGAAGCTACTTCTCCAAAAATACTCATAATCGGAGGAAGGAAGATTTACATAACAATGGATCCGACCTATCCGGCAAGTGTTGTTCTTTCTGGTGTTGAAGTTGCAAAGATACTTGGCCAGGTCTATGAAATGGATGTGAAAGCAGCTGTTACAATTCCAAGCAATAAGACAGATGCTCCTGTTATAACATGCAGTGATTATGGCGAAGGTGTAAGGGTAGTTGAATTAAGGCTTTCAAACGAGACAAGGATAAGCGATGAGCTAGGATGCATTGTAGTAGAAGGGAAAGATCCTCAGGAACTATTAAGGGCATCTTCAAGGCTTGCTTTTGAACTGTTGAAAATCATGTAAGATTTATTTTTCTTATTTCTTTATATATTGGCCCTTCTCTTGTCAGTATGCTTTGGTAAAGCCTGAATCCTGATACTTCAAACTCCATTGGTTTAATCTTTAAATCTGGCAAGGTTACTTTTGTGCTGCATCTAGCCAAAGTTATATGTGGATGGAAATCAAAATCTGGCTTGAAATCTGGAAACAGTGAATTTATCTTCTCTGATAAGGCATTCAGGCCTGGCTCGTTATTTACGCCTACCCAGATTAATTTTGGGAATTTCTCATTTGGGAAAACTCCAAACCCTGTTAAATGTAATCTGAATTTTTTTTCTTTTATGCTTTCAGCTTTTTTTATTATCTCTTCCTTGTCATATTCTCCAAAAAATTTCAGGGTAAGATGAAAAGAAGAAACCAAATGTATGTTCTCTGAATCCTTAAAGAAAGTTTGTAGAAAAAAAAGATAATCATTGACTTCCCTTGGGAAATCAACCGCTAAAAAAAGCCTCATAACCTCTAGAAGTCTTCTGAATCTTCTGCTGGTTCTGTTTCTGATTCCTCAGCTTCCATTTCTTCTTCCTGAGGGGCTTTTCTTTTGCTTTTTGCTTTTGAAGCTTTTGCTGGTTTTTCTTCATCTGCCTTTGGGGCATTCTCTGCTTTTCCAACAACTTCAGCAAAACCGACTTTCCTTAGGACTTTTGTGACTTTTATTCTTACTTCGTCATTTATCTGTGTCCCTGGGATTACCAGTACAAAGCCGTTCTTCTTGGCTATTCCATCGCCTTTTTCTCCGATGGCTTCAATCCTAACATCCAATTCTTCCCCTTCTGATACAGGGGCCATGTTATTTCCGTTCATCATATTTATTTACACCTATATTTATTTTATTTAAGGCTTGGAAAAAGTAATTTAGTATTTAAATATATGGTAGAAGTTGACAAAAAAGATAAAAAAATTAAATATCTTTTATTCCTGGCGTTTCTACAATGAAAGCAGCCTCGCCGTCTGGCAGGTTTGGAGAATCAATAAGTTTTGCAACCCTTGAATTCTTCTTACTCTTCCTTAGGTATAGCCTAAATGTTGATGCATGCGCTACAACATGGCCTCCTATTGCCTGGGTTGGGTCCCCAAAGAACACATCAGGCTTTGACATTACTTGGTTTGTCACATAGACAACAATATTATGTGTGTCTGCAACTTTCATAAGTTCGTGCATGTGCTTGTTTAGCTTCTGCTGCCTTTCTGCCAATGTTCCACGGCCGATGAATTCTGCCCTGAAATGCGCTGTCAATGAATCAACGACAACAACTTTGACTTTTATGCCCTGTTTTGTTATCAGGTCGTTTATCTTTTCAGCCAAAAGCATCTGGTGGTCTGAATTAAATGCCCTTGCAACTTTTATATTTCCAAGAACTTTTTCAGGGTCAAGGCCAGCGCCTTTTGCAAGTTCTACAATCCTTTCTGGCCTGAAGGTGTTTTCAGTATCGATGAATACTGCGAAAGCATCAGGATCCATTTTCTGTATCTCAACAGCCAATGAATGCGCAATCTGGGTCTTTCCTGACCCAAATTCCCCAAATGCCTCGGTTATGGCACCTGATTCAAATCCTCCTCCCAAAAGCTCATTTAATGCTTTCGAACCAAGAGGTATTTTCATCACATTCTGCCTTTTTTTCAGGATATCTATCCCTGATTCAAAGCCCATCCTCATTGCAGCCCTTGCTGCGGCAATTATCTTTTTTGCTGTTGCATCTGTTACACCTGAAGCATCTATAAGCTCCCCTGGTGTTGCGACAGCTATTGCCATTAAATCCTCATAGCCTGCAATTGCAAGTTTTTCTGCTGTTGCAGGTCCTACTCCTGGTAAATCCATGACAGTCATTGCGTCATTTTCCATGTTTTCTTCTTTTGTTTCCTTAGTTTCTTTTTCTTTAGCCATTATTCTTCAACTCCGTTCATTGCAAGGTATTCGTAAGCTTTTGTTAGTACCAATGATGCTTTAGGTAAGTCATTAAGCCTCAAAGAATTTGTTGTGTTCCATTCACCTTTCTCATCTGTGTAATTTCGTTCAAATGAGACGGTGCGGTATTCAAACGCCTTTCCGTTTTTTTCTGCCTGGTTTTTCCAGACTGTAGCAGTTATAGTTCCTGCCCTAAACTTTTTTTCAGGCGTGTTTGCCTTTATTTCTTTTGTTTGTTTTGTTGTTTGCATTTTTAATGCCTCCATTCCTTTCGGGTCTTGTTTCAACGGTTCCTTATATTATGGAATTATTAGTTCCCAGAACCGGGAGGGCCTATTCTTTCAAACAGGTTAGGATATGATAAATTGACTTCCTTTAAATATCTCACGCAGGGATGTCCAGTGTGTCCAGTGTGGGAGAATGTGAATTAGAGATAACTACTGTTCCACCGAATAACCTCGTTGGGCAACATCTAAGGAGCGTTAGCGACATCTATTAATATATCTCGTCTTGTGGGAGACAAGTTCGTAGTCGTTAGTTGTTAATTAGCATGACAAACCATGCCTTATTTTATAAATTAAGGAATTATTCTAAATTTATGGTAAATCCATCTTTTAAAGAGTTTGTTTTGAAATCTGGTATTCCTCTTGAATCTTCTGTCGTTAAAAAGATTCAAAATATTGGTTTTAATGACGAAGGAGAAGTCCATTACAATCGGGAAAATAAGTTATTTTCAACAGATATCTATGCAGATAAAAACCTAATACTAATTGATAGACTTGAGTTGAGCATCCAACTTGTGATTGAATGTAAATATAAAACCAAAAATCATAGTTGGTTTTTTATAAGGTTTCCAGAAGAACCTAGTGGATTTAGAAATTTTTCTGGGGGAAATCTAATTTTGTCAGAATTTGAATCGCCTGTCTTATCACTTTTAGATAAGAAAAAAAAGGATGATAACTTAAATTTGAAATTGCTCCAAAAAAATATCTTATCATGTCCTGAAGTTAATAAAGGGATAGAGATATTTGAAAAGGGTGCAAATCCAAATTCTATCATTCGAGCAATCTTTCAAACTGTTTGTGGATCTATTGTAACGCATCGACTTTATAGAGATTTATGTTTATTTGATGTATTATATTTGTTAAAATATAAACAGCCAAAATTTTCCACATTGTTAAGTACATTGACACTTCCAATTATCGTTACAACAGCTGATTTATATACCTTAAAAGAAAATATTACTTTAGAAGAAATAGAAAAAGAAAACGATACCCTAAAACTATGTAATAATCAAGAAGCAGTTGCTGTTTACAATGTTGGTTTTGAATATTTTAATAAATTTAATGATGAACTTAATAAGACTGGACCTCTGAAACTAAATAATGAAGAAAGTAAGTTACTTCTTGAGATAGATTCAAATAAAAAATTGTCATCAATATTATCTCGGTTAAACTATATTCACCCAGGGTTTATTTATATTATTAATTATAAATATTTAGATAGACAATTGAATATCCTTAATAGAGAAATTGATTTGTTCGCTGAAAAATATAGGAATAATTTCTTATTATTTTGAATTTAGGGAAAGGTGTGGAAAACCGTAGGTTTTCTACTTTTAATAAAAAATATATACTTTAAAATAATGTAATTATTATGACTGTAATTATCAAAGGCTTGGAAATTATATCTCATAAAAATCTTATACATAAAATAGGCAAAGACTATTGCCTTATGGGTGATTTAGTTATAATAAACGACAAAAGTGCCAAAATTGTTCCAAAATATGTGTTTTATGACACCAAGACACTTAAACTAAAGAATTTAAAGGGCAAGCAAATTGTTAAAATTGATAAAAACAGTTTTGGTTACAGCGACAATATTCAAGACAATAGCGAAATAAAGAGACATATGGTTTTTGTAGAAATGTTATCTAACTTAAATGAAAAAGTTCGTGCGATAAAACTTAGGCATGATTACAATAAAAAATTAAGAAATCTCAATATTTTGCAGGAACAAAAAAAAATCAAGTCCGCTTTCACTGTTATAAATTTTGTGTTGGGTTTTTTGTCAATAGTCGCCGGTGTAGGTGTATTTAATTCTGGTCTAGGTAACGAGTTTTTTTATATTCTATTAATTGTTATGTTTCTGAATTTTGCATTCTATTCAACAAAGACTATTGAAGATCGTGTAACTTTTAGAGAGTATACTATTGATAAAATAATTATTGATGATGAATATGAAAATTTATTGGTTGTCGAACACGCTAATGTTTTAAAAATTACTTGGGATAATAGGCCACCAACAATTCACTTATTAATTGATAAGTTAGCTTATAGTAAATGGCTCAATAATTAAAATTTATAGGCTTACTATTCGTTAAAATATTTGGATTTAAGAAATTGTCTTCCCACGTCGTCTGCCCGACGAATCGTTATGTTCAACAATTTTAGTTGCGCACTTGATTCTCTTTTAAAAATAAGTATAGCCTAAATACTCCTTTTAACATTATTTTTACGTCATATCTTGAAAAATCTTTTTTACCTCGATGAACTGCGCTATTTCTAAGTTCTCTTGCATCATCATATAAATTAGAATAGATGTCTTTGGGTATATCTAATTTTTTCTCTTTTTTTTCAAATAAGGCTTTAATTAAAAATCCAATTCCTGCATCCTTTGGAACTTCCTCATTCAATATATTTTCATAGGTTCTAGCTAATATCTCTTCTAAGATAATACCTATAAACAGAATGCTCATTCTATAAAAACCAAGTCCATAGTTGTTTTTAATTTCCTCTAAATCATTAATCAAATAATCTTCAATAAACTCTGATTTATTATCTAAACATAGAAAAACTGCAGATATATAAGGAAATATTACATCTTCTTTTACATGACTATTTATTTGGTAAATAAGTTTAAATGATGATTCGCCAAAAGCAAGAGTTATTATATTTACAAAACTCAATAAAGTTGATTCTTTTATAGAATATATAAAAAATATAAAATCCTTTGTTTCAAGTTGTTTAATTTCTGTTGAAAAGGCATCATTGAATTTTAAAAGGTAATTATCATCTCCAAAATTGCAATAAGCTGAGTTACCTGTTTCAAGATCTTGCCAAATCTTATTATATTCATTTTCAAGTTCTTTAGAAACACCTTCCTTATTAAACTTTAAAAGCATAAATAAATTATCTAATATGGATTCTAATAACCAGTTTTCATATTTTTCTTTTTTTAGATACTCTTCATACATCCCTGCTTGGTAAAAACCTATTGTTGGCTTCTTTTTTAGTTCCTCAAATTTTTTTCTGCAATTTTTCTGAAAATTGATGAAACTTAGAAGTAATTCTTTTGACTTAAAGTGTATTTTAGCTTTGTATACTCCTTGTCTTACTGGATTTTTAATGTAATTCATAATACTCTGCATATTAAATAGTATTTAGGCTTTCTTTATGTTTTTTATGATTTACATGCGCAACTAAAATTGCTCCTGCGTCATACGTCCACTCTCCTGTCATCTACCTCCAATCATATTTTATGTCAAACCCTTCTTAAACCTCAATCTTCATTTCACCTGCATGTCCCAATTAATCCCTATAGCTCTCAAATATCTAAACTATCCCTGCAAAAGATACTCAAAAGAAAAACCCGGAAATGCAACTGAAGGATTTTCATGTTCAGGCTATGTGAATTTCATATTAAATGAAGCAGGAATAAATCTGCCTTTTCTGCATACTTATGAATTGTTTGATAGGTTTGGGATATTTGTGCATGATGAATTTAAAAAATCTGGTGACCTTGCTTTTTTTAGCAAATTTGGCTATAAGCCAAGCCATGTTGAATTCTATATTGCCAGAACTTCCTTAATTGAAGCATTGGATATAATTGATAAAAACATTCCAAAAGATGATATATCCAGGATTTTGGTTTCTTCAGTAAGTAGTGATTTTACTATAGGAAGCCATGGAAAAGATGATTCTAAAGTAACTCTTTCTATACTGGAAAAAAACATTATAATCCCTAATGAAAAATACAACCATTTCCCTCAGTTATATTATTCAAATCCTATAGGATATAAAAGGCCTGCAATGTTAAAAAAAGGAAAGAAATATCAGGAAATGTTAGTTTAGGATTATTCCAAATCCTCTAATCCTTCTATATCATCTATATTTAGTTCATCAGATGTTTTAACATCAGGTTTTTTCTCTTTTGGCTTTGGAAGCTCTTCTTCTTTCTCTTCCTTTTTTTCTTCCTTTGATTCCTTTGCTTCCATTGCCTTTAGCCTTTCAATCTCTTCTTCTGGATTTGGGTTCATATCAACATTCTGTGCAATGAATTCAAGCCTATCAAACATCTGGTTCTTGCTTGTCTTTCCTGAAAATTTCACTATCTTTCCCAAAAGATCATTTTTCTTGTCTTCAAACCCGGCAATCCTTTTTGATTTTATCTCTTCATGGGTCATCTCAAAAAGTTTTTCTGTCTGGGCTTTCCATAATACTACCCTTATGTTCTCTGTGCCATCATCCAGGAAGATGTTTGTCACATATGAAAAATCAGGCGTTATTGGCTTGTCTTCATAGAAATATTCCCCTTCTTTTTCAACAGCCTTTTTTCCTGTTGTTGGATCAGTTGGCCAGAACCTTGGGTCAAAAACCTGGACAATTGTTCCCATGATTTCAACATTATCATCATTTTCCTTTAAATCTGAGATATTCTTCCTTACATTTTCCTTGCTGGCAACCTTTATCTCCTCATCGCTTATAGTGACCTGTGACTTGTCTCCAAGGTGTATCTCAGTCTTCCCCTGGTTATCCTTTGTATAAGCAGCTGTAACCTTTACTGTTGTCCCTTCCTTTAAGCTGGTAAGTAAATCAGCTTTGTCATTCCAGGCAACTACTCTCATAACCCCTGTCTCATCGCCTATCAGGAAATTTCCTACCTTTCCTTTCTTATCTCCCTTGTTGAATTCCCTTACTTCATATATCTTAAGGACTTTAGCCGTGATGTCAAGGCTTCTCATGCCTGAAAGCACATTCTTCAGTTTCAGCTTGCCTTCATCCATGACCTTCACTCCAAGCTCATTGGCAATTATATGTAGAGCCCCTTCCTCTGAAATCAGGCCTGAAAGCTGGTCTAGTTTATCCTTAACTTTGGATTTTATCTGCGCTTCAGTAAGCCCTTTCTCTTTTATCTTTTCAATAAGCATTTCTTTTGGTATCTTTATCAAGTTATAACACCCCATAAATCATTAAGTTAATGTATCGTTAGAAAGGATAGGTGTATTTAAAATATTAGGTTTGGCTTTTAAAAGAAATCAGCAGGAATAAGGTCCTGTTTTTGCCTTTTTCCATGCACTGAACTGGTCAACAACTATTTTTGCAACTATTGAATGTGCCTGTGGGTTCATATGATATGCATCCATGAAATAGTCTTTACACTTGCCATTCATCTCGTTTTCAAGCTTGGTTTTGACATCAATCAGGTAAACTCCTGCTGTCTTCGCCAGATCCTTATTTATTGCCTGGATATCCTCAAGATAAGATATGTCTTTTTCTGTAAGCGCATCGCATGCAGGTGAAGTCGTAAGGATTACAGGGATTATCCCTTTTTTTTTCATGTCATTAATATAATTTATATACTGGGTTTTATGCGACGCTTCAAAACCATGTGAATTCATTCCGAACCATAAAAGCACAATATCAGGCTTTTTTGGAAGGATGAACTTATTGTATGAATCAATTGATTCTGGGCTATCTGCTCTCTTTCCTCCCAGTCCTGTTGTATAAAACATGGTTACATCTTTTGAAATCCTACTGTTAAATTCTGAACTTAATGCCTTGTTCCCATATGTTGCATGGCCTTCTGTAATGCTGTCTCCAAAAAGCACAATATCCATGTCATCGCTTAGGCAGCTTTCCTGATTTGTTTTTTCAGGTGCTGCTGCTACTTTTGCTGCATAAATCCCAAGATGGTTTGAGACATACCTCTCCCTGAATATATTTTTGTTTGGGTGCACCAAAAAGCCGTCATAGTAGATAAGCTCTGCTTTCTTTGCTGCATCATTAAGGTATTCTTCAGGTGGATCTGTTGGGTTATTTACTGTCCCTTTTCCTTCCATGACAAGAGTTGTTGAACCTCCCCCATCAAGATTTATTGCGTTGTATGAACCAAATGCAAGATGAAGTTCTGCCAAGGTCAAATCTGATGGATTGTTGCTATGGAGCTTGATTCCTATGCTATAGTCGCTTCTCCTGCCATCAACTGTGATTATTATCATGGTATTTCCATCCTGGCTTACCCCTATTGAAGTCCTTGGATGCATATCATTGCAATATGGGATTTTTGAGCATGATCTAATCCTTTCAGGAACTACTCCATTCTCTAAGAACACGTGTGAGCCAGATACAGCATTTAATGTCCCCTGTGGAATCTTGTTCCCTATGCTTACTTCGTTCTTTGTTGAAATAAATACTGTCTGTTCTCCTGTCTCTGCTGATGAAGAATAAACATTCCCGTTTGAAACAGCAACACCTTTAGGGCTTCCAAGTGTCCTGAATTCGTCTCCGTTAATTGCAACCTGTGGCCTGTTTGCAGCGAAAAACGAAGAAGTAGGTTGCCCAAGCTGGTTTTGCGGTGTCACTAAAAACCTTATATTTTGGTTCCTCAGATCAATCTTTGTGACATGATATACAATTGGTCCTGCTGCTGAAAATTTCCCATATTGTATTCCTGAAAATAATTGAGAAAACCCTTCTGTTATTTCTTCTTCTGTCTCTTCTTGGCTGTTTGTCTCTGTTTGCGTTCCTGTTTCTGTCTGTGTCCCTGTTCCTGCTTCTGCTGTTTCCTGCCGTTCTGCTTCAGTAATCTTTGGTTCAATCTTCCCTTCCAGGTCAAGTGCAAATTCTATCTTCTTAACACCGTCATCAACGCAGAAAATGAATTTTGTTGATTCTTCATCAATTTTCTTTATTTCACCGCATCCGCCGATTATCCATAATTCCTCCTTATCATATTTTTCCAGTGTTGATTTCAATGTTTCATAATCTTTTGCTTCCTCAACCAAAGTTGGAATGAAAGAAAGCTCTGTCTCAATTTTGAATGAAGGATTTAAGTAATAATATCCAAGCTTATCCCCTGAAATTATCTCATCAGCGACATCTGTTGTGACAGTTGTATCTACTGAAACAGGTTCTTCTCCAGTTGTTCCTGTGCTTGGAGTTGTTGGTGTAGTTGGAGCACTTGGAGTTGTAATGCTTCTCTGATTAAAATATGCAAGCAGTTTTCTTACCTGGTCTTTATTATATGAACTATGTTTAGCATTAGCTTTTTTCTCAAAATCAATACCATAAGACTTAACGCCGTTAATTCTTGTACCTATTTCAACATAGTTTTTTGAATCCACAAGACCAAGTAATCCTTTTCCAATGTAAAAATTAGAAAAAATTCTTCCTGCATATTCAGGTCTAAGTGCTTTATTTGGTGGACACTTTGCTTCGTCCTTTACTGAGCAATATGCAAGTCCTTTGCATTTGCATTCATCCAGTATGTTTCCTGCTGTACTTCTTGTAACACAATCAGGACCACAGTATTTCAGATATCCGCTATAGTGAGTTACCTGCATGTACCCTCTTCCTTTGTAGTCACATCCTCCATCATAAGGCGTTTTCCTGTGTTTTCCTGCAATAGTAAATTTTGAAGTTGGTCCTGCACAATAGTCTCCATATTCTTCTACTGGTAAAAAACCATACCCACCCACTTCCTTCTCCATCGTTGTTATTGTTGCAATCATAAGATTCTCGGAAAATTCGACATTCCTTTTCCTGAATTCTGATGAAATGCTTTTTAATGCCAAAAATAAGTTTGTATTACTTTGCCCCCCGTAATTGAATACTGAAGGGGTGGTCATGATGAGGTTTATTTCTTCCTGTGTCAAGGTATTGGAGGTTGCCTTTCCTGTAATTATATTCCTTGCGTCCAAAAGAAGAAAGCTAAGCATAAGTATGAAAAAAAGGCTGGATGCAATCACAATATTCAGGTTCTTATAGTGAAGCCCGATGACAAGTATTACAAGGGATGCAAATATCCCAATGATAAAATAAATGTTTAGGTTCTTTGTTTCCGCTGTATCATTGATCAAAGTTATATTATAGTAATCAACATTTTCATCTTCTTCACAGGTTCCTCCGTAGCAGCATGTTTTCCCTTCTGTCCCGAAAACAACTTCCTGCCCGCTACATGCTTCATTTCCCATGCATATTGTCCCATTAAGGTATTCCCCGCAAAAATCTTCAGTGTTCTTTACACATTCTCCTGTACAGCATAACCCCAATTCTGATACAAAAACATCAGATGTGCATATCTCATTTTCACTGCAGTAGTTTGAGCATTCATTTGCCCTGAAATAATCTTCAAGGCACGTTCCAGGAAATTCATCATAATTATATCCTATGCAGTCAGGGTCGCAGATATCATCATCTTCAATATTGCAGAAGTTATCTTTAGCGCTTTTTTCACAGTCTGAACATGTAAGCTCATTTTCAAATATCCCTTTTGTAAGGTTGTTTTCACATATTGAATCATGGTTGCAGAAGTTAGTGAGCACCGAATCCCTAAGCTCGTTATTTTTCAGTAAGTCTATCCTATAAAGCCGGCTTGCATCTATATCTGTAAGTATGAACATGCTGTTTGTAGAATTTTTATTGATTTTTTCATCATTATAATGAAATACAAAAATATACTCTGATTCCTGTGGACTGCTTAGGTAGTACTCATAATAATAAGTGGATTTCTCAATCTGGTCTATTGAACTTATTCTTTCACCAAAGTTTACAAGCAGTTCAGCATGCGCAAATGGCAGAAGCAGGAAAAAAAGTATAATTATTTTTTTCATGCGCATCCCCTGTACCTGCAGAAGTTTGTCGGTATTATCTGTCCGCCACCAAATAGGTTCTTATAATCTGAAAAACATACACCTGGCTGCCCATAGTCCTGCCATCCGTAAGAATGCGCAAATATAAGGTTGCCTTTTTCATCCGGCTTATAGCTCCTGAAACAATATGGACCATCATATGAACCTAAGTCTAGGTATCCCCTGCCAACATAGATTCCTGTGTGTCCCCATGCAGTAGGCTGGCCGGTTCTTGATGAGATAAGGTCAGCCTGGAATATATCTCCTGGCTGAAGCGATGTTGAAATTGATTTTCCTGTGTTTTTGTTAATGAAAGCAAGGCTGTTTGGATTATTTCCCATAGGAACAACCTTTCCATCTGTACATTTTGTATTTCCATTGCCATATATCCATTCACCAAAAGTATAGTAATATAATGAAGCTACAAAAGTTGCACATGTCAAAGGTTTCTCGTGGCATGTCTGTGGAGTTGCGCCATAAATTAGGCTAAGGGAATAAGGACATTGTGCAGCAACATACTGCTTTGCATAATCTGCAATAAATCCACATTTGCCTCCGCTTCCACCCTGAACAGGCGTTGTAGGTGGCTGGACAGGACTCTCAATGGGCTCTTCTATTGGCACTGATGGTTCCGGAGTTTCAGGCTCTGTTTTCTTGAATTCTGGTGCTTTTGAAATTTCAAAATTATATTTTCCGCCAATGTCCATTCTCAGGGAATTCTTTGCGAAAAAAAATATTCCTTTGTCACCTATTTTTATGTCATAATCAATTTTTGGCATTTGTTCTGTGAACTTTTCTGTTTTTTTGTTTGTTCCATCAACTGTCGCTTCAAATATCTCATTCATGCAACTTTTGCTTTCGGAATTTAACAGAGGCACTCCCTCATAATTTCCGCATTCTGTATCTAGTTTTTCAAAGGATTCATAAAAAGAATTCCTGCCTGCAAGCTCTATGAAAAAGAGGGCTTTTTCTCCATCTTTATATGCATTCAGGACCTTTGACTGGTGGCTTCCTATTGCTTCCTCAAAATCATTTGCCTTATTTGTCACCTGTATATAAAGCCCTACAAGCACGACAAGGAAGAAAACAACTACAAGGCCAATCATAAGTATGTTTCCTTTCATTCCCTGTACCCCGGTAAGGTTAATTCTATTTTTATTGGTGTTTCAGAAGGGACTAAAACGCTTGACCTGAGGACATCGTCTTTCTGGAATATATTGCATTTTTCCTTTATGAATATCTCATTATTCAGTTTTAGTTCAAAGCATACTTTCCCATAGCTTTTTTCAAGTATCTGCTGGATATTTTCTTTAATTGTCTCATCTTTTTCAATCACATAATCAAGTATAAGCTTATTTTCATGCCTGGTTTTTAGTATGTTAATAAGAATCAAGTCATCTTCAATATAGGTTATTTCTTCTGTTATCTCTGCAGACCTGTTGCCAGGGGACTTTAATACCATTATCCAGAATGGGACTATTAGTATCAGAAGTATCATTGCAACAAGGTCATAATAGCTTAACAAAAAAAACCCTCTACCCATTATGCATCAACACGTTTACTTTTAATAATCCGCTGTACTGATTATCTCCGTCTTTTATCAGTACATAAAACTGGTCTTTCACGCTGCTGTACTGCTCAAATTTCACATAATTTTTCCACCTGTCATAAAGGTCCTTATTGATGTAGGCTTCCTTTGTTTCGTTTGTGTCAAGATTGATCAGGTCAAGTTTCGCAGCAGCTGCTTTGTTTTCCCTTGTAAAAAATGATGCATCCAGAACATTGTTTTCAAATTTTTCAATGTCTATTATGCCGGGGTAGACTTTCCCTATAGTTTCATCAACATAAGAAATCGAGTTTGCTGAGAAAAAAAGCCTGTTCACTATTATTTTTTCCCTTACATTCGGGCTGGCAAGAGCCTGGTTCTGGAGACCTCCTGAGAAATACATGAAAAGCCCAAATAATAAAATGATTATAGGCACCCTTATCATATAGTACCAGAAAGCCTTGAACATCTGGGCTTTTTTATTCACTTTTCTCACCTGAAGGTATCGCTGCAATGAAACCAAGGTTCTTTCTGTCTGATACAAAAACTATTGGCGTTGTCTTCTCAGTTTCCTTGTCTTCAATCTCAATAGGGTAGATTGTTTTTTCCTCAAACTGCTTGTTTATGTCTGGAATATATGGATATGTTGCTTTCTGGAAGTTATCAATCACTTCGACATATTCTTTCTTGAATGAAAAATCATATCCATAAGTATTTTCATTATAGTAAAGATGCATCGGATAAGGGGAAGTTGCAACAGAATCTGCCATAAGTGCTGCATTTTTTGCAGAAAATTTCATCTTAAAATCCGTATTCTGGCCTACTGCAATTATGCCATTAAGGAATGCGATGAAAACAGCTACAAGTATGATTAAGTCTATAAAAAAGATAAGTTCTACTTCCAATTCCCCTCTTTTATTCATTCTATAACAAGCTTATCGTCTGATTCTGTCAATAGGTAATTCTTTGGTTCTGTTGAAGTAACAAGGAAAGGATAACTTAATCCTACACTTTCCCCTTTTGAATCAAATGCTTCAACGCATTTTATGACTTTGCTGCATTCATTATCAGGACAGCATTCGCCATTGCACATGCATATGCAGCTTCCTTCGCATGAACCTGGTTTATTGCCTGAATCTGCATCAAAACCTTCAATCGTATGCTTTTTATGTACCTGTAATGCAAACGTATCTGGTGTCCCATCAAAATATTTTATGTGCTTCTGCAGAAGATACATGGAGCTTGCTGTAACTTCCTGCGGCTTTGATATGTAGAGCTGCCATACTTTTGAGCCTATCTGGAGTGCAACAAAAAATATGATTACAAAAATCAATATTTCAACAAGCACCTTACCTGCAATCTCCTCAGCTTTCCGATTCACAAGGATCCTCCCCAATAACCCATTTGCCGTCTTCGCATGTCATCTCTTTGCCTGAAAGGCTGCATTTAGTTGCGCCATTATCACATGAATTCCCAAGTAAATCCCTTAGCTTATCTAAAACACCGTCCCCTTCTTCTGTTGTTGTGTCAGTCACAGTGCCTATTCCTCCTCCTGCTTTTTTTACAACAAAGAAATACAGAAGGCCTGCAATTACAGCCAGCACAAGCAAAGCCAATATGGCTTTTACAACATATTCAAGTTCCATCCCTTTTTTATTCATCAATAATCACCTTGCATACATGAAAGTCTTCCCGCTTACATTCTGTGTCTTATAGTTATCCTTTGTTAAGTCTCCAACATAGATTCCACCGGTTCTTGGACTCTTCTTGAACCATTCCAGATTTTCAATTTTTTCAATATATATCCCGTTTTTCCCGCCTGAAAAATCAAACTGCTTTTCGCTTATCCCTTTTTCAAAATCGTCTGACCAAAGGATGTTTGTTTTGATTTTTTTTTTCCAGTCCTCATCAATATAGATATAGAAATTAAATTTTTCTTCCTCTTTTTTCATTAGTATAAATCCTTCAGGGATGCCATCATTGGGTATTAATTCATTATCCAGGCTTATTGTGTTATTTATCCTGAAAGTGAATGCTGTCCCGTTGTAAAACCCTCTCAAGAATATTGTATTGACACCACTATCCATGTATTCAAGTTTATATGTTTCAAAGCTTCCTTTTCCCCTTGTGGCTTTCTGGACATTTACAGCGTAATTATCCTCAATGTTATCATATGGAGTTTCCTCAACCCATTTTTCAGGTTCTTCTGAGTAATAATTTGAAGTGTAGACCTTTGGTTTTATATTGTCATAAAGGAACAGAACTAAAACTAGCAAAACTATTACAGAAAGTGCAATCAGTGTTATCTTAAGGGCCTTGTTCATTTTCTTTTCCATCCAAAACATCTGTAACTATTCCTGCTGTACTCCTGTCATTATATGACTGGGTGTGGAAAGGCCAGTGTATCCTTCCACCCATATATCCTGCTTCCAATCCTTCATATATAAGCCCGCCTATAATGCCTCCTGCCAAATTTCCTGCAGCAAGGCATATAGGAGCAGCGGCAACACCTGCTCCTCCTGTAGCGACTGCTGTTACTGCTGAGCATGTAAGCCCTCCGCCAACAGTTCCTAAAAGCGGGAAACCTACATTCAAAGTCGCCCAGATGACTGCTTCTTTTCCATCATAACCAGCATAGCAATAATTTGGCACTTTATCTCTGTCTAACGAAGGATTTACTGTAATTGTAACCGGTGAATAGGTTTCTTCAAAAGGATTTATTGTCCCATCAGTTATATCAACACCAGAGGTAAACTTTGCCCATGCATTGTTATAACAGTGTTTTACAGGTTCTCCGTTATCATCTAGGCTGTAAAGCATCTTATTTGTCCCATCATAAAATTCTACAAATTCCCCTGTAATAGGGTTTGTTTCTCCTGATTCATAAGTTGGGTATCTCCCTAAAAAGCTGTTAATAAGGCTTGTCTCATCAATGTCAGGAGAAGGCTTGCCATAGCATTCAACATGTGTTATTTTTACATCCAAATCTGCCTTACATGGAGCAATTAAATAAAATCTTTCAGGCTTTTGGTCAAAAATATTCATCTCTTTATTGTCTTTCTCAAGTGCGACAAAATAATTGTAAAGTTCTGGAATATTTCCCTGGTATGCTTCTGTCTCGTAAACAGAGATTGTATCCTCTTCTTCTTCAGTGTTTTTTGTCTTTTCATCCACTACTTCCAGCTTACTGTTTCCATAGTGCTTGAAGAAATCTTCATACTTGCTTTCATCTGATTCATAGTTCCAGAACTTTCTCATTGAATCGTCAAATATTACAGGAGTACTGATTGCATTTTTATATCCAAAGGCATTTGTGCCTACAGGATGAAATATCTCTGAATCACTTTCCATTTTAGCGCTTACCATCCACATAGCAGCTAAAAGAAGAGTCCTTTTTCTGTCTGCACCTCTAAGCTTATTCCTGTAATATCTTTCTAAATCATCATACATTTGAACACCTGGTCCAAACTGCTCAGCAACTTTTTTTAGATTAGCAAGCTCCTCATTATTTAAATTTGAAGTAAATTCTTTTTCTAAAACTTCAGGATCTGTTCCGTATTTTCTAAAAAAACTTAAAGTATCCCTTGGGTTTAAATCCTTAAATAATCTTTTATGATTATCATCTATAATTTCCTTTAAAACTACTTTTGCTTCCTCATCTGTAAGATCTGTGAGCGGCCTTTGAACATAATTTAAGAATCTTCCCATAATCCTTAAATTTCTTTTCACATATTGCCTGTATCCTCTCATTGAAAAGCCTTCAAGACCTTCGGAAATAGGTTTATTAATATTCATAAAAGTTGAGCTAGATATTGAAATTAATTTTTCTTCAGGTAATATTCCAGTCAAAGATGATTTTAAATCTGCAATTCTGCTATTTAGCCTAGAATAGATTATATCAGTTTCTTGCTTTGTTAGTACTCTTGTTTCAGAGCTGCCTAGAACATTTTTTAATTCTTCCTCAAGTATTTGGCTGTATTTTTTCTGCAGGCTTTCCTTTGCAGCATTTTTTACTTCACTTGTTAAATCTGAGCCAAGACTTTTTGTAAAAGGTTCAATTAAATCAACACCTGCATTATTGATAAATAATCTTTTCTCGAAGAATTCCTGCCCATATTGTCTTAATAAGTTATCTGCTGAAGCTTTACCTATTTTACTATCTATAACTGATAGAAGGGCATTATATGGTGCAAGCCTTAATTTCAAGAACAATTCATCCAAAAAATCATTGAATGTCCTGAATGAATCTCTGATTCCTCTTAAAGTTTCAATAAAATCTTTTCCTAAAGGTATGTTTTCAACAAACTTTTTTATCCATGGTTTTATCCATTCCTTAGCAGCTTCTTTCTCTGCTCCTTTAGCAACATTTTTCCCTACTGCTTTTCCGACAAACTCCAGTATCTCGCTTCCCCCTGGCATGAAATCAAATGCAAAAAAGACAGTTTCCCATAATATTACTTCATCCCAGTCCCATTCATATAAACCCTGTTCAAAATCTTCAGTTATTGATTCATCAGCAACTTCATAGTAAAGTATGCTTGGCCTGTATCCGTGAATAAACCTGTTAACATTGTCCATGTTTCCGTATTTTTGCTCCATGTAGAAATCTTTTACTCTCATCCCTAGCTTATGTTCAGTATTGGCTGCAGTTTTGCATGCATTATGCTGCTCTTTTCTTGAAAGGTATATTGTCTCTCCTATCAGTGTATCCTGTTCGCACATGTATAAAGGAGTATTTGGCTCTATAACATTATCTTCAAATTTTAGCCTCCATAATCCCTTTAGCCATCTTGCCCTGTCAATGCATAGCTCATCGCAGTCCCCAGGCTCATTTATATAACCCTCTTTTCTTATTTCATCCAGTGCTTTCTTTATTTCAGTCTCACTTATTTTTACCTGTCCTGTTTCAACATTCATTTCATAGCATCTTGTTTTATCCTTCCCATTGTCTTCAAACATGAACTGGCATCTTATCAGGTAATCTGAAACCTGCTTTGCATAGTTTTCATTTATTGTTACCTTTTCTAGGTTTGCATCAATGTAAGTAACTGTTGTTTCACCAAAATACCTTTCGCCTTCCAGGTTAAAATTATTCTCTAAAAATACTTCTTCTTTCCCTCTAAGATTCGTGTCGATATGCGCCAGTGAGTTTACTGAAAAGAGTAGTGCATTGATGGAATCAATGCTTTCCATATTTTGATCTCTTAAGTCATTATATGCCTTGATTCTGTCCCCGTCACTTGTAAGCTCGTCAGTTATGCCTAGAAGCGACCTTACGACAGGACTATAAAAAGTTCCTACTAGTCCAAAAGCTACAATTAATGTTATGAGTACAAGTATCATCTTAACTGCATAATTCATTGCCATTTTTTTTAAGGTAATATGTTTATAAGCCTAAATGATGCTCCTGAAAATATTATCACCAACCCTACAGCCACAACCAATGCGACTAAAGCAAGTATCATCCACCCTGTGAAATCCATTGCTATTCCTTTGCTTCCGATAGGTTTTATTTTATTGTTCAACAAGCAGATCACACTCCCTCACAACTTCTGCCTCAGGCAAAAATTCAATGGTATTAAGGTAATATTCTGATTCTTCATCATCTTTTATCTCAAGGAATGGAAGCTTGTCCAAAAGGTCTTTTGTTTTGTCAGCAGCAGACCCAATTAATGTAATCACAAAGCTCTCATGGTTTGCAATAAAGACAGAAGCATATGGCTCATCGACGTAATAGTCATAAAAAGGAGGGTTATAGATGTCAAGAGGGTCTGTCACCAGTTCAGCATAAGTAAATTGCTCTGAATCTTTCTCTTTTCTTGCAATTGCCGGCCCTTCTGTCCTCATTATGTAATCAAGCATCACTTCCTGTGGATATCCTTCTTCCTCAAGGAAGCTTTGATAGTCGTTGTTCATTTCACCTTTCAAATCCTTGCTGAAATCATAGACTGAGCAGACAACGCATTGCCTTTTTGATTCAAACCTGTCAAACATTGGAAGTTGCCCTTTGCCAAACTGCTCCCAACATTCTAAATGCCTTTCAGCAACCACCTTATTTATCGCCCTGAGCCTGCATATCTTTTCTTTATCTTTATCTTCTCTGAAAGTGTCCATGCAGTTTAGATATGAATTTTGAGTTTTGTATTCTATAGGTTTTACCGATTTTGAAGATTCTCCTGATTCCTCAGTAAAACCCGCCAAATCAAAAACATGATACCTGGTAGGACATTTAATTGGCCATGCATCACCCTTGAAAACAGCTCCTCCAAAATTTGCGCTTGCAACAACTGATGCCCTGCAGATGCCTGTATCAAAAGTTGTGACTGTCTTTGGGAGTGTGGCTACAATCATGGAAATTAAAAC
Source organism: uncultured Methanosarcinales archaeon (assembly GCA_964428335.1). Taxonomy (GTDB): domain Archaea; phylum Nanobdellota; class Nanobdellia; order Woesearchaeales; family GW2011-AR15; genus GW2011-AR15. Next base: position 149,038 of record CAYRXW010000003.1, on the reverse strand, counting down.
AACTGTAATAACAAGCAGAAGAACCAATTGTGGCGCCATATCTGAAGCCATGTTTCCTTTTTTTCTCATTTCAGCTGCATCCCTTTCTGAAGCACAATGACAAGCACAGTCAAAAGCATGATAAGTAAAATAAGCACAACAACAAAGTTATGGTTCATCTGGGCTTTCATTAAATAATTAGCTCGTTTCTCGCTTTATAATCTTTTCGAATAAAAGAAGAAAAATAATCAGTTTTTAAGTAATGGCACACAGCAGACATAATCATAATCTGTATCCTTGTTCAGGTCTTCGCAGTCAGTTCCTGGAATCATGGTATTTTCAGGAAGCACGCATTCTTCCCGTTCTATGCATTCCCCGCTCTGTGTTCCGCAGTCCCTTGCTCCTCCAAGAAAGCCCCTCATCCTTCCTGAGAATATTGCAATAAGCACAACAAGAACTACCAGGGCTATTGCTGCAATCACGACAACATTTATTGACATGTCGCCCTTTTTTTTCATGAATTTCATAAATTTATATCTATAGAAGCTGCTATTTAAACCTTTTTATTTGAATAAAAGAAACTGCTATGTACTCACACAACAGACCTTGTCTGGGTCAGGATCCTTGCCATTGAAGCATGCAAGGTCATATCTTATAGTCTTGAAATTATCATTGTTGCAGTTTATGTCTGAATCTTCCCTGTCGATGCACTGTCCCTGGAATGACTGGCAGTCCAGTGTCTTTTTCCTGAAATTCCCAAGGTTATTTGTCGCTATTAATATCAAAAGAACCATGACAACAAGTGCTATTGCAGCAACTACAATTGTATTTATTGAAATGTCTCCTTTTTTCATTTGATTGAAATATTAGCTCAATTCTATTTAAACATTTCGTTTGCAAAATCAGCATTTAGTGCCAAACCCTATCAGTAAGCCATCGCAAAAGCACCCTTCCTGTGACACACACTGGAAATCATCCCTTGAATTCAGGTAGGTATAGCCAATTTCATTTTTTTTGCATACATAATTAAATCCATTGAGCAGGCAATCATAGTTCTGCGGACAGTCCTGGGTTATAAAACTGCATTTCTTGCTGCATTGTTCCATAAAGTTTATCGTGTCCTTGAATGGGTTTTCATTCAAGCATGCGCAGGATTCATGAAGGCAGGTCTGTCCTGTTGTAATCAAGGTATTTCCACAAGTACTTCCTTTTGGAACTTCAGGAGGACCCTGCTGGTTAGAATAAGGGCATATGCAGCCGTCTGTATCTGTGCATGCCTTAGAAACTTCACCTGGTTTAAAATATAATATTTCATTTAAGTTGTCACCCTGGCAATTACCGTTTTTTATTACGCTGCCTGGAAATTCACAATCTAAATCGCATACACAACCATCAAAATCTTCACATTTATAGATCTGGTTTTCATTGGCGCATAAAACCAGGCTTTGCTCCCCGTTTCCCTGGCAGTAATGTCCTTTAATCCTGAAATCAAAAGGAGATTCACATTGCTCAGTGCATATGCATCCATTTATGTCATCGCAATAATATGCTCTCTCTTCAACACAGTCAAGTGTTTTTTTAATTCCATTTCCCTGACAATATTCTCCTTTTATTGCAATGCTTTTTTCACAGTTTATACACTTACAACCATATTCAGAAGTACAAAGAAAAGAGGTGTGGGCATAAGAACTACAGTCTATCTCTAAAACTGGTTCAAATCCCACAGACCCCCCAGAGGGGTTACTTTCTCCAGAGGGTGTTTGTTAACCTGCAGCATTTAGGCACTTTTCATTAAAGCCATTCTCGCAATCTTGAAGTTGAAATTGAATTCCTGGACCATCTTGATCACACTGGCAACCTAAAGGATTTGTGCATATGTCACTACAATCATCTAATACTGTCTTTCCTCCATCACTAAAACATGTCATACCATAACTTTGTGTACAATCAACCGGTGTTCCTGACCAGATAGATTGACATCCATCTAAATCGTTGCAAGTTTCTGCACCATTATCTAATTCTGTTTTGACACCATCAGCACATGGTTGCATAAACCCAACTTTAACGCCAATTATATCACTGCCATCTGGATTTGTCCAATCTCTGCATTCACAGCCATTAACATCAAAGCAGCAATTATGTGCATCTGCGCATTCCTGTGCATTTTCTTTCACGTCTGTTGAAACATAGGTAAATGCACCGTCTCCTTCTTTGGTCACATACCCTTCCCATTCAATTGAGAAAGGACAGTAATCGTATTCATCTACCAAAATTCCTCCGCAAGCTTCTGGGCATATGCATCCATCTTCATCAGGGCACCCTTCGCCAATCCTGTTGCAAACCTGTTCAATTTGGCTGTCTGGGATTTTCAGATAAACCAAATCTTCCTGTGCATCATCAGCTTCCCATAAATCTTCTGTTGTCTCAATTCCTTCAGGTGGAAGAAGCTCAGGTGGTATCTGGATATTTGCATCATAAGGACAAGGCTGACCTTTAATTATATGCTTGTATCCGCATGCTGCAGGACATATACATCCATTTGCATCGTCGCAAAGCTTGTCAACATTTAATCCACAATAGTCATTTGATAATGTCCTTTCAAAACCATCAAAATCATTTGCTGTTGTTACTGTTTGAGCTTGAGGAGCATCTATGACACGAACAGATGATTCAACTTCTCCATTTGTACAGACTCCTGCATCACAGCATGAATATTTCCCATTGCCTAAAGGTGTGCATTTTCCTTCTCCGTCTGGCTTACATTCTGCCCCGATTGCATCTTCTCCACCTTCAGTGCAGTATCCTGCATAAACTTTTCCATTACTTAGTATGCACCTTGAAGGGCTGTTTCCTAACTCATCATATTCCAGTGAATAGATATTTGGATCGCAAAGCGATTCTCCTGGAACTTCTGGCTTGCATTTGCTTATATCTTGCTGGATAAAGTCTCCAAAACTGCAGATATTGCACTGTTCATCTCCTGGTACTGCTGAATCTGAATCAAGGAAGACCATTTCTCCGTTCTTTATTCCACCTTCACAGTCCCCAAGTGTTGATTCTCCCCTGCACTGTACTCCTGTTCCCTGCTGCATTAATGCATCTATTGCATCAGGGTTAATGTCATTTGCAGGGCAGCATACTTTAAGGTTAGCCATAGCTGGATTTGAAGTGTTATATACTTCTGTCCCGCAGGTACATCCGCTGTCTGTTCCTGGATCTAATGTATCCCTGCACATTTTCTTTGTGCCTACGCAAACTCCTCCGCTTGAATCTTCGCTAAAATCAACTCCTTCACAAAGGCTTGCTAAGCTTGCATCTTTTTCCATCAAATTCTGGACAAATGACTTTCCTTCTGTTCCTGGCATTGGTGCATCAAGCTCACATAAAGAAATTTTTTGTGGATAACTTGGATCTGATGGGTTTGGGTTATTTTCAGTTATAAGCTGCCTAAGTCTTCCTAAACAGTTATACTGTTTATCTTTAGTTCCCCCTGTATTTCCTAAGCCACATCCAGCAAGGTAATTAATCCTGTTCTGTATTGTAGCCCCACATTCATCTAATCCTCCTACTCCGCTTCCTTTGATCTGCACATATCCTTTTGCATACATGCATGCATCTTTTATGTTTGCAACTTCAACCTGAAGTGTGTTTTTTCCTGCAATTATTTTTCCTTCATTTGTTTTAGTTGTCGCAGCCTCAGGATTTAATGTCCATTTGCATGCATCTGAGCATGCTTCATCATACACCATAAGAGAAGGATTTCCTGTTTTATATTTATAATCCATAAGATATAATGCTTCTTCATCCCCTGGTGTCAGTTTTAGTTCTCTTGCCTTGTATTCAGTGATAAAAGTTTTAAGTGGTGTTACAATCGGCAGTGCATTTCCGATATTTTTAGCTAGTTGGATTCCTCCTGAACTTTCTGTTTCTGACCCTTCTGGCTTTGCTTTTTCATAGCATACATAAGGCCTGTACTGCATCTCAACTGCATCTCTGTTAGGTGTTGGTTCAATACACCCTGTCCTTTTTGTAAGTCTCCATGAGCCATCATCTGGGTTTGGATGTGCTTTTGGGAAACACTGCCTGTCAAAATCCTTGTCACTGTTGCAGCCTGTCGGAAGTCCTGCCTGAACAGGGCTCTTTAACAGCCATGCCTCAACCTCATAATCTTCTGAATTTAGGCACGCATCTCCATCTTCCAAAACGTCAAATTCCAAAACACCTGAACCTTTGTATGGTGAATTTTCAGGTGTGAAAGTCACAACGCCTGTTGTAGCATCCCTTACAAAAGGTGAGATGTCTGATGAGACAGTCATTCCGAATGTTTTTGGTGTTGCAAAGAAAGCAACTTTGTCTCCTTCATTATAGATTGACGTTTCCAGTTCTTCATCATAGTTGACTTTTACCCATTCCATGGATAGCTCGCCATTTGCTTCAGCATATTTGACTTTTGCAGCATCATTTTCAAGATTATTAAGTTCATATGCTACACCACCAGATTCATAAGCTGCTGTATCACATACTGTTCCAGCAAAATCATATAAATCATCTGTTGTTGATGCCGTTTCCGCAAGATTCATGATACAGTGAAGTGTTGTGCCATCTCTTAGAGAATCTCCGCTTATATAGTTCTCAACACTCCATTCTGGGAACTTTTCTTTTATTTTTTTAACTGAGTATACAGCACAAGAAACCATGCACTGCAAACTTGCTGCTTGGGCAATTGGTGATAAGTAACTTATTTGTGCATCAGTAGGCACAATTTCACGACCATCTACAGCATTTTTATATTTTATTTGAAAATCATAGTTCATAAAGCCTTGCGCATCATCCATATCCCAGTCTTTTACATATTCATTTCCTGGATCTGTGCAGTCTGATGCTGCAAGCTGTGGAACATTTGTCATCCCTTCAAGCTCTTCACAACTAAAACCACCCATATATTCTGGTGCAACATGGATTGAATTGATATCAAGTACATTGCCTTCACCAATGTTATAGTTCCAGTGTACTGGCTCGCATAAGTCTCCAAACTGATCAGAAAACACACCATTGGAAACTCCGTCAGCTGGAATCATGTAATCTCCCTTATTTGAACTTCTTGATCCACAAACCACTACTGAATATTTTGTGAAATGATCTATATATCCTATAAATGTTGATGTCTTCTCGTCATATTCTGTTGGTACAGATATCCAAACTCCTGTAGGTTCATCATAGTAAGCTACTGTAAGTACATCTGGATTATAGCCAGCCAATAATCTTTCAGGAACTGCTATGCTAAGCTCTGCCGGGTTATCAAAAACAGTGCAGTCTGGAAGCCCGTCATAAATGACTTCAGATACAACTACAGAATTGCTTTGCCCTTCTTCATTTTTATCAAGCACTTTCAGCTGCAAATCTTCCCTTGCTTCACCGCTTTGGCAGTCTGTAAGTCTTGTGTCATATGAAAAATGAAGCATTGCATTGCCATCAGTTGCTCTTAAGGTTGAACCTTTTTCTGCAATTCCTTCCTCAAGGTTTAAGGTGCTGCTTCTCTTATATGTAAAAGAAAATTTTTCAAGGTTTATTTCTTCTGAATCCCTTGTTAGTTTTACAGGGTAAATTACATCAAAAAGCACAGTCTCATCATTTATTGTAATTTTAGATTCCGGGGCAGATTCTAAAACAGTATATCCTTCTTCTTTGTAGACGTTCATACTTTCAGTGCATTTCTGCAGGTTTGCATCTAAGTAAGCCTGCAGGTAAGATGGGTCGTTAAGGCCATAGTTGTCTATCGCATTGATTGAAGTTTCCTCAACACAGCTTTCAACAAATTCTTCAGGTGCTCCCTGATTCTGGCTCTGGAAATTTGCATCCTTGAGCTGCTCTGCTTTTGGCCTTGAGAACATATACATGCCTGCAACCAAAAGCACAAGAACAATACCGCCAATCAAAAATAGAGACATCTGACCTTTTTTAGAATATTTCATTTTGTACCCTTACCCCACCTATATTATATTGTATTAGTATTATTATTCCGCAGTGAAACAGGTTTAAATAGTTTTCCACTATAGAAAAGAGTATACAGATGATACTCTTTTCCGGTTGTGTTAATTTTTTACTAATTCTTTTATCAGTGAATAAGCTTTTATAACATATTTTTCATCGAGATAAACCAGAAGTTCAGAGCTTGCAGTAAGCATTTCAGAAATAATGATATCATGAATGTCAAGCTCCCTTGTAACATAAGAGATTATCCCCTTTGAATTGATTGCTTTTTTTGGGAATTGCAAACTTAATTCTGATATATTATCTATTCTTTGCAGCAATTCGAAATTCAATTTAAGCTGCTTCTCCTTCTCTTTATCTATTATAATTGTAACATTTGTTGTCCCAACAATGACCTTTAATGTTTCAGATAGGTTATAATTAGTCTGGCTTACAACCTTGCTGATGTGGTTTAGAAGCTCCTGCTCTTTTTGGAAAGTGAGGATAACAAGGTTATCTTTTATGCTTGTTTTTATATCCTTAAAAATAGTTCTTGCATTTTCACTTTTTTTGAAATCGTACCTTCTTAGCATTGCGATGATAGCATCCATCTGATTGGCCTTCGCAACCTTAATTTCAATCAGATACCTTGCCAACGCTCTCCTGTTTATCAGTCCTTCAGAATAGCACTTCTCTATCTCTGGCTTCTTGCTCAATAATCTCTGAAATTCAACTTCAATTTGTGACATTTTATATTAAAATATGACTTTTATTAATAAAATTAACTAAATTTGACATATGCTTTAAATATAATATGCTTGTCCTTTGGAATATGGATAAGATAAATAGTTCAGAAGAATGTGGATTTTTAGGTTCTGATAGTTGTCCTGTCAGTTGGCGTTAGGTTTTCTCATTGTCTATTGTTTAATTTAAAATCATTTAGGTGAAATCAATATGAAATCAAATCAAAACTACGCATTAAACGGAAACACGGATTATTTCAAAAATCTGCTGCAGCAGGTAAAGGTAGGGAGCATTGTCCCGTTATATAAGAAAATAGATAGAGCAATAGATCCTGCTGATTTATTTGAAAAGATATCTGACTACGGAAGGAAAGAAAACTGCCTTTTTTTAGAATCTGCAAAAGTTGTGAAAAAATACGGAGAGAACAGCATCGGAAGCGCTGATCCTTGCATCAGATTTTCAGGAAAAAAAGAAAGATTTTCAATAAAAGCCCTGAATGAACTTGGAGAAAGGATTCTTGAGTTCATAAAGAATGATTTTGATTTTTGCGATAGAATAATAATTAAAGAAAATGAGATAAAAGGGACACTGAAGCCACAGAGAAAAAACGTCTCTGAACAAGAAAGGCTAAACCTAAAAACACATATCGATATCATCAGGATTTTAGCATTCAAATTCCAGCCGATCTTCAAGCCTTTTGTATGCTACGGAGGATTATTCGGGGCATTTTCATATGATTTCATTGACCAGTTTGAAGACCTTCCGAAAGATAAGGCAGATGAGATCAGAGAGAATGATTATGAATTCTTTTTCCTTGATAACCTGTTCTTTGTTGACCATGAAAAAAAAGAGACATATTTTGTCGCAAATGCAATAAAGACTGATGAAAACCATGAAAAACTATTTGATGAGTGCCTTAAAAAAATAGGAAATTACGAAGATGCATTGAATTCGGATAAAAAAGAGATTAAAAAAAATCTGGAACATGATGCAAATAAGATAAATGAAATTTCATCAGACATAACAAAAGAAGAGTTCATCTCAAATGTAAAAAAGATAAAAGAGCACATCAATAATGGAGATATCTTCCAATGCGTTTATTCAAGGACAATAAATTATTCTTTCTGCTCAGAGCCCTTTGATATCTATAAGTCGCTCAAAAAAATCAACCCTTCTCCATATATGTTCTATGAGAATTTTGGTTCCTCTGTTTTACTTGGTGCAAGCCCTGAGATGAGCATAAGGGTCGAAGGAAATAATGACAGAAAGATTGTTGAGATACGGCCTATTGCAGGGACAAGACCTAGGGGCATAGTCAAGGGTGAGATAGATGATGAGCTTGATTCAAGATATGAGATAGATATAAAGACAGATGAGAAAGAGCTTGCTGAACATACTATGCTTGTTGATCTGGCAAGGAATGATGTAGCAAAAATATCAGAACCTGGAACTAGGCTGGTTGATGAATCATACACTGTTGAGAAATATTCCCATGTCATGCATCTTGTATCGAATGTTAAAGGTGTTCTGAGAAAAAACCTTGATTGCTTGCATGCATATCTTGCAACAATGAACCAGGGGACTTTGACAGGCGCCCCAAAGGTCAGGGCTATGGAACTCATAAGAAAATATGAGAATACTAAAAGAGGTTTCTATGGTGGCTCGGTTCTTTATATCACTCCAAGTAAAGACATGGATTCCTGCATAATAATCAGGGCAATGACAATAAAAAACGATATGGCATATATAAGGGCAGGAGCAGGGATAGTCTATGACTCCGTTCCAGAGAAAGAGTTTGAGGAAACGGGGAAAAAATCTTTAGCATGCATTAATGCAATAAAACTCGCAGGTGAGTCAGATGAGTAGTCTAAATAATAATAATAATAATAGCAGAAAAAACCTAAATGTGCTTTTCATAGATAATTTTGATTCTTTTACATTCAACCTTGTTGATGAGTTTGAAAAAAAAGGCTGCTGTGTGATAGTTTATAGGAATAATACAGATATAGAAAATATCAGAAAGATAATTGATGAAAAAAAGATAGATCTCATAGTAATTTCTCCAGGAGGATATGTGCCAAAAGAAGTGCCTCTTTGCAGTGAAACAATCCTGGAGTTCCATAAAAAAATACCGATTTTTGGAGTTTGCCTAGGCCATGAATGCATAATCGAGGCCTTTGGGGGAAGGATAGGCAGGGCTGAAAAAATCATGCATGGAAAATCCTCTGAAATAGCACATGATAAAAAAACAATATACAAAGACATTGAGACTCCGATGTTCGCAGCCAGGTATCATTCCCAGGCTGGCTATGACATTCCGGAAATTCTTGAGATAAGCGCAAAGACAAAAGAAGGCATGGTGATGGGCGTAAGACATAAGAAATATCTGATTGAAGGTGTGCAGTTCCATCCTGAATCTATCCTTACGCCTTATGGAAGCCTGATAATTCAGAATCTCATAAATCTTGTAAAAGAAAAAACCAATGATGCAAAATGATTAATGAAATTTTAAAAAAATTGCTGGACAGGAAAAACCTTACAGCTAGCGAAGCCTCTTTTGCTTTTGAAAAACTCATGTGCGGAGAACTATATGAAACACATGCATCCTCATTCTTGACAGCAATGCAGATGAAAGGAGTATCAAATAATGAGATAATTTCAGCATTAAAGATAATCAGAAAAAGATCAGTTCCCTTTAATTCAGATATAAAAAACATTGTAGATACCTGCGGCACAGGAGGAGATAGTTCTGATACATTCAACATCTCTACAGCAGCAGCTTTTGTTGCAGCCGGTGCAGGCGTGAATATTGCAAAACACGGGAACAGGAGCGTTTCAAGTAAATGCGGAAGCGCTGATATCTTGGAGGAACTGGGAGTAAAGATTGATTTCAAACCAGAAAAAGCAATAAATATATTTGAAAAGACTGGGATTGTTTTTCTGTTCGCACCTATCTATCATCCTTCATTCAAGAATGTCAGCAAAGTCAGGAAAGAACTTGGGTTCAGAACAGTATTTAATTTTCTTGGACCTCTTTCAAGCCCAGCAAATGCAAAGAGGCAGGTGATAGGTGTTTATGATCCTAACCTGACTTCCACAGTAACAAATATTTTGAAAAAACTTGAACATGAACATGTTATATGTGTTCATGGAAATGGTCTTGATGAATTTACTACTAGTGGAAAGAATAAGATAAGCGAACTTAAGGATGGGAAGATAAGAGATTATTTCCTTGATGCAAAAGATTTTGGATTCAAAGGAGATTTGGAAGATATAAAAGGTGGAGATAAGGGAAAAAACAAAAAGATAATTTTGGATGTTTTGAAAGGGAAAAAAGGACCAAGACGAGATATTGTTCTTTTGAATTCCGCTGCTGCTATCTATGTATCAGGCAAGGCCAATTCTATCAGGGAAGGAATTAGTATGGCTGAGGAATCAATAGGTTCTGGGAAGGCAATGAAAAAACTAGACCTTCTTATCATGGAGTCAAACATATGATAAAAACTGATTCTTACCTGGATGAGATAATGGAACATAAAGTTAAGGAACTGTCGATTAAAAAAAAGGAGTTTCCACTGGGAAAAATAAAAGAAAAAATAGAAGAAGTGAGCTTTGAAAGAAGGGATTTTACAAAGGCAATAAAAAAAAACAGGATTTCATTGATTGCTGAAATAAAAAAAGCTTCTCCTTCAAAAGGAATCATAAAAGAATATTTTAATCATCTAAAAATAGCCAAATCCTATGAAGAAGGTGGAGCTGATGCCATATCAATACTTACTGATGAGCATTTTTTCATGGGTAATTTAAAGTTCATAAAAGATGTCAAAAAAGTTGTATCCATGCCAGTCCTTAGGAAAGATTTCATATTTGATGAATACCAGCTGTATGAATCAAGATTATATGAAGCTGATGCTGTTTTACTTATAGCCAGGCTTTTGGATGAAAAAAAATTAAAAGAATTCATAGAATTATCAACAACCCTTGCCATGGTTTGCCTTATAGAAGCAAATTCTTATCTGGATATTGAAAAAGCAGTTGATGCTGGAGCAAAGATAATCGGGATTAATAACAGGAACCTAAAAAATTTTGATGTTGATATGAATAATTTTCTGAATCTCTCAAGGCACATACCAAAGAATACGATAATTGTGTGCGAATCCGGCATCTTATCAAAGATTGATGTAGAGAAAGCAAGGCTTGCCGGAGCTGATGCAATTTTAGTCGGGACTGCATTTATGCAGTCAAAAGATATCAAAAGAAAGATTTCTGAGCTGATTTCATGAAAATAAAGATATGCGGGATAACAAATTTTGAAGATGCGCATGCATGCGCAAAAGAGAAATTAGATTTCCTAGGGTTCAATTTCTATAAGGGAAGTAGAAGGTTTGTTGAGCCAAGAACTGCTAAAAAGATAATAACTAGATTAGAAGGATATAATATAAAGTTTGTTGGGATATTTGTTGATGCAGAGATTTCAGAAGTAAAAAAAATTGCAAATTTCTGTTCCCTTAATGCTGTGCAGCTTCATGGAGATGAAGAATATTCATATGTAGAAAAACTAAGAAATTATCTTCATAAAGATATAACTATCATAAAAGCTGTTAGGATAAAAGGCAAGGATTCATTAAAAAATATTGAAGGCTATAATGCTGACTATCTATTGTTTGATAGCTTCAGAAAAAATGAATTTGGCGGAACAGGAAAAACATTTGACTATTCCCTGCTGAAAAATCTTAAGTGTAGGTTTTTCATTGCCGGTGGGCTTTCTCTAGTGAATATAAAAAAAGCAATTGCTGTTAAGCCATATGGACTTGACATCAATTCTAAAATTGAACTATATTCAGGGAAAAAAGACCATAAGAAACTAAAAAAAATAATTGAGGTAATTAGAGAATGAAGTTAAGCACAAGATTTGGAAAATATGGAGGGATTTTTGTCCCTGAGCTACTGATGCCAGCTCTTGAGGAACTGGAAGAAGCATATATCAGATACAGCAAAGATAAAAGATTCAATGATGAGCTTACTCATCTGCTTAGGACATATGCTGGCAGGCCAACAATGCTTTATTTTGCAAAGAACCTGTCAAAAAAACTTGGCTGCAAGATATATCTGAAAAGGGAAGACATGCTGCATGGGGGAGCGCATAAGACAAACAATGCGCTTGGCCAGGCATTATTGGCAAAGTATATGGGAAAGACAAGGATAATTGCAGAGACAGGTGCAGGCCAGCATGGAGCAGCTGTTGCCATGGTCGGTGCTTTTTTTGGCATGAAGACTGAGGTTTACATGGGCACAAAGGATATTGATAGGCAGAAGATGAATGTCCATAGGATGAGACTCTGCGGAGCAAAAATAAATCCAGTAGCTCTTGGCTCATGCACCTTAAAGGATGCAATATCTGAATGCCTAAGGGACTGGACTGCTAATATAAAAGATACATATTACCTGCTTGGGACTGTTGCAGGACCGCATCCATACCCTTCAATAGTTCGGGATTTCCAGAAAATTATTGGAGAAGAGGCAAAAAAGCAGCTGTTAGCTCATGAAGGAAAGTTGCCAGATTATATACTAGCGTGTGTTGGTGGAGGAAGCAATGCAATGGGAATCTTCAATGCTTTTTTGGATGAAAAAAAAGTAAAGCTGATTGGTGTAGAGCCTGCAGGAAAAGGACTTAAAACCAAGTTTCATGGGGCTACTATTGCAAAAGGAATGCCTGGAATATTTGATGGCTCGCTTTCATACCTGCTCCAGGATAAGGATGGCCAGATAAAAGAATCATATAGTATTTCTGCAGGTCTTGATTATCCTGGTGTCGGAGCGCAGCTTTCACATCTCAATGATTCAAAAAGAGTCGAATTCACATCAGCAACTGATAAAGAAGCTCTTGATGCTTTCAAGCTATTATCAGAGACAGAAGGTATCATACCTGCATTAGAATCTGCACATGCAATTGCACATGCAGTAAAACTCTCAAAAGAACTCTCAAAAGAGCATATTATTGTAATAAACCTTTCAGGAAGAGGAGATAAGGATGTTTTCCACGCTATGGATGAGATTGCCAAATCTGGTGTTATCAATGCTTAAAGGATTATTTGATAAGCTAAAGGAAAAAAAGCATGGTGCTTTCATGGCGCATGTGTATTATGGAGACCCAAATGAAGAGTTCTCGATAGAATTGATAAAAACCCTTGTCCATAGTGGAGTGGACATCCTTGAATTCGGCATCCCTTTCTCTGATCCTACTGCTGACGGCCCAACTTTTATTGGTGCATGTCAAAGGTCACTAAAAAATGGGATGACGCCTCAAAGATGTATTGTTGGAATTAGGAAGATAAGAGAACTTGGTTATACTCTTCCGATTGTCGTGACAGCCTATTATAATGTTATATACCAATATGGCACAGAAAATTTCATCTGTGATATAAAAAAAGCAGGCGCACAGGCATTGATAGTTCCGGAGCTTGTCATTGAAGAATCTGAAGAATTAGCAGGTTTTGGAAAAAAACATGGTGTGGATATAATTTACATGATAGGCGAGAATTCTTCAGACAGAAGGATTGAGAAAATTGTAAGGAAAGCTTCTGGGTTTTTGTACCTTGCTGCTGTATCAGGAGTTACAGGGGCAAGGGAAAATCTAGAGAATCCAATTTTTAGCTTAATCAAAAGAGTTAGAAAACATACAGACCTACCTTTGATGGTTGGATTTGGCATTTCAAAAAAAGAGCATGCTCAGATACTGATGAAAGCAGGGGCAGATGGCATAATAATAGGGAGCGCTATCGGAAAGATATATGAAAAATATATTAATGGAAGCAAAATAGATGATATGAAATGTCTTAAGAAAATAGCTGGATTCGCATCAGATGTTAAAAAGGGATTAGAATGAAAGGTTATGATGATATGATTTTAAACGGGCTGAGCAAGATGAAGAAAAAGATTGCAAAGCCAAAGCTCTTCAAAGTCAGATATAAGATTATTGGCAAGTCTAAAAAGGCTGTAATATATTATCATGGCTGGGGAAGCAGTTCAAATGTTTTCTCATATCTGAAAAATAATCTGAAAAAAGAGTATTCTATTATTTTATTTGATTATCCTATTGAAGCGCTTTCATCTGATACAAAAAAGACAGTACATTATTTTGAAGAGATATTGAATAAGACTAAGGAAGCCATAGGTAAAATTAATCCTGCAGAAATAAGCTTATTTGGCACTTCGCTTGGATCCTTTCTTTCTGTATATATTGCAAAGAGGATTAAAATAGATAAGATGATATTGAGCGTCGGCGGAAGCAGGCTTTCTGATGTTATCTGGACAAGCATTGCCACCAGAAAAATAAAAGATGAGCTGGTGAAAAAAGGGATTGGTCTTAAGGAGCTAAGAAAGAAGTGGAAAGCAATAGAACCTATAAATAATATATCCACTACAAAAACACTTGCTTTCACATCAGCAAGAGACATGTTAGTTCTTTATGAATACCAAAAAGAGCTGTCTGATGCATTTGATGCAATCGAGATTAAGGAAAATTTATTCGGCCATGACGTGACATGCCTAAAGAATCTTATGGACCTGAAAAATGTGAGCGAGTTCTTGACAAAATGATAAATCTCCCAAAAGATGTGAAGATTGTTGCTGTCACTAAAATCAGGAGTATTGATGAGATAAAAAAAGCTATTGCTGAAGAGATAAAGATAATCGGTGAAAACAGGATTCAGGAAGCTGAAAAAAAATATAATGAGCTAAGAAGCTATCTCAAAGAAAAAAATGTGGAATTTCATTTTATAGGTCATCTGCAGAAAAATAAGGTAAAAAAAGCTGTCATGATGTTTGATTTAATACAGAGCGTTGATTCAATTGAACTTGCAAAAGAATTGGATAAAAGAGCAAAAGAATTGGATAAGGTTCAGGATATCCTTATCCAGGTAAATATTGGGAATGAACCTCAAAAATCAGGCATAAAAAAATACGGGTTAAATACATTGGTTGATGAGGTTATTAAACTGAAAAATATAAAATTAAAAGGGCTTATGTGCATAGTCCCTGATTTTGAGGATAAGGAAAAGACAAGACCGTATTTCAAAGATATGAAAAAAAGGTTTGATGAAACAAAGCTTGAGATTCTTTCAATGGGAATGTCTGATGATTATAAGATTGCAGTTGAAGAAGGAAGCAATATGGTAAGGCTTGGTAGGGCAATTTTTGGTGAGAGAAATTGAAGATTAAATCTGTTTTATTATATTCTCTTGGAATAGATTTATTAATAATGGAGGATTGATGATACATATGAGAATTACAATCACATCAAAATTGCTGGAAAAATATCCGACTGCTAGGTTTATTGCTGTATTAGCAAAAAATTTGGAAAACAAAAAAGATGTTCCAAAGATTGAGAAGCTTAAGAGAGAGCTTGAAAAAGATTTCAGGAAAAATATTGAAAACGCTTCAGATGTGAAAGGAATAAAGGAAGAAGAGGATATTTTTTTCAAAAAGTTCGGGAAGGATAATCCTCTGAAATTCCAGCTTAAATCCATTTTGGAAGGAAAAGACTTTCCAAATGAATCTGCATTAAAAGATATATTATTCATGGTTGAGCTAAAGCATTCTGTAGTTATGTCAGGGCAGGATATCAAAAATCTGGGAGAAGAGCTTGTTTTTGACATAAACGATAAGACAGAAAAGTTCACAATGATTTCAGGGAAAGAAGTTACGTTAAAACAAGAAGATATTGTTCTAAGAAAAAATAAGGAAATTTTGATAAGCCATTTGTATGGCCCTGGAAAAGATGCTAAAGTGACATTGGATACAGATTCATGCCTTTTCCTGCTTTGGCATGTTGCACCTGTGACAGATAAGGAGATAGATGATGCTGTCCATGATCTTAAAGAACATTTAAAGATAATATCAACAAAAAGCTCAGCTATTGAAGTCTTTGAGGTTATGGAAGAATCAGGTTCAAAAGATTTTGTAGTTACGCCGTGGGACGTAAAGGGGAATATTGATTATGACAAGCTTGTAAGGCAGTTTGGGACCAAGAAATTAGATGAGAATATATTGGAAAGATTCAGAAAAATTACCGGAAAAGACCATCCTTACCTGAGAAGAAAAATTTTCTATTCCCATATGTATTTCGATGAAATACTTAGTGATATAGAAAAAGGAAAAAAGATATACCTCTATACCGGAAGAGCGCCTTCCGGACCTGTGCATATGGGACATTTATTTGTATGGATGTTTGCAAAATGGCTTCAGGAGGTTTTTGATGCAAAACTTTTATTTCAGATAGTTGATGAGGAAAAATTCCTTGCAAAAGACAACCTCACACTGGAAGACACAAAAAAATGGGCATACGAAAATATTTATGACATTATTGCTTTAGGCTTTGATCCTAAGAAAACGCACATCTTCCTTGATACAGAATATGCCGGACATTTATACCCGCATGCAATAAAGGTTGCAAAAAAAATAACGTTTTCAACAATTAAATCGACTTTTGGGTTTGGAAATGATAAGAACATTGGAATCATATTTTATACTGCGATGCAGTCCACTCCTGTAATAATCCCAAGCGTCATGGAAGGTAAGAATACAAGGGTCCTTATCCCATGCGCAATTGACCAGGATGTGCATTTCAGGCTTACAAGGGATGTTGTTGATTCTTTAGGATATTATAAGCCTGCAACAATACTTTCAAGGTTCTTGCCAGGACTTCATGGCATGCAGGAAGAAGGCAAGATGTCATCAAGCATTGAGAGCACTGCAATCTTCACTACCGATGATCCAAAAACTGTAAGAAGCAAGATTATGAGATATGCTTTTTCAGGAGGAAGAGATACAGTCGAGGAACACAGGAAACTTGGGGGGAACCCTGAGATTGATGTTTCATACCAATGGCTGACATTCTTTGAGGAAGATGATGTAAAACTTGAGAAGATCTACAAAGATTATAAATCAGGAAAGCTTCTTTCAGGAGAGCTTAAGCAGATACTTGTTGATAAGATAAATGGATTCTTGGCTGAGCATCAGAAAAAAAGGGAATGGGCAAAAAAGAACATAGAAAAGTTCATGCTTAGGGATTAGCTTTTTTCCAGTTTCTTTACCATATCAATGCTGTATATCCTGAAAAATGCAGGTATAGGCACAAACAGCACGTTCAAGAGGTAGATTAAAAACATTATAAGGATTGTTACATAGATTGCTGTAAGTCCGACTGCCACAATATCTCCTATAAGCTTAAGGGTAAAGAACATTGCAATCCCAATTCCTACAAAAACAAGGGCAAGTATTACACCAGGTATTAACAAAAAGAGAGCATAAATCAATGCAATGATTCCTGAAGCTATGCCAAGGACAAACTTCATCAGCATGTATATCAGGATTTCGGTTTTTTTATTTCCAGCAATTTTCTTGAAATGATGCCATGCCTCATTTATCCCATAGTTTTTTAGGTACATTATTGGTACAAGAAAGTCATTCACTATAAACATTAGAAATCCTATTGCAATGGCAAATATAAAAAATCCAATAATGTTAGGTATTAAGCTGATTAGGCTGATATCTGCAAGGGAATTGCTCATAAACGCCTGGATAACTGGCCATAAGATAACCCCAAGGCTTGCAAGTGATATGAGCCCAAATACAAATCGGAACATAAAAAGTGATACTGTCTGTTTTTTTGTATGATTTACGCTTTTTTTTATTTCAAAATTCCTGTTTGTTATTCCTTCAAAAAAAACAAAAGTGAACATGCTTCCTAAGTATGCTAAAGTTATTGAAAGCAGGTAAAACAGCAATGCGAAAAATCCAATCACATATCCGTATTGCGACAGGAAAACCAATGCTTCAGAATTAAAGCTTCTGACTGCTTCCCTAAAGCTGATTTTTGAAAGTTCAGAACCTGTATTTCCGCCGCTTCCACCTGAATAGCTTCCAGCCTGGTTGCCTGAAAGCATATTTACAAAACCAAGTTTCAGCCAGTATTTAGGATTTATTGGAAAAAATAATTCCTTTGTCTTTTCAATTGCCGGTGTGATTATGTCTGTTGCGTATGCCATAATGTAGCATATTCTTATTTAGTATATATTAATTTTGGAAGATGTGAAGAATTAATTTTTAAGCTGCCTAAAGAAAGCTTTATATAGCAAACTTCCCTGAATTTGTTAAAAAGGTGATTTTATGGCTATCAAATTTGCTCCATTAAACGGTGCTTTCATGGCAACATCAATGCTTGGAGGTATGATTTCAGTGATGTATGTTATTCCAAAATCATTGGATTGGGGAATTACATTTGCGTTCATTTTCGGGCTTATGTTCATTTCAGCAGTGGTTTCAATGACCTATGCCGACCCTGATGATTTCGTAGAGCTTGAGGAAAAACCAAAAAAAACAAAGAAATGAGATACCTTATATTAGTTTTACTTCTTCTTTCATCTGTATCTGCAGAGACTATGTATTATGGTCTGGTGCTTTACAAAAATATCCCTATGTCTGGTCTTGAGGTAACTGCATATTTTACTGATGAAGATGATAACTTCAATTCTGTTGCAACACATACACTTGATAAGAACGAAGCTTATCAGAGAAGCAATGTAGCAGACACAGGATATTATTTTTTTGAGAAAGGGCAGATTGATGCAAAAACTGGAACAAATATTGTTTTTACTTTTGGAAATTATCCTTATTCAATTATCATAACACCTTCAAAAGAAAGCTCATACCGGGTTAATACTATTTCGTTTGACTATGGAAATCCTGGAACTGCTAGCCAATCAGGGAATGTAACTACAATAAATGAACCAGATGAGGAAAAAGAATATATAAAAAATATTGTAGAGAGTAAAAACAATAGTGAATTAGGTGACTATTCTGTCCCTGAAAAAAATATTTCTGTGTTATATGAGAAAAGTAATGAGGAATTAGGAGAACCTGAAAATATTGTCGAACAAAAAAAAGAAGCGATAGTTGAAAAAAACAGGTTCTCAGAGATATTCTTGCTAGTTGTAGGTATAGCTGTCGCATTTGCCTTGCTTTTTGTCGTGTTTGGATTGGTAAAATCAGGCATAGGATACATCTCGCAAAACATATCGCTTGCTTCTCCTGAATCTCTTGCAAGAAAGATTGTGAGATTGAAAATAAAAGAGATTTATAATTCAACAGAGCTTGTTTCTTCTGAGATAAAACTAGCTGATGCGCTGGAAAATTTTACAGATAATGAAATAATATTCATAAAAAAGGAAAATTATAAAGGGTATATTAAGAGGGAAGATCTGCTTAAACTACCATCTCTTGAAAAAAAAATGAATGAACTGAAGGTTCATGATGAAAAGATTTCACTAGATTCTGAAAAAAATGTTATTGATGCACTGAATCTTATGAGGAACCATAAGATAAATAGGATTTGCGTAAGTGAAAAAAGTGATATTATTGGAGAATTATCATTAAGGGACCTACAACAGGCTTTTAGTATTTCAAAAATGAACCTGGGAAATATCCCGAAGATCAGAGAGCACCTTGATAGGAATATTTTCAGGATAAATAAAGGGGAAAGTGTTGATGCAGCAATAAAAATCATGAGTGAGAAAAATGCCATGATACTTAATGTTGTAGAGAACGGAAAAGTGATTGGCATTTTTTCAATGCATGAGTTTGTTACAGGACTATTAAAATATAGAAATGAAGTTAGGAAGCAATTGGTAGAATCTCTTATGCTCTCCAATTTCCCTAAAGCCGATGCAGAAATGGATATACTTGATGCAAATAACTTCTTGATTGAAAAAAATATGAGGTTTATTCCTGTGATTGTGCATGATGAGATAATTGGAATTCTTTCTGATGAAAAAATAGCATCAGCAATTGCTGACTACCTTTTAGGAATATAGAATTTTTGTTTAGTTCTGCTTATCTATCTATTTTTGGCAATTAGTGAGTTAATTGTATCTATTTGTTTATAGATTTTTTCCTTGTTTGGAATGCCTAATTTTATTGCCATATTTAGGAATTTTATAGCCTGTGGATACTTTTTGTACCTTAAAAGAATTTGCCCGATATTATTACATACTGTGAAGGTTATATGTCGTTTTTTAATTAATATTCTATAACTTTCGTAAGCGCTTTTATAATTTTTTTGCTCTAAATAGCACTGTGCCATACATTCATAGCACTCGTTGATTTTGTAACCTAGTTCAATACATTTGCCAAAATATTCAACTGCTTTTTTAAAGTCTTTAGTAATGTGCATATTTACAGTTGCAATTATTATATAATACCTACCGCTTGGTTTTTCAGCTGCTGCCTTTTCAGCAATTCTTAAGTATTCAAGCTGCCTTTTTTTAATCGGCTTTTCTTCTATGTAATGATGTATAGGTATTTTTGTTGTTAATATCCGTAAGTCATTTTCCTTTATAGAATAGTCCAATACTTCGTGGACAGCACCTGTATATTTTATACCAAGGTTATTTTTGATAACTCTAATGATTGGGTTTTCACCATACCCAATATAGCCTTTGCTTTCTGGTATTTTTTCAATAAGTGGTTGCCATCTTATTTTTGTAGGTATATTAGAGTAATTTCTTTGTATAAGTTTAAGAGCATCAAAATTATTTGATTTTATAATTTCATTTATTTCAAGAATGTCTTTCTCTGCTATTACTTCGTCTGCATCAAGAATAAGTATCCATTCCTTAGTTGCTTTGCTTAGTGCAAAGTTTCGTGCTTTTGAAAAATCATCAATCCATTTAAAATCATACAGCTTATCTGTATATTTTTTTGCAATATCTCTTGTATCATCAGTTGAACCAGTATCAACAATAATAATTTCGTCAACATGATTTTTTACTGAGTTAAGACATCTCTCTAATGTGGAAGACTCATTCTTAACAATCATACAAAAAGACAGCATAAAAAAATTAAATTTGACATATTAGATAAATTTAACTAAAACTATTATTCTTAATGAAGTTTAATTTATTGAATCAAATTTTTCTTTTGCCTTATTCTCTTTATAATGTATCTCATGCCCTGCTCTTTTATCAAAAAGTGCAATTGCAATATTAATCATGTCGCTTTGGTATTTTTTCAGGCTTTTTGTTTCTATTATTCTTTTCGCATCTTCAATGCATTCCTGCATCTTAAGCATGTTCTCTTTTCTTGCCAATTCTTCCTGTTCCCGCTCTTCTGATTCAGTGAGGAAAACTTCTTCCCACTTAGGATAATTGCTTTTTTCAGTTGTTTTTGGAAATGCTTTACTAAATGCCATAAAAAATAGTAATATTAGCATGTTTAAAATTTTTTTTAAAATATATATTCAGAAATTAAATATTTTCTTTTCAGGTGGTATTGCTCTTGGAGCTTCTCCACCATGCCATGTAAACCTTGGCCTTATCCTTATTGGAAACATTCTTTCGTTGTTATCATCCAAAATAACTGCAGCTCCGTTCTCCCTTGGCAACGTGTCAAGGTATTTATCCAGCCCTTCCCTCATATATGATTGCATAAGCATCCCAAGTGCTTCTGTATCAAGTTTTGCTGTTATCCTATGGCTGATGATTATGTCGCTCTGCGTCATGACATCAGTATGTATTTTTCCCGGTTGCTGTGTTGCTAAAATTAATGAAATACCTGGCTGCCTACCTTCCCTAAGGATTGTAATTAAAGGGTCAGATGCAGGTGTCTTTCCTGCAAATGGCAGGAATTCGTGTGCTTCATCTATCACAAGCCACACCATCGGGTATTTCATCTTTTCCTGCTTTTCCTCTCCAAAATAATGTATTGTTTCATGAACCTGCTGGAATTCCTCATCCCTTCTTGAAACCATCCTCTGAACGAAAAGTTTTTTTGAAATTAATCCTATAACTAGTGCTTTAATGTCCCATCCTCCAGGCATTGTTGCGTAGATACTTACATCCATAACTGTTACCTGGCCTGCCTTTACAAGATCATTAAAAGGTGTTCCGTCCTTATCAAAAAGTCCCCATGTCTCGATGTTTAGAAATAAGTTAATCGCCTTATCTTTTGCTCTTTGGCTTACCCTTTCATCTTTGGAAACTCGATCTTTTATATCTTCTAAGGAAAATCCGCCTTTCTCTTTAAGTACTGTTATTACCCTCTCAATTAGTACTCCTTCTTCGCTGTTCTTATCTACACCTAAAGTAAGCACCCAGTCATCAATATCAAGTTCATCAGGCCTTATTGAAAACGGATAATCTGCAGGAATTCCTTTTTCCCTAAATTCATTAAAAAATCCTTTAGGGATAAAAATTGATATGTCAAGCCCTTTTGGCTTTATTCCCCATTGGTCCAAAAGGTCTTTTTCTTTCTGGTTTGGATATTTCATTGTCCAATAGATTCCCATTGTGTCCAAAAGCACGATCGAAAGGTTGTTCTTGATCTCAGGGTCCATATCAGAAACCCCTTCAGCAATGACCCCCATTGTAAAGCTCTTACCTGAGCCCCTTTTACCGCAGACAAAAACAACATGAGATCTTGTGACATCCATATACACTTTATTTGAAAGGGAAGTGGTCTGGCCCATCTGGACATAATGCTTTCCGATGAGGATTGCGCCTTTTAACCCGTATTTGGCCATATCTGATTTATTCCTTCCTACGACAATATCATACATTGTCCTTCTGATGCTAGCATCGTTTATATAATTTTTCAATATCTTTTTATATGAACTTCATTTTTTTGTTACTCTTGGGGGTATATTCATATGGATAATTCAGCTAAAAAATTAGAAGAAAAAAAACAGCTAAGAAAAAAAGCATTAAGCCTTATCAGAAGGGATAAGCTAATCAGGATTGGACTATTATTTTCACTATTTGTTATTGTGCTTTTCGGAAGCCTTTTTATATATTTAAACAGCAGGGAGATGAAATCTTCAGACAGCCCAATGCTGAGGGCAGCATATGAATTGAATTACAGGTTTTTCCCAAAAGAAAAAGAAGTTTCTGTGATTGTTAACCAGGAGCCTATATATGCTGAAGAAGTTGAAAAAAGGTACAATATAATACCTGAAGAATACAGGCAGTTCATAACAAAAGAAGATTTGGTACAACAGCTTGTTGATGAGAAGATACTTCTTCAAAAAGCAGCAAGCGAAAATATTATAGTGACTGATGAAGAAGTTGACTTATACCTTCAGAACCTGTCTGTCCAGGCAGGAACAACAATGGAGGAATTTGAACAGCTTTTGGCTTCGAATGGACTTACATTGGAAGACGCAAAAGCATTCTATAAGAAGTCCCTTATATTGAACCAGCTGCTTCAAAACGAGGTTTTCAGCGAGATTGTTATAAGCGATGATGATATTGAATCATACTACAATGATAATGTTGCATTTTTCACAACCCCAGAAAGCCTGAATGTTTCTCACATCTTAATCTGTCATAACAGCAGTGTAAGGTGCGTGTCAAACCTTACAAAAGAAGAAGCAAAAATTAAGGCAGAGGAGATAGCAAAGCTTTCCAAAACTGGTGATTTTAGTGAGCTTGCAATGGAATACTCAAACGAGCCAGCAGCTGTAATAACAAGAGGAAACCTTGGTCTTGTTAACAAAGATTCACCGCTTGACGAAACATTCCTAAGTGCAGCCTTAAGCTTAAAGCCTGGAGAAGTCTCAGAGCCTGTTGAAACTGTCTTTGGTTATCACATAATTAAAGCATTCTCAAAGACAAAAGAGGAAGTTACAAAGCTTGATGCAGTAAAAGACCAGATATACCAGACACTCTTTGCAGAAGTGCAGACTGGAAAACTTATGGAATATATCTCAGGCCTTAGGAATGAAAGCCAGATAAGCTACCTAAATAATTAGTTTTTTCTTGATTTTATTATATTTTTATCAGTTCCTAAAAAAGCATTTTCTCTCAGATATAATAATATAAAAAAGAATTAAAAAATTAGAAATCATCAACTGTCATCTGCATGACCTTTGATGATTTGCTCTTTGCCTTGTTATCCATTGCAACAAGATAGGATACATTGGCTTTTTCTGCTGCTTCAAGTATTTCCTTGTCTATTATGCCATCAAATATAACTGCATATACTGTATTCAGGCTCTTAAGAGTGGACTGAAGTTCAGAAATTGGGACTTTTCCAAGGATATTTAGATTCTCATCAAGGATATATGCCCCTCTTGTCCCAATCAGGTCTTCAAGCATTTCATTGAACGACTCTTTTTGGGCTGCTGTTATCTCTTTTGGCTTTTCATCTTCTTTTGGCGCAGCTGCCTGGGCTTTTTTGCCTGCTGCCTGCTGCTTTTCTGCCTGTTTTCTCTCTGCTGGCTCCTTTATTTCCATCTTTGTCTGCTCAGCTGAGATTTTTCCTCTTAAAGCCTTATGGATTTCCTTTTTTGTTAGCTCTTCTACTTCTTTTCCGTCTGGTGCCCTTGCAACAAAGTCAATCTCTGTGACTTCCATAAGCTCCTGCACAATCAGGTTTCCTCCTCTATCTCCATCAACAAACACAGTAAGCTGTTTTCTTAGTCCAAGTTCCTTGACTTCTTCAGGAACTGATGTGCCGTTTAAGGCAATTACGTTCTTAAATCCGTGCTTAAGTAAGTTCAGGACATCTGCCCTGCCTTCAACAACAATTATTTCCTCGCTTTCATCAATTGCAGGCCCTGCAGGAATTCTTCCTTTTCCATATTCCTGAATTTCCATAACCCTGACTGAATAGGCTACTTCATCGCTAAGTTCCTGTGAATCTGGAAGTGTTGTTTCCATCATCTGCTTTAGAAGTATCTTGGCCCTGTCAATGACCTGGTTTCTTTTTGAAATCCTTATATCTTCAATCTTTTCAACTTCAATTTTTGCGTTGCATGGCCCGATTCTCTGGATTATCTCCAAAGCTGCGCCGACAATTGCTGTTTCTGCCTTATCAAGGCTTGAAGGAATTGTTATAAGACCTTTTGTCTTTCCACCTTTTGTTTCAGAATCAACTTCAATTCTTCCAATCCTTCCTGATCTTTGCAGCTCCCTAAGTTCAAGGTCTGCTCCCAAAAGCCCTTCTGTCTGGCCAAAAATAGCGCCAATGACATCCGGCCTATCCACTACGCCATCAATATTTATGCTGGCATGAACGATATATTTTGCTGATACCGGGCTGATTTTTCCCATTTTTTATTCCTCCTTATAAACATGATGCCTGGCATAAGAAATAGTCCTAAGTTATCTAGCAAAAACCCTGATATTAAGCTTTTTAAAAAAAGCCCAGGATTTTTTACCTTTTGAAACAAGTAAAATACATTGTTTCTTTGAAATTGAGGATTATGATTCTTATGCTTTTAGAACAAGTAACCTGCCTGAATATGTGAATAAAGGATAGTGATACTTGTTCTGAAATGTTTTGTCGCCCGTTCAACACTAACTCCCAGATTTCACAGCTTGCTTTTAGCGTGAGCTCCCCTGGGTACTCTCGTGACGGGCTGTATCGCATAATTGTGTCTCAGATTCATAGGTACCTCGGTAAGAGGTTCTCGTATGAGGACCCATTTATGCATAGATAGGAAGAATCTTATGATATATAAAGGTTATGCATAACTCCCATTTAGACGAGAACACTGGAAAGGTTTTTAAATCATAGTAAGCTTAGCAGTAGCATGCTTGAAGGCTTTTTCCTGAAGATGGTCCCTTTTTACCTATATATTGTTCTTGGGTTTATTGCTGGAAAGCATTTAAAAGCAAAAAAAGAGACTTTAGCCTCAATTTTGATATATCTCATAGCCCCGATAATCATCTTCAACGGAGCTCTGATGGCAAAACTTGATTTTAACTATCTCTCTTTGCCTTTTTTATATCTTATAATCTGCTGCCTCATCTGCCTCCTTTTCTATGCTATAGGGAATTTTTTCCTGAAAGGGCCTATTAAGAATATTTTGGCTTTCACATCCGGAAGCGCAAATACTGGCTATTTTGGGCTTCCTGTGATAATAGCTTTACTGGGTGAAGAATATGTCCCTATAGCTGTGCTTATCATCCTTGGATTCATAGTTTATGAAAATACCCTTGGTTTTTTTATTGTCGCAAAAGGCACGCATACTATAAAAGAGAGCTTGACTAAGCTTGCAAAGCTGCCTGCAATTTACGCTTTTGCCTTAGGGATACTGCTTAACCTGCTTGGCATAGTCCCGGTTGATATCTATCTTGACTCAATGGAAGCAATAAAAGGGGCTTATGCATTGTTTGGGATGATGGTTATTGGGATGGCAATTTCTGAATTGGAAAGCTTCAAAGTTGACTTGAAATTTACTGGACTAGCATTCCTTGCGAAATTTATAGTCTGGCCTATAATCACGTTCAGCCTTGTTTTTATTGATGCTTATTTTCTTGGCTTTTACGGAAAGAACATACATGAAGTCATGATAATTTATTCTTTGGTTCCTCTGGCAGCTAATACGGTTTCGTATGCGACAGAGCTTAATACGCATCCAAAAGAAGCTGCGTTGGCTGTTTTCCTAAGCACTATTTTTGCGCTGATTTATATTCCAGTCATGACTTCCATGTTCCTATGAACCTTATCAAAGTCAGCAGGCCGGTATTTTGGCCAGTTGGGGTTATTGCTTTCCTTACCGGATTCATATATTCAGGCGCAGGGATTACATTTTTAGCTGGCATCCAGGCAGTCATGATGTCTTTTCCACTATCAATGATTACATTTGGCATCAATGATATATATGATTATGAGACTGATAAGTTAAACAGCAGGAAAAAAAATATTGATGGAGTTGTCCTTGAAAAAAAAGATCATAAGAAAGTGCTTTCTGCAGTGAAAATATGCGTTTCATTTGTTCTCAGCATTTCCCTTATTACTTTTAATTTGTCAAACATTATATCTGTTTTTTGCCTTTTATTTTTTGCAGTATTTTATTCTGCTCCTGTTTTTAGGCTGAAGGAAAGGCCTCCTTTTGATTCAATCTCAAATGGATTAATGGCTTTTTTCGCCTTCATGGCAGGGTTCAGCCACGGAAAACCGTTTTTTGCCATAGATTTAAAGATTGCACTTGCTGCACTATGCTTTTCCGGCATGCATGCATTCACGACACTTGCAGATTATGCACCTGATAAAAAGGCCGGCCAGAAAACTTTTGCTGTTGTTTTTGGGAAAAGGGTTTCTTGTATTTTTCCGTTGGTTGTTTTTCTTATTGCTTATTTTTTTGGAAGCTTTAGCAGCTACATCCGTGTTTTTTTATTTGTATCCTCATTGGTATTCTTCCTGAATTCAATTAAGCCTGGTGAAAAGCTTGCAGAGATTTCATCTAAATTAATTTACGTTCTTGGAATGGCTATTTCAGCTATTTTCTTTGTCATCAATGTTTTGTATTGAATTTTTGCTTAGAAAACTATTTATACCAAGCTTAACTATTTAAGCAATATGAAAAGAGGGCAGGTTAGTGTTGAGTTCATTGCAATATTTGGCTTTGTTTTCCTGATGATGATCCCTCTGGTCCTGATTTTTTTTGACCAAAGCAACAATGTAAAGGATGCCATTGCTTCAAACCACTTGAGGAATGTTGCAATAAAGATTGCAGATAAGGCAGAAACTGTTTATTTTTTAGGGGAACCATCAAAGACAACGATAAAGGCTTATTTTCCTGAACATATTGAATATATCAACATCTCTTCAAGGACTTTGATTTTCGGGCTTAGGACTTCCAGGAACAATATCCAGCAGATAATTTCTGTATCTTCTGTGAATATGACTGGGAACATCTCTATAAAGCCAGGAATACATTATATAGAAATAACGAGCTCAGGTGATTACACATCAATCAGGGACAGGTGAGCATGGAATTCATGTTCATGGTTATGGCAGCGACTGTTGCCATGATTGTTTTCATGACTGTGTTTTCAGATCTTTATAAGGATAATATGAATGATAAGAAAAGGCTTCTCGCAGAGGATTTTGGTTATTATCTTCAGAATGAGTTTAAGACAGCTTCAAATGCTAAAGAAGGATATGTAAGGAATTTTGAGCTGCCTTTGAAACTTGAGGGATATGAATATGGGGTTTTTGTGATTAATGATACGCTGGTATTAAATTACACACAGGGGTTGCTGTATTTTCCTGTTCCCTCTCATGACGGAATTTTGGCAAAGGGGATGAATTCCATAAGAAATGTGAATGGATCAATATGCGTAAACTGCTAAAAGGACAGATCTGGTATTTTGATTTGGTTATAGCTCTTGCGCTGTTTACATTAATAATAATATTAAGCTTCAAGTATATTTCAGAGACATTTATGTTCCAGGGAACAGACATATTGGAGGAGGCAAAAAAATTTTCAGATGTGCTTCTTTCAGATGGTGTCCCTAAAAACTGGAATTCGAGCGTTGTGAAAAGCATTGGGCTTAGGACAAATAATTCATTAGATATTTCAAAAGTAAGCGCATTCAGCAATATGACTCAATCTGATTATGATAGCATAAAGGAGATATCTTCTCTGAAATATGATTTCCTGGTAATATTTGAGGAAGATAAGATTTCCGGTATAGATCAGGTTGGGTATCCCGGATATAATTATAGTGACATAATTGCAATGGATAATGAGGAATTAATTGATATTACAAGATATGTAACTTATAGGCACGATGGGATAGCTGAGATTATTTCTATGAAACTTGTGATGTGGGATGCTAAATAAAGGTAAAACTGTCCTGTTTGAGGATGTTTTTTTTCTAAACAGCATATGGCAAAAAGCTAGAGGTCTTATGTTTTCTAGGAAAATAACTGGTGCATATATTTTTGTCTTTGAGAAAAAACGAAGGATGGATATGCATATGATGTTTGTATTTTTTCCTATTGATGTATTGTTCCTGGACGAAAATAAAAGGATTGTTGAAATGAAAGAGAATTTCCTGCCTTTTTCTTTTTATTATTCGAAAAACATGACAAAATATGTGATTGAGCTGCCACATGATTCTATTAAGAAATTTAAGCTAAAATTAGCTGATGCCCTGGAATTCTAGGCAGCGAAAAAGCCGGAAAGCAAAGTCAACATTGCAAGATAAATTACATAAGACAGCGGAATAAAAATGAAAATATATTTCATGCCTGCTTTGATGCTTCCTTCCCTTAAATCTGCAATGATTAAGGAAGATATGCCTGAGATTATGATAACGCATATTTTTGAGAAGAGAATAAAATCTGCAGGATTTAACTTATTTCCAAAGTTGATTGAAAGCACACCATAAGAAGATGATGAGCTTAGTTTTGACCCTAGTCCCTGGATTATCTGCATGAGATTGAAGGATAATGCAAAAAGGACAGGGGATATTGCAACAGAGATTACACCTATAAAGATGACATAGCTTGTTACAGATGCTATAAGCTCCCTGTTTAGGAATGAAGCCTCTTTTACGTTTCTTACAATCTTATCAATAAGTTCTGAGATGTTTCCGCCTGATTTCAGTCCAACAATTATCATATCCATAGATTCCTGAAGCAGTGTTGAATTGTATTTTTCAGCAAATTCTGTAAGGGCTGTTTCTGTATCTTCCCCTGCCATGACCCTTTTCGCTACAATTTCAATCTCTTTTTCCAAAACCCCGAATTCAGGCATGATGGAATTCCACAAGGCTTTATCAAAACTCATGCCAGACCTAAGGTTTATTGACACCTGCTCTAAAAAATCCGGGAGCACTTCTTCTATTTCCCTGGTTCTTTTGAATATTATAAACTCGTAATGGAGCCAGAATCCTATTATCCCAACAAGGCAAAATCCCAGTTCTATAAACGTCAGGAGTATAAATGTTGTAATAACCATGAATGCAATATTTGATGTGCTGAGTGTCTTGAAGATAAAGAAAAAATATAGCACTATCGTCATGATTATGGTCAGTATGAAAATCATGCCATATTGTGAGTAAGGTACATCCGTCTTTCCTGTCTTTTGCATGTACCCTTTTATTTTTCCCCTGAAACTTTCAGGCATTATCCCTTTTCCTAGGTTATAAAAGAAGCTCATGCCATGACCTCTGGCTTAAGTCCCCTGAAAGCCAATAGGAAAAATACCTGGATAAAAAGGATGAAAAATGCGATGAACATAAGTATCCTCATATCAATAATAAGTATTCCTGGAAGCAGGCTTGCTGCAACTATGAGCATGGCTGTTCCTAGGCTTGGAAGTATTGTTCCAAGTATCATGTAAAACATAGACATTGGGTTTAATTTCTTCCCGTACTCCTGGATGTTTATAAGATGGTTCCTTGTTATGTCATCAAGCGTATTTCTTAATGTCTTCTGTATGTAAGAGCCTGTTTTTAATGAAGTTAAAAGCTCTTCAAGGATTTTTGAATATGCTTTTGATGGGCTGTATTCTATTGCTTTTTCCAAGGCCCCCTCTATTGGCATGCCTAATGAGACATCAAGCATCAGCTGCTTGAAATAGACACTGGACTTTGTATTTAAGGTTGAAACGCTTTCAAGGGAATTAAGTAAGGATGATCCGCTCTCTATTTTAAGGAGCAGGTGCCTTGCACTGTATAGAAGATCAGATTCAAGAAGTGCTTTTTTCTTTTTAAGCTCTAGTTCTGGTATTAACTTTATCATAAGATAAAAGACAGTAAAGAAAAAAAAGAATGAGTAAATTGCATAAATAACTGGCTTTTTATTAAAAAGAAGTATTGCAAATATAAGCCCTGAGACGCTTCCTGATAGGAATAATGAAAATAGTACAAGTGTCCTGAAAAATTTCTCTTTCTGATAATTTACTTTTTTCAGGGTTTCACTATATTGTTTGGAGAACAATTTTTCACCTTTCCGTGCTATAGTCTAAGTTTCTTGAAACAAAGCCCATTAAATGTTCTTTTTCAGTATAGTAATCAGACATGATAAGCCCGATTACATTGATATCCTCTATGTCTTTTGAAACTAGCCATTTCAAAATCTGTATCTTCTCGCTAAGCTCATTTTGTATCTGCGAGCTACTCATCCCGGTGTACAGATTTAATGTTTTCAGAAGCTTTTCCGGCTGTGCTGCCTGATTCATCACATCCTTGAGTGAATCATGCTGCATGACTACGTTTGGGTTTCCCAAGTCATCTATCTCTGCAACCTGAAAAGTCCTTCTTTTTCCTGTCCTCCTGTTCCTGTGCTGCACTACAACAAGTCCTAGAGAAGAAAGCAGCTGCTTTGGAAGATTGATTGGCGGATTGGTTAATCTTGCGATTGCTTCATTCACATTGCTAGCGTGGAATGTGCTGTAGACGCTATGTCCTGTGTGCATAGCTTCAAACATTACCTCTAGCTCTTTTTCCTTTCTTACTTCTCCTACAATAATCCTGTCTGGCCTCATTCTCAAAGTGTTTATCATGCAGTCAAGCATTGTTATTTCCCCTTTTCCTTCTGGGTTTGCAAGCCTGGACTGCATTGCTACCCAGTGCAGGGTATTTGGAAGCCTAAGTTCCCTTGTATCCTCAATTGAAATTATCCTTTGATTTGGAGGGAAGAAATTTGCAAGTACGTTCATAAAAGATGTCTTGCCTGATCCTGTTCCCCCTACAATTAAAACAGAAAGCTCATATTGTATTGCCTGCCAGATTATTGCAGCAGAGCTAAAATCAATTGTTTTGTTTTTCAGGAAGGTTGTGACGCTCCACGGGGTCTTGGAAAATTTTCTTATTGTTAAGGTGTTTCCCATTGTGGTTATAGGGGCTAGTGTTGCATTCACCCTGTCTCCTGAATCCAGGCTTGCATCAAGTAACGGTTGAAGAATGCTTATTCCCTTGTCAACTTTCCTTCCTATCTGGGTTGCAAAATGCCTTATCTTGTTTTCATCATCATAAGACACGTTTGTCTTTAGCCATCCATATTTTCTGTGGTAGACCCATACATTGGAATTAGCTCCGTTTATCACAATTTCCTCTAGTTCCGGGTCTTCAAGCAGGAATTCAAGTTCAGCAAGGCCAAGGCTTGTTGTGATGATATAATTCGTAATCATATCTGTAGTATCCTTGTCAAGGTCTGAGAACTGACTTTTTACTATCTCCCTAAGCTTTAGCCTGAATTGCTCTTTTATCTCTGCCTCTCCGTCTTTTGCTTTCTTGCTTGCTATGTTAAAGCTAAGTCCTGTGATTATATCTTCTCGTATACGCTCAATTATTCTTTTTGTCTCAGGTGTTATGTTTAATAAGGAAAGATGGTAGAAAGGTACTGGATGCCCTTCACTTGTATAGATATGAATCTGCAAAGGAATATTATCAGAAGTAATTGAATATGAATCTAGTGCTTTGCTCTCCAAATTAACCCCTCTTTTTAATTAGAATAAGATATGACTGCTCTTTTAAATGTTTCTATAGAAGGAAGATAGCTAATAAGACATAAAAAACCAGAACACCAACCTGGCTAAAACCCAAACCATGTGCTTCCGAACATGTTCAGAAGGATAACCATAAGTATAACAACAACTGCCAAAAACACAATATGACCTGGCTTGAATTCAATCTTTGATTTATAATCATCAAAATATCTTGTGATGCCTGCTGAGCTCATCGGCATATTGATTTTATCTTTTGACATAAAATCCTTGGAAGAATGGTTAATTTAAAAAGGTTACTGTGCTTTTCAATGGTTTTGATGAATCCAAATACCCTATCGTTCTCTAGGTTTTTCCTTGGGATATTTATGGTCATTTCTGCATTAAATAACAATATTCTTTTGTTCTCGCTGTTTTACATACTGAGCATAGTTTCAGATATCCTTGATGGCTATCTTGCAAGAAAGCTTAAAAAAGTAAGTGAATTTGGGAAAAAGCTTGACATAACTGCAGACAAGGTTGTTGTGCTGTGCGCATTTTTATCTTTATTCTTATTAGGCAGGCTGAGAGATATCAGGGTTTTCCTGCTTGTCTATGCATATTATTTTGTCTCTCAGGTGATAAGCTTAGTGCTAAAGAAAAAGAAGATTTTCATAAGGAACATACCTTCAAACATTGCTGCAGTTATTTTCCCGATTGTGATTTTTTCAATGTTGTTTTATTACATCCCTTTGATAACCTATATTTATGCAACAGTAATGTTTTACAGCACGACTAATAAGATATTCATGATAATTAACAGTAAAAATAAGGCTGCTTTTTTTCTTGTCTTCATTCTTGCATCAAGTATGCTTTTCATGATGCCAAAAGACCAAAAGGCATGTTTTGAAGGAAAATGCATATCCCTGGATGTGGCTGATAATGAGTCTGAAAGGGCACTGGGGCTTATGTTTAAGGAAAGCCTTTCTGAAGATGAAGGGATGCTGTTCATATTTGAAAAGCCTGGGTATTATAAGTTTTATATGAAAAACATGAACTTTCCTATAGATATTATTTTTCTTGATGAAAGTTTCAGGATAATAACAATATATGCTGATGTACCACCATGCGCTAGTGAGCCTTGCGAGCTTTACCCTCCAAATGCTCCCTCAAGATATGTAATAGAAACAAAAGCTAATTTTACAGGAAAATATGGCATTTTAGCTGAAGAAAAGGTATCAATAGTTTAATATATTCCTAATTTAATAAAAGATTCATGAACTATAGGGTGGCTGTAAGCTCCATAATAAAAAAAGGTGATTTCTATCTTTTCGGGAAAAAAGCAAAAGGTATTGGCCCTTATCCTGACAAGTGGCTCATAATTGGTGGGGGAGTTAATCTGGGAAATGAATCCTTGGAAGATGCACTAAAAAGGGAAGTGATGGAAGAAGCAAATATAAATATTAAGAACATAAAAAAAATTGGATTTGCTGAAGATTTCTGTGAGAAGAAAGGAGCGATGACGCATTTTATTTTTCTTAATTTTATTGCTGATTATGAAAAAGGGGATGAAAAGCCTGGAGACGATATAATGGAACTAAAATGGATGCATAAGGACAAGATAAAAGACCTAGATTTATGTGTACCTTCTATAAAGCTGTTTAAGGAATTAGGGATAATCTAGTTTTCCAAAATCAATTTAAATTTTAAAAAAGACTTAGTTTAAATGATAAAATCCTCGTTCGTTTTCCTTCCGAAAATAAAAGCTGCAAAAGAAAAAGCAATATGGAAGCAGGGTATAAAAATTTGGGACGATTTTCTTAAGGCCGATATGATTAAAGGAATTTCAAAAAGCTCAAAAAAAGCCTATGATAAGCTCATAATCCTTGCAAAAAAAGCGCTTATAGATGAGGATTCTTCTTATTTTGCAAAAAAGCTTCCAAGCACTGAAACATGGAGAATATATGAGTATTTTAAGGAAGATGCTATTTTCCTGGATATAGAAACTTCTAATGCCTCAAAAAGTAAGTCTTACCTTACTGTGGTTGGGCTGTTTAATGGAATTGATACTAAAATAATGGTTAAAGATGTTAATCTTGATATCGCTGTCTTAAGAAAAGAGCTAAAAAATTATAAGATAATGCTGACGTTTAACGGAAGCTCCTTTGACCTGCCTTACCTGAATAAAGCTTATCCAGGTCTTCTTCCTAATGTACCGCATATTGACATAAGAACTCTTGCAGGAAAGGCTGGACTAAGAGGAGGCCTTAAGGAGATTGAAAAAGAGCTGGGGATAAAACGAGATTATATAGATGTTGAAAAAATTTTTAGCGGGGACCCGATAAAACTTTGGAAGATGTATAAAGGCTCTGGAGACAGGCATTATCTTGAGCTGCTGGTAAGGTATAATGAGGAAGATGTGATTAACCTGAAAAAAATTGCAGAATATTCTATTTCAAAACTAAAAAATAATATTATAACAATCTAAATAAAAAAATAAAAAATCACCAGTTTTCAAGGTCATTTTCCAGATCAGAAATTTCTGAATCTATAGGTTCCTGGTTTAATGAGCTGTCAACATTTGCAACTTCTTCTGTTGGAAGTGTTGCTGGTGCTTCATTTATGTTTCCATTTTGCCCATTTGCTAAATCATCTGCCTGAATCTGGGTTTTTGTACAGCTTGTAAGTAGTGCTGTAATGGCCAGAATTGAAATCAAAGCAACGAGCTGTAGTTTTATATTATTCATTTTTCCCACCCGTTTTAGATTTCAACTTTGACTTTTCCTGAAGCGTTTACTTCTGCTTCTAGGCTGTCATCATCTGAGTCATCATCCTTGCCTGAACCACTACTGTCTTCTTCTGATGATTTGTCTTCAATCTCAAAGTCCAATGCATCATCTACCATGTCCCTTGAAACATTATATCTCTCTACTATCTCATCTATCACTTCTTCCCTTGTGTCTGCGTCTGTCTCAAACTCTGTCTTCTCATCATTGTATTCCACTTCTACTAGGGTTACATCTGTATAGACATCTGCCTCAGCTTCAAACTGATTTTCATTTGAATCATCACCCATTGAGTCATCATCTAAATCTGAATCCTCATCTGAATCATCTTTGCTATCTTCTTCTGATGATTTGTCTTCAATCTCAAAGTCCAATGCATCATCTACCATGTCCCTTGAAACATTATATCTCTCTACTATCTCATCTATCACTTCTTCCCTTGTGTCTGCGTCTGTCTCAAATTCTGTCTTCTTATCATTGTATTCCACTTCTACTAGGGTCACATCTGTAAAGACATCTGCTTCAGCTTCAAAATTTATTCCATCTGAATCATCATCATCTGAATCATCATCTGGGTCATCATGTAGATTCTTTACTTCATAATAATCTTCGCTTGTTTCATCTAATAGCTCATTTGCGTCATCTTTTGCAATCCTCTTGATGTTTTGGATTATGCTTTTTGATACTTCGTGTGCTTTTCTCATATCCTCGTTTGCTGCATTAAGGTATTCCTTTGCATCCTCAATAAGTTCAGATGAATTTCCTTTTGTCTCTCTTGCTTCTGCAAATTTTTCTTTTGCAAGATTGTAGTTTTCTTTTGCGCTGTCAAGATAATCCTTATATCCTTCTAGCAGTTCTTCTTCTGAGCTTATATCATATCCTTTTTCATCAAGCTTTTCAAGTGCCTTTTCAAGCTTCCTTTCAAGGAACTCTGCCCTTTTCATGACATCGAATGTTGCTGCTTTGACAAGACTAGCAGTATGTTCCTTTACTTCATTTTTCATTTTCTGCCACTGGCTTATTATCTCTTTTCCAGCTGCTTTTATTTCTTCTTTTGTTTCTGCGTCATTCACTTCTTCTTTTGCATCAAGCATAGCTTCGATTTTTGCATCTATCTTAGCTGTGATTTCTAATGCTTCTTCATCTGTAAGGTCATCATTTTCCTCTACTTTTGCCTTGATTTTTTCAAGATTGTTTATTACAACATCTGCAACATTTGAAAGGTATGCTTTTGCATGATCTTTTGCAGCTTCATCATTTCCTGATTTTATGGCATCTCTAAATGCATTTCTCTCTTCGTTTAAATCAACTTTTATCTCTGAGAATTTTTCCTGTAGTTCCTCAAATCTTTCCCTTGCTTTTTCCCATCCGTTTACAGTCCTTTGCCTAAACAGGTCTGCCTTGTTTGCAAATCTTACTATCCTGTAATCCTTCAGGCATTCTCCTATAGTTTCATTGCCTTCGCAGTTCTCAAGCCTGTCTTTGCCTATCTCAAGAAGTTTTTTTTGGTCTTCCTTTGATAATTTGTCAAAGTTCTTTTCAATTCTTTCCTTTAATTCAAGCTTAAGCTTTTCTCCTTCTTCCCTTGTCTTTATGTTCATCCTAGCTTTTTGCCTTAGCATCTGGCATAGATTCTTTACTTTTCTTTCATCTGCATCCTTGCCCTGATCCTCAAGGTAATTTCCAAGTCTTTCTATGCATTTGTCTTCTGAAAGCACAGATACCTCATTTTCTATATTGATTCCAATTTCTGTTTCCTGCGCAGCTGCTGTAAATATGCTAATAATCAGCATCAGCGCAATTAATATTGCCTTATTCATTTTTAATTTCCTCCTTGTTTTTCCTTTTTTGAGTATTGAAGTAGCTGTGTTTTGGTAATGCGATGAACTTTATAAATAAACTTTAAAATTAAGTATTTTAAAGCTTTATATTTCTTTATTTTAGAAAAATAAAGTATATTTTTAATTATTTTAAGAAAATAATCTTTATTTTCTGTTTTTTTCATTAAGAAACTTATATAAACCAAATATCTTATCCCTTCTAAGATGAGGAAAAAAGTTTTTGTGTTTTTTCTGGTTATATTATCAATAGTTATACTGCCATATAATTTTGCTGCAAACATTCATGGAAGCATCTATGATCTGTCTTTCATGAAGGCCTCTAATTCCATAGTTGAAATAAATACTGTGCCAAACCAAAGATTCCTGGCTGTGAACGGCAGCTATAGTTTTGATGTGCCTGATGGGAATTATATGCTATCAGCGTACTTGAAGGAAAATGGGGAAGTCATGGCTGCATTTGAAAACATAAGCATTGAAAATGACGGAAGCTATGTCCTTGATCTTTTTTTGTATCCAAGCATTGATGAGACTGATAAGCTATACATGGATATTGATTTTGAAATTGATGAGCCAGAATTTGAGAGGAAAAACTATTTTGGTTTTCCTTTTATCCTTATGGTATTTGGACTGCTTATTGTTTTCAGCTATATATTTTTTAGAAAAAAAGTGGAAAATAAAAATAATGCGAAATCAATTAATGCTGTATCTTCAGACCTTGAAAAGATTATTGCAATCCTTAAAAAAAATCAGGGCAGGATGACACAGAGGGAGATTAGGAAAGAGTTCCCTGTTTCAGAAGCTAAGATATCCCTTATGATCGCTGAGCTTGAGCACATGGGAAAAGTAAAGAAGATAAAGCAGGGCAGGGGAAACATAATTTCGCTTATAGGATAATTATCTTCCCTTCCTTCTCCTTATTTCCTGCAAGAACCAGTTCTCCCATTCCATATATATCCTTTTGTGGTCAAGCTTCCCTGTTTTCTTTTTTACTTTTTCATAGAAGATATGGAACATGTCATTGCATAATATTACAAAAGGCGCCTCAAGCATATCATTGTCTTTTAATTCGATTGCCTTGTTTGTAAGGGTTTCCCTGTATTGCGCCCTTAAAAGGATATCCTGCCAGACAGCATCCCAGCTCCCAGAATAATCTGAGATCTTTCCGGCAATTGTTTTTAATACATCAGATTCACCGTTAATCAGGTCATCTGTAGGAACTAATTCATCTTTCTTTGCGTCATATTTCATCAGATCTATGAAACCTTTTTCAGTCATTGGATCATTTTCCCAGTGCTTCTGAACTTCAGTTATCTGGGTTACCCTTCTGTACTTATGAAGTCCGTCTGCTGATTTTATTGGAGCTGCAATTATCACAATATCTGTTGCCTTGAAGCTTGTCTTTGGAACCCCTATGTCATTTACTACCCTGTCATATAATCCGTAAGGCGAATCCGCATGGATTGTGCCTGCAACTACATTTGCTGCTGCGCCTACCCTCATTGCTTCGTAAAGAGCAACAGCTTCCTTACTTCTTACTTCTCCAACAATAAGTGATGAATCTCCAAGCCTAAGTGTTGCTCTGATACCTATTGTTGCATCAACTTCGCTTCCTGTCTGCGTTAATGATGAGGCTACCTTCATTGACTGGATGTTAAACCCTAAGTCTCTAAGCTGTGGAACAGGAAGTTCCAAAGTATCCTCAATTGTAATGATTCTGTATCTTCTCATGATTTCAACAATTATAGCAGAGAGAAAAGAAGACTTTCCAGAGCTTCTTGTCCCGCATACCATCATTGTCCTTGTTCCATCAACAAGAAAACTCAAGAGGCCTGCTGCCAGAGGATTTATCATCCTGTATTTCATAAACAAGGGCAATGTCCACGGCTTGTCCCTATGCCTTCTGAAAGAAAAAGCAATTCCTGTCGGGTTTAATGGCTGGTTTATTGCTGAAACTCTTGTTGAGGCGCCAGGAAGCTCCAGTTCTGTGTCCAGGATTGGGTTAGCCTCATCTAATGGACGTCCTGAAATCATCCTTAGTTTTGATGCCCAGCTTTCTGCTTCCTGTGGCGTTGGGATTATGTTTGTTATGCAATCGTCATATTTCCCATGCACAATAAATATAGGAATCCTTCCCATCGGACTGTTTATTGATATATCCTGTACTTCATCATCTGTCAAAAGAACCTCAATCAACCCAAATCCTACAGTATACCTGACAAGGATTCTTGTCAGTTCTTCTATCTCAGATTCCTTCATAGGTATTTTCCTGTAAGCTGCAAGCTCCTCAATGAGGTCCTTTCCAACATTAAAGAAAACTTCCCTCATCCTTTTTGGGTCTACAAAATCAGCTTTCTGTGGCTTATGTTCCGCCATGATATTTCTTGCAACATCCAAAAGTTCATATTTCTCTTCATCAAGTTTAAACTCTGGTGGCATTAGGTGGTATAATGTCTGGACAGTATCTGGCATCCTGAATACCGTGACTTCTGTTTCCCCAATTGAAAAACTATCTATCTCTTCCCCGTTTTTTGGATAGGCCGACATAAGCTTTGTATACATGAAATCTGGCTTTATTGTCGGGTTAAAGATTTTCCTGTATGCGTCCCTGTTTCCCATCTCATATCCTGCAAGATATGGTTTTGCTATGACTATTAGTTTAGTGTCTTCCAAAAGCCCTGTAAGGTAGTCCAAAATTTCTATATAGTGCTGGATGCATTCAGTAGAATCCTCATCTATTGTCTTTTCCTGGATTATCTTTTCATGCCTTCTTGCTCTTCGCAGTTCAACATAAGCTCCAAGAGGGTCTTTAAGAAGAAGGTTTGAAGTGATATCCTTAATCTGGGTATACCATGTATCTGCAAATTTCTGGCACTTTATTTTCCCAAGTGCTGCTACACTGAATCTGTCATTTTCCCTTGAAAGCCTTGAAAACATTAATGATATCTCAGTCAAAAGCAAGGTTTGCTGGTAATCATATTCATATTCTCTCTTTTGATATAATGCTATTTTTGTAACTCCCCTGTTTTTTGATAGGTTCTCTATTACCTTTGACATCACTATAGGACTGTCTTCAATTGATGGGGGAAGAGTGCTTTTTGAAAAATCACACTTTAAAACTGTATCTTCAGCCACTCTTTCAATAGAGAAAAAAACATCATCCATGAGGAACTTTTATATACTTACTAGTTTAAAAAAATTGCTATGGATAAACCTGCGCAGCAAATGCCTCTGCCTGAAAAAAAAGTTCCTGTGTCTGATGTGCCAGAAGGAGTAACTAATGATTTTCATGAGGTTATGAGAAGGCTTAGGCTTATTGAAGAGCGTTTTTCCGGCCTTAGGAAAAAGACACAGTTCACTGAGCAAAGCATGCTTAAGGATGTAAAAGATCTTAATAGTGATATTAGGGACTTAAATGAGAACATGTCTGAACTTAGGAACGAAATTTCTGATTTGAGCGAGAAGATGGCAAAATTGGCAGAAGAGATTAAGAACGCTGTGAATAAATCTGAGTTCAATGTGCTTGTAAAGTATATGAATTACTGGCAGCCTATGAGCTTTATCACAAAAAAGGAAGCTGAAAAAATGCTTTTGGAACTTAAAAGCAAAATATAGGCGATTATATCGAAAGTTATTTATAGCTGTTTTTTAATGATTATTATTTATGCCAGATGGTTCTCCAATAAATGATATAATGCAGATGCGCGGACAGGGTCTGTCTAATAACCAGATTATCCAGACATTGCAAAGATCAGGCTATTCCAATACCCAGATATTTGATGCAATGAACCAGGCTGATACAAAAATGGCGGTGGAAGGTATGCAACCAGTAGGTGAAAGTTTTTCGCAGGAAGTATTTGCTCAGCCTGAGATACAGGTAACAAACAGCCCGGGAAGTCAGATGAGGGAAGTTTTTTCTGATCCTCAGAATGATGTGAAGATAGAGGAGTTAGTTGAAACAATAATAGAGGAGAAATGGCAGGAGATTTTAAGGGACATAAATAAGATTGTTGAATGGAAAAACAAAGTTGAAAGCAGGCTTTCTGAAGCTGAGATTAAGCTTGATAACCTTAGGGAAAATTTCTCTGATTTGCAGCGCGCTGTAATAGGGAAAGTGAATGATTATGATAAGCATATACAGGAGGTAGGAAGCGAGATTAAGGCAATGGAAAAAGTGTTTTCAAAGGTTCTTCCTGTATTTTCTGAAAATGTTAATGAGCTTTCAAATATTGCATCAAAGTTAAAGGGAGGATAAAAATGAAAATTCTTAATAAAAGAGCACAGGCAGCTGTAGAAACACTGCTTATCTACGGAGTTACAATACTTATCGTCATGCTTGCAATCGGAGCACTTATAGGATTTGGAGTGATAGACTTAGGAAGGCTTCTTCCAGATAATTGCGAGATATCCAGTGCTTTTCAATGCGAGAACTATGGTGTTTCAACAACCGCTGTCCAGCTTGAACTAAGGAACACACTTGGCAAGAATATAGCCAATTTCACGATAGATATAGAAGGCGAAGCAGATAATGAAGGACTTTGGAACTGCGATGAATATCAATATACAGACACATTAGTCAATGGTGTCATGAGTGAAGTTGTAGAGATACCATGCGAAATAAAAGTGCCTGTAGGGAAGAAGATATCAGGAATAGTAACAATAGGGTTCTACACTGTTGGAAGCGACATAAAAAGAACATCAACAGGAAAAATCAGGGCAACTGTAAATTAACTTATTTTCCAAACCTTCTTTTTCTTTTTGCATATTCATCCAGACAGGATAAGAAATCTTCTTTTTCAAACTCAGGCCACATCTTCTCAATGAACATATACTCAGAATAAGCTCCCTGATAAGCCAGGAAATTAGATGTCCTCTTCTCTCCTCCAGTCCTTATAATCATGTCCGGCTCGCCTTTTAGATATAGGTAATTCCTGAAAGATTCACCATTAACTTCCTTTACATCAATTTTTCCTGATTTTACGTCTTCTGCAATTTTCCTTGCAGCGTCCACCACTTCTTCCTGTCCGCCATATGCCATGGCAAAATTTATTGTGTATTTATCATGTTTTTTTGTCTTTTCCATGATTTCATTCATTTTTTTCTGTACATTTTCAGGAAACATCCAGATTCTTCCAATTATGTTTACCCTAATCTTGTTCTCATAAAGCCTCTTGTCTTCCTTTAGCTTCTCAAAGCCCTGCAGAAAAAGGTTCATTAAGTAATCAAATTCTTCCTTTGGCCTATCAAAATTCTGCATGGAAAAAGTATAAAGCGTAATTTCCTTTATGTCGTATTCCTGGCACCATTCTAGGACCTGTTCAAGCTTCTTTGTGCCCCATTCATGCCCTTTCCATGGCTTTGCCATAACCCTTTTGGCAAATCTCCTGTTGCCATCCATTATAATAGCTATGTGCTTTGGGACCATTTTTACCTACTTGAAAATTAAGCTGATTATTTAAAATATTAGTTTTTAGCTCAGTTTTAGCTACGATAACCCCTGTTTGGGTGCTTTTACCAAAACTTTAAATAGTCACTAAATAATTAAAACTATATGGGGAGTTTTAACTCTGAAATGGATGCATATCTCACAAGGAGAAAAAAAGATGTTCCAGTCAGCAGCTCAAAACAAAATAACTCTGCCCAAAAATTCCTAAACTTCATGCATGGTGAGACAAAAGTGGAAGAGACTAATGAAGAAAAGTTCGAAGAAGAATATGAAAAACAGCCTAAAAAAGGAGTATTTTCAAAGATTAAGCAGTGGCTTAGCTTTGACGATAATGATTCAGATGAAGAA
This sequence comes from uncultured Methanosarcinales archaeon, assembly GCA_964428335.1. Lineage (GTDB taxonomy): Archaea > Nanobdellota > Nanobdellia > Woesearchaeales > GW2011-AR15 > GW2011-AR15. Next base: position 106,705 of record CAYRXW010000003.1, on the reverse strand, counting down.
GAATTTGAAAAATCAGAAGAGCAGCCTGCCTCAGCAGTGAACGAAGATATAAAAGAAGTCCTGAAGCTGCAGAACAAATGGCTTTCAAAACTTCCTTCAAAGACAATAAGGGAATTCAAGGAATCTGACGACTACAAAAGGATTAAGGCACTTCTTGAGAAGAATAACCTAATCAAGAAGAACTAAATTTTTTCTTTTACTACATTTATTAACGCAAATGCCAGCAGCAAGAATAGCATGTTAAAACTGTTTGTGATGGGAAGCACAACATTTCCGGTTATATCATTGGCAGAAAAGCTGTCAAAAATAACCTTATAACCTTTCAAGGCAAGAGACTTATCGTCATTCAGGGATTCAATCTTAATTTTGCCTTCTGTGCTCATTTTATTTAGTTCTTTTTTTAAATCACTTTCAGAAAGCAGCATTAAAAAATCTTTTTTTGAAGTATATATTAGTACGTCTGGCTCAGCTGTCGTTTTTATGTATGTGAAATTCTCAACTGCAAACCTTTCTATCTTTCCATCTAAGTGCATTTCTATTACTGCAGGCTCTGAATTTAAAGGGTTCTCATGAAGCCTGTAAGCTTCAACCTCATTTAGAAAATAGATTATATGGGAATCTTCAATTTGGCTGCCTTTTGGCGCCTCAACCTCGGGTTTTAGTGCAAAAACAGGGGAAATTACCGAGAAATAAAAATAACTTGCAAAAAACAGTGAAGTCAGTACTAGAACAAACAAAACTCCTTGTCTCATAAATAAAGATATAAAAAAAGACTATATATATTTTTCTATACTGGTATACATAAATCTACTTTTTTAATTCGATTGTCTGGGTTGGATAAGCCAGCCTTATCTTTTCCTTGTCAAACTGCTTTTTTATCTCAAGATTGATGCTATCCCTAATCTGCTTGATTATTCCACCGTCATTTGTATTGACTTCAAATCTTACATCTATATCAAGCGAATAAGCATTGAATGAAACAAAATTTGAGACAACAGTATCCTTGACTGTGTGCTTGTTCTTTTTCACAATATCCTCTATTATTTTTTTTGCCTTGCTTATTTTTTCAGAGCTGGTATCATAAGTTAAGCCGAGCACAAAACTTATCGCCTTATTTTGGTATTTCTTTAGGTTTACTGTGCTGTTTTCCATAATCCTCATGTTGGGGATAGTGACAAAATCCCCTGCACCTGTCTTTAGCCTTGTTGACCTAAGTCCTATCTCAACAACTGAACCGGTATACTTGTCAACTTCAATGATGTCCCCAAGCTTGAATGGCTTGTCTGTAAGTATTGCAATACCTCCAAAAAAATTCTTTAATAGGTCCTGTGCTGCCAGTGCAAATGCCAGGCCTCCTATACCAAGTCCTGCAAGGACTGAAGAAACATTATAGCCAAAGTTTGAAATGACAATTAGTATGGTCAAGAGTATAAGGACTGTTTTTACAAGCTTTCTTATCAAAGGAACCAAATGATCATCAAGGTCAGTATGGGTCTTTGATGTCAATGGAGCAAGATAATGGGTTATCATCTTCTCAATGAAAGCTATTCCAAACCACGCAAGCCCAATGATTATAAGGTTATGGTCTAGCTGATTAAAAAAACTGAAAACCTTCTCAGGCAAGGTCAGCTGGTGATATCCCAGGTAAAATCCATAAACCACAAGCAAGAAAACCAGCGGTTCTTCAATGATATCAATTAAGATGTCGTCAAAATCTGTCTTTGTCTTTGATGTTACAGCCCTTGCTATTGTCTTAAAAAAGTAATACACTATTCTTCCAAGGATTACTGCTCCTGCAATGTATCCGAAGAATATAAGGTACTGAAGTATTGTATTGCCAAAAAATGTCCCGTTTAAAAAAGCTAGTTCCATAAAGGCAGAAGAAACACTAATTCATTTAAAATTTTTTCTCATATGCATAGTGCTTTACCTGATAGACAAAAAACATCAGGATAAAAAATACAATGGAATAAACTGTGTTTGTAAGGAATGATTTTTTGCCAAGAATTATATCAGAGAGATTTATTATTAGAAAAAATAAGATAGTGTAAGCTGTTGCATAAAAAAAGCCATATCTCCACCTATTTCCCTTCCAGCCTAGCTTTCCAAATATTAGCTTTTCAAACATAATAGAAAAACAATAGAATTAATATAATAAAGTTAATGGAATCAGCAAAAGCTTTTTCCGCATCCGCATGAATGCTCCACATTAGGGTTATCAATCTTGAATCCTGATCCTTTTAATGAATCTACAAAGTCAATCCTTGTGCCCTTGAGCATTGATGCGCTTTCCTTGTCAACAAAAAGCTTTACTCCGTGCTGTTCTGAAACTATGTCTGTCTTTTCAGGTGATTTTTCAAAATCCAGCCCATACTGGAATCCTGAGCATCCTCCAGGAAATACATAAAGCTTGAGCCCATAAGACTCTTTTTTTTCCTGCTTTTGGAGTTCTTTGACTTTTTTTGCTGCTTCCTCTGTAAGGATAATGCTAGCTTCAATTTTTTTTGTTGCTGATTTTACTGCTGGTTTTAAAGTTGTTTTTTTCACTGCCTTTGTTGCTTGTGATTTTGATGTTTTTTTAGCCGTAACCATAAGTTATATCACCTGTTTTCAAAAGCTATAGAGAAATTATAAAGGTTTGCTTTAATTGAAAATCTAGCCCCATAATTCTCTTTTTAGTTTGACTCCCAGAGGTTTTAGTTCATCTGAAAAGAATCTTACCATCTCAACTGGGCCGCAGATATAAAAGACAAAATCTTTGTAACCGTTTAGCTCATCAAGCATAGTTGAAACATTAAGCCTTCCTGTTTTTCCTTTCCAGTGTTCTGGAGTTTCCCTTGTCAATGTATAAACTACCCTTAGGTTGCTGAATTCTTTTTGGATTTCATTAAGTTCATGGTAATAGATTATATCTTCAAATTTTTTTACGCTATAAAACACAACAATTTCCACATTGCTGTTTGTTTTTGCTGCGTGCTTTATCATGCTTCTGTAAGGAACAATCCCTGAACCCCCTGCAATAAGTGCTATCTTTTTTTCATCATTTAACGTAAATTTGCCAATAGGCTCGCTTATTTCAAGAGAATCTCCGATTTTTAAGGAATCGTGCAGGTAAGGCGTCAGTTTCCCGCCAGGTGTAAGCTCAATTGTAAGTTCAAGATTTTCATTTGGTGCAGAAGCTATTGAATATGCTCTTTTTACTTTCTCTCCATTGATGTCTGCATGGATGAAGACAAACTGCCCTGGTATAAAACCAAATGCCAAGTCAAATTTTATGGTCTTGACACTCTTTGTTTCATTCTTTATCCCGATTATCTTCCCGATCATACTGTTTTTCAAAAGGATGATTTTTTATATAGTTAATGCTTAATTTTCCTTTGGTTGTTCAATTGCTTCATTATATTATACACTAAACTTTAAAAACAACACTAAATTCCGACCACATATGAAAGAATTCGCCTATCAGGTAAAAGTTCCTAAGGAAAGGATAGCTGTGCTTATAGGGAAGAATGGCGAGACAAAAAAGATGCTTTGCGATGCTACAAAAACAAAGCTTGATATTGATTCTAATGAAGGGGAAGTCAATGTTTCAGGAGACGACGCCCTAAGCCTGTATTCAACCAGGGAGATAATCAAAGCAATTGCCCGTGGTTTCAATCCTGAAACAGCAATGCTGCTTTTAAAGCAGGATTATGCATTTGATATAATCAACCTGCCTGATTTCGAGAACCCAAACCAGTTTTTAAGGATTAAAGGAAGGGTAATAGGGAAAGACGGGAAGTCAAGAAGGCTTATTGAAGAGTTTACTGAAACATATATCTCTGTATATGGAAAGACTGTTGCATTCATAGGACAGGTTGATACGCTTCACCTTGCAAGAAAAGCTGTCGAAATGCTCATAAAAGGCAGCCCTCATTCAAATGTCTACCAGTGGCTTGAAAGAAGGAAAAGGGAAACAAAAAGAAGGGAATACGAAGAGGACTTCAGCCAGCACTTAAGGCATAAGGATGAAGATAAGGAAGAAGATCCAGAAGATAAGGAAGAAGAAAAGCTATAGATTTGATTAATTTTTTAAATACCACTTTTCTACCAGATATTATGCACGACCTTGTAAGGGAAAAAGGCGCATAGTTTTCTTTTTGCTAGTTAGGATATTCTCTAAGCTTTCAGGTGATACTAAAAAATGGAAAAAGTTAAAGATTTCAGGTGGAAAAAAGGACTAAAGGTCAGTGAGCTAGTTGCAGGCCTTGGCAGTGTTGGGTTCCAGAGCACTGAGATGAAAAGGGCTGTTGAAGCAATCCTTAAGATGAAGAAAGACGGCTCTAAGATTTACCTTACGTTTACATCTAATATGGTGACATCCGGCCTTAGGGGCTTCTTTGCCCAGCTGATTGAGCTTGGCATGGTGAATGTGATAGTTACAACTGTCGGAGCAATAGAAGAAGATATCATGAAGGCAAAAGGCGAGGACTTTGTGATTGGCACTTTCAAGACTGATGATGTCGAGCTTTATGAGAAAGGCGTAAATAGGGTAGGTAATTTATTCATAAGGAATGAGTCCTATCTTAAATTTGAAGATACTATTGGAAAGATGCTTCTGGAATGCTATAAAAAGCAGCCAAGATGGCCTGTATCTGATCTTATCAGGGAACTTGGGCAAAAGCTTGACGATAAGAATTCGATATTGTACCAGGCAGCAAAGCATAATGTCCCAATATTCTGCCCTGGGATAACAGATGGAAGTTTTGGTTTTCATCTTTTCATGTTACAGCAGAAACATCCTGATTTTGTAGTGGATGTTGTAAAGGATTTTGCAAACATACTTTTTTCAACAACGCATGATGACAAGAAAGGCCTTATTTCACTAGGAGGAAGCATCTCAAAGCATCACGCCATACTTGCCTGCCTTCTTAATGGAGGGCTTGATTATGCTGTTTACTTGACAACTGCGCACCAAAGTTCAGGAAGCATGTCCGGAGCTACTACAGAAGAGGCAAAATCCTGGGGAAAAGTAAAGGATGATTCTGATGTTGCAACTGTTATTGGGGATGTGACATTCACATTTCCTTTGATTATGATTAGGGTCCTTGAACTATTGGAAGAAGAGGGCATGCTCAGATGATTTCAAGAGCAAGGTTTGTGCTGTCCAAATCAAGAGCTGTTGAGCAGTATAAAAAAATCAAGAAGTATGCTGATACTGTGTCATACAGCAACAAGACAAATATAGAAGTCGGAAAAGTTCTGCATGAGATGACTGATTCTTTTTTCAGCATACACAGCACAGAGGATTTTTCTCATATTGACTCAGAAAGGATATGGTATTTCCCTCAGTCATGGAATGCAAAAGACGTTGAAGAGCTGTTTAAGAAGGATGTAACAAGGTTTGTTATTGATAATGTAAATGATCTGAAAGTGCTGGAAGATTTCCTGAAGAAATCAAAGAAAAAAGCATGGCTGCTTCTAAGGATGAAATTAAAGGAGCATACAATCCATACAGGAAAGCATTTTGTCTTTGGGATGTATTCAACTGCTGTAAATGAGATAATCTCAAAACTGGATAAAAAATATTTTGAAAAGATTGGAATACACATGCATAGGAAGACACAGAATGTGAGCGAATGGTCACTTAGAGAAGAACTTGAAGAAAGCGTCGAATGCTGGGATAAGATTGATTTCATAAATATCGGCGGAGGAATTCCGGCTGAATACAAGAATTTCAGGGTATCTGTCATTGATTATGTATTCTCAAAGATACATGACCTGAAATCCTGGCTCAATTCAAAAAATGTGAAGCTTATAATTGAACCTGGAAGGTTTATTGCAGCACCTTCTGTAAAGCTTGAAGCTGCAATAATAAACATGTATGATGATAATATTGTCCTTGACTGCTCGATATTCAATTCTGCGCTTGATACATGGATTGCAAACATAAGACTAATGATAGAAGGAGAACTTGAAGAAGGGGAAGCATTCACAGTAAAAGGCTGCACCCCTGATTCTGCTGATATATTAAGGTATAAGGTTTACTTAAAAAGACCAAAAATTGGGGATAAGATTGTCTTTTTGAATGCAGGAGCTTATAATTTTACTACAGATTTCTGTGGACTGCCAAAGATTCCGACTGTTTTGGAGAAATAATAGCAGTTAGTTTTATAAGCGCAAAAAATTTAGAAGGGATTGTGATAAAAAAAACTTATTATCTGCAGACAAAGCTTGAAAAACCTGAAAAAATAGTTGAATGCTTTCTGACAGTTTATGATTCAGGAGACCCTACAATAACGATTGATAAAAAGAGCAATTTAAGAGTTTATGGCCTTTCAAAAAATGGCTCTCTTCTTAGTGTAATCCCTGAAGCAATAAGACTTAGTAATTCAGACATGCTATTTGCACATGAGTCCCAAAAGGCCAATAGCGCTTACATAATTTATATTGAAAAAGGAGAAAGAAAATCTACTGGAAAGATAATATATTCAAAATTATATCAATGACTATCTAAGGCTCCTGTCTGCCATAATCTCCTTGATTTCTTTCCTCAAGTAAATGAATATCATTGTGTATGCCATCACGCCTATTATTACCATCTTAACATGCACCTCATAAAGAATATTTACGCATGCTTTGTTTAAATACCTCACAGAGAAATGTCCAGTGTGTCCAGTGGACATTCCTTGTTATTTCCCTATATTAACCTTCATTTTTTTATCTTAATTACCAGCATGTCCTGAGTAATTATCGATTCAAGGGTTTCAGATTTCAATTTCCTATCTAAGCTTATGAATATCGTCTTTTTATTAGACTGCACAATTACATAGTTCATCTGAACAAAAATTTTAAGGTTTTCCAATGATATCTCTGACAGCGGTATCCTGAACTCAAATCCTTCATTTGTCTCTGTTGTTTCTGTTGAATGCATATATTCAAATTTTGTTGATCTTGGAAAAAATGATCTATCACTTCTATCACCCCAGTCATATCTATTTTTATGATAATCCATCTTAAAGTTCTCTCTCCTTCCTAATTCAAACTGCGAGCTTGTCATTTTTTCCTAAAGTTTCAGGTTCTAATATAAAAATATAAAGAAAAATCCCAACGAAGCACTAAAACCTAGTCTGCTGGGCAGCTGGAAAATAGTATACTTCATTATGTTGGGATATTTTGGGGGCGATATGAAAATCAGCCGGTTTGTACAGGCTGATGCTATCAGAGGGATAGCTGCTACCGGCTAGTCATTCCATTCCCAATACGCCGCTTTGTTGTAATCTTGTAGGTTAATTATATATGCCATCCCGATCACCTCTTTTGATTACTTATCGTTGTATGTATAAGGTATGTCGTTTAAGTATATAATTTCAATCTAGTAAACTAGCTGTTATTTTCTGCATTTGCTTGTAGCATACGCCAGAGCTTGATAATATGTTTTGAATATAAATCCAAAATGCTATCAACTGGCCAAATTCATTGTTTACAAAAATCTTTCTTTAAATGTTTCAAAATAGGTCATGAGCAAAGGTAATAATACTGGGCCGATAAATATTCCCATAGGTCCAAACATCGCAGCTCCACCAATTACGCCTACAATGACTATTATTTGATTTACTTTAGCTTTCGCATGGACTATCTGTGTGAGCAGGATGTTATCAATTGTGCTGATTATCAAAAAACCATATAAAAATAAGCCTATCCCTTTTCCTAATACTAAGTTATTATTTGAAAAGTAACCGCTTAAAATAAGGCATAAAGACGCGGGTATCCATATGATAGTCGTTCCTACAGCAGGAATCAATGCGCAAAATGCCATCACAACACCTAAGAATAAAGGAAAAGGCACGCCAAAGATATAGAATCCTATAGCTCCAATGGCTCCCTGTACTAATGCGACAAATAATTGTGCATAGATTACTGTATGGGTTATATTCCCAAATTCTCTGACAAGCCTATTTGTTGTCTTTGTCCTTAAGGGAAGAATGTAGACTATACTTTTTAAAAGATTCTCCCAATCACTTAGAATGAGATATGATATGATAAGAGTTAAGAAAACTTGTGCAATTATGATGGGTATAGTCAGCATGAAATTTATTATTTTTTCTTTAAGGAGCGGAAGGATCTTTTGGATGATTTCATCCAACCCAAACGTTGATAGATGTTCTTTGTTAAATTTTTCTGCTTGATTAAGAAGTAAGCAAATCTTAGAATCAAACTTTCTGCATCCTAACCCGAACAGTTCTCCTTTCACAGATCTGTTTGATAACGAATTATAGAATGAATATCCTTCAGTTGTGATTTCAAAGGCTAAAAAAGTGAATGGAATTAATATAATTATTAAGACAAATAATAAAGATAAAATGATTGATAAAGGCTTGATTGATATTTTTTTAATTAGGAATTTATATACAGGAAAAGAAACATATGCAAAAAGGATGCTGCCTAGAAGGATAGTTATCATTGGTTGGATTAGTTTAAAGAAGAGAAGAAGTGCAAGTATGAATATGATAAAAGGCACTATTTTTTCATAAGGATTATTAGGTATTGCCATTGTGTAAATTCTATTATTTTTTACTCCGAAATTCAACTGCTTCTTTTTCCATCCGTTCTAATCTTTCATAATAATCTGGAAACTCATTTAGATGTGCTAAAGCAATTTTTGCGGTAGTAATCTTATCGTCATTGGTTACATTGGTATCTGTATTTCTTTTTCCATGTTCTAATTCAACATTCATGCCAATTTTAAATTGATTAATATCAAATTTATCCCATTTTATTCCAAGTTTGATGCCAATTGCTTTTGCCTCTCCCAGTGTAAATTTTTTGTTTGCTTTCATTAATTTCACCCTGATTGAAAAAATATTTTATGAAACCTCTAATTTCATTAACTATCAAATGTTAAATAAATGAAAGAAAATTAATGTCTCCTTCTCATTATGGCTGCTGTAAGCACTCCACCAAGGATTGCTCCAACACCTGCTGCAATGAGTACAGATGTCTCAGGATTTTTTTGGATATAGCCATCGACATTTTCTCTCATCATATGCGCCTTATCTTTCATATGTGCAATCTTTTCATTGCTGCTATCTCTGATGCTTTCAGCATTGTCCATTATTTTATCAACACTTTCGTGGGTTTTTTTCCTTATGTCAGATATGCCTGTAGAATTTTTTTCATTTGTCATTTTTTTCACCTTTCCTATTCCCCTGCTTTGAGCAGAAGACCTATCATAAAAATAATTATCCCTACTGTAAAAAATGCAGAAGCGTAGTTCCATCTGAAAAATTCTATCAGGAAGAAAAAAAACGCAAAAGCCATGAATATCATTCCAAACCATATCGTTAAAAAAGAAGATATCTTTCTGAAAATCCTATTTTCAATTTTTATCATCCTATTTTCAATAGTCTTCATGACCATATCTGTCCCTTCTGATATTGGTGTAAATATGCTTGCAGAGATTATTTGAGGGATATAACTCAGTCCGTCTTTTATCATATCCATAAATCCATTTGATTTTTCTTGTTCAGCCATTGTTTTAGTCTCTTGATAATTCTTTTTTCATTTCATCTAGTTCCTTTTTTGAGATTTCTCCTCTTGCATATCTTTCTTTAAGTATCTCCAAAGGTGTTTTCGATAAATAAGCGGTCGGTTGTTTGACTTTCCTTTCTACAAACCAGACTAACAAAAATATTACTACTGTCCCTAATAGAACCATGAACATGAAAACAAAAAATCCAACCAGTCCAATATCATAGTATTCCATCATTTTTTCTCACTTATACTCCGGTCTGAAGTGCTTCTGTTTCTCCAGGAGATGCCTTATCTGTGTCTTTCTTATTCTCAGTATCTCCTTCCAAGAACCTATAATGCCTTGTTATCTTTATCTTTGCAGTATCCTCGATTACATCGCCTGTTTTATCTGGCAACAACCTCATCTTATGTATATCAAGACCCTGGATCTCAATCTCAACTTTCCTTATGCTTGAATGCCTTGGTGTGAGCACGATTGTCTTATGTTCAGGTCCCCATTTTTTCTCAAACGTCCCTGATGTGTAATTGAATTTAGATAGAGGGATATTTGGAAGAGGTGAATCTTCAGCTTTTAGATAGATTATGTATTCACCATAAGTCATTATTGGAATAACTCCCTTTCCTTCTTTCTCACAGCTTTTTTCAAAGTCTTCAACTTCATTTCTAGGAATGCAATAAAGGCTGTCTTTTTTGTTTATGCAGTTCTTTATTTCCTTGAGCTTATCTTCTTTTGATTCTTCAACTAATATTTCGCTTTCCATTTTGATTGTCTCCTTGATATTTTATCTGAATTTTTTGCTATTTCTTCTGAACAAATCATTTTGCCCATTCCTTCCGATGAAATAATATACGATTGCTGTTATTATACTGAAAAGTACAGCAAATACTATCCAAAGCACTTTCATGCCATCTGATAGTCCCTTGTTGTATTTTATAACATCATATATTACCCAGATGGCAGCAAGAACTGCCAAGATTCCCCATATTGATCCGTATAACATCTTGAAATCCTCAGTTTTAAAGCGGCCCTGCTATTGTCGGCAGAACAACGCTTACAATGTTTGCAAAGATCCAAATTACGACAGCGATGACAAAAGATTTCAGCCATCCGATATTGTAAAGGTTACCTAGAGCAATAAGCCATGCTAATCCACCAATTAAGGATGCAATCCATCCTATGCCTATGAAAAATGATACCAGCGCAAATATTATTGCTCCTGTCAACGCTGTCATTAACGCTGTGCCAAATCCTTCTTTTTCTCCAAATAATTTTGCTGCTATATAGATGATAAGTGCGGATATGACCATGCTTACCAAAAATCCTAATAATATTCCTGTATATGCCATTTTTTGAACACCTCCGTTCCTTGATTGATTAATTTTCAAATTAAATATAATAATCTTGAAAAAAAATTGTCTATGTGCTTGATGAATCTGCTGAAAAAGACACAGTTGAAGTTTTCATAAATCAAGAAAGCTTGATGTTAGCATCAATTATCTGCTTTCTTGAATTAATAAGCCTTGCTAGCTGAGCTATTAAGTCTTCATTATCTTTTTTCCAGCAGGCCTATCTTTTACTTTGCCTTTTCCGCCTGGGGTCTTTGCTGCCCTATTCTTCGCTGCGGTCATTCTTCCGCCTCTGCTTATTTTTGCCATATTTTTTCCTCCTATTTTATTTTTGTTAATCATTATCCTTGCTTGATTTATGTGATTCAGTCCGTTCCTTGACAATCTTTTTTTTGTTTCCTTCGCCAATCTCAATATTCTCTTTCGACTCAACTACTCTGTCATAAGACTCATTTGAATCCTTTTTTAGGTTTCTACTTACAATTGGATCTGGAATCGCCATACCTAGAATCAATAAAACTAAACCAATTATTGCAGATGCATACGCCCACTCTACTGGAACAGTTATTCTGGTTGTTGATGTCCTATTGTCTATATCTCCAGGACGTACTGTACTGGTGCTCGCTTTAAGTTCCTGCATTGGTAAAAAATACAGCAACCCTCCGATAACTAAAAAAATCACACCGAACATTATTAGGCTTGTTCTCATCTTATCCACCTGTTTGCGATGTTGTAGTTCCTGTATTGAAGTCTTCTTCTCCAGTGGTAAAGCTCCATACATAGTTCTGTGAAAGAGAATTGCCTGCAGCATCCTTTGCTCCTGTTGTAACTGTCGCTGTAAATACATTTCCATATTGCTGGTTTGGCTGAAATGGATTATGACTATCTGTTATCTTTGGTATGAATGTTGCTACGAGACCGCTATATTTCACATTTCCTTCAACCTGTGTTGAACGATAGTCAGAATTTGGTGAACCAACACTTGGGGTTGTCCTTTGGTAAACTGTAAAAGTGTTTTTATTGATAGTATCAGAAGACATTGGCTCGCTAAATCTTACTGTTAAAGTAATATTGGTTTCAATGCTTTGCTGATTATTGGCAGGTGATACATATAAAATTGTAGGTCGTAATGTATCAGTAATTTTTACCTTCTCAGGTATTGGCTTGACAACAACAGGTTCTGGCTTTACTGCAACTGGAGCACTGTCAAATTTATCTATCTGCTGCTTTAAAGATTCTATCTCAAATGCTTGCTTTTGTGATGCCATATAATTCCAGCTAAAGCCAGCAATGATTATTATAAGCAGAGCTGCAATAATCATTGATACTAGACCTGATGTTTTATCACTAGATTCTCGCTCTCCATGATATTCATCCTTTTTATGATACTCAGATTTTTTATCCATTTAAACCACCTCATGGTTTTATATTTACATTACAATATTATGTTGGAATATTGTTAAGTATGAATTCTAGCAATATTGCGCATTTCCTTATAGAAAACTTGCAGTGCACTAAAATACACTATTAGGGATTCATCAACAATGTATTGGCTCTATTCCCAGTTCATGGAACTGCCAATCTGTTAAGTTTTCTATTTCATTGAAGGTATATCTTTTACCTGCGTTATCTTGATAAAACATTTTATTTCCCAATCCTATTTAATTAATAATATAATGTAAAGCCTAAATTTTCTAATTCTATTTCTGTCATTTTATCAGTCTTTGGCGTAAATATACATCTGATATTATCAAGAAGATGATTTAACATTCTTCCATCTCATCTGGTCCCACTTCAAAAACATGAATTTCCATCGCCTCTAACCTCCAATATGGAAGAGAGTCAACCTCTTCAGGAGATAAAATTTTTCCGAAATTATTTTCATATAGCATTTTTTCCACCCTATTATTTTTTTATGATTGCGGTTTTTTGCAATAAGGACAGATTATTGAAAAATCCTTTATCTCAAAATTGCCATCAAACTCCTTTTTGCAATACTTGCAGGTTTTGATTGGATTTTCATCATGTTCAAATTTTATATCTGACAATTTTTGTGAATTTTCTAGATCAGTCATATCTCTGGTTGATTCCATATTACCTGTTAAAATGTCATCTGTCATATTACATTAAAGGTATCTCATGTTTATAAGAAGCCTGTAGTATTCTACAAGATATATGTAGATTAAAATTGTTAAAAAAGTATTTTATAAGAACAGTTCTTCGAATTCAAACTCTTTTTTATCGATGATTTGATATAGAAGTCCAATAGGGTCCTGCAGTATAATGTCTTTGGCAGAAATGGAATAGCTCCATTTAATATCCATCTGGTCTTTATATACGCTTTCAAGTTTTTTTATGAATTTATCCCTGTGAAAGCCATCTGGAAATCCCATCATAAGTGCATGAGAGATATTATGCCCTACTACCCTATATGCCTGGAAAACAAAGGGTATCTTTTTTAGGCTTTTTTCAATCTCCCATTCTTTTTTTTGCTCCCAGACTACCTGTTTAAGTTGTATCCCGATTAAGAGAATGATATTGATTCCTATTTTTTCAAAATCTACTATTGGGGTATATCCCTTGATGACACCTAATTCTTCTAATCTTGACCTTATCTGATTGACAGCCTGCTGGGAAATTTTCATATTTTCTGCTATATTTGTATCTGATATCTTTTCCTTAAGGATTATCTGTTTTAGCACTTTTTGCTCATTTTTTGTAAGCTTGACTTCCTCATTTGAATTGGATCTCTGAATATTTAGAAATAGATTTACATTCGAATCAGGATCAATTTTTTCTGTTATATGTATTCACAACCCCTAAAAGGTGTGGAAAGCAAATGGGAAATATAAATCTAAGTATTTTTTTATTGATTTTTCATAAAAATAAGATTAAAATTAACAGTATTTTTAATTTTTAAGATCATACTTCAAAATCAGTAGTGTATCCTAGTTTCATAATAAGGCTTAATCCCTAATTCATGAAATTGCATGCTTGTCAATTGTTCTATCTCAGCAAAAGTATATTTTTTGCCACTTTTAGTTTTATATATCATTTCAATCACCCACTATATTCATTATAAAGAGTATAGCAAAATATGCCGTTAATAATAATAAATTAAATGTCTGTGCCTATTTTCCAATTAATGATTACTCCCTTCAAATAAAAAAGAAAGTGAAGTAAGATTATAAACCCATTTAAAAAATTTATAATCCTATCAAGAATACTCCAACCATCGTCACAACTATCCCTATTATCTGGCTGAATCTTAGCTTCTCTTTCATGAAGAGCACTGCAAGCAGGACTGTGATCATAGGAGAGAGCGAACTAATAGGCACATGAAGTGTCAGGCTGCTTTTCTTCAGTCCAAGATTGAAGATTATCCATGCTGCCATAAAAATGATTGAAGTCAATCCGAGAACTACAACAGTTCTTATGCTGAAATCTTTTTTTTTAGGTACGCCTTTTTGTGAAAAAATCAACAGATAAAAGAACATGGTATTTATCAATGCAGATATGATGAATACTGTATACACATCAGTTATCATCGCCTTATATCCAAAAAATGCTATCCCTTTTGTCGCCATCCCTAGTATGAAGAAAGCAAAGCCTTGAAAAAACATTGATAAGAATGCTTCTCTTAAGCCTTTCTTGCTCTTTCCTAGTTTCCCAAAATCTATTGATATCAACGATATACCTAGCAGCATAATTATGATTGCCATCCATTTCATTGCACTTACAGTCTCATTCAAAAAAATTACAGAAAGCATGACTGTAATTATTGAGTATGCTCCGCTGATAGGTGCAACCACAGAAATCTCTCCAATTTCAACACCTTTATAGAAAGAGTATATCCCAAGCACCAAAAATAACCCTGAAAAGAATAGCAATAAAAAAGTTATCCAATTGATATTTATCTCATAAAAAAATAGCAGTAACAATGTTGTTGTCAAAGTTAATAGATTTGCTATAAAGAGCATTTTTAAAGTCCCAATCTCCTTCGCGATCTTAGATTGAATAAATGATCCTAGCCCCCATAAGAACATTACAATTAGGCCTTCAGTCATCTTACATGCTTACCATGAACAGACCAAGAAGTATCAGGCTGATTCCTAGATATTGGTTCTTCACTAGCTTCTCCTTGAAGAAGATCAATGCGAGGATGATTGTTATTGCAGGAAAAAGAGAACTGATTGCTGTAATCACTGCGCTGTCTCCATAAGTGAACCCATAGGTAAGGGCTATCCATGCTATAATATACATTATTTCAGCAGAAAGCATATACACAACAGCACTTTTTATTTCTTTAATGTCAAGTTTTCCTTTTTTGAAAAAACCGTATATGAGAAGTGCTAAGCCATTAAAAAGCGAAGTATAGAAAAATAAAGTATATGGGTCCATTGCTCTAAAATCCAAGAAAAATTTAACATCACTGCTCAAAAGCTCTAACAGAAAAAAATACATCCCAAAAAAAAGCAATGCCAAAACTGCTTCCTTGACACCTTTCACAGTATGGATATGTCTTATTTTCTTCAGGTCTGTAGATGCCAGGGCAATTCCTAACATCATGATCAGGATTGCAATCAGTGTGATTATTGATAATTTATGCCCTAAAAGAGTTATAAGCAGAAGTACTGTAATGATAGGATATGATGCTGATATCGGAGAGACTATTGATACTTCCCCGATTTTCATGGATTCAAAAAACATGACCATGCCGGCCGACATGAATAATGAGCCGATTAAGACAACAATCAGGCTGCTTAATGAGATATGCAGATCAACAAAAAATGCAAAAGGAAGTGTCAATATGACAAAGAAGAGGTTTGAGACAAATATCACCTGTGCTGTAGTAAGTTTCTTAAGGGCAATGCTTTGTAAAAAATCAGCAATTCCCCATGAGAGCATAGGGATAATTCCTCCAATAAAGGTTATCGGCAACATAATATCTTGGGAAATCTGGATAATTTTAAATGTTTGTAAAATGCAATAGAATTATTCAACTTCCCATGAATCTTCAGATATCTCTTCATCAACCCTTGCCAGGATTTTTTCCTTCGCATTTAAGTCCCATTTTCCTGCCCAGTAAACATAATCTATTGTTTCCTTGCCCTCCTTAAGTATCAGTATCCCATTTGTATTTTTAAGCGTAAATTTTGGCTTTACAGCTATGCTTTCTCCCGGATTTAAACTGCCGTCCAATCTTGAATTGCTTTTATTATCACTTAAGAAATAATAGCTTAAGTCAATGATTTCATCGCCAAGATTCATAATTTCAACGTATTCTTTTCCCTCATCGCTTCCTGGCGCATCATAATAGATTTTAGATATTAATAATTCATTTTTTGTATCCATTTCATGATCAGAATATACATAATTGAATTCCTCAAGATATTTTTCTGCAATTTTTTTGTCATGTATTATAAGGAGGTTCTCATCATTGTTCTCATTCGCATTCTTTGTAGGGTTATAACTTCCTGTGATCACAATTTTTTCATCTATTATGAAAACCTTATGGTGCAAAATATTGCGATATGAATACTTTATCTATCATCACCTCCATCTGAGTTAAAAATGCTCTTTAACTTAATTCTAAATCTAGTTTCCGTAAATATTAGTGGATTCTTTAATTTCAAATTTCTTTTATAAAACAAGTTATAAGCTCTCTTCTTCAAGTTTTCATCTTCATCAAAATCTTTAAAATCTGATTTATAAAATAAGTTACAGAACATCAGAAGAGATGAATAAGATACCCAAATATCATAATTTTTGCTCTTTCTAAGCCTATTTATTTCATCTTTACTTAACTTATTATAAATTGTTGATAATTTACCTATACCTTTATAAAAATTCATTAAAATATCTAAAAAGCTTAATTTATGATACTTGGAATCTAATTCAGTATAATAATCAGATAACAGGTCAAATAACTCCCATGCAAATTCTTCATTTGTTAAGTCAAAGAATAATTGATTGTTACTAACTAATTTTTTAAGGTCATGAATTTTAGTATAGTAGCTTACTTTCTTTCCTTTTTTAACTCTATCAGCATACCCTTCTTCAAATATTAATTGAAAATGATTATCTAGTAAAGCCTTAATCTTCTTTCTTTCTCTAAGTTTAGATTTGTCCAATAACCTTAATAAAGCATCAGATAAAAATTTAACAAATAAATCAGATACATTAAATACATCACTTTCTATTAAACATCTATTGTGGGCTTGTCTTTTGCTAATAATAATTAACTTTCTCTTTTTAAGAAACTTATAAGCATCAATAGCTCGCAAATCCTTTTTAACAAATCTATTTACAATAGTATTTTTATCAAATTCAAAGAATAAATATTGAATAAAATAATGAGTATATGTGGAATTACATAAATGATTTTTAGTTGGATACCATCGTTGTATTTTTCCTTTTTTTCTATTAGCTTTGCCTACAACTGATTCTAAAGCGTATTTGTGTATTCTTTCATTAATTTTGTTTTTAAATAGAGTATTGTCTCCTTTATAGTTGAGGTAAATATCTTTTATATCCTTATCAAAATCTTTCACAATCATTAAAAAGCTATAGACCTATTTAAATATTGAGAGCATAAAGTATCTAATAAACAATTTTAGTTAGATGCGAAACAAACTAAAATTCTTTTAAATTGATAATTACTTAATAATTCTAAGGTGATATCCTATGAAAACAAATGACAAAGATTACATAGAAATCTTTGATGAATTGGAAAAAAAGGCAAAGGCTAAGAACAAGGAAAATCAGGAAAAATGAATTTAATTTTAATTAATTCAAAAAACCTGAAAAATAGAGCCTTGAGGAGCTATCTTACTTCCCCTACATATATTTAAATGACCATAGTCATAATAATTATCATAACTATGGACGACAAAAATTCAAATACGGAAATTGTAAAACAAAATGTTTGGAAATCAGGAACAAGTTATGTTATAACCATCAAATCAGATGTAATGAAAAAATTAAATTTGAAAGATGGAGATACTATTATTGGAAAAATCAAGAAAGCAGAGATAGATTATAGCGATTTATAACTATTAATTTGATAAGTTAAAGTTTTAGGTGTTAGATTCACCTACGAACTTCAATGTTGAGATGGAGGTGTTAGAATGTCAGAAGTTGAATTTAGTGAAACCATGTTTTTGAATAAAAAAATAAGAGTTCTTATTAATAATAAAAAGTGCTATTATAGTGTAATACAAGTTGTAAAGTTAACGAAAACACATCTATTTTTCTTGGATAAGTTTGGAGAACTAAAAATATTCCCTTTTGACACTATTGATGAAGTTTATGAACCAAGAGGTGAGTATTAAAGATGAAAAATACAAATCCTTTTGGACATAAAAAAATCAATAAATTCTTTGAACTAGTAACAAGGGGTCTAATGGGGTCTAACTGTATTATACCCCTTAAATTAAGAAAAATATGGAATAGAGAACATCAATTTTGTTTAAGTCTAAGGACTATCAGGACTATAGATTATATATATATAAATATAATAACTCCTCTTTTTGAATATATTAATTTAGATATTAATATCTATTTAAGGAAAATAAAGATTTTTTTATATCTATTAAGGCTTAGAGTCCTGATAGTCCTTAGAGTACTATCAACTAATTCATCTACGTATGATAGTTTTTGCTCATTTATGGGGTATAATGCAACTATACTCCTTGATACCCCTATCTACGGAGGTAACAAAAATGAGTAATACTAAAATGGATAATGAGTTTAAGTTAGCTCATCATACTAATCATCTATCTTATTATGATGTATTGGATAGAAGTTTTAGATTATACGGTTCAGAGTACACTGACTTAAAAAAAGGGACATGGTACAGTTTAAATGGAATTAACTCTAATAAGCAAGCATATACACATGGCTCAATAAAATATGATTTAAGAATAAATTTATTGATACCTATTCTTTCTGGAGGAGGAAAGTCTAACCTTAAAGATACTATTGTAGGAGTGTCTAAATTTTTAATGAAAAAGACTTCACAACCTACAAGTTTACATGCTGAACAATTAGTAGGTAAAAAAATTAAGAGACTGCTTCCTGATTTAGACAAGGAAGGAAATCATATACTTAACTCTAAAAATAAACCAACATATAAGGAAAAGTGGATAAGTAATTATGGATATTTTTATGATGATGTTTTGTTAGTTAATGATGCATTATCAATTATGAAAGGAGAGGATTCTTCTAATGAAGGAATAAAAACTTATTTTTGTCAGGCACTAGACCCATATGGTTTAAACAAGATATCAAAAAGGTCAGTGGATAACTTACCAGATGAGACATTATCCTACTGTTCACCTACAACTGCATTACTTTTATTTCAACCATATAAGATTGTTGATACAACTTTATTGACAGGGTTTATGAGAAGATTTTTGGTTGTCTATGTGAAGGGTAAAACTACTGCTGAGGAAAAGTTTGATAGTAGACTTAAAAATGAATATAACTTGGATAAAGAATGTGAACATTTTGCCAAGTACCTAATTAAAGTTAAGGAATTAAGTATAGGTAAACTTCAATACGCAGACGATGTTGATGAAACTCTTAAAAAATATGCCAATGTTATTTGTAAATTTGGAACTAGAATTAATAATAAGGTACTAATGATTTCCAAGATTTATGAGCAATCTATTCTTGATTTTTTAATTAAATTTACACATATCTTAGCAAAGTCATATGGACATACAATAGTAACACCCGTACATGTTAAATTGGCTTTTATGGATTTATTTGAATTATTTTATAGTACATTGCTCTATGGGAATGAAATGATTTCTGGATATATTGGTTATGGGATAGATGGTACTTTTTATGATTCAAGTAATAATATCTCAAATGGTAAAGAATTTGATTTTTTCAAGGAATTATATGATAGAGAAGCGTTTAGTTTAGAATCAAGTAAATTACCAATAAAACAAGCAGACCTAATAATTAGGGATATTTATAAAGTGGGTGAACAGAGTGCAAGAAATTATAGACAAAAATGGAAAGCAAGAGACATGATAGAATATAGGCAACATGGAAACGATGACAGTCGAATATGGCTAACAGATAAGGCTAAAAATATATTAGATAAAGTCAAGGAAGAGATTGAATTCAATAAAGTAACTTATGACTTGATACCTGAATATAAGGAAGTATTGAATGAATATTATGAGTTAGTGGAAAAACTAAAGCAACAAGGGACAATTAACTTTGAAAAAGATAAAGTACAAATTTTTTGGGAAAAAGACAAACAAAATGCCGCGCAATTATAATATTACGGATGCAATTAAGAGAGTTTTTTAGGTTCAAATCAGATTATAAAATTTTATAATTTTGATAGGATAATAGGGGTTAAAGTCTCATGCTTTATTCATTTGACAAAAATTCTGGGGAAAATTATTCGTAGAAAAAAATGTACTGTTAAACAAGGTCGATAGCTTCTAGAGATTCACAGATACGAAGTACATAGACTGCGTGAGAAAGGCAAACCCTAAAAACAGAGTGGCACAGAGCTTGGATGTAGCTACATTACCGTCCACAACGTTTTAAAAAATACCCCCTATCAAAAGTATAGGTTTGTTTATAAACAAAAGCACTTTAAATAAATATTAAATTAATTAAAAAATATCAAGGTTGTTTCTTTAGTAAATAATCTTTGGAATCCTTCATCTCATGAATAATATACTTATCGAAAATAGTTTTGTCTTGCTCTTGATATGTTGTTAGAATAATTTGCCAAGTCTTCTTTGGTAATTGCTCCACTATTTCCACACAGTTCTTAATTTCGCTATTATCCAGATTTTGTTGTTTTGGCTCGTCTAAAATTAACAGATTTGGAAATTTAATTCTATCGCTGTCTATTTGAATTGAGGTTTGTAATAAGGCAAGATAATAACTGATAATTATTCTTATGTTGTCACTTGAACTGCTAATGTTGTACAAATCATAATTCGGTAAGTAAGGAGTATAATTTTCTTCATTGTCTAATTTTAGTTCTTTAATTAGTTCTTCTTTTGATTTAAATAATCGTAATTTTTCAATATTTCCTTTGAAGTTTTGTAGTACCGATGAAAGTATTTTCTGGTCGTTAACAGTCTCGGAATATTTTTTTATTGTTTCTCTTAATTCCTTTTCTTTATTGATTAACTGAGTTATGTCATTTCTAATTTTTCCTAATTGATTCCATTGATTTATGATTTTTTGGTATTTATCAATATCTCTGCTGATAGAATCTGCTTCAGTTATTCTTTCTCTTAGCTTATTCAGTTCTTCGCCGTAATAAGTTTTTAGTTGAAAATCTATCCTTTCCTTAATTTGCTTTTCATTTTCCAACAAATCTTCATAATTCTTTTTTGCTCTTTCTAAATCAACAGCTTTAATAGATATAATCTTTTCAAAAGATGCTTTTTCATCTTCTAAGAAGCATATATTCTCATCAGGAGTAGATATCTTAGTAATATCAGAATGACATAATTTACAAGTTCCTTCTTCATTGCTATTTAATTCTGATTGACAAATTGGACAATACGAAATGTTTAATTCATCCGATACTTGGTTGATTTTTTTTAATTGAAGATTTTTTTTCTTATTTATTTCAATTTTATCAATGTACCCTTTGTAACTACTAATTTCCCTCATTAAAGTTGACACTTTATCATTAGCGACCCTTTTTGAATGAGAAACTTGCCTTAATTCATCTCTGCTTCTATTTTCAAAGCTATCAGCAGTCTCTTTTTGTTTTTGAAGTTTAAGAAGAGAGGATTCTCGCTCACTCAAATCTTCCTTTAATTCTTTGATTATATCAAGTATAGGCATTTTAGCGTGATTAGGTCTTTCTGCGAAAAGAACACCGCCATCATTAATAGTCGCATTTCCGTATATTAGAATATTAGTTTCTTTTAGTGTAAGGTCTTCTTTCATCAAATTTATCTTTTCTAGAATCTCCTTTTTCTGTAATTCAATAATGTGAATATCAAATTTGTTCAAGCCCATCAAATATTCAAACGCTACTTTTTTAATATCCCTTATACCATATTTCTGAACCTGTCTTGCTTGAATTTCTGACCAACCTGCTCTTTGTTCAACAAAAAACAAAGGAACTAAATTTTCAAAATATAGCTTTGAAGAACCACCTTCAAATTTTGGTACTTCAACAGTGTTCCAATTCAAAAAATCATAAAGGTATTTCTGAAAACCATTATCCTCTAAAACACCTTTCCCTTCAATAATCAATTTGAGAGAGTCATTTGTCTTTTCAAAAGTTTCAATAGTGCTCTCCTTTATTTCAGCAATATTTGTGTAACCAATTATGTTTCGCTTAATGCATAATGTTGTTTTGCCGTTGGATATTTCTAAAAGTAAATACGAATCAGAAATAACTTTTCCTTCTATTTCCTTATGAAATTCTGGTTTAAATGGGTTTTGCGTATTTTGGAAAATTCCTAAATTCTTTTCAGCACCTAATCCGTAGATTATTCCAGTAATTATGCTACTTTTTCCAACTGAATTTGGTCCAAAGATAATATTCAATTCTTTTCTAAACTTTATATCAGCACCATATCTAGTACCATCTCGACAAGTTATACAGTATTTTAAACGATTAATAATTAAGTTTCTCATTTTCTCGCCAATACGCATTAGGTATTACTTGGGTAATTATTTCTTTTGTTTTTTCTTCATCTAATCTTTTGCCAAATATCTCTAAAAAGTTAACTTCATCTAAAAATACGTCTTTTAAATTTTCAAAGTAATTCATACCTGTATCTGTCAAAAATACTCGTAGATTTGATTTTTCTCCCATGAATCGTACTAATTTTCTCACATACAAGAATAAAAACATATCGTTAAATCGTAAGTCCCAAGGCACACTTTTGTATTGAATGATATTAAAATCAGTTTCCACATTATTTTGTGGTGTATATTTATTTATTTTTTCCAATAAGTTCTTTTGGTCTTTGAAATACTCAATGATAAACTTCTTTTGATATCCGCTATTTCTAAGAAGAAAATCTACACAGGATATAATTTCCCTACTTAATCCATTTTTAGTATTTATCATACCACAGATTAAGATTATTCTTGATGCACGGTATTTAATCAAATCTTCTGGTTGAACAAAAATAGGTCTCTCTAAATTAATAGAAGGAGTGAGTTGTTTCTCTCCAATTCGTTCTATCAGTTGATTTATCTGAGTATCCATCATCTTTTCCAATCCAATGGGCATTCAGCCGCTAATTCGAAAATTATACCATTAAGCAGTTTCTCTACATCTCCTGAATAATGCTCGTTATTAAAAAAGACATAGAGTCGTTTATCAGCTTCTGTAAAAAATTCATTAAAAAACTGTTTTGGCGTGTAATTGACATCATCTTT
The DNA here is from genome assembly GCA_964428335.1 of uncultured Methanosarcinales archaeon. Classification (GTDB taxonomy): domain Archaea; phylum Nanobdellota; class Nanobdellia; order Woesearchaeales; family GW2011-AR15; genus GW2011-AR15. The sequence goes on along the minus strand of CAYRXW010000003.1, from coordinate 83,446 downwards.
AAATTTTCTCGTAAGTCTTTCTGCCATTAATCTTAAGTCGTTTTGCCATCGTATAATATTAGTCCTGAGTTCATTATTGACATCTTCTAATTCTTCAAGATATATTTTATAATCGCATCTTAACTTATGATATTCAATCCTGACAGGGTCTTTTTCATCAAAAACCGCATCTAGTTTCTTATCCAAATTAATTTTTAAAAATTTATCTTCTTTTGGGTCTTTAGTTGCACAGTTAATTATTATCTTGTTAGTAAGACCCATTAGTAATTTTTCATCTAATAATGCTTTAATAATTACTTTGTAATCTTTTAGAAGTTTAATTTTATCTACTGTTGGAATTTTGGCAGTTCCATATATTAATGGATAAACTGTTTCATTTATTGCAAATAGTTCTTCAAGTTTAGTATCAGGAGACCATAATCTTATTGGAAATCTTAATTTTGTTCTTAAGTTTTCTAAACTGCTATGGTTAACATTACTTACGCTTGCCTTGGGAGATAGTCCTATAAATATATCTGGAACATAAGCAGATGCGTCTAGTTGAACTATTTTATCTAAAAATTCTTTCCAATCAAGAGAGACAGAGTAATCTTTACATTCTAAATGTATCTTTCTTTCAACATTATTCTCATCTAAAATTCTAACTAGAACATCAAAACCATATTGAGTTCCCGCTTTCTGAACTCTTATTTCAACAACGAGATAACCTATTCCTTCAAAGAACTCTCTAAAGAACAGTTCTGTCTGCTTCTCAAAAGATTTTCCTTTGGCAACCATTATGCAACAAACCCCTCATTAAATGCTTCTTTTAAGACCGCACCTACTAACCATTCAGAATTTTTTTGACTATTCTTAACTTGAGATTCAAGCTCATCGCAAAATTCCATTAATTGATTTACTCTTTTAATAATGCGTTGCTGTTCAACAATTGGTGGAAGAGGAATCAACATCATTTGCATATTCTTTTTCGCTAATCCTTCTCTGTTCCCACCTGTCTGAACCGCCATTATCTTATTCTGAAAGTAAGATGATAAAATAACTAAATGTATAAATCGATTTATCAAACCTTGTTTAAGTCTAATGATTGTAACGTGCTGACTTACATTTGCTTCATCAAAATCAGAAGAAACTAAAGCACATCTTCCAATTGAACCACCAGTTATATTTAATAAAATATCATTAGGAATAACTTTTGTTCCAGCCATTTTAATATGAATAGAATTATCGATGTAGGCCACATTTTCAAAAACTAATCCTTCATTGTAAACATTTTGTGAACGAATAAATTTAATTCCACTTGATTTGTATACTTCTTTTCCACCACGAGGAGTACTACCAGAACCTATTTTATCACAGATTTCTCCCAATCTAACCCATTTCCAAGAAGGTGGAATTTGATACGGCACTTCTTTTTCAAGAACAGGTTCAAGTTTATTTTCAGCCTTAATTTTTTTAAGCAATACATTTGCATCTTCATCTTTAGAATCAGATGGAACTATTTTTCCCAGAATTGCATCAGTAATAATTGCTTGACGAAAATATGAGATTAGTTTTATTTGATTATTTTGTTCATTTTTTAATTCAGCATTTAAGATTTCAACATCATATAGTTTTAATAATAATTTATCTTGTTCAGCTATTGGTGGAACGGGTATCTCTAAATGTTCAATTTGGTGAGGATGAATTCTTCTTGAACCTCTGCCAATGGCAAATTGCTCTAAAGTTAAATAGTAGTCATCTTTTTTTAAATTATAAAGAATCCATTCAGGTCTACATTTTGGATTTACATCAAATGCAGGGATATCTGCACTAGATTCATAACCATCTAATTCTGATGGAATTATTCCAAAAGCACCTTTGTGTAAATTTTGTTTGCCATATATGAATTGACCTTTTTTTCTAATATAATATTTAGTAGCTCCTTCCACATCATTCGATATCGGTCTCTTTTCAACACCTTTTAGATTTAGCTTAACGGTTATCCTTTTATCAGGGTTTGAGTTAATTGAAAGTATCTTAGATTCAGTAATCAAATCGCCCAATTTGTACTTTTTCCATGTACTCATCGTCTTATTTCCCCTTTAATCTTGTTTACCAAATCTTTACTTTTGTCAAATGAAGTTATTAAAGCAGAAATAATTTCTGAAGCAGTCATATCATGACTTTTTACTGTGAAATTTGGATTTTTAATATCAAGATTGAAATTTTTTAAATCAATTACACTAACTTTCCAACAATATTTGCTAAATTTCTCATCAGTTCGATTATTCCACCATTCCTTTTCTAAATCAAATTCTTTGATTTGAATTGGTTTCCCTTTATTGTATGTTTTATATCCTTCAGGCAGTGGGTGTTCAAAATACCAAATATCTTTAGTTTGTTTTCCTTTTTCAAAAAATAAAAGATTAGTTTTAATACCCGTATATGGATTAAAGACACCATTTGGTAATCTTACAATAGTATGAAGGTTAAACTCATTTAATAATTTCTCTCGAATATTTTTTTCAACACCATCACCTGATAAAATACCGCCATCAGGCAATACAATGCCACATCTACCTCCATCACGAAGAAGTTTCATTATTAGTTGTAAAAATAAATCAGCTGTTTCTCTTGTTCTAAAACCAGTAGGGAAGTTAAATTCAATTCCTTCTTCTTCTGCTCCTCCAAAAGGAGGATTCGTTACAACCACATCAACCATATCTGAAGAGTTATAATCTCTCAAGGGTCTTGCTAAAGAGTTGTCGTGCCTTATATTTGGCAATTCTACATCGTGCAATATCAAATTAGTAGTGCATAGTAAATGAGGTAATGGCTTTTTTTCAATACCATTTAGATTCTTTTGAACTTTTTTTCTATCATCTATATTTTTTATTTGTTTTTTTAAATGTTCTAAACTACAGATTAAAAATCCACCAGTTCCACATGCAGGGTCGAGAATCTTTTCTCCTAGTTTAGGATTCACCATATCAACTATGAATTGAGTTACAGCTCTTGGTGTGTAATATTCTCCCGCATTTCCTGCACTTTGTAAGTCTTTTAGAATATTTTCATAGATATCATTGAATAGGTGTCTGTCTTCTGTTTTGTTAAAATCTACTTCATTTAATTTATTGACTACTTGTCTTATTAAAGTGCCGGATTTCATATAATTATAAGCATCTTCAAAAACTTCTCTAACAATAAATCCTCTTGGATTATCTTCTTTTGTTATAGAAAGATTCTTGAGTTTTTTGAATAATTCATTATTTATAAAGTCAAGCAGTTCTTCTCCCGTAATTCCTTCAGAATCTGATGCCCAGTTTCTCCATCTTAATTTTTCTGGTATTGCTGATTTGTATTTCTCTTCTAATTCCCATTCTTTCTCTTTGTCATCAAATACTTTTAGAAATATCATCCACACTATTTGTGAGATTCTTTGTGCATCTCCATCTACACCCGCATCTTTTCGCATGATGTCTTGAATTGTTTTTATTGTTGCTGATATAGACATTTTTCCCTCTTAAGCATATAATTCCTGCTCTAATTCTATTAATGCGTCATGGTATTTCTCTTTTCCACCAAACGCTCTGATTATCTCAATCGGAGTTCCAAACTTCGTAAAAGGATTTACTTTTAATACGCTTATATCTTCGATATTTTCCAGTCCTTCATCTGCATATTTATCTAGAAGTGCGTTTAGAACTGCTTTTGCTTTTTCACCATAATTTGTGAAATAGTTTCGTTTCTTGACATTGTTTGCTCTTTCCTTTCTCGTCAATGGTTTCTTATCAAAAGCAACATGACATATCAAATCAAACTCATCAAACTCTTTTCCAACTTCTTTTTTAAGTTCGTGAAGTAATACGCCTTGATTGGTTAATTCATCTATAATTACTGATTTTTTATCAGTGCTATTCCATTTCTGAATGAAGTTATTAAGTGAAGAGTATTCTTTCTTGATTGATTTTTTGCTGAAGTCTTTCAAAGATTCAGTAATTAATTTTCCATTCTTATCATAATATTGTATTCTCTCATTTAAGACTGAAACTTGAACATTATTCACATAATATTTTCGTGGAGTTTCTTTAGCTTCAGAAATCTTTATTTGGTCAATAGGTAAAGCGTAAATCTTTTCAGCTTCATTAATCTCTGGTAGTTTTAGAACTTCATCAGGGTCTGGTTCGTATATTTGAACTGGGTCTCCATCGAAATCAGGGTCTGCAAATAGATTTGTTACTTGTCTAAAATCCATGATAGTAAAATAGTATTTTCCATAATCTTCTCTTATTCTTGTTCCTCTTCCAATTATCTGTTTAAATTCTGTCATCGATTGAATATTTGAATCTAGAACTATCAGTTTACAAGTTTGTGCATCAACACCCGTTGTCATTAATTTGGAAGTTGTTGCAATCACAGGATATTTACTAGAAGGGTCTATGAAATTGTCTAATTGTTTTTTGCCAATATCATCATCACCTGTAATCTTCATTACATACCTAACATCTTTTGAAACTAAATCAGAATTATAATTTGCTAGTGCCATCCTCATTCTTTCAGCATGGTCTATATCTATGCAGAACACAATAGTTTTGTCCATTCTATCAGTATTTTTTAAGAATTCAGTTACTTTTTTAGCGACAAGGGTCGTTCTTTCGTCAATAACTAAATCTCTATCAAAATCTTTAGAATTGTAAACTCTATCAGGAACTAGGTTTCCGTATTTATCCTTTTTACCTTTTGTTGGTCTCCATCCTTCAACATCTTTATCTAAAGATATTCTGATAACTCTATAAGGTGCTAAGAATCCGTCGTCAATACCTTGTTTTAGCGAGTATGTGTAAATTGGTTCTCTGAAATAATCTGAATTAGATATTTCTTTTGTTTCCTTAGGTGTCGCAGTTAATCCTATTTGCGTAGCATCTTTGAAATAGGTTAATATTTCTCTCCATGCAGAGTCCGCAGATGCACTTCCTCTATGACACTCATCTATTACTATTAGGTCGAAGAAATCTTTTGAGAATTCTTTATAGATATTTTTCAAATCATCTTCTCCAGTCATTCCTTGATAAAGAGCTAAATAAATTTCGTATGATTTATCGATTTTTCTATGGGATATCTTAGTCATAGCTCCTTTGAAAATCTTAAAATCATTATTCTTTGTTTGGTCGATAAGAATATTTCTATCGGCTAAAAATAATATTCTTTTCTTAGCTTTAGATTTCCATAACTTGTAGATTATTTGTGATGCAACAAATGTTTTTCCTGTGCCTGTTGCCATAACTAATAAAATTCTATCTTGACCTTTTGCTATTGCTTCAACAGTTCTGTTAATTGCTATTTCTTGATAATATCTTGGCTTATTAGTTGTAGCACCCATATGATAATCTTGAGTAATAATAGTCTCTTCTTTTGTGCTTATTCCTTTCCATTTTTTGTATCTTTCCCAAAGCTCTTCGGGTTTAGGAAATTCTGTTAAAGACAATTCTTTTTCAACCTTTTTTGAAGTTCCAGTTCTATCATGTTCTATGAAAGCATCTCCGTTAGAACTAAAAACAAAAGGTAAGTCCAATGTTTCACCATAACCTAACCCTTGTTGAAGACCTGCACCAACAGAGTGATTATTGTCTTTTGCTTCAATAATTGCGATAGGTATGTTTGGTTTATAGTAGAGAATATAGTCTGCTCTTTTCTTTTCTCCTCTCGTGACCTTATCTCCATTAATTATAATTCTTCCATTTGTAAAAAATACTTCTTGTCGTATTTGACCTTGCAAATTCCATCCAGCATGAACTATTGCAGGCGTAATGTATTTTGTACATATGTCTGTTTCAGTTAGGTCTTTCTTATTCATGTTTACCTGCCTTCTGTAATTCCTTTTTCATAAAAGCATCAAACTTACGAGAAAGTATTATGGAATTCTCTTCACAGAATGCCTTGTACATATCATAGATTTCAGCATTTACGCTTAAAGCTACCGTCTTTCGCCCCATATGAACTCATATAAACCTTTTTCTTTATAAATCTTGCTTCTAGATTTCTTTCACAATTACAAGCTTTTCTTTATTCAGGTACTTTTACTTCCAATAATGGATAATTTTTATTGAAGGCTAGGTTATAATTTGTAATTTCCACATTAATCTCTTCAACTTTCATTGAAAATAACTCGGAAGTCAGCTTCTTCAAATTATAAAGTAGAATAAGTTGGTCATATCTTTTTTTTATCCCATCATAATCAAATTCTTTTTCTAAATTTCTTCTTATCTTATTAAGTTGTGTTACTGTAAGTGTTTCATGTGTAATTCTTTGTATTGCAATAAAATCTTGTATGTGAGAGATTAAGGTCTCGTAATCATTTGCATTCATGGACTTACCTGCAATTTCTATTGTAGGAACACACCACTCTACCTCATTCATTAATCTCATGTTCTTACCTTCTATTCTTATTTTTTCTATAGAGATAAGTAATTCCTTTACAACATTATCTCCAAAATCACTTAATTTCCATTTATCTACGGTGATAAACTCTGCTGGTGCACTTGGATTCATTCCTTTTTTTAGAAACTTTTTTTCTGTAGTTATATCATAATCATTTTTAAATTGAGAAAATACTTTTTGTAACTTATCCCTATAACTAGAGTTTAAGGAATCTAACAAGTTAAGAAAATTATTAACAGAAGGACTTTGTGCCCAATGTAACCCACAATTCATTTCTTTCATGTCATTATATATTGAAAACCAAATATTTGGATAAGGAGACTTCATTGCTTGGTCTTTAGTAGTACAATCCTTAGGTGGAATCATCATCCAGTTTCTAATGGAAATCCATTCACTTATAATTACCTCTTTGGCTAGTTCTGGAACTACTTCCTTATCATTTACCCTTTGACCTATTAAATTATAAGTCTTAATATATGCATCAATAGTTGAAGGGTCGATGGTTCTTTTAGTATTGATAGTATCAATTTCTTTTACATCATCATAAGTATCATCTATTTTTGGTTCCATATGGCAGTGTAATTTGAGTGCAAATTTATAGTTTAGGGTATTTGATTTCTCTCTACATCTTACATTCTATCTCTTGAAAGACCTACAACTATATAAATGGTTTCTGGGTATTTATTACTTATAAGTAAATAAAACTAAACGAGGTATGAAGCATGAAAACAAACCAAAAATTGAGTTTTAGCAAAGAGCTAAAAAGACCCATCAAGGTCTCTAAAAAAGGGCAAGAATTGATAGAATTCATTGCCAAGAAAGGAAATACAGTCAAACGAAACGCTATAGCAAAGGAGCTTGGAGCTAATTATGGACCATATTGTTACCATTTAACCAAGCGAAGCTTGTTAGTTAGGGAACAGAAAGAAGATGGTATTTACTTTTCATTGAACTTAGAACAACCTTCTAAGTAATTTTTTCTATTTAAAATGAAATATCAATGTGGCTCTTGCAAAAGAAAATTGAGTAGAACGTATGCTTACAGAGGTCTTATTGTATGTAATGCGGTTTGTTATAATAAGATTATTGAAGAAATCAAAAGTTTAAGCCTTAAAGGAGATAAGATAAGGAAATGTAAGATATGTAAAAAGAAACTAAATAATGAAAAAATTATTCTTATAGATGATGATATGAAACCTAATGCTTTTTGTTCTGAAAAATGTTGGAATCGATTTGAGTAAATTATAAATTTAGGAACATCTATTATTCCTTGGATTACTTGAATCTGTAATACAATATCTACTAGTACAATCAGAAGGAAAATTACATAAAACATCAAGTGCTTTTGTGACACATTGATTGTTTAAGCACTCTTGATATAAAACTCTTTTACAGTCTGTAGGCTGATATCCTATAATAGGACATGGATTCATTGCATTACAAGAAAATCCAATTGTTTCTCTAAAAGGTTCACATACTTTTGTGCTTTTAGGTTGATTATTTGGAATTTCAGGATTCCCAATAAATTTGCCAGTTGTATTTGAAAAAATAGCAATAAAAAATATTATTATTATACAAACAGAGATACCTAATCCGAAGTATAGTAGTTCTTTCTTCATCTGATAAATATATGATAATTAAATGATAGGTAAATGTATATTTATAGTTTGTGGCTTACAAGGATATGAATTGGGAAAAATACTCCTATGTAATTAGCTCACCTAATAGGACTGAGGTTTTGAAGCTTTTAATAAATGAAAAAACACCTAAAGAGATTGTAACAGCATTAAAAAAATCAGATTCCAATATTTCTAGAGCATTGTCTCAACTTGAAGAGGAAGAGATTATTAAATGCCTTACACCTTCTCAAAAAAGAGGAAGATTGTATATTGCTACTGATATAGGTAAGGAAATCTTAAAGAAACTTTCTGAGTAAGATATATTATTCATTGTTTTAGACGATAAAGTTGCATATTTTCTCAAACGTTTTATATATAAGCTAGGGATTATAATTAGTATGTTTAGCGACGATGATTATATCTACAAATATACAGAAAAAGATGCAGTAGAAGATGGGATTTTAGTTGATTTGTTAGCAATTAGGAAAGAATGGAAAGATTGCATGTTTAATTACGCAACCATCGGACTCATTAATCTAGGCTATGTAAAGGAAGATAAAGTCAGCATACCTAATCTAATTGATTTGATAAATCAAGCAGGTATAATAGTTAAAAAAGCCAACAAGGAAGATTGGTTCTATAGTGGTATTATTGAGCTTCCAAATGGAGAAAAACAAAAGATGTTCATTGCTCAGAATTCCACAGGAAGATTTACTTTAATGTTACCAGAAGAATATTAGTCTATTAAACTATCTTTCTTTCAGAAATTTATATAAACTTGGCTAACTGAATATACTATCATGCGTAAGAAAACCAAAAGGTTAATTATTATCTTTTTTATACTAATTATTCTCATACTCATAATTGCAGCCTTTTTTTATTATTCACAACCTGAACCATATAATGGCAATGTTGTTGCTGAAACGAATAAGACTCAATCTAATAAAACCATTATAGTTGGTAGTTTTAACATTCAAATATTTGGTGAAAGTAAAAGAGAAAAAGAAGACGTTATGGATATTTTAACTAACATCGCATGTAACTTTGATGTATTGGCTATCCAAGAACTAAGAGATGATACAGAAACAACTGCTGAAATATATGTAGATGCCATTAATGGACTGTGTGAAAACTCCACTTATGATTTTATTATGAGTCCAAGATTAGGAAGAAGTAGTAGCAAAGAAAATTATGCAATCATCTATAAGACAAATAACATACAGTATATTGAAGATTCTGCTTATGTATATGAAGATACCAATGATGACTTTGAAAGAGAGCCATTAGTTGCACAATTTAAATCAGGCAGCTTTGACTTCGTTATGATTAACAATCACATCAAACCAGAGGATGCAGAAAATGAAATTGCTGTTCTGGATGAAGTAGTAAATGATGCTAGAACTCATTTTGAAGGTGAAGAAGATTACATTATACTAGGTGACCTAAATGCTGATTGTACTTATTTAGATGAAGATAATATTCCATTAGATGAAGAAACCTACATTCAATTAATACCTAATGATGAGGACACAACAACAAAATCAACAGATTGCACATATGATAGAATTATTGTTACAAAAGAAACAATGGAGGATTATGTTGGTAAGTATAGGATATTTAGATTCGATGAAGAATATGAACTAGACAGTGAGTTAACTGTTGATGTTTCAGACCATTATCCGATTATGGTAGAATTTTATACGAATAAAGACACTAACTAATTGTAAGATAGTAGACTAAATCTATATATATAGAAACAACTTTTCTTCGTGCATGGAACCAGTTTCAGATGAACATAGATTAGCATTATTAGAATATTGGCTTAAATATCCTGAATCTCAAGGTCAGATACCACCACATTTAAAATCTGTTATTTCAAAACAAAATTTAACAAACATTGTTTCAGAAGTTCAACCAACCTTTAGAAAAGGTGAATCTCGTATAGAATATCCTATTGAGAATATTAGAAAACTTGCTGATAATACTAGAAGAAAAATAAAAGATAAATTAGAAATGAACTTATTAAAAGTACAAACAACTATTGCAGAAAATCAACTTAAATTGATGGAACAACAGACGAATATCCAACATTCACAAGTTAAAATAAATAAAGTTATTGCTTTGACGGGATTTGCTGTTGCATTTGTAACTCTTTTTAACTATTTAGGTCAACAAAAAGATAATCAACTTTTTATTATCCCTATTGTCATAATAATGGGACTTATTATATTTCTAATATATGAAACGATAAAAATATACTTTCCGTAACTTATTGGTTCTTAAATTTCAAGGTTTGATAATGCTTGATTTTTTCTCTACAATACCTTAATCTATTCTTTGTTTTAGCTTGTCTTAATTTTATTTTCCATGTCCAAATCATTTTACTATAGTATTTCCTTTCCTTATAGTCATTCCAATATTGTTTATTTAGTTGTTTTATTTTTTCTTTGTTCTTATCTCTCCAATTCTTACTTGCCTCATTTACTTTTTCAGGATGTAGTTTTCTATATTCTTCTTTTAATAATTTTAATCTCTTTCCATGTCGTTTTTCTGTTCTCTTCTGAGCCTCTTTATGTTTTAATTTATATTCTGGTTCAAAATGATATCTCTCATAAGAATCATTACTAGATAATTCAATTTTTTTCCTTCTCCATTCAGGATTTACCCAATAATTGACAGTAGAATCGGTTACTCCAAAAATATCAGCTATCTTTTCATAGCTTAAACCCTTTCTATGTAGTAATCTCATCTCATCAGCATCTTCATCTGATACTTTACGTCTTTTATCAAGATGGATAGGTAGTGGTTTTATTGCCATTGAAGTTGATTAAACTATAACAAATTAAAAAGGTTATTATTAGAAAGAGTGAAATTAATATACCTTTAATCTCTTACTTTAGAGAAAATAAGAAATAAAGGTGATTTGATGATTAATGAAAAAAGATGTCTAAAATTTACAGGTTATTTGTATTTACCATTAGATGATTCATATAAGATACTTAGAAAGAATGTTGCAAGAACTTACGGTAGAATTGAGGTTTATGATGAATTTAATAAAAAGAAACAGTCAAAGATGATAGCATTTGATAATGTTGGTAAAATGGTTGATATTATTTTAAAAGAATACACTAAAAGAACTCTCAAAAAGCTACCAAAACCAAAGGAAAAAAGTAAAGTGAAATTCTAACCTCAAGTTTTTTTCCTACACTACTTTATCAAATTATCTATTTGTGAAAGTCATGGAACTAAATTAATCCAAGACTTGCAACATCTTTCACTAAATATTTTAAAAATCTATCCCAATTTTCATTGAAATCTATCCAATACTTTAATGATAGAAAGCATCTTTAACACTTTATAGATGTAAATGTAAAAACAGAATAATCAATAAATTTTACAGTCAATTTCATAAGATACAACAAAGGTACATTAGGTATTTTCAATTATTTATTTGAATCTGTCCAAAGATAGAGTAATTAAAAAAATTAAGGTATAAATTGAATTGTTCAAGATTTTCTCATTATCTCTCCAATTTGCAACAGTTATAAATTTGCATAAGTTGATTTCTGTGGCTTTAATTTATCCTCTTTCAATATTTTTTTATTTTCTATTTTCTTATTTGCTTCCCTAATTACATGAAAACTTATTATCTTTAGTGATTCACCATCTTTCTTGTCTGCTTTTCTAATCCTATTAATATTTCTAATATTTGGTTTAAAATGATTCTCTTTATCCAACATCCCTATAGGTAAACATTGAAAACCAACCTTTGCATCTCTAATATCTTTTATTTTATAACCAATCTCTCTTAGTTTTAAAAGTGAGTAAATTTCTAGAAGTAAAGGTAAGTGTTGATTATTTAACCGATGCATATTCCCTATTATAATTCTTCCATCTATTAGTAAGTAGAATTTTGGTTCTGAATTAAGTATAGTCTTACTTACAAAATTATAATTTCTTTTTCCATATTTTTTTATAAGTTTGTCTTTGCTAAACCTAATTTGTTTTTTTTGTTTATCTGTCATTTTCTTTATTGTCTCCAGATTTAGTGCACCTATTAGACAATCATTTACTAGTATCCCAATTCTCATTTTACATCACCTTTTGTTTATTTTTTAGATAGTCCAAGACTAAGCCTTGGAATCCTTCATCCCTGAACAACTCAGTAAGCTTGTTCTCTGTTTCTTCCTTCTTCTTCCTTTCCTGCATTACTGTCTTAAGGTCTAGTGGTGCACCACATTCACAGTATACCTTATCAGAAGGATTCTCCTTATTACATAGAACACAAGACCTAGGTTTTAACGCGTTTCTTTCATCCTTGTCTTGCTTGCTCTCCTCCTTGTTAAGAAGACCATGCATTTCAAGTATTTTCTTCTTAACATCGGATTGTCCGAGATGAACATAAAGTGTAGGCATTCTGGATGTTTTAGACCATCCAAAATACTCTCTAAGCATTGGTTCAGTCCATCCTAAAGCTGCTAATTCAGTAGCTCTTGAATGTCTGAACATATGAGGGGATATATTTTTCTTTAATCCAGCCCTAGAAGCTAATCTTTTAACAACTTCTAAGTATCCTAGATAAAGTAATCTTCTACCATAAAATCCATAGCTAATATTCAAGAAAAAAGGAGCATTTGGATTATCTGCATAAGGATGTGAATTTAGAAATTCCTTGATATCAGGAACACACTCCACAATCACAATATTTCTTCCCTTCTGACCCTTTCCATATAAATATACATCCGCATATTTATCTTGGACTGTAACATCACTAATGTTCAGATTAATAACTTCACCACATCTTGCTCCTGTTTCCCTTAAAAACTTAGGAATTAACTTATCTCTAAGGTTATCAGCAACCTTTACTAGTTCAAAGGTTTCCAATCTTGTAGGTAAATCACTTAAATTAAGTTCCCTTGCCATTCTTTTAGTAGATAGATGGTTTACACAAGCGGGATATTCATCTTTTGAGAATTTCTTCCGAAGCTTTGTTTCATAATACCATTTCATAAACTTCTTAAAAACCACATTCCTGTGAATTATAGATGAATGAGAGAGCTTTTTCTCAAATTTAGCTTTCAAATCCCTAGCATTAGCATAATATCTATCAATATCTGTTCTAGTTATAGATTTAACAGGAATATTGACCTTTCGTAAGACCTGATATATATTAATCATCTCATTATAGATGGATTTCATACTGGTAACTTTATCCCTAGTACCCTGTAAATGCTCATAATAACCCTTTAGAAGGCTTTTTTGTTCAGGATTTAAGTTTGAACTAGAATAATAAGCTACACACTTATTTTCAAGTTCTAGCTCTTTTATTGCCTTTTCATTCACAGTATGAAGCTTTCCATTTTTTGAATATTTGAATAGCATTTCTTTAGTAACAGTCATGATGAATACCTCTACTTAGTTTATTTATAGGATTTTAGCCAAAATTCGCATCTAACTAGAATAAAGTATTCATAAAGCAATATTTTGGTGCATCGTGAAAGGATTTGTATCAATTATTGAGAATTTTTTTAGTGTATCATACTGCGAATGTTCGCTAAGCTGTCTTTCTTCCAATACGCCTTTAACCTCTATTCCTTCATGGTATGAATTCCAAAGTAAGTTTGCGATGTCCTCATCTGTAAAACTGAATGTCATGAAATAGATTGAGCTGTTTCTTTTTCTCAGTGTTTCAAGGACATGAAGCTTGCAGTTGTCTTCAGGGCAGAAATAATTCTCTATCTTTATTTCCCCGTTATAAACAACAGGAGTTTTTACCTTGCTTCCTTCCCCATAAACATCCTCTTTCAGCTCATAGAATTCTTCCAGGTAATTTTCCGCTAGCGCACTGGATTTTATCATTATTGCATTCTCATTATTATAATAGTTTCCTCTCTCAGTTGGATTAAAGCTTCCGCTCCATACTGTATTCCTGTCAAAAACACAGAACTTGTTGTGCATGAGGGCAAATGAATATCCTGTATGGTAACCTTCATGCATCTCATCCTCAAATTCGCTGTCTTCTATGACAACATCTGCATTTTTTTTATTTAACGCTTCTATCAGTTCAGGCAGGTTCAATTCATAGAATGCGCATTTTATCTCTGTGCTTTTATCAATCAATTCAATCAGGTTCTCCATGCACATATCCCTGGGGCAGAAATGTACTTCAATGTCTGATTTTGGTTCATATATAACGTTTGTTGTGATAGTGCATGCAGTTAAAAAAATAAGGAACAGGAAGATTGCTTTTTTCATTTTGATTTAATTAGTAAGGTTATTAAATAAGCTTTTTGGTAATCTTAGATTGATGAATTTTCCTAAAGCAATAAGGTTTCTTGGTTTTCTTGTTGTAATTTCTGCATTCATATTAAATCCTATCACTGTTGGTAAGGTTTTAAGTGTTGATAGCAGGATAACTGGGGTTGGGATGTTTTTTGCAATAGTTTTTGTTGATATGATAATAATATTAATAGGCCTTTTCCTTATCATCAGGCCAAGGCTCATATACAGGAAAAGGAAAGAGATTTCCATTATGATTTTATCTTTTTTATTATGCATATTCATATTTGAACTCTCTTTGAATCTGCTTGGCTGCACCGCAAAGAAAGAGCATTTTTTTGGTGATGTGCAGTTCAAGTTCATTCCAGAAATGACGCACTGCTTTGAATTAAAGGATGGGCCAAGGTTTTACAGGGAATCAAACAGCGAAGGATTTTTGGATGATGCATTTTCATCAAACGATTCAGAGGTTGTTTTCCTTTTAGGTGATTCATTTGCTGAATGCTTTCATGTGAATTATTCAGATTGTATGCATGTAAAGCTGGAAGAAAGCCTAAAGGAAAAGGATGAAAGAATAGAAGTGTATAATTTCGGTGTCGGAGGATATGGAACAAGGGATCAGCTTGCTATTCTGAAGCATTATTCATCCATTTATCACCCTAAAAAAGTCATCCTTCTTTTCCAGGCGCAAAATGACATTATAGATAATATTAGATATGAAAAATATGGATCAGGCAAAAGCAGATTTTTCCTGGATAAGATTTTAAAGATAAGAACTGTGGATTTTTTCATACAGAAGGCAAGCATGCTTGGAGATAGGGTATTAAACAAGGGGATGGAAAAAAAGTACAGGAACCAGCATATTACAAATTATGAAATCTATGTAGAAGATTATGACGATACCTGGAAAGGCAGATGGGATGATGAATTAAGGTATATTGAAGAGATTAAAAATCTGAGCGAAAGCAATGATGCAAAATTTTTGCTTGTATCTGCTACTTCTGTTGAGCAGGTATATGATGAAGACTGGGACAGGTTAAAAGATACTTACCCTGAACTGAAAGATTATAGCTATGAAACGGATAAGCCTAATAGGATATTGATGAATTTTTCAGAAGATATTGATATTGATTACCTTGACCTTCTTCCATATTTCAGGAACAGCACAGAAAGGCTGCACTGGGAATATGACGGGCACTGGAACACCAGGGGAAATGTCCTTGCAGCTGAAATAATATCTAAAAAACTGGGCTGATTACCTAAACTGCTTTGAACTCTGAAGCAGGCTATGCCTGATCTCAGGGTATTCATCCAAAGCTTCAAGGATAGAATCCCTCTTTTTATATTCAAGTTTCAGGCATTTTGCTAATTCTTCAATCTCTTTTGAATTGAAGGATATCAGAAGCTTGATGTATTTGGTACTATCTAATGTAAAATGTCCTAAGAATTCCGGCTTTTTCCCTTCAAAGATTGATTTCAGGAATTGCTCCCCTTCCATATCAGCATTCCAGGGTATTATGGCTTTTTTTGCCTTTATCTTGTTTTCTATATTATATTTTAGTTTCTTTACACTGATGTTAAGAGGGATGTTTGAATTCTTAAGAAAATACAAGGATATTTTTGCCTCTGTTGAATCATCGTCTATAACTGTAACATCATCTCCTTTCTTCAAGAGCTTGTTCAGCCTTAATTCCTTCTGGATCCTTTTTTTTGCCTGGTGCATATCCATACTGAAGCGAAGAACTTTACTATTTAAAAAAGAATATGTCACCACTTTAAAATTAAGTCATATCCGAAAGCTTTAAATATAATGTTTCTATTCCAAAATGATAACAAATGTTGAGCAATTCAACATGTGTTTAAATCATGTTCACCTCTTTTTCCCTAGGAGGGTCTCTTTCGGGGGGCCCTTCGAGGGTTTAAATCAATTCTTTGAAGTGAAGTAATTTCTATACTTCTAGAAATCAAAATGTTTGAATTAGTTTATCCCTCTCCAGTTCTTTATCGCAATCTCATATCTTTCTGGAGTTCCTGTATCAAACCACTGCCCTGAAAATACATATCCATATAGCTTCCCCTGCCTTGCAAGTATCGGAAATAGGTCCTTTTCATACATTGAGAATCCTTTAGGGATGTATTTTAATACTTCCGGCTCCCATATTGAAAGGCCTGAATTGACTAAATTGCTGGGCGCTTTTTCCTTTGGTGGCTTTTCTATGAATTCCAGAACTCTGTTTCCTTCAAGCTTTGCAACTCCATAAAAAGAAGGGTTCTCTACTGTTGTTAAGGCAACTGTGATTAAGGCCTTGTTTTTCCTGTGGAATTCAAACATCTCATCAAGGTTTATGTTCTTTAATTCATCTCCATTTGTAACAACGAATGGGTCTTTAAGTAAGCCTGAAGCTAGCTTTATTGCTCCTGCGCTTCCCATTGGCTCGTTTTCCTTGACATATGTTATATTAACCCCAAACCTGCTTCCATCGCTGAAATAATCCCTTATCTTATCACCTAGATAACCTATGGAAAAAACAAGGTCTGTTATCCCATATTTTTTCAGCAGGTCAATCATATGTTCAGGTACTGTCCTTCCCTGGACCGGCAAGAGCGCCTTTGGCATCTCATATGTTATCGGCCTAAACCTTGTGCCTTTCCCACCTAGCAGTAAAAGTGCTTTTCTTGGCCTGTTATTGAGTATCCTTCCTAAGGTTACCTCAATAGCATGGCTCCTGTTCTTTATTTTATTGCCATCAATCAGCTTGTCAATCTCTTCAAGCGTGCCTGAATTAAGCGTTATTGTAAGCCGTTCCTTCATGAACCAAGAGTAAAAGCTGTGCTTATTTAAAGATTATGAAAAAGTATGATGAAGTATGATAAAAAAATCATTCAAGGTCTATTGAATATATATCATATGGTCCATTTGTATAATGGTATGTTGTTTTCTTTACAGGCTTATTTGCAAGTATCTCGTTAAGTTTTGAATCATCAAAAGTCCCGCCCTTCCTGAAAACAAAATACAATGGTGATGCCTGCTGCCCGTTCTGGACATATGCAAACTGCACCAGTCTGTAATTCTGCTTAACATAGTCAAGTATTTCCTTATTTCCAAAATATGAATTTATCCCCCATTGGTATGCAAACAGGTACGTTGCATTAAAATTAGCTTCATTCTCTTTCAGTTCTTCAAGTGTGTTTGGTGGCTTGTAGCCTTTCCTTCCTGCATGCCAAAGCACTCCAAAGCTCTGGTGGGAGCTATGTAGTATCCTTTCATTTGGAAGCGAATGGTCTCTGATATAATACCCTGCAACATCAAGGCCTGGAAATTGTGTATTGAACATCCTGTCTTTACCCTGCATGGATTGTGCATATACGCTTTTTTCTGGGCCTGGGAAGACAAAAAGCATTATTAAAATAACTAATGCAATCACAATAGACTTAACATAATCATCCTTGAAAAAAGACGCGATGTTCCTTCCTATTACGACAAATAAGTACGAGATAAAAAAGATTATGAAAGGTGCAACAGGGAACTGGTGGTAATTGTGCCCGTTTAATTTCTGTCCCATGATGAACAGGAATGCAACCATCCCAATTATTGTGCCAAAAGTGAATCTATAGCTGAACTCTTTCCTATTTTTTGTTAAAAACAAGAACATGAAGACAAGCATTCCAATGAATGCGAAGTTCATTCCTATAAGTGAATAATTATCAGCAACATAGCTTTTCATTACATTCCAGAAATTAGAATCAAACACAATGCTTAGGTCAATGGAACTTAGCAGTCCCTTAATTCCTGAAGTTGTCCTCTGCGTTTCAATGATGTTAACTTCATAGATTGTTTTCTTGATTACATACTGGGAATAATAAAGCCATGCCGGGAACATCATTGATATAAACCCTGTTATTGCCAGAGGTTTTATGTATTTTTTTAAGTCTTTCAAAAACTTTGCATAAGGAAATGTTATCATTATAGGTATTATTGCAACAGCAAAGCTGTATTTTGTGACTGAGGCAAACATGATAAAAAAGCTTGCAAGATAAAGGCTTGAGAATTTTTCCTGGTTCTTAATCCAGCAGACATAATAGTAAAGGCCTAAGACCATAAAAAATAATCCCTGCGTGTCCATCTGGATATTATGGCTAAAGAATACATAAAGCGGGTTTACTGCTGTAAGGAATGCTGTAAGCAAAGCCAGGTCCTCACGCTCAAACAATTTTCTTATTAAAAGGTATGTTGCTATTATATAACCGACTGAAAAAACAATATTTACTATCCTTGCCAAAACTAAGCTCTCGCCAAAGATTCTAAACAAGAACCCTATGATTATCCCTGTTGTCGGAAAAGTATCCCCATGCGCGCCATCGCTGGGCTCATTGCTCCTTTCCATAGTATCCCTCATCGGGACAAAAAAGCCATGCTTGAAAAAACCTTCATTTGCAAAATTCCTTGCTTCAGTTAAATAATGCGCAGATTTCCAGTTATGGTACCCGACCATAGGATAATTTATATGATAAAACCTTTGGTATACGCCAATCACTAAGATTATCCCTAAGATTAGAAACGGAAGAAGTTTTTTTATGTTCTTGAAATCAAAAGAAACCTCAGCCAAGTCCTCTTTATTTTCCTTTGCTGGTTTTTTTCTGGTTCCCCCCATCCCATATCTAAATTATCCTGCTCTTATTTAAATTTAGCTATATCCTTGCTTACTTTTTTTGAAAAAGCTTCAGAACCTATATGGTTCATATGGTCAGCATCATCAAAGTACTCCAGATTATCAAAATAAATATCATAATAGTCCAGGATGTATAGATCATCTGTCTCATTCCCTGCTTTTGAAAGGATAGTTTCATAATAGTCCTTCTTTGAGACCACTGAGCTTAAAGTCTCATCATATATCTTTGTTACAGGGTATTTTACAAGGACCACTGTTATGTTGTTTTCCTTTGCTAGCCTTAATGTTTTTATGAAATAGCCCATGGTAAGGTTTGATATCATTTCCTGGTTTCTAAACTGCCTTCCTATCCTTCTTTTTGTAAGATCTTCTGCATTTTCATATGAAAAATTTCCGTATCTTTTTGCATAGCCATTGTATATCTCGCTTTCTTTTTTGATCAGGAAAAAATTCTCCCCGTTCCCAAAGACTGGAAACCTTGAATCTATGAAAAGCTTCATATAAGGGATTTTTGTTGCTTCATGTATCTCATCTATATCTGTTATCCTGCTGTAATGCCATATGTTTACAAGAACTGGACGCTCAAAATTAAAAAGGTATGATGAAAAAGTATGCATGTCAAGCTCTAAAAAGGCATATTCTACTGATATGTTTTTTTCAATAAGGTTTTTTAGGTCAAGATACACTTCAAAATAAGTTTTTGCTCCACCTGCAAAATTATATGCGCCATTGATATATCTTGGATTGATGCTATTTTCAACATGGCTTCCTCCAAAAAAAGCATATTTTATCACTGTCTCATTTTTTATGAAACTATTGAATTCCTGGTTTTTCCTGTATGTTACTGTCTTTTTTATCACGGTTTCTGTATAAAGGAAATTAAGGACAAGAAAAAGGACAGTAAATAGTCCAATGATAAAGATTCCCTGCCATATCATTTTTTTTATTTTTTTCATTTTAAAATTGCGAGTAAAGGAAATTCACCTGGTTGAATGCACCAAAAACAGCTATCATTACCAAAAGTATTGAATAGCATATTAATCTTGCCGGCTCACTAAGCTTTGAAAAATCAAATCCAAAAAACTCAACAAGGATTTCGTAGGTTAACAGGCCAGCTATCAATAAAATGTTTATAATTAGGCCTGCCCATGAAACATTCAGGTGTATTCCCTGAATCAGTAAAGTTATATCTGTAATGTTTGAAAATATGTATGATGCTTCTGCTAGGCTTCCACTCCTGAAGATAATCATCCCTATTACTAAAGCTAAAAAGTTAATCCCTATCTGAATAGCCGACGTAAGCCTGTCATAATATTTCCTGGAAATATAATATAGTGAAATCAAAATGCCAAAGTACAGTCCAAAAAACGCAAAGGTCAGGTTTGCGCCATGCCATATCCCAAGAAGTGTTTCAACAATAAGTATTGCAATCGTGAAATTGATTATGTGGTTTATGCTCTGATTTATCTTTATTTTTTTTGATAGCCATAAGTAAAGTGGATTGAACATGTAATCCTGGAACCAAGTAGAGAGAGAAATGTGCCATCTTCTCCAAAACTCACTCACATTTTTTGAAAGGAATGGCCTTTTGAAATTTATCGTTAGTTCCTTTCCAAATAATTTTGAAATCCCCCTTGCAATATCAGTATATCCTGAAAAATCACAGTATAGCTGGAAAAGGTAGAAGATGCCTGCAAGTATCAATGGAATCCCTGTATATAATGGCAGGTTTCCAAACACCTGGTTGACTACTACTGCCAGTCTGTCAGCAATCACTATTTTCTTGAAATATCCTATAAGCATCAGGGTAAGTCCTGATCTTATATTTTCCTGCTCTAAATTGTTATTATGCTGGAACTGGCTGGCAAAGCCTGTTCTTTCAATAGGTCCTGAAACAGCTTTCGGGAAAAATAAGATGCTTAGTGAATAGATGAGGATATTTTTTTCAGGCTTTGCCTTGCCTCTTGATATGTCAAGCAGGTTGCCGATTATCTGGAATGTGTAAAAGGATATCCCTAAAGGCAGCAATATCTCAAAAACAGGGAGCCTTGCAAAATCCATTACTAGTTCTGTGAAAAAAAGATAATATTTGAAATAAAATAAAGAGAGAACAAGAAGAGATATCCCAAGATAGGAATATTGCTTTTTTTTATAGGCAAGGAATGAAAAAGCATATCCTATTAATGTAATCAGCATTACTATTGCAAGATGCTTTATCCCAAAACTGAGGTAAAATAGGATACTGGATATAAGCAGGATATAGTTCCTGAACTTTTTTGGGGCAAGATAAAAAGAAAATAATGAAACTAAAAGGAATCCAAAAAAAAGTAATGATGTCAGCTGCATAGGAAAAAGAAAATTTTTGTATTTAAAACTTTACCTTTAGCTTCTTCTCCAAAAGAGAGAAAATGTCCTTGACTGTCTGTGCATCCTCTATCTCAACAGCTGTGAATTCTATATGTAACTCATCTTGGAACCGTGATATGAGCATCAGGTTGTTGAAAGAATCCCATTCGCTTATCTCACTAAGCTTCCTGTTTTCATCTATCTTCTTGATATCCAGCCCCATAACTTCATTGATTGTCCTTATTATGTCATTTTTTGCAGGTTTGTCCAATTTTCATTTCACCCTTATGTAATCCAGATCCTTGAACTGGTAATTCTTTAAATCAAGCTCATATTTTTTTATATTTTCCTTTTCTTCAGTTTTTGTAAAGCCAATTGATTCATAAAAATCCATGCATACAGAATTTTTTGGAGACTTTATGAACTCAGCTTTTAATTTTCCATTTTCAATCTTTTTTATAGTCTCATAGAAAAACTGCTTTTCAATCCCCCTGGAAAGCACCCTGCAGCTCATAAGGAAGGTATCAATGAAGTAAATTTCATTTTCTCTTTTTAGTATTATTATCCCAGTAAGTCCAAGCTCCCCGAATTTATCCCAGACACTTACGCTGCTGATTAAATATTCCTTCGAATTCATCATACTTATAACTTGTTCTTTTGAATACCTCTGCGTCCTTACGTTGAACTGGTTTGTCTTATTTATGAGCTGCGTTATCCTGTCTATTGAATTGGCATCATTTATTTTCACTTCAATTGATATGTCAAGCTTTTTTAGGTATTCCTCAATAGGTATTTTTTTCCTAAGCTCGCTTCTTTCCCGGTCTTTTGAATACATTTCATGTCTTTTTTTGTCCTCTGCCGTAAGTTCTAATTTTTTTAGTGATTTTATTCCCATAAGTATGTCAGGCAGGTTTGAGACATCGTTTGGAAAGTCTATGATTTCAATCTCTGGTATGTTTGTCTTGACTTCAAGCCGTTCAGAAGGATTATCATCCAGGAACAGGAAGCTGTCAAGCCCAAGATTCAGCTCTTCTGCAATCTCGATAATATTTTCAGATTTTGGCTTCCAGTTGATTTTCATAGAGACAAAATCCTGGCTTTTTAGTATCATCTCTTTTTTTTGGAAAACTGGCATGACATCTTCTTCATTATTTTTTGAGGAAATCGCAAGCACAATTCCCAGTTTCTTATAGTTCAGAAGGATTTTTTGGATATCAGAATAGATTTTGCCTATATTTGTGTCCCCTATTTTTACTCCCTCAACACCATCCTCACCGATAACCCCTCCCCATAAGGTGTTATCAAGGTCTGTGACTATTATTTTTTTTATTTTCCCAAAAGCTGCATTCACAAATACTGACATCTCTTCAGCAAGTTTATCTGCAGTTTCCTTTGAAAGAACTATCTTTCCAAGATAGAACATCTTATTATCAGTAATTTTATTTTTTCCGACAATTGAACAGATTCTGTCAAAATCAAGTACTGAAACCCTCTGATTTTCAGTGGAATAGTCAAGCAGCATCTCATTTGCAAAAGTAACAAAGCTATGGACGCTTTTTCTTGAATTTATGTCCATTATCCCTAAAGGTGTTGATAAAGGATAATCAAAAGATGTCACAATAATCTTTCCATGTCCAAGATACTGGCCTGCTGCTTCAAAAAACAAATCTATTTTTTCCTTTGCCTCGCTAATTAAATTATCATAATCATTCAATTTGTCAAAAATTGCTGGGAAAAAAGTCCTTGTGCTGAATAATGCAAATATTATGTCTGGGTTAAACTCATTCAGCCAGGAAGAGTCATCGTGAAACTCCTCATTAAACTGGTTGTACCCTCCAAATCTTATTTCTGGGAAAAAACCAAATTCATCAAGGTACTTTGCCAGAGGCTCTTTTATGTTATTTGCTGTATAAGAGCTAAGTACTGCTATTTTTATCTTCTTTTTGTCTTTCATTGGTCTACTGCTATTGCTATCGCCAGTTTTTCAGTATGCGAGATGCTTATATCACCTGAAAACTTTTTTTTCCTTATAAAAGCTATTGGTTTTCCGCTTTTTTCATGCTTTATCTCAACCTCATTTAAGTTCACAGCGTTTAATTCCAGCAGTGCTCTTTTTGCACAGTATATCCCTGCAAGATGTATCTGTGGCCTTGTTCGTTTATAGCAGTAATCTAATTCATATCCTGTAAAACTCTTTTTTGCAAAATCTGAATTTATGTCTATTAGGAAATCTTCTGTTTTAGCTGTATATGTCCCTATCATTTGCTTTCATGTTTTGAGAATAATCCTGGGATTAGGTAAATCAGGCTGCTTAAGATTAGGACAAGATAGCTTAGCCCTGAATAAGCAATCACCTGCTCAATTGTAATTCCAAATGGGCTTAAAAGCGCCCACATTGTCACTTCATTTGCCCCAAGCCCTCCTATGCTTATCGGCAAAAGGTTAATGAACCTTTTTATTGGGTATGCTATGAATATCATAAGGAATGTTACATTCACTCCAAGGATTTTAAAAAGCTGGTAATTGTAATAGATGCTTGCCAGGTTAATTAGTATAGATATGAAAAGCAGCAGCATTATATCCTTCCCGCTGAATGATTCAAGATCAGCAAGTACTTTTTTAATGAGTTTCCCAAAAGGCAGCTTTGCTGATTTTTTCATCATGTATCTTAGGATTATCTTTCTCATGACTAATGCAAAAACTGCAAATGTGAATAAAAATAAAAGAAGAAAAGAAAGCAGCATCTTCTGGTTTTTTGTTAAGTAATCAGATAGCAATAATCCAAAAAAAAACATGATGCTCATAGTAGTCATCCCAAATAACCTGTCTCCAACTGTTCCTACTACCGCTTTTCTTTTGCTGACTCCTTTTTCTTTTGCTGCATAGATAAGCCTGACTAGGTCTGTTCCAAAATTTGTAGGGAAAAAAAGGCCTGAAAGCATTGATACTGCATTTGCATGGAATAAATACTGGAATCTTATTTTCAGCTCATTTATAGAAAGCAATATGTGCCATCTTAATGTGCTTAATATCTGGATTGCAAAGAAAATAACAAAAGAGAATATAAGGCCGATGACCTGTATGTTTTTCAGGCTTGGCATGATGCTTTTTATGTCAGCTTTTGACAGGACTAACGCAATAAACAGCAAGGTTCCAAGGATTCTTAATATGTTCAGGTAGATTTTCTTCATTTTATCAGATTCAAAAGCTCTTTTGAATATTTATCCCAATCATACTTTCCTGCATTCACAAGGCCTGCTTTTTTCAGCCTGATCCTTAGTTTCTGGCTGCACATAACTTCATCTATTTTTTTTGCCATGTCATTTACATCATAAGGATCAAAAAACACAGCAGAATTTTTTCCTATCTCATATAATGAGCTTGTTTTTGAGCAGATGACAGGGCATCCGCAGCTTTGTGCCTCAATTATTGGAAGTCCAAAACCTTCATAAAAAGAAGGAAAGACAAAAGCTGTTGCTAATGAATATACTGCAGACATGTCTTCCTCATCTACTTTTCCTATATGCCTTATTGTCTTTGAATCCTTTATCATCCTGAATTCTTCACTGTCATTCCAGCCCTTCCCGCCCGCAAGTATCAAATGGTAATTCGAGTTTAGTTTCTGGAATGCCAAGATGAGGTTTTTTATGTTCTTCCTTGGTGAGACCATGCCAAAAAAAAGCAGGAATTTTTTTGGAAGAGCATATTTTTTTCTTGCATTTTCCAATCTTATCTTATCTGTTACTCTCTGGAAATGTTCATCTGCTGCAAGGTAGATTGTCTTTACTTTCTCTTTTTTTACTCTTGTAAATCTTATTATGTCATCTTTTGTTGCGTCTGATATTGCATGAACTTTTGTTGCATATTTTGCTGAAAAAAATTTTATAAAATTCATGTATTTCCGCAATATGTAAGGATGCGAATTGAACTTGTCATAAAAGCTTGCCAGATCAGTTATTGAAACTACTGTTTTGCAGCCATAAAACAAAGGTATTAATGTTTTTGAAACCCAGACACTTTCAAGCTTTCTTTTCCTTATTTCCCTTGGGCCAAGGATATAGTCACATAACAGCTTGTTTTTTGCCTTTATTATGATTTCATGCACATTATGCTTCCTTGAATTAAATACATTATTTTCGCAGTTATGGAAGATATAAAGCTCATCCTCATCAGGAATTAGACTGATTATTCTTTTGGTATATTCATATATCATCCTTTTTGTTCCGCCGGATTTCTCAGAAAGGCCTCTTGCATATATCCCTATTTTCATATATTTAGGTGATATTTGTTTCATTAATATAAGTTATGATAATGGTTTTTCCATAAACCTATTAAACATCCAGTAATTACAGGAAACCAATGATTGTCCCAAATTCAGTAAGGAAAGCGCTGTGTGATGAGACTATTGAGAACCATGACCGTATCTCTTATCTTGCAAAAAGATATTTCACAAAAAAAAATCCTGGTGTGCTTGATGTAGGATCAGGTGACGGAATCCTGATTTCAAGGATAGCCAGATCCATAAATGCAAAAGATATTTCATGCGTTGAACTGGAAGACGTGCATGTTAAAAGGTTAAAAAAACTTGGTTACAAAGTTAATTCATTTGACCTGAACAATAACTTCCCGTACAGGGATAATTCATTTGATTATATCATTGCAAACCAGATTATTGAGCATCTTTATTTTACAGACAGGTTTATGGAAGAATTAAGAAGGGTACTAAAGCCTGAAGGCATACTGATCTTATCAACAACAAATCTTGCCTCGCTTCATTCAAGGACGCTTTTATTCCTTGGTTTCATGCCAAACTGCCTTCACCCTTCAACTCATATTCTAGGAACGCTGATGAAAAAGAAAGGAAGTAATCCATTGTATGGACATAAATCAGTATTTACAGGAAAAGCATTAAGGGAATTCACAAAAATCCATGGGTTTAAAGTCCTAAAATACGAGACCCACTCAATGCTTCTGGTCCCAAGGTTTTTAAGCAGCTTCATCTGCAGCATTTTTGACTTCGGGACACATGTGAATGTTGTTGCAAGAAATGCAAAATAGTACCTTATATTTTCAGTTCTAATACGCTAGATTTTTAAATCTCTTGGCATTTGTCATATGGATGGGGGAGGATTTAAAGTTTACTATAAAGAAGAAAGACTTGGAAAAATTCCTTAAACCAGAATATCTTGTGATTGCTTTTTTTATAATAGCATCAATATTATACATCAATTTTGACAAATTACCCTTGACCCATCCTGGAAATTTGAAGGCATCTGATACTTTTGCGCATGTTTTGGCTGTAGAGAAAGTAATAGATACAAAGCAATGGAACTATGATGATTTCTATCTTTCTGCCGGGATTTCTAACATGTCTACAGTGCAGCCACCGCTCTATTACACCAATGCTGCAATCCTCACCATGTTTTCAGGCATTCCTGCCTGGGCAACGTTTTATCTATTGGTCTGCCTTTCGCAGGCTTTTTTTGTGCTGCTTGTCTATCTTATTACAAAAGAGATGTTTGATAATGATAAAATATCCCTGCTTGCCGCTGGACTGACAATTCTTCCTTTGCCTGTCTCTGTTTGGCTTTATCCTACTTATATTGGCATATGGATCCAGGTATGCGGCTATTCGATCATGCTTTTGTATTTTTGGCTGTTCTTAAGATATTTCAGGACAAAGGAGCCTTGGACACTTATGTTCATGGGAATTTCTATTGTTTCCCTAATTATGACGCATACTGCAGATATTTATATTCTGTTTTTGCCGTCTTTGTTTATTGGATTTAGCCTTCTTTTTGACTATTTCAAAAATAATGATTTTTCAAAGCTTGTTAAAAAAAGCCTGCTTTTCGGCCTTATCCCATTTATTGTAATGCTCGCACTTTTACCGAAATTCCTGTTTGTCTGGAGAGGATATTCAAACCCTGACGGAGCTTCCTACCTTCCTGGATTTTTTAAACCAGAAACAAGCATGTTTGACCCTGTTAATGCTGTTGCAAACCAGGTTTTCCCGCATTTCTCAAACATACCATTATGGCAGATTATTTTTATATGCATAGGGATTTTAGCATTGATAGCATTCAGGTTTTATCCGTATGCATTTTCTATTGAAACTGATAAGAACACAAAACTGGTCGGTAAAAAAACAGATTCTTTTAGCCTTAATTGGCTTTATTTTGTAATCTACTTTTTCATTTTCCTCTACTACTGTGAATATTTCCTCTATAAGCCATATTATATCGGAAGGATGAGAGCGCTTCAGCCATATCTGCTTTACCCATTTTTAGCATATGGAATATATATTGTAATGAAAGCATCTGCAGTATTGGTTAGCGCTGTATCCATAAACAGTTCAGAGAATAAGAAAAAAGCATCTGCTTTTTTTGAAAAAAATAAGGATATTTTTGATTACATTATTGTTTTTGCAGTTTTATTTTTTATAGTGTTCTCTGCCTATCCTTCATATAAGAGCAATGTTGATATGATGAGGTATGAGCATGTTTCATTGAGCCAATGGGAAGCTTACAAATTTATCCAGAAAGATTCAACTAAAGAGGATAAGGTGTTGTTTTTTGGCTCTCATGACCAGAGTGAAGGGCTTTATGTAAAAAGGGTAAATGGGATATTTGCTCATGAGAATTTTCAGAATTATTTAGAGACAATATCAGATACTAATGTTCCTTTGGAATTTGAGATATCCGGCTGGGGAGGCTCAACACCAAGATCGAATATAATAGAGCTTAACTGGTGGAAATACCAAAGGGTTCCTGATCCAAGCAGCAATGTTTCAATCTATGATTTCAAATATATTTTTTTCATGGATGAGCGACCTGGAACAAAAGAGATGAATGATTTTTTCATTTACAGGTTTTCACAGGCAGGATTTAATCTGGTATACAATAAAAACGGTTATAGGGTACTAAGAAAATGAAAGATGAAATTAAGCTTGGGATAATGACTTTTGTAAGCATTGTTTTGATTACATTCCCATATATTGGACTGTTGAGTATTCTTCTTTCTTTGGTATATCTTGTTTTCATATTTATGCCATTTTTGATATTTATTGCTAGGATGAAGGTAGGATTTATAGAAAAGTTCGTGCTTGCTAATTTTGTTGGTTTAAGTTACAGCACATTTACCCTGCTTCTTGATTCTGTGCTGAAAATCAAGCTTACAAAAT
This sequence comes from uncultured Methanosarcinales archaeon, assembly GCA_964428335.1. Taxonomy (GTDB): domain Archaea; phylum Nanobdellota; class Nanobdellia; order Woesearchaeales; family GW2011-AR15; genus GW2011-AR15. The sequence continues at coordinate 54,932 of CAYRXW010000003.1, read as the reverse complement.
TCGTATTCATATTAATTCCGGCCATCATATTCATTGCTGGCTTAAAATATAAAGGTGGGAAAAGATGAGAGCGTTAATTACAGGCATTTGCGGACAGGATGGGAGCTATCTTGCAGAGTTTCTATTAAGTAAGAGTTATACAGTCTTTGGTTTTTCAAGACCTATTGAATCTGATGAGAATATCAGGCATATAAGAAATAAGGTACATCTTATCTATGGTGACCTTCTTTCAGATACTGATGTATTAAATGCCTTAATTGAATCAAATCCAGATGAAGTCTATAATCTTGGTGCAATATCGCATGTAGGGCTGTCATTTGAATCAGCTGTCCTTACAGGCAATGTGACGGGTTTAGGTGTCGCAAGGATTTTAGAAAGCATAAGGAAGTATAACCAGAAGATAAAATTTTACCAGGCATCGACAAGCGAGCTTTACGGAAATCCGGTAGAAACACCTCAAAATGAGAATTCTCCGATGAATCCTACTTCACCTTATGCAATAGCAAAGCATTATGCATATAACATGGTGAAGCTTTATAGGAAAGCATACGGCATGTATGCAGTAAACGGCATTCTTTACAACCATGAGAGTCCAAGAAGGGGGCTAAATTTTGTGACAAGAAAGATTACATATGCTGTTGCTCAGATAAAGCTTGGCATGAAAAAAGACAAGCTTGCCTTAGGAAATACTTCTCCTATGAGGGATTGGGGATATGCTAAAGAGTACGTTGAGCTTATGTGGAAAATGATGCAGCTTGAAAAGCCTGATGATTATGTTGTAGGAACAGGAGAAAACCATTCTGTCCAGGATTTTGTCGAAGCAGCTTTTGCCCACGTCGGATTAGACTGGAAAGAATGGGTTGAGATAAGCGACATTTACAAGAGGCCTTCTGAAGTCCACTCGCTTCTTGCAGACAATTCAAAAATAAAAAAAGTCCTGAATTGGGAACCAAAAGTCAAGTTTAATGAACTTGTAAAGATAATGGTAGATGAAGATATAAGGATGCTAAAGCAGGCGCAATAATCAAAAGGTCAGGTTTTGCCCATTTATTTTTTTATTTTCAATTATTTCAGATATCTTCTCAATAAGATTGTTCATTTCCAGTAAGCCGTATTTGTTGTCATAGCTTTCTTTTGCAATCTTAGGTATGTTTTCCAGGAATTTTGTGTCAATCATTCCTGGAGAAATGGCATTCACCCTTATATCTTTCAATTCGCTTGAAAGTGCCTTGAATATCCCAAGCATTGTATATTTCCCAATCATATAAGGTGATGCATATTTCAGCTTGTCATTGATGACCATTTCTGAGAGCAGGAATAATATGAGGGCATCTTTGTTAAAATGAGAAAGCAATTTCTTTAATAAGTAAAGATGGTTTAACGAGATATTGACTGAAGATTCAAATTCTGAAATGTCAGTATTCTGGAGCTTATTTAGCCTTGGCCTTTCTGCTATGGTCGATATGAAAAAATCTATCTTTTCTCCTGATAGGACTTTTTCTGAAAAAGCATCAATGGATTTTTTATTGTTCATATCCAAAGATATCATGCTTTTTTCTTTTGAACTATGGCATGTAGCTGTTAGATCATATCCTTTTTTCTTAAGCATTGCTGCTATGTTTTTTCCTATGTCCCCTGATGCACCAAGAACTATTGCTCTCATTTCAGCATCTTAAGAAGCATTTCTCCCCTAAGTATTTTTTCATTTTTTCTTGTGATTTCTGTTTCCATGTATACAATTTTTGTTGCATTTACTAATTTTGAGACCTTTCCTTTTACACAGAGGACATCATTTGGATAAACCGGTTTTAGAAAATCTGATTTCACTGAAAGTATAATAGAATATTTTCCTGGGATAATAGTCCCTGAAAGTTTTGAAAGAAGGGACTGCGTTAAAAGTCCATAAAGGAAATTTGATTTGAATCCGAAATTCATTGCAGATTCCTTATCTAGGTGCATTGGATTTAAGTCTCCTGATATCTCTTTGAATTTGATAAGGTCTTTTTCATTGAATGAATGCTCAAATTCCTGAGTCATTCCAATTTTTAAATCCTTGAATTCGAATTCATTCATGGTTTTACATCCCTATAGATTTTAAGGTATTCAGCTGCTGTAATTTTCCAGCTCTTTTTCTTTGCAAGTTCTCTTGAATTTCTTGAAAGCTCTTCTCTTAGTTTATCATTTTCAATTAAATTGTTGACTGCATTTGCAATTGAAAGAGAGGATTCCTTCTCAATTACCAATCCGTTTTGCCTGATTAGTTCGTTGGTTCCTCCTGTATCTGTTGTGATTATTGGAAGACCGCAGGACATTGCCTCAAGTACTGTATTAGACATGCCTTCGTTTAGGCTTGGAAGGGCAAACATCATTGATTTCTTGTAATATGCTGGTAATTTATCATGCCTGATATAATCAAGGAAAGTTATCCTTGGAAAGCTGTTATTTGATTTGGCTAATCTTATCAGCTCATCTTTTTTTGGCCCATCCCCAATTATTACAAGCCTATATTCCCGCTTTATCCTTGGCATGGCTTCAATCAGGTAATTTATGCCCTTTCTTTCAATAAGCCTTGAGACACATATTATCTGCTTTTCTTTTTTTTGTGAGGGAGAAAATTCTGCAGTATCAATGCCATTTTCGATAATATCAATCTTTCCACTAAAACTTTTTTCTGCAAGCTGCTTTAACCCAATACTGTTTGCAATTACTTTCCTGGATTTGCTGCATATCTTATTAAAAATTGGCTTTTGCATACTTTCAAGTTTTGATAGCCTGGAATTAAAGCCAGGCACATCGCTTCCCCTCAAGGATACAATATAAGGCTTATTCAGAAGATAAGGTATTATTCCTGTAGGCAGCGCAAAGAAACTATGAATAAGGTCATAGTCATGTTTCTTTATCAGTTTTTTTAAGAAAAATAAAGCTTTCGTTGTGTAAAGCAAAGCTTCACTTGCTTTCCAGTAATGTATGTCTTTTTTCCCTACATTCAGCCTGAAAACCCTTATATTTTTAGAGAATTTTCCCTCTTTGTATTTTCCTGGTGAAGAGGTCAGCAGATCAATATGGATATTTTTTTTTGAGAATTCCTTTAGCAGGTAGTAATTTGCGTTTGCAGCCCCTCCTCCGATTGGAGGGAACTCATAATTGAGCATCAGAATTTTCATTTTTTTCTGTTATTTCAGTATTTTTTCAATGCTGTAGCTTTTCTTGTCTGTATAGTACACTTTTGAAAGTATGTCAGCAATAAGCCCGAAAATTATTGACTGTATTCCAAGGATTATCAAAAGCACACTCAGCAAAAGAAGCGGCCTGTTTGCAATTGAAACCCCAAAGAAAAACTTAAGATATACAAGGTAAGATCCAATTAAAAAACCTAAGGCACTCATCATAAGCCCTAAGCCACCAAAAAGGTGTATTGGCCTGTCTGAAAATTTCTGCCAGAAAAGCACTACAACCAAATCCAGCATCCCTTTAGGCAGCCTAATCAGGCTGTATTTGGTCTTCCCTTTTTTCCTTGGATTGTGGTTTACCTTGACTTCTGCAATCTTGTATCCTTTCAGTGCAAGTATCTCTGCAATATACCTATGCATTTCTCCATGAAGTTCAAGGTCTTTTAGGCATTCTTTCTTGTAAGCCTTAAGCGAGCAGCCGGAATCATGTATATCATCAGATATTATCTTGTTTCTTAAGAATCTTGAAAAAAGAGAGAATAGCTTTTTTGAGAAATTATCTTTTCTATTGTATCTCCAGCCTGAAACAACATCATACCCTTCATCCAGTTTTTTTATCAGCTTATTTATGTCTTCAGAATCATTCTGAAGATCTGCATCCATTGTAACAATAATTTCCCCTGAAGCATTGTCAAACCCTGCTTTCCACGCTGCAGTCTGCCCGAAGTTCTTCCTGAATTTTATTATCATGGTGTTTTTGTCTTTTTTCCTGATTTTTTCAAGTTCAGAGAAAGTTGAATCTGTTGATCCATCATCAATAAATATTATTTCAGCATCTTTTTGGCTCTGCCTTACTTTTTCATATAGCTCTTTTATGTTCTCTTCCTCGTTTAGCGCTGGAATGACTATTGAAATCATAACCACTAGATAATTATGAAGTTTATTTAAAAGTTTGCCAAAGGTTTATAAAAAATCAAAAGCTTTATTCTTTTAAATGCACACTTTCAATAAGCCAATTTATGAACTGATTGGGGAATATGCTCCAGGAGGGATTACTGCAATATATGGCAATTCAGCTTCCGGGAAAACTACTACCTGCCTTCTTGCAGCGCTCTCCTGCACAGATAGCGGAGGGAAAGTGATATTCATAGATACCGAAAGCTCATTTAATTCTGACAGGCTAAAGCAGATCTATTTTAAGGATACGAATAATATAATGGATAAGATTTTCCTTATGCAGCCAAAATCATTTGAAGAGCAGAATGAATGCATTTTAAATGCAAAAAAGATGTGCGGGAAAAGCTCAATAAAACTTGTAATAGTTGACAGCATCGGGAACCATTACAGAAACAGGGTGAATGAAAACCATAAGGAAATAAATACTATAATGGCTGAGCAGATGGCTGAACTGATAAGGATTGCAAGGGATTTCAATAAGATAGTTCTGATAACAAACCAGGTTAGTTCAACAGTAGATGGAAAAGATGAGATTAGGATGGTTGGCGGGAAATTCATTGAAAAGATGAGCAGGATAATAATTGAGCTTAAGAATTCTGAAGAGAAACGATATGCAAAACTGATAAAGTTCAAGACAGAAGATGAAAAAACGCATCAAAACCTGAATAAGAAGGTCTGGTTTGAGATACGCGAGAAAGGTATGTTTTTAGTTTAGTTTTTCAGCAGTTACGCCATTGAACACCCTATTTATGCTCTTGAATCCTGATTCCTCGAGCCTCATGATTATTCCCTGCCTTATATCCAGTCCTCTCTTGCTTCCCGGGTCTCCGGTATAATGGTAAAGCTTTGAATTTTTTTTCATTACCCTGAAAAGCTCATTATAAAAACCCTGTGAATAAAGAAGAGTGGAAAGGGCAAGCCTTGGAGGGTCATGGATTACCCTATCAAAAAAATTGCTTTTCAGGTTTTTTATCTCAAGGAAAATGTCTCCATGATGCCTCTTTATTTTTCCGCTTTCAAAAAGCAGCCTGGAATAGGGGTTTACTTTCTGTATTTCTATAACATGCGCATCTATTTCAAAAGTGTAGACTAAATCTGCTGTTTTTGATGCCATTACTGATGTATATCCTAGTCCTGTGCAGGTGTCTAATACTGTTCCAGTGCATGGATTTACAAAAGAAAGTTTCTGCTCAGTATCTTCCTTAGGTGTCATTGATTTTGTTACATGCATCCTTATTCCTGAGATTTCAAGTGTTGGCCATGATGCTGTAGGGACAAGCTTGTAGTAATTATTGGTCTCATCTGAAAAGCTTGATATAGGAACCAATGAACTATTTTCAATAAAAAAGCAGATATTGTCTTTTTTTATTGCCTTTTTCAGGTCTTTTTCCTCAAGTGACTGATTATCAGGAAAAATCCATTTGTTATCCTGAAATTCAATTTTAGAAAGTGTTATACCAAGATCAAGTGATATCTCATTCTTGCCAAGTAAAAGTTCCTTTGCCTGCCTTGCTGTAAATATCATGACATAAAGGATTTGTGCGTCTTATAAAAAACATTCTTTTTGATATTAAAAAAATAAGAAAAAAGCTTATTCAGCTGTAAAGTCTTCCAGTGTATACTTGAATTCTTTCTCGTTATACTTGCCTCTTTTCTTCATGTATTCAAGTGTTACGATGTAGAACAAAAGCCCTAGTGATTTCTTTCCCTTGTTGTTACATGGGACTACCAAATCTAGGTTGTTTGCCTGGTTATTTGTATCGCAAAGCCCGATTACTGGCACACCTATTTTGATTGCATCTTCAACTGCGTTCCTGTCTGGCCATGCGTCTGTGACAACAATAAGCTTTGGCTCAAAGTACTGCTTTAGGTCTGGGTTTGTAAGGATGCCTGGTGGGTATCTGCCTGCAAAAATCCTTGCGCCTGTTATTTTCCCGAACATCTTTACTGGAAGCCATCCGTTTTCCCTTCTTGATACAACAACAATGTCCTGTGGCTCATATTGTGACATTAAAGTTATCATTGCCCTTATTCTTTCGTCAATCTTCTGGACATTAAGTACTGAAAGGCCATCAGGTCTTGTCTTGTAGATAAATTCAGACATGAACTTTGTCTTGAATTTTGTTCCTATGTGTATGCCTGCCTTTAGGTATGTATCATTTGGCACTAATAGTTGTTCTTCACTCATTTTAGTTTCCTCTTGCAAGTAAAGTCATAGAAAATGCTTTACTGCGCTTTTATCGCCCTTGCAGTTTTTTCATTGGCCCTGCCAAAAAAGCAGCTGTTCCAATGAAGTAGGCTTTTAATGATGTGAAAAAACTTTGATTTATAAATATAACTGAAATAATTGGGAAATCAGATGAAAGTCAGCGTTTCTTTCCTCTTTTTATAGTAAAAGCCAATAGTCCCAAAAGCAGTCCAAATATTGTCCCTAAAGCGAACATTATCATGTACTCTTTCTGGATGTAGAATGATTCTTTTTCCTTTTCAAAATATATGTCCAAGCTACCTAATTCAAGGGCATATTCTAGATAAAGCAATGCCGAATATTTGTCTGTCTGCGCCAATGAAGTTCCATATTCATAGTAGCTGTAAGCAACAATAGGGAAAATGCCTTTCTTGCTCTGCTTTGCCAAAAGCTGCTTTACAACTTCGCTTCTGTCCTTGATCACTTCGTCAATATGGTCCGGGTCGATTGAAATGCTGTTCAGCAGCAGGTTTATCCTTGCTTTTGCAAGGCTTGATTCATAAAGGCACATTTCCGGATTTCCAAGGCTATTTTCCATATATGCTTTTTCAACAGACTTCTTTGCTTCTTCGCCTCCGTTAGGCAGGTATAGTTCAACATATTGTATCCTTTCTTCAACTTCAGAGATTTTTTGCAGGCAAGACCTTTCGATTAGGTCTTTATCAAATTCAAACTCTTTTCCTTCTGATCCAAAGAACTGTGCCCATGAATGCGCGCTGTTAAGTCTTTCAATGGAATATGAGAGCTGGAAGATGCTTGAATTGAGGCTTTTGTTTAGCGTATTATATGCATCAGTAAGTTTTTCCTGGCTTTCAACAACCCTGCTCATAACTGCCATGTATGTCTCTAGGTCTGTTATTGTCCTAAGTTCTTCTTTCATGGTTTCATTTTTGAAATCACTGACCCTCACCATTGTATCTAAGATTTCTTTCTCTGCCTGATCCTTTTTCAGGCTTAAAAGCTTCCTGTTCCTAAGCTGCAGGCCTGAGCCAAAACAGAAGCTTGCTGCACTATAGTGATTTCCTAAAGCCAGCTCATTTTTTCCTTTTTCCAATAATGTAAATGCAGTATTATTCTCAAATTTCTTATATAGCTCCATGTAAAGGCTGTCAGCCCTTGTACACAATTCCTCAGAGATAGTGCCCATTGTTTTCACATAAGATTTATCGAGCTCAACTTCCTTATTTATCGTGTAATTCTTTCCTGTAAATTCATAAATTGCATCACTGATCATTGAAACTTCAACAACCCTTATCCCATGTCTTGATTCATAATAAGAGATATTTGTCTCATTTGTATCTGAATATTTTGGTATGAGCACTTTTTTTATACCAAGCTGCCCTGCTCCATCTATTTTTGGAAGTATGCTCCCGACTGGCCCGATTATCCCGCCGGTATTTATTGTTCCTGTCATTGCAACACTTTCATCCAGCTTCAGGTTGTCAAGGACAGATATAGTCAAAACTGATATTGCTGCTCCGGCACTAGGTCCTCCGATTATTGAGCTGCTTGACCTTATTGTGTAGAAGAAATCATATCTTGAGCAGTCCTTTTCCAAAAAGTCGCACGCTACTTCTTTTGCAAACCTTGTGGAAATCTGCGTATCTATTCTTGAAAGCGGGTATGAATCTATGAATATCCTTCCCTGTCCGGGTTTTATCTCAAGGGTTAAATCTGCTAGGCTTGCTTTTGGGTCTGTTTCTGGGTTTGATACTGCTAAAAGCTTTATGCTACCTGAATTTGCAAAAGCCATTGGAATTAAAAGCAAGAGCAAAAGTAAAATCTGTTTTTTCATAAGTTTTCTATTAAATCAATTGGTTTATATTTCTTTGTTTTAACATATTAATGCGCAAAATATTAAAACCCCGGTTTTATAATTAATCTGAAGGTGATAATATGGAATTTTTTATTGATACAGCAGATGTTGATGCTATAAAAAAATTGAATGATATGGGCCTTGTAGATGGAGTTACAACCAATCCTACTTTGGTTAAAAAAGCTGGTCGTGATTATAAGGTTATAATAAGAGAGATAGCTGCCATTATTAAGTGTCCAATAAGTGTTGAGACAATTAAGGAAGATGCAAAAGGTATGGTAAATGAGGCAAAAGATTTTCTAACCTGGGTTCCTGAGAAAGATCGCAAAAACATCGTAATTAAAATTGTCATGACACCTGAAGGGATGAAAGCAGTAAAAGAGCTTTCTGGCCAGAAGATTAAGACAAATGTAACCCTTATATTTTCCCCTCTGCAGGCGCTTATTGCTGCAAAAGCAGGAGCAACATATGTAAGTCCGTTTGTCGGAAGGCTTGATGATATCGGGCATGATGGCATGGAGATTATTTCACAGATAAGGCAGATATTTGACAACTATGAATTCAAGACAAAGATACTTGCAGCTTCCCTTAGGCACCCGCTCCATGTGATGCAATCCGCTTTGTTTGGCGCAGATGTCGCAACAATTCCTCCTGATGTCATGCTGAAGCTGTTTAATCATCCTTTGACAGATAATGGGATAAAAGCTTTCTTAGATGATGCAAAACAGTGGAAAAAGTGAATAAGAAGCACTAGAGAAATCATTTTTTCCTTATTTTTTACAGGCTTCCGTAGATAAACCCGCAGCTTACGCATTTATTGTAAAAGAATGCTAAAGAGAACTCAACATTCTTGCTGCTGCTGCTTGGGCAGGTTTCTGCTTTTTGAAGGTTCATACTAAAAGTATATATGGTTTTTCAGGCTTTTATATGTTTGGTTTAATTTTTTTAGAAAAAAACATATGCAGAGTGCAAAGCTGTTTGAATTTGTAATGAGTATTATTTGACAAACTATGTTAGTATGCTTTTGTATACTGAGATGAGTTTCTGATTAGTTATATTAACATCATGTTCCAATGCTATTTTCCTTGAATTCTCCCCATATTTTTTTATTAAGCTCGGGTTCTCAATAAATTTAATCATATATCCTGCAATTTCTTTTGAATTATCCTTTTTTGCTAAAAAGCCATTAGTTTCATTTTTTACTATATCCGGTATGGCTAAAACATTAACACCAATTATAGGCAAACCTGATGCCATTGCTTCAATCAGGACAATTCCTTGTGTTTCCATCACTGATGCCGTAACAAACACTTCAAACTGCTTATATAATTCAGGTAATTTGGTTCTTTCCTTAAAACCCAGGAATTTTACATTTTTTTCAATGCTTAGATAATAAACCCTGTTTTCAAGATAATCCCTTGCTGGTCCATCTCCAACTATAGTTAAAGTGATATTAGGGTATGTTTTTTTCACTTCAGCTACTGAGTTTAAAAGTATATCAATCTTTTTTTCAAAACCTAACCTGCCTACATGTAAAAACTTTACTTCCTTTGAACCATATGTTTCTTTTTTTGAGAACATATTCAAATCAGTTCCATTTGAAACTATCTCTATCTTTTTTCCTACTTTATTTTTTCTCAGTTCCTTATCTATCTTGTTAGATGGAGCTATTACCACATCAGGCTGGTCAAACAGTCTTTTTGTTATCAGCCAGACATTCTTCCTTGATAGCTCATCATTCTTCTTAATTATTTTTTTTATTGGCTTATACTTGATTATTCCTTTTGAAAAGTTTTCAAATGTGCTTGCAAATTTTTCAGCAACTTTTGATTTATTCAGGAGTTTATCAATTTTGAAAAGTTTTGAAGGAGTAAGATAAACCAATACATCTGGAAAAGAGGTATGATAAGTTGCTACAACTTTAATTTTCTCCTTTCTTGCAATATACATGGAAAACAAAGATAGTAAACCAGGAAGCCCATGTAAGTGAACTATATCTGGTTTGAATTTCTTAATCTTTTTTGATAAGTATATGATATTAGGTAATGCGATTCTATATCCTTCATAGGATGGTGCTGGAAGAGAAAAAAACCTATGTACTTTTATATTTTCAATATTTGGGTTTTTCTTGTATTTCGGGGCAAAAATAGTGACTTTGTGGCCGTGTTCATATTGAAATTTAGAGGTATTCAAAATTGAAACGATTACTCCATCCATATGTGGAAGAAAGCTATCACACACATGAAGTATTCTCATAAACTAGCTAATAGTTAAGTCCCTTATAAACATTTTCAAAGCAGTCATGATACATTAGAAACCATAAGTGAGATCCCACTACATCGTAAGTTTCATAATTATTTCCAAGAAGCTTAAAATACTGCTCCTTTGAAAATATAGGGTCATTATTTGAAAAAACAAAAAAAGTTTTTCTTGCATCAAATCTTAAAGTTTCTGTGTTTAAGCACATTAACACAGAGGATATTAGACTTCCTTTATTTTTGCAGGCAATAATATTTTTAATAAAATCATAGACAACAATTAGGAAAAGCTTGAAATGCTCCTTTTTCTTTATATATCTCATTGAACAGAAAAATTCAGTCAATATCAGTTTTATAAGTCCCGTTTTAGTAATTCCTAGGTTTAATATTGCTGGGCTGCATAATATGATTTTTTTTACTTCTTTTTTTTTTGCAAGCCTTGCAGCAATTCCGCCTCCAAAAGAATATCCAATAACAGTCACATCTTTTAAGTTTAGGAGAGTTATAAATTTAGAGAATAAGTTGGAGAAGTCATCAAAAGAAAAAATCTTGTTGGGTGAGTCAGATTTTCCAAAAAAAGGAATATCTGGAGAAATAACCTTATTTTTTTTTGAAAGGTATTTGATAATTGGCAGATAAGTTCTGGCTTCAGTTCCTCCTCCATGAAAAAAGAGTATAGGTTTTCCATTTCCAGAGATTAAATAACTAATATTTATGCTCTCAATTTCAATGTTCTTTCTAATCATCAAGAAATAAGAAAGAAATTAGGTTTAATAAATTAATCAACTTTGGTCTTTGATGAACTTAAACACAACTCTATTAAATTTGTTATCAACAAATATTTCTTTTCCATATTTCTTTTTTTCTTTTCCGTATCCAAAATCATGGCCTGCTTGGCTAAAGCTTCCAAAAATAGTCATTGTTTTACAGTTTCCAATATCCGAAAATAACTTTTTCATTCTGTTTCTTTCATAAGGATTAATTGCTTTTGTAATCCAGTCTTTACTGCCAAAAATAACAAGTTTTGGAGTAGATTGAATGTATTTTTGCATATATGAATTTATACTATTATCACCTGCTATTGTTGGGTGTGCTGCAAGCCTTCTAATTAAATCAAGATAATCAATGAAATTTTTTGATTCAATAAAATAAGAAAAAATTGAGCTGCCCTTATCTGCATGTAATGCATTTATCAGTCTTAATTTTTTAACAACTTTTTTGTTTTTTAGAATGGCGCTAAGTCCGATTAAAAGGTTTTTACTAAATACTGTATTTCTGATTCTTGTAGGTGTTGAGACAAGAACCATGAAATCAATATTAGCATCCCTATATTTGCTATAAAAAATGGCATTTTGTACAATATTAACTAGGTTCTTCTCAAAATTAAGCAATATTTCAAGATTCTTCTGACCAATAAAAACTTCATTTTCTTCAGCTGTTTTGTCTACTTCCGGTACAAGCATTTGTTTTATTGTTTGGATATATTTTTCATATACGGTATAGAAGGTTTTCTCTATTTCATAAGTATATTTGAAACTTGCTAGAATTGCTCCTATCCCTCCATAACTGTGTGTCACTGTGCCAATTTTTTTGCATCCAAATTTGCTTTTTAGGTTAGAAACTACCATAAGGATAATCTCACTTAGGATTCCATTTGTTAATTCTGGATATTGCGTTTCTCCATGGAATGGTAAATCAAAAGAAGTTACTGGATACCCTAAAAGTGCAAGCCTTTTTGAAAAAGTGTCATGACCATCCTTAAATCCACCAAAGCCATGTACTACCACTATTCCAATGCCATATAAGCAATTCTTAAAGTATGTTTTGATGGAAATACCTGATATTGTCTCAGAAGTGATAGTGATATCTTTAAAATCAGTTTCAATATCTGCAATTTTATAGTGTTGAAGTTCTATCAGTAAATCCTGTTCTATTTTGAATCTTGTTTCCTCATCAACCTGTTTGTTTAATAGATTGCCCTCTTCTTCTAAAAACTTGATAAAATTTCGCAGATCTTCAGAATCTGTTAAATAAAATTCTTTATTTTTTGAAAAAATTGAATATTGATTATACAAGACTTCTTCCAATTGCATGTAAAATTCCCTATCATATCTAAAATCTTTTTTTAATTCCTCAATTTCTTTTATAAGTGCCTCATTGTTCTCTGATTGTGATTGTATATGGATATTAACAAGCGCATCTCGCATATTTTCAAATGATCTTAGTATCTTACTATCTTCATATTCAAATTTTCTAACAACATTTTTTATCTGCCTCATTACAAGACTAAGTTTGTTCTTATTTTTCCTAAGCTCTAAAATATCCCGAAATAACTCCTGTTTTATAGGATAATATTTACTAAGTTTTACCAGAAAAGATTTTTCTTTGTTAATTAATTTCTTAAGACCTGATAAACTGTTTGTATTATTTATGCCAAACATCTAAAAATTAATAAAAACTCAAATTATATATTTATGCATTATTCATACAAAAAAATATAAAACCTTCTTCTTTTCAAAAAACAATGAAACACGACCATAAAATCACTCTTTATCTTGTAGCATTATTTTTCATAACCCAGCTTTTTGGGCTGTTTGTGCTTAACCATACAATCGAAGAAGTCAGCAATGTAAACGGGACAATTACTGTAAGGTATGAAGAGCCTATAACCGGAAGGCCAGAACTGGAGGAAGAGGAATCATTTAATTATATCCTGGTTATGATATTGGCAGGAACTCTTATCCTGCTTGCGTTGATAAAATTCAGGCTTTTTAAAATATGGAAAGCTTGGTTTTTTCTTGCTATTTTTGGTGCATTGACCATAACTATTTCAGTATTCATAAGAGAAGAATATGCTATAGCAATATCGCTTGTTCTTACATATCTTAAGGTATATAGGCCAAATGCAATAATACATAATATAACTGAAGTCTTCATTTATTCTGGCATAGCTTTGCTTCTCTCTCCTTTGTTCACTGTTTTCTGGTGCATCATGCTTCTTTTGGCAATATCGGTTTACGATGCTTTTGCTGTATGGCAAAGCAAGCACATGATAACCCTTGCAAAAGCGCAAAGCGAAAACAAGATGTTTGCTGGCCTGGTTATACCTTACAAGCTTCCTGGAAAAAGTAAGAAAGAAAAAACACCTGGGGATGTAAAAGTTGAACTGCGCATACCAAAAGATATACAGGATAAGAGCATAAAATCTGCAATCTTAGGAGGAGGAGATGTTGCTTTCCCGCTTATATTTGCAGGAAGTGTCATGACGTTCCTAATCCAAAGCGGAATGTCAAGGCAGATGGCTTATTTCAAAGCTCTATTTATTCCATTATTTGCAGGAATCGCCCTTTATCTTTTGTTCTTAAAAAGCGAAAAGGGAAAATTCTACCCAGCAATGCCGTTTTTGACTGCTGGATGCCTGATCGGATATGGAATAGTACTGATTCTATGAAGAAAAAAATTAAATCCTTTGGTATAAACGTATCTTTGGAATATTCTTCAAATTACGAAAAACTATTGGTTCACTTAAACAAGCTTCGTGTAGAATGGATAAGGCTGGAATTCAATTTTTTTTCTTATATTGGTAATAGCTTTGATTTTAGCCTTCATGACAAATTCATAAAATTGTGTCATAAGAATAATATTAAAGTCCTTGGCCTGATAACCGGAAATGTACCGCTAAACTTAGTAAACGCTTTTTATCCGGGGTTAAAGTACCCTTATATCTTTGAAAAGATAGGAAAATATCAGGAATTTATAGACAATATTTCTAGCAGGCACAAGGATATTTTTCATTGGGAGATATGGAATGAAGAAAACACAAGAAGGTTCTGGATAAGAAGCCCAAACGTAAAAGAATACATTGAGCTGCTCAGACTATCAAAGGAAAGAATTAAAAAAAATAATCCTGGTGCAAAAATAGTTTTTGGAGGCATAGCAGGTAATGACAGATACTTTAGCATTCCTGGATATAAATACGGTTTTTTCAAAAAATGCATGGAAAATGAAGCTTCAGATATTTTTGATGTTGCGAATTTTCATCCCTATACATTAGATTGTTATGTTTCTGTCAAAAAGAAAAAAGATTTCCTGGAAAAATCCATCAGAAATTTTAAGTCTGTTTTTGAATATTCAAGCAAATTATGCAAAAAAGACGTCTGGATAACTGAGTTCGGCATAAGCCGAAAGCACGTAAAGCTCACAGAAAAGGAGACAGCTGACATTTATTTTAGGCTATATCTCATTTGTCTGAAAAACAACTCTGTATTTTTCCTATGGAATCTGATAGGGCCATTTGGAAAGGATTATGGACCCTTAAACCCTGAAACAGATTTTTCTGTCTTAGATATGAATCAAAAGCCAAATAAGATGTTTAGTGAGATAATAAAAAAGTTCAGAGATTTTTAGAGTCCAATGCAATTGATCCTGCGCCTAAAAGTCCGATATCTTCATCAAGGACAAGGTTTATTTCTACCCTTGAAAGCAAATTATTGTATATTGAGTGCTTCATGAATTCTTCCATGAATGTTTTTTTAAGATATGGTCTTATTGCCCCTGAAATCCCGCCTACTAAAAAGACTTCTGATGAAAGCGGGCTTAGGCAGCAGTCCCTGACAAATCTTGCATAAAACTTTGTGAATATTCCTAGGGCCATGCTGCAGAGCTTTTCTTTCTTGCTGTATTTTACCAGAAGCTTTGCCTTGTGCACTGGCTCGTCTTTGATTTGCTTCCTTATCTCCATATTCGTGTTCAGATTTGATTTTATCTCAAGATGGTCATATATGTCAATAAGACCTCTCCCTGATAAGACATCCTCATAATAAATCGGTCTTGAGTACTTGCTTTTCAGGAAGTCTATAAGTGCATAGTCATCAATCCCATCGATGCCTACAGCTGTCCATCCTGTCTCGCATGGTAAGACCTCTCCATTAAGGATATAAACTGTTCCTAGGCCAGTTCCTGGTCCTGTAGCAATCTTTATTCCTGATTTGACTTTCTTGCCTTTATGCAAAACTACTATATTTTTTTTCTCAAGATTTTTTATTCCATGGCCTACTGCAAAGAAATCGTTTACCAGGATTATTTTTTTAAGCTTTAGGTCTTTTTTCAGCTGTTCGCTGTCAATAGTAAGGTCTGCATTGGTGAGCTTTGCTTTTTTTCCTGTTATAGGAGCTGCAATAGCAACGCATGCTGTATCCAGTTTAGAGAATGATTTTATTTCTTTAGAAAGATTTTTTATGCTTTTTGTGTATATAAGTTTTTTTTTGACTACCCTTGCCTTTTCTCCGCTTTCAATTTCTGCCATTCGGGTATTTGTTCCGCCTATATCCAAAGCAAGCACTTTCATAATGAAAATTAAAAAAGCTCTGTTTAAATAACTTGTTATGTTTTTTAAGAAAGCACTATCTCAGGAAAGATGGAAGCTCTTCTTTATATTCATAATAGAACACAACCAGTTTCAGGCCTATTGCAATGAAAGTCATGATTGTCTTTTGTAATAGCCAAAAGAAAACAACCTGGTGGACATAAGGTATCTTTACGCCTCCTGAAAGAAGCAGTAAATAAAGGCCTGAGAACAAATCTCCATAGCTTGCAAAATCCCTGCTTACAAGTATAAACACAGCTCCCTTTAAGATTAGGTAAATTGACGCGTATAAGAGCAGCTTGCTTGGAAGTATTGCTGCGCCCATGAGTATCAGGACTGTTATCAGGTCAAGTTTTCCGAGAGTTGCAAAAATCATTTAGTTCTAAAATGTGTTATGTTTTAAAAAAGTTGCTGTTTGCATCGTTGTTATTTTTTAACTAAAATTGATTTGCTATTGACGATTAGAAACATTTATATTCTATTATATTTAAGTCAATTATAAAAAGGGGGAATGATGGAGCCGCTTCTTAAGGTAGAAAAACTAAGAAAGTACTATAATTCTAATAAAGTCATTGATAACGTAAGTTTTGAAGCTTTTAAAGGAGAAGTCTTGGGGATAATTGGCCCATCAGGAAGCGGGAAAACAACCCTTCTCAATACGCTTATTGGCTTTTTAGAACCTGATTTCGGAAATATCTATTTCAGAAAAGATAATTCCTTTGTTGACATTTCAAAAAACATGGATTACCTAAAGAAACATTTTGGATTTGCTGCCCAGCATCCTTCATTTTATGAAAGGCTTACAGTATTTGAAAACCTGGATTATTTTGGCTCCCTTTATAATCTGAGCGAGGAAGCAAGACTTAGCAATATTAGGACAATTCTTGAGCTTGTGGAATTGAAGCATGCTAGGAACACTATTGCAAAGAATTTATCTGGTGGCATGCAAAGAAGGCTTGATATAGGCTGTGCAATAATACATAACCCTGAAGTTCTTATCCTTGATGAGCCAACATCTGACCTTGACCCAGTACTTTCCAAGCACATATGGGAACTTACAAAGAAGATAAATAAGAAAGGGACAACAATAATTGTAGCTTCACATGACCTTGGAGAAGTTGAATATTTCTGTACAAGGGTTGCAATAATTTTCCAGGGCAAGATGCCTTACATTGCAACAGTGACTGAGCTTAAGCATATGCTCTCAAAAGGCCAGGAGATCCATATTGAAACATACCCAGGTAATTATGCAAATATAATGAAGAATTTTAAGAATAATTTAGTGAGCTCTATGGAAAATCGGGGGAACTCTCTGATTATCAGGACAAAAAAGCCTGATAAGATCCTTTCAAAACTACTTCAGACACTTGAAAAACTGGATGAGAGCCTGCTTGATCTGAAGATATCAAAACTAAGCCTAAAAGAGATTTTTAAGGCTGTAACAAAAGATGAAAACAAGGCAAATAATAAAAAAGAACATTAAGGTTTTGCTAAGATCAAAAATCTCAACCTTGGTCTTGATAGTAGCTCCGCTGCTGTTAATAATGATAGTCGGGCTTTCTTTTAATTCAGACTCATATTACCTGAAGATAGGCACTTATTCAGAAAGCTATTCTGAGCTTAGCTACTCTTTTATCCAGAATTTAAAGAATGAAAGCTTCAACATCAGGGAATTCCAGACAAACGAATCCTGTATTGATTCTGTAAGGGAACAGGAGATCCAGGTCTGTATAATTTTCCCGCCAAATATGCAGATATCAAACGAGCAGGCAAATGTATTAAAGTTGTATGTTGATGAATCAAAGATAAATTTGGTCTATTTGGTTGTCTCTAAGCTTTCAGATTCATTAAGCGAAGTTTCCAGCGAAATAAGCAAGGATTTAACAAATGAAATAGTTACAACTCTTTTCTCAGTCAAGACAAAACTGGAAACTGGAAAAACTAGCATTGCCCAAATCAAAGGTGAAAATGCTATTGTCTCTTCCAGCATTGAAGCATCCAAATCAAGTCTTGGATCGCTGAACCTTCAGGCCAGCGCAAACACTGGAAGCCTTGGCACATATGTTTCTGACATAGATAAGCTGCAGGATGACTTCTACAGCGAATCCAGCTCATTCATTGATGACATAATCGATCTTAAAGAAGATATAGAGAATAATGGTCCATTAAACGGCAATCAGTCTGATTCCCTTGATGATTTGGAAGCTAAAGTAACTGAGCTTGAAGCAGCAATAAAAGACAGCTATAACGGCACAACAAAAAAATTAAGCGGTCTTACAAATGCAGTAAACCAGGCAATAAACGATGTCATATCTAAACTAAATACAGCTGCTTCTGTAAATAATGATGTTATATCTAAACTAAACGATGCCTCAGCAAGAGCATCTGCATTAAATATCAAGGCAGAAAGCCTTGAGAAAAACATTGATACTATGATTAAAGAGATTAATTCTGTTAAGGTGACTGATACAGAAAACATAGTAAGCCCTATAAGCACAGAGATAAATACTGTAGTGAAATCAAGCTCGCTGACTTATATGTTTCCTACGCTTATTGTAATATTGATTATGTTCATTGGATTGTTCCTGCCTTCAACCCTTATAATCATGGAGAAAAATTCAAGGGCTTCTTTCAGGATATTCACAACTCCTACAAAGCCATACCTTTTCATGTATGCTACCTACCTCACAAGCTTGATACTTGTCTTTTTGCAGATAGTAATAATCTTTTCAGTATCTCAGATATATTTTGGAGTGAATCTTTTTAATTCGCCGCTGAACCTTTTAATCTCGCTATTTTTTGTCGCAAGCTTTTTCATCCTTTTGGGGATGCTCTCCGGGAAACTATTCAATACTGAAGAGATGTCAATGCTGTTTTCTGTGTCAACTGCAACAGTGCTCCTTCTGACATCTGGAATAATTTTCCCTATTGAAAGCATGCCAAAAGAAGTATTAAATCTCATAGAATTTAATCCTGTTATAAGCAGCAGCGCAATTCTAAAAAAAGCCTTGCTTTTCAATGCGCAACCTATAAAAGAGCAGCTTTTAACTCTTGCTGTTTCATGCGCAGTTTTATTGTTTTTTATTCTTTTTAAGAGAAAGGAGAAGCACGACAGGAAGAAGATAATTTTGTCTAATTTCATAATAGATAAAAAGATGATAAAAAAGCAAAAGGATATGATAGAATACTTAAATGGTGTTCCTGAAGAGAAGTTCATAGAGCTTAAGGAAGATAATGCATTTGAGCTTTGGGCTGCTAATATCATGAAAAACAAGGAGCTTTCAAAAAAATTAAAGGAAGCTCAGACTAAAGAAGAAGTTTTAAGGGCAATTCAGTAACTTTTTTAATTAAAGTCTAATCATTCTGGATTTATGAAGAATTTCAGGAACATTTTCATCTTGGGAACATCTCATGTTGCAGATGAAAGTGTTAAAAATGTCAATACGGCTGCAGAGATTCTTTCTCCTGATATAATAGCTGTTGAACTTGATAGTTCCAGGCTGTATGCCTTGAAAAACAATGTGCCTAGGCCTAAGAACATGGAACTTCTGAAGTCATTTGGAATAAAGGGATTTTTGTTTTACATCATCGGTGAATTCCTGCAAAAAAAAATAGGGAAATACGTAAATATCAGTCCTGGATCTGAAATGCTTGCCGGAGTTAATTTTGCAGAAAAGAATAAAAAAATGCTGGCTCTTATTGACAGAGATATACAGTTGACGTTAAAGAGATTTTCCAAGAATTTCAAAAAAAGGGAAGCATTGAGGATGGTTTATGACATGCTTTTCGAAAAAAAAGTGAAGTTTGACATATCAAAAGTCCCTGAGAACGAGACTATTGATCTTCTGATTAATCATACAAAATCAAGATATCCTAGTTTGTTTAAGGTGCTTATTGATGAAAGGGACATTCACATGGCTAAAAGGCTTTATCTGATGAATAAGAAATTTCCAGAAAAGAAAGTCCTGGCTATTGTCGGGGCGGGCCATGTCAATGGTATTTTAAGATACTTAAATTCCTTCGAGGAAAGTTTTAAATAGTATAAAACCAAAAGAATAGTTATGGGTTCATACGCAAAGGAGCACAGGACTTTTTTTTACAACCTTAAAAGATATGGCTTCACATTTTCACCTGAAGAGAAGAAGCAGATGATTACAACTGTTGTCCTGATTGCTTTTTTTTACTCTTTCAATAAGTGGGGCACAGTCTCTTTTGATTTTCTTGCAGGGATAAAAAATCTGTTTTTTGGAGCTTTATTTGCTACTATTGCTCTTGCTGCAAACCAGGTTGGACAAAGAGTTGTTGCTGTTTATTATGGTTATGATCCTGTATATTCTTCAGGCATGCTCGGCCTTATGATTGGCCTTGTTGTAACTTTTGCTTCACGTGGGTATTTGTTTTTCTTCTTCCCTGGTGTTATAAATATCAGGCATCTTACTGCCTCAAGGCTTGGGGAATTTAGGTACTATACAAATGACTGGGAATGGGCAAAAGCAGGTTTTATGGGCCCATTTTTAAATATCCTTCTTGCAGTGTTATTCTCGCCTTGGAAGCAAAATCCTATAATTTTCCAGTTTATGATAGTTAATATATTATTTGCAATATATTCTCTTGTTCCTTTGCCAGGAAGCCCAGGATTTTACATATTCTACCCTCATGTGCATTTCTGGACATTTATCGTTGGGATAGTACTAGGATGCACTGCGGTAATATTTTTCCTCCCGCCTTTATTTACGCTATTGATAGGCATAATTATAGGGATAGCTGCAATGTGGAACCACTTTGGCAAAGATTATGGTTATATTGAAAAGAAAGGTGCTGGAGGGCATCATTAATAACGTGCTGCCTCTTCTAAATAGAAACGTTTAAATAAGCCTAATTTTTATAATAGCATTGGGGATAACTATGGCTGAAAAAAAAAATATGGATGATGAAACAAAGAAATTTTCAAAGCACCTTCTTGGAAAAACAATTGTGAGCAAGGCAGGAAAAAGGTTTGGAGAAGTCGGAGATTTGGTTTTTGAGACAAAATCAGGAGAACTTATCCATATTGTAGTGAACAGCCCAAGCCCGTATCTTGAAAAAATGGAGCTTGAGAAAGACAAGCAGGGAAGGATGCTGATTCCTTTCAGTTCAGTCATTGCCATGGGGGATTTCATGGTTATTGCTGAAGAAGACATAATTTGATTATCTAAACTTTTTTAAACTATTTATCTTTCTTGTAGCTTTATGATGGATAGCATAATCTGGACAGAAAAATACAGGCCAAAAACATTCGCTGAGCTTAAGGGCCAAAAAGAGATAGTAAAGCGGCTGGAAGCGTTTGTAAGCCAAAGAAACATGCCTCATGTGCTTTTTGCAGGCCCTGCAGGAGTTGGAAAATCCACTTTAGCACTGGTTGTCGCAAGGGAACTTTTTAAGGATTCGTGGAAAGAGAATTTTCTTGAGTTGAATGCGTCTGATGAGAGGGGAATAGATGTAGTAAGGATAAAGGTCAAGGATTTTGCAAGGACAAGACCTTTGGCAGATATGCCCTTTAAGATCATATTCTTGGATGAATGCGATGCGTTGACAAGGGAAGCGCAGCAGGCATTAAGAAGGACTATGGAGAATTATACAAAGACCTGCAGGTTCATTCTTTCATGCAACTATTCATCAAAGATAATTGACCCAATCCAGAGTAGGTGCGTTGTTTTCAAGTTTAGGCCTCTTGAAAAAAAAGATGTGTTTAGCCTTATTGAGTTTATTGCAAAGGATGAGAATTTTGAGATTGATGAAAAAACTAAAGAAGCGCTTTATGACGTATCTGAAGGAGACTTAAGGAAAGTTGCAAATATACTCCAAAGCTGCGCTGCAGTTTCACAGAAGATAACCGAAGATACTGTATATTCTGTGGCTTCCCAGGCAATGCCAAAGGAAATCACTGAGATTTTAAACGATGCTATTGCCATTAATATTCTTGAGGCAAGAAGAAAACTGCTTAATGTGATGCTTGAGAAAGGCCTTTCTGGGATAGATATAATTAAGCAGATACAGTCTTTAGTCTGGAAGATTGAAGCAAAAAACAATGTGAAGCTGGAAATAATGAAGCTTTGCGGAGAAATTGAGTTCAGGATGGTTGAAGGCTCTGATGAGTACATCCAACTGGAAGCTTTATTAGCTGGTATATCTTTAATAAGTAAAGATGCAGGAAAATAACCTACTGAACCAAGTGCTAAGGAATCTGGACAGCATAAAGAAGCTTGAGAATGATAACAAAAAGCTTCAGGAACTTATTCTAAAGTCCCAGGATTCACAAATACTAAAAAAGAAAGTTGATGACCTGCTATATCTTCTTGGAGAGAAAGATAAAAATCTAAAGATAATAGAGGAAAAGATAAAAAATGAGCACGCAAGGATCATATTTGAGCTGAAAAAAAGATATGATGAGGAAAAAGAGGCAAATTCCAGGCTTAAGAAACAAATTCTTCTTCTAAGCAAGTATGCCAACGAAAATAAGAGATTAAAGGTCTATATCTCAAAGCTTCAGTTTATTATGAAAAAAGAATACGAAAAGAAGCTGGATGATCTAAACGGCAGTTTTCTGGTATATAAGGAAAAGCATAAGTCTATTCTAAAAGAAGCAGAAGAGCATAAGCTTGGCTTCAGGAAAAATTTAGAGGTTGAAAGAAAAAAAAATGAGGAACTGGCTGGGGTTAATCGTTCACTTTACAGCAGAATTAGAGAAATAGAGGCCCAGAATGAAAAATTGACTGAAATGAACAAGAAGATATTTTATGATTATACTACAATAAAAGAAGTAAAGTCAAACAAAGAAAAAGAGATTGAAGAAAAAAAGAAAAATGTGGAAACATCTGCAAAGAATAAAGTCAATGAGATTGCAAAGGAATTTTTGGAAAAAGAGATTGAATATAGGGCAAGGATTGAATCCCTTAACAGTGATTTGAAAATTTACATAGCTCAGCTAAACGAGATTAAATCGAAATATTATAGAAGGGAAAAAGAATTAAAAGAAAAATTTAAAGAGCTTTTTTAGGAGCTTTTCTTGACCAATAATGAGGTTTCATAAAATTCCTTGTAATCATATGTCAAGGTTATTTTTATTTTATCAAGGTAATCCAGGTTGCTTCTTGTCTGCTGCACGCACTGGATAACCCTCTCCCCGTTATTTAGGATTATGTCTCCTTCCTTCCCGCTTCCGTCAACCAAACCATTGCAGACCAAATCAGCTACATTTGATTCAATCTTGAAGTGAATCTTGTTTTCTGATGCCCTTCCTGGCGGGCATCTTGAATTTGGTAAGTAAAACCTTCCTGTTCCCTGGTGGGAGATGGTGAAAAGATACCTAATCTTATCTGATCCGCTTGATTGTTCTGAAAATGCTGTTACCTGCAGCGGAGCTCCTGAATTAAAAACTGTCTTTTCCTCATTGACCTGGCACACTGCATCTGGGTCAACAGAAAGGACATCCTGTCTTATGCAGCCATCTGCCTGGGAATCTGTCTTATAGGTATAGCAGACATCTGCCCTTACAGGGAATTCCTGGTTTCCGTTTAATGCCTGCAGGAAAGTAAGACCTGGGAACGTCACATAGACTTCCGGGGAAGCGATTATATTGCCTTCAAAATCTTTTTTTGTTGCAATGACGTCTTCATGTATCCCGCTTTTTATGAAATCTGATTCAGTCTTTCCAAAATCTGTCGGATTTAGGCCTGAAAGCTTTACTGTTATATCTTCTTTTTTCACATCTGCTTCCCCAACATTGTTTAATTTCACTTCGACATCAAAAGTCCATTGGCTGTTATCAAAAACTTCCTCTGGTGGTGCACCTTCGGCATATTGTATGGAAAAGCCCCTTGTTCCACCTATATAAGGATCAACCTTGTTTCTGTTTGCATTATTTTCCCCGCCTTCGCATCCTTCCTGGGCAACTGTCAAAAAAGCTACCATTAAAAGCAAAAATAAGACTCTGATGTTTTTCATTGCATTTCACCTTTGGATATATCTATTAATAATCAATTATTATGGATTATAAAGTTTTCTGTTATCCTACTTGTTCAGATTGATAATTGATATCTGTTTTGAAATAGAATCCCTATAGTTATAGTCCAGTTCTATATCAAGGACTCCTGTAAAATAAGAGCCTGAAATTGGTCTCTCACAGGCAATAAAGCCTTTTCCGCCCACTAGCCTTACATTTCTTGATGGCTTGCAGCTGTTTGTGAAATCAACCCCTGATAATGATATTTTCTTTAAGTATACCATGTTTAGGTCCTGGACACCTAAAGAAGTATAGCAGTTTTCAATCCCCTTGCTTGGAAGAAATGATATTCCCTTTCCTGAATTCTGGAAATGTATCTCAAAATAGGCTGTATCGCTTGTAGTCCTTAATTTTATCTGTGAGACTGCAATTGGAGCTCCTTGGCTTCCTCCAAGGTTTCTGATTTCAAAGTTGCACTTTCCTGAATCAGCAGTATCATATTTTTGCGGGTCAACGCATACTTCAGGTGTTGCGATTGTAGCATATTTATAGCACGCTGTAAGTGTCAAATCCTGCTTGAATGAATCAATCTTTGGAAGATTTTTTGTATTTGGCCTTGTAACCCATTTTCCAAATGCACTCTGGCTTCCCTGTGTATTGAACTGCGATTTTCCTTCTAAATTTTCTCCAAGGTTCATTGCCATGACCTGGTTTCCAAACAGTATTGTACTGTCATAACCTGTTAAATAAAAAACTAGGCCGCCCGGGTTGATGTTAGTTGCGCCTTTGTTTGAAAATTCTGTCATGACACTTAATTCCTGTGTGCTTAGGACTTCAGAAGGTGGATTGTCCAGCACAAAAGAAAATTTCAGCCCTTCTGTTCCGCTCCTGAAATTTTCATTGGAGTTTCCGGAGCTTCCTGAATTGGTGCATGAAGCAAGCATAATCAAAGCGATTAGTAATATGTATTTTTTCATTTGTTCAAGATACCACTCAGTTTTTCCCAACTTAAATAATTTTTGATATTGCAAAGGTATCTTGAACTTCAAAACACCTCAGTATTTTTATTTTAGTATCTCAATATTTTCTTGATTTTAATTTCTTTTGATGCTGTTTCCTTATATCCATATGCAAACTCTATTTTTAATGGTGTCATATATGCTGGTGTATTTCTTGTTATTGAATTTCCTTTGAAGGTGCAGGTCATTGAATCCTCATTATTGATAAGCATCAGGTCTTTTGGCAGGCATTCGAAATTATTCAGGTTATAGTTTGAAAATTCAAGCTGCCTTAAAGTCAGGGTATTATAAGAGTCAAAGCCGACTGGTAAGCTGCTGCAAACTTCATTATACTTACCAGGTGTTATAACTGTTCCCTGTCCTAGGTTCCTGAAATAAATCTTGAACTGCGGCCTTATGATATTGTTATCAACAAGCATCCTTGTCTCTATCCTGTCTATTGCAACAGGCCCGCCTTGTCCTCCGCCTGTGCTCAAAGAAGGCATTTCCTTGCATGCCTTGTCATCCTGTTTTAAGTTATGCGGATCTGTATCAACGCAAAAATCAGCTACTGCAATGCCATAATAATCATAGCAAAATGAAGTCAGTATTGTTGTATCATGGTACTCGCTGAAATCGTCAAGCTGCCCAACCTTTAAGGGTATTTCTTCAATGTGAAAATCATCTAAATCATTATAGATGCTTTTTCCTTCCAAAAGCTTTCCTTTTTGTGAGATAATGTTTGAGAAAAAAGTCTGGTAAATGTAGTCATTATTTGAAAACCTCATGTACTCTTTCTCTAAGCTAACGACATATTTTGCATTCTTGACTTCATAAGATCCCCTGTTTTCAAACTTCAGCGCTAAAGAAAGCGTCTCTCCTTCAAAGACTTCTTGAGGCATATTCCCATAAAACGTTGTTACAACACCTTCTGTACCTTTATAGATGTCTTTGTTCAGGTCTGTGTTTTTTCCTCCTGATGTGCATCCGGCAATAATCAGGATTGCAATAATCAGGATTATTTTCTTGGGCATTTTGTCTTATCCTCAACTAATGTTGCTGACGTATATTGTGAGTCGAATTTATCGCACATTGCTGCTGAATCTACCCTTTTATACTGGTCATTTGAACCTGATGTGCTTAATTTGCAGCATTCCTCATAGCACTTTGACACTGGTGCAATTTTTGTGCATTCTGTTTTTGGCTTCTTCTCGTAAACATTTGCATCCATAAGGCAGCATACCTGGTCATTTTCAAGAAGTATGGTGTCTGTTTCATCATGGAGCTTTTCAACTTCAAAACCTGTTTTCTGTTCCATTATGTAAGTATAATCTACTTCTGCTTTTAGGTATCTTCTTGTAACTTCAACACTTTTATCAAGGCTTGACTTATCCAGTCTCATGAGGCAATTAATTTTTCTTTCATCTTCAACATCTGTAATTTCCTCTGTTGTTTCATAGACTTTTTCTCCTGCTCCTGTATTCCCATTTGCTCCGAGTGCTACAAGTTTTATTTTCACACCGCAGCTATTGTCAACAATTGAAAAAGTTGAAGGTATTACAAACCTAACTTTGTTAATGCTTTTAATTTCCCCACCATTAGTCCATTCATTTGTTATTTCAACACCTAAAAGATACAATATATTATTTGCATCTCCTATGTCCCAAGGAAAGCTGTTTGTGGCAATTTTTACAGCCACTGGTCCTGAAGTGTATATTGAGTCAGGGTTAGTATCTGTAATATCGACTGAATTTAGCACATCATTTGGTTTTGCGCTTTTTCCCTGCCTTCTTAATGCTATTATCTCTTCGGTATACCTGGTTCTATCCATTAAATAAACAAGTTGTCTTGATTCTGTTGTAAAATCAAATTCTGCAAGAAACTTTGCATTATAATTTCCTTCAATGAGTCCATCAAACCTGCATGAAAGCGGTCTATCTACACCGGTATAAACAGGAAAAGTATATGTTGTTGAACCTTCATTTACAATTCCTTGCATAATTGTACCATCTTCAAGCTCAACTTCACATTTGACAGACACTTTATCAATAGCTTTCTCTAACGTTCTAGCTTCAAGAACAGCCCAAAGGAGTGCTGGTATTTCTTCAAAAAATAACATATCACCTTTTTCGATTTCATTTAGGTAAACTCCCTGTGGATTTTTTGTTTCTTCCTGCTGGCCCTGATAGTCATATGAAGAAGTATTAAAAGGGGACATAACTGCTTTTCTTAATTCTGTTCCAAAAGATTTTGCATTTTCCCATGCTTCCGTATAAAAGTGTGCAACACCCTGGGCTATTTCTTCCTGTGACATTGTCTGGCTTAAATCAAATCTATAATTTACATCATATATATGAAAAGCCATTGAAAATATAAAGATAAAAATGCCTAAGCTATATAAAAATTTCAAAATACTGCTTGATTCATAGGTTTTTCCAAAAACAAAGACAATCAATAAGTGAAAAGGAAAGATATATCTTAGACTTCCGTTAACAATTTGAAGAGCATTATTAAAAAATCCCACTAAAAAAAAATCTAGAAGATATAAAATCATTATTGTGATCAACTTATGTCTTAATTCCCATTTTGGAGGTTCCAAAGAAAAGATAACTAAGCTTAATAGGATTACATGCATAACCCCTCCTCTTCCTGCAACCAGCATTATAAAAATAGTAAAGAAAGAATATAGTGAAACAAGAAGAGCATCTGTTCTATCAAAACTTCCGATTTTAGTCAGTAAAATAAAAGCTGCAATTGCTATAGCTAATATTAGGATAGACCAAACAAACTTAAAAAAAAATGGAGTTAAGATTAGCTTTGACAAAAGATCGCTTGTCTTGAGTCCATCAAATCCAAAAGCAACATCAAAAGCAATCAAAAGAAGAGATAAAAGAAGTGGCACAAAAGATGAGCTGGAATTACTATTAGCTAAGCTACTTAGCATCTGCTTAATCTTATCAACAACCATATCTAAATCTTAATTTCAAAGCTATATAAATCTTACTCTGCCTTTAGAACTTTTAATTCAACTACATCAAGCTTTTCCTGTTTTGGCCTGATTTCGACTGCATTATTGCCTTTTCTTATAAACCCGTTCACATTTCTGTTGTATATTTGCTCATAAGTCTCAATCTCAACCAGGTAGTCATTTACCAGAAGGACACCGATTTTCTGGTCTATGCTGTTTGGAAATAATAAGGTGACATTTACATCCATCCTTCCTTTTCCTATTTCACTGAAATCATCTTCTGCAATGGTAAAGTAATATGTCGGGAAAATAGGTTCTTTTAGCTTTATTGTTGATTGTACATTATAAAGAAGGTAATTGCCTTTTTCTGTCCTGAATATTAATTCATTTTCCCCCTGCCTAAGCCTTGTTGCGTCTACTGCAGGGACTTCGACTTTTGAGCCGCAGTCAGGGACAGAAGAATAGATCTTTCTCTTGTTAAGATAAACTTCAAGTGGAGCAACATCCATAGCCCTGCAATCAATTGCAAACTCCAATTGATATGAAAGGAGATTGTCATATTCCTGCTCTGTGATTAAAACCATCTGCTGGTTTTCCTGGTTGCTCTTGTCTGTCACATCTGCAGTTATTTTCAGGTTTTCAAGGATGTATTCATTGCTTTTCCAGAATTCTACACCAGGACCTGAAACCTTAAACACCAATGAATTCACATTTCTCAGGTAATCTTTTGGAAGCTTAAGAGGGGAAGGGCTTTCTGTTGTAAATTCCTTGCTTGTGAGGATATTGTCATTAAGTATGATTGTCATAATCCCCTTATGCATAGGTGCATTGAAAGAAAGCACGAAATTATCTGTGTTCTCAAACCTATCAATATTAAAAGTGATGTTCCTTGATTGCTCTTCATATAGTGATTTTTTTATATATATTGAATCAAAATCAACAAGGGAAGCAGCATCTGTCCTTGTGAAAAGGTTAAATTCTGGTATGTCCTTGATAATTTCATCTTCTGCAATGTTGCTAAGTCTTCCAGGCTCGACAAGCTTAATGATTGTAACCTTATCCTTTAGTTCTGGTAACCCTAATGCTGTCCTGTTCTGCTCAAGCAGGTCTGCCCTGTCCTGTGGTGGCAAAAACAAGATATAAAGCACCAGCGAGACCCCAATAATAAAGATTAGAAGTGAAATCATTGTCTGTGGATTTGGATTAGTTAAAGCAGAACCTTTCTTATTCATGTCTAAAACTCAGGTAATTACCTATTTAAATCTTATCATTTTCTTTCATAATATGAAATTCCTCTCAAAAGACTATAGGCGAAATTATGTGAAGGTAAAAATTGAGAACATGGATGATTTATGGTATCTTAATTATGTTGTTGAAAAAACTGACATCATAAAAGCCATGACCTATAGGAAAATAAAGCTTGGCGGAGAAGGTGAAGATAAGAAAATAATAAAGAAACCTGCTTTCCTGGCAATAGAGGTAGAAAAGGTTGAGTTTTCAAAGTATTCAAACATCCTTAGGGTTTCCGGGCTAGTTCGAGAAGGTCCTGAAGACATTCCTCTTGGAAGCCATCATACTATATCTTTAGAAGAAGGAACAGAAGTTTCAATTGAAAAAAAGCAGTTTTTGAAATACCAGGTTGATAAGCTTGAGGAAGCGGCTAAAGAGACAAAAAGCAAGATCCTGATTGTTGTTTATGACAGGGAAGAAGCCTATTTTGCAATTCTTAAGAAATATGGCTATGAAATTTTAGGAAGCATTAAGGGACAGGTGCAGAAAAAAGTAGATAAGAAAACAGAAGTTGCTGATTTTTTCCAGGAGATAAAAAAAACAATTGAAGATTACGATACTAGATATAATTTCTCTAATATTGTCCTTGCCTCTCCAAATTTCTGGAGGGAATATATGCAGAAGATAATGAAAGGGAAGGTTATTTTTGCAACATGCTCCTCAGTTAGCGAGAACGGGATTAATGAAGTGATAAAAAGGCAGGAAGTCATAGAGGTATTAAAGCAGGAAAGGTTCACAGAGGAAGTTAAAAAAGTCGATATGCTTCTGGAAGAGATAAGTAAAAATGGGAAAGCTGAATATGGTATTAAGGAAGTGTCAAAAAGTGTAGATGCTGGCGCAGTTGATTTTCTTCTTGTTACTGATTCTCTTATCCTTAGGTTAAGGCAGGAAGATAAGTTTGAAAAGCTTGATAGCCTGATGAGGCTGACTGAATCAATGAACGGAAAAGTGATAATAATAAGCTCTGAAAATGATGGCGGAAAAAAGCTTGATGGCCTTGGTGGGATTGGAGCCATATTAAGATATAAGGCAAGATGAAAACTGATTCAGGTAATATATATTATGAGATTTCAGGAAAAGGAGATATTCTAATTTTGTATTTTCATGGGCTGTTTGACTCTATAGATAATAGCTCAATGAAAAAAGTCAGATCTGACCTTTCTAAAAAATTTAAAGTTCTTGCTTTTGATTACCCAGGTCATGGAAAAAGTCATGGTTATATAAACAGTTTTACGCTTAAAAAAACAATGGAAACTGCTAAGAACCTCGTTAGGAAAATAAAATACAAAAAGTTATTTGTTTTAGGATATAGTTTTGGATGTTACCCTTCTGTTTTATATGCATCAAGAAATGATGCTAATGGAGTTATATTATACAATCCTGCAAGCGATTTGATCAGCCTTTCATTTAATAAAAAATCAGAGAATGAGCTTGGAAAATATACTGAGAATCATAAAAAATTAGGTATTTTGTCCAGAATTAGGCTTATGTTTGAGATTATGCCGGTAAACATATATTCTGTTTCAAAAAAAATTAAATCTCCTTTTCTTGTGTTTCATTCTATAAACGATGCAATGGTAAATGTAAAGCAATCTTACAAGCTTGAAAAAAATATAAAAAACGGGAAATTTAATTATATAAAAGGTGAAGATCACGTTTTTTCTAATGACATTTTAGATAAAGAAATAATCAAGAAAACTATTGAGTTTATAATGAGTTGATCCAGCTGTTTCTGTCGATTAATGCCTTCATTGCCCTAGCTGTCTTATAAGGCACATTGAATTCAGGGACTTTCTTTGATTGCAGGAGCTCGACTGCTTTCCTTGAAAATTTACCACCCATATAGCTTGCAATTATCGGCTTGTCTGGAAATTTTTTCCTTGCATTTATAATAGCCTCTGCATCCATCATAGGCTCTGTCATTGTCTGAAGTGTCTGTATCACAATCAGGCCATGGATATCCTTTTGCTCAAGCAGGCTGTTGATTGCTGTTTCATACCTTTCATGCTTCGCATCCCCTATAATATCTAAAGGGTTGTTTCTTGAATATGCAGGATGCATCTTTCCTGATTTGTCAAGCTTTTGTATTGTTTCTTTTGTGAGTTTTGAAAGGCTTATTCCTAGATTTTCGCATTGGTCTGCGCATAAGACACCTGCTCCACCTCCATTAGTGATGATGCCTATATTATTCCCACATGGTGGCAGACTAGCCAATACATTTGCTATCTCAAACAGATCCTCAACATCATCTGCCATATGTATTCCAGCCTGCCTGAAAGCTGCTTTGTATAATTCATAGCTTCCTGCAAGGCTTCCTGTATGGCTGCTTACAGCTTTCATCCCTGTCTCGCTTCTTCCTGCCTTTAAGACAACAATCGGTTTTTTCCTTGAGATTTTTGATGCGACTTCAATAAAGCTTCTCCCGTTTTTCAACCCTTCAAGATAGATTGCAATTGCCTTGGTTTCCTTGTCCTGCTCTGCCCACTTTAATAGGTCTGTAAATTTGACATCAATCTTGTTTCCCATGCTAACAACAGCACTAAATCCGTAATTTCTTTCAAGTGACCAGTCAATTACACTATCTATCAACGCTCCTGACTGTGAAAAAAAAGCAATGTTTCCTTCTATAGGCATGCATGGCCCAAAAGAGGCATTAAGATTGGATTTTGGCCTGAATAAGCCAAGGCAATTAGGGCCGATTATCCTCATGTTTCCCTTGTTAGCCAATACCTGTTTTTCAAGATCATGATTCCCTATTTCAGAGAATCCTGCTGAGATTATTATAGCGCTTTTTACTTTTTTCTTTGCACATTCTTTCACTACTATTGGAACAATTTTTGCAGGCACAGCAATCACTGCCAGATCTACATTGCCCTTTATATCCAAAACAGATTTGTAGCATTTTATACCCAAAATTTCTTCTGCGCTTGGATTTACTGGATATATTTTTCCCTTGAATGGTCTGTTTGTCCTGCTCTGGAACACTCCACCATTGATTAGGCTTTTTAAAATTCCTTGTCCAGCTGAATCCTTCTGTCTTGATGCACCGATTACTGCAACGCTTTTTGGACTGAAAAAAGAATCTAACATATTATCCTCGCATCTGCAACATAAGCTTTCTTATCAGTGATGATGACTGGATTGAAATCAGCTTCATTTATCTTTTTCTCATTCATTGCCATCTTTGATGCTTTCATAAGCAAGTCAACTATAAGTTTCTTATTGACCGGCTTTTTCCCTCTAAAACCTTCAAGCAGCTTTTTCCCTTTGATCTCTTCAATCATTGTCTCACAGTCTTTTCTTGTCAGTGGCGCAAGTCTCATACTTACATCTTTTAATAGTTCTACAAAAACTCCTCCAAGCCCAAATACAATAGCTGGTCCAAAAACACTGTCCCTTTTTATCCCTATTATAATCTCTGTCCCATTAATCATTTCCTGTTCAATCAGGCTGTATTTCTTGATTTTATTTTTTTTAAGTATTATTATTGCTTCTTTTTTCTTGGATTCAAGTTCCTTTTTAGAGTTAATGTTCAGGAAAACCAATCCTAATTCAGTCTTATGTATGACATCTGGAGAATCAACTTTAAGCACCATTGGAAATTTTTTTGATGAAGGAAAATCGATTGAATATTTCCTTAACAGCTTTTGTGAAGAATTATTATCCAGTAGCATAGCTAATCCATTAACGGGTAGGTATAAATATTTTTTCTTTGGTTGGGACAATTCATTTACACTACATGAAGGTAAATAAAACCAATAGGTATTTATACTAGTTAATTTTAATTGTTTAGTAGTGGGGTGAATTAAATATGATTGTAAAAGACGAATTCCTCAGCAAGCTGAGAAGATATTTTAACCTGAATCTTTACGAAGTGAAGATCTGGACAGCACTTTTATCTAGAGGTGTATCAACAGCAGGAGAGCTTTCAGACATTGCAAATGTCCCAAGATCAAGATCATATGATGTCTTGGAAAGCCTTGAGAAGAAAGGTTTTGTTGTGATGAAACTGGGTAAGCCAATAAAGTACATTGCTGTTCCTCCAACCGAAGTTGTTGAAAGAGTTAAGAAAAATATGAAGAAAGAGGCTGAAGAGTCCATTGACAGGCTAAACAACCTAAAAAGTACAGATGTTCTTCAGGAACTGACATCCCTTCACACAAATGGAGTAGAGTTAATTGAGCCAAGTGAGCTTTCAGGAAGCTTGAGAGGCAGGCATAATCTGTATAACCACCTTGAAATGACTCTTAAAAGTGCTGAAAAGACAGTTGAGATAATAACAACAGAACAGGGCGCTTTAAGGAAAATGGAATCTTTGGGTCCATTGTTCCAGGAACTTCATGGAAGAGGAGTTAAAATAAGGATTGCTGCACCAATGAAAGATACAAGCCATAAATTATACAAGGAAGTTTCAAAGTATGCAGAAATCAAGTATTCCAATGTAAAGGCAAGGTTCATTGTAGTAGACAAGAAAGAAGTCTTGTTTATGGTAAATGATGACGCAGATGTCCATCCAACATATGATATAGGTATCTGGATAAACACACCATTCTTTGCAAATGCTCTTTCAGAATTGTTTGAATTTGCATGGAAAAGCATGAAAGTAAAAGCTTAATTTTTCTATTTTATTTTAATTAATTCTGAGTATAAATGGTTCATTATTAGAATATATAGTTTTAGAAGACTTGAAAATTTGTTATTATGATAAACTAAAATAAAAAATAGAGAATAACTATTCTGCTTTTTTCTTTGAGGATTTTTTCTTTTCTGTGCTTTCCTGCTTTTTTCCTTCTTTCTTAGCAGCCTTCTTTGGTTCTTTTACCCCTAAAGCATCTAAAACTTCCTCATGAGAAGCTCCTTTTTCAAGCTTTACCATTTCTTTAGTTGGCTCAAGGTGCTTGATATTGCATTTCTTCCTTCTTGTTTCGCCATCTACCAGAACAAAAGTGCTGTCAATTAAGTCAACAACAATGCATTTCTTGCCTGCATCTCTGCCTGCAATTTTTACACAAACTCTTCCGATTTCCATTTTTTTATCACCTTTAACTATATGCGTTGTCGCCAGACGCACAAGGAGACTTAAGCTCTTGCTTTACTCTTAATTAGCTCTCTTGAGCATTTAGAACAAAGATTACCGCCAAATGGCCTTTCAACTCTCTTCTTTGATGAAGCTAGATTCTTCATTTCTGTCGGAATCAGCCTTGGGATGCCCTTTAGTGCAACTTTGCATTTTGAGCATTTCATTGCCTGTGGCTTCCTTCTCTCGTAATGTGTTACTACATCTCCGCCTGGAAGCTTCTTGCTTATCCTTCTGAAAGTTCTTGACCTGAATCTTGGTGCTGGCATAGGGAGAATGGAAAAAAAAGTCATTTATAAAGGTTATCATTTATTTAATCAAAAATAGCCAAATATATGCAAAAAAACTAATGCAAATCAAGAACTTTTCTGAAAACTAGGCTAAATATTATTGAAAACAGGAAATACGTCCCGAACCAGCCCCATGTGCTTATCCACGGTACGTTTTCAATGATTGGAACTCCCTTAAAGGGCAGGATCTTTTCATTGCTAAGCTTTATCATCTCTATCCTTGGCTCGCTCTTTGCAAACATGCCTTTCTTGAAAACTTTTTCAACTGGAGCATAAACCTGGTCATTTGTAATCAGGACATCTTTGACATAGCTTTTATTGTTATACATTATCTCTAAGTCATATTTTCCTTCCTTGCCCCTAAAAATCCAGCTCACTTCCTTATGAAGTATTTCCTTTGTTTTCTCATCCTCACGAATGAGTTCATTGTCTTCCACACTTACAAGTCCTCTGGCTTCATCACTAAAAACTGCTGTAATCCTGAATGTCTCGTCTGGTCTTATCGGTTCATATCCCATGTGGCTGCTCATCCAGCCAAAAACAAGTATTATTGGGATGAACGTAAAAAGTGTCGGCCTCATTGAATGGCTCATGTATTTCATGTTTGTTTCCATGAATCTGTCATTTACCTTGGCCATTTTTTTAGGGTTGTTCTTCAGATCCTTTATCTCCTGCTGAAGCTCTTTCATCTCGTTCCTAAGCTGTTTCATCAAAGACTGGTCAGTCAGGTATTTTATTGCAACAGAAATTATAAGTGAAATTATCAGTGAGATTATAAGCATCCCAATGGCTGGGTGAAAATTAAGTATCCAGCCGAATAAAAAATCCATCATTTTAGGTTAAAAAAAGGCACGTGGTTTATAAAAGTTATCATAGTTTTTTTAAATCCCGCCCATTATATCTGGATTAAATGATAAAAGACTTTACACCAAGGCTGTACCAGCAGACAATTTTTGCATCTGCATCTGACAAAAATACCCTGGTAGTCCTTCCAACAGGTCTTGGAAAGACATTTATTTTCATGATGCTTGTTTCCCACAGGCTAAAACTGTTTCCTGATTCAAAAGTTCTTTTCCTTGGCCCAACCAAGCCTTTGATACAGCAGTATCATGATTCTTTTGAAAAGCATGGATTTACAGGTCTTGCAATATTTACTGGCAACGTTGCCCCAAAAAAAAGGGAAGAGTTATGGAAAGGATCAAAGATTATTTTTTCAACTCCACAGGGGCTTGAAAATGACTTGATATCAAGTAAAATAAGCCTTGAAGATGTCTCGCTCCTGGGTTTTGATGAGGCACATCGGGCAACAGGAGATTATAGTTATGTATGGATTGCAAAGCAATATGAAAAGCAGGGGAAAAACCAAAGGATACTTGCCTTGACTGCTTCACCAGGTTCAGATCTGGAAAAGATTACTGAAATAATAAAAAACCTGCATATAGAGAATGTTGAGATAAGGACAGATAATGACCCTGATGTCACGCCATATATCCAGGATGTGAAAATAAAATGGATTTATGTTGAGCTTCCAAAACATTTCTCCAGCACTTTAAAGTACCTCAAAAGCTGCTATGATTCAAAGATAGTTGCATTAAAGCAGATTGTTGAAGTGAAAAACCCTGAGAGCAAGGCAGATTTGCTTGCACTGCAGTTCAGCCTTCTTGGCAGGATAAAAGAAAAGGATGTTGAGGCAATGAAAGCCCTCTCTTTGCTTGCTGAGGCAATGAAAGTTTCCCATGCAATCGAGCTTTTGGAAAGCCAGGGGATAAGCCCTTTGGTTGATTATCTTGAGGATCTGGTTGCAAAATCAAAGGTTACAAAAACAAAAGCAGTGATTAACCTTGTATCTGATCTGAATTTCAAATCTGCGTTAGTTCTTGCCAGGAATCTGAAAGAGATGAGAATTGAGCACCCGAAAATCAATGAGCTAAAAGGCCTTCTTTCAAAAGCAAGCGATAAGACAAAAACAATAATATTCTCCCAATACAGGGATTCTATATCTAATCTGTTAAACGAGATAAGCAGGCTTCCTAATGTCAAGGCTGCAATGTTTGTCGGCCAGGCCAAGAAAAAAAATACAGGGCTTAGCCAGAAAGAGCAGATATCTCTTTTGGAAAAATTCAGGAATGGAGAGTACAATGTCCTTGTGATGTCAAGCGTTGGCGAGGAAGGCCTTGATATCCCTGCAGTTGATCAGGTCATATTTTATGAGCCTGTCCCAAGTGCTATAAGGACAATTCAGAGAAGGGGAAGGACAGGAAGGCAAAGCGAAGGGGAAGTGTTTGTCCTGATTGCTAAAAACACAAGGGATGAGGGATATAGGTGGTCTGCCTTCCATAAGGAAAACAGGATGAACAGGATTTTAAATGACTTGAAGACCAGGTTTAGTTACAAGAGGGAAGAGAAAAAATTATCTGAGTTTACGCTTCCAGAGCATGAGCTTTTGGTTGTTGCAGACTATAGGGAAAAAAGCTCAGGCGTGATAAAAAAGCTGATTGACCTTGGGATAAAGATAAGCCTTGAAACCCTGGAAGTTGGGGATTATATTGTCAGTGATGACTTATGTGTAGAATATAAGACAACAGAGGATTTCATTGATTCGCTTCTTGACAAGAGGCTTTTTGCCCAGATAAAAAACATGAAAAAGTACCAGAAGCAGCTTATAATACTTGAAGGCTCAGAGGATCTATATGCACAAAGAAAGCTTCACCCAAATGCAATAAGGGGCTTTTTGGCCTCAATCTCAATTGATTTTTCTGTCCCAATACTCCAGACAAAAAATGCAGATGAAACAGCCCTTCTTATAGCGATGATTGCAAAACGCCAGGGAGAAAGCAAGGATTTCACAATGCATTCTGCAAAGCCCCTTACCTTAAAAGAGCAGCAGGAATATATTGTATCTGCATTCCCTGGCATTGGAAGCATCCTCTCAAAACCGCTGCTTGAAAAATTCGGGAGCATAAGGAATATTGTGAATGCACCTGAAGAAAAATTGAGGGAAGTGGATTTGATAGGAGAGAAAAAAGCCGGAAAGATAAGGGAAGTATTGGATAGTGAGTATAGGAAGGAATAATTTTTTAGGATAGGTCATAGCTTCTTTGAATAAGGTAGTTATTCTCTTAATCTTCAGCAACAAACACAGGCTCAATGCTCTTTATCCCTTCCTGGACCCTTATCTTGTTCTGGATGAATTTCTTGAACTCCTTTCCTGATACTGTCTCGACAACTGTTATCAGGTCATACCTTCCAAACACTTCGTCAATTTGCTTGATTTCCTCAAACTTGGTCAGTTTTTCCTTGACTATGCCGACCTTTCCGTTCTCTGCCCTAAGAAGCAAGTATACTTTTGTCATTCCATAATAGAATAAGACAGAATATAAAAAGTTTTTTAGAAAACAATTTAAAGAAAACTTCTTTCAGGTTCATGAACAATGGTAAAACTTCAGGATGATAATGTATATGCAAGAGTAATTTTAGAAATAGTTGGAAAGCCAAAGGAATATGTAACTGAATCACTTGCAGAACATATAAAAAAAGTAAAAGAAAATTTTGATGTCAAGAAAGAAAAGATTGAAAAGCCAGAGGAGCAGGAGGGGTTTTTCAGCAGCTTTGCAGAGCTTGAAATAATATTCAAAAAACCTATTGACCTGGTTTATTTCTGCTTTGATTACATGCCCTCCAGTATTGAGATACTTGAACCTGAATACTTTAAATTAAAGAATAATGAATTCTCAAATTACTTAAATGATGTCCAGTCAAGGCTTCATACAATAAATACTGCAGCCATAAGGCTTAAGGATGCAAATACTCATCTTGTAAAGAATACTGCAGTTCTTCTTAGGAATTTCCTAGTTGTTCTGTTAGCCCAAAAGCCGAGGAAAATCAAAGAATTAACTCCTTTGTTAGGTGTCAGGGAAGAAGATATCGAAAAAGTTCTTAATGTCCTGATAAAGGAAGGAAAAGTCAAAAAGCAGGATGACCTGTATCTGGTCCAGAAAAAGCAAAAATGACAGATTACAAGAACCAGATAGAAGCATTGCTGTTTGCGTCAGGAAGGCTGATGGACATAAATATGCTTCTAAGCCTGACAGGCGCTTCTGATAAGGAAGTGATAAGAAGCAATGTTGAGAAATTAAAAGAAGAATATATTGGAAGGAATTCCCCAATGATGGTCGTTGAGGAAAAAGACGGATGGAAAATTACAGTGAGGGAACAATACCTGCCACTGGTCAGGAAGATTGTCTCTGAAACAGAACTTCCAAAAACCATCCTTGAAACTTTGGCGATAATTGCATGGAAGTCCCCTGTCTTGCAAAGCGAGGTTGTAGAAATCAGGCACAATAAGGCATATGAGCACATAACTG
Source organism: uncultured Methanosarcinales archaeon (assembly GCA_964428335.1). Lineage (GTDB taxonomy): Archaea > Nanobdellota > Nanobdellia > Woesearchaeales > GW2011-AR15 > GW2011-AR15. The sequence goes on along the minus strand of CAYRXW010000003.1, from coordinate 16,150 downwards.
TTTTGGAAGAACTTGGCTTCATAAGAAAAGAAGAGAGAGGAAGAAGCCATCTGATAACTCTGACAGAAAAATTCTACGAATATTTTGATGTAGATGGAGCTAAGGATATAAGGGAGATATTCAGCAAGATGACAGGCAAGAAACCAAAAGAGGAGAATAAGGAAATTTTGGAAAAGCCTTTGGAAAATCCGGTTAAAGCTGAAGAAATGCCAAAAGAAGATGCTTCTCCAGAAACAGAAGAAAAAGCCGTAAAATCAGAGGAATTCAGCGAACTTTAGTCAAGAAAACCGCAAATATATAAAACAATCCCACATTTTCTAATCCAATGAAAAGGAAGCTTGCCATTCTTTTTGTAATATATCTTGCATTAAGGCTTTTCTTCAGCCTAAACTCAGAAAATTTTTCAGATGATACAAGCTATTTTTCTTTGAGGCAGATTGAGCATATAAAAGAGACAGGAAAACCGTTAATACATGATAACTTAAGCTATGGTGGAAGGACTTTTGTCCTTATGCCTTTTTATTATTATTTCATGGCCTTCTTTTATCTTTTTAACAGCATTATCATTCTTAAAATTGTGCAGAATGCTATGGCATCCCTGATATTGATAGCAGCTTACATTCTTGCAGAAAGGCTTCTAAAAAACAAAAATATTGCTCTATTTTGTTCTGTCCTTATTTCGTGTATTCCCATATACCTTGAAAGCACAATTAATTCAATAAATCCTTTGGCCATTGTGATTCCGGGAAGCATCTACTTGATTTATCTTTTTTTGGAATTGAATACAAAGCTAAATCTCTTGATTTTCTTAACTCTCCTGCTTTCAATAACATCTGGTGCAAGCATTTTCCTAATTTCCAGCTTCATAGCTTACATTATCTTAAATAATATCTATGGGAGGAAAGTTGAAAAAATTGAGTTTGAATATATCTCTTTTTTCATTATGTTTTTTCTCTGGGTGATCTTCATACTTTTTAAAAATGCTTTTCAGATTCATGGATTTGGCATAATTTACCAGAATATTCCTGAAGGGTTAAGGGAAAGTTTAAGCCCACTCTCATTCATGACTTATATTGGACCTATTTTTATAGTCCTTGGCAGTTATTCCTTGTATTCACATCTGTTTAAAGAAAAGAACGATGAACTGATGATTATTTCTGCAATTCTTCTTTGCATGCTCCCCCTTTCTATTTTTCAGCTGATAAGCATGCCTTATTCAATTACTTTGATCTGCATATGCCTGATAATGCTTAGTGGAAGTTTTGTAAAAGACTTTTTTGGGTTTATTGAAAAATCAAAAATTATGCATATGAAAAAGGGCTTTGCTGTTTTATTGGTGATTCTGATACTCCTTCAATCTGCATTTTGGCTGGCAAATCTTAAAATAATGCCTTATTCAAGTTCGTATATTGCTGCATTTAAGATTTTAAAAGAAGATCTGCCAAAAAATTCTACTGTTATATCTATGCCAAAAGATGGAAATCTGATAACTTATTTTGGGAACAAAAGAAATGTGATGGATACTGACTATCTTTTAGCAGATAATCCGCAGTCAAGATACAGTGACTTGATAAGTTTCTATAATTCAAAATTCAGGATAAATTCACTAAGGCTGCTTGATAAGTATGATGCTGAATATTTTCTTGTGTATAATAATAGCTTCCGGCTTCAAAATGACCCATGCTTTTCATTGATTTACCTTGGTGAGCTTAAAATATACAGGAAGGTTTGTGAGATTGATGAATAAAAAAATAGTTTTGCTTATAATTGCCTCGGTTCTTTTGATAGGGACAGATATACTCAGGGTAAAAAATAATAATTCGCTTCCATTTTATGAGCAGTATAAAGATGACAGCCTCCTTAACAACCTTAATTTAAGCAGCATGCTTTCTGTCAGGTTAATTCTGTTTTTCTTAGGTATCATAAATGTCTGGCTGGTATACACTTTTTTTGAAAAGCTAAGTAAAGACGCTTTTTTGATAACATTATTGTGGGTTCTTTCCCCGATGTTTTTCTATTTTCATAATTCATATACAATATATGCATTTTCATTCCCATTTTTTATGCTCGGGCTTATACTTGTATTTTCCAGTAGACCCTTCTTATCGCTTTTCCTTTTTATTATATCTTGCATATTGACGCAAAACATGTTTTTGATAGTCTTGCTGGCGCTTTTTGTGCTTCTTGAAAAGCAAAAGAAAAAGATATTCTTTTCATATCTTGGAATAATTGCTGTTGCGTATCTATTTGCGGCAATAAATAACCCAGGTACGCTTGACGCGCATAAAGTGATAACAGAATCATTTTCAGACCTTGGTGCTGATTTCGGGATAGGCATTTTCCCATTTCTTCTGGGCATAATAGGGATAATAATCTCCTGGAAAGATAAAAAGACGAATTTTATTTTCTATTTCATAGCTTCATGCCTTGGTGTTTTGTCATTGTTTGATAAAGCAGTTTTGTTATTTTTTAATATGATTCTCGTATATTATTCTGCATCAGGGATAACTTATTTGGCAGAAAGAAAATGGGATTCTGAGATATTAAAAACATACGTGATCATAATATTCATGTGTGGCATTATTTTCTCAGCAGGGTCTTATGTAAAAAAGGTATCTGAATATGGCCCTAATCAGGAGGAGCTTATAAGTTTTGGAGCTTTAAGGGACGAAGGAAAAGTTTTTTCACATTATAAGTATGGCCACCTGATCAAAAAAATGAGCGGACTTGAAGCTTATACAGACTTCACTTATTTTAAACAGTCGAAAAATAAGGAAAAGATAGTATTTTCAGAAGAGATATTTTCATCAAGAGATTATAAAAAAATAGAAGAGTTTTTCCTTAAGAATGAGATAAAATATGTCTGGATAAATAAAGAAATGAAATCTGGGCTTGTCTGGAAAACAGAAGATGAAGGCATGCTGTTTGTTCTAAAGAATAATTTTAAGAAGATTTATGAGTATAAAAGTGTTGAGATATGGGAACTACCTAAGTAAAAAGATTATGCTTCCTATTATCGTAAGCAGAATTGACGTTGAACTAAGAACCAAAGCTATGACTGCCTGCTTTCTTCCACCGTATTTCTTCGGGTCAATATCTGTAAGCTTCAGGCATTTTATTGCCAGGTAGATTGAAACTGCACAAAGCCCTATGTTAAACAAAGGTATCCAGAATCCTAGGCTTAGGAATAGTGCAGTCTTGCCATAAAAAGAATCAGTCATATCTGGTTTCCCTTCTTTGTAAGCATATACCATTGTATTGGCCTGTTAAAAATTGCCTTGAAAATCCCTAATGTCACCAGATGTATGACAACAAGACCAACAGTGAATGAAGCGACAACAATCCCTGGAACATTTCTTGTCTTTCCTCCTAAAATAGAGGCGAGTATAATAGTCGCAAAAAATCCTGATGTGAGGATTATGTTTAGCATTGTCTCATATGCAAATTTAGCCCAGTTTATTGCTTCAGGCCTGTGTGTTATTATGGAAAGCACACCTATTAAAGTCAGGCAGAAAAACAGGAAAGTGACCACATATCCTGCCAAGAGCAGGAATACATTTAACTTATCTGCAAATTTTAATTTCCTGTTTAGCAGGATGCTTCCAAAATGCATTTTTATTGCTGAAATGACACCGTAAGCCCATCTCATCTGCTGTTTTCCTAGATCCTTTAATGTGAATGGTGCTTCGCATTCGCAATGCAGATTTTCCAGATACTCAATCTTTTTCCCCTTGCTTGTCAGCCTCAGTGAATATTCAATGTCTTCTGTCAGGCATCCGTCTTTCCATCCGCCAAGTTCTACCAAATCAGATTTTTTTATTGCTTCTGCAGACCCAGCAATGAATGCATTCCCTTTGACTAAATTAAGGAAAGGAAGCCCTAGATAATGCGTAAGCAGCGGTATTGTTCCTCCAATCAGTGAAACTAGGTTCTGTGAGTAATTTTTAGTTATCCACCTTGCCTGTACTGCTGAAAGATCTTTATCATGTGTAAATGGAGTCATTATTCTTTTCAGGAAATCTTTTTCCGGTAGGAAATCTGAATCAAAAATGACTATATATTCCCCTTTGGTGTGCTTAAGCATATGGTTTAAGTTTCCTGGTTTGTATCCAATATTACTTCCTCTTCTTGTAACTTTTATTCCCTTATCCTTTGAAAAAGCATCTATCCTTGCTGAAATCTCCTTTTTTGAGCTGTCATCCCCGATTATTATCTCATATTTGTCCTTTGGATAATCAAACTCAAGGCACCTTGCTGCGCAGTTTAACGCTGCCAGCTCATTATATGTTGGTATCTGTATTGTAACAAACGGATATACCTTTGGCTCTTTAAGCTCTTTTTGTTTTGATTTTTTCACCAAAAGCGTGATTCCCATAATCATATAAGAAACTGTAAAAACAATGGTTAAAATCAGGAAAATGTTAAAAGAATATTTAAAAAAAAGGTGCATGTAATCTAAAATAAGCCTTGAATAATTGAAGTAAAACAGGTAGACAGATTCTGCAATTTTTGAGTAAAACGCAGTTACCTCCAAAAACAAATTAGCTATTTTCTCCAACATGCCTAACATTTTTTGATAAGAGATGTAGTGCTTTTAAAAGTTTTGCTATTTTTTAAATAGTTTAGTCGATGATTTTGCAGGTTATTTTAAAAAATGCCTATTTTTTAGGTTAATCCATTTAAATAGGCTTATGACAACTGCAACATTCATAAGGATAGTATATGGAAAGTAAAAAAAGATTGCAAATGCATTTTTTATTGTTATCTTTTCATTGAATTGGTGCATTGATATTAGTAGGACAAAGACATTCAAAAGTCCTGAAAGGACCCCAAATATTGAGTAGAAAGATATTCCCCATTCTGGTATTTTATATATCACATATATAGGACCGAGCAAAGAGAACCATCTGATTGTATATGAGACTATTTCACTAAATGCTGTTGGAAGCCAGTAATTGAACTGGTATGCAACTATAAAAAAAGAAAAACCTGCATAAAAAGTCCACCACCATTGGTTTATAAAAAGAAATAAGACAGAAGGGTTTGTTTTAAACCTGAATGCTTTCTTGTTTTTAATTAATGCCTGGATTCCGCCATATGACCATCTTGCCCGCTGTTTTAGGAATCCTTTGATTGTGGATGAAACTTCTGTATAGCCAATTGCTTCTGAAACATTAATGATTTTATACCCTTTTGAATAGATCTCAAGGAAAATGTCCATGTCTTCAGCCATTGTATCATTTTTGAAATAGCCTGCTTTTTCAAGGACAGATTTTCTGAAGCATGAAAAAGCCCCAAAAAACCATAATCCATTGGAATAGACATCTGAAAATGCTTTTCTTATCATACTATGCATGAAATACTCAATCTTCTGGAACGTTTCAAGCATATTCTTTTCATTTTTTGCAAGGCATGACCCATTTGTTGCTCCTACATTTTTGTCCTTAAATGGCTTTATTATATGCTTTATGAAGTTTTTATCTATTACGGTATCTGCATCAAGCGCTAGTATAAATTCATGCCTTGCTTCTTTTACCCCAAGGTTAAGGGCTTCTGGCTTGCCAAGATGCGAAGATTTAATTATTTTAATATTGTATTTTTTTAGTATTTTTGCTGTACTGTCTGTACTTCCGTCATCTATCGCGATAATTTCCAGGTTTTCTCTCTTGTAATTGGACCTGTTTATTGATTCAATGCACCCAGCTATATTCTTTTCTTCATTATAGCATGGGATGATTATGCTAATTTTTGGCTCAAAATTTTCTTTCTTTGTTTTAATAAAAAAAGATATGATAATTGTGGTGGAAATAAAAACAATAAAAAGGAACAGGAGCATCAGTATTATTCCTGAAACTGTCATGATAATTTCCATAATTCTTGGTTATTTATAGGGTTTATAAAAATGACTGTAAAAAATTATTTGTTTTCTATATACCACTTTGAAAACTTTCTCATGCCTTCTTCTATAGTAGCATTTGGCTTGTATCCCAACAGCTTATTTGCTTTTGAGATGTCAGCAAAAGTAATATCAACATCCCCTTTCTGCATGTCCTGCCTGAGGATATTTGCCTTTTTTGAAGTTATTTTTTCAATTGTATGGATAAAGTCCTTAAGTAGTACTGGTTTTGAGTTTCCAAGGTTTATTATTTCAAATTTCAGGTTTTTTTCAAAAGCTGCCATGATGCCATCTACAATATCCCCAATATATGTATAATCCCTTTTTGTTGTGCCGTCTCCAAACATAGTTATTGGCCTGCCATTATAAATAAGGTCAAAGAACTTATAGGGTGCCATGTCTGGCCTCCCTCTTTCTCCATAGACTGTAAAAAACCTAAGGCAAGTTATATTCACATCGCATAAGTCACTATAATTTTTGCATATTATCTCGCCAATTTTTTTTGTCATTGCATATGGGCTTATCTGCTTTTCAATGATATCCTTTTCAGAAAAAGGCGTTTTTGTATTGGCGCCATAGACGCTTGATGAGGAAGCAAATATTATTCTGTTGATTCCATATTTTCTTGCATTTTCTAGGATATTTACTGTGCCTGTAACATTCACATCATAGTAAAGGTTGGGGTTTTCAAGGGAAGGCCTGACACCAGCTCTTGCAGCAAGATGTATTACTGCATTGATTCCTTTATTCTTAAAAACTTCATCAAGATTTTCCCTTATATCTTTTTTTAGAAGCTCAAAACGCTTGTTTTTCAGGTTATGCTCAATATTCTTTCTTTTTCTGTCAGGTGAATAATAATCATTAAAATCATCCAGACATATAACTTCGTGACCTTCCTTAAGAAACCTGTCACAAACATGGCTGCCTATGAACCCCGCTCCTCCTGTAACTAAGACTTTCATTTTACCAAACCACAATGGATGAACCAATTATTATTAAAAATATGCCTATCCATTTCATTTTATTCATTTTTTCTTTTAAAATACTTTGTGAAAGAAGGGCCATAAAAACATAAGTGAAAGAGCTTAAGGAATAAAGTATTGAAAGTTCCCCATGCCTTAACGCAACAAGATATGAAAGCATCGATAAACCAAATAGGAATAACCCAAACACTGCTGTTAAATTCTTTTTCCATTTTCTTATATTAAAAGTGAAATCTTTTGCTCCTTTCTTTAAAAATATTGAGCCATATGCTCCAAGTATGACTGCAGGGATTATGAATATAACTGCTATAGGTTCAATCATTTATTCGCACCTTTAGTAATAAAAAATATGCCAGAAAGTATTACTCCCATGCCCATCAGTTTATGAGATGTAAGATTTTCCCCAAGGAAAAAAAAAGAAAGTAAGGATACCCATACAATAGTAAGCGACACCAATGGGTACATTACGTTAAGTTCTCCATGTTTAAGCCCAATTATCATAACAACAGCGCCTATTCCATAAAGAAAAAGCCCAAAAAAAAGGCTTAGACTTGGAATGTTCTTAACGCCTAGTTTTAGGAAATACTGCCCAAAAGCTGTAAGGACAGTACACAAAAGCATAAGTATTATGCCTTTTATATTCCCCATTTTAATTTCCATGTCTTGATTCTTGCACCTGTAACATCTGTTGTGCCATAAACTTTCTCAAATCTCTTGATTCCTTTCCCATCCAGATAGAATAGCCTTGTAAACATGCTCCCTGTAAGTTCAGGTGACATGAATAACACACTGTTATCCATATACACAATACCGTAGCCAAGCCTGTTTTCTTCGTATTCTTTTATCCTAAATTCATTTCCTTCAAAATAAGCAAAATTATTTGGATAAAACCTGTCACCATTAGCATCGACATAAGTTTCCATGTTTGTAAAGTTTATAACAAGAGGAATAACCTGATTATTCTGTATTGGCACATTACATTGCTTTCTTTCACTATCTATTGTAATGCAGTTAACCCCTCCACCATAGCTTGGCCATGGTGCAATCCAATCATTAACAGCCCTTTCAGACCCAAGAGCTTTAATCTCAAAATAAAGCCTCTTTGAAGTTTCTGTATCATAGTCATAATCCTTACTCATATTGGATATGAATTTATCATATGTTTCAATATTATAGAGGTTATATATGCTGGCTCTCTCAAAATTCCATATTCCAAAATGGGCCCATACCCCGGATTTTCCAACCATATCCTCACTTGTAATAAAGTAGTTTTCCGGAGGACTGCAGAACAAATAAGAGATAATCTCTGTTGCTTTTTCCTCTGTAGTAAATTTAAGAAGCTCTGATTTTGCGTCTTTTTCTGAAAGCTTGAATATAGTATAGAGCATTTTTACTGTTTTATAGCTGTCATTATCCATTACTTTTCTTAATTCCCTTTCAGCTTGTTGTCCACCACAGTCAAGCATCCTTAGTATTGCTGTTGCTTCTTCTTCATCTGATGTTAAAAGTACCTTTCCAATCCAGTGTGCATTCTGGCTGTTTTGTGAAGCTCCATCAAAAGTTACTCTCCTATCAGCCCAGTATTTAAACCAATGTCCAAAGTCCCACCATGAATTAATAATCGCGTTTTCTGTTGAATTAAGTTTTATGTATTCCAAACTTTCAACCCAACCATCATTAACACTTGGAACATATTGGTATGCTGTTGCATATCCCTGGTTGATTGGCTGTATTAATATCCCAAGAGCTAGGAATGCAAATATTGCCTTTGGTATCATCTGGTTCATATCTAGTGAATCTGATATGACTTTTGAAATCATATTTACTAGGAAGCCAAAAAATACAGCTATTGAAACTGCAAAAGCAGGTACTATAAGCAAAACAAACCTAATTCCTTTTGTTGATGCATATATTGTAGCAATGAACCATATTGCCATGATAATGCTATGAATTGGCTCAATCTTGTAATTATAGTATATTGCAAGAAGTATTCCAATAAACAAAGGCAGGGCTAAAAGCCCATATGCTATCATAGATGAAAACCTTGACATGACATCCAAAAAGAACATGAAATAGATTCCTGAAATTGCAAGGTAAAGTAATCCAATCTGAGCTGTTTTTGGAGTCTTTAGGTTTATTAATGAAACCAAAGTTCCTATTAAAGCTAATATTAGGAAAATTTTTCCACCTAGGCTTCCTGTAACCTGTGAAATTGAAGCAGCATTAAGTTCAGCAACTGTTGTATAGACATTTGGCCAGATGCTTGTGCCCTTTGCTGCTGATTTTAGGTTAATTATTTTGAATGGGTTTTGAAATGTTTTGAAAAGCTCATGCCCTTCTCCAACAATTGAAAGCCCAATAAATGTTGATATGAAAAACACTCCTAAAAACAGCATTATGTGCTTTAATCCTTCGCTTTGCAGTATTTTTTTCGCGTCTTTTTTGTGATAAAGCTCGTTAAAAAAGATAAATCCTGCATAAGCAACACCTGCAGCTATGATAAATAAAAACATGAACCACCAGCCAGACCAGGCAAACTGGTAAAGCCCTGTCAAAAGACCAGTAATCATGGTATAAATTATTACTTGTTTGTAATTCTTTGCATCAAACGCATAAATCACAAAAAGCATTATAGCTAATGGAAAAATGAAATTTACCATATCATTGTCTGATCCTAATGTTCTGCTAAGTATCATTGGGTTCACACTTACAAGCACAGATGCAATAAGCCCTGCAAGGTTTCCGGAAAGTTTTTTTCCGACTAAAAAAGCCAGTATTATAGCAACAAAAGACATGAACATGGGTGTATAGAAAGCTGACATCATGACACTAATGTCTTTATTAAACAGCTTTAGGAATTTATGGACATATGCCTGGATGTAAGGATACATGTTTGGATCGAACGAATAGCCATTTGGCGCATTCATGTGGTTATCAATTGTTTCACCATTTGTATAAGCATCACCAATCTTCCCTGTTTTCTCAATATTTTCAGCATATCTAAGCCAGTAATAAGAATCAATGTCACCAAGGTATGTTTCCCCTTTTTCATTCCTAAATTCTGCTTTTAATGCTTCAGCCTGCTGTATCACTGCCTGATCTATCTGCGCTTTTTCAGATGCTAAAACCGCACTTAATTGCTGTTCAACCAGGGGTGCTCTGTTTTGCTCAGGAAGATTAGGGTACTGAACTTTAACCTGGGCATCAATATTTGCCCTGATATTATTATATATTCCCTGCCTTGCCCAGTCCTCGGCAATTTCCATCTTTAAGGGTGTTGTCCTTATATAAACAGAGAGAAGAATTGGGATTAATATCAGAAGAATCCATAGATATTTCTTTACAAATGTGCCTGAAAATATCTTTTTAAAATGTGATAAGTCTATTTTTATGTCATCGTCCAAAGGATAACCACCCCAGATAACAAACAAAAGGAAGTGGTATTTAAAACTTTGTCTGAGAAACTTTGAAGCAAACTAGTTAAAGTTTAGTTTTTATAGAGTAAAAAGTATACTAAAGAAAAATTAATTCTTGCCCATGAACTTCTTGATTGCCGGGTTCATGTCATACATATGCTCCCTTGCAATATCTTCATATAGCTTATAGATAATCATGACTGTCAGCAGTATTCCTGTTCCCCTAGAAAGTGCGCCCATCAGATCTGCTGCTGCTGCAAGGAAACCGACAACTATAGCTCCCATGACTGTTAGTGGCATTACATACCTGTTTAGTATGCTTTCCAAGATTCTCTTGTCTTTCCTAAACCCAGGGATCTGAAGTCCTGATGACATTATCTGGTTTGCCAATGATCCAGCATCCTGTCCTGATGTTTGCATCCAAAATATTGAGAACATTACTGCTCCGCCTATCATTAATATCACATAAACCAAGCCATTTAGCAGTGCCGGACCAACAATTGCCCACTGCCCGCCGCTCTGAATGACTGTCCTTACTAAATCAGGTCCCTGCAGTACTGCCATAAGGCCTACAGGAATATTTCCCTGTGTATATCCTCCTAATATAGGAAGCGGGTTTCCTCCTGTCCAATTCTGTAAAAGTCTAACCCAAAGCTGTAATGTTGCAAATAGTGAAACAACAAGGATGACTGGCATGTTACTTGTATAGATGAACTGTAATGGCCATCTTATTCCGTGCCCCCTTACTCTTCCAAATGAAAGAGGTATTTCAACCTTCATTGCCTGTGAATAGACAGCTATAGCAAAAACAATAAGTGTTGCAACAATTGCAATAATTCCTAAAAGTGCTCCTTGCCCATCTCCGCTTGTTAAAGATGAAAAAGTGCTCCATAATACTCCAACAACAGGTCCCTGGAATGTTGATTCCCAAAACATGTTTCCTGCTGTGTCTGTAAAAGAAAATAGCTTGATGAAAATTTCCTTGCTGATTCCTGCTGCGATAAAAAGTGAAATGCCTGAACCAAATCCCCATTTGCTGACTATCTCATCCATGAACATGACAAGCAGTCCTCCAAGGAACAGTTCAAAGACCAATAATAGTCTCATCTGCAACAGTGCAGAGGCACTTGCTGTTGCAGGTGGTGAAATTCCGCCCATGAAAACATAGATTGCTGATTCAAATACTACAAAAAACATTGAAACAAGCTTCTGTACTCCCTGGTATCTCCTCTTTCCTTCATGTGAAGTTAAGTCAAACTTCACAATTCCTGCTCCGTTTAACAACTGAAGTATGATAGACCCTGTAACAATAGGACCAATTCCTAGAGAAATTAATGATCCAAATTCTGCCCCAAGAACAATTGCCAGGTATTCAAACTGTGCTAAAGTGTTCTGCCCTAACGGCCATAATGGGATTAAACCTAATACAAAAAAAAGACCTAAAACAATCAAAGTCCATTTTAACCTTTCATTAAAAGGAAGTTTTTTTTGTTTTGGAGACTCAACTTCTGGTAAATTTAAAAGAATATTATCAAAGAAAGCCATGATTATTCAGGCAGAACAACTTTTCCGCCTGCTTCCTCCACTCTTGATTTTGCCTTTTCAGTAGCTGCTTTTGCCTTGATTACTAGTTTAACAGTAACCTGTCCTTTGGAAAGCAGTTTATCATAACCAAGCTTCACTAAATCAAGTTCATATCCTTCTTTTGTTTTGACAGCGTATCCTTTTTCAAGATAAGACGTCATAAATAACTGAATGGTCTCAAGGTTTATTGAGGTCTGCTTTACAGATTTTGACTTAAAACCATGCTTGCCTAAAACTTTCTCCCCGCCTGTCAGCTTCATCAGCTGCTGGGAGTTCCTTTTACCTCTGCCGGCATTTCCTTTTCCTCCCCTGTTACCTTTTCCTCTGTTCTTCTTCTTATGTCCGGCGCCTGCTGTTGGCTTGGCAGCTCTTATCCTTGACCTTTTTGATCTTTTCATATTACTCATATTACATCATTCTTTTTAATAAATCGTTGATTTTTTCTGCTCTGTTTCCCAAAGCACCGTTTTTTACGAAAGGTTTCTTTGTCCCTTCTCTTCCATATCCTTTTTTTGGTGGTGAGAGTCTTATAAACTTTTTGTATTTTTTCTTGTTGTATAAAAGGCAGTTGTCATCTTCCTGCTTGTATTCTTCTGCTCTTTTTTCCATTAGTTCCTTATATACTTCTTCTGAAATTTCTCCCCATGTAACATAATCTTTAACTTTCTTTATCATTCCCCTGACAGAAGGGGTATCCTTGTAAATTGAGCACCAGTTTTTATTGTGCAGGTTTAACATCTCAAGTGTTTGTTTTGTTTCATAAGGCAGGCCTACCATGCCCCTAACCCTTACTGCAACAATCATTTTTTCCATTTTTCTTCCTCTTTTACTGTTACGGTCTTATCAACAGTTGCTCTTTCTTCAACGCTAAGCCTTTCATAATGGATGTCCTGAATTTTTGTTGTTGTTAGTTTCCTTAATGCTGCTTCTGTTGCTTTAATTAGATTAAACTTGTTTCTTGTCTGTCCAAATGTTGCTGTCCATACATCCTTTATTCCTGCTAAAGCAAGTATCTTTCCTATTTCCTTGTCTGCTTTTAGTCCTGTACCTATTGGTGCAGGCATAAGCTTAACAATTACGCTGCCGCATTTTCCTTCTACTGCAAATGGGATTGAATGTGGTTGTGATGTCCTTGATTCCCAACTTCCTGATCCTCTTCTGATTTTAAAGAGTCTTAGTTTTGCGTTTCTTAATGCTTTTTCTCTTGAAGGAACTGTTTCCTTTGATTTTCCAAATCCAAGCCCGACAAGGCCGTTTTTATTTCCTACTACAGCAAAAGCTCCAAACTTTGGCTTGTTGCCTTCTTTTGTTTTCTTCTGGGTTTGTCTAAACGCCCTTTGCTTTCCTCCTCCGAACTTACCTTTTGCCTGTCCGACTAAAAGTAAATCTGATTCAAGGTTTGGAACAAGGGTTTCAACAATCTCTTTTTCCATTATTCTTAGTCCTTTGTCCAGAACTTCATTGATATCAGTAACTTCTCCTGATGCCACTTTCTTTCCTAAATCCGTCTTTGGATTCCAGTTGTCATTTTTATTGACTATAACAACGGCTTCTTCTGAAAGCTCTTCTGGAACTGGTTCTATCTCTTTCATTTTGCTCCCTGTAGTATTTTTTGTTTTGATTCTGATAAATAAGTCATGATTTTTTTAGGATCTTTCTTGCCTTTCAGGTAATTTGAAAATAACCTGTCATCCTTTGTAGCTTCTGCATATTTTGAAATATGGACGCCTGTTAACCTTTCATTGTTTGGTACAACGTCTTCTGAAAAGCCTATTGTAAGCCCTCCATCTGATGCGCCCTTTAGTACTGCAAAAATCTTTGAACCTGAAATTGGTGTTTGAAGTCCTAAATCAAGTATTGCTTTTTTTCCTTTTGCCTTTGTTCCTAATAGCAAACCAACAAGGTATGCTGCTGGGATGTTGCTTGTATTTGTATCCCATCCGAACTTTACTAGGTTCCTTGTATGGGCTGATTCAACAACAACATCTCCATTGTCTGAATATTTTACAAGTTGCGCACTCATGTGCTTGTTGCTTCTCCTGACTACCAGTCTTAATTCCTTGGATTTCAAAAGTGCAAGCCTCTTCTTATAATTGGTCTTGCCTTCCCTTTTTCTCCTTAATGGTATTGTAGCTATGTTTTTTGTCATTTTTGCTTCATCAACTTGTGTTCTGTTATGTATAACTTAATGTGTCTTTCGCTTCTGAAAAAGCCCCCTTTGGCTTTCCTATATAGGTCTTTGTAGGTTTCTGGGGTTACCCTTTCCCTGTCTTTTAAGTCTCTTAAAAAAGTTCTTTGTAGCCTGATTCTGTTAATCCATGCTCTTTTGCTTTCTTCCCTGGCTCCCTGTTTTCCTTTTCTTGAACCTGTACCTTTTCTTCTTCCCTTTAATTTTTGTGCATGGTGCTTCTTGGCTCTTCCTCTTGATACTCCTTTGTCTGAATTTATTGTTATTGCACCATTTTTTATCAGCTTTTTTACATCGCTTCTTGTGATTGCTTCTTTAATTTCATCAAGCCTTGAAAGATCAAAGATTGCTTTTTTAGGCGATCTTTTTGTAATCTTACCTGCCAGTCTTTTTTGGATTGCTGTTTTCATTTTACATCAAAATTTTTTTGTGAGCAGCCTGTCTATTTCCTGCTTTTCAAGTTTTTTCTTTTCTTCTTCAGACAGTTTGTCTTCGATTGACTCTTTATTTTTCACTTCTTTCTCTTCTGTCTTTGCTTTTTCTGTTTTTTGCTTCTTTCTATTTTCTAAAACTTCTGTCTTTGCTTTGACATATGCATCTGTATTCTTTATGTTGTGGATGCTGAACTTAGCTTTTTTTATTTCTTCAATCAGAAGCTTTTTCTTTTTGAATCCTAACCTTCTTGAAATAATGACTGCGTGTTTTTTTGGATCTAATGATTTCAATTCTTCTTTTGTTGAAACTAAAGCTAAAAACTTTCCGTGTTTGTCTGATCCTCTAAGCTCGCTTGGTGTACCAAATCCTGGATGTACTATAGGCTTACCCTGCATCCTCTGGCCAAGCTTGTTATCTTTTCCTCTTGGCTTTCTCCACTTTTTCTCTGAAACCTTTTTGGTTTTATGGTAAGCATTTCTGATAAATTTAGGATTGTTCCTTTTCTTTTCGTTTTTGACTTTTAGTAAATCCATTTAAATCACTTGTCCTGCTTTGTCAATTATATAAATTCCATCCTGGAAAATTCTTCTGTCAAACCCTGGTCTTCTTGTTGCAAGCTCAATGTCTGCAGCAACCTGGCCGGCTACTTCCTTGTCAACAGCTTCAACTGTTATCAGGCTTCCTTCAATAGTAATTTTTGCCCCTTCCTTAACTTTGACTTCCCTTGGGACTTTTTCTCCTAAATAATTTTTTATCTGCAATAGGCTTCCTGATACGCTGACATTGATTGGGAAATGCCCTGAGCATATCTTCAACTTGTAAACGTATCCTTCGTTGCAACCCTTTATTATATTCTTTAAATGGGCTTTAAATGTTTTTATTATTGTCTTTTCCTGCTTTGTTGCATTGTTTGAAGCAAACTTAACTTCGTTTCCATTAATTTCAACACTGACCTTTGGATTATCAAACACCCTTTTTATTGTTCCTTTTTTCCCGCTGACAACAAGGCTTGTGCCTTCTTTTGCCACTTTCATGCCACTTGGCATTTCCAAAGTCTCAACTAAATCTTTTCTTGCCATTTTTTTAGTAAACGTAAGCTATAAGCCTTCCTCCAAGTCCTGATTTAACTGCCTGTTCCTGTGTCATTACGCCATTGTTTGTTGAAACTATCAAAAGCCCAAAACCAAATGCTGGTAGGTATCTTTTCTCAAACTTTTCATAATCTGTTACCTGAACTTTGTACCTTGGCTTTATTACTCCTACCTTGTTTATCTTTCCAAGCAGGCTTATTTCAAGTTCATTTGATTTTCCGTCTTCAATAACCTTGTAAGCGCCTAAGTACTTGTTTTCCATTAATATATCCAAAACCTTTCTTATTATTTTTGAATTATTCATTACTACAATGCTCTTCTTACCTTTCTTATCCTCAATAAGGATATGGGAAAGTACGTTTGCTAATGGGTCGTTTACGCTCATGTTTAATCAACTGTATTTTTTAAACCCTATATTTGGGGCTATCTCTCTAAAGCAGCATCTGCAAAAGTTGAGTTTGTATTTTCCAACCATGCCACCTACTCCAGTCCTTCCGCATCTTTGGCATTTAGCTGTGCTTCTGCCGCAGGATCTGCTTTTTGAAAGGTTATATTTC
>CAYRXW010000002.1:0-263087 GCA_964428335.1 uncultured Methanosarcinales archaeon | reverse complement strand
CTCAACATTAAGACCAAAAGGCACCTGGGTCAAGGGATGCTCAGGCGTTGCTTCAGGACCTATAAGCTTTATGAAAGTCTATGATGTGATGTGCTCAACAATAATGCAAGGGAACAGAAGAGGTGCGCAGATGGCAACATTTCATGTATGGCACCCTGATATCCTAGACTTTGTAACTGCAAAAGATGACCTGACACAGCTCACTAATTTCAACATATCTGTGATGATTGATGACAAGTTCATGAAGGCTGTCGAGAATGATGAGATGTATGATCTTGTTGACCCGCACCTGAAACATGTTGTAAAACAGGTAAATGCAAGGGAACTTTTTGACAAGATTTCATATCATGCCTGGAAGACAGGAGAACCTGGAGTATTATTTGTAGATACCGCTAATAGGCACAACAAGATAAAGCACCTTGGAACATTTAAAGCAACTAATCCATGCGCTGAAATCTGGCTATTAGATTATGAAGTTTGCAATCTTGGCTCAATAAACCTTGACAGGATGACAAAAATAGAGAATGGGAAAACTGTCATTGACTGGGAAAAGATAAAGAAGACAACAAGGCTTTCAATACATTTCCTTGATAATGTGATTGACGCTTCTGAATACCCAACACCCGAGATTACAGAGATGGCAAAAAAGACAAGAAGAATAGGCCTAGGTGTATTAGGGTTTGCAGACCTTTTGTACCAACTTGAAATACCTTACTCAAGCGAACAGGGAAGGAAAGTTGCAAATGAAATCATGAGAGTGATAGATGAAGAGGGATGGAAGAAGTCAGAAGAGCTTGCAAAAGAGAAAGGAGAATTCCCTGGATGGAAAGGCTCTGAATTTGAAAAAGAAGGAAGAAAAGTGAGGAACTGCGCAATTACTGCTATTGCACCAACAGGCACGTTAAGCATGCTTGGAGATACATCAGGAGGATGCGAACCAAACTTCGCATTGGCATTCATCAAGAACAGCCATTCAATCGGCGCAACATTTACTTATGTTAACAAGCATTTTGAAAAAGTTGCAAGGGAAAGAGGATTTTATTCCGAAGAATTAATGAGGAAGATTGCTGAGCAGGGAACTTTAAATGGGATCAAGGAAGTTCCTGATGATGTAAAGAATGTGTTTGAAGTTTCGTTCAATATTACTGCAGAAGAGCACATAGGGATGCAGGCATCATTCCAAAAGCATGTTTCAAATGCAGTCTCAAAAACAATCAACTTCCCTAATTCAGCGACACTTGAACAGGTAAAAGCTGGTTATATGCTCTCATGGAAGTCCGGCTGCAAAGGCTCAACCGTTTACAGGGATGGAAGCAGGGGCAACCAGGTCTTGAATATCAAGGAAGTGAAGAAGGAAGCCACTAAGGAAGCTGAGAAGCCAATTGAAGTAAAGGCTGAGACAAAGAAGACTGAGAAAGCCTTGGATGATGGCATGCCTATTGTTATACAGACAAAGCCAGGAAAGGTTGAAGACATAACCTGCACTTTTTGCTAAAAAGAACAGTGAAAAAAGAGGTAGAGAAGAATGGGTGCAAGTTTTGATATTTGTCCGGAATGCTCAGTTAAAATGGTAATGCAGGAAGGGTGCTGCCTTTGCCCGGTGTGTGGGTTTAGCGCGTGCAGTGTTTAAATTAAGGCACGCATGAATTTAATGGAACATTATCTGATTCCATTTTATCAGTTAACCTTCCCTGATAATTTAAAACACTTTCTTCTGTTGTTAGGTCATCAAATATAGGAGGGTTAAGTAAAAGATAAGTTACACCATTTTGAACACCATACCTATCAAGAATAGGTTTTACTAGTTTATATCCCCATTTATATTCATCATCACTTAAGTATTCATTATCTGAACCTAATTCTTTCTCAAAATATACAGCTATACCTTCTAATAAAGCACGATTTGCTAATGCATCTTGGCCAGAAAGAGTAAAAATATAACTCCGTTCAAAAACAAGCGAACCAATATTTTGAGCCTGTTCTGCTGTATAATGATGGCCTAACTCATGATCTAAAGTTTCTTTTACTTGGGATTCATTAAGCATAATATCAAAACTTAAAATATTGTAAGGGTTCACAGCAGGACTAATTTTAAAAAAATCATAAGAGTCAAAAGTTATGGTCCTATTGTAAAAACTATAATTAGCAGCACCATCTGTTCTAAAATGAACAGCCACATTTGGAGCTGTTCCATAGTTTATGCAAAACTCTGCTTCATGCTGTTCCATTAAGATGGTTAAATTTTTAGTTGCATATTGCTCAATTTGCGGCTTAATATTATTTGTATACCCTATCGCTCTTGTTGTTGTAATCAATGTGAAAACAATTGCTTGGGTAATCAGATGTCTTAATTTGTTATTCATTGTGATTTTAACCCCTCAACCATATTTTCAATTGATTGTTCTGAAAATTTGATTTATCTATAGTTCTTTGAGTATTTCATAACACAAATATCAAGTTCATCAAAAATATCAATATTAGTGTGATGTTTCTCTAGCTTAGCATTGTATTTTTTAGATAACCAATATTTCTATAACCCTCAACTTTGTGTTTATGTCCATGGGAAACAACAAATGATGCTGCGCTTGTTCTTGAAGGAAAGATGCCTGTATCTCTAGTAAGTATCTCTGGAAGAGGTGCTAAATTATAAGTTAAATTTATTTCATCTTCCTCCAAATATAGATGATATCCACCTATCAATTCTGCTGCAATATTCTTATCTAAACCACCTTCTTCAATTAGCTTAAAATACGCAATTTTAATTTTAAGCGAAGACTGTACTTTTGGATTTGTGATTGCAGTTATACCAATTCCACCTTCATGAATCCCATTTCTTTTTATTGATTCTGCCCGATTAGATAGCTCTCCAATATTAACGGCGTATTCAGAACCTGCCATGTAAGAAGAATCAATAACTGAAAAATCATAACTCGAATTCCTTCTAAACTTCATATAATTTTCAGTTAGCTCACCTGCTACAATTTTTGCATTTTCACTTTCACACTTTTGCAGAGCCAAAAATGAATCAGTCATTCTAGCTGCTGATGCCATCAATTCTGAACTAGAAACAGTTGATTCATATACCATAATATTACTTAGCAGATTATTATATAATTCAAAAACATACTCTGTGCCTATTTTATGAGTTATATTTGACGCTGATAGAAAAGCTGCAACAATTTTATCCATACCTTTTTCAACAAACTTAGTATAATAATTATAGACAGTTTGCCAAGACATATTTGGTAAAAAAGCTGTTTCAGAACCAGCCATGCGACCTATCATCTCTTCTAATCCTTTTCCTTCTTGTTCAAGTTCCAAGTTTATAGCTTCATTTAATAATATCATTTTAAACCCTAATTAAATGCGTAATTTCCTACACCTTTACCTGCAATTTCAATTAATCTATCATAAAATTCTGGCATATTCACTTCAATGTTACAATTTGCATGAACATGAACCGCTGCTTCAAGCGCCATATTTCTAAATAAGAGAGGGTTTTGTAAGTTTAGATTAATTGCATCCATAGTTTTCCTTGCTAAATCTATCACATCTCCTCTTTTAAAGACATATCCAAATTTACCTCCCTTAACTAAATAATCACTTATTGGCATGTCTGAAACAACTGTAAATGTTGCTGTTGCTTGGGATTCCATAACTACTCTTCCTAGCCCTTCATTTTCAGATGCAAATACAAAGATGTCTGCCATCTGGTGATATCCTGGCATTAAATCTTGAGGCTGAGAACCTACATGCAGTATTTTATTTTTATAAGGAGATTTAGCTATAAGCTCTCTTACATCATTTCCTTGTGGCCCATCTCCAACTATTACATAAGTAACTCTATCATTATGATATCTTAATACTTCATTTGCAGATTCGACTATGAGCGGAACATTTTTCACGGGAAAATGACCTGATGCATGCATAATTACTACCTGATCATCTTGTATTCCTAAACTTCTTCTTAATTTAGTATTAACTCCTTTTACCTTGAACCTTGTTAGATGTGTACCATCATAAAAAGTGCTTACTCTGCCACTAATATCTTGATTATATCTCTCTGCCCATTCATACACATGAGATTCAAATACTGGATTCAATGGAAAAACATAATCACATTTCAAAACTTCTAGCTGAAACCTTGCTGCAGCATCTTCTGAATATAAGTTATTAATATCCCTAGTTGGAGTTCCAAGCAATCGTACAGCAACTGGAATACCCCTTTTTTGAAAAACTTCTCTATGCCATACCCATGAATCATGACCTATTACAGCAATATCTGGCAAATCTCTGCCTTGATAATTTGCATCTAGCAAAGCATCCAAACTTTGATTTATTTCTGATATTCTTTGAAGTGACGGTGCCTGTCCTTCATACTCATATTCTTGTTGCACAAATGCATATTTTATGCCTGTTAATGATTTATTTTCTTTTGCCCATTTTTTAGATGAAATAGTAATTCCATCTCCTAATTTCCAATCTGTAGAAATTGCAAGTATCTCAACACCTCTATCTTGTGAAAGCCAAGCAAGATTATCTTGATTAGTCTGCATTGACCCATCTACGTGCGGTGGCGGAAGTATAATGTGTGGAGTTACTAAACTTAATTTTTTTATAGCCATTTTTTAATACCATTAAAAAAATAGATTTATTTTTGATAAAGAAAAGAATGGTCTATTTTGCATTTTATTCATTCTTTTGTCCCCTATAACTTGCTCCTTCAACATTCACAAGATATGCAATATCTCTAAGCCTATCCCTGATTTTATCATCTAAACCCCTTAAAAATTCACTATTATTTGCTGTCATAAGAATCATGCCACCTTTTTGTTCGATATTTCTAATGATAGATGGCAAACCTAAAGTCACTTCGTCAGTTTCTATATTACCCTGATTTCTCCTATACTCTTTTTTTGGTTCCAAATCATCAATTACAACATTGGTTGTGTTCCACATGCTTGACCTTGACGTTACATAGGTTAGTTCTCTTCCTCTTCTTTGACCATTTAAGAATAGTTTTTTCCATGTTCCAACCATCAAGTGAGTCTTTCCTGTTCCTGGACTTCCATAAAGAACTAAACCATCATATAGCCTATCTGAACTAGCGACTTCCCACGCTTTGCTTAGAGCCATTGTCTGGCTTTCATTTCTTGGAGCATAATTTTCCAGAGTAGCATGAAGTACTGATACAGGAATACTTGATGAATCACCCATTTGGTTCAATACAATGGCGTTTTCTACAACATTGTATGGCAAACTATAAGGCAACCATATTTCACTTCTATTTGCTTTTTTTTCATCTTCTGATTCATTGAACATGTACGTCCTAATGTGCGGAAATTGGCCATCTCTTGTGAATTTTCTGCTCAATTTCCCTGGATTAATAGGATTTTTCCTAAAATATTCATTTAGAAACAGAGCAACTGGCATATTGTACGTGGTATCAAGTTCATCTCCACGTCGAAGTTGAAGTTTAAAAACTTCTAGCTTATCATCTGGTTCAATTTTAAATTCTCTTTTTTCAATAATTCCTTTTAATCTTTTTACACTTTGATCTTGCATAATTATCACCTTTTGATAAAAAACTGGAACAAGCATCCTATACTTAAAGAAATCCACATATTTTTGATATATGTATATATTTGTTGTTATATATGTATAAATATCAAAATATATTTATATAAGTTAATTCTGCTAGAAGTATATGAAAAGAAAAGTCGTCAAGCATGGCCCATCAACGCTTACTATAAGTCTTCCTTCAAAATGGTGCAAGGAGAATAAGATAGAGGAAGGGAATGAGCTGGAAATAAAAGAGCTTGAAAGCAATTTAATTATAAAGTCACGAGAATCAAATGATAATAAAACCATAAAACTTGATTTAAGTGGTTTTGGGCAGATGACTTCAAGAATATTGACTGCATTTTATAGAGAAGGATATGATGGTTTTGAACTCAAATATTCTACTAGTGAAGAGCTTGATATGATTTCTCATGCACTTCAGAGAGTATTTATTGGATTTGAAATTATTGAACATAAAGACAACAGTTTATTGATAAAAAAGCTTGCAAGTCTGGAATACCAAGAATTTGAAAATATATATAGGAAACTTTTTTTGATTGTAAATGATATTGCAGAAGAAAGTTTTATTGCTATTAAGAAAAATGATAAAAACAAGCTGAAAAGTTTGCTAATAATAGATAAAAATGTCAATAGGTTCAGTGATTTTTGCATCAGGATTATCTGCCAGCAAAAGATTCCGCTTAAGAATTCTGGAACTTTCCATCATCTGCTAGCCGACCAGATTGAGAATATTGGTGATGAATATACAAAGATAAATTCCATATTTATTGAAAATGAAATCAAAATGTCAAAAAACATAGAATCCATCTTCAATAAAGTAAACCTATTTTTTCATTTTTTTTACCAGCTATTCTATAACTTTCAATTAAAAAAAATGACGGAATTTTGGAAAGTGCATAATGGTATTCAAAATGACATTAAAAAGCTGAAAAACAATTCTGATAATCAGGAAAATAGTGTCATTATGCATCTAGAGAACATAAACAATATGATTTTTGAAATGTATGATTCTCTAATTATCATTAATAACTAAATTGTGATCATCAAATATCCTATTTAAAAATTGTTCCGAGTAATAGTTCTGCCCTGAAAATATAGTTTGAAGGTAAACTGGACTTTCATTCAAATATCCAACCATGGATTTGTATAACCTGATGCTTTTGTGCAGCATAGCCGTGCCAAAATGATTAACTAAATCTTTCCCTTCCTGCGTGTTTTTATTTTGGATTCCATTTATCATATGACCTAGAGAATCTAACGCCTGCTCCATATAATATAGAGATTGACCTAGATAATTGGCAACATCATTCTGATTATCTTTTAATTTAAGTTTAGATGTTTCACCGGAAACTAATTCCATTGCCCTGCTATAATTTGAACCCATCTCAAAGATAGAAGTTACAATGCTTGCAAGCCTTAGATTTACAGCAACCTGCTCTTCTGTAACTTCAAATGCAGAAGTGTATTTATCAATGAAATACTGCGTTAAAGTATAGCCTAATACTTGGTGTGTCATGACATTTTTATAATATTCATCTCCTTCTTCTGGCTTAACAAATTTCCTTAATGCCATGTCTGTACAAAGCCTTGTAACCATCAGCATTGGATTCCCTAGATAAGTATGGCCTGCATCTATATTATATCCATAAGCCAGTATATCCGTTGAATCCATGTCAAGCTTCATGATGTTTTGTAGACCACCTTTACCTTGCTTTGGTCCAAGTATATCCAACATTGAAGCAAATTCAACAAAAGCATCCCTAAACTCATTATAAAATTTATTTTCTCCAATACGAGGAGACCCATATCTCTCTCCTTCAATTTCTCCACCTTTTACTCTCTTGTCCAGCATTTTTGCATAATCAATCATTTCAAAAATTGCTTCACTTTTTGTGCCATCAGGATCAAATATTGGGATTTTTGCTACTTTTGAACCTGAATCAATAAAGCTCTGCATTTTGCCCATTTTATGTATAACCCAGTCAATTGCAGGGAAAACATCAAAATAGAATACTAATTTTTGGTCTTGGCCTAACATCTTTCCGAATTCAGTGTGTTCTAAATAAAAAAATCCCTGATTTCCGGTGCTGGTTAATACTTCTCTTAAAGTTTCATCATTGAATTGAACTTCAGCTGGATTATGACCTTGCATTCTTATCTGTGAATCTAAGAATAATGACATCTGTGTCATCTTAAAATCATATAAATCTCTACGTGACTGATTAAATTTGACAGCATTTTTATTATCATTTAATATACCTTCAATCAAGGTCTTGACTGTATATGGCATGTAATGCTGAAAGATAAGTACTTTCCCATCATTATCTTGAAGACCTGCAATTACTGGTTCAGGACTCCATGCTAATAATCGTTTATACTCATCTAAACTTGCCTGCTTACCTATATGTCTATGAGCAAAGTTTGATAGGAACCACAAAATTTCTTTCTCTAACTTAACAATAGAATCATATCCATTATGACCTTGATGTGGTTTTATAAGAATTTCATAATTGGTAAAATCCTTAGGCATAAGAACACCAACTTCTTTGGTATCTGAAGGTTGAAAATATTCATTAAGGTCTATCTGCCTGAAATATTGCTTTGCCTTTCTTATTAAAAAAGGTACATCCATTGGCTTAGCTATGACTGATTTATATAATTGGAGCAAAGCCAATCCAAGCATTGTATCAGATTTATTTGAGTCTGATTGTACTAATTCCGACTCATTTATTTGGAGTTCTTCTAAACCTTCTTTCCTGTCATTTAATGATAATTCCTTTTCTCCACTAGTTAATCCAAACTCTCCGCTATATATTCTAAAACGAGTGAAAGCAATTCCAATGCACAAATCAATATAATGCGCTATCAATCCTGGTGAAAATGTTCCATTTGTAATCATCTCTAGTGCTGTTGAACGAGTAATTCTTTCACTATGGTGAAATCTAAAATCCGATTCTACAACAGGGTTCTGATTTAGATAAACCTGTTCATCTTCTCTCAATTCCCATTCTCCCCTAAAATAATCTAAAAACTCTCTCTTTGTATGTTCAATCAACCCTGGTGCAATTTTTTCCAGAACTTCTTTTGGCGTAGGATGATGCTGAATCACAGCTTGTCTATCTGCTACAATATCGAGCTCTTCTGGGTTTTGTTCAAGTTGATTCAGGCTTGTATTCCAGGTATGATAATCTTTTGCAAGTAAAACTAATGGAAATTCCCTAATTAGTAAATCACTATTCTTAACATCAATATATCTTGGATGATCAAAGAAAAGTATTGAATTTAAAGAGATATTGAGGCTTTTAGCTGTCTCAACTGCAGGTTCTGGGAACTCATACTGTAGCCCTTGAGGACCTAGTGATAAAGGAATTCCATGTGATGCCAAAACAAATGTTGTTGGATCATAACCACCAAAATAATTCTGGTTAATAGAAAATATTAGTTTTTTATTCCCTAGTATCTCTTGCCTTTTTTTCTCATCGCCATCTATCCACGCACCAAGACCTATACCTACATATCTATATGTGTTTCTGATATTCCCAAATATTTTTTTTATTGATTGTGCATAAGCTAAAGCCCTGTATACTGCCAATGATCTAGTATCTTTATTTAGTTGTGGAAGTTTGCTTATAACTGCTGGAAGTTCAAATAATGCTTCACCTTCACTTAAGGCTTCTAGTGTATCGAATAAGGGCAATGTTTTTCTAATGTATTTGTTTAACCTATCCCTATCAATGCCATTTTTTTCGCCAAATTCCTGAATTGTCTCATCCCTTAACGCATGAAGGATATTTGAATTTAGCATTATCATTTTATATGTATCAGCAAGGCCAGGATATAATGACATTGCATTAAATAAATCAGGTAATTCTGGAAATTCTGAAATTATATTATCTGTAAGTTGATGAACTAAACCAGTTGCTGGGCTCTCTATGGTCTTTAAGTTCTGAATAGTCTCAAAAAGAGAAATGCTGGGCTTTCTCCTGTCATATAATGTTGCAAGAAGATTTATAGACCCATTTGGTGAATTAAAAGTCTGTATTCCACTTTGAAATCTGTCAAGTTGCAGCATGAAAATTCCATTATCTGTTAAAAATTTAGAAAATGGAAATTTATTTCCCAAACTATAATAAGCCATATTGAAAACAGCTGCACCATCTTCAGGAAGAAATTCTCTTGGAATCAAGTAATCCCCCAATTCTAAAAAATTTTCAATTGCTGGCTTTAACTTTGAAGATAATGCCATAAATTTTGGATTAATGGTTTGGCGAATATCTTGAGGAAGAATTGATAAAAATTCTTCTAATCTGCCTAAACTATCACGATTTAAGACACAATTAATTGATTTATCAAGTTCATCCAGTATTGGAATAACTCCGTAATCATAGCTAAAACTTTGTTTTCTCAGTTCTGCAATGGATTGCCTAAATCCATCTAAGTAAATACTCCATCCTTGTTCAATAATATTCTCTTCGGTTAATGTTGCCATGATTATCTTTTATTTGATTTAATTTTTACCACCAAAATCTAAAAAATAAAACTGCTGCAATGAAATGCAGTGTCCTTCTTGGGATCCTATTTAAGGTTAATGTGCCAAAAAAAGATAGTTCAATGAAATATTCAAGTGCAAATCTTACTAAAAAAAGAACAGGCCCTAATATACTAAGGGATAAAAAACCAAGACTGCTGCTAATTAAAGATATGGTAATAAATATCGGAATTTTTAGTAAATGCCTTTTTTCAAATTTGCCTATTAAAATTCTATTAATAACAAAAAATAATATGACTATAAAAGACAGGCCGATATAACCATAATTAGAGAGCAGTATTACACCTATCAATGCAAAGTCTAAAAGCAAATCAATCCTGAATTTCATTTCGATATAAGAATTCAGCAGATCTAACACTGAGAATATAATTGCAAATAAGACATATTTCTGGAGAAAGCTCAGTATGAGCAATCCTAAAGCTAAGGCTAGGTAAATTGGCCTTTCTCTGAATATAGCCCATATTCTATTACTGAGTCTATTAAAATCGTACATTTTTGTTTATAGTCTATTTCACTATTTATAAATATTACTACTATTAAGTAGTATTTGTCTTATCCCAACCTTTAAAAACCCTTCTTCCATTCATATCATCTGGGGTGAAATGATGTTTACGCAAATCAAGAAGAGAGACGGATCTATTGCTGATTTTAGCATGGCTAAGGTCATTTCAGCTATTGAGAAGACCATGTCTGCGGTGAATTTGGAGAATGAAGAGATGCCCCCTCTTCTTGCTGAAAAAATTGTCAGTTTTGCAACTGAACAGTTTGGGGAGAATTATCTTATTTCTGTTGAAGAGATGCAGGATACTGTTGAGAAAGTCCTGATTAAGGAAGGCTATGCTGACCTTGCCAAATCTTTCATCCTATACAGGCAAAAAAGGGCTGAACTTAGAAAGCTTAAGGAAAACATCCTAGGAAGGATGGATGATTCCATACTTGACGTCAATGGGCTTCTGATTGCAAAAAACAGGTATCTTTTAAGGGAAGAGAACGGAAGTGCAATTGAAACGCCAAAAGAGATGTTCAGAAGGGTTGCAAAAGCAATAGCCTCTGTGGAAAAGCATTATAAAAAAGATCCTGCCATTTTGGATAAAGCATTTTATGAGATAATATCAACCCTGGAATTTATACCTGGCGGAAGGATTTTAGCCAATGCTGGAACTAAAAACAGGATGCTTTATAGCAGCTTTGTGATCCCTATCCCTGATTCCATGAAAGGGATATTCAGGGCTTTTTATGACAAGGCACTGGTGCAAAGACTGGGAGGAGGGACAGGATTTTCATTTTCAAGATTAAGACCTAAGGGAAGCATATTGCATACATCTGAACACGCTTCCGGGCCAGTTGCATTCATCAAGTTATTTGACCATGCAGCTGATTTAACAGTCATGGGAACCAGGAAAGCTGCTAACATGGGCTCTTTAAGCGTTGAGCATCCTGATATAATAGAATTCATAACCATGAAAGAAAGAGGGGAGATAAGGAATTTCAATATCTCAGTTGAAATAACTGAAAATTTCATGGATGCTGTTAAAACCAATGGAACGTATAACCTGATTGACCCGAATTCCGGAAAGGTTGTTGATGTTGTTGATGCAAATAATATTTTTCTCCTTATTGTGACAATGGCATGGCGTACAGGTGACCCAGGCATCCTTTTCATTGACAGGATAAATCAGTCCAATCCTCTGCCAGAACTTGGAAGGATTGAAACAACTGACCCATGCGGTGACCAGTTGCTGTTGCCTTATGAAGGAGGAAATCTTGGGGCTCTAAACCTTTCGCTTTTTGTAAAGCATAAAAAAATACAATGGAAAAGGCTTGACGAAGTTACAAGGACTGCTGTAAGGTTTTTGGATAATGTTGTAGGCTATTCAAGATTCCCATCAAAAAAAATTGAAGATATGGTCAATGGAACAAGAAGGATTGGTCTTGGTGTAACTGGATTTGCAGACATGCTATACCGGCTTAGGATACCCTATAATTCTGATAAGGCTGTGGAGATTGCTGATAAGACAATGAAATTCATCTACCAGGCAGCAAGGGAAGAAAGCGAAAAATTAGCGATTGAAAAAGGACCGTATCCATTAAACAAGAAATCAAAGATGAGAAACTGCTCACTGATTGCAATTGCGCCTTGCGGCTCAAGAAGCATCTTTGC
Organism: uncultured Methanosarcinales archaeon; assembly: GCA_964428335.1. Lineage (GTDB taxonomy): Archaea > Nanobdellota > Nanobdellia > Woesearchaeales > GW2011-AR15 > GW2011-AR15. The sequence goes on along the minus strand of CAYRXW010000002.1, from coordinate 250,794 downwards.
AAATACATCTGCAGGCATTGAGCCGAATTTTGGGCTTGGATATATAAGGAAGGTCATGGGGACAAATGAGATACTCCAGGTCAATTCTGTGCTTGAGGAAGCGCTAAAGGAAAGCAACCTTTACTCAGAGGAACTGATAAGGAAGATTGTGAAAACAGGAAGCATTAGGAATCTAGAGCTTCCTGAAGAGTTAAAGCAGGTCTTTGTGACTGCATATGAGATAAGCCCTGAGTGGCATATAAAGATACAGGCTGCTTTTCAAAAGAGTGTTGATAATGCAATCTCTAAAACCATAAATTTCCCGAAAAATTCAACTATAGAAGATGTAAAAAAAGCCTTCCTGATGGCATATGATACAGGCTGCAAGGGGCTGACTGTATATAGAGAAGGAAGCCTAAAAGACCAGGTGATTTCTTTTGGCTAAGACACAAGTAGACGGGAAGCAGCATACTCTAAAAATATATACCAGGACAGGAGATGGTGGAGAGACCTCTTTATGCAATGGCTCCAGGACTTTTAAGGATTCACTCAGGGTTGAAGCTTATGGAAGTGTTGATGAGGTGAATTCCTGCATCGGCTTATGTGTTGTAAAAACACAGCAAAATGATGTGAAATTCCAGCTTATGGAGATACAAAAAGAGCTTTTTGCAATTGGTTCTAATTTAGCTCTGCCAATGGTTAGAACTCAGGAACAGATTGGAGAACAAAAAAGCAAAATTGAATCTATGATCCCAAAGGTGACTGATGAAAAGATAAAATTCCTGGAGAACTGGATTGATAAATTCGACTTAGAACTACCTAAATTAAACAAGTTCATACTTGCAGGAGGGACTGAATGCTCAGCGCTTTTGCATATTGCCAGGACGACCTGCAGAAAGTCTGAAAGAAGGATTGTATCATTGATGAGGCATGAAGAGATAGATAAGAACCTTGTAAAGTATATGAACAGGCTTTCTGATTATCTTTTCACTGCTGCAAGGGTTGAAAGCCATAGAGAAGGAAAGGAAGACCATAAGTGGATACCTGAAAGATAGACTCTTTTTTTGACTTTGAGAATTTAAATATAAAAACTAGACTATTTGAAACAGTTTTTCCATTTCATCGTCAAGCATACGCAATGCGTTATCCAAGAAATGAAATTCTGTTCTTGCTGCAGCTATCAGATATATCGGAATTCCATTTTTGTTTTTTTCAAGAGCTATGCTTGTTTTTGGAACAAAATTTGAAATTTGGGAAACAGCTCGCTCATCAAAATTTAAATTGTGATTATTTTCTATCAACGATAAAAAAAGTGTGCATTTGACAATTATCTCATTTAAAAATTCCTTTAATGTTTCACCACTTGGCATAATAAATTCAAAAGGTATACCTCTTCCTAAGCCATAATACTCTACATAATCTTTTTCAACAAGATAGTTATTTGGTGAGAGTGAATTTACTAAAATTTTATCTAAATGCAACGATATTTCTGATCTTGGCTGACCTACAAATAATTTAAATTCTTTTACTTTTGATTTAAGAACCTCCCATTCTTGTTTTAAATTAGTTAATCTGAGTAATTCATTGCATTCCTTTATTTTTCTATTTATTGAATTTATTATTTCTTTTTTTGATACGTTTTTTCCCTTTAAATCAATAAGCAGTCTATAAAACTCTAATAAAGTTAAAGGCAAATTTTCAAAATTTGTTGTTAATTCAAAAGAATTATCTACATTAATCTGTGTTATATCAGGCAAATTTATTTTAGGGAAAAGTGATAAACCTGTTGGGATTTGATTGATTTTTGTTTTCAATTTGGTAAGCAGTTCGTAAAATTTAGGTATTTCATGCATTTAAATTAATACAAGTAAAACATTAATATTAAAGTTTCTATGAAATCTTATTTAAGCTAAAAAAAATATTATAGATTCTATAAGTATCAAATATTAAACATCACATTTAAAATCTGACTTATTTTACTTTTTTTAAATGAACATATTACTCCATGGTCAGGAACTTGGGCCTAATTCTGTTTGTGATTTAGTTGAACATAATGATACAAGTGGTATTGCTGGACAAGGGCTTATTGCAAAGGTTCTTATACCTGAAAAAACATTTTTAGTTGCTTTTGGAGGAACTGTAATGTGGCATAGCAGATATAAAAATCTTTCAATTTATGATGAAGATTTAGCACTTCAGGTTGATGACCACTTATTTTTAGGTCCTAAAAATAAAAAGCAAATAACTTACGGCGACCATGTCAACCACAGCTGCGACCCAAACTGTGGAATATTTGGACCTAGATACCTTGTCTCAAGAAGAACTATTTATGCTGGCGAAGAGCTTACTTTTGATTATGCTATGTCTGAATCTATTCTTGGACTTAATAATTGCCAATGTCGTACTTCTTCATGCAGAGGTGATGTTTTTTCAAACGATTGGAAAGACAAAGCAATTCAGGAAACATATGGATTATTATTTAGCACTTACTTACTAAAACATATTAGAAATGATCCAAGCCTTGCTTTTAACGACCAATTATTCAAAAAAGAAGTCCAATTAGGAAACCAGATAAAAGAATTGGAAAGATACTATAAAAAATAAGTTTGTCAAAACCTTTAAAAACATATAACCTTAAGTTTATCCAAATGGAACAATATCTTACTCTTCTTAAACACATCCTTGATAACGGAACTTTTAAATCTGATAGAACCGGAACAGGAACAATTAGTGTCTTTGGATATCAGATGCGTTTTGACTTACAAAAAGGCTTTCCACTTCTGACTACAAAAAAGGTTTTTTTAAAAGGGATTATCCATGAACTTATCTGGTTTTTACAGGGAGACACAAATTTAAGATACCTTGCTAAAAATAATGTTCATATCTGGGATGCATGGCCTTATAAAAAATACAAGAATTCCAATGAGTTTAAAGGGGAAACAATAGAAGAATTTGCAAAAAAAGTTGCTGAAAATGATGAATTTGCAAAAAAATATGGTGAACTTGGACCAGTTTATGGAAAACAATGGAGAAACTTTAATGAGTATGACCAGATAAAGTGGGTTATTGAAGAAATTAAAAAAAATCCTGATTCAAGAAGATTAATTGTTTCAGCATGGAATCCTCCAGAAATTGAGGAAATGGCAAAAGCAGGCTTGCCACCATGCCACACACTTTTCCAGTTTTATGTGATAAACGGAAGATTAAGCTGCCAGCTTTACCAAAGAAGCGCTGATGTCTTTTTAGGAGTCCCATTTAATATTGCATCTTATGCTCTTTTAACTATGATGGTTGCCCATGTAACAAATTTAAAACTTGGTGATTTTGTCCATACTTTTGGAGATGCGCATATCTATTCAAATCATATTGAACAGGTAAAATTACAGCTTTCCAGAGAACCAAAAAAACTTCCAATAATGAAAATTAATAATGATGTTAAATCAATTTTTGATTTTAAATTTGAGGATTTTGAATTAATAGGTTATGATCCTCATCCTGCGATAAAAGGGGATGTTGCTGTTTAACTACTATTAGATAGTAATAAATATTAGTTCTTTTTAACATTATTATGCTAGTCAATGGAACTGAGGCACTTACACATCTAAACAATATTAGTGACTTAAGAAAATTAAATCAATTAAGTTTAGATAGACGAGTTATTAATTTGATTACAGGTACATATAAAAAAGATGATTTCAGGTTATTTTTTGCAGAAGAGATGGATATAAACCTAGGAATGCACCTAGTGGAACTTTCTTTAAGCTCTGGTAACAGATGGATTAAGAAATATGGCAATAAAATAAACAAAGGACACTCAATTAATTATATCTGCAATCTGCCAGGAACGGATAATGACACGCTTTTTGTAAAAGAAATAAAAGGAAGTGAACACCCAACTTATTTTAATATACTTACAAACATAGCAATCTACTCAGCCTTGAAGCCCTTGTTTGAAAGCGCAAAGACTGAAGATATATTTTCAGTGCTTGAGGATAATGCTCAGCGTTATAACAAACAGGAATTATTATGGTCACTGAACTATTTAAAAGAGAATAATCTGGCTGAAAGAATCCAATTATCTGCGCCAAAAATTTATGGTTACATGGAATATAAACCAGGCAGAAATAGAAAATGCTATGTTATGTATGAAAGAATATTTGGTCAGGATGGAATAGATTTCCTATCCGAATCATTTTTAGAGACTAGTGAACCAGAAATGACTACAAAAGCATTGAAAATATTTGCCGATAATGTTAAACATGTGTATTTGAAAAAATGGAACATCCATACTTATACTTCTTCTGAAAACTATATGTATAACCTTGGAAAAGATGGGAAAATTAACCTTGTCATGATTGACGTTGAACAATTTAGGTTTCAAAGTGATATCCTGCCAAAAATTGGTCAATAGCTATTTAAATCTTCAAATATATTATTTTTCAATGGCACTTTCAATGATATGGGCAATGGGGAAAAACAGGGAAATAGGGATAAATAACAGCCTGCCATGGAATCTTCCGGAAGATTTGAAACATTTTAAGAAAACAACATTTGGAAAACCTGTTATCATGGGGCTTAGGACTTTTGAATCATTAGGAAAACCGCTTCCTGGAAGAAAAAATATTGTGCTTAATTTTTCAAAAAAAGATATCCTTGGATGTTTTGTAGTCACTTCAATAAATGAAGCATTAGATATGGTTAAGGATGAAGATGCCTTTGTTATAGGTGGAGCATCAATATATAAGCAGTTTTTGGAATATTCTGAGAAATTATATATCACATTTATAGACCATGAATTTAAAGCAGATGCATATTTTCCTGGATTTGAATTAAATGAATGGAAGCTTGTTTCTGAAGAGAAAGGAATAAGGGATGAAAAGAATCCGTATGATTATTATTTCAGGGTTTATGATAGAATTTAATTACCTTAATTATTTTTATAAAAATATTTTAGCCATAATTTCTTAAAATAAGGTAAAGTAAGCGTTGAAATTAAAAATGCCATTGAAGGTACAATTGCATTAAGAAAAGGATTTTGTATTTTTGCTGTATAAAAAAATATGACTACTGTAAAATACGTTAATGCTGCAACTATTAGTTTTCTAAGGAAACTTGTTTCCCATGCTTTGTCTGCTTCTACTTTTCTGTTTCTTTCCTTGATTAATTGAATTTCTTTTTCTAGGTTCATAATACTGTCCCCAAATCAACCATTGGTTTACTAGTTCTTTTTGTGTCATCCCATCCTATCCTTGGGCAGGCTGTGTTTACCCATACTTCTATGAAATTGAAGTCATCAAGTGCACCAAAATCAATTGTATCGAATGCTATGAAATAGAACTCCTTGTCTGGATATTTCTCCTTTATCTTTGATGCATAAGGATAATATGACTGGCCGTTTTTTGTTGAAATCAAAACGCCGATTTTTTTTTTCATCAGGAATGCTGAATAGGATGCTTTCTGCCGTCTTATCTCCTGTTCCATAAGTTTCTTTGTGACAACAGAATATTCTTCTTTGATTGGATTCCATATATGGACTTCCTGATCATTTCCTAGAACAAGGGCTTTTGGGTGGAAGTGCCCATCTCCGACATATAGGAAAGCATCAACACCTGGAAATTTTTCAAGGTTGCATCCGTAAATCTGCCCAAGGTATTTTGTATGCTTTCCTTTCATCAGTTTTACTGTTCTTCCTGTCGCTTCAATGTCTTTTTTTACGTCTTCAAGCGACTCAATGAACTGCACTGTAAAAAATAAGCCGATTATCTTTGGAAGTTTTTCTATCACTTTTTTAGGGACTTCAATCTTCCCATCATACCTTGTCTCCATGAAGAGGAATTTCATATATCTGAAGAAGATTAATAGGTTTTATATAGTTTTAGGGTAAATATTTTATCTTGTGGGTTTTATATATTAAGACTGTAAGAAAATCCCTGACTTGTTCGCTGAATCTATCCCTAAATTCTTTCATGAAATTAAAAAGCTCATTATGCGACTGCAGGGCTATTTCAAATTCAAAATCCGCTTTTCCCAGCGCCTGGCTGATATAGAATATGTTCATCTGGTTTGCAAGATAAGAATAGATTTTTTTTTCATGCTCAGGAGTTGGGTTTTTAAGATAAAGGAAAATATGGAAATAATGATACCCTAGCATCGGCAAGTTAAATGAAGGCTTATATGCTAATATTATCCCTTTATCTTCCAGTTTCCTTATCCTAAAGATTATATTTTTTGGAGTTAATCTTGTTTTTTTTGCAATGCTGATTATTTCTTCCCTTGCATTTTCTGAAAGAGATTTCAGAATAGAATAATCAACCTCATCAATTGCACTATCAATAATCGGACCTTCAATTATATCAGAAGAATAATCCTTTGTTTCATGAAGAAATTTCTGCTTGAAGTGCGAAATCCTAAGTGATGGGCTAATTTCACGCTCACTAAAATAATCCCCATATCTATAGAATAATTCTTTTATGATTGCGTTCAATTCCTCATTTGTCTTAACTAAGAAAACAATTGCAAGATTCCATATGCCCTCCTGGCTTCCTATCCAGCTTGCCTGAGGAACATGTTTTAGATATTCTGTAATCTCTTTCTCTATATCTGAATTGATATTCTGGTATTTTAGAAATAATCTTATATACTGATAGCCAAGCTTAAATAAGTTAATGATGATGTAGTAAGATGATATGAACTCACTTTTTTCAAGCCTTTGCATCCTATAGTTTACCACTTCTTTGGAAAGTCCTACAGATTTCCCGATTCTAGTATAAGATTGCCTGGAGTTCAAATCAAGCTGATATAGGATTTTTCTGTCTTTTTTATCAAGTTTAAACGACGACATTTTTATCATTATTTCTTTAAACTATTTAAATTTAATTTTTCAGTAAAAAAATAGGATTTTTGTTTAATAAGGAATAAATTTAATGCATTATACTACTTATTAGTAGTTAAAATATGGAAAGATTTATAAATAAAGAAATGAAAAAAGGACAAATGAATGAAGCAGCCTTGGATAAGATACTTAGAAGTCCGCTACAAGCAGAGTATAAGTACTATGACATCCTGGCATCAATGTTCCTTAAACCTGATGATTTTGAAAGTGACCTGGAAGAAATATTAAATAAAAATGACTCTATAGAGAGGCTTGAACAATTTGAAAAGATACTTTTCATTCAATCTGTGCTTCCGGAACAAAACAGGGAACTGGTAAGAGCATATCTAGCCAATCTTGCAAAAGAAAAGGAGTATAATTTTGCAACTGAGAATGTTATTTCTGCTATAGAGATTGGTTTTGAAAATAGAGAAGATATTCCAAAAAAAGTAATTGATGATATTTTTAAAGGCATCATCACAGAAGGAATTAAAGAAGCAACAGGCGCAAGGTTAGCATCAAGAAAACTGGCATGGCAGGAATTTAAGAGGAAAAAAGAGAAAGATAAAAGGCTTAATGACATATCCTATCCTGCAGGCAATCAAGATAGAAAAGAATGGTATTCTGAATTGTTCTCAAGGATATCAGGTTATGAATTGATAGATACCGGCAAGAAAAAAAGCTATAATACTATCATGTCAAGGATTTTTGAGCTAGAACCTACCTCAAAGCGGCAGGAAAATTCCAGATGGTTTACTCCTGAATATAATAACTGGATAAAGAGATTGGCTATGGTTGACAGATTAGTCAGTTATTACTTATCCCAGGAAAAAACTGATTATGCCCATCTCAGGAAAGACTTGAAATATATTCTGGAACCTGATAATTCCATTGCCGGATTCTTTGATGCTAAAGACCGGTTCAAAAAAGTGTCTAAAAATATCTTGAAGTCAAATCCAAAATCAGTAATTGCAATAAGCAGGGGATATGAAATAAAACTTGCAACAGGTAAAAAAAGTGATGCCAGGCATGCACTTCCAAGAGTAGCACTTCAAAGATTAAGCAATCTTGAAAAAAAAGCATATCATATACTTGATGAAGAAACTGCCAGATCTGAAAGAAAAAGAATCAATGACCTGCTTTGGGCCAGGATTAATCAAAATGACAATAGTTTCCCATATAATAAGCTCGATATGCTGAAAAATGATCTTTGGGCTACGGTCCTTGGAAAAAAAGTAAGGATATATGAAGCCATAAAAAGAGAAAATGTCAGGGGAATGAGCATACCTATGTATGACAGTAATATATTAGAGCATCTCTATGTTGAAGCCACAAACTTGGCCCATTATTTCATCAGGGAACTTGATAGGGAAATAATGAAACACATCAGAAGAGAGCTGACTTTAGCCGGTTTTTATAAGCTGCCTGAAGTGAATAAAAAATACAAGATTTATGCTGCAATTGCATGCGGGCCTGCCACTGAAGAGCTAAAAGAGAATGCTGAGCTATTTCCGGATCATGTCCCTGTTTTGGTTGACAAGTATTTCAGCCAATGGAAAACCCAGGCAGCAAAAAATGTTGTAGAAACATTTGGAAAAGACTGCAAATATGGCTCTGTCAGTGGTGACGATGCTGATTTCCTAAAGCCCAACCAGAAGTTTAGGGATTCTGTCATAAATGCTGCAAAAGAGAGCGGTGCTATACCTCATGATGCGAAAGCAAGCGATGTTCATATTGTTTACAGGCTTGACCAGACTCTGTTTAATTTTGAAGATGAAGAAAGGCAGATTATCATGAATAATATCATTGATGCTGTGAGAAAAAGCAACAACTGGGATGAATTTTATCTTGGTGTTGCAAGAACGCCGCAGCCGGTTGAAGATAAGAGCGAACATGAGCTAAGGCTTAATATGGAACTTAGAAAAGATACAGATTATTCTAAAATCCAGAATGCTGCATACATGCTGTATGTCTCCTCAATCTTGCTTGGCATACCTTTGGAAAAAAGCGAGTATTTTTCAAAATTTGTCATTGAGGAAACTTATTCATCTGAATATGCAAGATTAAACAAAAGAACAAAAGAAAGGCCTAAAAGCTGCAGAGCTGGAAGAGATCCTTTGTTCGATATCGGTGTGAAGGTGAAAAGCGAGCATAATTTAGAGGAAGCAAACCTTGAGAAAGGGCTCGAATTATCGTTTATAAAATCCCGAAGGCCCCTTAAGAATGCCATAAAAAAAATGGCACATCAACTTAAATACGAGCATATTACTTCTTGCAACCACTGGGGAAGCCCGGAAAGCATAATCGCTTTTGGAAGAGTTGCAGAGATGCTTAGAGCACTGTATCATGTGGATCAAAAAGGAAATCTTATATCTTTCTTTAACAATGATGGCAGCATGGTTAGCGATAACCCGGATGCTGACAGGAGCAGGCGTGATTTGATCTATAATTGTACCCTAAAAAAACCTGAAAATTCAAAACACTTATTTTTCCATAAGTGGCAAAATGACAAATCCTGGGAATTTGCAAGACCTATTTTTAACCATATCTACTTAAATAGATAAAAACTTAACAAATACTGAAGTAAAAGTAATATATTATTAACTTTAAAGAAATTTTGATAAAATTTTTGAAGTAATAATTTATATTTAGCCTATATTATACTATTTCTTAATTGGAGGCAACTAAAAATGGAAAAAACACTAACATACCTAATATATGACAAATCTGGAAAGATGCAGCTGGTCCAGACCCTGGAAAAAACAGGCCTATGCTAAACACTATTATGAATATATTTGGTTAAGAATTGAAGTTATAGATATTGTAATTTATTAAATAACCTGAAAATAAAAACACAGCCTAAAGAAAATTAGCTAAAAAATAACTAGATAAGCGAATATTTTTTATATCCCTCTCATTAATTATATCTAAAAAGAATGGTGAATCTTGAGTTTAATACACAAGTTGTTATAGTTATTGGAATATCCCTGACTCTTAGTTTCATCCTTAACCTTTTTTTAAAAAAGATTAATTTCCCTACAATCATCGCTCCGCTTCTGGTAGGATTATCACTGAACTTCTGGTTTTTGAAATACCTCTCTTTTCTTCCTGACTTTGTCAGCATAATTTCTCTCTTTGCAAATTTCGGGCTTATTGTTGTCCTTTTTTTCATAGGTCTTAGGGTCGACTTTCATTTTATGAAGAACCTTTCAAGGAGCTCTTCTGTTATGGCTCTTTTTTCAGGACTCTTGCCCCTTGTCTTCGGGTTCATTGCTACATTCATGTTTACTAAAAACTGGATAGAATCTCTGTTTGTAGGGATTGCACTTGCAGTTACAGCTGAGGAAGTTTCTATTGCAATACTTGAGGAACTAAATATCCTTAACAGGAGGATTGGGCAGATTATTATCGATGCTGGAATTATCGGAGACATATTCGAGATACTTGCAATAACGCTTCTTGGCCTGTTTTTAAGAGCACTTGAAAAGCTGACAATACTTAACCTGTTCATTGAGCTTTTTTTGTTCGTCTTCATAACGCTGGCAATGAGGTATTATATTATTGAATGGCTATTTAGGCATACAGGAAAATTGGGGAAAAAGCTGGAATACTTTACAGTTGCAATGATTGTCCTTCTTATGATGACAATGGCTTCTGAAATGCTGAACTTCAGCCATGTCATAGGTGCCCTCCTTGCCGGGCTTTTATTGAAAGACAAGCTTACTGAAGATAAACTGTATTATGAAGAACATCATATCATTGAAGCTATTGAAGTATTCAACTTCGGTGTTTTCCACCCGTTGATTTTCATCTGGATTGGACTTTCAATTGACATAAACCTTATGTTCAGCAATATTTTTTTGGGAATAGCGCTTACATTAATAGCCATATTTGGAAAACTGGCAGGATGTGTCCTTGGGAATATGTTTACAAAAGAACCTATAAGCGAAGGAATACTTATAGGATGGGGACTTAATCCAAGGGGAGCTACTGAACTTTTTGCTGTCCTCATTGCAAAAAGCCAGGGACTTATATCATCAGACATCTTTTCAGCCATTGTTTTTGTTGCAATAATCACAACAATCATCTCTCCTATAATCTTTAAGATGCTCGTAATCAGAGGATTTGGAATTATAGACCATACTGCCCATAAGCACAGATAATTGCTGTTTTCATTTAACTGGGAGAAAAAGCATGAAAAGTAAGGTTTTTGAGCTTAGAGACAATCAAATAAGGTAAGCTTTAAATATCCCTAGTTTTTCTTCAAGCGTTATGGCAAGACTTAGAAAGTTCGTATGTTACAGGGCACTAGACAGGCCTAATACCAGAAAATCAAAATACAGAAGCAAATCCTTCGTTAGGGGTATACCTGCATGCAGGGTAGTCAAGTTTAATGTAGGAAACCTGCAAGGAACATTTACCCACAGGGTAGATTTGATTTCAAAAGATGATATTCAGGTTAGGGATAACGCACTTGAATCTGCAAGACAGATTGCAACAAGAAACCTTGAAAAGTATCTTGGAAAAACTGGATTTAGGCTTCAGGTAAGAGTATATCCTCATCATATTATCAGAGAGCATTCACTTGCAACAGGAGCTGGAGCAGACAGGTTCAGTTCAGGTATGGCACACTCATTTGGGAAGCCAGCAGGTAATGCAGCACAGCTAAAGAAGGGACAGATTATTCTTTCAGCATATGTTAATGAAGCTGGAGTTGCACAGGCAAGAAAAGCACTAGGAAGATCAAACACAAAAATGCCTGTTCACACAACAGTTACAGTAAAGAACCTTTAAGCTCTTCAAATTCTATTGTTTTATATTTTTCTTTAAGTTCCTTAATTACAGATTCGTCTGCTATATCTGTCTTGCTTAGGTAAACCAATACAGGCTTATCATAACTTTTAACTTTCCTAAACAGCTCAGCCTGGTCTTTTAGGCTATATTCAAGGGTTGGATCAAAGATATACACGATGGTATTAGCTAAGTGCTTCATCGCAAGGTACGCCTGTGTCTCTATAGGGTTCATCCTGTCTTCCCTGTTTAATGTCCCTGGAGTATCAACTACCTGTATTTTTTTGAGCGCATCTCCCATGTAACCAAGATTCAAGGTCTTTGTTGTGAAAGCGTAAGAATTGACTTCTGGATTTGCTCCTGTGAGTTTCTTAAGCAATGTTGATTTTCCTACATTTGGAAAACCTGCGATGCATACTGTCTTCATATCTTTTACATTCGGGAAGCTTTTCATGATTTTCCTGCATTCCTCAAGATATGCAAGATTATCTTTTATCTGCTTAGGGATTGAAGAGACCCTTCCGTAAAATTCCCCTCTTACTTTAGGTATATCTCCAAAATTGGGTGTCCTGACTAATTTTTGCGCATAGCCGCTATAGAAATAATTTACCTTATTTGAAGCCCATTTTACTGCTCCGAGGCTTTTTTTGAATTCTGAAAAATCAAATGATGCTTTCATAAGCTCAATATAGAATTCTGGAAGCTTTTCTGTCCTTGGGAATGATTCTATTATTTTTTCAAATGAATCCATAAGGGTGTTCCTTACAATCTCTATCCTTGCAATCTCGGCTTTCTTCATCCTGTTTAGCCTGTCATTATCCTTTATTTTAGACCTTATTTCAGAAATGCTTTTTGAAGCTCTCCCGAATGCAACATCAAGATAAAACTTATAATCCTCTACTTTCCCTATCCTTTGAAAATTCATAGATTAAAAGAAAACTTGCCCAATATATATATGTATCATTATTATTGAATAAATAAGCTCTATAAATATGGCCCAAAAAGGCTATAAAGCAGGCCCATGAGCGGAAGATAGATTATCAGGTTGCATAGCATCTGGGAAGTCTGGTGCGTGAAATTTTCTAATGGATCTGTTCCAAGTGTTGCGAATAAGGGGAATGCTATGATTGTCCTTATTATTGCAACTATAAAAAAAGAATGATTAAATGAAAGCCCCAGGCTTGTGCCAAGAATGCTGCAGAGTATGGCTCCGATTGCTGCCAGTAAAACACTTGCAAGGGCTGCTATTTTCACGTGGCTGTTCATGACAAGTGAAATCATCCCAACAACAGCAGCATAAATCCCCCCTATAATAGGGCCAAAAGCATACCCCATAAGGGATGCAAATGCAAGGTTGCAGTCTGCTGTGACGTGAGGGATAAACCTGCTGTATCTTATCACAAAAATTGTTATTGGTGTAAAAACAACAACAAGAATTATTCCTGCAAGATATTTAAACCATAGAAGGGCAACAAACAAGAGAACTGAAGAGAGAAGCACACGTTTTAAGGTGAAAAACTGCTTTAATTTCTCCCGAAGTTTATCCATTAAAAATAAGATATTATTTTAATTCATTTTTAAACTTTTGCTAAACCAGATTAGAAGAGGAATTTTGTCAGGTTCAAGTAACTCCTAAGCTCGTTTTGAAGCTCAACAGCGTCTGATTTTACCATGCCTTCAAAATCCTTGGATTTGCTCCTGAACAAATACTTGTCAAAAATTGTCCTGATAAATGTGTATTCTGCCCTTGCTTCCCATTTTCCCCTCATGTCTGAAAGGACAAAACAGTCAATTGAAATCTTTATTTTTCCTTTGTTTAGATTTAATTTCTTTCCATCTACTTCTTTAACTGTGTCTACCATATCTGTGATTGACATCCAAACCTGTATCTCAAGCTTGTTTGATTTTGCCATCCTAAATGGCCTAAGCCTCCAATTCACTTCCCTTCCTTTCTCTTTTACCTTCTCTTCGTGGTTCATCACATGCTTTGTATATCCTTTTTTCCTGAAGAAACTATCTATAGAAGCTATCAGGTCTGAATAATTGAAAAGGCCTTCATAATTGACACCAAGGCCAAGAGCGACATTTTGAATCTCATCCCTTAGCATTTTTACCTCTCGTACAGGAATTTGTTCAGGTTCAGGTATGCTGCAAGCTCAGTCTTTAGCTCGTTTACCACGTGCTTTGAGACTTTGTCCCAATACCCAATCCTGTTTGATGCCATGTATTTTTCATAGAACACTTTGAATAGGAAGTAAAATGGCTTCTTGTCCGGAAATAATCCAAAATATTCTGTCTGCAGGAATGCATCAAGTATTATATTGAATTTCCCATGCGCTGTCTTTATTTTATTTCCCTCTACTTCCTTTTCAACTGGATTATAGTCATTAATGTATAGCCACATCCTTGTCTGCATCCTTATGTAAGAATCAACTTTCTTATAGTACTCTGCTTTGATATGGAAATATTTCCCTTTTGGAGTCTGGAATTCCTCATCAAATATCAGCTTCTTATCAAAGCCTTTCATCCTGAAATATTTATCAATAATCCTAAAAACATCTTCCATTGTGAACAATCCTTCAAAGTTAAGCTGTTCACCTGCAACTGTAGTGTAAAGTTCAACCATTGTTTAATATGCGTTAGTCCCTGTTTCCATCTCTAGGAACTTTTTCACATCTGTCATGAAATCATAAAGATAATAATCAAGGTAATCAAAATACTTTAGCAGTGTTTCGTGATAAAGGACTTTCTGTAGCAGGAACTGCTCAATCTTCTTTAGGCCTGGTGATTTCTCAAAATCTCCATCATAATCAACTATGTATCCACCGTTTATTATCACTTTAAGCCTGGCTTCTGTAAGCTTTTTCACTTGGCCATTTTTTATCACTTCAACCGGTTTATCTTCCCATACCCAAATCTCCGGCAAAAGCATAAGCATGCAATAAAAGCTGACTTTCTTTCTCCCCATCATTTTATGGATTTTATAAGGAGGATAATCCCATATCTTTGTATCATAGTAATCAAAATCATGGTCCTTTATCCACTTCACAATGAATTTATAGAGGCCATCATAATCAAAGACACCCTTATATTTTATAGTACGGTGAAAGTTATATTTACTATAATCAGCCATACTTGTATCCATTTTCAGTATATACTTATGTATACAGGTTTATAAAATTTTTGATGATTGCCTATTTAATTAGGAAAATATTAAGAAAGAGTAAATTAGTTTGAAGATTGTGATTAAGGCAATGCTAAATAATAAAGCAAGCTTATTGTAAAGCTATTTTGAAAAGCTGAAAGGAAACTAATTCTCTTATTTTGTGGTAAAGTATATAAAGGAGAATGCATAATTTTTAATAAAAATGACAGGGGATTTAATGGATAAGAAAAAAACTGATATACCTCAACCTCCAAAATTTAATCTTGATGATATTCCAGAACCACCAAAACTGGATGTTAAGGTTCCTGAGACACATGAGAAAAAAATGGATGTGCCGCTCCCGCCATTGCCTTTAAAGAAAGAAGAAGAAAAAACAGAGAAGAAAATTCCTGCACTACCTTTGGAAACTAAAACAGAAAAAGTTGAAAAGCCAAAAGAAGAGCTGGTTAACCTTCCTGAACCACCAACTGTTCAAAAGGAAAAGAAAAGTTTCTTTGGTTTGTTCTCAGCAAAGAAAAAAGAAGAACCAAAAAAAGATTCTGCTGTGCTGATTAAATTGCCTGTGATTAATGAAGATACATTTAAGCCTAAAATTGCTGAACCTGCAAAAATTGAAACACCTAAAGCATTAGTCCCATCACCTGTTATTAACTTAGAGAAAAAAGAAGAAAAAACAGAAACAATTGATGAATCTAAAAAGAGTTTTAATGAGTTTCTTGATACAACACAACTTCCTGTTGTTCTTGAAACAATGCCTAAACCTGAAGAGGTTCCTGTTTGGGTAGAAGAAGGAGAGCATTATATGCAGTCGCATATAGATGACGATTTATTAAATCAAAAAGAAATACCATTGTCTGAAGTTTCAGGCATCGGACCAAAAAGAGAAAAAGTATTAAGAAAAGCTGGAATAAAGACTGCGCAACACCTTGCAAGGCATGACCATAAAGTTATTTCAAGCAAATTGAAGATACCTGCTGCCCATGCAAAGAAGCTTGTGATGAATGCAAAAAAAATATCAAAATTGAAATCAAAGCTTCATGAAATTCCAAAGACAAAGAAAGGCGAGAACATTACAGATGTCATTAAGGAACTTGAAACCGAAAGGGCATCCATCTCAAGGATGAGCCCTGATGATGAGAAACTGATTGAGCTTGACGGACATAAAGATCTTATTTTAGTATTAAAGCAGCTTGAAAAGAAAAGAGATGAACTTGCTAAGCTTCAGACTGAACTTACTGAGAAGGAAAGCAAGCTTTCTGGCCATGAAGATTCCTATAAACGGGATATGGAATATATTGATAATCTGAAAAGAAGGCTTGATCATGATGTCAGGGAAAGGACACAATACCTTATCAATTTAGAAAAGGAATATTTCCAGAAAGCTCAGAAACTTGCTGCACTAAAATCCGAACTTGAGATTAAGGAAAGAGACTTAAAGGAAAGAGAAAGAACCCAGTCAACAAAGGAAACTGAGATAAAAAAGAAGCTTAACATACTTGAAGATCGGGAAATAACAGTTGTTTCAAAAGAAAAGAAACTGGGAAAGATTATGGAACAGCTAGACAAGCAGGATATCTCATTGAAAGAAAAAGAAGATGACCTGATAAAAAGGGAAGCTGAGTACCTAAAGAAGCTGGATACTTTGGAAAACCACGAGAAATCCATGCTGAAATCGCTTCAGGAGAAAAAAGCCAGCCTTGAGAAAAAGGAGAAGGAAATTTCCATTAAAGAAGACAGGATGTATAAGAAACAGAGAAACGTGGATAAAGAGACTGTTGCTGTGCAATACGCAAAAAATGTCATTGAAGAAGAAAAAAGCAAGCTTATTGATGATGAGTTTGAACAGTATCTTCATGACCAGCTGAAAGGTTCAGCAAATGGTATTAGGTTTAGTGACATAAATACTGTCCAGAATGTGAAGGTGCTTGATACAGGAAGTGAAAAAAACCTGTACAAGCTGATGGAATCCTGTAGGACAATGCTGAAGGCAAATAAGGTCAATGAGGCAAAGGTCTACTATAACCAGATTAGGGATAGGTATTATGGCATGTCTTTCTCAAGCCAGCAGGAAAAGCAGGACTTGCATAACCAGATAAGGCAGTTATATGATGAAATAAGCCTGATTGAAATAGCAAGATAAATGACATATCTTATTTTTGATTTTGATGGGACAATTGCAGATAGCATTGACGCTAATTTTAAGGTAATAAATAATCTTGCACTTAAGTATAAGTTTGCAGAAATTTCAATAGAAGATATAAGAAATAAAGAGATGAAGGAAAATTTCAAAGAGGCTAAAGTTCCGCTGATTAAGCTTCCTCTGATTATTGAAGAAGCCATGAAAGAAGTGAGAGAGGAAAAAATCCTTCCGTTTAAAGACGTTCCATCAGTATTAAGGAAGCTAAAAGAAAAGTATAACCTGGGAATAGTTACTGCAAATCTAAAGGAGAATGCTGAGACATTTTTAAGGGAAAATGAACTTGAGGTGTTTGATTTTGTCCATAGCTCAACACTCTTTTCAAAGCATGCTGCAATAAAGAAAGTGATTAAGGATTTTAATATATTTGATGCGTATTATATAGGAGATGAAACCAGGGACATTGAAGCAGCAAGAAAAGCAGGAATAAAATCAATTGCTGTAGCCTGGGGATATAATTCAAAAGAGCTGCTGAAGAAACATAGTCCTGATTTCTTGGTAGAGAAGCCAAAAGAGCTTCTGAAACTGAAGATCTAGCATGAAATCATATTGCCTTCAACCCTAAACTTCTTCCCAAGAAACTTTTCAATAATATACATATTGGCTTTTGCATGTTCTGTAATAAATGAAACTTTGATATTCCCTCCAAATATTGCCATGTAAGGAAGAATCTGGTCAGCAAGGAAATTATCTAAAGGAAATTCAGTCTGTATCGACTCTTTTAATTTCTGCGCTGCCTCTTTTCCTACTACCTCTGACTTCTTCCCTCTTTCCCCTAATGCATCAGCTCCTAATATGACAGGATTATTAAAATCAAGCTCATCTCCTTTTGAAAAAAGCGCCCATAAAGTTATGCCGCTTCCTGTTGAAAGCGTATCTGAATATGAGATATCGATGTCTGCATTGAATTCACTTAATTCAAACTCCGCTGACCTTGCCTGCCTTTCTGAAACATTTGCATCCATTAAGTCTTTTGACGCGTGACTTATGCCTTTTATTGCCATCAGCTTCCCTTTTTTTGTTAGGTCAATTGAAATGTTTTCTCTCCTTAATTTATCAATAAATCCTAAAAAATCCCCATCATAAGCATATTTTGGTCTTAATTTCAGGATTATATTGCCACCACCTTTAGGATAATAGCCCCTTTTTTCCAATTCCAGATTATAATCACAGTATCTCCTTAAGTGAGGCATGAAAACATTTGAAAAATAATCTATCGGCATGCTATGCTGCGTATCTGTCCCACCTTTGATTTGTATCTTTATTTTCCTGCTTGAAAAGATTGCAAAAGGAAGGAGGGATTGCAAAAGCAGCGTTACTGAGCCTGCTGTGCCTATATCAATATCCTGATTTTTGTATTCAAGTTTCCTTGGAATGAATTTCAGGCTTGTACTCCCAAGTTCCTCGCCTTCTGTATAAGCATTGCAAAAGCTTTTCACAGCTGTAACACATGTAAGGTGCTGCTGCTTCAAACCTGGTTGATTCCTGTTTTTCCTTATATTAAGCATTGTAAATGATTCTCCTGTAAACGCTGAGAATGCAAGAGCTGTACGAAGCATCTGTCCTCCTCCTTCAAAAACTGAGCCATCAATTTCAATCATTTAAACATAGGTTTTTTTTCAGATACTTAAAACCTTCCAACTAAAGATTTATATACCTGAAAGTGTTTGAAGTATCTATGTCTTTAAAGGAAGCGGCAATAACCATAGGGATTCTTGTGCTTTTCAGCGCACTTGTTTTAGTTACTATTGACGCATTTTACGAAAGGCCGAAATATGAAACTTTCTGCACAGCATATTATCCTGAAAAAGTCCCTGTGAGGACCCAGCTTCCGGATGAAGAATGTAATGTTGATTATACAAAAGAGAATGAATGCAATTCACAGGGCGGATTTGGAAAATACGAAGTGAATGAGACTGGTTGCAGGTACTTTACTGAATGCGATTTCTGCAATAAGGATTATGATGAAGCTGTAAGGAAATATAATGACAATATGTTTGTCATACTTGCAATCATTGGAGCAATTGCAATAATATTTGGAGTATATTATAAGATTGAGTTCATAGGAACAGGGTTTATGTTTTCAGGGATATTTTTGATGTTGTTTGGAACCATTCAGAATTTCTCGCAGTTCAATAAGTTTGTAAGGGTGCTTGTAGTTGCACTGGAACTTGCCCTAGTGATATTTATCGCTTACAAGAAAGTTATTGTGAACGATAAGAAGAAGAAATAGTTTATCTGTAGTTTGGTTGCTCTATTGTTTTATCTTTCATTCCTGTATATTTTTTTATAATTTTATAGAGTTTTGCCATATTTTTATGATCAACTTTTGAAGAAGTTCTAAGTTCAAAATTTTCCCTTAAAAAATCAAGATATGCCAATGCTAGAATATCTCCTGTTTTTCTGCATGAATCATGCCTTGCTTCCAGAGTCATTGATTTGTCAGTTAATGTTTTTTCAAAATAACCAAAATCCCTCGGGTCAATTGTGAATTCACGATCATCCCTTAAGATTGTTTCAATGTCAGGAATTGAATCTTCCTGATACCACTCATCTGATAGTTTTCTTAAGACCTCATAAAGCATTGAAAGCTTTCTGTCATCTGGATGATATGCATAAAACCTTTCAGAGCCTCTTGTTTCCTGCTTTACAATCAGAACATTTTCTCCTGGATTTTTGGTTCTTTCCCAGATATGTTTTAGGTATTTCCAGATAATTGTCTATGCCGACCATGCTTGAGAATTTTGTAGCTGGTGGAGAACCATAATAAAAGCAGTGTGTCTCAAGCGGCTTAAAGCCTAGAGGTGCATTTTCTCTTAGGATCTCGAAATTCCAGGTCATAAAACGCTCAGAAAAAAAAGTAATATTAAAACCTATTCATAAGGGCTATTTATAGTCCTCAATGAAAACCCTAAGCCTTTTTACGTAGTCTTCTGCTTCCTTATATAGCTTGTCATAATCTGCTCCCTTTATTTCTTTTATCTCCCTGTACTCTATTTTCTTGCTTAGGTCATAGAACTTCTTTGCTGTCTGGGAGTATTTTTTTTCTATAAGGCTTGTCTTGACCAGTTTTTCATCTACCATGTCTGACACATGTGAAGGTGAAGGTGGTATCTCATTTAGTTTCATCAAAGCTGCATGGCTTGCGTCAATCACTGCCCAATAGAGGTCCATGACTGCTGAAATCATATTGAACCTGGAATTCTGCAGTGTCCTTTCGCTTTTTGCATAATATGTCCAGACACTTTCTGCTGAAGGCCTTATCCTGCCCTGATATAATAAAAGTTGCAGAGGCCTGAAAAATTCCCTGTCAATTATCGGGACTCCATCCCTTAAGATATTTATAGCAATAGGATCCCCATTCCTTACAAATTCCCAAAAAGAAGTGTATTTGAATGTTGTGATATGAAGCCTTGTGCTTATTTTTGCAACCAGGTTCTGGACAATTATCCTGTATGCCTGGACAAATTCCTTTGTTAAGTAAATTGAGATGTCATCAAGTATGACAAGGATATCTATGTCATGAGGGCTTGTGCTTTTTCTTGCCCTGCTTCCAAACAACACAACTCCTTTTACATATTCTCCTGCTTCTTTTGATATCTCTGCTGAAAATTTATATGCGTAATCCAAGTCGTCTTTTGGATATTCCTTCTTATTTTTTGAATCGAGCTTCTTTTCTTTTATTTCCGCTTCCATTTTTATTACCTTTAGTTTTGAAGTTTATAATTTTATCTATCTTTTTAGCTCTCATTCCATCGGCATGCCTGTATAGAACGGAGCGCCTTTGAAATCCTCGCTTGGAGACATATCCCCAACTAAATACCTTGGACCTTCTGTCTTTCCAAAATATGACCTGTAAACGCTGTTAAATCCACGGCCTGAAATTGAAGGATCTGTCCATTTGTCTTTAGTAAACCCTGGAACATGAAGCCCATAGACTGGACTATCAAAATGCATCCATGTGTCGGGCATTGAAGTCATCGGGTTAAATGATCCTGATTCAATTATGAATTCACTAAAGCCTTGCTTTTTTGCCTGTGCAATGAACTGTTTTATTGGAGCATTACCATCCCCTGCAGTTAAATGCTCGTCATCAAACCCAAAGTTATCGCTGACGTGTATATGCCCGATGATTCCCTGATCCAGCAGCTCTTTTGTCTTCTTTAGCACCCATCCGTCAAACCTTTTGTCCCTGTCTTCCAAAGACTCTCCTTCTTTTGATTTGAAATATTTTCTCCAGACGTTTATATGACCTATGTCAAATGTTGCCTTTATGTGCTTTTTTGCAAGCTCACTTGCTTTTTCCTTATTCATATGGTACCTTGACTGCAGCTGCTTTGCCATCTCTTCCCTTCCTTTTAATACAAGTGTCTTAAGCTCTTCTGGATGCGCGCCATACATCTCAGGGAACAAGTTTTCAGGAGCAAGGTACAAATCGTTTTTTAAGTTGAAATTTGAAATACCCTGCTTTTTCTTTGCCCTTTCATTCATCTCCCAGGTATATACTCCCAAATCTCCCATTGACTGAGCAGATTGACCAATAGCAAACTGGTCAGCAAGCTTTGATCTTTCTACCTGGTCAAGCTGTTCTAGAGCTGTTCTTCTACCGTGCAAAGCTAGCTCTTTTGTATATGCAATCGCCCTTTCGTTCTCTTTTAGGTTTTTAGCCAGATATTCGACTGGATCTTCTTCATCAGGAGGAGTGAATAGGCTCCTTTGATAACCCTGTTTCTTGAATTTCCACCATTCATCTTTTGGAACTTTTTCCTGTAGTTCCTTATAGAACTTGAGTGAGTCCATGATTTTCTGCCTTTGCTCAATAAGCTCATTATATTCCCTTTCGCTTCTTATACCAAAGTTTAGGCTATACATGACATCAACGAACTTCTGCTGGTGAAAGAAATCCTTTGCTACTTCTTCTTCTACTTTTGTGTGGTTCCATTCAGGGTGCTTTTTTTTGTATTCTTCTAATTTCTTGCGCTCAAACTCCTGGAAAGTTATCATCTGTGTCCTGATGTCCCCATTTGAGTCTGTCTCATATAAAGGAACTCTACCTTGATGAAGCCTGTCAACTCTTTTTAGCTGCTCGTCAAAAACCTCGTTTCCTTTTTCATCTTTCAGATATTCTATATTTCCGCTCTTGTCTGTCCTAAAAATAGGCATTGCAATCTTATCTACTCCGCTAATCTGTGCAACCAATCTTTTGGAAAGAGGATCTGCAAGATATGTTACTTTCCTGATATCTTCCTCAGGATACATCTCAAATTCAACATCCTTGTCCCCATTCCATTTTCTTCCATGCATATATCTTGGAGCTTCACCTGTATGAAAGACAATTGCGCCTCCTGTTGTTGCTTCTGCTGCAAAATGTATTGCTTTTTTTATTTCCTCAATGCTTCTTTTCCTCTGGTCATCTGAAAACATCCCCTGTTGCATATTTAATCCTGAAAGGCCTTGTACATTTACTGTTGCGTGTGTTGTTGTCTGGATATTGTTTATTTCTGCAAGTTCCCTCATATCCCTTCTTTCCCTTGCTCCAAATGTTTCCGGAGTTGCTGCTTCCTTGTTACCTTTCTGCGCTCCAAAGAAAGTCAATTCAACCCTGTTTGCTCCATGAAATATCCTTGATTTTAGTGCTTCTGTCTGGTGCTCCCTTGGGTTTGTTGTAGTTCCCCATTCATCAACGCCAATTTCAAAAGCTGTATCAATCTCCTTTATCTCCTCGCTGTGCCTGCCTGTTGCATGCGCATCATGAAGCCCTCCACCATGATTATCATGTCCGTGACCTCCATGCCCACCATCTCCGTGCGAGCCATGACTGTTTTGCCCCCAGTTATCTGAGCCTTGTCCTGGCGAGGAATTTGTTCCAGAAAAATGATCATGCCTTTCATGGTTTCCATGCCCACCATCTCCATGGGAATCATGAGAAGCATATGAATGATTAGGAGAATAATCGTGAAGTTCCCTGTCCATTGAAGAATAGTATTCGTTCATTTTTTACAACTTATTTTAAAAAGCAATCTAACCTGGGTCAACCCAGTATAGATTACCTCCTGGTCCCATCTTATACCTTAGGTATCCTTCAAAACATGCCTCGTCTGCAAAATGGTGTGCCCTATGATGCACTTTCGCTGCCTTGAATAATGCTTTTGCATCAGGCCCTTTTTCTTTTTTCTTTTTAGGAGCTCCTCCCATGCTTCCAAACAGTTCACCAAACCCTTTGAATATTGAAAGGAAAGGATCAAGTATGCTTTTTCCTCCTTCATGCTCATCATGCCCATGTCCCTTGTTTTTTCCGGGAAAGTAAAGATTTGGATCTGCTTCCATCAGGTATTTTTTCAAATCATCTCCTAGAGAATTCATTGCTGCCTCGACTGATTTATCTATGCTTGCCATTAAATCCAGGTCTTCATCCTGTCTGTATTTTATGTAGTTCTCAATCTGGTGATGGTCCCAGGTATAAGACCTGATTGTTATGTCTGCCATGCCTGTAAGTATCGGCCCTTTATGCTGGTAATCTGCTGTGTGCATTGAAAGTTCCGGCCTTACCCTGTGAAAGATATGCAAAGAAAGGACAGCTGCACTATGGCCTGCTGAGCCACCTGCGTCAAAATCATCCCTGATGAACAGGGTTTCCATTTCTGTTATCTGTGCTTCAAATGAATGCATGATATGGGGGTTGTCCATATTTTTTTCATATAGTGTAAGCCTTCTTATGTTCCTCAAATAAGGCTTTGTCCATGCCATATAAAGTTTTATTGTATCGTAATGCTGCTTCATGTATTTGATTTCAAAATCCCTTCTTGTCAAAAGCTCTTTTTTTGTCCTCCATTTCCACTCATAATACTGCCTTAGTTTCCTTTTCAGCACTTCTTTTACTTTATCGTTAAACTTCAAAGATTCAATATCCTTTTCCAAAGTCCTTCTATCCCTTATTTTGACCCTGAAGAATAAATCAGGCAGGATTGTAAATCCAATTGTTTGTGCTAGGCCATAAACTGAACCTGGGTTTTTTGCCCCTCCTTCAACCTGGTCAATCCACAAGCCTTTTAAGACTATTTCTGAACTTAGCTGGTTTTCAGGCATTCCTCCTTTATCCCCATCGCTGTCCTTGTAATACTGAAGCCTTTCATCAATAACCCTTACTTCTCTTACAATCTGGAACAGGCCTTTTATCATCTCGCTTACTCCTTTTAGGTATTGCGAAGCCTGGTTTTGCTGTGCCCCAATTCTTGTCTGAAGGTTTCCAAAGCTTGAAGATGCTACACTTGCTGCATTAGTATCTATGACTTTTTTTACATTATCAAATCCCCATGTCTCGTTATAATACCTTAAGAACCAATAATAGGTGTTTTCAACATTAAAGCTTGGATACTCTAAAACCAGCCTAAATCTCCTGTTTGGCTCAGGAAACTCAGTCTTTACGAATCTGTGCTGGACTTTTTCAAATTCTTCCTGGCCTGACCAGCCTGTGACATTGCCTTTTTTATCCCTTGATGCATGCGCAAAACCAAATTCGTGAAGCCTTTCTAGGATCTTATCCCCTTTTGTCTCTGCCTTTATCTTTTCTTTATATTCTGCTTCTAATTCATGAAGATGATGCCTTATCTCATCTGCACTCGGCTCTTTCTTTTTTTTAGTGAAAAGCGAGAACAGTCCTCCTCCTTTGGCTTTCCCTCCTCCATGTCCGCCACCATGTGAGTCTTCGGAGCCATGGCTACCATGGTCATCGTGTCCGCCCCCGTGCGAATCATGCCCTCCACCGTGGCTATCATGTCCGCTCATTTTATAGAGATACTAATATAGTGAATCCTATACTAATTAGGTATTAATACTTTTCTATTCCAAGTATTGACAAGTGAAATTTCATTCTTCAGAATAAAAAAGCTTATATTGACTCTTTTATAATTAATCTTGTAATAGGTCAGTCTAATTATACCACTGCCAAAAAGCTATGCTTGAAACATTAGTGATTTAAAAATGATGAAAAAACATATTGTAATCATTATTATTATGTTACTTGCTTTGATTTTTCTAATCTTAATCTTATTAAGAAAAGATAGTGTTGATAGCTCTGTGATAGAAAGATTAAGAGCCCTTGGGTATATTTAAAGACATACCTGAAAATATAGAAGGAAGGTCTTTTTTATCTTCTATATTTCTGATCCATATATCCGTATGGCTAGAAACATTGTACAGTTTGCATCCTCCCTCGTAGCAAAGCAGTTTTATATCCTTATAGCTATAGGATTTCATCTTTGGATCATACCCTTGGCTTATCGCAACCCTTTCCTCATAAGACTTGTTGGTAATCAGGTTTAGAAAACTTATGCCATTTCTTTTGTATTTCAGATTTAAACCAAGAATCTCAAATATTGTTGGGAATAGGCTTACACCATCTATCTGAGCAGATATTTTTTGCCTTTCTTTGTTCTTTGGGTTCCATATTATTAAAGGGCCTCTTATTATAGGTTCAGCCAAAAATCCGTGCAGGAAATATATATCAAAATCTCCCATAGCCTCGCCATGATCTGATGATATAATTATCAATGTTCTGTTTAATATTCCTTTCTCATCCAATGCTGTTATAATTCTGCCTATTTCAGCATCAATCTGTCTTATCTCACCATCATAGTCTGCTATGTATTTGCCTAGAGGATATGTAGTAGGCTTATAATAACCTGCATCGTATATTGTTTCATTAATGAAGTTATGATCGTAAAAAGAATCATTGAAAAAAGTTTCATTGAAAGGAAAATTAGGTGAGTAAGGGAAATGCGGAGAGGCATAATGTATCCATTGCATAAACCTTTTTTCTGAAAACTGTTCAATTGCTAAAGTGGTACATGCTGTTTCTGTAGTTGTTTCGCAGTTTATAACGTTATTAAAATCTTTAAAAATATTTGTTTCAATTATATAATTGTTTGAAAAAGCCCATGTATCATAACCGTTTAATCTGAATATCAAAGGTGATGTGATATCATAATAAGGAATTTTATAATAATAATGGCTTTGATATTGTTCAATATTTCTTAATGTAAGTTTTTTTAAAATAGGATTTCTTGATGTAAATAATGAGGGCAATGATATAAAGGTGCTTGCTCCGTTTAGCACAAAATCATCAAAAACTATGCCCTCTTGGGATAACCTGTCAATAGTAGGAGAAGTATTTCTAGGATATCCATATATTCCAAGATGGTCAGCCCTTAATGAATCAAATGTAATTAGTAAGACATTGCAGCCTTCGCAAGAATATTCTGCGTAAGCAACAGAACAGAAAATAACAGTTAAAAAGAAATACAAGTAAAAATG
This sequence comes from uncultured Methanosarcinales archaeon, assembly GCA_964428335.1. Classification (GTDB taxonomy): domain Archaea; phylum Nanobdellota; class Nanobdellia; order Woesearchaeales; family GW2011-AR15; genus GW2011-AR15. Next base: position 224,478 of record CAYRXW010000002.1, on the reverse strand, counting down.
CCTTTTCATACTAGGAATATCAATATAAGATTTATAAACTTTTTCGAACCAAAAAATCATGCTTAATTAGGTAGAAAGCGATACTAGAGGAGATTCGTTCTGGTTTTTTAGAGGCTCAAATTTATTGCGCTTATTCATAATAACGCACTTTTACGCAAAACTATAAAAATATACTCGAATTAGGTTTGAGAAATGGAAGAACTGCTTAAAACACTGCATCCTTTGGAAAGAAAGCTTCTTCCGCATATCAAAGATGGGATTTCTTTTGATGATTTGGTTGAAGCTAGCGGAATGAAGGACATTGAAGTGATGCGGGCCTTGCAGTGGCTTGAAAACAAAGAAGTTTTGAAGATTGATAAAGTAGAGAAGGAAATTTTAAGCCTTGATAAGAATGGAGTTTTATATAAGAAGGAAGGATTGCCTGAATTAAGATTTCTGAAGAATGTCTCTGGCAATACTTTAAGCGATATAGGGAAGAAAGCAAAGCTTGACCAGAATGAACTTAGCATCTGCCTAGGTCTTTTGAAAAGAAGGAACATTATAGATATCAAAAAGGAGAAGGAACTGCTCGTATTTATTACAGAAGAAGGAAAGAAGCAATTAAACCATAGATCAGAAGAAGAGAAGTTCCTGGAACTTGAGTTTCCTTTTGATTTTTCAAAACTTAGCAAAGAGCAGCTAAAGACTGCAAATGACCTTATCACTAGAAAGGAAATCCTCAAAAAAGAAAAAAAATCACTGAGGACCATCATTCTTACTGAACTTGGAAAAAAGGTTTCAAAAGCCAAGCTTTCAACCGAAGTCGTTGATAAGCTGGATTCAAAATCATTGAAACTTGGAAACTGGAAAGGCAAAGAGTTCAGACATTATGATGTTGAAATCAATGTCCCTTCAATCTATGGCGGAAAGAGGCATTTTGTCAACCAGGTTATTGAATATATAAAGAGCATATGGCTGGAGCTTGGATTCAAGGAGATGACTGGAAACATGGTTCAGACAAATTTCTGGGACCTTGACGCATTATTCGTACCTCAGGACCATCCTGCAAGGGAGATGCAAGATACGTTTTATATAAAAACCCCTGCAAAAGGAACACTGGAAAACAAAAATTTAGTAAAGAATGTTAAGGCAACACATGAGAACGGCTGGACTACAGGAAGCTTAGGCTGGAGAGGAAAATGGGATGAGGAGAAATCAAAAGAGAATCTATTGAGGACTCATACAACTGTACTTTCTGCGCAGACTATTTCAAGACTAAAAATGGAACAGCTTCCTGCAAAATTCTTTGCTGTTGGAAAGTGTTTTAGGAATGAAGCACTGGACTGGAAGCATCTTTTTGAATTTGAGCAGGTTGAAGGAATTGTAGTCGACCCGGATGCTAATTTTGCTAATCTTTTAGGATATCTAAAGGAGTTTTTCAAGAAGATGGGATTCCCTGATGTAAGAATTAGGCCAGGACATTTCCCATATACTGAACCAAGCGCTGAAGTGGATGTGTGGCACCCAAGCAAAAAGCAGTGGGTTGAACTTGGCGGATCTGGAATATTTAGGCCAGAAGTTGTTAAGCCTTTACTTGGTGAACCTGTTCCTGTTTTAGCATGGGGCTTAGGATTAGGAAGGATGATTACAGAATATTGGAGCATACAAGATATAAGGGATTTAAATAAGAACGATTTAAGACAACTTAGGGAAATGAAGATGTGGATGAAATGAGTGAAGAATTAGATAAATTTACAGAACTTAAGGCTGAGATGGAAAAGCTTAGGACTGGAAATGTTTATGTACAAAACTGGCAGCCAATTACATATCAAGCTGTTAAAAAGTATATAGCTGCTTTAGAGAACTTGAATCCAAAACATGAAAACCAGAATAATTTAATTAGATACTGTAATAATATTTTGAAGCTTATGGGAGGAATGAATATGACTTACTATTATTCACATACACAAAAAAAGATTAAATCTATTTTAACATTTTTTGATGGCATAGAAAATTTGAGGTAAATAGGAGGAGATGAAAAAATGGATAGAAAATCACAATACGCAATGACTTTTTTAAAATATTTTAGGGATTTAGTTATAAGCATACAGCACAATGTTTTTGCTGATGCTGGAAAAACGGTAGGCTCTGTTGCAATTGATGAAGCTACTATGCAGAAAGTTAGAAGATATTGGGTTAAAGCTCATGATTACTTAAAGGTTGAAGAGGTCTTGCCAGAACATAAATTTCCACATATGAAAAGAATATATGAATATATTACAGCAAAAGTACAGGGACAAGGAAGATTCACCATTTCATTACCAACAATTAGGAGCTGCTGCAACACATTATGGAACAAAATTCCTGGTCAAGTTGAAATGATACACGAGGAAAAGTATCCTATGCTTAATGAAGATCAAATAATGATGCTTAAGCTGTAAAAAGTTAAGTAAATTAAGATATAAAGTTCAAAAATGCCAACCGTAACAATCAATCGAAAAGTGCTGGAAAAGATAATAGGAAAGAAACTGCCTGATGACAAGCTAAAGGACAGGATTTCTATGATTGGAACAGACTTGGAATCTATGGATGAAAATGAGATTGTTGTTGAGATATTCCCTAACAGACCTGATATGCTTTCTGAACAGGGGTTCGGAAGAGCATTATCTTCTTTTATCGGCGTTAATACAGGGCTAAGGAAATATGACGTGAAAAAATCTGGCCAGAAAGTGTTTGTCTCAAAAGACATGAAAGATGTTAGGCCTTATACTGTCTGTGCCTTAATAAAAAACCTGAAACTTGATGATGAAAAGGTACGGGAAATCATCCAGATACAGGAAAAGTTGCATATCACTTTTTGCAGGAAGAGAAAAAAAGCTGCCATCGGAATATATCCTTTGGAAAAAATCAAGCTTCCTATTTATTTCAATGCGAAAAAACCTGAGGAGATTGTTTTTAAGCCGCTTGAATGGAATAAGGAAATAAATGCCCATGAGATATTGATGCAGCATCCTACAGGGATTGAATACAAGCATCTTGTTAAAGATATGAAAAAATATGCTGTTTTTGAGGATGCAAATGGTGAAGTATTAAGCCTAACTCCAATCATTAATTCTCATAAGACTGGAAAAATCACTGATGCAACAAAAGAAGCATTCCTTGAAGTCAGCGGTTATGACCTTTTTACTGCTGAATATGTCCTAAATATTATGGTAGCTGCACTTGCTGACATGGGTGCTGACATTTACTCGATGGAAGTCGTATATCCTGATAAAACACTGATAACACCAAACCTTGAGCCAAGAAAGATGAAAGTTGATCTTGGTTACATAAATAACTGGCTTGGCCTGAATTTAAAAGAAAAGGAACTAAAAGAGCTTCTGGAAAGGATGGGATTTGGATACGAAAAAAAGACTGCACTTATACCTGCGTACAGACCTGACATAATACATCCTGCTGATTTAAGCGAGGATATTGCAATCGCTTATGGCTATGAGAATTTCAAGGCAATACTCCCTTCAAAAGCAACAGCAGGAAAGGAAGATGACTTTGAGATATTCCGTAAAAAAGTTGCACAGATATTGATAGGACTAAACATGCTTGAATGCTCAACTTACCATATAACAAATGAAAAAACCCAGTTTAAAGATATGAATATAAAATCAACAGATTTCATAAAACTTGCGAATTCTATCTCAGATGAATATAATGTTTTAAGATATGGAATGCTGCCCGGACTTATGAATGTATTAAGGGAGAATACCCATAACGAGTATCCACAGAACATCTTTGAATCAGGTTATACTTTTAAATTAGGGAAAAGCGATACGGGTGTAGAGGAAAAGAATAAGCTTGCGGTTGTTTTATGCAGCGCAGAAAGCGATTATACAAAAGCAAAGCAGGTTTTGGATTACCTGTTCAAGAATATCGGCCTGAAATACGAGGTTAAGAAAGCTATGCATGATTCATTTATTCCAGGAAGGGCAGGCAAAATAATGCTTGAAGGAAAAGAGATTGGGTTTATCGGTGAATTAAGCCCCCAGGTGCTTTCTAATTTCGGGGTTGAGATGCCTGCAAGCGCGTTTGAGATTGAGATGAATAGTGTTTATGAATTGTTTAAATAATCACTTTAAAATAGTTAAACTTAAAAACTTAAAATCTTTTTTGGATTCATGCTCCAATTTGAGGAAAATGGTTTTTATTCTAAGTGAAGTTCATGGCAAGTGAAGACAACAAAATACATTTAACTCTGAACGAGATAGTAGATCATTGTTATGACCTTGCAAATAAAATTGCAACTGAAGCAGATAAACTAAAATCAAAGGAAATTAATTTGATTTATCTAAAAAATGGAGGAACATTTCCTGGTGAAGCTGTTTATTTAATTCTTACTCAAATGGGATATAATGTAAACACATATTCTCCGCATTATGGAAGATATGGCAACAAACATGAAGGAGCACCACCTCAATTAATGGAAAATGGTGATCTTTCTGATGAGCAAAAAATAGCAATTGTAAAAAGTGTTAATACCGGAAATTTAACCCTAATTCTTGATGAATTGATAGACGAAGGTGCAACAATGGTTAAGGCTTGGGAAGATGTGGGGTTATATGATACAATTTCTGGAGCTGAAAAATACAATCCATCAAAATTCAAAAAATTTGTGTGGGGAGCAGTATTAAACAGAAAAACTCCATATTTTAGCATTTCTAAAAAAAAGAAAATTATTAAAGAAAAGTTTGTTAGATTTCATGCAAATGATCCTCCAGAAGGATGGCTAACCTTCCCTTGGGAAGAAGAATCAATTTATTATAAAGATCATTTAGACTTGAAAAATTTAATTTATGAGAAACCAACAAATATTAGTGCATTAAGAGAATATATATCAAAAAAACTGGTTAAAAGAGATTAAATCATCCCTTCTTTCTTCCATTGCTCCTCTTTTACTTTTCTCCTGTAATCTGCGTATTTGTCCTCAGGTGAATATTTAGGAGGCTTGTTCTCTATCGCTTCCCCACCGCATTCGCAGGGATTTGAAAGAACATATTTACTGCATTTCTGGCATCTTAGAATATGTAGCATTTTCTTAAACTAGCTATCTTGTAAAGTTTGAATAACCCTTATACTGTTTCATAACTGATGACGCAGATTCTACAGATGTTTTTATCATTGGTTCAGCTTCCTTATATTCTCCTGCCTCAGCAGTGACCCTGTATTTCCCGCCACCAAGATACCTTATTGTGACTCCTTTCACAGCAGATGCCTTTGCCAATGCTTCCTTTACTACTTCAATGCCATTTCCTGCATAGGTTGATAGTTCTAAAACTCCGTTTATCTCAACCCTTTTTGGCTTGAACCTTAGTATTACTATTTCTGCTATCTGGGTTGCTAATTTTTTATCAAGAAGCGTTGACAAGTCTAATTCTCCCTGGACAACAGCTTCAAATGCATGATGAAGGAAGTGGTATTCTGCAAGAATTGGCTTTGAAACCTCTGCATAAAGCTTTTTTACTTCAGTCTTATTGATTTTTGCTATGTTTTCAATGACAGATTCTGCTTTCTGCTCAAGCTTAATCTCGTTAACCTTATTTCTTCTCTGGCTCTCTGTAACCCTTCTTAATGATAAATCAATGTGCCCCTTATCCTTATGAATCCTAAGAATCTTGCATACAACTTTCTTGCCTTCCTTGACGTAATCCCTTATGTTTCTTATCCTTCCTGCTGCAATCTCAGAGATGTGAATCATGCCTGAGACGCCATAGTCATCAAGTGTTGCAAAAACAGAAGAGTACTGTATATTTGTTACAGTACACATAACAACTTCAGATTCTTCTGGTTCACCGGTCTTTTTAAAGAGCATTATTCCAATACCTCAAGAACCCTTGCCCTAAGCTTAATCTTTCCGCCTGTTGAATCAGCTATTTCCTTTCCGCAGACAAGGCACTTGACATTCATTGCTGCTTTTCCGAACACTACCTGTTCATTTTTGCATTTTGAGCATCTGACTTTAATGAATTTTGAATTTGTTTGTCTCATAGTAATCACCTATAGAGAAGAAAATGGGTGCGGTTTATAAAAGTTATGCCCAGCATAACCTTGATACGCAAAATTGTGAATTTTGTTGTATAAATCTTGTCTCAAAACCAGTAAAAAATGATTAGTTTTTCATATGCCTAGATGCTAAAATCACATCTTCTTTCCTGACAGTGACCCTTTTTGCATGCGCTGCATATTTCTGCGCTTCTTTTGCAAGCGAACATATATGTTCCTCAAGATAATTGGCCAATGCTGCTTTTGCATCTTTGGAAACCCGTTCAGCCCCGTAGAATTCCATAATCCTTCCTACTGTCTCATAAGGGATGGCATTTTTTCTTTTCATTAGCCTAGAAATTAATAAGGGTCTTCAAAACGATTAATCGTCTTGAAAAACCCCTAGTCTTTGTGCTTAGTGTTTTTATTGTATTTACTGTTTAAATAATTTATGGTGATGGAATTTCTATATGCTACGAGAAAATAAAGTAAATTAGAAAATGGAAGTCAAAAAATCTGCAAATTCTTCCAGGAGAGTTGATTCTTTTTTCTGCTGCGGTGAATAATCAAGTCTTCCGTAACATGAATAGTGTGTCATTTTTTCTCCCTCCTTAAATTGTTCCAAAGCTTATGCCGCAGTTCTTGCAATTATAGCAGTAAAACTTCTCGCTAAGCTCGCATTTATTTGACTGGCATTTTGGACATACCGGAATTATTAAGTTATATAGCCTCATTCTTTTACACCTTATTTTATTTCTCCCCCTTTTATACAATAGTATGTTCGAACATTATTATAAAATGATTGGTACTTTTTTTTACAAAAACGGCTAAAAAATATAAAAATAATCTAAAATAGTAAAAAATTAAAGAAGCCCTATAATTTTCTCGTCTAAAGATTGTGTGTAAAAAAAACTTGAAACTATTTTACATTAAGGGATAAATTTATATATAATATTAACGTATCTGTAAAAATGGATATTGCTCTTGATGTAAAGGATAGGAGAATCTTATACCAGCTTGAAACAAATGCAAGGCAGCCTATTTCTAGCCTTGCAAAAAACGTCGGGCTTTCTAGGGAAGTAGTAAATTACAGGATAAAGCAGCTGGAAAAGAAAGGGATTATCCAGTATTATGTTGCAACAATAGACCTGATAAAACTAGGGCTTATGTATTGCAGGGTTTTTTTCCAGTATAATAATGTTGACAAATCTACAGAGGAAGAGATAATAAAATTTTCCAGAGAAAATCCATATATCTCCTGGGTTGCCCTGGGAAATGGACAATGGGACCTGGCACTTGTATATAGTGTAAGCAACCTTAATATCCTTGATAAGAATTACCATGAGTTTCAATATAAGTTTGGGCACCTTTTCAAGAGAACTTATCCTAGTGTTGCATTTAAGATATACCATTATAAGCATAGCTACCTGTATAACCACGAAAATGACAGGACGCCTATTATTGTGGGCGATTTTTTAGAGATTGAAAAAATTGACGATATGGACTGGAAAATCTTAAGCGAGCTTATGAAAAACCCAATGATAGATTATGTCAACCTTGCCAAGATCCTTGAAATATCTATAAAGACAGTAAGCAAAAGAATTGAAAACCTGACAAAGAATAAGATTATCCTGAATTTCAGGGCAAAAATAAACACTAAAGCCCTGAATCTTGAGCACCACAAGATATTCTTATTCCTGATCAACCTATCAAAAAAGAACCAACTGGACCTTATAAATTACCTCCAAAACAATAATAATGTCATTTTCATCACTAAACCTTTCGGTATGGCTGATCTGGAATTTGAGATGGTTGTTGAAGGGCAAAGGAAGCTTTACGAATTTCTCTCAGAACTAAAGATAAAGTTCCCAAATCTTATCAGGGATTACGAGACATTCCTGCTTTATGATGAGCCGTTCACAAATTATTTGCCTAAGGTTTAGCTATAGCATGCGATAAGGTTCATTGCTCCACGAGGAAGATACATTCCTGGGATATGCTTCTCATGCGGATACCCTTGCCGATATCTTCTCCCTATTTTTGCTCTTGGATCATAGAATCCTTCCTTATTTGTAAATCTTTTCTGGATTTTCAGGTTGCAATTTGAGAATATCTCCTCCATTTGATCCCTTTCATCTTTTGGATTGTCAGGCACAACATAAGGTTTTATGGAACCTAATCCACCAACAAGATAATTAACCCCAATAGGCAACTGCTCACTTTTAGGAAGCAAATCCATCTCATCAATCCACTTTTCAATTTTCCATAATGGAACATAGACAGGAACAATCCTGTTGTGATTTTTATTTGAAGGCATGTAAACATCCAGGACCATCCCCTCAAAATATTCATGTGCATCAACTATCTGAAGCTCATTTATTTTCAGCTTTAGCTCCCCTTTCTCTGTCACAAATGATTTCGGGACTTTTTTCCCAAAGCACCTTATCAATAATTGTGCCAGATTATATACACCTACTGAGTTATATTGATTGACATATGTCCTTCTAATATGAGACTCCTCTTCTTCATCAATAGGGATGCCATGAACTCCAGTTATAAGCATGCCAATCTCTAGTTTTCCGGTAAATTTTAAGTTCTCTTCTGGAGTGTGACCATTAAAAGCAGTCTGGCCCAAATAAGTGCATACAATCTGTTCTTTTCTTTTTGTTGACCTGATCAAATCTATCTGATTCCAGATATTTGGCAAATCCTCAAACCTTGAAACTTTATATTCAACTTCTATCTGCGCACCATTCTTTTTGATATAATCCTTTATCTCTGCATCTGAAGCAGTTTCCTCCAGTGCTGAATAATTGAATTTCCATTCGAGATATTTTTTTCCTTTTTTTGCTGATTCCTCGTTAATATCCACTACAACAACCTTTAGCTTTCCTGTCTTATTATGGAAATTTTTCCACCTTAGTGCTTCACGTATAGCAATCTCTGTCTTTTCAGGCCTTGAACCAACTCCAAAATCAACCAGTGTTTCAAGCGTCCAGTCAGAATCACCTTTTTTTTCAGCCATATGTGTTGCATATGTATCTATCATTGAATAAAATGAAGTTTCAAGAAGGTTTTTTTCTGCAATTGTATGCGGAAGCTCATTTATTGCGCTCACCATTGATTGTGAAAGAAGCTCAAACTTTGTCTGGATATTAGCTGTAACCCAGCTTCTTGGCTTTGGGTAGATTACAAGACCTCCCTCTTCAAGGTGAAGTGCGTTTTTTATGGCTTCTGTAAGAGCCCATAAGTAGCCTTTTTGTATCCTGCTATAAACTGATTTCCCCTGCTTCTCTTTGGTTGGGTTTTTGCTTAATATGTTGATAAGGGTTGGAACAAGCAATGGATTATATCTTGTTATTGTCTCCTCATTTTCATTAAGGCCTAGAAAATTTTCCATGATTAAGACATATTGATAAGCTGCACTTTCACGGTTCAGCACATTTCTGTTCTTAAATATTGCAGGATCCTTATGATTTATCCTTTTATATTGCTCAATCAGCAAGTTTCCCCAGCTCATATGTTCTGAACCTTTTGGTTTTTCAAAAGCAACGTTATATCCCTGCTTAAAAACAGCAACATATGCGTCTACTAATTGCGCTAAGTCATTTACACGCTCCAATATGAAAGCTTCCTGATGGAAAGACTCAATTTTAGCTAATTCCCTCTGCAACTCCCATTGACTACTGTCTTCTTCCTGAGTAAAACGATCTTCATTAAACCTTGGAGCAGGATCGGTAAGCAGAAATGCCATTTGCTTTTCTGTATTTTCGTCGCCATTTGAAGCATTTATTCTGGTGGCTTTTCTTCTGCGCTTACGCCTGCTACTGCATTTAGTACCCATAGAAATTAACGAAATAGACAAGATATTTAAAAATATTACCAATATTTATCACTAAAAAGTAAAGAATTAAATTCTCCTGCAGACAAGCACTGAAACCATGCCACTATTAAGCTGGATGCCATCATAAGGTCTGTAGCTGTTTGAAGCTTTCATAACCGGATCCCACCCAACCTCATTCAGGTTTTTCTTTAGCCTGGCTTGAGTAGGCTTATATGAAAGCCAGCCTGCAGGGATTGGAACTTTGACACCTTTTCTCAGATGTTTTTTTGTCAGCATCAAGTCTGCCCCATCTGAATAATCAATAGCTTTTTCCCACAGGGATGAAAGCAAATAGCCTTCTTTAGTATCTAAAACACGGCAATTCCAGCCAAATAAAGATAAGACACTGAAATAATCCTTAGGGATATCTTTTGATGAAAAGCCCAAAACCCTAAGAGTATACTCTGCAAGTTTTGCAATCCCTGAATTCATGTAATTTAGTTCGTATGTCTCTTTTATCCTTCGACCTAATTTTTCATTAGGTGATATATGAGTTCCCAGAACAAGAACGCTTCCGGGATAATTCATTAGAGGCTCCAGATTTGTTATCGGCTTAAATCCATTATGTGCTGTCTGGCCTAAGTATGCCAGTATAACCTCATCTGGAGATATTGAGCTGGATTTTAACAAAGTTGTTGCTTTTTGTGCTGCCATCTTAAAGCTGAGACCTAATGGAAAAGCATGCATTATGTCTGAATGCAATTCCAGATACTCGCAACCGCTTCTTGCAGCAGGAGTTAGTATGTCAATACCTATGGCTGTGTCTAGGAATTCCAGGCCTGATCCTGCAAGTTTTGCAGCTTTTATTTTGTGCTTTTTAGCTATGCTTGCGTTTATGTAATTTATTAGAAGAAGGCTTTTTTGAGGTGTAGAACTGACTCCAATATCAATAAGTGCTCTTGGATACCAATCTGTTCCATTAATTTTCTTGCCAATATCTAGTATATCCGGGCCTATTTTTCTGAGCAAAGCCATTTCTGCAGCACTGAAAGGATATTTTAAAGCACCTTCCCATGCCTTGATAACTTTGGATTGCTTCCTTTCCCTTTCTTCAGGAACAGATGCCCACTTGTCTGAACCTGTTGTAAATAAAACTACTTTCTCACCATCTAGCTCCGCATGGATTGGATTTGAGACCATATCTATATATGCTGTAAAATAGCCGCTCTCCAAAAGGTGCTCGAGCGAGCGGACATTTCTTACCCTTCTTCCAAGAGTAGGGCGATCTAGCAGCAATGTAAGTGCCGGAACAGCATAGGGATTTTCCTCAGCCTGATTTATCAGTTCTTTTATTCCTAAAATAAATTCAAGACCATATTCTTCTTTTTTTTCAGAAAGTATAAAATAATGTTCAAGCAATTTTTCCTGAAAGTCACATTCTTTTAGATTGAAATCAGAAGAATTTGCATAATATTTTGAGACAAGATTACTTATATCAAGACCAATATTTGCAATAACCACATTTATAGCCATAGATAAATCCTTTTAGTGAGAATTAAAGCAATAATTTAAAGCTCACTTAAAAAAATAAAAATAAAAATTTACTGCACCTGGCAGTCAAAGCATGGCCAGTTGTTCATTTCAAAGCTTACTTCTGTTGAAACTGAATCCTTGCCATCGCTTACTGTTACAGTTACAGTCTTAATCCCGCCTTTCTCTCCATAGGAAACTGTTTTCTCATCTGAATCCATGAATCCTGAGTATGAGTAAGTCAGCTCATTTCCATCTGCGTCTGTTGCTTCAACCTCAAGCCTGATTGTTACTGTGTCGCCTGGTTTTTTTAGCACTACTTCTTCTGGATTTATCTTTACAGACTTAATTACTGGTGCATTGTTCTTTTTTTCAAGCTCGACTAAAACTTCGCTTGTGACAACATTTTCCCCATCTGTAACTTTGACTTCGATTTCGTATGATCCAGCGTCCCCAACCTTGGTCTGCCATTTTCCGTCTGAATCAAATTTTTCAGAGAACTCTATTTCCAGGTCATCCCCGTCTGCATCAATTGTCTCAACGTCTATTTCCAGCAAATCTCCTTCTGTTCCGCTAAGCTTATACTGGCCCAGCTTTAGTTCTGGCTTCCTGTTCACATCATTAATAAGGACTTTTATGTCTTTTGAGACTATTGCCTTGCTGTCATCTGCCCTGATTTTGACATCATATTCCCCTGCATCATCATATGTTGACTGGTATGTCTTTGTGTCCATCCAACCTGAATATATGACAACAACTTCATCTCCGTCCTCATCATACACATCAGGGTTTAATCTAACTAAGTCTCCTTCATCAAACTCAACCTTGTCCCCGATATTTATTACCGGAGGGTTATTTATAGGCAATAAATCTAGTGTTATCTGCTTTGTGACAAATGAATCCTTGTTGTCTGTTGCTGTTACAATAAGTGAGTAATGTCCAGCATCCCCTTCTTTTGTCTGCCATACGCCTTCTGAATTGAATGGCTCTGTGTAGCCTAAGTCTACTAAATCCCCATCTGGATCCATCACATAAGGCTTTAAATCAATCAAATCCCCTTCATATTTTACTATGCCTGGAACTTCTTCTTCAGCTGATGGTTCCAGTTCTTCTTCTGTTGTTTCTTCTACTACTTCTTCTGCTGTCTCTTCCTCAACTATCTCTTCTGTTGTTTCTTCTGTTTCTTCCCCTGCTACTTCTTCATTCTCTTCTAAATTGCCTGGAACTTCTTCAACTACTGGCTCTCCTCCGATAGGCTCAGGCTCAATTATAACTTCACCTGTAACCTGCTCAGTTGCCGGTTCGTAAGTTGTGCATCCTGCAATAAACAAAGTTAAAAATAACAAAACTATAGCAAATTTCTTGTACATCTAAACCCCTCCCATTTTATAGTAATAAATAATTGTTACTTTTTTTAAATGTCTACAGGTATAAAAAGATTGTGGTATAAAACAAGTATTGATTGAGGAAAGCCAGAGCATTTTAAAGAAAGTTTTTAATACTTATTTTTATTGAAAAGATGAATGAAAAAAATTTTTTTATTTTTCCTTCTTGTTCCTTTTGCATTTTCACTTACTGATGATTTTTTCTATTCTGAGAGCCTTCTTTTAGATATACGCACAAAATCTTCTTTTTCCTCAGCTGGCGATGTTGACTGGGTAAAGACAAGCATAAATTATTTCCCTGAAGAAAGCTTTAACCAGGAAGTGATCTCAATAGACACTTCGCCTTCCGCTGAATTTAATGATACTCACTATATGTTCTCTTTTGAAGAATCAGAAGAAGAAAATGAATTTGAAGTCAATTCAAGAGTTCGGACTTATAATAAATTCTTACCAGTAAATAAAAAAATCTCGTTTCCATTGGATGAAGAATCTGAGTACTTAATGAGCACGGATAAGATTGATATCAATGAAGATATAATAAGGCAGGCCTCAATGATAGTTGAAGGTGAGGATGATTTATATAAGGCAGTCTTTAAGCTTGCTTCCTGGACTAAAGAAAATATCAATTACAGCTTAACTTCAGCCACTGCAGATGCTTCAAAGAGCGCTTCATGGGTTTTAGAAAACAGATATGGTGTCTGCGATGAACTTACGAATCTTTTCATTGCATTTTGCCGCTCTCTTGGCATCCCTGCAAGATTTGTTTCAGGTATTTCATATACCAATTCAGAACTTTTTGAGAAACCGTGGGGCCTTCACGGATGGGCTGAAGTCTATTTCCCTGGATATGGCTGGATGCCTTTTGACCCGACATATGGGCAGTTTGGGTTCATTGATGGTGGGCATATCAAGCTCAAGGATTCAACTGACTCAGATAAGACAAGCACAAGATATGAATGGCAGGGAAGTGGGAAAGTAACCCCTAAGGAACTTGATATTGATGTGAATGTCATTGAGACAGGCAGAAAAATATCAGATCCTGTTGAAATAAACCTATATCCTTACAAGAAAGAGATTGATTTCGAATCATATAATATTATAATTGCAGAGATCGAGAACAAAAAAGATAATTATGTCGGGCTTGAACTGGAACTGAGCGCACCAAAAGAAGTAACTATCACTGGGCAAAGCAAATATGTTGCACTTTCCCCAAGAGAGACAAAGAAAGTAGCATGGCTAGTCAAACTGGGTGACATGAAAAAAGGATATATCTATACGTTTCCTATAAGCGCAAGAAATTCGCTTGGATTCATGCATGAATCTGATTTTAAGGCAAGCAGCGGGGCTTCTGCAATGGGAAAAGCGCAGGCATTAACAATACTAGACAGCTTGGTGATTGATGAATCAAAAAATAGCTTGGGAAAAATTGATTTTAAGTGCAGCTCAGGCAGCACTGCATATATCAACGAAAGCTTTGAAGTGACATGCAATGTGAAAAATACAGGAAACATACTGCTTGAAAGACTGAAAATCTGTATGGATAGCTGCAGTTACATGGATTTGGGGATAAGCCAGGAGAAGACAAGCAGGTTCAATTCACGTTCAGCAAGAAGCGGGATAAATGTGATTGCAATAACTGCATCAAACAGGCACGTCAGCAAGACTTCGGATATTGAAATCCTTATATCAAAAAAGCCAGAACTTAAAATTGGAAACCTTGATTATCCTGAGATTTTAGACTATGAAGAATTCGATGTCAGCTTTGAAGCATTAAATGAAGGAAGCGATGCAAATAATGCCACAGTTGTTTTCTATTTTAATGAAAGAGAGACTTCCTGGCACTTTGAAAGCATTGATAGCAACCAAAAGTTCACTGTAAGCCTTGGCAAGGATGCCATTGAAAAAGATAATAAGCTTACAATATCTGCAATCTACCATGACAATCTTGGCAGAAAATATACTACAGGGCACTCAGCCCAGATAAGTACAAATGCCAAAGGATTGCAGAAAATAATGCTTTGGCTTAATGGAATTTCCAATTATCTGGATAGAAAGATTAAAATAGCATTTGGACGTATCGGTATCTAATGAAGATATTTATTGGGAACTGGAAGATGAATAAGACCTCACTTGAGGCAGTGTCTTACTTAAGGAGGTTTAAGCCGTTGGTTAAAAATTCCGGCAATACAATAATCCTTGCTGCACCTTTCACATGTCTTTGCGAGCTTTCAAGGAATGTAAAGAATTCTAATATCCTGCTTGCTGCGCAGGATATCTATTTTGAAGAATCCGGAGCTTTTACAGGAGAGGTTTCCCCAAGGATGATAAAAGAATTCGCAGACTATGTAATAATAGGGCACAGTGAAAGAAGGAAGTATTTCAATGAATCAGATGAAATACTGAATAAAAAGGCAAATATGGCAATCAAAAATAAATTGAATGTTGTTTTTTGTATCGGTGAATCTTTAGAAGAAATGGAAAAAGGCCAGACAAAAGAAACTATAAAGAAGCAGCTTTTGGCTGGGCTTGAAGGAGTGAACATAAGCAAAGTGATAGTAGCATATGAGCCAGTATGGGCAATAGGGACAGGGAAAAATGCTACGCCTTTACAAGCTGATGAAGCCCATAGTTTCATAAAAGAAGTGATAAAAGAAAAATTCGAAAGGACTGTTAAAGTTATTTATGGCGGATCTGTAACTCCTGAAAATTCTTATGAGCTCCTGAAAATGAAAAATGTTGATGGGTGCCTTCCTGGAGGGGCAAGTCTTGACCCAGAAAAATTTGCAAAGATAATAAATACGGTTTAATTTGCTGTAAAATCTATCCTTTAATTATAATTGATAATGCTTCTGGGGAATATGCGTGCCATGACTGATTTACAATAACCACATCGAAATTCCCTCCGTTTAAAGATTTCAGCTTTCTGCTTATCATTGGACCATAAGGCTTTTTCAGATATAGGCTTCCCTGAAAGCAGCACTCATCATCAAGGTTTAAAATCTGCACCTGTGACCTTCCGTTTGGAACAGAGCCAAGGATGTAAAGATCATAATAATCCGCAACTTTATAGAGTGCTTCCAGCCTGTACTCGTAATCCCCATAAGTCTCTTCGTTTAGGTATTCCATTGGAAGAGTGCCTGCAAGAGGATAGCTTTTTTTTATCCTTTCATCTATTGCCGCATATACCGTTGTTACCCATCCTCCGCCTGATATTCCCGTCATGGATATATCCTCAAACCTATATTTATCACTCACAAAATTAAGAGATAATACTATTGGTTCAACAAAATAAGATATCATTGAAAAATTCCCTGATTCATGCCTGCCAAGATATTTATGTGAGCTGTGGCTGGCATTATTGTCTGCAGAAGGCAATGAAAAGGCAAGCACAGAATAATTTCTTTCAAGAAAATATGATATCTCATTACCATGGCACGCCCTCACCTCACAAAAGTGCCCTGATACAAATATCATAAGCTTGCTGCTGTTATTTTTTGATCTGTAAAAGTAAGATACAGATGTGACGTTATGCTTCATATAGACAGTATATTTTTCTGCGCTTTCTATTGAAAGCCTATCATGATGTGAACTTATATCCTGGGGGTAACCTGCTGGCAAAGATTCTGCTTTGAATATATAATTTATCAGCTGCTGCCGCTTTTGCACAATATTTATCAGGTGAAACTGAGAATATAGTTTTATAGAAATGAAAAATAATAGGCAAAGAAAGATAAGAGTTAGAATAAAAGCCTTTTTTTTGAAGCGAATATGCATGATATTCTGAATATGACTTGATTTAATAGCTTTTTGTGCAGGTTTTTTTAAGGAAAGAGCAGCATACAAAAAATAATGAATAAATATAATAACAAACAGATGCTTTGAATAATCATGGATGTTAAATCTGTCCTAATGAGAACAGCAAGGCCTTTATACAAGATTGCTGCGGGAAAAAAATACTATCTAATAAGAGATTATATTAAAAAAGGTGATTCTATAATAGATATAGGCTGTGGTTCATGCTATTTTGCATCTATGCTTGCTGAAAAAGGTCATGCTGTAATGCCAATTGACATAAGGAATTACAGCTTAATAAAAGGAATTACTCCGGTTATATATGATGGCAAGAAAACAGAGTTCAAGAATAAAGAATTTTCAGTTGCACTGCTCAGCAATGTCCTGCATCATACTTGCTCACCCATTGAGCTATTAAAGGAAGCAAAAAGAGTGTCAGAAAGAGTGATAATAATAGAAGACGTCTTTAATAGCATGATTGGAAAATTATACACTTGTGCGGTAGATAGCTTGCTTTCCCTGGAATTTCTAAATCACCCGCACTCCAATAAGACTGATCTTGAATGGAAAAGGACATTCAGGCTGTTAAAGATGAAGTTAATTGATAGCAAAAATACTTTTGTTGATATCCAAAAAGTATCAATATATCACCTCAAATGCTGAGTTATTCATATATAATAACTGAGAAAGATAAAAAAAATCAGATAACTTCTACTGTTATCTGCTGTGTTGGTGCGTAAAGGCTTCCTTCATCACACTTATCACTTGGATTGTCATCTGCATCAAAACATACGTTTACATTAAAAACATATGCGCCTGCATCTGTTTTTGCAGGTGGCCTTATCGGGACTTCTATTACTATATGATCATTGTTTTCTAAAACAGTTTCCTCAAATTCCTCAAAGGTCCACTCAGTTACTTCAACATCATCTGTCTCGCTTCCATCTTCCAAAATTCCGCGCCTGAACTCAACATTAATCCTGAAAGTTTTTTCTTCACCATAGATGTTGTTTATTATTACCCCATAAGAAGCTGTCTTTAATGTCTCTACCTGCTGTTTCACTGTCGGGATGCAGACTCTTTCATTTCTCTGCACACAGTTCTGTTCTTCAATCTCAAAGTAGCTTGGAAGGCCCATCTTTTCAATCTTTCCTACACCTGCAACCATCTTATAGGTAAAAACCAATCCAAGGCTTAGCAGGACTACGCCAAGGATAAGGCCAACTAAAAAATTAATTGAAAGCTCCATTCCTTTCTTGCTTCGCATCTACTTCACTACCTCATATTCCTTTAGCAGCAGGAACATAAACAGCATAAGAAGCAAAGCTCCACCAAACAAGAACGAAAGCCCTTGTTTTAATGCTTCAGTTGCGCCTGTAAGCAGGGTATAGAACCCATAAGCCATTATACCAAACCCTAGCCATAGAAATTTATCCAAGACCAGTTTTAGGATTTCAAATTCTTCAGCCTGTGTAAGTTTCTTTTTCATTTTATTCCACCTCTACATCCAAATACAGTGTCTTTTGGATGTTAGAGCCTTCACATTCTCCTGAAACATCAACTTTGTACCTATAGGTTGTTGATGTTGCTGAGTTTTGAGGCTTTACCTGTATAGGCACAATGACTTTTTCTTTTGCAAGCACTGGCTGGGATTCAAAAGTTAGGAAAGTTATATCTTCACAGGTGTTGCCACTGTCAGCACCTAATATATTACATTCTGTTCCACCATTTCCTATATCAATAGAAATATCTACTTCACAGTCCAACCTGTTGTTCAATACAAGCAAATTTTCATCAAGATTGTTCCTTTTTATTGTCATCTTTGACGATTCCAGGCATGCTGAGTCCTGACACTTTGACATCAGCTGAGCTTTCCTGTCCTCATCAATCCCTGTCAGGGATTTCTGGAGCGCTCCTGTAGCTCCTCCAAAAGTCTTATTGATAAAAGTAAGCCCAAGGCTTAAAAGTGTAACTGCCAAAATCAAAACTACAATCGCGTTAATAGAAAGACTTAATGATCCTTTTTTCATTCAAACTGCCACCTCTTGATATAATTCTGGGTTATGTGGTTTATATAGTTTTCTAAGAACAGGATAAAAAAAAGTTAGGAAAAAAAGGAAAACTAGCTTCTTGCATTTGTTGCAAGGATTTTATCATCTGCCTCGTTTTCCCAGAAACTAACAGTTGCTCCCTGCTTTTTGCATGTCATAACTTCAGTCCTGAATGTTTTCCACACTAAGCGTCTGTCACTTTCCATTATTTTTCTTGCTGCCTTGACATCATTTTTATATTTCAGCCATGATGCTTTCACTGCTTTTCTCATCTCAGCAGGATTTTCAATATTCCATGCCAAAACCAGCTGTGATTTCCTTGTTTCGTGAGCTGTATCAACAAAATCTGAGAATTTTTCCCAAACAGGAAAAAGCGAATCTTCCCTTTTTATCACTGCATCAATAAGGCAGGTATTGTCAACTGGTGTTGTTTCACTTTGCGCCATTATCAGCGGCAATACCAATAGTATCATTAAAAAAACTGATTTTTTCATTTTTTGCTGCACCTCATAAACCAAAATGAGAGATTAGTTTAAATTATTTGCCTTTGCTCTGGAACGTCTGACGTTTTGGCTTGCCATTAGAAAATATTATAAGCGTAAATGATTACTTGATTAGTATGGTTAAAAGAATTGCCCACCTTGTAAATCCAATAAGGATGCGGGGGAAGATTAAGTACCTTTTGATATCCCTAATCATACTTTTGCTTTGCTATCCTTTTCTGGAAAACAGCAGGTTTGAAAATGAGGCATTAAGCATTTTTTTCTCTTTTGTTATGCTTTCAGCCTTGTATGTCGCAAATATAGATAAGAAACATCTTGCTATTGGTATGGTTTTAGGCATTCCCGCAATGATTGCCAACTGGCTGAACTATGTTTCAGGAAGGTTTTACATCTCGCATTTTCTTTCTGCCATGTTTTATCTTTATGTTATCTATTCACTTTTAACTTATTTAATCAGGGCTGTTGTTGTAACACCTAATGTTTTATATGCAAGCATTGTAACTTATCTATTAATCGGTATTGCTTTCGGAGAGGCTTTCATGACAATAGAAACCTTGATTCCTGGCTCGTTTTCAATTTCTTCCCCAAACTGGCCAGACATGATATATTATTCTTTCACAGCACTTACTACTGTTGGTTATGGGGACATCAATGCATTAAGCTCCTTTGCCAGGATGGTATCTTCAATTGAATCAGTATCTGGCCAGATGTTCCTGACAATTATTGTGGCTAAGCTTGTTGCGCTTTCAGTTAAAAACAAGGATATTTAAACACGAACTGATTTTAATCTCTTGATAAAAATGGATTCAGGAGATATGTTAAAAGTTTTGGAAAATTTTCCACAGATGCTTACAGATGCATTAAAGTTCTTACCTAACATGAAAATTACAGGAAACTTTGAAAATGTTGTTGTTCTAGGCATGGGTGGCTCAGGGTTCAATGGTGATCTGCTTGAAGTCTTCCTGAAGGATGTCCCAGTTCCTATACATGTAGTGAAAGATTACAGTCTGCCTAAATTTGTTGACAGGAAAAGCCTGATTTTTGCGATATCCTACTCAGGAAATACTGAAGAGACAATTTCTGCATACAGACTTGCAATAAAAAGAGGATGCAGAGCCATATCAATTTCTGCAGGTGGAAAGCTTAAGGAGCTTTCAGAACTTAATGAGACACCGCACATAAGCATCCCACCAGGGATACAGCCAAGGCTTTCAACACCATACCTTTTTGTTGCAATGCTGAATACGTTAGCTATGGCAGGGTTAATTGATAGCCAGGAAAAAAATGTGCTAAAGTGCGCTGAAGACCTGAAAAACTCGAAAAAGAGGATTGAGGAGAGCGCTAAAAACCTAAGCGAAAAGATAAAAGGAAAAGTGCCTATAATCTACTCTTCGCAGAAAATGTTTTGCATAGCTGAAAAATGGAAAACAGATATAAATGAGAATGCGAAGACCCATGCGTTCTATAATATGTTTTCTGAGTTCAACCATAATGAGATCTGCTCATATGAAAACCCAGTTGGAGACTTTTATGTCATAATTGTAAGCGATGAGAAAGACCATGACAGGATCAAGAAAAGGATAGAGATTTTTAAGAAGATTCTTAGGGATTATAAAACCCCTGTAACTGAAATCGCAATAACAGGGACAAATTACCTTACAAGGCTTTTTACAAGCATCTGGATGGGACTTTATCTTGGATATTATCTTGCAGAGCAATATGGGATTGATCCAACGCCTGTAAAAATAATCGAGAAATTAAAGCAGGACCTGAAATGAGGGAAATTATTTTTTTTACGCTTTGGATACCACTGGTCTTGATTTGCTTACCTTTATTCTTTATCTGGGAATTAATAGATAATATCAGGAGAGGAGTTCTTTTTGATATCAGCTAGTTATGTTTAGTTCTTTCAGTATGACTCCTGCAGCATTTTCAGCTATTAGCCTGTTTCCTAGGAGTGTTGCATGTCCAAACGGCTTTCCACCAAACTTGCTTTTATTATTATAACCCATCGTGTCGATGAAAACTTCATCCCGAGAATAATAATCAAGAGCCCTTTCAAAATTTAACTGGTTAGATATAAAAACAATTTCATCAGGTTTTGCGAAATATTTCTTTAGAAAATCAATATCCTGCCTTGGATATTGCATCACAACATGATTTATGCCTTTAGATTTAATCTTTTTATCAATTAGATTATAATTTACAGCTGTTATGTTAGGAATCTTATTGTCCTTGCTATACTTTAGATAATCATAGCCATAAAAATAAAAAAAATTCGGCAATATGGAGGTATTTATTTTTTCCCCTCCTAAAGCATCTATAAAACTTCCAAAAATCTGTCCCTCCTGCTCATCAATTAACGAGTGATTATTTATCAACAATTCTTCCACAAGCCTTACTGCATCATAATAATAAGTATTATTCTCTGATTTCATTAAATAAAGATATATCAGCTGAATTTTGCAATCACTATCGGTCTCTTTGCCTAGCTCAATATGCTTCAATGCTTTGTCAAGATAATATTTTCTTTCTATTGTTCCAATCCTGTTGCCTATTCGGTTATATGAATATCCTATTCTGCAATGCGAAAAGCAATAAGAATAGCTTTTTTCGATTTTTTCTAAAAGGATTGCTGCTGCTTCTAAATTGTTAGAATTTATTAACATTTGGACATTGGACAATGCAATTTCATATTCTTCATCAAAAAAAATCTGGCAAGGTTCAGCATTTTGATCTTTTTTATGCATGAAGTTAAGCTTTATCCATCTTAGAAATTTGGGTATTTTGAGAAACTTCCATCCAGATTCTTCATAATATACCCTTGAGTCAGAAGGATCATTGTACCCCAGCATTGTTATAACCATATTTGGTCTGTATTTATCAAGGTTTGATGATAACTTTGAAAGAATAATCTGGCTTGTCGTACCAGGAACACCTTCATTGAAAACTTTAAATTTTATTTTCCCCTGACTTTTATTATTCAATATCTTTTCAAGTTCAGCCGGCCATGAGCTTTCACCATTATACAGATCAGCTGTTGTTGATTCTCCAATAGCCAGTATCCTGTAATGATTTTCATATTTTTTATTTTCAGAAAGATATCCTTGTCTTTGGAATGCAAATGCTGCAAAGCTCATTGCCTGAAGAAGAATCTCTATAATAAGCAGACTTATGATGAAACCTATGATTATAAGACAGAATCTGCAGGAAAATCTCATAGTTTAATACATGAATTATAAGATTTATATAATTGACTGTTTTACTCTTTTCTGTGCTAATTTCAGCAAGATTCTCATTATTTTGATGTGCTTGCCTATTGTTTTGTTTTGGAAATTATGATGATGCCAGAACTAAAATTTTGCTTGATATCAGCTAGTTATGTTTAATTCTTTTAGGATTACATCTGCTGCGTTCTCTGCAATCAATCTATTTCCTAGTAAAGTAGCATGTCCAAATGGCTTGCCTCCTATTCTGCTATTTATTCCATTGCCCATGACATCAACAAATATATCGTCCCACTTAAGCGTCTCTAAAGCAGTTTCAAAGTTTTCTTCATTATCAACAAAACCAATATTTTCAGAACTATCAAAATAAGTTTTTAATATGTCAACTTTTTGCCTTGGATACTGCATTGCAATATGTTTTATGCCACGCTCTTTAAGAATATTTGATATTAGATTATAATTTGCCTTGGTTGCGTTATGAATCTGACTGGCAGGGCTAAACATAAGATTTTCATAACCATAAAAATAAAAAAAATCAGGCAATCTGCTGGTATTTATTTTCCTTCCTCCTAAAACTTCTATAAACGTTCCATAAATTTTCCCTTGATTATTATCAATCAATAAGTGATCACTTAAGAGCAATTCATCAACAAGCCTTACTGCATTATGATAATCAGAATCATTTTCTGATGTTATTAAATATAGATATATAAGCTGGACCTTGCAATCGTTATTTATGTCTTTTCCAAGCTCAAACTGTCTTTTTGCCTTGCCATAATAATATTTTTTACTTTCTGGTGATATTTTAATGGCTGTTTGGACATATAATTGCCCAATGTCACAGTGTGAAAAACAATAATCATTTTTTTCTAGTTGATCTAAAATAGTAATGGCCCCTTCCAGATTATCAGAATCAATTAGCGATTGGGCATCTGATACTGCTAATTCATATTCATTATCCGGTAAAGCCTTGCAAAGTATAATAGTTTCATCTGGTTTTGATGCAAGATTAAGCCTAAGCCATCTTAGAAATTTGGGTATCTTAAGGTTATTAAAGCTATGCTCCTTGTAATATACCCTTGAGTTTTTAGGGTCATTATATCCAAGCATAGTAATTGCCATATCTGGCTCATATTTATCAAGATTTGTTGATAATTTTGAAAGGATTACCTGGCTGGTTGTTCCAATATAACCTTCATTGAAAACTTTGAATTTTATTTTTTTGCTCCTGTTATTCAATATCTTTTCAAGTTCAGCCGGCCATGAACTTTCTCCATTAGATAAATCTGCAGTTGTTGATTCACCTAAAGCCAATATTCTATAATGATCCTCATATTTCTTGTTCTCTTTTATGTATCCCTGCCTTTGATGGTAATAAACTGCAAATCCCATTATCTGAAAAATAATCTCAATGAATATTATGCTTAGAAGAAAACCTGCAATAACAAGGCAAAACTTGTTTGAAAGTTTCATGATTCTATATCTGAATTATAGATTTATATACTTGACTGTTTTACTTTTTATAATGCTAATTACAGTAATTTTACCTTGCAGAAATGAAGAAAAGACAATTGATAGGTGTATCCTGGATATCAAGGACTGCTTCAAAAAAAATAAGCTTGATGGTGAGATTATTGTTTCGGATTCCTCTTCGGATGGTTCACCAGATATTGCAAAAAAGCATAAAATAATCCTAGTCAAGCATAATGACAGAGGATATGGCATTGCAATAATGAACGGTTTTAGGAAGGCAAGAGGAGAGCTGATTATAATTGGCGATTGTGACGGAACATACGATTTTTCCCAAATCCCGCTGCTATTAAGCAAATCAAATGATCATGACCTCGTTATTGGAAGCAGGCTGAAAGGGAACATATCTAAAGGAGCAATGCCCTGGCATCATAGGTATATAGGGAACCCAGCCCTGTCCTGCATGCTAAACGTTTTTTTTGGAACAAGAATCAGCGATTCACATTCTGGTTTTAGGCTGATTAAAAAAAGCGCATTTAAGAAGCTTGAACTGAAAACCACTGGCATGGAATTTGCATCTGAAATGATAATAAAAGCTGCGAAAAACAATATGAAAATATCAGAGGTTCCAATCAGCTATTATCCCAGGATAGGCATATCAAAACTTAGTAGCTTTAGTGATGGCTGGAGACACCTTAGATTCATGCTGATGTTTAGCCCGACATTCCTTTTTTTTATTCCTGGCGCAATTTTATTTTTATTTGGAGGAATAATGCTTTTTTTGGATATGGAATTTCTAGGGCCATTATTTGCACTGCTTGGATACCAGCTTATAAACCTAGGACTTTATTCAAAAATATACAGCATCCACACCGGTTTTGAAAAGGAAGATCCTATAATTAATGGGATTGCCTCAAAGTTTCCGCTGGAAAAAGGAATAGCGTTAAGCGCGTTTATTTTCCTGCTAGGATTTGCTTCCTATTTTATTAAGCCGATTTTTGCGCTTACTTTATGGATTATCTGCATCCAGACTTTTTTTTCTGTATTCTTTATCAGCATGATGCTGGTGGAAAAAAAATGAAATTTAAGAAAATCATTATAATAGCTCTGATATTTTTTTTTATGGTAGGCTCATATTTATTCCTGAAGACAAGCCTAAGCTACAATAATGGGAATGACTTCCTGTTTTCTTTGCCTTATCTGGAATATAGCACAGACAAGGCAGATATTGAAAAGATGGGGCTTGTCGTCCATGAAAAAGGTGCAATGGAAGGCTATGTTATCACAGAAAAATACATCATAGGAAAAGATGGTAAAATCTATGAAACTTCAAGCGGGCATGGAATGAATTTTACAAGCCAATTTGGAAGGATTGTGAGCAACAATCACAACGAAATCCTGGAAAATGCAGGCTCTAAATACTTCCTTCACCATGATGTTTTCGCTCTTAGCAACAACAATATCATGATCCTTACAAAGGAAAGCCATATCCTTAAAGGTGAACCTGTGCTTTTTGACAAGATTGTTGAACTTGATAAATCAGGAAATAAGGTTTATTCTTTTGACACATTTTATCATATGGAAGAGCTGAGAAGAGCAGGAGAGGATAATAAGGTTAGCTTAAACAACCCAATCTATTTTGAAGAAGATGCGAAAAAAATAAGATCCATCCTTAACCTGACCTACATTGTATCAAACGATTATTTTCATGCAAACACAGTATATGAAATCCAGGAAAACAAAAATTCATATGATCCTAGGTTTAAGAAAGGAAATATCCTTGTAACTTTTCTTTTCCTTAATCTTGCCATCATTTTTGATAAAAATGATAACCAGATAGTATGGAGCTATGGCCCTGGAGAAACCTTAGGTCAGCATGCAGCAACAATGCTGGATAACGGTAATATCCTTATTTTTGATAATGGGAACAATGTAGAGAGAAACAGCAGCAGGATATTAGAGATAAATCCGCTTGATAACACAATTGTCTGGGAATATTCAGATGATTCTTTTTTTTCAGAATCACAGGGATTTATGCAAAGGCTTGAAAACAATAATACCTTAATCACTGAAAGCACAAAAGGAAGGATATTTGAAATAACGCCTAAGAAAAAGATTGTCTGGGAGTATTATATGCCTATAATGAATGAGAAAGGGCAAAGGGAAGTAATCTATAGGGCAACTAAAATCCCTGAAAAAAGCCTGGATTTAAGCAGACATAAATTCAATGTATTATGGGAACCTAAATAAGATGAAACTAAAACCTTTTGTTCTTATAATTGTCGTATTTATTACTATAGCTACTGGAATATCTTTCCTGATGCGTGTTTCTATAGAGAATAATCAAGATATTTGGTCACTCCCCTATATCAATTATGGCATTGAAAAAGCAGACATAAGCAAAATCGGCATTGTTAAAGAAGATAACAGAAGCTATAAGGGATATCTGGTATACGAAGACATTCTTGTAGATACAAATGGAGATCATTTTCTGGTCAGTGATTTTAAAAATAATCCAAGCAGCCTAAACTATCTTGACCCCAGAATAATATTAGAATATAATGGATCTATGCTTGATAAGCTGTCTAAAAGCTACTATATCCATCACGAATTTTGCATGATCCCAAATTCCAGCTTTCTGTTCCTGACAAAAGAGATGCATAAAGTTTCAAATGAGAGTGCATTGTTTGATACAATAATCATAGTCAACAAGGATCTAAATAAGACCTATATCTGGTCCAGCTTTGAGCATTTAAATGATCTTATCGCATTAAATTACCAGAAAACTCCAAAAGAATCAGCGTTAGACTACTACCTTGGTGAGAATTTTCAGCCGTTTAAAGAAACCTACAACATCTCAACAGGGAACTATCCTGACTATTTCCATATTAATTCTGTCCAATATATAAAAAAAAACCTGCATAGCAAGGATAAGAGATTCAGGGAGGGAAACCTTCTTGTCAGTTCAAGGAACATTAATACAGTATTCATAATTGATAAGCTAACTGGTAAAATTGTCTGGAATTGGGGAGCAGATGAAATATTAAAGCAGCACTCACCTCTGATGCTTGAAAATGGGAATATACTCATATTTGATAATGGTGATAGCTCAAGAAATTACTCACGTGTAATTGAAATCAATCCGATAGATAAAAAAATTATCTGGGAATACAAGAATAAGGAGACTTTTTTTGCAGACCATATCGGGTTTGCCCAAAGGCTCCCTAATGGAAATACATTAATTACTGATGGGCCTAAAGGCAGAGTCTTTGAAGTCACAAAGAATGGCGAATTGGTTTACGAATATTACACACCATTCATTAGCAAAGAAGGATATAGGGAAAAGATATATCGCGCATTCAAGATAGAGAAACAGGATGCTGCTAAATTATACTCTGCATATAACATGGTTAAGCTGGAAGACCTGAAAGTGCATGATTAAAAAACTTGGAAAAACAGAAAAGAAAATGAAAATTGCAATTGTATATGATATGCTGTACCCTTATTCCATAGGTGGGGTCGAATGGAGGAATTTCTCTCTTGCAAAACACCTTGTACTAAAGGGACATGAAGTGCATCTTTTTGGCATGAAGATGTGGGAAGGAGAAAAAACAAAGAAGGTCTCAGATGGTTTTTTCATGCATGGGATATCAAGATATAATGGAAAGTATTTCAAAGGCAAAAGAAAAATAATCGAGCCTGTGAAATTTTCTGCCATGCTTTTTTTTGAGCTAATAAAATATGATTTTGATATAATTGATGTCTCAAGCTTTCCTTTTTTCCCGGCATTTTCAGTGAAATTGTATTCCTTGATTAAAAAAAAGCCGTTTGTTGTCACATGGCATGAATTCTGGGGAGATTACTGGAAAGAATATAGTCCGTTAATATCTCCTTTTGGGAAGCTTGCTGAATTCATTTGCACTAAGATATCCAGGAACAACATCTGCGTCTCAAGAGGCACTTTGGAAGAGGTTAAAAAATATATTAAAGAGCCGAATTTGATAGAAAACTGGGTTGATGAAGATGAGATAAAGAAAGCAAAACCTTCATCTGAAAAATTCGATATAATTTCTGTCGGAAGGCATCTTAAGCATAAGAATTTTGACATGCTGCTCAGGAGCATTGCAATAATAAAGAGAAAAAAACCAGATATAAAAGCATTGATAATAGGGGAAGGTCCTGAAACCATAAACCTTCTTAGACTTAGGGATGCTCTAAAGCTTTCAAAGAATGTTGATATACTTAGCTTTTCTCATGACAAAGGATTTCTCTACAGCCACATGAAATCATCAAAAGTTTTTGTCCTTTTATCAGAGCTCGAAGGATTTTCAATAACTGCTTTCGAAGCTGCTGCATGTGGTCTTCCTGTGATTACGCTTGATGCAAAAAAAAATAACCTGAAAGATTACCTGCCAAAAGAGAACCTTGTAAAAAATGAAATAGACCTTGCCAGCAGGTACAATAAAGCTATAAAATCCAGCATAGCTTATCATCCTGAACAGCAGATTGATAAGATACTAAAAGTTTACCTAAGCTCAAAAAAATAAGCTAAATCATGATATGCAAAGGATAAAGGTATCATTAAAGTGATTGGAATGTTCTGAAATTTAAACGAAAATATATCTTTTTTTAAAGCATGCAAAAAGTAATGAGGATTATAGATGAATAGCCTCATTATTAATGAAAGGAAACTCTCAGGAAGATTATAACTATGAAAAGACCATTTTCTTGCCATTCGTAACACAGACAAGGCATTATCTTTTTTTAGATGATAGCATAATGCATCTGGGCAGTGCGCAAGCTTATAGTTGGCTGATTTAAGCCTTAAAGATATATCAACATCTTCATAGTTTGTCCCATATTTTTCATCAAAACCCCCTGCTTTTTCAAGCGCATCTTTTTGGAACAAGACATTGGAACCAAATAAGAATTCTGGGCTGATGGCCTTATCTCCCCAATCCTGTGAAAGATGAAAAGCCCTCCATGAATCTGGAAGGTATTCCTGATATTTTTCAACCAGCCTGCCATTTATCCCTGCTACATCTTTTTTTGCAAATGGCATGATTTTTTCAAGCCAGTCTTTTTTTATAATGACATCCGAATCAATATATGCTATATATTTGGTCCTGCAGTCATTTAGTGCAACATTCCTTCCGTTTGCAAGATTCTTTGATTTGAGCAATTTAATACTATACTTTTTTGCAATATTTATCGTGCCATCTGTTGAGCCTGAATCAACCATTACAATGTTTTTTGTTATAGCTAATATGCTCTCCAGGCAGTTTTTAATTGTCTTTTCAGAATTTAGTGTAGGGACATAAAAAGTTATCATTGTAAAAAAGAATATGGTCCAGATTTATTAATTATCTGGGATAGATTTATATTTCATACATATATATTTTCCAATGACAGATGCAAAATAGAATTCTTCCAGAAAAAAAGAAAAAATGGAATATGTGGCTTCTCCTGCTTGGAATAATTTTTAGCCTTGTAATTATTGAGCTATGCCTACAGATATATAGCTTTGCTGTCAGTTATAACCCAGTCAGGAAAGCAAATGATTCAGCTTATGTGATTCTAGCGCTTGGGGAATCAACTACAGACGAACTGAACTTAGAATACAGCTCCTGGCCAAAAGAGCTTGAAAAAATACTTAATAACAAGAGCTTGGGGAAAAAAAGATATATTGTATATAATGAGGGCCAGGCTGCAACGCAAAGCGGGATAATACTAAGTGAACTTGAAATGAACCTGAATTACTACAAGCCAGATATGGTCATAACAATGATAGGCATAAATGATTATGGTGAAAGATTCAGAGAAAAACGAAGCATCCTAAAACTCCCGTCGGTCATACGCTGGATAAGAGATTCCTTTTTAACTCTGCAGAAAAAGAAATGCATTGAGAATAGGGATATAGACCCAGGTGCGCTTCTTAATGAGTTCAGAGCTATAGCTGAAATAAAACATCGGGAAAACTTAGATATAGAGAAAGAGCTTGAAAATGAGTGTACAACTTTTAAACAGCTTGCTGAGGCATATTTCCGGCTGGGTTCCTACTATGAAGCCATTGGTGATGAAGGAAACAAGGAGACTTCTGCTTATTATTATCTGAAATCAGCAAAGTATTATGAAAAAAATCTTCAATATAACCTTAACCGCGCAGGCAACCTTATGCTTTCAACCATATATTTTAGATTGATGCGGATTTATGAAGGAACAGACTTAGAAAAAAAATACTTTATGATTCATAGGGATTACGTAAAAAAAGCTGCATACGTTGAGACATATCCTATCCAAATGGATAGGTCTTATTTCAGCGAGCCTGAGAGAATAGCTCTTCATCAAAAAAATGTGCTTTCTGAGAATTATAATGAGATATCCAAAAGGATACATGCAAAAGGTATAAGGCATATTGCAATGCAATACCCTACTTTAAGTCTTGATGAGCTAAAAGAGTCATTAAACCAAAATGGAAATATTACTTTTGCCAGCAATGAAGAAAATTTCAGGAGATACCTTAAGAATTATAGCTATGATGATATATTCTTTGACAGAATCACTGATAATTTTGGCCATGCAAAACTTCTCGGAAACAGGATAATAGCTGAAAATCTTGCAGAAATAGTGCTGGAAATTTCTGATAACTCAGGCATCAAAAGAATCAGCACCTGATAGCAAAATTTAGTCAGTATCAGACGATTTCCAGAATATCTTTTATGATTAGGTTCAGATCGTATTTATATTCCCAATCAGGATAATCTGACCTGAATTTGCTTATATCTGAGATGTACCAGATATGGTCTCCTTCCCTGTTTTGCCCTGAGATTTTTATCTTAGCTTTTTTTTTTGAAATAGTTTCTATAAGCTTTATGGCTTCCAGAATTGAAACATTTGAATGCCTTGACCCTCCAATATTATACACTTCGCCTCTCCCT
Organism: uncultured Methanosarcinales archaeon; assembly: GCA_964428335.1. Classification (GTDB taxonomy): domain Archaea; phylum Nanobdellota; class Nanobdellia; order Woesearchaeales; family GW2011-AR15; genus GW2011-AR15. Next base: position 193,747 of record CAYRXW010000002.1, on the reverse strand, counting down.
GGTGATTTTGCATATTCATTCATTGCTGTTATAAGATCATATGCATGGATGTTATCCCTGACCTGTTTTCCTTTGTATCCAAAGATTGTGTATTCCTTTCCTGTTGATATACACTTAACAAGATATGAAAGAAATCCATGAAGTTCAACCCCAGTATGTGATTTTCCAGTGATGCACCCGCACCTGAAAATACCTGTTTTCAGGCCAAAATATTTTCCGTATTCCTGTACCATTATGTCTGCAGCAAGCTTTGATGCCCCAAAAAGACTATGTTTTGAATTATCTATATGCATAGTTTCAGAAATCCCGTTTTCAAACTCATGCCCTTTTTTTATCTCATATCTTGTAGCTGTTTCTATCAAAGGCAGGCTGTTAGGCATGTCTCCATAGACCTTGTTTGTAGAAGTGAACAGGAATACTGCATCTGGGCTCTTTAGCCTGAAATTTTCAAGAAGCACCAGTGTCCCATTTGCATTGACTGTAAAATCTGTCATCGGCTCTTTTTTTGCCCAGTCATGCGAAGGCTGCGCAGCTGCATGAAGTATTATGTCAAATGGGCCATGTTTTTCAAAAACCTCGCTGATTTTATCCATGTCCCTTATATCAATATCAAAATGCATGTAGTTGCTGCATTTTTCAGCGAGATCTTTTTTTGATTTGAAATTTGAAGCATCTTTTCCAAAATAGTACTCTCTCATGTTATTATCTATGCCATATACTTTATTTCCCTTAGAATAATATACTACAGCCTCGCTTCCAACAAGCCCTGTAGAACCTGTTACAAGAACCTTCATGCTTTGTTCAAATGATGAATATTTAATAAATCTATTTAATACGCTGTTTAAAAGAAAACTTAAGAAAAAGGCATCGGTTTTATTAAGATTCATAGATTTTTTAGCCAATATGCAAAAAGCCAAAAAATGGGCAATTCTTGTATTTATCTTATTTTTGACGCTAATCATAGAAGTTTTCATAGGACTTTGGAAAAAAATCAAGAAAACAGAGCTTTTCCCCGGTGTCTAGAATGAACATACTTATGATCCATCCCCATGATATCTATTCTACGAATGAACCCTGGACAATAAGGATTGTTTCAATTGCAAGAGAGCTTGCAAAAGCAGGAAATAAGGTAAAACTGGCTTATTTTCCGCTGCCAAAGCATCTTAGGGGAAAACTAAGGATCGAAAAGATAACTGAATTTGAGACAATACCTCTAAAAAGAAGCCTTTTAAGCCTGGTACCAAATATTGTTAAGTTTACAAAGCTTGGGAGATGGGCAGATGTCATCCATTTCCAGAAATGCTTTTATAACGCTGCGCTTCCGGCACTCTTTTCTTCCATTATAAATGATAAGCCAATCCATTATGACTGGGATGACTGGGAATATGGAATATATATTTGGTCACCTCCTTCAAAACTATATGGCAGGTACCTTGATTTCGTTGAAAAGACCTTGCCTAAGCTTGTTGATTCAATCTCTGTATCAAGTGATGAGCTTGGTAATATGGCAAGGGAATACGGATATAATGGGAAAATCATAAAAGCAAATGTATGCGCAGACCCTGAAATATTTAAACCACGGGAAAAAGACATGTCTTTTTTAGTAAAATATAGTATTATGCATCCTGTTGTAGCGTACATGGGCCAGTTGCATGGCGCACAGTATATTGAGATGTTCCTGGATGCTGCAAAATATGTTTCACAAAAAGAAAAGAAAGTGCAATTCATGGTAATAGGTGGAGGGTCAGAACTAGAAAAGACAAAAGAACGTGCAAAAAAACTGGGACTACAAGTAATATTTACTGATTTTTTAAATCAGGAAAATGTTGTAAAAGCATTATCCTGTGTTGATGTTGCTGTTGCTGTTTTTGATGATAACAGGCAGGTTCGGTGCAAGTCTCCATTAAAGATAGCTGAATATCTTGCAAGCGGAAAAGCTATTGTTGCCAGTGATGTCGGCGAGGCAGCATGGATGATTGAAAACGCAGGGATTCTAGTAAAGAAAAAAAATAAAGATCTGTTAGGCGAAGCCATTTTTAAGCTGGTGAAAGATAAAAAATTAAGAGATAAACTTGAGAAAAAAGCTCTTGAAAGATCTAAAACATTAAGATGGGAAAATGTTGCAGAAAAGCTTGCAGAAGAGTATAGTGAGACTATCAGGATGCATTAAATTTGCTTTCTTTTCCATAATGATATTTCTATATCTTCTGTTCCTTCATAATAGCTGTAATTCATATAATATCTGTCCCTGCATCCCTGCCAAGAAACCAAGGCATCATTAAATAAATCATTTTGGGTTTTGTAAGAGGATAAGTACTTGGTTCTTTGCTTTGTCAGGTTTGGAGATGAAATGACAACTGCGTCGTAATTGCAACTGGGTATCCTATCTATTGAGTCAATGCAGTAATCAAAATCAACAAGGTTAAATTCCGGGTTAAATAAGCAGAAAATGCTCTCTACTTCCTTTATCTTGCTTAATTTCCTTTCCATCAATGAGATTGTAGGAGATGATGTGAGAATAAGCACGCTTTCAACTGTTTTGTCTTCTTCAAGCGTTAAATAGATGGTCTCATCAAGGATAAAAATCCTCGGTGAATACATACCGCTTGAAAACGATGAATCAATAGTCTTCCTTTCATATGGTTGCCTATTAATTAACAGGAAAGCAACAATCAGTATAATATAAGAAGCAACCAGATGTTTTTTTTTCAATAGTGGTTTTAAGGCAATAAGCCCATATGCTGCCATTATGCTTAGATGAAGGGATAGAGGCAAAAAAAACCTTATTGTAGGTATGTAGAACAGAAGCACGGCAAATGATGAAATGAATGAAAAGAAGAACAGCCAGTATTTCTTATCCCTGCAAAAGAAAGCAATGAGAACCAAACATAATAAGACTGAAAAAAACATGATGTCAAATTTCATCAAATCATGGTACCATTCTAATCTATCAATAAGTTTTTCAGAAATTGTCATGCCTTGCATTACATTCTGATCAAAAAATACAGCATTATGCCTGACGAACAGCATCAACACTTTGATCTGCATTGGGTACCATGCAAGCACCATTGCAAAAAAAGGCAATATTGCATAGGCAAGATTATTAAGATTTTTTATTATTTTTCCTGCATTTGTTAAGCAGAATAGGGAAAACAGCGGTAGAAAATATAGCAAAAATGAAAACTTTACCCACATTCCTAAACCAAAAGAAATCCCAAAAAGCACTGTAAAAAACCTGTTTTTGAAATTTTCAGAATAAAGAAATAATGCCATAGTCAAGGACATTATTGAGATTATTGCAAACTCAGCCAGATATATCCTGGAGATTGAATGCACCCATGGATTTATCGAAACCAGTATGGCTGAAAAAATACCTAAACTCTGGCTATGCAGCTTCTTTCCTATGAAATAGACTGAAAAAAACAGGATGAATATATGGATTATATTTGAAAAGGCTGCTGTATCCTCGCTTATTCCCATTACTAGGTAAAACGGAATTGGCTGGAATATCAGAAATGGAGGATAATCTTTTTCCCAGTTTGTATAATAACTGAAAAATTCACTGATTTGAAAATTGGTAATGTAGCCATAAAAGTTTGTGCTCATGATATATATCTCCTGGATATCAAAGACAAAAGGAGTATTGTCCTTTTCCAGCACAGCATAATTGTTTATTGACCACAATATGCATATCAACATTCCAAAAATGATGAAAAGTTTATCTCTCATTTTTTCCCTAATGCCAGCCCAAGCATTGTCTTTAAGCCGCTTATTTGCCTGTTTAAATCCTCGAAACTTCTTATCTGCAGGATTGATTTAATTATATATCTTGGATTCAGATAGATGGAAAGATATGCATTCCGATACTTTTCCATCAATTGCTTTTTGCTGCTGTATCCTTTTGGCAGGCAAATCACTTCAATCTCTGAATATGATTCAAAATTTCTTGGGATATCCTTTTCTATCCTGCTATAAAGCTCAGTGCCTGGATAAGGCGTGAAAATGCTGAACTGTGTTATATCTGCATGAAGCTTCTTTGCAAAGTTTATGGTCTCGTCTGTCATATCAGGTGTCTCATCAGGAAATCCCAGTATGAAAGAGACCCTTGATTCTATGCCTGCTTTCCTTGCTGCAGCAACAGCCTTAACTGCCTGCTTTTTATTTATTCCTTTGTCAATCCCGGATAAAACTGATTCATTTCCTGATTCAATCCCGAAAAGTATCTGCCAGCACCCTGCTTTTTTCATCTCAAATAAAATATCCTCGGAAACCATGCTTACCCTTTCATGACAGCTCCATATAACACCAGTATTTTCTTTTTTCATCATGCTGCAGAAAGCCATTATCCACTTCCTGTCATGAAAGAAGGTGTCATCCCAAAACCTTATTTCTTTTGCCCCATATTGATCTACGGCCTGCTTGACCATAGCTACAACCTTTCCTGGTGACATCTTCCTGTAGTACCCAATGATATGCGACTGCGAACAGAATTTGCATTTCCCCCATGAACACCCCCTGCTCGTAAGCAAGGGTATTACCGGCATTCTTTTGTAATGCTTTGGCAGTGGATAATACTTTTGGATATCAAAAATGCTGAAATCCGGAAAAGGCAATTCTTCTATATTTTCAAGAACCTTTGCTGTCTTTCTTTTCTTAAGCAAATCCTTGAATGCAGTCTCTTCACCAGCTATCATGAAGTCTATGCCATCAAAATAAGGCAGCTGGATAGAATCTTCCATTATTGTTATTGGGTAAAGCGAAGGATATATTCCTCCAAAATATATAGGAATACTGTATTTTTTTTTAATCATAAAAGCGTACTTTTTCAGGTTGCCAAGGGAGACAAAATATGCAGATAAGTGAATGGCGTCTGGCTTAAAGGAATTAATTGATTTAAAAAGTTCTGATTGTGGCTCTTTAGCCAGCCTTAAATCTATAGCCCTGATAATATGCCCTTCCTGCTTTAGTACAGATGATGCCTGTGCTACTCCAAGGATTATGAAATTATCGTAATTCCTTTTTTTAAAAATATACCTTCCTTTATCATTGTCTGGGACAATCACAAATAATATTTTCATCGTTTTATGAATTCCTCAATCGGTTCCCCTTTTTTCAAATGAAACCCGTCTATGTATATCCTTGCCCATACTTCAAGTGATAATAATGCCATTATCCTATAGGCATGATTTGAAAGCTGGCAGAAGATTTTTTCATGCTGGTGCTGCGCTTTATGCTCATTTAGCAGAAAATCAAGGTAACCTTCATTATACCATCCCCTTTTTTTCAATGAACCAAAAAGCAGCTCAACCAACCTAGGCCTTCTTTCAAACCATGAATGGAACGGCTGGTCAAAAGGCTGGCCTGTCTTATCAACAAAGGATTTTGGAAAATGCCTTTTAAGCGCCTGCTTTTGAAAGTACATTTTATTTGCTGTGTTTGTGAGCTTATTTAGTGTGCTTCCCCTAAACATCATGCTAAAAGGAAGCGATGAGAGGAAATCCATTATTTTCCTGTTCTGGTATGGTGGGAAAAGAAGAATCCCATTCTCTTTTGCGAATTTTTCCTGGAATGCTGAGACATACTGCATGTTGCCATATACAAACCTTGATTCAATAAGCTTATTGTCAAAATCATCCTTTGTGATTGGAATCCTTCCTGCCATATTCCTTTCATCGAATTCTTCATAACATCCTTTTTTAAAAAGCATCTTTCTCTGAGATGGGTCAAAGTGCCTATAGCATGTCAGGTTCTTATAGAAATTATCATAAAAGTTCCTGTATGAAAATGCGTGCATCGGATACCTTGCTTCATTTAGGCGTTCATTGTTTGTAAGCTTTGCTGATGCATCAACCAAAAAAAACAGCAGCTTCCTTATGCCATATGGCAGATATCTAATGTATTTATGTATCTCTCCAACAGGATATAGGTGGTGGTATATATTATTCCCTCCATCCCCAGTAAGAAAAACATCAACATTATTCGATGCTGCCTCATTTATTGCCATGAAAAGCGAAAGGGATGAAGATAAAACAGGTTCTTCTGCAGCGTTTATCATCTCAGGTATCAAATCAAGGTCAGTCTCGCTTACCTTCAGCTTATGGTGCTTTGCTCCTGTCCTGTTTGAAACGAATTCTGATTCTTTTAGCTCATTAAACAAGGAATAATCATAGTAGCATGTATATGTCTGTATCTCCTGCTTCATGGCTTTTGAAGCCATTAGAACCACCCAGCTTGTATCCAGCCCTCCGCTAAGGGCGCTTCCTATTTTTTTTGAGTTGTTTGCTTTTGCAAATGAATATATTGCTTCCTGCCATAATGATTCATATTCATCCAACAGCTCATTAACTGGTCTTGATGCCCTTCTGAAAACCATGCCTGAGTATCTTTCCAGCCTGGTTTTAGAAGTTTCATCAACCTCAAGATAATGAGCCGGAATCATCCTATATGTATTTTTAAATGGCATTTTCTCAGAGTAAGAATAGCCTGAATTTAAGAACAGGTTTATCACATCAAAGTTTACTTCCCTGTTTTTTAGGTTTTTCAAAATCAATGAATAGGAATCAGAGAAATAGCAATTTTTCCCCTGCTTTAGGTAGTAGCATGAAACAGATGAATACCTATTATTGAAGACTTTAAGCCTGCCATTATCCTTAATAAATATAAGGAAATAGCCATCCAGCCTCTCAATAAACCTGTTCCCTATTTTTTTATATAGTACGTATATAAAATCTAGCTGAGACTTGCCTGTTTGGGATTTACCTTTTTCCACCTGGAGAGGATCTGTAATGTTTCCAACCAATGCTAATTCAATATCCTCTTTTTCTGCAGGCCTTATGAACCTAATCCCTTCTGCCTTGATAGTACCGCTGTCATATTGGATAAGAAAAGCCATTTATCTATAGTAATGAAAAAACTATTTATAATTTACTGATGATTTTAAGAAGATTATTTTTTAGGGGTAAAAACCTGAAGTTCACCATACTGTGAGTCAAATTCAAATTTAGCAGTTAATTCCTGAAGAACCATATCACAGTACTGAAATTTCTCAACAGACCAGCAACCTTCGCATTCTGTGAATGTCCTTGCATAGCTAAAATTTTTGCGCACAATCAGGAAATCGAAAGAATAGTTGGCTTTGTATGGATCTTCAAGGAAATCCTCACATCTGAAATAGCCAAGTTTTGACATATTGGCTTCTGTCAATGCATAATAGTTGAGCTCAAAATGACCAATGTTTGTCATGTCTGCAATTCGTATTTCTTTTTTTCCGGCCAGCTTTTCCTTTGCCATTTTTTTTATTGTCCGCTCAGGTGTAATGTAAAAAAATGAGTTTGGCTTGTGATTTAGCTCTGAATCCCTTGTTACTATTGCCTGATCTGTTCCAACAAAGCAGGCAGTTATATGCTGGCCGCAGTTTAGCGAATCCTTGAAATTATTCCATCCTTCAAAAACATGTGACCCAGCAAAGGGGTTATAAGGCGATATTACCAGAATGCCATTTATTATAAGCAACGAAAGAACCAGCTGCCGTGCTTTCTTGCTCATCCTGCTAACCATGCTAAAAATCAATATTAATGCCAGCGGCACCAGCGGACCTGTAACTGCAGAATTTTTTATAGGTGATATGAATGAGAAAAAAAACATCACCTGCATTAGAACTGCAAGCATGAAAAGCTCTTCGAGCAGGTATATTTTTTTGAAGAGATTTATAAATAGGATAATTACGGAGATAAAAAACAGCAGAAACGGAAGAAAACCAAGCTGGCTCTGTGACATCAATAGAGGATAGTTTATCATGTTGCATAATATGAATGCTGGATTTGAAAAATCAACGTGGTTGTTTACACTCCGTTCACTAAATAAAGCTAGGTTTCTTTCGTGCCTATAGTGCGGGACAGCAAGAAGCCAGACAATTAAAAGGGCAATGATGAAATTCAGGAATCTTCTTTTGAATTCAGTTTTTTCAGCTTTTTTCTTTTGCGCAAAGTGTGTAAACAGATTGAAGATGAAAAAAAACAGCCAGATAAATATTTCAGCAAGCACATATGGAATCATCATGTATTTAGTCATAAGCATAAGCACGCAGGAGACTGACCAAACTAATGCCCATCCCAAGTTTCTGAAATTATCTGAATTGATGTAGGAATATATACTCAGCAGAAAAAAAAATGTTAGCATGCCTATTGCATATATGGTCCTGGAATATTGTATAGTACCAGGCAATAATAGGAAAATTAAAAGAGCATAAATGCCTAATTTTCCATTGTACAATTTTTGTATTATAAGAAAGATAAGAACACCTGAGATAGCAAAAAAGAAATTTTCTAGATAGAAAGGCATGAATTCATCTGCAGATATGCTCATAAGGTTTGCAAGAAAATAGGGGAACAGTGGCTGGGAATTGAAATAGTATATGCTATTTATGTCATCCAATAAGGGAATCATCCTAGTTGCCTGCGAAATGAGTATCATGTCCTCTGAGATGAAATCATCTGCATAGTTATGTATCCAGTAAATATTGAAGCAGATGAAAACTGATATTAGAAACAGAGCAACAAAAATACTGTAGTTTTTTAGCTTAGCCTCTTTCATGTCATTTATCTTCCAGTTTTTTACTTTTATAGAAATATAATGATTGGTTACTGTTGGTAATGTCTGTGAATTTTCCTGCAATATCAAAACTGCTTTTGCATTCGTTCCAACTGGTTACCATTGGCATGATAACTCCACTATGGAGCGTTGAATTTTCTGGCAGGTATATGACACCATAAAGGAAATAATCAAATTCTGCTTCATAGCTGATCACCATATCAAAACTGCATGCATACTTGTTATCAGAAAATCTTTCAAGTTTTTTCTCCCGACAGTTGTTTGCTCCACCTGATCCAATGCAAAAAAGTCCCCTATCCAAAACAATATCTGGTCTTGTTTTTTCAATTTCATGTGCAAAAGTATCTATAAGAAGGGAATTTGGTATTATCAGAATGCTATCTGCTGCTTTTGAAAATATAATATCCTGCATCTCATTAATTGGGTAATAGGTGTCATGCCATGTATAAAGCCCATCGCTTGATAAGGATGCAATGCTAAAAGGATGGTTCCTTCCCTTGTCCAGCACTGAAAAATGTACGCATGATAAAAGAACAAGAAATCCTGCAAGCGCATATTTCCAGGAATAATCCCTCATTTTTGCTTTTATAGTCGCATTTACAAGTGACTCTGTTGCCAATGCACCCATAATCCCGAGTGCCGGCAAAGCTCCAAGCAGATATCTTGAATCTTTCCATACTGAAAAAGTGTAAATAATGTAAGGGACAATAAACCATGCAGCAAGGACAGATTTATGCCTGTTCCTGACAAATAACATGAAATAAGCTAATGATATTGTAAAAAATGCAAAAAAGTGCCTAAGCAGAGGAAAGTACATTGAATGCAGATACCATGAAAAGTTCTGGAACGTAAATGGCTTGAAACCGCCTATCTGAAGTGAATAGTCATAATTTAGTTTTCCTGCCCTGGACAGGATATACCAAATTTTGTCATAGTACCATATTAATGGAACTACAAGCCCAATTCCAAGTCCTATTAGAAATATATTAAATTCTTTATTTTTTAGTGTTGCCAATGAAAAGTATTCCTTGGATTTAAATGAATAAAAAAAGTAGGAGATAATTGGCCCTATCATATATACTGCATATGACCATTTCATCATCATGCCAAGACCAATTGATAGCCCAAAAAACATGTTGAAATTTTTCTTTGAAAATTTATCTGTATATATCATAAGGCATATGCTTAATGCAACTGCTGCACATACGGCAAAATCCATTAGAAATACCCTTGAAAAGCTAAATATTGCAGGAGTTAAGGCAACAAGAGCAGCGCTAAGCAGCCCTATTTCCGGAGTGCTGATTTTTTTCCCGATAAAATAAACTGAAAGGATTAGAATTATTGCAAACGGGACATTTACTAAAGTGCTGACATCCTGACTAGTCCCGAAAATAAAATAAAAAGGCAAGCTGCCAAGGATATAAAAAGGCGGATAAAAATAGTCTCTCCTGAAAAGATTATAGAATTGGTCCAGACTGCCGTTATTTATGTAACTGAAATAATCCAGGCTAAAACTCCTAAGATTTGCCATATCATAGGCATAAGGTGTTTTATCCTTATTGATTACATAAAGATTTATTGATATGAAAATAATTGACAGCAGAACAGCAAAATAAAGATATGAATCATGCTTTTTCATTTTCTGCAATAATCCTCCACGACAATACTTCTGATCCAAGCATGCTTTTTATAACCATGCCACTTAACAGGGATTTAATTCCATCCTTTGAATAATAATGCACGACAGGAGCGGATAATATATCAAATAATATGTTTTGCTTATGCACAAATGAATAGCTGGAAATTGCAAGAAAATAATTATGAAATGGAAGGTTCCTTAGGTTTTTTGAGAGTTTACCAAGAAAAACAAACAGCCAGATTATAAAACTGAAAGGTAAAACAAGCAAAAAGCATGAAAAATTCAGGAGCCAGAATGGCATGACCAGGGTTATTTTCTTGATTATGCCTTCAATGATATTTATTGTGAACCAATTTCCTTCTTTTGAATAGACCTTAAGGAAAAAAATGCCTCTTTTTTTTAGGACTGATTTTATGCTGATAACCCCTTTTTTTGGATCGTCCATATGATGCAGGGAACCTATACTAAAAATATAGTCAAACTTCTTTTTTAGCGGCAAATCTGAGATATCTGCCTGTATCACCGTAATATTTTTTCCTTTTGATTTTTGGTAGGCCACATCAACAGCCATAGAAATGTCTACGCTGATAACCCTTGCTCCGTAGCTTTCTAAAATCCTTGAATGGATTCCTGTCCCGCAACCAATATCTAGCACTGTTTTCCCTTTGAGTTGTGATTTTGTTAAAGGGTATATCCAATGTTCAAACTGTGAAGGGTAAACCTTGTATTCTTTGTTGAAGTATTTCCATTCATAGCCAAATGACTGCATTGTCCTGTTTGCTTTTTGGAATTTTTTTGAAAGCATCCTTGGGATTCCACTTTTTACGGGATATCTTGAACAGCTGCATGACAAAAACCCTTCCTGCACTTCATCTCCTGATTCTTTTCGTGAATCTAGCTTAAAATCGCTGCCACATTGCCTGCAACAAAGATACTCAACCAGCCACTTTATCATTTTGACTCTTTTTCCACCAGATAATCACCTATGCAAAGATAATCCAGACCTGATGCTTTAAATGATCTTAATGCATCCTGCGGATTGCATACTATTGGCTCTTCATGTATATTAAAGCTGGTATTAATTATGCATGGAAGCCCAGTCAATTTATAAAACTCTGAAATTATATTGTAATAATCCTTATTATCTGTTTCCTCAACCAATTGAGGCCTGCATGTGCCATCTATATGCACCACTGCATGACAATTTTTTTTCATCCATTCGGTACACTTAAAAGTGATTGTCATGAACTTTGCAGCATATTCAGCTCCCTTTGTCTTTTCAAAACATCTCTCTCTCTCTTCATAAAGAACTGAAGGGGCAAAAGGCATGAAATCGTTTCTCTGAAGCCTGCTATTCAAAAGTATGCATAAATCAGGGTCATCCGGTCTGCAGATTATGCTTCTATTGCCAAGAGCTCTTGGACCATATTCCATCCTGCCATTGAAAAGCCCGATTATTTTGCTTTTTTCAAGAAGAGATGCTATCTGTCTTGCCTTCTGGTTCAACTTTTTATATGAAAGACCTGAAGTATCAATGCTTTTTTTTATGTATTCTTCAGTATATTCCAAACCAAGATATAAGCTATCCAGCTTTTTTGGCTTTAGCTCCATGTGTGCCATTACAGCACTTACTGCCAGGCCTCCATCCCCCATATGCGGAAAAATGAAAATGTTTTTTATTCCTGCATCTTCCTTTATTCTCTGGTTCAATTTTACGTTTGCAAATAGCCCGCCTGATAAGCACAAGTCTTTTATCCCAGTCTTGTCTGACCAGTACCTGACAAATTTAACAAACTCTGTCTCAAGATTGCTTTGAAGGCCGGCAGCAATATCCTCTCTCCTAAACTCCTTTAATTTTTTATAGATACCTGAGCTCTTTGAAACTGGAATAAAGTGATTTATCCTGTTAAAACTTCCATCTTCACGAAACCACAGCAATTTCCTCATTAATCCTTTTGTCTTTATCGGATCACCATATGCTGCAAGCCCCAATACTTTTCCTTCGTGCCTTAATGCACGAAATCCTAGGAATTCAGTAACCCTGGAATAATATACGCTTACTGCAGAACTTCCTGATTCTTCGTGAATTTTTGTTATTTTTTTTCCTGAAGCTGTACTGACTGTAAGTGTTATGCCGTCTCCCATCGCATCACAGCTTATGATAAGGGCCTTTTCAAATCCTGAATAAGCGTATGCACCTGAAGCATGCGATAAGTGATGATCTATTATTGTAAGAGACTTTATTTTGTTGCCATATATTGACTTCAGCTTGTATCTGAAAAATTCCCTGGAAAGTGATTTTTCTATTGAATTCATCCCTGTCTTTTTCATCAGGATTTGATATAGTATGTATAGATTCAGAAGATATGAAAACTGCGACCTGCTTTTTATGCCTGAATAATGCTTGTTAAAGACCCTAAGCAAAAAAATAGGGGTCATTTCAGAAGCTACGATTATATTTGCTGGCCCTTTTGATCTTTTAAATATCTCACTAAGTGACTTTGACGGGAATTTTCTTGTAAGCTTTTCTCTGTTCAGCCTCTCTTCATTTAATGCAAAAGAAATGCCCTCTTCATTCAATAGGCATGCCCCTGAATCATGGTTGTCGCAAAGGCCTATATAATTTTGCATAACACAAATATATAAATAAAATTTATATAATTAACTATGATAAGCCATGAAAGAAAGATATAACCGGAATATTGCGCTTCTTGCTGTTTTATTTGTCTTAATTTTTGCCTGCTTTAATTTATTATGGATAATTTTTGCAAAAAACAAGATCCATTCTGAAGATGTCTTATACCTGAATGAAGTTAAGGCAAATATTGAACAAAAGAAAGATTTCTCATTCCTGAATCTTCTGTATGAAGGATACAGCCCAGTTCCAAAGCTCATACCTGCAATTTTCCTTTATAACGGCATCATTCCAAAAAAAGAGATTTTTTTCCTGAACCTGGCTTTAACATTATGTTCTGCCTTTCTAATTTCTGCAGCAATAAAAAAAATATACGGAACTTCAAGCGCTTCTGCTTTCATCATAATATTTTTATCATTTCCTGCAACAACTTTCATGTCAAGGTCATTAAATGAGCAGGTGTATATGCTTTTTTTCCTTTCTCTTTCATATTATTTTTTGATTAGATCTGAAAATTTCGCGAGTCTGAAATTCTCTGCCCTTTATGGGCTTTCACTTGGTCTATTCCTTCTCTCAAGGCACTTATCAATAATTTTCTGCCTGCCCCAGCTATTGTATATATACCTGGAAAATAAAGAAACGATAAAAAAATACCTGAGAAGCCATTGTTTGCCTGGGCTCCTAAACATGGCTTTCTATACATTTACTGAAGCTTTAATAATAATTTATTCCCCATATAATGTGAAATTTTTTGCCTCGTTCTGTTTCACCATGGTTTTTTTGGCTTACCTCATTCTAAAATCATCAAGAAGCAGTTCAAGAATATCAAACATGAATTACAGCCTCATGTTTGCTTATGCATTAAGCATGCCATGGTACTTTAACATGGTCGCAAGGCTTTTCGTCAGATATTTAAAAGAGGATACGGCTACACCTTATCTTCACACCATCAATTTTATTTATTATGCTGTTGTCTTTATTACAGTCCATTCCAACCTTATTTTAAGCATTATTTTGGCATTCATTATCCTGCGTAAAGTGCAAATAGACAAATACATGAAATATTATTTGCTGCTAATTATCATCCCTTATTTTATCTTCTCCATGTTCCCTGTAAAAAGCACAAAGCCTACATTTCTTTTGATTATTCCAATATGCATCCTTGCATCAATTGGATTTAGAAACCTAAAAAAGGTTAGTTTAGTCCTTGCCATTGCTGTTTTTGGGTTTTTTATGATATATAACAGTTTTCCAATTGAGCATAATCTCCAGGTCAAACTTAACCTGCCTTATGCCATCCCTTTATTTAGCAAAATTATAATTATAGATGAAATGCCAATCATCAGCAAAACAACATATAATCCCACTTTTGATAAGGAAGGAATAATTATAGAAAAAGAAGAATATCAAAAAGAAGACAATAATTATTATGTTGCAAAAAATATCAGGCCTAATGCAACGGTTGCTGTAATTACAGCAAGCCAGGTAGTATCTGCGAACACTTTAGCATATTATGATGAAGATAACGTAAGGTACATAAACCTAAAGAGCTGCATTTCAAAACATAACAATGAATGCCTAGAAATCCATGAGTATGATTATCTGATAATTGCTGAATATGCTGGAACTGAAAAAGAAGCAGAATATGCTGATGAGATAAACATAATTGAACAGGAATTCAAAAAAATAGAAACCCTAAAATTTTATGAATATCATGAAGAGATTATTGTTACAATCAGCCAAAACAAGCATAGTTTTAATAAAACAGGGCAATTGAGCTAACCTATAGAAGAAACATGAAAATTGCAATAGTTTACCCTTCATTTGGAGTAGTCGCTGTTACTAACCAGCCTAATATAAAAGCTGTTGCCAGCAACTATGGGCTTTACCCAAATATAAGCCTTGCATATGTTGCAGGGGCGCTTCAAAAAGCTGGGCATGAACTCTTGTTTTTAGATGCTGCTGCATCAGGTTACTCACTGAAAGATATGGATTTAAAGATAAAGGAATTTAAGCCAAAAGTCCTGATGTTCACTGTCTCAACTTATTTAATACATGAGACAAACAGTATTATAAATTATTTTAAGGCTAGGCATGACTGCCTGATAATTGTTGGCGGAGGGAACCTGAACCTATACCCTAAAGAGACTTTAAAGAACAAAAGCATTGATTTTGGGATAATCGGTGAAGCTGAAGAAACTGTAGCTGAACTTATTGAAGCATTAGAAAAGAAGAAGGGATTTGCAAATATTAAGGGAATCTGCTATAGAGATGGGAATAAGGTAATAATCAATGAAAAAAGGGAACAGATAAAGAACCTTGATTCGATACCATTCCCTGCAAGAAATCTGCTTCCAAACAGCAAATACTATTCATTCATATCTAAATACAGGAATTATACAATTCTTATGACAAGCAGAGGCTGCACTTTCCAGTGCAATTTTTGCGAGCAAAGGACCGGCGATATTAGGTATAGGAGCCCGGAAAATGTTGCTGATGAGATTGAAGAATGCGTGAAAAGATATAACATAAAGGAATTTGACATATTCGACCCATTGTTTACAATAAATAAAAAGAGAGTAATCCTGATTTGCCAGGAAATACGAAAGAGAAAACTAAAAATTTTCTGGTCATGCAGATCAAGAGTAGACACTATAGATGATGAAGTGCTGAAACATATGAAATCTGCCGGGTGCTACAGGATTTATTTCGGGATAGAATCAGGAGATGAAAATATACTGAGAAACATAAAAAAATTCACTACTTTGAAAAAAATTAAGGAAAGCATAGCACTTGCAAAGAGAAATGGCATACTTGCTTTCGGATATTTTATGCTTGGATGCCCAGGGGAAGATGAAAAAACAATAAAAAACACCATTAACTTAGCTAAGTCCCTGCCTTTGGATTATGCGCAGTTTTCAAGATTTAGCATCCTGCCAGGGACAGAGATATATGATGATCTGGCATCTGAAACTAAAATAGATTACTGGAAAAAATATACAGTTGATAAATCCATAGAAGCGCCACTTGACAGGATTAGATGCAACCTTAATGATGAGGCATTAAATAAGCATATAAAAAATGCGTATATGAAATTTTATTTCAGGCCGAAAATAATCCTGAAATTTTTAGCAGGTATAAAATCAGCTGCTGAATTAAAAAGATATATAAAAGCAGGGCTTGAGATGGCATTAAATAATTAAAACCTACCTACATTTGATAGTTAGATAGAAAAAAATTTACTATGCTCTTCCAAAGCAAATCCAAACCTCCGTTTTTATGTTGTCATACAGTTCAAGAATACATATATATATTTCAACCAATAATTTATCAAAATGAAAGTATTGCTTCTTCAGGAAAAGCCAACTAATACTATGCTTTACCTAAACTCCCTGCCACCGCTTGGGCTTCTGTACATTGCATCTTTTCTTGAATCAAAAGGCATAAGTTGTGACGTAATTGATAAAAATTCGTATTCTCCAAAAAGCATTGGTTTGATGAAGTATGACCTGATAGGCTTTTCAGTAAACAGTGCAAATATCCAAAACAGTATTACCACAGCAAGAGATATAAAAAAATTGAACAAAAATATCATTGTAATTTTTGGTGGTTCACACCCAAAACTGATTGCAAAAAAACTTATAATGAATGACTGGCTTGATGCAATAATATCAGATGAAGGAGAGGATTTGATATATGATTATATAAAATCAAATGAAAAGCAAAAAATCAAAGGAATTTGGATCAAGAAAAACAACCAACCTTACTATACTGGATATAGATCACCTATCAATGATTTAGACAGCCTTCCTTTTCCTGCAATAGACAAAATAAAATACCGAAGATATAATATGGTAATTAAAAAAAAGTCCCCTGTTTTTGCAATAAATACTTCTAGGGGATGTCCCCATGGCTGCATATTCTGCCATCACTCGCTTGGGTATAAATATAGGTTCAGAAGCCCTGAGAATGTAGTAGAGGAGATCCTCATTTTAAAATCAAAGTATGGAATAAAAGAACTATGGGTTACTGATGACAGCTTTACTGAAGACATGAAAAGAGCTGAAAAAATATGTGACCTGATTATTGAAAAAAAGATTGATATCTCCATTTCGCTTGGGAATGGAATCAGGGCAGATAGGCTTAACGAAGCATTGGTTAAAAAGATGCGAAAAGCAGGCGTTTGGCTGGCAACGATTGCCCCTGAAGTAGGAAATGAAGATTCTTTATTAAAAATAAAAAAAGGGTTTAAGCTTAAAGATGCCGCAAATGCAGTTAAGCTATGCAAAAAATATGGGATAAGGACCCAATCTGCATTCATAATAGGATTTCCCTGGGAGAATGAAAAATCAATAGAAGAAACAATTGCTTTTTCAAAGATGCTTGACACAGATTTCCTTTGCGTCAATAGGCTTCACCCTTATCCAGGAACCCCAATTTGGGATATGACTAATAAAGGGGATATTGCAATGCTTGATGAAAAAAAGAGCTTTATTGATGAGAGATATAAGCATGCTAATTTAAGCGAGGAGAAGATGAATGAATGCTTAAAAAAATTTAACAGGTCTTTTTACACCCCATTAAAGGTTTTAAATATTTTAAGGCTCCTTGGAATTAAAGGAACAATAAATATGGGAGCATATGCCTTATTGTCAAAATCCATATGACATTGAATAAACCTCAAGATTCTATACTCTGAATATCAGAAGGCTTTATATTGGGAGAAATAATTACCAGTCTTAAGAATGTGCGGCATCATCGGCTTTAATTTTAATGACAGGAAATTTGCAGTGGATATGCTAAAGTCCATAAAATACAGGGGCCCTGATGATTCCGGTATTTTTGAAGATGACAGCATGACTTTAGGCTATGTCAGGCTTAGCATTATTGACCTTCCAGGAGGGAACCAACCGATATTCAATGAAGATAAGACTAAACTTGTCTTCTTTAATGGCGAGATATATAACTATGTTGAACTACGAAAAAAAATTGAAAAAAAGCATAGGTTCTATACTGACAGCGATACTGAAGTATTAATACATCTTTATGAGGAACACGGGCCTTCTTTTGTTTCATATCTTGATGGCATGTTTGCTTTCGCAATATATGACCTGAAGAAAAAAACTATTTTTTTGGCCAGGGACAGGCTGGGTGTAAAGCCGCTATATTACTATTTCAAAGATAACATATTCATTTTTGCATCAGAAATCAAGGCAATACTGAAATATGAGCTTGATAAGGAGATAAATAAGGAAGTATTGGCAAAGTATTTTAGGTTCAGGTACTGCAGTGGGGAAGATACTATAATTAAGGATATAAAAAAAGTGCTTCCTGGAGAATGTGTATTATTTAAGGATAATAAATTAAAGACAAACAGGTATTGGGACTTAAGCTTTAGCGAGAAAAACACAGACTTATCTGCCTGCTCAGAAGAACTGAAAAATATATTGAGCGATTCCATAAGACTAAGGATGAGAAGCGATGTTCCTGTAGGTGCACTACTTTCAGGAGGGATAGATTCAAGCGCTATTGTTGCGCATATGAGAGACAACACTGAAGGAAAAATCAATACGTATTCCCTTGGTTTTGAGGATTCTTATAATGAATTTAAGTATGCAGGGATTATATCTGAGAAATTTGAGACTGACCATCATGAGATCATCATTGATGACAGTGAACTAAAGAATTTGCCTAAAGTTGTATGGTCTCTTGATGAGCCAGTTGGCGACCCGACATCCATCCCAAATAACATTCTCGCAGAAAAAGCATCAAAAAAAGTTAAAGTGCTTCTAAACGGAGAAGGTGCAGATGAGCTGTTTGCAGGATATGAACAGTATAAGGTTTTTGAAAAGATCCCTAAACTTAACATCAATCTTCCAAGTATTAATGACCCTCTGAGCTTAAGGGTATCATCCTTTCTAAAAGAGAAGAATCTTGAAAAAAAATATCTTGAAAACTATGGTGTCTCTGTATTCTCAAGCCTTGAACTGGCTAAGCTTGCGAAATTAAAAGAGCCAAGGAATGAAAAATATTTCAGGAAAGACAGAGGCATGTTAAATAACATGCTGTATAGGGACATTAAGACTTTCCTGCCTGATAATATGCTTCTTAAGTTTGACAGGACCACAATGGCAAATTTTGTTGAAGGCAGAGTACCTTTTTGCAGCTATAAGCTGGCTGAATTCTCTGCAGGTCTGCCTGAGAAATTTAAGCTGAACGGCTTAAATGAAAAATATATACTTAAGTATGCTATGAAAGAAAAGCTTCCTAAGAAGATTACACAAAGGAAGAAGCAGAGGTTTTTTGTGCCGACAGATCTTTGGCTTGAAAAAAAATCAAAGGAATTTGTTGATTATATCAGTTCAGAAAAAGAGCTGATAAAGACCTATTTTAACAGAGATTATCTTGAGAAGCTTATCAATCGTGAATATAAAGTGTCAAATTTTATCTTTTCAGGAAACAAGCTTACAAAACTATATTATTCAAGGCAGATATGGACAATAATGAACTTCATGATATGGCATGACCTGTTTATAGAAGGTAAAAAACCTGGCTTTAAAATATGATAAGCATAATAATCCCAAATTTCAATGGAGAGAAAACTCTTGATAAGTTAATCGAAAGCATAAAGGAATCAAACCTGAAGAATTATGAGATTATTATTGTTGATGACTCCTCAACTGATGATTCTTTATTGAAACTAAAGCATTCTAAAATACATCTTGCCAGAAATAAAATAAGGACTGGCGCTTCAGCAGCAAGAAACATTGGGATTTCCATGTCAAAGGGAGATATTCTTCTGTTTATAGATAATGACGCATGGTTTGAAAAAAATGCCATTAAAAATATCTTGGACAGCATTGAAAAAAATGATATTGTTTTTCCAAAGATATTATATGAAAACGGAAAATGCTTCTATCCGTGCCTGGATAATGAGAAGAGATATCCGTTCATATCCTGCTGCTTTTTGATGAAAAAAGAATCATTAAAAAAGCTGGATGGGAACTTTGATGAAAACTACCAGACTTATCTTGAGGACGCTGATTTTTTCCATAGATGCAGACTTGCTGACCTTAAAGCTGAGTACTGCGAAGATGCTGTTGTGTACCATAATTTAAAAGAAGAAAAGGATTTTGGGGAAAGATATTATCTTGAGCTCAGGAACATTCTTTATGGAAGGAATAAATTCAGAGGGATGCTTAGGAAAAGTGATCTTTACAACCCTTTTACATTACTGTCTTTTTTCAAGTGCTTTTTTTTTGGAATCCTGAACTTTGCCTGGTTTGACTGGTCAGGTTATGACAGGAAAACAAAAAAAATAACGAAAAGGAAGAAGATATTTCTCAGGAAGAGATTTCGGGCAGTCACCCTTGCATTTGAAGCACTCAAAGGATACTGGAAAATTAAAAAAAATGCAAGAATAAAAAATGCACTGCTAAAAGAGTTTATGTTTCATAGAAGTAGTAAAAAATGAGACATAATAAAAGTTTTTTTAGGAACTTATAAAAGAATAAATTGTTTTAGTGATATTAAATGCAAAGCGCTGAACTGATTATAGAACTTGCAAAAAAAGAATTCAAGCTAAAGTACAAAAACACATATTTCGGATATTTCTGGTGCATCTTTAACCCTATCCTGCTTCTTATCATACTATATGTTGTATTCACATATGTCATGAGGGTCAATGTGCCGAATTTCCAGATATTTTTGCTTATAGGAGTTATATGCTGGAACTATTTTTCGGAAACTACGACAGGCAGCATGCATTCAATAATCTCTAATTCAAACTTGCTGAAAAAACAGAAGATATACCCTCATGTTTTTGTGATAAGCTCATGCCTAAGCAACCTGACCGGGCTTCTTCTGAACTTTGCTGTCCTTATTGCTCTAATGATATTTTTTAAGATTGAGATTAATCTATTGGACATAACTGCAGCTGCATATCTAATAATGCTTTTCATTCTAACTATGGGCATATCGTTCATAGTCTCAGGAATTTATGTTCTTTTTAAAGATGTCCAGCATATGTGGTCCTTTGCTTTGATGATCCTGTTCTGGGTTTCACCTATAGTTTATTCAGAATCAAGCATCCATTCTGAATTCAGGAAGTACTTCATGCTGAACCCTATTGCAAGAATCATAAGCCACCTGCGAAATGTATTCATATATAATTATGCTGACCTTCCTGAGCAGGTTTTTATCACTTTCCTGATATGCATCATAGTGCTTTTTCTTGGATACTGGCTGTTTACCTCAGCTACAGCAAATGTAAGTGAGAGACTATGAAATATGCATTGTCCGTAGAAAATGTTTCCAAGGTTTTTCCAAGCCAAAAAGCAGGGAATTTTGCTGCATTGAGCAACGTAACAGTAAATATTGAAAAAGGGGACTGCTTTGGTATTATAGGCCCTAACGGGTCAGGAAAAACAACCCTTCTTAAAATACTTGGCGGGCTTATTGAGCCTTCAAAAGGAGAAGTTCATGCAAATGGAAAAATTCTCAGGTTGCTTGATTTAGGCGCAGGGCTTAATGATGAGCTTTCTGGCAGGGAAAATATTTATTTGTACGGCTCGCTAATTGGAATCAGCAAGAGCGATATCCAAAAGAATTTTGATAAGATTATTGAATTTTCAAACCTCAAAAATTTCATTGATTATAAGCTAAAGGAATATTCCAATGGGATGATCCTGAGGCTTGCATTCAGCGTGATAATAATCAGTAACGCTGATATACTCCTGATAGATGAAGCATTGGCAGTTGGAGACCATGAATTCCAAAGCAGATGCGTTTATGCTTTGAAACTCCTGAAAGAAAAGAAAAAAACTATTGTCCTAGTTTCACATGACATGTCCTTGGTTGAAGCACTTTGCAACAAAGCCATTTTCCTGAAAAACGGAAGGATAGAAAACTTCGGGACCACTAAAAAAGTAATATGCTCTTACCTTACATTTTCTTCAGAACATGAATTCAAAACTGATTATTATAATATAATCAATAAAGAAAAGGAACTGAATAAAATTGCATTAAGAAAAGAGAGAAAAAGCATTTTTTCAGTTTTTAGGAAGGAACTTACTAAGGATAGCATGATATTTTTTCGCAAAGTTGAACTTCTGGATGAAATAAACAAGCTCATACGGAAAACAGGAGATTATCTTGAAGCTTACCTTGCTAATAATAAGCCTAACAAAAATATCTTGGAAAGAGTAGAACTTATGAAAAATATACTTGCTATAAAAAAGAATCTTGAACCTGACAAAGATATGACGGATTTTGAGTTTTTTTTGAATTTTATAAATTGCCTGGATGATGATTCAGGAAAGAAGCTGGATTTTGATGAAACCTGCAAATATTTCTTATATAAAATTGGAAAATCAAAAAGTAAGAAAGAGGTTATTAGCAGCTTTAGACACAAGATGAACAATTTATTTGCCAGCGATCTTGGCAGCAAAGAAAATTATTATATGCTGGAAAAATATAGAAACATGGTCAGGCCTTACCTAAAAGAAATAGAAAAGGATGACCCAGGATTTGTTAAAAATCTGAATATTGATTTGGAATTTGCCACCAGAAATGTCCTATTTATGCTAGATAATGAATATGACTATTGCTGCCTTAGTTTCGATGAAGCAAAAACAAATAAAAATATTATACAGGCAAACGAAACTGGAAAGAAAATAAAAGAGCTGGAAACTATAAGAGAAAATATAATCAAGAAATTCATAATTAAAAAAAATAATAAAACTGGAAGAGATATAGAAATAAAAAAACTTGAAGTCTATGTGGAAAAATCATCGTCGAAAAGAAAATTTTCTCAGAGTGAAAGCATATCGATAAATATTTATTATGAATCCAAAAAAAGCATAAGCGATGCTATTTTTTCTGTTTCCATTGAAAAAAGTGATGGAACAATAATAGGTGGCCCAAATTCAGCCTCACATCAGTTAGAGATAAGAGGCAAAGGCAAAATGCAATGCGTATTAGAAAATAAGTTTCTTCCCGGGATTTATGTTATTTCAGCAACAATCCATGCAAGAAATAGTTATAATCCTCTATGCACTTTTGAAAAAGCTGAATATTTCATTATAACCGGTGAAAAAATCAATACGGGTGATATCAGGATAAATTCTAGCTGGAAAATAACTGATAATTAAAACATTAACCTTAATAAGATAAAACAAATCTGAGCTACTATGAAAATATTGCTTGCAAACCTACCATGGATGATAGATGGAAAGCAAGGAGTAAGGGCAGGCAGCCGCTGGCCTCATTTAAAAATAGCTGAGGAAGAAGGATATCTTCCTTATCCTTTCTTTTTAGGCTATGCTACAGCACTTCTTAAAAAAAGCGGCTTCACTGCAAAAGGGATTGATGGGATAGCTGATATGCTGTCTTATAATGTCTTTTTCCAGAAAGCTAGCGAGTTTAGCCCTGACTTATTTTTTTGTGAAGTCTCAACACCATCACTTAAGCAGGATTTAATCATTTTAAAAAGGATAAAATCTTCAATCGGCTGCAGGATTGCAATTGCCGGACCTGACATGAATATTTTTGATAAAAAGTTCATGGAAGATAACAGTTTCATTGACTTTGCCCTGATAGGTGAATACGAATTTACGCTTTTAGAGCTTGCAGGAGCCTTAAAAAATAAAAAACCTCTAGAAAAAATTAAAGGGCTGGCAATTAACAATAACAAAAAAGTAACAATAACTCCAAGGAGGGAACTTGAGAAAAACCTAGAAAAATACCCCTGGCCTGACAGAGACGATTTTCCCATCTTTAAGTATCATGATTGCCCCGGAGGAATCCCTCATCCAAGTGCGCAGATGATTTCTTCCAGAGGGTGCCCTTATCTATGCACATTCTGCGTATGGCCTCAACTGGTTTATAACGGAAGGAATTACAGGACAAGGGATGTTTCAGATGTTGTTGATGAGATGGAATATCTTGTAAAAAAAGGGTTTAAATCGATTTACTTTGATGATGACACATTTAATATCGGAAAACCAAGGATGCTTAAGCTTGCAGCAGAACTTAAAAAAAGGAACTGGAAAACACCATGGGCATTCATGGGAAGGGCGGATTTGGTTGATGAGGAAATCCTTGTTGCGCTAAAGGAAGTTGGTCTTTCAGCTGTTAAATATGGGGTAGAATCTGGCGCGCAGGAGCTTGTTGATAATGCTGAAAAGAACCTTAATCTTGAAACTGCAAGAAAGAATATGCTGCTTACTAAGAGATTAGGGATAAAGATGCATCTTACTTTTACTATTGGACTTCCAGGGGAGACCAGGGAGACTGTAAAAAAAACAATTGACTTTGCTATATGCGTTGATCCTGAATCTGTCCAGTTTTCAATAATGACACCTTTTCCTGGAACAAGGTTTTATGACAAGCTGAAATCTGACGGTATGATAATGTCAGATAATTACGATAATTATGATGGAAATACAAAAAGCGTCATAAGGACCAAAGAAATGAGTTCCGACGACCTGTCAAAAGCGCAAAGGTACGCATATTGGGCCTGGCAGAAGCATAAGATAGAAAAGATGAGAGAGAGGCAAAGGATTGAGCGTGATAAAAAGTGGATGGTAGGCAGGCATCCTGTTGAACTATTTTTTATGTGCCTATACCAGCATGGTCTAACCTATACAATTAGGCACACCATAAATTACTTGAAAAAAAAATAAATGTCATTTGATTTAAAGAAATGCAGAAAATTTTACCAACTTCAGTTGATATCTTACTTACATTGAATTGCGATTCCAGATGCAATTTCTGCCATTATTGGCTTGATAAATCTCCAAATCTTGAATTGAAGTATGTGCTCAAATTCATTTATGGACTTAGGAACCTTACCCCGAAAGGAACTCAGATAGAGATTCTGGGTGGCGAGCCTACTTTAAGGGATGACCTTGACATAATTCTTTATATATGCCAAAAATTAGGCTTTAAAGCTGCAATAACAACGAATGGCTATAGGCTTGCTGATATTGATTATGCAAAGAAAATAGTGTCTTCAGGAATAGAAACAATAACTGTTTCATTAGAAGGGTTTGAAGATGAAAACGATAGCATGAGAGGGGCTGGAAATTTTAAAAAAACAATCAATGCAATAAGAAACATAAGAAAACTAAATGAAAAGATGCTGATAACAATCCAGTCTGTGATATGTTCTACCAATTATAAGATATTGCCTGCATTCCTGCGTTGGGTAGAAAAGGAAAAGCTTGCTGACTACTATAGCTTCCAGGCATTGTCAATGGACTTCCCAAATCTTGATTTGGAAGATAAGACTTGGTGGAAAAATAATCATTTATGGCCAAAGGACCTACAAGAGCTGAACGGCATATTGGATGAACTTATCATGTTCAAAAAAAGATCTATATTGAAAGTCAATACAAAAGAATCACAGTTCATCTTCTGGAAAAAATACTTCCAGAATCCAACCCAATTCAAAAAAAGCACAAACTGCAATTTTGGTGATTTTCATATCATGCTAACTTCTAATGGTGATATCCATCTTTGCGGCTTAATCGATGAGCCAATCGGAAATATCAGGACAAGTACAGTCAGTGAACTTTTTTATTCAAAGGAGGCTGATAAAGTCAGAGAAAACATTCATAAATGTGAAAAAACATGCCACTGGCATGTTAATTGCAGGTACGATCTGCTTCAGATTAACAATCACGAAAATATATCCGATAAAGTTAATATAGAGTAAAATATTGAGTACTGCTATGTTTAAGAAATTGACCTCATTGTTTTTAAGGCAAAAACCAAATCTTAAAACAATGAATCTTATCCCAAACAGCTTTGATATAGAGCTTACAGTAAGGTGCAATTCTAAATGCTTGTATTGTTCATACTGGAAAGAGCATACAAAAGACCTTGAGCTAATTTACGTTAAAAAATACCTGAAGGGCATCAGCAGATGGCGAACAAAGGATACATTAGTAACCCTCATTGGAGGCGAACCGACAATCAGGCCTGATTTAAGAGAGATTGTAAAATATTGCATGGAATTAAAGATAAAGCCGTCAATAACAACGAACGGATATAGGTTTTCAGACATTAAATATGCAAAATCAATTGTTTCTTCTGGAATAGAAAGGCTTGTCATATCTCTTGATGGTTTCAAGGAAACAAATAATTTTACAAGAGCCAAAGTTGGATTTGAAAGAGTAGTTGCTGCAATCAAGAATGTTAGAAAACTAAATAAGAATGTCAAGATACACATACTTACTGTAATAACAAACAAGAATATAGATGAATTGCCTGAGTTTGTGCTATGGCTAAAAGAAAATAACTTTGCAGATTATGTCAGCTTTCAATTTTTGGTCCAGGATTTTCGCCAGGAAAAAAAAGAAGCCTGGTGGGAGGACAACATACTTTGGCCAAAAGATTTGAAATTGCTAAATAAAAGATTGGATGAGCTTATTTTTCTTAGAGAAAGAGACAACCTAATAACAAACCCCGTTAACCAGTTAAATTTTTGGAGAAAGTATTATGAAAACCCTAATGCCATGAAGCTTTCCAAACAATGTAATGTAGGTGATTTTTATGTAAATTGCAGCAATAGCGGAGACATACATATATGCTCATTCATGCCATCTGTCGGAAACATAAAGAAAAATACACTGCAAGAGATATTTTATTCTGCTCTTGCAAACCAAAGAAGAAAAGAGATTGCTGTCTGTAAGAAGGTATGCCATTTTCAGCTGAACTGCAGATATGAAGAATTGATGGCTTAGCTATTTCTTGATTGGATAATAAACAGGCAAGTTAAGATATCAATCATTAAAGCAAATCCTTAAAAGCATACTTACTATTGTCAGACTATGAGATATTTAATGCCTAAAGCAGAAAATAGTGAAGAGCTGATATATAGGCCAGGCAAACTGATAATCCCAAAAGAAATTGAAAAAGATTTCACGCCTATCCTTCAGCCAGGGAAAAAGTTATTTGAAGAAAAAAAAGCATTGTCGGAAATGCAGAATCTGAAATCTAAGAACCAGAGCAGGATTTTAACCCTGTTTACATCATCCAAGGAGAAGATAAATTTTCTTAAACAATTAAAGAGCAGGAAATATGCCCCCCGCCATAACAATACAAATTCTGTTTTCCTTTGCGGAGACACTTCTGAAAACCATAGATGGGGTGTGGAACTGGATGAAGGCGATTTTTTCAGACAGGCTTATGTGCTTAAAAAACATAAAAAATACCCCGCAATAATAGGAATTAGAAGGACGAATTTCTTCAAGCTGGACAGAATTTATAATTTTGTAAGAAAATCAAGAGGACTGGAGGAAAGAAACCTGCCAAAGTTTAACTTAACTCCGTTCACCAGCATAAAAAAAAGATTTTACAGCTATCTTGATGAGCTGGTGAGGATATCAAAAAAAGATAATATCAAATTGATGATGACTGACAGGGACTTAAAACACATACTTGAGACAATTGAAACACAAGCAGGAAAAAAAGACTTCAAGGAAAAGGAAATGCTTAGGTCCCTTGGCCCGGTATTTAAGGATGTTTTTACAGGTCCGAGATATCTTCTTTTCAATGCTAATGCCAGATGCAATACTGACTGCGTGTATTGCAGGACTTTCTCGCCATTTAGGGGGAAAGGTGTCAGGGAAAAAGAGCTAAAGGAAATGAACCCTATCCTGGAACTAAATGTTGTCACAGGAGTCCTGGAACAGGCAAAAGATATGGGAACAGAGATTGCAATCTTTGTAGGAGAAGGAGAGCCGACGACATATCCTCATTTCAGTGAAGTCATCGAATCAATCAAAAAAAATAGGATGCAATTTAACTTTTCAACAAACGGCATGCTGCTGAATAGGTTCATAGACAAGATAATTGACGGCACATGCCACACTGTAACTGTAAGCATGTCCTGGGCATCTGAGGAAACTTTCAAGAAAATTAGACCAGGAACAGATAAAAAATATGTGAAGATAATCCAGGAGAATGTCAAGATGCTTTCTAAGGCAAAAATAAAAAGGAATGCGCCTGAGATTGTGATTCTTCATGCAATAAATAAGAGAAACTACTATGAGATACCAAAGATGGCACACATGGCTGCTGAAATGGGAGCAAATACGCTTTGGCTGCAGATGACACACCTTTCGCCTTATATGGTCAAGGAACTGAAGCTTTCTGAAGAAGAGATGCAAAGGACAAGGGAGCTTATCGAAGAAGCAAGGATAATCTGCAAAAGCGCAGGAGTGAATTTCAGCTCATTTGTTGATTTTGAACTGAAGCACTTTGATGAAAAAAAAGGTGACTGGTCAAAAAAAGGCCTGCTGCACCAAGGGTGCTATGTCGGCTGGCATTTTGCATATATTGACCTTAACAACCTTGTATCTTTTTGCTGCGGTGTTAGGCATATAGGAAGGATTGATGAAAAAAAGAGCTTTAGGGACATATGGCAGTCTGACGCTTATACAAGGTATAGGAATGATGGCCTTATAATGCATAAGGAAAATCCTGTTGATATGTTTGGAAAGCCGCTTTATGACCCTTTCTGTGATTCATGCGATAACCATGACCAGAATACATATATGATGGAAACCATAAAAAATTTCAAGATTGATAGGTTTGTCGAAAGATGAACAGTTAATAATTTATACGCTAAAAGCTTCTTCTTTTGAATGATTTGGTTTGGAAAAAAGAAAAGTTATGAGGATATCTTCCTAAAAGATATCAATTCAGGCAGGCAATTCTCATCCCAAGGGCCAAAATATGTTGTAATTGATATCACAAACAGGTGCAACCTGAACTGCATCGCATGCTGGACCTATTCTCCCCTGCTGCAGGAAAAAAAGCCGCATTCTTCATGGTTTAAAGATGAGATTTCTTTTGATGTGATAAAAAGATTAGTTGATGAGCTGAAAAAGATTGGCACAATAGAGATAAGGCTGACAGGCGGAGGAGAGCCCTTCCTGCACCCGCACATCATGGATATCATCAGATTGATTAAAAAAAATAATTTCATGCTTGACATAACAACCAATTTTACCCTGTTGAACAAGGAAAGGATTGATTTCCTGATTGCAAATAAAGTTGATAATATTACAGTAAGCCTTTGGGCTGCCTCGCCTGAAACATATATAAAAACGCACCCTAACCAAAAAGAAGCAATGTTTCTAAAGATCATGGAAAACCTGAAATACCTAAATGAAAAGAAAAAAAATACAAGAGTAGTGGTTTCAAATGTCATTTCAAACCTGAATTATACTGAAATAGAGGATATGATGGCTATTGCAGCAAAAGCTGAAGCAAATGAAGTGTATTTCACCCTTGTAGATTCTATTGAAGGAGCGACAGACAAGCTTCTTTTGAATAAAAGGCAGCAAGAAAACCTAAGAAAGAAATTTATTCATGTGCTAGAAAAATACCAAAAAGGAGACTATGGGAAAGTGAAGATAGATAATCCTGATAATTTCTTGAGAAGGATTTCAAATGCAGCCACAAAAAAAGGAGTATATGACAGCGATGCTATATATATGATGCCGTGCACAGTAGGATGGACTTTTTCAAGGATACTTGCAAATGGGGACGTTGCGCCATGTTGCAGGGGTGTCATGATACCTTCAGGGAACATCAATAAAGATAGGTTCAGCAGCATCTGGAATGGAAAAAGGCAGCAATCTTTCAGGAAAGTAGGGCTGGAACTAAAAAGTCATCCTAAATTTGTTGAAAAAGTTGGCTGCATCAGAAGCTGTGATAATGTGATGCATAATGCCGAAAATCATGGGATATTGAAAAAATATCATGAAAAGTAAATGAACACAATGTGTATAGAGATAATAATTAGGAAGTTATAACATTGGCAATCTTTAAAAAGCTGCTAAGTTTAGTATGACTCAATGAAAATTACCTATCTTGCAGCTGCACTATTTGTTTTCCTTCCGAGCACTTATGCCTACATTGACCCGGGCACAGGAAGCCTTATTCTTTCATCATTCTGGTCATATATACTTGGAATTTTTGGAATAATTTCAGGATTTGTGTTACTCAGGGTAATCACTCCAGTAAAAAAATGGCTGAAGAATGAAAAGAAATAAAAAGATTTTAATCAGCATCATAGTTATCTGCTTTCTGGCAGCAATCGTTTTTAACATGGATAAAAAAAATAATCAGGATGCAAAGTATAGCAAGGTCCTCATAATAGGGATTGATGGGATGGATTTTAATTTCACAAGCACGCTTATTAAGGAAGGAAAACTGAAAAATTTTGAGAGAATCTCAAAAAGCGGGACTTTTTCCAGGCTGAGCACAACTTATCCTCCTGAAACGCCTGTAGCCTGGACGTCCATGGCAACAGGGAAAAACCCAGGCAAGCATGGGATTTTTGATTACATAAAAAGAAACCCTGATAATTATATGCCTGAACTGAGCACTTCAAAAGTCAAAAATACAATATTTGGGACAAGATACCTACAAGGGTTTAGTGAAAAAGCATTTTGGGAATACACAAGCAAGGAGAATATCCCTACAACAATAATAAGATGGCCTATTACCTTCCCTCCAAATCTAAAAGGAAAGATGCTTTCCGGTCTTGGAGTGCCTGATATAAGAGGAAACCTTGCTGGATATACTATTTATAGCAGCGTTGAAATGTCTGCACCTGAAAAGCCATCAAATAAACTGATTAGGATAGACCTGAAAAATAATACTGCAAAAACTGAGATTATCGGCCCTTATCTTAGAAAAGGAAATCAGGTAATAAATGCAAATGCAGCCATGGGATTAAAGACTATGAAAGATAAAGTCATCATTTCTGTAAATGGCAAGGATTATGAAGTAAAAGAAAAAAACTGGAGCGAATGGATTGAGATAGAATTCAGGTTAAGCGCTTTAAGGAAAGTCAAAGGGATTGCAAAAGCATATGTCTTAAGCATTGATCCGCTAAAGATTTACATGACTGCTGTACATATCGATCCTGCAAACCCTCTTTTAGAAATTTCAAAGCCAAAAAGCTATTCAAAAGAATTAAGCAAAAATGTAGGGCTGTTTTCAACTCTTGGCATGCCTGAAGAGACTGACGGCTATATAGAAGGCAATCTTGACAAGGAAGGATTCCTAATGCTGGTAGATGACCTGGAAAAAGAGAAAGAAAAGATATTCTGGCATGAATTCAAGGAATTCAAAAATAATGAAAATGGTGTGTATGCCTTTGTGTTTGATGCCTCAGACAGGCTGCAGCATGTCATGAGCGAAAAGAAGCTGTATAAAAATCAGGAAGTTGTTGATTATTATCTGAAAAAAGATAAATTTATAGGAGATGTTTTGGATAATATTGAAAATGATACATTACTTCTTGTCGTATCAGATCATGGATTTAGCACATTCGAACGAGCTGTTTCAGTAAACAACTGGCTCATTGAGAAAGGGTTCATGAAAATCAAAGGTAATATGGATAATGCAGGACCTCTTTTTAAGAATGTTTTATGGAATGAGACAAAAGCATACTCTCTTGGGTTTTCAAGCATTTATATAAATGAGAAAGGCAGGGAAGCAGAAGGAATTATACATGATAAGGAGAAGACTATAAATGAGATAATTTCAGGATTGGAAGAGTTAAAGGATTCTGATGAGAAAAAAGTTTTTTATAAGGTTTACAGAAGAGATGAGATATATACTGGGAAGCATGTTGGTGATGCTCCTGATATAGTTGTCGGATTCAATCCTGGATTTAGGATGGGATGGCAGAATGCAATAGGCGGATTCTCACCAGACACAATAATGGATAATGATAAAAAATGGAAAGGGGACCATCTGATTGATCCGTTTTTTGTTCCTGGGATTATTTTTTCCAATGCAAAATTTAATTGTACCACAGCGTCGCTTATAGATGTTGCTCCAACTATCCTTCACGCCCTTGGAATCAAATCAAACGATGATATTGATGGGAAAAGCCTTTTGAAAAATAAATTGAGAGAAAAATGAGCAGCCTAAAACAGCTGGAATCTAAAAGCATATTCATCCTCAGAGAAGCTTATAATAAATTCAAGAATCCTGCAATATTATGGAGCATAGGAAAGGATTCAACAACGCTTTTATGGCTCTGCAGAAAAGCATTTTTTGGCAAGATACCTTTCAAGGTCATACATATTGACACAGGATATAAGTTCAGAGAAATTTATGAGTTTAGGGAAAAATACGCCAAAGAGTGGCAGCTTGACCTGATAATAGCAAAGAACCATGAAGCAGATCTTCTCAAGATTACGCCTCAGAAAGGAAGGTTCGAGTGCTGCAATGCTAGAAAGACTGACGCGCTAAAGGCTATAATAGAAGAGCAAAAATTTGATGGGATAATTGCAGGCATACGAAGAGATGAGCATGGAATAAGGAATAAAGAGAGGTATTTTTCACCAAGGGATCTGCTTTTTAGGTGGAATATACTTAAGAAAAAAGAAAAAAAACAAGGAGACAGCGAGTTTGCCGCAATGCAGGATACTGAACTTTCAGGCTGGAACCTTTTTGCCAATGACTTTGGAAAAGATGTCAACCATGTAAGGATCCATCCGTTGCTGCATTGGACGGAGCTTGATATCTGGGAATATATAGGTCAGGAAAATATTCCTATTGTTCCACTTTATCTGTCAAATAAAGGAAAAAGGTACAGAAGCATTGGATGCGAACCATGCTGCTCACCCATAGATTCCCATGCTAAAGATGTAAGCGAAATAATCAACGAATTAAGAAATACAAAATCTGCTGAAAGAGATGGAAGGGCACAGGATAAGGAAAGCAGCGGAAATATGGAAAAATTAAGAAGCCTTGGATATATGTGAGAACATTTTCAAAAACAAGGTTATGAAAAATACTGATAAGAAAATGAAATGGCACTGGATAATCTTTTTGCTATTATGCGGATGCACTTCAGATTATAGTGAAAATGCGCTGCGTTCCTTGCCTTACCTGGCATACTCAAAAGGTGGCAATAATTCTACAGGTGTTATAGTATATACCAACAGGTCATATAATGGATATACTCTTGCTGACGGCAGCCTGATAGATATGCAAGGCAATGAGGTGCTGCTGATACCTGAATACAATAATACTGTCCCTAGATATGCAAGAATTTTTAACAATTTTTCATATGTGTTATATGAATTTGCAAATTATGATGGATACTTTGTAAAATATGATGCCTCTTTTAATATAGAATGGGCAAGGCAGCTTCCATTTCATCATGATATTGAAGTTGATGGTTCCCTTGATGCTTACACATTATCTAAAGAAAAACATACCTATCTGGGAAGAACTGTAATTTTTGATAAGATAGTAAAAATTACAAGAGATGGAACCGTCTCTGATTTCTGGTCAAGTTTTGACAATCTAAAGGAAATTCAAAGGTATCATGATAAGCAGCCGCTTGATTTCAAACCTTCTAAAAACATGTCTGTTTTGGCAGAAGATGATGGGAGTTTTGAATATTACCACATCAATTCCATACAAATCATTCCAAAAAACAGGTTTGACAATGATCCAAGGTTCAAGGAAGGAAATATAATTCTTAGCTTGCCAAGAGTAAATTTGATAGTTATACTTGAAAAGGATACACAAAAAATAGTCTGGGCATGGGGGAAGGATGAGATAAAAAGACAGCATTCTCCAAGGATGCTTCCAAATGGTAATATCCTGATATTTGATAACGGAGATAATGAAAGATCTTATACACGAGTAATAGAGATTAATCCTGTTGATAAAAAAATAATCTGGGAATATGATTTTGATTCTTTTTGCTATGAACAGGGTTATTCACAGGAGCTGCCAAACGGCAACATCTTGATTACAGACAGCATAAACGGAAGAGTAATTGAAATAAGCAGCGAAAAGGAAGTGTTATGGGAATGGAAAACTCCTAAAAAGAACATTAAAAATGAAAGAAAAACAATATATCGTGCAACAAGGTATGCATTTGAAGATATCAAAGAGCTAATTGAAAAAAATAGGGTTTAACACTCACTTTATAAACATAATTTACTTTTTTATTGAGATGATTGGCTTGCTTAGCATTCCTGGAAAAAACTCACATCAAAAGTATCTTCCAGGGAAAAAAACCCTTCCACCTGAAGTTCGGGATTTTGTAAAAAAAGGATTGAAAGGCTACC
Organism: uncultured Methanosarcinales archaeon; assembly: GCA_964428335.1. Taxonomy (GTDB): domain Archaea; phylum Nanobdellota; class Nanobdellia; order Woesearchaeales; family GW2011-AR15; genus GW2011-AR15. The sequence goes on along the minus strand of CAYRXW010000002.1, from coordinate 159,738 downwards.
CTATAGTAAAATATGGTTTGATAAAAAAGAATGATACAATAGTTGAGCCTTCATTCAGCGGCTTTGGAGATATTATAGTTTATGGCCATAATTCCCAAACCCATAGATGGGGGACAGGCCTTGATGAGATTGATTTTTTCAGGCAGGAAAAAAAAATAAAAAGGAACAAAAAAAAGAAAGTTACAATCGGCATAAGAAGGACAAATTTTTCAAAACTTGATAAGATAATCAGCTTTATCAGGAAAAGCAGAAATGCAAAAGGAGATCCTTTGCCGGAATTTCCCATAACCCCCTTAGGTAATCTGGGAATAAGGTTCCAGAAATATCTTTCTGATATCAGAGAAATTGTAAAAAATGAAAAGATCATCCTGAAAATAACAGATGAAAAGCTCTTTGAAGTATTTGATACAGTGCATAGGAAATCAAAGGAGCCAAGCTTTGAGGAAAAAGAGATGCTTCTTGCTCTAGGTCCAGTATGCAAGGAGGTTTTCACAGGCCCAAGGAACATCCTGGTTGACCTTATGGGAAAGTGCAACCTTGACTGCGTATATTGCAGGAAATTCTCTCCTTGGAACAAGGATTACTGGATAGGCCAAAGCCCTGAACTGTTTGATAAGATTGATTTTGACATAGTAAAGAATGTCATAAGTGATGCAAAGGAACTAAAGACTGAGACAATAATCCTTGTAGGCGGGGCAGAACCTACTATGCATCCTAGGTTTAAGGAAGTAGTTGAAATGATAACAAAAAAAGGGATGGATTACACATTGAGCACAAATGGCTCTCTTCTGAATCTTTATGCAAAGAACATCCTTGATTCATCCTGCAAGGAAATCTGCATCAGCCTCTCTTTTTCATCAGATAAAAGCTGGAAAGCAATACATCCTAATTCAGGAATAAACCTAAAAAAAAAAATTGAAAAGAATGTCAGAATACTTTCTGACATGAAAAAGAAATCAAAAAATAAGAGGACTAATATCAAAGGGCTTTATGTCATAACAAAAACAAATTATACTGAGATCATTGATATGGTCTACCATGCAAAGAAAATAGGTGTGGATTCAATATGGTTCCAGCTTGTACATCTTGAGAAGTTCAGCAGGGAAAAACTGTTCCTTTCGCCTGAAGAGATGAAAACTGTCAGGGAACTTTTAGGCAAGGCCAGGGATATCGCTTCAAAAGAAAAGATTGAATTCAGGTCATTTATAGATTTTGAGATGGAGCACTATGATGAAAAAAAAGGAGACTGGTCGAACAAGGGGCTTCTCCATACAGGGTGCTATGTTCTTTGGATATTCTCTTTCATCGGGATAAGGGGAGATGTTTTCTCATGCTGCGCAACAACTCCTGTAGCAATACTTCCAAAAAACGGTATAGGGCTTAAGGAGATATGGTATGGAGATGCATATGCAAGATACAGGAATGACGGGCTTATAATGCATAAGGAAAACCCTGTTACACTTTACGGGCAGACTTTATATAACAATTACTGCAATTCATGTGACAACCATGACCAGAATACCACCATGATAAATTCAACCTTAAAGTATGACATTTCAAGGTTTGTTGAAAGGTAAGATTTAAAGAAATTCCTCTGAATTTCATAAATCAAGAAAGCTACGATGTTTGCTAGAATTCATATACCTCATAGATATAGTTATTTTGCTTCTTGATTTAAACTTAAATTTAAATAGATTTTACTTATCTTAAGACGTATGCGATTAACTGGCTTGGATCTTGCTCTTGTGCAGTGCCCTGTATGGGCAGTGAATATGCCACCTATGACACTGGCCATGCTTTCCTCTTTTCTGAGAAAAAATAAGATCAGTACAAAGGTTTTTGATATAAATATAGAGGAATACCATAAATCTGAAGACAAGGGATACTGGATAAATGAAAAAGCCCATTTTTGGATGGAAAAGGAGAAATATGAAATCCTATTAGGTGTTATTAAGCCAGATTTTGAAGAAACTGCAAAAAAAATACTTGAACACCGGCCTAAGGCAATAGGCTTTTCAATTTCCGACGCCAGCAAGCATTATTCATATGATTTGATGAAAGCGATAAAAAAAGTTTCTGATGTCCCTATAATTGCAGGCGGAAAAGGAATATGGCTTAAAACAGAGAGGGATTTTTTTGATGGTGTCGTGGATTTTTTTGTTATGGGAGAAGGAGAAAGAGCCATACTTGAACTAATAATAAAAATAAAAAGCAATTCACCTGAAAAAAACCTCAAAGATACTTCTGGAGTAAGAGCAAAAGGAGCAAAGTTCAAAGCCATGCCTCTGATTGACCTGCATGAGTTGCCTTTTCCAGATTACAAGGAATTTGACTTATCGAGATATACTGAAAGAACAATAGGACTGCTTTTTTCAAAAGGATGTGTTGGAAGGTGCAATTTTTGCGAGGATAAGCCTTTTCAGGGTTATTACAGGACTAGAGACCCAAAGCAGGTCTTTGAGGAAATAAGGTATCATGTCAATACAAATAAAGTGAGAAATTTCTGGTTCCATGATCTTGCAATAAATGGGGATTATAAGGCACTTGATGAGCTTTGCGAACTGATAATCCGGGAAAAGCTGGACATAAAATGGATTGCCCTTGCCATAGCAAGAAAAGATATGCCGCGTGAACTGCTTTTCAAGATGAGAAAAGCAGGCTGCTTTACACTGAATTTCGGGATTGAATCCGGCTCTGACTCAGTGCTAAAAAAAATGAACAAATATGAGCTATTCAGCGTGAAAGATGCTGAACGTGTACTAAAGGACACATGGGAAGCTGGAATAAATACCCAGCTTAATTTTATTGTTGGATATCCTGGCGAAACAGAAGAAGAATTCATTGAAACAATGGATTTTATTGAAAGGAACAGGAAATATATATGCGGCATCACAAACATAAATACATGCATAATCCCTCTCAATTCCCCTTTAAGGCACACAAGCGAGACAAAGGATCTTGAAGTAATGGACTGGAAACTGGATAACCTAAGCCATGAAGTCAGGATTGACAGGGCAAAAAGAGTATACGACCTGTGCAGGAAACTGGGATATGACATATGGTTCTCAAACCTTTCGCAGCAAAATGAAGAAAATAATGCTTTAATCCATAAAGGAAATAACCGGAAAATAACACTTATAAACATGCCTCCATGGGGCACAAAAGAATTGCCTATGGCTTTAGGCTATATAGCTTCATACTTAAAGGGGAAAAATATTGATGTTGAAATTTTAGATTTAAATTCAATTTTTTATTTTGCTTTTGACTACCTACAATGGATGTGGGAGATAGATTTTAGAGGAATCTGGTATAATAATGAATCCCTAAAAATTATATTAAATTCATATGATGAGATAATGAACCAAACTGTAGATAAAATAATTAATAGCGGCACTAATCTCATTGGATTTTCTGTTGTTGACTCAAAAGAATCATTAACTATAGAACTGATAAAAAAGATTAAGGAGAAAGCTCCTGAAATAAGGATTGTAATAGGCGGTCCATCGGCAAGAGATAAGATAGAAAGACAGCATCTTAAGGAAATATATCCTCTTATCACTTGCTTTGTCGTTGGTGAAGGTGAAGAGACATTTCATGAAATAATAAAAAAGGACATGGATAGAACGCCTTTGACTGATATACCTGGAACAATAGCTATAGTTGATGGAAAGGAAATTGAAAACAAGCCAAGATCTGAGATGGATGTAGAAGAGATAATTTTTCCAAGATATGAGCAATTTGATATGAGTCTTTATAATAAAACAATACCTCTTAGCTGGAGCAGAGGATGCACAAATAAATGTGTGTTTTGCGTTGAGCGTGAGTTCTGGAATTCGTTTCGCACAAGAAACCCGAAACATTGTTTTGAGGAAATCAAGTTCCATTATTCGAAAGGCTTTTCTGATTTCGTTATTCATGATTCGATAATAAACGGGGACATGGTAAAACTTAGGGCTTTGCTCGAGTTATTGATTAATTCAAAAATGAAAATCAGGTGGCGGGCAAATGTCATCGCATGGCCAAACCTAAATGAAATGATTTTCAAAAAAATGAAATTAGCTGGATGCTATGAATTATTATTTGGAATAGAATCTGGCTCTGACAAGATACTCAGACTCATGAAAAAAGGGTACAACGCAAGACAGGCATCGGAACTTTTGGAATTATGCCATAATTCAGGGATAAAAACCTGTGTCAATTTCATATCAGGCTTTCCTGGAGAAACTGAAAAAGATCATACTGCAACTTTGGATTTCATCCGAAAAAATAGAAAGGTTATCGGAAGAATTGGCGGAGTGTCTACTTTACAGGTATTAAATGGGACTTATCTGGGCAATAATCTGGAAGAATATAACGTTGAAAAGGTTGATTCAAACTATGGCAACATGTGGAAAGCAAAAAAGAATGATTTTAACACTCGTAAAAAAAGGGTGAAATCGATAATTGAATTAGCTGACAAATTAGGCATTAATATTGAAAGAGCTAATACTCTTACGGATACATCAAAATTTACTGAAATTAGCATTACTAGGCTTAAAAAATGCATAGCAAAAAGAAGTGACGCAATAAATAATATTGATTCAAATAAAAGAGATATAGCTAGCAAGACTATCTATGAATTTGATGCCATATTGATAATTGGCCCTCCTTGGGGCGTCTCAACTCCACCTATAGGAGTTAATTATCTGAAAAATTACCTGGTAAGTAAGGGTTTAAGAATTGAGATAAAAGACCTGAATATCTCACTTTTTAACTATAATGAAAAGTATAAAAAATATTGGAGTTCAGAATACAGAAAATGGACAGATGTTCAGCAGTTCAAGGAAGTAATAAAATTATTTGAAAAAAGGATTGATATGATTTTGCCTCAGCTGGTAGAAAAATCTGATATTTTCGGGTTCTCAGCATACCAGGACAACATAAATTTCATAATTTACCTTTCAAAAAGGATAAAGCAAATTAAACCTAATTCAAAGATAGTGGTTGGCGGGCCTTCTACAAAAGTGCACAGGGAATGCAAAAAATTCCAGAAACCATTTATTGATTTTATTGTAATTGGTGATGGAGAAGAAAGCTTTCATGAGCTTTTAACTGTTATAAATTCTGGCATTGACGTGAAACAAATACGAAATATTCCTGGCGTGCTGGTCCCAGGATACAATGAAAACTTTCAGGAAAGGAAGCCTATTGAGCTTGAGAAAATTGCAAATGGAATTGCCGTTAATGAAGAATATATCCGAAAAGGAAGTGCTTCTATTTTTTTAAGTAAGGGCTGCCCAGGCATTTGCACATTCTGCAATGATTATATCATAATGGGAAAATTCAGGACAAGATCCGCAAAGGAGGTATTTTTGGAAATGAAAGAGTATACTGAAAGAGGTATATTTAATTTCATATTCACGGATCTCCTTATAAATGCTAACCCTCCTGAACTTGATAAATTATGCGAATATATCATCGAGAGTGGTTTGCCTGTTAAATGGGATGGTAATGCGATTGCAATGAGCAATCTCAAATATGAAAGGCTGCGAAAAATGAAAAAAGCTGGATGCGAAAGTCTGACATTTGGAATAGAATCTGGCTCAGACAAAGTCATAAAGGATATGAAAAAATATTTTACATCTGACCTGGCAGCCACTATCCTAAACAACTCGAAAAAAGCAGGCATAACAAACAAGATAAATCTCATAATTGGTTACCCTACTGAAAATGAGGATGATTTTCTGTTAACTATTAAATTTTTGGAAAGAAATAAAAAAAATATAGACGAAATAAACTCGGCAAACACCTGTAACGTTGTATACAATTCTGATCTCATGGATAACCATTTTAAATATGGCATAATACTTCCGAAAGATACCAGATTCACAGAAGTCTTTTGGAGAACACTTGACAATAGGAATAATATATTTATTAGAAAAAAAAGGCTAAGAAAACTCTTGGATAAATGCAGGGAACTAAACAAGAAAGTCCTGATAACTAACATAGATAGTTTTTCAGAAGATCTGAAATCACATATGCATGAGATTAGATACGAAAAAGATGCAATGCTTATATTATGCCCTCCCTGGGATACAAGCATGCCACCTCTTGGCCTTGGCTATCTTGCAGCATCCCTTGAAATGAAAGGAATACCTTTCAGGATTTTTGACCTGAATATTGAGATTTTTAATTCTGCAAGCCAGACTGAAAAAAGCCTTTGGGAGATGCCAAGCTTCAGCAAGTGGAAATTTTTCAGCACGCATAAAGTGGTAATAGAAAAGAACAGAGTCATGCTCAACAATATGATGAATGCAATAAAAACAGAAAAGCCTATCCTTATATGCTTCTCAGTAAATGCAGCAAACCAGCATTTCAGCCTTGCCATCATGAAATCTATAAAAAAGCATTTCCCTGAAGTAAAAATTGCTGTAGGCGGACCTAATATCGACACGGATTACATCCTGAAGGATGAGATGATGGAATATTGCGACTATGCCATAAATGGAGAAGGAGAAGAGGCAGTCCCAAGGATTATAGATGAGCTAAAAACAGAGAAAAAAAGGAAATCCAAGCTTGAAAGCGCTGAGATTATAAGTGATCTTAATTCATTGGCTTTTCCAACTTATAAGGGATTCATGCTGTCAAAATACAAGAAAAAAGCTATCCCAATAATGGGTAGCAGGGGATGCATAAGAAAGTGCTCCTTTTGCTCAGACTGGAAGATGGGAAAAGAGTATAGGACAAGATCTGCCCAGAATATTTTTAATGAGATGATTCATCATGTGAAAGCAAATAAGATTACACATTTTGAGTTCAAGGATCTTCTGATAAACGGAAACATGAAAGTGCTGGATGAGCTTTGCAGCATGATTATAGGAAGTGGACTAAAGGTGTCATGGGCTGGCCAGGGCATTGCAAGAAAAGAGATGACTCCTGAATTCCTAGGCAAGATGAAAAAGGCAGGGTTTGAAGCTATGACTTATGGCATTGAAAGCTTCTCAGATAAAACTCTTTCAAAAATGAAGAAAGGGACAACAAAAAAGATAATAGATATGGTCCTAAAGGATACTTATGCTACAGGGATAAATGTGTATATCAACATAATTGTAGGCTTCCCTGGAGAAACTGAAGAGGACTTTATTGAGACAATGGATTACATTGAAAAAAACAGGATGCTATTCAAAGGAGTCTCAAGCCTGCTTCCCCTGGGAATTTATGGGAATTCTGATATCCACCTTAACCCTGAGGATTATGGCATAATCTACCCGAAACAGGATTTTAATAATTGGCTTGACAGTGGTGGGTTCATTAACTGGTCAGACCTGGAAGGGAACGGATTTAATACAAGGATGCAAAGGCTTGAAAGGATAAGCAAGCTCCTTGATAAGCTAGGCATACCTTATCCTAAATTTGATTTCCATTCATATACAAGGCTAAATGAAGAATATAGTGAAAAAACAGCCATGCAAACGCATAAACTTGCAATAAATGCAGAAAAAATCGCTGAAGCTGGCAATGACAATAAACATCCACTAGGGATAATAATACGAAAAGAAGGCTTGCAAAACAACCTATTGGAAATCTCTTTGCAAAAAAACAGGACAAAAACAAAAAAAATAATTGACTCGATTGAATTTGGAATTAGGGAAAGCGAGGATAAACATGAGCTTCTTGGCGCATGGTCCAGTATTTTTTCAAGAAGCAAAGAAAACTGGAGAGGCTTTTTTGGCGAATGCATAATGAGGCTTCATATTGAGAGAAAGGAGTATTTCAAGGAAGCAATTGACTTGACATGCGAGATTGAAATGCTTGACATGCCGCTAGCAGATGCTGAAATCTTTTCAAGTTATGATGGAAAGATGTGGTTTAAATTGGGGAAAATCAATTTTTCTAACATACCACAATTCAGAAAACACTCATTTAAGATAAACAGCCAGATATTAAGACCTGAATTTGCATATATAAAGATATCAACCCAGCAGAAGGAGAGGTTTGGGAAAGTCAGGAGAATATCAATATTAAAGGGATAATTCCACTAAAACCATATCTTTTTATCTTTTTATTTTATCTCATTAAATGTGAAACTGTTCAGCCTGTTTAAGAAAAAAACTGAAGATCCTGTAATAAAAGGAATCAAAAAAGGAAATATTGCTTTTATAGGTCCAAAAATTGCCCAGGTTGACATCACAAATAACTGCAACCTTAACTGCGTTGGCTGCTGGTGCCATTCTGACCTTATGGAGGAACTGAAGTTTAAAGGCAGCTTCAAGCATCTTGAAATAGATTATGATATCCTTGTCGGCCTGTTTGACACGCTAAAAGAACTTGGCACAAAAGAGATACAGCTTTCAGGAAGCGGGGACCCGAGCATGCATTCAAGATTCATTGAGGTTGTTGAGTACATAAAGAAAAAAGGCTTCAGGCTGAATATTATCACAAATTTCACGCTTCTTGACAAGGCAAAGATTAAGAGCATTGCAAGCTATGGTGTTGATATGGTTACAGTGAGCCTATGGGCAGGAACTTCTGAAACTTATGCAAAGACACACCCTAACCAGACAGAGAAAACTTTTGAAAGGATAAAATCCAATCTTATCTATCTAAAAAGCATAAAAAAGAATTTCCCTAAGGTGAAAATCTATAATGTAATATCTTCCTTGAATTATTTTGAAATTAATGAGATGATTGAATTTGCGCTGGATGTGCAGGCTGAATATATAGAGTTTCAGGCTATAGACACTGTTAAAGGGAAGTCTGAGCACCTTGCTTTGTCAGGAAAACAGAATGCGAAGCTAAAGGACAGCCTGATGGAAATCCTGCAAAAAGACTATATGCTGGAAGTGCCTGGAAGGGATAAAGCTCCTGGCAAAGCCAATGAACACCTTATGGAATCAAGGGAATTTAACAGGGCAGTTAACAAAAAAAGCTTTTTTAAGGATTTCAATTATTTCCTTGACTATATTAAATGCTATGAAGTGACATGCAGCGAAGGATTTTCAAACTATTCTGTAACAGAAGACAATAAATTTGAGAATGCGTTGCTGTTTAATTTCAAGAAGGAGATATGCAAAAACTGCAAGAAACTTGGCACTTGCTCAATTGATAAGGAAAGATTCTTGGTGAAAGTTGAGTTCCTAAGCATACTCGGATTTGGAACATTTCTTAGGAGGATAAGCAGCACCGTGAAAAAAAGCCAGAGATATGATGAGAATATTGTTGATACCATGCCTTGCTATATAGGCTGGACTTTTACAAGGATCCTGCCTAACGGCGATGTTATACCATGCTGCAAGGCCCATAAGAAACCGCTTGGGAACATCAATGATGCCTCTTTTAAGGAGATATGGTTTTCTGCAAAGTATAATGAGTTCCGTGCCCTTGCCAAGACAAAAAAGAAGGACCATCCTTATTTTAAGGTCATTGACTGCTACAAGAGCTGCGATAATGTCGGGATGAACCTTAAGACACATACGGAGATGAAAAGGTTAAAGCAATGAATATAATTGTAAATAAAATAAAAGACACTTCCCAGAAAGCCAGGATAGCTTTAGGCATAATAAGAAAAAAGCCTCTGACCGGCCCATGGACTGTGCAGATAGATATTACAAACACCTGCAACAATGATTGCGTTGGCTGCTGGTGCCATTCCCCTCTCCTTGGAGAATTTGCCATGTCTGAGGATGAAAAAAAGAAATTCCTGCCTTTTAAGCTTGTACTGAAACTTCTTGATGATCTTGATGACCTAGGTGTCAGGGACATATATTTTACAGGTGGAGGAGAGCCTTTTGTCCATCCTAATGCTGTCGACATAATGGAATATGTAAAGAAAAAAGGCATGAGATGCGATATGAGCAATAATTTTACCATGATGGATGAGAAAAAAATCGAGAGGCTCATAAAAGCTGGAGTTGACAATATGAACTGCAGCGTCTGGTCAGGAAGCCCTGAAGCTTTTGAAAGAACCCATCCTAATAAGACTGCAGCTGCATTTTTCAGGATGGAAAAGATGTTCAAGCATTTTTATGAAAGGAAAAAACATCTTGGAAAAGACAAGCCGACACTCCATATATATAATGTGATTTCAACACTTAATTATGATGACTTTGAAAACATGATTGAGTTTGCATTCAGGTGCAAGGTTACAGGTGTGGATTTCACACCGACTGATATTGTGCCAGGAAAAACAGACAGCCTGATGCTTGATAAGAAACAAAGGGAATCCCTTGCCTTGCAGGTTAAAAATATCTGGCCAAAATTCTATGAATGGGAAAAAAAATACGAACATAAACTGATAATTAAAAACTATGACCAGTTCCTAAGAAGGCTTTCAAGTGATGAGACTGAAAAAGGAGTATATGACAAATCAATAATAGGTACAATTCCATGCTATGCCGGCTATACTTTCCTTAGGATACTTGCAGACGGCAGCGTAAATTCATGCCTAAAATCAATAAGAATACCCATAGGGAATATATATGAAAAAAGCATAAAAGAGATCTGGCACAGCAAAAAACAATGCAAATTCAGGAAGCATACTCTTGACTATGATATTAAGGACCCATTCTTCAATGACATAGGAAATATGTTCCAGAAGGGAAACGGATGCCTTCTTTGCTGCGATAACCTTGGACTTAATCTTGCAGTCCATGGAGAGATGGAAAAGGTACCTAAGATATTAAGGAATATCATAAGATAGCAATACTTCTTTTAAGGCTAAACTTTTAAAGATGCTAATTATATCAGTTCCATGGTGTTTTATAGCCTTAAAGATAATATCCAGAAATATAGGATTGTTGCAGGAATAATATTAAAAAAGCCCCTGACTGGCCCTTATTCTGTTCACCTTGATCTCACAAACCACTGCAATAATGACTGCATCTCATGCTGGTCCTTTTCCCCGCTTGTCGGGTTCCATACTATGAGTGAGGAGACAAGAAAAAAATTCATACCTAAAAAGCTTGCAATCAGGCTCATATCAGACCTTGCCTCGATTGGGACAAGGCAGATATATTTTACAGGCGGAGGAGAGCCATTCATGCATCCTGATGCAATGGAGATAATGGAATTCGTGAAAAAAAAAGGCATGCAGTGCGACATGAGCACAAATTTCACGCTCATAAATGAAGAGAAAGCAAAAAAACTTGTTAAATCAAAGGTAGACCACATCAACTGCAGCATGTGGGCAGGCACTCCAGAAGCTTACGAAAAAACCCATCCTAACAAGACTGCAAAAGATTTTTTTAAAATAGAAAAAATGCTTAAATTCCTGAATGCCATCAAGAAAACAAAACCGAAAGTGACTCTTTACCATGTGATATCTAGCCACAATTATGATGATTTTGGTAATATGGTTGAATTTGCATTCAGGGTAAAGGCTGATGCTGTGAATTTCACACCTACTGATATTGTGCCAGGGTTTACTGATTCGCTCATGCTTAGCAAGGCACAGAGCAAAAAACTGCTGAAGGATGTGAAAGAGATATGGCCAAAGATAAGAGAATGGGAAAAATCTTACAATCATAAGATAGAGTTCCAGGATTATGAGCTTTTTCTTGCAAGGATTTCAAGTGATGGGTCTGGCAAAGGATTTTATGACAAAAGCATTATAGGAAAAATCCCATGCTATGCTGGATTTAATTTCCTTAGGATTCTAGCTACAGGAGAAGTGAATTCATGCCTGAAATCCAGCAGGATACCAATAGGAAATATACATAAAGAAAGCATAAAAAAGATATGGCATAACAAAGAACAAGATAAGTTCAGGAAACATACGCTGGAGTATAAGATAGATGACCCTTTCTTTCACAATATTGGGAATACTACACAGAAAGGAAACGGATGCCTATACTGCTGTGATAATATTGGGTGGAATACAATTTTTCACAACGAAGTTGTAAAAATAAAGAAAATTGTCAGGTAAACTTTTAAATCAATTTTTCAACCTATATGAATGGCAAAAGTTTTCATGCTCGCCCATTTTTGTGTCTCTCCAGATAGCATTACTTTTGGTCCTGGAATCAGGATATGGGAGATTGCAAAAGCTTTGGTCAAAAAAGGCCATGCAGTGACAATCTGCCAGAAAGCGCAGGATGCATGCGAAGGCAAAAAGGAAAAAATAAACCTGATAAAATATTCACTTGATGTTTTAACTAAGATTTCTGAATTTGATTTAGCTTATGTCCAGATCTGGCTTAGTGATAAGGAGATATTTGAAAAGCTTGATAAGATACCTATAATTGTTGACATATACGCACCTTATCTTATTGAGCATGCATATTATCCTTATGACCTGAAAAAGGAAGATTCTTTCTGGAGATTTACTGATGATATTGTGCTTTCAACACTGATTCCTATGCAATATGGGGATTTTTTCATCTGTGCCAGCGATGCCCAAAAAAAATACTATCTGGGAATGCTTTCAATCATTGGAAGGGTGAACCCTTACAATAAAGGAAAGATAATCGATATTGTGCCTTTTGGCACCAGAAATATAATTATGGTGGATAACGAACCAGTGCTAAGGAAAAGGATACCTAAATACAAAAAAATAATCCTCTGGATGAGCGCTTTTTATCCGTGGCTGGACCCTATGCTCGCAGGAAAAGTGATGCATGAGCTTTTAAAATCTGATAGCGGGTATGCGCTTGCTGTTGTAGGGGCAAAAAGTCCATTTGTGGATAAGTCGCTTTATGAAGACAGCTATAACAGGTTCTATGAATTTGCAAAAGAAAAAAACCTGATAGACACGACTGTCTATTTCTTTGACTGGGTAGAGCAAAAACATGTCCCTAAACTGTATGATGAATCTTCTTTCCTGATTGTGACATCGGATAACAGCACTCTTGAAACTGAATTTTCTTTCAGGGTCAGGATGATGGACGCATTAAGCGCAAACCTCCCTATAATTTCAACAGGAGGAGATATTGTGTCTGAATTTTCCTCAGCTAATAATATGGGCATTGTCACAAAAGAAACTGACCCAAGGAAAATTGCAGATGATATACTAAGAATTACAGATAAGGACATTCAGAAGATGAAGAAAAATATCCTGAAATTTTCTGAAGGATATAAGGTTGATAAGCTGATTGGGCCGATAGATTCTTTCTGCAAAAACCCAAAAAAGGATACACTGAAAAAAAAGATGATGTTTGAATCAATCATTGATGACAGGCGTGAGCTTGTGATGCAGCTTAGAAAAGAGGTTGATGAGAAAGAAGGGCATATCAAGAATTTTGAGAATGCATTAAAAAATAAGGAAGAAGAATTAAGGCATGCAAAGAAAATCCAGGAAGAAACAAGACATAGGGTCGCAGAGCTTGAAAGCTGCTGCAATATGCATGAAAAAAAATCTGCTGATATGGAAAAGCAGATTGAAATGCTGAGTATCCATGTTGGAAGGTTCAAAAATTCAATAATATATCCATTCTATAAGGCTACAAGCTCTTTTGGCAAAACTAGCTTAGGAAAAATTATCCAAAAAATATTAAAGTGATCCATTAATAGAATAGACATAAGATTTTTTAGAATATACCAAGGATAAAAAATCACATCCCAGGCTTCTTCTGCTGTATACAAAACCGGCATTTGATTCTTTTATCACTTCTTTCATCTTTTCACATGTATAATCATAAAAATTCAAGTTATCTTCAATTAATCCACCTTCCATCTGGGCAGGTATCAAGGATATGGCTTTATTTCCAGATACTGGATATACTGTTGAAGTCATGAAATAAGGCGTAATGATTATATTTTCACTTCCATAGTTGCTTTCAATCCATTTCATTGATTCATAGTCTTCCTGATAAAGAGGAAGCTGGCTGTAATCTTTAAATTCAATATCCTTCTCATATAAAGGGACCAGCATAAATAGAAATATTGCCACTGCTGCCGCATACCTGTAATTCAAAAAGTTCCTGCAAAGCTTTTCAAGGCCTAGACCAGTAAACAAAAGCAGTGAAACCATAGAATAATGGACAGCTCTTGAATATGGAACAAGCAACGTGAATCCTGATATGTTAAATAAGGTAGTAACGCCTAATGAAATAAAAGCAAGAGCTCCAAAAAACCTGTATTTTTCCAGGTTTGCAAAAAGACCATATACGGCCAGAAGCGTTGGTATAATACCATATAAGAAAGGGATGAAATATGAAACCTCCAGCTTGCCCCATCCCCGTTCAAATAGTATCAGGTCAAGAAGGTAAGTTTTTGATGCAATTATGTTTCCTTTCCAAAAAAACATAAAACAGAACATTGCTATAGGAAGCAATAAGAAAACTATCTCTTTTTTGAGCATTTTCCTTGCGGAAAATATCTCAATGAAAAGCGGAAGAATCAATATAAGTGCTGAAGGCGGATGTATTAAGAAGAGAACAATATAAAAGAGCAAAGATATCATAAGCAGGTTTTTGTCTTGTTCTGCTATTGACTTTCTCAGAAGCATTATGAAAAAAAATATCAGGAAGAAAGCCATGCTTAATGGCACAAAGAACTCCTTGCCAAGTATATTGACATTTGTTGTCAAGGCTATAAAAAACATTGATGAGCTTAAAGAGACATAGTAATTTTTTGTAAATTCATAAAAGCACGCAAACATCGCCAATGTTGTTAGGAGAGCAAATATCCCAGGGATATACTTATAGAATAAAACTGCATCTAAGCCAGTCACTTTAAAAAAGACAGCCAGAAATAGGTGGAACCCAGGCTCAAGATCTGCATGAGCAGCAGGCATTCCTATAAATGGATTATATTCCCGGTTATACCCTTCAATAATAATCTGCTTTGCTATCCCTAAGTGCTGCCATTCGTCATGGTGGTATGGGAAAGGATAATCAAAATGCCGTTTATATGTCCAGAGAAATGAGAAAAGAAGAACTATTACCAGTATAATGTACTGCTTTCTGCTTAGGCTCCCCATATCCCTATAGATTGGCATGCATAATAAAAAACTTTCCAAATATTTATAAAGTATTACTTTTACTACTAATATTACTTTAAAGAAAGATTTATAAAGTATTACTTTTATTATTAGTAATACTAAATGAAAAAAGGGATTTCTAAGGTCAAGATATGCGTATCGTTGGATATCGAGATTTATCAGGAGCTCGAAAAATTATGCTCTGAAAGCGATGCGAAGATATCCACAAAAATCAACAGCATACTTAAGAAATCCATTGAAAAAAAGAGGTAATAATGAGTCAAACAAAAAAAAGAGGCCTGTGTAGTGATATCGCTATGCTAAAAGAGCCTCCTTTATATCAGGAAAGGATAGTTCAATTAAATATATTTGACACTATTTACCTCTATTATTGCCTTTTTATCTGCTTTATTGTCTTAATAAACAACAGAGTTTTTTTAGCATTCAATAAATTTGAGTCTATGAAAGAATATTTTTTCAAAGGCATTAATATTCTTTTTATATCTACAAAAAAAGCTGAAATTAAGAGAATATTCTATTTGATTTTTTTTGTTTCTATTTTATATTTCCTCTTCCTTAGTGTTCTTCCTGGCAATGAAAGGATGTTTGTATGCGCTGCTGGAGATGACAATGCATGCACTTTACAACAGGGAGATACAAACGTTGGGACATGCACAGCATATGGCGCCTGCGGTGGTGCCGGCTGGAATATCGGCGGAAGCGGGGACAGCACAGGAAACCCAAGCGGAGGAGCTACCTTGTGCTGCGGGGATGACGCAAATGAGAATGTGACTGCTGAAGCTGGAGATGTAAATGCCCCTTCTGTTTTCAATAATGGTGTGAATTCCTGCTGCAATATCGGGACAGACTGCAATTATGACGGGACCTGCTATGCAACAACATCTGCAACAGGAACTATTCCAAACAGGGCTTATTGTAATGCTGGAACGTGGAATGGTGGGGATACAGGAAGCACGCAATGCGGCGCAATTGTTGGCAGCGGATATTGGAGCATTGGAGGAGAAACTGCTGCTGCTGCATGCTGCGGGGATGATAATAGTGAATATATGATTACAGAAAGCTCTTCAACTGATGCGCCTTCCGGTTATAACGATGCTATAACTGCGTGCTGCGACACTTCAACAGACTGCAATTATAATGATGTCTGCACGACTTCAGGAAGCGCAAGCTCACCTGCTGTGCCAAGCAAGGCATACTGTTCCTCAGGAACATGGTATGGAGGGGATTATTCAAGCGCTGCATGCACTGCAATAGTTGGGGCAGGCGCATGGAACCTTGGCGGGGAAACTGCTGCTGCTGCATGCTGCACTGACGATAATGGTGCATATAAGAATACAAGACTTGTTGATGAAGGAGTTATGGATAGTTATGCGGATAATTCAAGCGATGATGCATGCTGCCTTGCAGCAACAGACTGTGTTCATGCAAGCACATGTTATGATGACCAGTATATTACTAAAGATGCTGATGGCAACGGAGACACAGATTTCTGCGACTCCGGCACATGGAAAGACTGTTTAGATAATACAGGATGCCCAAGCGGGAAAGTATGCTCACAAGTGTATTATGATTGCGTTAGTCCAGATGGATCTATCTATATAAATAATCTAGGAGTTACCGGAATTGACCATACAAACCAGGAATACACTTCAAGCAGGAGCGTTGCACTGCTTCTTGGGTTCTCAGAAAATGCAACTGCCTGCAGATATACAAACCATCCAAATTCCACAAGCATCCCATATGAAAACTATACTGGCTGGACTGCATGGGAACCTTGCATAAGCAGCAGGTTTTGGGTACTAAGCAATGGAACAGGGCTTAAGTATGTATTTTACCATCTCAATTTCTCAGACGTAAGAGTTGAGAACTATTTCAACGATTCAATATCTTATAATTTCACAGGATCCGGGCTTGATACGACACAACCTGGAAAAGCAATTGTGTACCATGACAATTATACCAATGATGCAAACAATGCGATTATAAGATGGTATAATGCAACAGACAGGGAATCCAATATATTTGAGCTTCCATTAAGGTACCAGGTAAAATTATTCAATTCAAGCGGGTATATCTTTGGAAATATCATCACTACAGAGACTGAATATAATTTCTCATTTTCATCAAGGCCTCATGGCTCATCCCTTTATGCAAATGTGACAGTCATAAATTCTGCAAATATGAAGAGCAACTCCACTTCAGGGCCTCTTGTCATTGATTTGATACAGCCAAATATCAATTCAAATGGATCAGTTTACAATATATCAAAGCTTAATTATCAAAGGATAAATTTGGCAAGTTCATGGTTCTATGCAAATAAAGCTCTTATTTCCTGGAATGCAAGCGATGCAACATCAGGGATATCTGAATATAGCTACCTTCTTTCTCAGGATAATACTAAAAGGCCTGATAATATCGGAGAATCAACAGATAGATCCAAACTTTATAATAACCTAAAATCAGGAAGGTATTTTTTCTTTGTAAAGGCAAAGGATAGGGCTGGAAACTGGGGAGGATATAAATCTGTCAATTTTTCAGTAGACAATACTGCCCCAAGCCGGCCGGAAGTGCTTACTGAGACACCTGTGAACGGTGGAGTAAGATTCACATGGTCAGAATCAACTGACAGCGAATCAGGAATTTTGCTTTATAGGATAAACCTGACAACAAGCCTTGGCGCGTTTGTAAAATCGTTTAACCAGACTGACACCAGCAACAGAAGCCATACTTTCTCGCTTTTGACATCAGGGGACTTTAATGCAACTGTAGGCGCAATGAACGGAGCAGGTATATGGATGTGGTCTAACGG
Source organism: uncultured Methanosarcinales archaeon (assembly GCA_964428335.1). Taxonomy (GTDB): domain Archaea; phylum Nanobdellota; class Nanobdellia; order Woesearchaeales; family GW2011-AR15; genus GW2011-AR15. The sequence continues at coordinate 142,012 of CAYRXW010000002.1, read as the reverse complement.
CGAAAGCTCAGAAGTTGATATAACAGAACCTGAAATCTATTTATCACAAAATGTTCCTGTCGCAAGCAATTACCCGATTATAATGGCCTGGACTAATGAACCGGCTACATGCAGATATAACGGAACTGAATTTAAGTATACAAATACAACATATCACGAGTCAAAGCTTGCTTACCGTAACGACGGCTATTATTCATACCTGGTAACATGCACAGATGATTATGGGAATTTTGCAAATGCAATCTTAAACCTGAGCATCGATGGCACATTGACTGCAAACCTGCTTGAAGCAGGCAGCGAAATATCTGCATATGAAAAATTGATATCCACATTCCAGATCTCCATTAAAGATACTGCTCCTTTAATTACTGGCTGGAACAGAGAATTGATAGAATTTAATCTAGATGGCGAACCTTATCCATTTGACATTTTTGATAATGGAAATGGCTATTACAACTTATCCTTTGTTGCACCAAAAGCAGGAACATATGTTTTGCAAATTGATACAGGATATGACACTATAGAACTAAACTTAACATCTAAAGAGATGGGATTAGTAACAAGATATCAAGATAGCTACATCACCAGCCAACCTGATAATGAAAAACATATAACCTCTTTTATCCTTGACAGGACTATAGGCCTTGCAAATGATGATGATGAAACAGACATCAGGAATTACCAGACAAGCGCAGGAATAATAAACCTAAGCTCTGATGCCAAATCAAACATATTTATAATCAATACAAAAAAAGGAAGCTTAATCCAGGATAGGGATAGCAGGCTTGACAAGGCAAGGTTCATAACCTTAATCAATCCTTCATTCGGATATCCTATAGGGGAAGATTACCTTCTTGCTTATACTCTAAAATATGATGAGTTCATATTGTCAAGCAATTATAACTCATTAAAGCAGGGAACACATAAAATAAGGATATCAATGACAGATTCCGATACCATACTTATTAGGTCAGGTTCCGGAGAGACACAAAGCATACTGACAGGCTAGGAAGATGGTTAATAACAAAAAAATATATCTGGCAGCAGCTTACTTTTTCCTAATCAGTTTAGCTATCCACCTGTCAATGGGCATTGAGACTGAGATAACAATCAATAACCTGGGAGTAACTGGCCTGGAAACCACTAATCAGGAATATACGTCTCAAAGGCATGTAATGCTAAGCCTTGAATACAACGCTACAAAAGCGCTAAAATGCAGGTACATCAATTCCCTGTCACTTCCCTCCAATAGCTCTTCTGGATGGTCTTTATGGGAAGTTTGCCTTTCAAACAAGCTGTGGGTATTAAATGAAAGTCCAGGAAGGAAAATGGTCTATTACCAGGTAAATTACTCGACAAAACTTAATGTTGCAAACGACTCGATTTACTATAATTTTACAGGTTCAGGACTTGATACAACAAACCCGGGGAAGGCAATAATTAGGGCAAGCAGGTTTTATTCCCCTGCCATCCATATAATTGAATGGTACAATGCTACAGATGATGAATCTGAATTTTTGGATATACCTTTAAAATATAATTACCTGCTTCTGCACCCTGATGGCAGCATTATCGAAGAAACCCTAACAGAGAATTTAACTGTAGTTTCAGATTTTACAGGAATACCTAACAACTCAACCATTTACATAAACCTGACTGTGATAAATTCAGGCAGCCTTAAAGCAAAGACAAGGATAAATTTTACAATAGATAATAAAACTCCTTCCTTGATAGCTTATGGAAGCTATCTTAACATGTCAAACAATAAATATCCTGGGATTCAGAATGAAGACATATGGGTATCTTCAAGTACAGTAAACTTTTCCTGGATAGGATATGATAACCTGTCAGGCGTATCTGGATTCAGCTATTCACTTTCAAAAGATCCAAGTACTATACCTGATGATATCCCAGAAGGAAGCATCACTGGATTTGCATCACTAATAAGAAAATCATTTTCAGGGCTCTCTTCAGGGCATTATTATTTCAAAATAAAGCCAAAAGACCTCGCTGGAAACTGGGGAAGAATAAGCTCAATAAATTTTTCTATAGATAGCACAAGGCCAGCAAAACCTAAGATTGCTGACCAAAGAAAAGATGCTTCCGGATTAAGGTATGCATGGGAAGCATCCTCTGATATTGAGTCGGATTTAAGAATATACCTTCTTAATTTGACATATGCAAACGGTTCAGCCTACAAGGTCAATTATACGACAGGTCTTAGTTTCACTTATCCTAACCTAAGCTCTGGGGATTTTGAACTGAATGTATGCGCAGTTAATTATGCTGGCCTAAGAAGCTGCTCGAATGAAGAAACACTTGCTGACTTCACTCCACCAACAATATGGGCATACCCAAATGTCACATCTGCTGATACAATAGTGAAAATCAAGGCAATGACTGATGAACAGGCTGTCTGCTCGGCAAATTCTACAGAATTCAGGTATACCAATACTACATATCATGAAATGATGCTTGAACTGTTTGATCAAAATTATGCATACGTAATAAAATGCACAGATATGAGCGGGAACACCGCATTCAAGACACTTAGCTTTGCAATTGATGGGCTTGCCTATCCAGATGAGGTAATTTACAGCGATGCTGAATCATTTGAAAACACAATAAGCACCTTCACTGTTGAAATTCGCTCTTCAGGTGAGCCAGTCTCAAATGTCCAACAATCAGCATTCAGCATGAGCATAGGAGGATCATCTTACCCCATTTTCGTGTTTGACAATGGAAATGGAAAATATAATATAAGCTATATGGCACCAAGCGAAGGAATTTATGACGTCTTTTTTTCAGTTAATGATGTTGAAGCTAATTTTAACCTGACAAGCAAAAGCCTGAAACTTTCTGGGATTTATGAAGATAACACTGTTGCTCCAACAAACACCAAACACATAAGTTTTCACGATTCTGAAACAAGAATCGGCATGGCTACAGATTCAGAAGTAAGCTATATTGGAAGTGAGCAAAACGGGAAGATAAACGCTTCTGAAATATCAGTGCTTGATAGCCTTTTCATATTCAATACAAAAAAAACCAAAAACTTTGCAAACAGCGAAAAATACCTTGAAGAGGGATTTTTAGAAAGAATGACCCCATCTTTCAGCTATGTCATAAGCGATACTAATTTCATAAGGATGATAATTGACCCTGCATATAAGATAAAATCAAATTCTTCTGATAAAGGAACCGGAAAATATTCCTACTTCCTTGAAAGGAGAACATCACGGGAAGGAATGAAAGAGGTTTTTATAGATGAACAATAAGTCGCAGTTTTACCTTTTTGCAGCAATAATACTTACTTCCCTTGTTTTTTTGATTGTAAGCAACAGCAAGATTGTAGACTCCCAGAATTTCAAGAAGTCAGAAGATTTGTTTGATAACTATAAATATGAAGCAACTGTAGTTATCAACAATGCAATTTATGCCAACAAGAACATAACAAAGGAACTTAGCAATTTTACAGAACATTTCATTGAATTCGGAAACAGCAGGAATATAGACATAAAGATACTTGCTCTGTATTCATATCAGGATAATATATACATAGTTAATTATTTAAATCAACCAGTCTTGATTTCAGGTAGTTTAGTTGGGGAAGAAGAAAGCATTGCAGTGAGCAATAGTGAAATTGATGTAAATTACAATAATGAGACTTACAGTTTCACTTTTGATTTGAGGAAACCTGAAGTTAAAGTGCTTTTCATAGGTGAATAAAAATGGGAAAAAGAGGTCAGAGCCAATACATCAGCTGGATACTTCTATTTGGGATGGTTGTAGGGATAAGCTTTGTCCTTTATAATTGGTCAATCGAACAGGCGCAGACAAGAAGCGAGGAAATAAAATCAAGGACTGACCCTTTGGTCTGTTCCCAGGTAGGGATAAGCATTGACGGATATTGCCAGAATTCAAGGAAGCTTGTGTTTAACCTGACAAATACAAATAATTTTGATATCACTTCTTTCCAGCTTAGAACTGTGGGAATTTATCCTGATGAAGAAGACTATCTTTATTCTTCAGTCATCGAAACAACCCTTGGTTCAGGAGATACTGAAAAGATTTCCCTTTTAAAAAAAGGGACGCTGTCCCAGTTTACAATTGTCCCTATTGTAAGAAGGGATGGAAAGGACATATTTTGCGAAGAGCAGGGAATATCCAAGGAGGAGATAAAACAATGCTGAAAAAAGCTATTTCGCCGCTGATTGCTACTGTAATACTGATAGCTTTTACGATGATACTTGGCGCAATTGTCATGAATTTCACCCAGGATTCTACTGCTGAACTTACAGAGAAGGCGACAGACAAGATTGAAAGGGGATTGAAATGCTCGCTTGACCTCTCACTTGAGGTCCTTGAGATAGGCGATGAGAAGTTCATATGCTATAACAGGAGCGGAACTAACAATTTTGAAGTGATTGTTGAAAACCAGGGAACTGTTGCAGCTAAAGGAGTGAGAATATTCCTGCTTGATTATTATGATAATATCAAGACCACTGATGTCATCAGGAACCTTGGTGCGCACAACAGGACGAAGTTTGACATAAATATCACGCTTACTGATGACCTTAGCCCTTTCACAGTCCCGCCAAGCAAAGTGATCATTTCCCCAATCATTGAATATACCTCAAGCAGCGTGGATATATGCACAGATAACAGGATAGATATAGATGAAGTGGAGGAATGCGAATAATGTCAAAGCTCAATATCCTGCTTGGGTTTTTCCTTATAGCTGTAACACTTGTGTTTGTGGTGCAGATTGTGAATTTCCTTGACTTGAGCTTTAGCAGCATAGACTCTACAAAGAAAGATTTTGCATGCTCGAAGTCTGATTTTGACGTCAATATATTTGAAGGTGAGAGAAACACTGCTGTTGAAGTAAGCAGCTTTAAGGCAAATATCTCAAAAATCACATTGTTTAAAGGGGAAGAGAGCTTTGTCCAGCATTTTGATCCAATCATAGTTAAAGGCAGCACACGGAACTTTGTTGTCAATCTTACAGGAGATGAAGAATATTATTTTTTCATAAATGACTGCAACAGCACAGGTATAAAAAAATGAGCAATAAAAAAAAAGGGGAGATATGGGTTTCTGCAATCATATATACAATGGTTGCTGTCTTAGCGCTTGTACTTATACTTAATACTGGGATTCCGCTATTGACTGAGCTTAAGGACAGGTCTGTTTTTGAGAAAGTGAAGGAAGTGATGCTTGACCTGGACAAAAGGATCACTGAAGTTGCGAACCAGGGAGAAGGAAGCCAGGCCACTGTCTCATTTGAGATACGGGATGGCGAAATGAAATTCAGAAATGACCAGATAATATGGGAGCTGGAAACAAAATCCGAGATAGTAAGCCCTAGAACCAGCTCAAGGATAGGCAACCTTGTCATATCCAGCAATGCAAATGTGAGGAGTTATGAACTGAATGATTATTATGTCATGGAAACAGAGATAAAGAATGACACGTTTAAAGTTGTCGGAAACAAGCTTGGGAGCAAGGAAAACCTCGTCTATTTTAATACTTCACAGATAATCGAGAATGTCAGTTTCAACGGAGAGAATATGGAAGGTGTATTTACATTCAACCTGAATGGAAACATCTCTTCGGCAAGAGGCCTTGGCTATGTTGAGATGGTGCCTCATGGAAATAGGTCAAACCTTGGAAAAGCCAAGATAATCGCTCACATGTTCACCAATTTTTCAGATTATGATTTAGTATTCACATTAAATAGCTACGCTGACTTTTTGCAGGTCCAGGTCAAGGATATAAGGATAAGAAATGGATGAAGAAACAATATTCAAGATAGAGCAGCACAGGGAGATAGTTGAACTTCCTGATATCAAAGAGAGGCAAAGGATCAATGTAAAATATCCTCTTATGCCTCCTTATGCATATGCCCACATATTCTGGGATGAATCTAAAAAAGAGCTTATGTATGCTGTTGAAGAGCCGCAGCTTAGCGATTCTGAAAGAGAAATTCTCAGACTGATAATGCTTGCATTGGAAGAGATGATCAATATAAGCATTGTAAAGGTTGAAAAAATAAGCCAGATAATAAAGTACCTGGAAAAAAATGTCCAAAGCATTCTTATTGAACTTGGGACAAAGGTCTCAAAGGAAACTTACCTTAAGCTTATGTATTATATATTCAGGGATTCTGTCGGGCTGAACAGGGTTGAACCTTTGCTCAATGATTATTATATTGAAGATATTGAATGCAACGGCCTTGATTTCCCCATATATATTGTGCATAGGAAATATGAAAACATGAGAAGCACGGTCATGTTTACAAATATCCAGGAGCTTACTGATTTTGTTGAGAAGCTTGCGCAAAAATGCGGAAGGTATGTGTCATATGCAAAGCCGCTTTTGGATGGGACCTTGCCTGACGGGTCAAGGGTTAATGCCACTTATTCAGAAGATGTTACTACAAGAGGGCCGACATTTACAATCAGGAAGTTTACTGCCGAGCCATGGACTCCTGTCCACCTAGTAGGTTTTGGAACAACAAGCCCATTGGTATTAGGTTATCTTTGGCTTGCAATTGAACATAAGATGAACTGCATGGTTATTGGAGAGACTGCAAGTGGAAAGACAACCTTTCTTAATGCCATCCTTACATTCATCCCGCCTGATGCAAGGGTCGTTTCAATTGAAGATACAAGAGAACTTAACCTAAACCATGACAACTGGATGCCAACTGTGACAAGAACAGGTTTTGGAATCCCTAATTTAATGGGAAAAGAATACGGAGAAATCACGCTTTTTGACCTGCTTAGGGAAAGCTTCAGGCAAGCGCCTGATTACGTGATTGTCGGAGAAATCAGGGGCAATGAGGCATTTGTCCTGTTCCAGGGGATGGCCTCAGGGCACAGTTCATTTGGGACTTTCCATGCCGGAAGTGTCGAGACCCTTGTCAGAAGACTACAGACTCCTCCTATAAGCCTTTCACCTGCATTGATTGAATCTCTTGACATCGTATGCGTCATGACACACAAGAAAGAAATGGATAAGAACATCAGGAGGATGAAGGAACTGGTAGAAATCCAGGAAGTCACGAACACCGGGCTTAATTTTAACATACCTTTTGAATGGGATCCTGCAACAGATAAGATTCAGCAGAAGAAGACTTTATCCCTGCTTGCTAAGATAAGCAAGAGAACTGGAAAGAATGTTAAGGACCTTGCAAAAGAGATCGAGCTTAGGGCCATGCTTCTCACTGCCATGTCAAACAGGAAGGAGACAGATTTCAAAAGGGTGAATGATGTAGTGAAAGAATACTACCTTGACAGGAATAAAGTACTAAGAGAGTATAAGATAATATGAAAAAGATAGAAGAGAACCTGGACAGGCTGGAAGTATTAAGCGAGATATTCGATGAAATAAAAAACAGGGAATATGAAAGTAAAGAGAGCTTAGATGTCGCTTCGCTCAAGCTTGAACTTATAAAAAAAGAAATTGCGCTCCTGACCTATTTGATAAAAAAAGAGCTAACATGATAAAAAAACTTGTTTTGGAGATACGTTATATCCTCTCTGAAATCGCGAAAGCTGATTCTAACATACATGAAGTTATATCTGAGATAAAGGAGATCGAAAGCAGGTACCAGAGAGGATTATTAGAATACAGGGAATATTCGGACATCCTTAAGAAAATCCTTGCAGGAAGGACAAAGGAAGAGGTCATCAGTTCATATGAGAATTACAGGACTGTACTGAAAAACAAGATCCTTGAGATAAACTCAAAGATACTAAAAGAGATAAATTCAGAGAAAGCTGTTTTAAGGCTTTCAAAGAACCCAAAAAAAGAGACAGTCCTCCCGAAGATAAATGAGATCGAGATTGAGGAGATTGACTTTGAGATAGAGAATGAGCATAAAAGCATTGAGAAAAAAGTTGCAAGAAAAAAGCATGAGAGAAAGGAAGCTGCGAAAAAAACAGGCAGGTCAGAAGAGAAAAAGGCAGAGAAAACTGCCCTTCCTGATATTGGAGAGCTGGACTTAAGCTTTGATAGGCAGGAGAAAGCAAGCATAAAGACACAGAAGAAGGAAGAGCCGATAGAGAAGAAGATTGAGAGGATTGAAAAACAGATTGAAATTGAGATACCTAGGCTAAAAAGCCTTCCGCAGGCCCCTAAGCCAGTAAAGTTAAGCTTCCTTGAAAGGGCAGTATTCTCAGTTAAGGCAAAAGATAAGCCATGGGATAACGATGATAATGTGACATTCGGAGGGATTTTCTCCAAAGAATTCTTTGAATACATCTTCAAGGGAAAAGAGAAGAAAAAGGAATATTTAGGAAAGACAAAAGTGCTCCCTTCTATCCTTTCGTATGAGAACAGGAGCGTTGATGCAAAGGTAGGGAAGGAAGACGTGCTGGACCCATATCTTCTGGAAAAGCAGATAAAAGAGCTAAAGAACCTGATTTCAAAAAAGAAGCCTGAAATCTATAAGGCAAGCTCCATTGGCTATCTTGCTAATATTACTGTAAGGAAGATCAGCATCTATTTCATAGAAAAATATCCTGAATTCTTCAGGCAGGTCTATAAGAGCGTAAGGTTTGCAAACCTTAAAGTCCTGGCAAGCACCTATATCAATATCACTTTTTTCCTTGCGATAATAACTCTTTTGATAACATTCCCAATCTCTGTGATATTTTTTTCAGTCCAGGGCGGGAATTTTGCATTTGTAATGCTTAAGACTATCCTTGCATCTGTCGGGATTTCTGCTGCAATATTCTGGATGAGTATCTATTTCCCGAACATGCAGGCAAAAACAAGGAAAAGATCAATAAATACCAACCTTCCGTTTGCGATTGACCATATGTCCTCAGTAATTGCTGCAGGAGTAAGCCCTGCTACAATGTTCAAGCTTATCTCAAATTCCAGGGAATATGGGGAGATCTCTATTGAGATAGAAAAGGTTTCCAATTATATCGAATTTTTCGGGTATGATATCCTGACAGCCATGAAAGCTGTAGCCCTTATCACTCCAAGCGAGATGTTCAAGGAATTTTTGGATGGTTTTGTCTCGACAATTGAAACTGGGGGAGATCTGAAGCAGTACTTGTCGCAAAAATCCGCTGAAGCGCTCCTGAACTACAGGCTTGAAAGGCAGAAATATGTTGAATCCTTGAGCACTTATTCAGACATATATACAGGAGTTTTAATTGCAGCACCTTTATTTTTCGTGACTGCCTTATCCTTGGTTTCAGTCATAGGTGGGAAGATTGGCGGGATGGATGTGAATACAATAATAACAATAGGAACTTATATAGTAATACCTGCATTAAATATACTGTTTTTGGTATTTTTGGAATTTAACCAGCCTGAGGTTTGAGCAAAGATGAAATTCAAGAATAATTACCTTATCGGGATTGCGCTTGGGGCAATGGTCTTTTTTATAGATGTTGCAATATTCATGAAAACTAACTTTTTTGTCCCCCTTATTGTCCTGGCAGTCACATTGTCTTGGATAATGCCGCTCATTGATTTTTTTGCAGAGAACCAGAGGCAAAAAGAGATTGAGACAAGGTTTTTGGATTTTGTAAGGAACTTAACAGGGGCAATAAAAAGCGGCATGCCTGTATCTAGGGCAATAATACATATCTCCAAGATAGATTATGGCGCCCTTTCCCCATACGTTGTGAAGCTAGGGCATCAGGTCGAATGGGCAATACCTGTGCATAAATCCCTTTTGTTCTTCAGCAATAATACAAGGAATGATGTCATAAGAAGGAGCATTGCAACAGTTATTGAGGCTGAACAGTCAGGAGGGAACATGGAAGATGTCCTGGAATCAATAACTTCCTCCCTTATCGAGATTAAGAAGATAAAAGAGCAAAGAAGGGCAAGCATCCATGCCCAGATAGTGCAGTCTTACATCATCTTTTTCATATTCATAGGTGTCATGGTAGTAGTTCAGAAGATGCTTGTCCCATACCTTGTAGGAACTGGGCAGGGAGGCATGTTCTCAAGCCTTAGCGGAGGAACACTGGGAGCGACGCCTTCAAACAACGGGCCTTCTGTTGTCATGAGCGCTGAAATCAGGTTTGATTCTATAACCAATTTTGTCATCTCCCTTACAACGTGGATGACCAGCATAAACGGGATATTTCTTATGCTTTCAGTTATCCAAGGATTCTTTGCAGGTGTCATAATCGGGAAGATGGCAGAAGGAGATATAACTTCAGGCCTTAAGCATTCTGTTGTCTTAATGACGATTGCTATTTTTGTTATGACTATGTTCTGATTAATTTTTTATTAAGTCGCAATGAGAGGCTGGAATAATAGAACAGAGATTTAGTTTGTTTAGAATTGATAAAAAGATATAAAGAAAAATTAAAGGTCTTCTTCCTCGCCTTTGCCTTCTCCTTTTGGAGCTTCCTTGCCCCTGAAGATTTCAGCAAATGCTGGTGTAATAACCAAGGTATCATCGCCAAATCCTGCGATGTCTCCTCCAATGGCTTCAGTTGTCTTCTTCAGCTTGTTTATTGCCCTCTTAAGCTCAATTAAGTCTTTTTCTCTAAGCGGCTTTATGTTTACAAGGCAGATTGTTGTCCCTTCCCTCATCACATCAAGGATTATCTTAAGGTCTGCAAAATCATTCAAAACTATAGGCCTTATCACAACTTTCTTGGCTGCGCCTTTCTTCTCATTTGTATTGAGCTCAAGGTACTCGTCCTCAAACTCCTGCTCCTCTTCATCATCAAATCCCCAGCTTTTTACTTTGTCCTTTAGTGAATTTAGGAATTTCTTCATGGCAAACACCCTCCAATATCAATTTTTTAAATATAATTCGATTTTTAAAGTTATCTATTCTTTAGTAATAAGGAAAATCAGGCAGCTGGAATATATAAACAATAAGCAAAAATAAAGCTGATTTATAGAAAGCTTAATAGAGGTGATAACTCTTTTATAGTCTTTAGGTCAGCAGCCTGATATTTTCTTGCCAGTGTCTGGCCTGAAACTATAGGTGCACTGCACATGTAATAAAGGCTCTTTGGGACCAATCCGTCGCTTTTGAAGATCAAGGTTGTTTTCTGCTGCTCATGATTGTCATATGAAAAGAATCTCCCGCCTATCTCAGGTACATGGCGTTTCCAATCCCTGACTCCATTTTTACCAGTAAATTCCAGGATGTACCTGTCTGTGCCCTTGAACTGGAGGAACCTTCCATCATATACCTTGCTATCTGGCAGCTTTTCCACATGCCCTGCCAGCCTTGCGTCCAGTTCTTTCATTGCTGACTCAGCCATAGCATAAGTAAACCTGCCTGGGCTGTTTGTGACTTTCATAGTGAACTTATGTATTGTCCCGCCTGAAAGATAGCTGAACTCATGGTCATAGCAATATTCAGATACACCTGTTATTCCCGCAGGCTTAATTATTGTCGCAAACTCATTCTCCAGAAAATCGCCTTTGAATATTTCATTTGGCTTATCAATAGTAATCATAGCCAGGAATTTATCCAGAGTAGCATATTCTATTACATCCATTATCATCACCTAAACCTGAATTTTAGAGGAAGTAGAAACCTGTTATTTATAAAAGTATATACGGGTGAGAGATAATAAGAAGTGAGTGGGCCCGCCCAGATTCTCATGTATTTCAGAGAACACACTTTCAGTAGTTTATTTAAACTTAATTAATCTGACATAGTAGATGCGCAAAAAAAATAAAACTTTTTTATTGAACCTCCTAGTATGTTTCTTTTCCATTTTTTTTAGTTTTATTCTTGGAGAATCAATTATTAGCATGATTGAAGAGGAAAAATTACCTGTATATGAAATGGCAAATTGGTTGAATAAAGGAGAGTATAAAATTTCAAATGATGAAAAGTTAGGATGGGAATCCAGTAAGATTTATTTTTCAAAGAATATGATTTTTACAAAAACAAAAGAGTATAATATCTCTAGATCTAATAATAAAACAAGGATTATTGTTTTAGGTGATTCAATTACAGAGGGTGCTTTTTTAGAGCCTAACGAGACATTTAGCTATCTACTGGAAAATGAAGTTACTAAAAACAAATATGAAGTAATAAATTTAGGTGTTACGGGTTATAATATCTTCCAATATACAGAAACACTAAAAAGAAAAGGTATAATTTTAAAACCCGATGTTGTTATAATAGGTTTCTTTATTAATGATTTTATAAACACACCAATTATTTACCAGACTAATACTACTTATATGATTGTCAATTATTTTCAAGGAAATATCCTCCTTGATAATTCTTTCAGCTGGTTCTTATTTAGGCATTCTAGAATATATAGAAGAATTTATAGAATACTTGTAGAAAAAACAGTCTTTAATGACTATTCTGAAAATCAAGGATTATATCATTTTCTTCAGTTCAGGGAACCAGGGTATAATAATTTTCTTGAACTAAAGAACATATGTGAAGCGAACAATTTATCTTTGCTTGTAGCAATTCTGCCTGAGATAACAAAATCTGAAGATTATAAATTCCTGAGCATCCACCAGGAGATAATTGGTTTTTTAGAAAACAACAATTTTAGCTATATAGATTTTCTGCCAATCTATAACGAGAACGATATTAATAATTTACAAATACCGGAACTTCAGGATAACATACATCCTAACAAAAAAGGCAATAGACTTATTGCAGACAATCTTAATGAGACACTTAGTGAGATGTTAAAAAAATAAACTTAAAATGCATACTATTTTTTGACATCTTGAAGAATAATAAGAGTGGGCCCGCCCAGATTCGAACTGGGGATCTTCCCCGTACTGAAAGGATTAATATCCTTAAGTCAGGGGGACATCATAGCCACTAGACCACGGGCCCTTGTTACTAAACTGAATTCGCACTAATATTAAAAAGATTTCTATTGAATGGCATTTGTTGCAATATATCCCAAAACCAGCCCAATCGTGCTTCCTAAAGTGTCACCAATGAACTGGATAGCGTCTCCTTTTGCTGCTTTCCTGCCATATCTAAAAAAATCACTTATTGGCTCAATCAGCCCTACAAGAGGCGCAACAATGCCTCCTATGTAATAAGGTACCATCATGTCAATTCCAGGACCATTGAATAGATAGTTTGCAGTTGATGCCACTAACCCTGCAACACCTGCATACCCTGCAGTAATGCCTAACCCAAAAAAGAAGTGCTCAAGCCCTGAACTTATCTCAGAATATAATTTTTTCATACCCTCAGGTAGCTTTTTACGTAATCTTGACGAAAATCCCTCTCCATCTGCTATTGAAACACCCTCAACCTTTTCATAGTATCCCCTATGCCAATGAATGATTGCTGCACTTCCTATACCAACAGCAACACTTGTTCCATACACTATAAACTCTAAAGGTATACTCATAAACCAATAAAATGCTGTTTCCCTTTATAAATTTTACTACTTATTAGTAGTATTTAAAAAACACAGTGGACACACTGGACATATCGCTGTGAGGTATTTAAACACCACCTGCCAAGTATAATCCAGGTGATAAAAATGAGTAATGAACACAATTTCATTGAAGAACTGTTCTTTGAACAGATAAGAAAAGTCAGTTTGGAAACAGTTTGAGTCCATGCATTTAGGGCAGCATAAAAAACTGCCCTAGAGCACCCCCTTTTCATAGAATTTATAAAAGCTGATTCATTTTTATGATTCATGGTAGAAATCCTCTATGCAAAAGAATTGTTAAAATGGAAAGACAGGGTATTAAATGAATTAAGAAACGGCAAGATTGCCATATATCCAACTGATACAATTTATGGGATAGGCTGCAATGCACTTTTATCTGAATCCGTTAAAAAAATAAGGGAAATCAAAAACAGACCAGATTCACCTTTTTCAGTCATCGCCCCATACAGGGAATGGATCTCTGAGAAATGCGAAGTCGATGAAAGGTTTTTGGATAAGCTTCCTGGTCCTTTTACATTCATATGCAGGACAAAAGGAAAGGTTGTCTGCGAGGAAGTAAACCCTGGACTTGAGAATCTGGGAGTGAGACTTCCTGATAACTGGTTCTCGACACTTATCGCTGAGATGGACATACCTTTTGTCACAACTTCTGTAAATAAATCCGGCCAGCCTTACATGACTTCATTTGAAGATATTGACCATGACATTGTAAATAAGGTTGATTTCATAATATATGATGGGCCTAAGGAAGGAAGGCCTTCAACAATCCTTAACTTCACAAAAGAAGAGCCTGAGATGACTGAAAGATGAAAATACTCGCAGCAGGAGACATACACGGGGACATGGGCCTTGCAAAAAGGCTAAGTGAAAAAGCAGAAAAAGAAAATGTTGATTTAGTCATCCTTTGTGGAGATCTTACATATCATGAGCAGAGCACAGATAATATTATTGGACCTTTTGTAAAAGCTAAGAAAAAGGTATTGATAATCCCTGGAAACCATGAGACTGTTGCGACTGCTGATTTTCTTGCTGAACTTTATGGCATAAAAAATATACATGGCTATTCTGTGAAATATGATGAATTAGGGATATTTGGTTGCGGTGGAGCAAACATAGGGCCAAAGTCAAAACTTACTGAAAGAGAGATATATGATCTATTGAAGCAGGGCCATGACAGGATAAAAGGGCTGAAGAAGAAACTTTTGGTGAGCCATGTCCACCCATCAGAAACAAAGATGGAAAAGCTTACTGAATTCTTTCCCGGAAGCACTGGTTTAAAGAAAGCAATCGATGCATTCAAACCTGATATCGTTCTTTGCAGCCATGTCCACGAGGCAGAAGGGCTTGAGGAAAAGATTGGGAAATCCAAGATACTCAATGTAGGAAGGCATGGAAAGATATTTGAAATCTGATAAGAATGCACAATGAACAGGAAGACTAAAAGATATTTGATCATGATTTTGGTTTTTATTGCTGTCATATTTTTTTTATTTGTATTTAATGAGAAGATCCATGAGAATAAGATTAAATCAGGCTTGGATGGATTATATGGGAAAGAACCAGCTGTCTATAGCTATAATGAGACTGATAATGCTGCAAAGCAGCTGAAGTCACTTGGCTACATAAATTAAGTTTTATCCTTGAGGTTTTTTAAGTCTGAATCTATCAGTTCTCTTTGGGCTTTTCCAATGGATTTCCTTAAATGGCTATAATTGCCAATAAGATTTATTTTTTCATCAGGGTCAGCATCCAGGTAATAAAGCTCAGGAACGCCGTACTGGGTGCGGATATATTTCCAGCTGTTTGTCCTTACAAGAAATCCTTGCCTGGCCCATAAGAAATCTTTCTTAAAATTTTTTAGGTCATAAGCTGGGCGCGGCTGTATTGAAAATGCCAGGCTGTCTTGCCTGGAATCTTGTTTTGGAATATTCAGGCTTTTTCCATCCAATGTTTCTTCAGGTTTTATTTTTAAGATATCAAGCACTGTAGGATAGATGTCTAGAGTGCTGACCTGTGCCATAATAGTTTGATTCTTTCTTTTGGACTTTGGATTTATTATTATAAGAGGAACCTTGACATTAGTGTCATATAATTCACCATGGTCCATGTAAAGATAGTGTTCTCCGAATGATTCACCGTGATCTGAACTTATTATGATCAATGTATCTGATGCCAGGTTCTTTTCTTCCAGATACCTTATCAATAAGCCTATCTCCTCATCTATAAACCTTATCTCTCCATCATATTGGGATACATAGTAATCAAGGTCGATTGGCCTGCTTAAATTCACTGTCCCGTAGCTGCCGTAATAAGTGTCTTTGTAAAAGCTTTGATTATATGGATGCGGTGGCAAATATGGGGAATGAGGGGACTGGAAATGTATCCAGGCAAAAAACTTCTCATCAGCACTGCCTATGAATTTTTCTGCCTCCATCTTTATAGCCCTGTCTGATAAAGTTAAATCCGGGTTATAAACATTTACAGACTCAACAAAACCCTTGTCTGAACCTGTCAATTTTACAAAAGGCGATGAAAAAAATGTGCCTGTGATGTATCCTTCATCTTTAAGCATGTCTGCCAATGTGATGTAAGACTCGTTCAAAAGGAACATGCTCATGTAAATAGATTCTGTCTGAAACATGACATATGACTGGACTGGTAATTTTGAGGACATTATTGCAGGTAGTGAAAGGCTGGTTGAAGGAGCTGCAGAGACTGCATTAAGGAATATAGTCCCTTTCTTTGCCAGGGCATCAATGTTTGGTGTTGTATTCCGACTATAGCCGTAGCTTCCGACATGGTCAGCCCTCAGGGAATCCATTGTTATCAATAGAACATTGCAGTTTTCACATCCTGGCACTAAGGAATCAGGATTTAATGAGATAAGGATTAAATAAAAAAGGCATGCAAATAAAATAATATAAACAATTAAGAGAAAACGCCTGAACTTAAGCTTCATGAGTATACATTAATTTTCAAAACTTATTAAGCTATTCTTTTAAAGGAATAAGGTTTGATAAAACTAAAAAATTATTGTTAAATTCTATCAGCTGAATAGATGCTGAACCTACCTAGTGATGCTATCTTATCATGACCTGTGGAATAGTCTGATAGCTGCTTTTTGCAAAAATCTATTTCGTCCTTATGCCAGTAAATTCTTCTGTGATTAAAAAAAGTCTCATTGAAATCATCCTCACTTGTTATAAACATGTCAAATCCTTCTTTTGGCTTTCCCCATCTTTTCAAGTCTAGGCATGAATAATAAATTAGTGCAGAAGACCTGTTCTTCAGCCACCAATAATAGCTTAAAGAAGTGTCAAGCTCTGTTGTCAGATCCAATAATAATATTCTTTTTTTACTGTGATTAATATACACCAGGTTTACTAGCTTTTCTTCATACCTTGAAGGGGAACCATATGCCAGCGCCTGATTGTCAACAGTGATGTGAGGTGTTTTTACAATAGGTTCAACTGGGTAGACAAAAGTATATATGGCAAGATCCTTGCTGCAAAGGCTGTTGAAATCAGGATGGCCAAATAACTTTGCAGGATTAAAAAGCTCTATTGCCGGAAGAGGCAGCACCTGCAAAAGCAATAAAATGATTACGATAAGACCTGCAAGAGATTTCCAATTTTTTTTAAGCCTCGATAAAAAGCCATACACTAATATCAGTACAAAAGGCACCAATGGCCCAGTAACTACATTATTCTTAAGCGGAGCTAGGTATGAGTAAAAAAATAAGACCATGAATATTAATAAGAGAACCTGAAGCTCTGCCAGATTGCCTTTTTTATGTATGAATCCCCTGATTATATAGAATGCTGAAATGATGAACAGCATGAAAAACAGGATGCCTACCTGGCTGTTAATTAAAAGATATGGATAATTTAAGGTTTCACATAACAGCCTTCCAGATGCGCTTATGTCTGAGCTTTCTTCTATTATTGAAAATTCACGCATGGAACTTTTTATGTTCTTCTCATTAAGATAATGGGGAATTGTAAAAACAGAGATTATCATTACAGATAATGCAAAGTATATTACATTTTTCCTAAGGAATTGCTGACTTGTATTTTTCCTTTTTAGGGAAAAAAATCTTGCTGCAATGGAAAGCGCGCCTATGAATATCAAGGATAGAACATAGGGCAGCATTATGTATCTTGTGAGCAAGGAAAGAATCATGAATAGTGACCAAAGCATCGACCAATAGGGTTCTTTGAAGGCTTTTGATCTCAAAAAGCAGTAAAAGCCGGCCATGAAGAATGCTACGCATGGAATTGTCCCAAATATTATCCGTGAATACTGGATTATCCCTGGGGAGAATAGTATCATTGCAACAGCCAGAACTCCAGAAGATCTTGGATTTATGTGCTTGACTATAAGATAAGATGAGACTGCAAGCAGGACAATAAAGAGATTCTCTATTATGAATGGCAGATATGGAGAAGGCATGACTGCCATGCCAGCAGCTAAAGCAAGCGGAAAAACCGGCTGGGTCATGTAAAAATATGCATCTATCGGTCTTGCAATATATCCATCCATATACATCTTAAGGCCGTGACCTATCGCAATCATATCTTCAGAAGAAAAAGTATCTGAATGGTTCATTATCCAATATAGGTTATAAGAAAGAAAAGAGAATATAAGTATAGACAAGAAAAATAGCTCTTTAACTATCAGGTTTTTTTTCTTAAGCATTTCCTATTCCTAAGTTTAAGATAAAAAAGCAAAAAGGTATTAAAATGTTTAGAAAGCATCAATTCTGCATATAGGGTTTTATTGCATCAAGAGATTTTCTTAGGTTAACTGTATTTTCTTCTGTTAACCTAGCTTCAGACATATGAATACCTGAAGTTACACCATATAGATAAGTCATTGAATATCTTACCCCTGTAAGAAGAGCATCATTATTTCCAGTAATAACCCTTAATTCCTTCAAAGCATCAATAACATCATTGGCTTTTCCCTGAAGTAATTCAACAATTTCGTTTTGCCCTGATAAATATGAGCTTAAAATTTGGGAATATAAGGGTGCCATGAAATTATATGTGCTTCCTATTGCGTGCCTAACTCCAGTAGGTAAGCTGCTTGCAAATGATTCATCTTTACCCATAAATCTTGTAAATTCTTCAAGTTTTCCTATTCTTTCAAGCAAATAGAACCTTTCATCAGTAAATTTAATTCCTACTACATTATTAACTTCTGCCAACCTTGAAATTGTTTCATAATCAAGCTCAACACCAGTAAGGTTTGGAAACATATACATGATGAAAGGATGATTGATTTTCCCTGCCAGCTCCTTGTAATAATTTATTATTTCTTCCTGAGTTATGTCTTTTTTTGCAGGAGTTATAGCTGAGACTGCCAATGCACCATGCTCTTTTGCATGGATTCCCAGTTCAATTGTATCTTCGAGTGAATGTGAACCTACATGCGCAATTAATGCCGTGCCTTTACCTGATTTTTCAACAGTTTCATTAACTATCTCAAATATTTTTTTCCTATCTTCTTTAGTCAGGTGCTTCCATTGTCCTGTTGTCCCGCAAACATAAAATCCTGCCACACCCTGCTCCTGCAATGCTGTAACTAAATCTGGGATTGCCTCATAATCCACAGTCATTCCATCTTCCTTAAAAGGTGTAGTAAGTGCTGCATAGATCCCTGGTGGAAATAGTTGATTATTTAGCATATAAGGAGAAAAAATTAATTTTTATTTAAAGATATAGGAATCTTTTTAATATTAGTAATTTGACAACTATGCATGCAAGTCTACCAGCCTTCAGATGATTCTTACCTGCTCCAAAAATATGTTGAATCCTATTCAAAAGTTGATTCTGTACTAGATCTAGGCACAGGCTCAGGAATACAGGCAATCACTGCGTCAAAATATGCAAAAAATGTTACTGCAGTTGACATAAACCCACATGCCATAAAATACGCAAGAAAAAATGCCGAAGGGATAAAGAATATCAAGTTCATCGAATCAGACCTGTTTTCCAAAGTGAAAGGAAAGTTTGACCTTATATTATTTAACCCGCCATACCTTCCTGAAGAACAGGATGGAGAAATAGAAAAGGATGTCGCGCTTGTTTCTGGAAAAAATGGCCTTGAGATAACTGAAAAGTTCCTGGATAAGGCTTCATGTTTCTTGAATGCTGATGGGAAGATGCTTCTTATCAGCTCGTCTTTTGCAAAACAGGAATTGATTCTGGAATATGCAAAAAGAAACCTCCTTGAAATAAAAGTCCTGGAAAAGAAGCATGTTTTTTTTGAAGACATGATTTTATATGAGATAGTAAAAAGCGATTTCCTAAAAAAGATTGATATGCTGAATGTTACTGACGCGAAGCTATTTTCAAGGGGAAAGAGAGGAATAATCATAAAGGCCATGTATAAAGGAAAAGATGTTGCAGTAAAATCAAAAAGGGATGACAGCAAGGCATTAGGGAATATTGAAAGGGAAGCAATGTTTCTGAAAATATTAAACAAACATGACATCGGACCTAGGCTTATCATGTCAAACGATTTTCTGATGTATGAATTTGTCAATGGGATTTTCATTGATGAATTTTTAAAAAAGTCAAAAAAGAAAGATATAATAGCGGTTCTAAATAAGATTTTCTTGCAGCTTAACACAATGGATAAGCTTGGCATAAATAAGTTTGAGATGATTAGGCCATATAAGCATATATTGATTGAAAAGAATAATCCTGTGATGATAGATTTTGAAAGATGCAGGTATACTGATGATTCAAAGAATGTCTCGCAGTTCCTTGAATTTTTGGTGAGAAGCGAGATAAACGAAACACTGAAGTCAAAAGAAATAAATATTAAAAGAGCTGAAACAATAATGCTTTCAAAGGAATATAAAAAAGAAAAGGATTTAAAACCAATATTCAATTTATTAAAAAAATGAGAGAAAAGATCTATAAGCTGCTAAAGCAGGTACCTAAGGGAAAGGTGACTACATATAAGGAATTGGCACAGGCTGCCGGCACAAGAGCATATAGAGTTGTAGGTACATACATGAAAGAAAACCCTTATGCACCTGAAGTACCTTGCCATAGGGTCGTAAAAAGCGATGGGAGCATCGGCGGGTTTAATGGGAAGACAACCGGAAAAGATGTCCTAAGGAAGATTGAGATGCTGAAGAAAGAAGGGATAGAGTTTGAAGAGAAGAAAGTGAAGGATTTTAAGAAATTCCTGCATAGGTTCTGAATATACCTTTTTATATAAGCAGATTTGCATGCCTTAGATGGATTTGGCAGCATTAAGTGATTTTTATTATCAAAGCCTGTTTTATCAGGGAATTTTTTTTACTTCACTAGGTTTTGCTCTTCGCGGAATAGGTGCTCCAGAAGAAGATGGAATAACAAGAAGCACTGGGTTAAATAATTACTTATGCAAAATATTTCCGGGTTATTCACAATATGCACCTGCTGTAGCTCATTTCCTTATATCCTATGGTGTAACACTGGCTTTTGGAAATCCAAGATATAATGGACCTGTTTTCAATTTAAATGAAAATCTAAGAGCGATGTCTCCTTATATTTTTGGCGCTGCAGCTATGTGTTTTAATGGGATTTATGAAATTATACATGATATAACACATAATAAGACTTCTTTAAGTGATTTTTTACAGTGGGGAGCTGACTTTTTAGGACCTGGGTTGGCCTTAATTGTAGCAAGTAATGTGATATACTAGAAATAAAATAAAAATAAATTATTCTTTCAACTTCTTCTTCAGCTTCTTCATCTCTTCTTCCAATTGAAGCTTGTCTAATAGTTCCTTATACCTGTTCCTGATTGTTACTTCAGTAACTCCTGCTACATCAGCGACTTCCCTTTGTGTTCTTTTTTCTCCATTGATGAGAGCAGCGACATAAAGCCCTGCTGCTGCAATGCCTGTAGGACCTCTTCCTGAAGTCAATTCCTGCTTCTGGGCCATCTCTATTATCTCTACAGCCTTACTCTGTGTCTTTGGGTTTAATTTCAAGGAACTTGAGAACCTTGGTATGTAATCAATCGGGTTGCTTGGCAAGATTGTTATCTGAAGCTCCCTTGTGATGAACCTATATGTCCTTCCAACTTCTTTTTTCTCAATTCCTGATGCTTCTGAAAGCTCATCCAAAGTCCTTGGCACTTCATGACGTCTGCAAGCAGCATATAATGCTCCTGCAACAACAGATTCCATTGATCTTCCCCTAACTAAGCCTCGCTGGACTGCCATAGTATAAATCCTTGCTGCTTCCTCTTCAACTGATTTTGGAAGCTTTAGGTAAGATGAGACCCTCTTTAATTCTGCTAAGGCTAATTTAAGGTTCCTTTCGATTGCTGTTGAAATCCTATACTGCCATTTCCTTAACCTGAAGAATTTGTTTTTTGTTTTATTTGCTAAAGAATACAAATCAGCCTTCCTTCCTACTTCAGTTCCTAAACCCTGGTCATACTGAGTATAAGTTATAGGTGCTCCAGTCCTTCTTCTTGCGTCACTTTGTTCACTATCGAATTCTCTCCATTCCTGGCCGAAGTCGACCATTTTTTCCTCGACAACAAGACCGCAGTCCTTACAGATGACTTCTCCTTTATCTTTATTATAGAATAAATTTACGCCCCCACATTCCGGGCACTTTTTAACATATTCTCTATCCAATTATAACACCCCACTTGGAAAACTTTATAAAATGAAGTGGGAGAAGGTTTTTAAAGCTATCGGTGAAAGGTTTTTATAGTTTTTGCATGATTTATTTTTATATTTTACTGGTTTTTTAGAGGAAAATAAATTGTTGATAAAATATTGAACTATTTTACATCAGAAAATAATACAGCAATATTTATATAGAAAAAAATAAATGAGAATTGCATGTACAGAAAACTTGCAGTTCTTTTAGTCTTGGTTCTTGCTTTATCGTCATGCAGCCTGCTTCCAAAGAAAGCTGAAATTGTCTTGCCAGAGCTTAAAAGCCAATGGGCAGATTCTGCTGAAGCAAGCAGCTCAACTGCAGGGATTTATGGGGCTAACAGGGATGACCAGAGCCCTACAGCTGCAACAGGAGAACCTGATGTCCTAAAATGCATGGATGATTTGAGAGCATGGGCAACTGAAGACGCTGATGAGGGGATGCAATGGATAGAGCTTAAGTATTATGATGAGCTTCATGTTACAAAAGTGAGAGTAAAAGAAAGCCTGGCACCTGGTTCTGTGGCAAAGATAGAACTTAAGGATGGAAACGATTATGTTGTTTTATGGGAAGGAGAAGATGACAGAAGGCATAAGGACTGCCCTGGGTTTTTTGAGAAAAGCTTTTCTGTAAAGCAAGGCAATCTGACTTTGAATATGACCCCCTTCAAGACAGATACAATCAGATTGACACTAAATACAGATATTCCTGACTGGAATGAGATTGATGCTGTTGAGATGTTAGGATATGCGAATAAGTGGTATTTCTATAACAGTACTTTAGTGATAGAATAAAAAAATAATAAAATTAAGCAGTTTGAAGTTTCATTATTGGATTATAACCTTTTGATACTATTAATTTTAGTGGTTCTGTAATATAATTTACCTTATCTAGGGATAAAAACTAATAAAAAAAAATAACTATCTCCCTACAAACAAACTATATTTCTCCAATCCCAAAGTTTCTGAAATAATCCTTTTGACAAGCATCTTGACTGGGTCAGGCATCAATTTAACCCTGGATTTTATGTCTTCATAGCTCTTGAACGGCTCTTTTCTTTCTTCAATTATTTCCCACATGTGCTTTTTTCCTAAGCCTGGAAGAAGCTCAAGGACATGCATCCTTGTTGTCAAAGGTTGGGCCTTGTTGAAAAAATCTACAAATCTCTGCTCATTCTTTATGACAATATTCTTTACAACTATCTCAAGCTCCCCTTTTGCTGTTGCAGTCAGTTTATTTGGATCAAGCTTTCCATTTACATGGTGTATCTTATCCCTTTTCCCTTCTCCTATGTAAACTTCCTCATGCATCGTAAATACTATGTCTTTCTTTGGAACTGCTTCTAATAAAGTCAAATGCTCTTTTCCCAGTGCCTGCACTATTGAAGTCTTCTTGTAGCTTGGGGTGTTATCAAACGCGTACCCATGCTGCAAAAAATCCAATACTATTGCAGTCTCTTCTTTTTGCATCATAATCAAACCTAATATCTATGAGAAATATATAAAGGTTACTCTTTCTAAATCAACTGGCACCTGCATCATGCTGATGCTTTAATGCTTACTTCTGGTTAATATGCTTTGTTACTGCATCAACAACTTTCTGCATATTTTCCTTTGTCAGTGTCAATGCATAACCCTGAAGAATCACTTTTAGCTCTTCAACACTCTCAGGCAAAGTGTCAACAACTTTTTTTACATGCTGATCTTTAAATCTTGGTATCTCCAGTTTCTTTAACTCTTCTTCCAGGCTTTCAGCGTCCTTTTGCTTAAGTGTTGCAAAAGTGTTCAGGTATTCTTCTGTCTTTGCTGCCCTAAGTGAAAGTGTTGTGTCCCTTTTCTGGATTTTTGTAAGTTCTTTCTTTAAGTCATAGAGGCTGATTGGAACCTCTTCGATTATTTTTGGGTTCATTTTTTTAGTTCCTCTTCAGATGAACTGGATGAACAAGAAGCAATTTGTCTTTATTTCCGTCTTTGATTAGAACCTTTATGCATTCTCCCTGCTTTCCCATGACAATTCCGTCTTTTC
This sequence comes from uncultured Methanosarcinales archaeon, assembly GCA_964428335.1. Classification (GTDB taxonomy): domain Archaea; phylum Nanobdellota; class Nanobdellia; order Woesearchaeales; family GW2011-AR15; genus GW2011-AR15. The sequence continues at coordinate 117,900 of CAYRXW010000002.1, read as the reverse complement.
CATGGAACCTTGGAAAATACATGCCAATATGAACAGCTGGTTCAGCTTTTAATATAACATGCTCTCCGTCTTTAAATACCTGGAAAAACTTTCTTAAGGATATCTTTCCCTTTTGCCTGTGGTTTTTGCTTAATTTATTCCTTGTTTTCCTTCTGAATCCGGCATGATGTTTCATAGAGACTTTGGAAATATGTTTGGTTTATAAAGATTCCCATTTGGCAATCTTGATACGCAAGATGAAATCTTGCCGTATAAAAGTTTGCCTTGGAAATCTTTTAAACACAAAGTCTAAAATGAGACTTTGTTGCATAATTGTTAAAGGTATTGCGAAAAAATCATACTGTTTTTAATCTAATAGAATAAATCCCTAAACCAATAAGATCAAGAAGCTTAAACTTTGTAGCTAGAGAAATCAGCTTCCCTGGCCTGAAGTAAAATTCACGATAAGCTTTTCGGACAAGCAGTTCCATATCTTTTTCATCAATGTTTCTTAATTCATATTTTTGGCTATTTGTAAAAAAGCTCTTATCATCCATAACGGATTTTTCACTCTTACTAACCATATCGTATAAAGGAGTTCCCTCAATTGGTGTAACCCTTGTGAACTGCACCATATCTGGATTCAGCTTAATAGAATATTCTATTGTTTCTATTATATCATCTTTGGTTTCCCATGGATAACCTAATGTGAAATAAGCCATTGTAGATATTGAAAGTTTTTTTGACCATTGAACAGCATTTTCAATATCCATATGTTTGAAACCTTTTTTTATTTTTTTTAGGCTTTCTTGCCCACCTACCTCAGGCGCAATACCCATAAACCATAATCCTGCCTGCTTTAGCTTCCTGAGCATCTCGAAATCTATCTTATCTGCACGAACCCCATTATTTAGCTGAATCCACACTTTTATTTTCCTTTTAATTATCATATCACATATTTCCATGACTCTTTCTCTGTTAAGCGTAAAATTATCATCCATTATTGCAATCTCTCTAACTCCTAGATAATTGACTTGCCATTCTATTTCATCTACAACATTCTTTGCTGATCTTTGCCTCCATAATTTATCATGATAGCAAAAAATGCAATCATTCGGACACCCTCTTGATGTAATGATAGAAGAAACTGGCAGAGCTCTTTTTATTGCTAAATTATACTTTTTTATAGGTACTTTATCTAATGCTGCAATAGGTAGTTCATCCAAATCCAGTTGCTTTCCTGGCTCACCTGTAAAATAGGGCCTGCCTTTTTCCTCTAAAATGAGTCCTTTAATTGATAATCTATCTTCTGCAGTCAAAAATTCATAGAGCGCATATTCTCCTTCCCCTATAACCACTAAGTCAGGTCTTAGAATTTTAAAGAGATTCAACCCTTTTGCCTTATCCATTGGTCCACCAATAATTATGTTGGACTCAAAATTGCTTTTCCTTATCTGTGATATCAAATTCTTTGTGTTTTCAATATTTGATACATTTACAGATATGCACACATCAGAATAAGCTCTGAAATCTTTTGGCATAGCCATCACGTTCCCATCCACTACTTCGCATTTGATACCCTTCTTGATAAGAAAAGACGCAATCCCTAGCAGCCCAATAGGTGGAAGTGTGTTGATATACATTGTCCTGTTTTTAGGAGGAGGGAAAATTAACAGCACTTTTTTTTCCATGATAATAAAAAATTAAAAAGAATATATAAGGTGTACTGTTTCTAAAGCACTTTATAATATGAGTAGTAAAAATTAAATACGCAGATAGATTGTTATTTAAGATGTCCAGGCTTCAGTATGCCGTAAAAGATAGCCTTCTTAAGCATAAATCCAGAAATTTAGTTACTTTCAAGAAAGATTTTTGCTATGAAAGGTATTCTTATGAAAAGATTCACGAATACTCCCTTAGATTCATCACATTCCTTAAAGAGAAGGATATTAAACCAAAAGATAAGATTGCAATTTGTTCCTATAACTCCCCTCAGTATTTCTATGTGTTTTTAGGATGCATGTTTTATGACGTGACTCTTATCCCTATAGATTTTGGCTCTTCTGATGAACTGATTATTAGGTTCATGAATGAGACAAAGTGCAGGATGCTTATTTCCTCAAAGAAAAAAGTAACTAAGATCGAAAAAACTGATGTCGAGGACCTGAATTTAATATTAGAAGGAAAAAAGAGAGGCAACCTATGGAAAGCATCAGAAGATGAGCTGCTCGAGATAATATATACATCAGGAACTACAGGAGAACCTAAAGGAGTTATGCTTAGCCACAGGAATATTTACGCAAACATTAGTTCTGTCATTAAATCACTTAATGTGAAGAAAAATTACAGGTTGCTTTCCATGCTTCCTTTGAGCCATGTGTTTGAGCAGGTTGCCGGCTTTTTAGCCCTATTAGTATGCGGAGCTTCAACAGTTCATCTGAAATCACGAAGACCGAGCGAAATAATAAAAGTCATGCAGCACGAGAAGATAAATGTCCTGGCAACCGTCCCTGCCTTCTATAACCTTTTTCATAATAAGATAATTGAGAATTCAAAAAGCAGCGGAAAATATAAGCTTGTTTTAAGGCTCCTGAAAACTACAAACCATATGCCAATAGCCCTTAAGAGGATTGCATTCAAAAAAATCCATAATGTCTTTGGAGGCCACTTGAAGATTGGTATATGCGGGGCTGCAACCTTGCCTGAAGAGACTGAAAAGTTCTGGGAAAATATAGGTGTCAAGATCCTGAAAGGATATGGTATGACTGAAACTTCACCTGTCCTCACTTTGACTAGGGAAAATGACAGGAAGCTAAACAGTGTCGGAAAGCCTATTGAAGGTGTTGAAATCATATTAAGCAAGGATAGGGAGATTCTTGCCAAAGGAGAGAATGTTACAAAAGGCTATTATCTTAATGAAGATGCAACAGAGAAGCTTTTCTTGGATGGATGGCTAAGGACAGGAGACTTAGGGGAATTTGATCATTCAGGCCATCTTTTCATCAAGGGAAGGCTGAAGAACATGATTCTCAAGCCTAATGGGCTTAATGTCTATCCTGAAGATATTGAAAAGATACTTGACAAAATACCAGGCATAAAGGAAAGCTGTGTCATCGGGATAGATAAGGGGCATGACATAATAACTACTGCTGTGCTTCTTTTGCAGCATGAGCTAAGCGATGAAAAGATCAAGGGTTTGATTGATGATGCAAATAACCTGCTTGAAGAGCACCAGAAGGTTCAGGATTTCTATGTATGGAAGAAGAAGGATTTCCCAAGGACGCTTACATTAAAAGTCATCAGAAGGAAGCTTTATGAGGAAATTGAGAAGAAGACTACACATACTGAAAGCTCTGATGAGCTTTTGCATATCATCTCAGAGCTTTGCCATGTAAATGCTGGATCTATTAAGGAGGATAATTTATTGTTTTCTGACCTTGGATTTGATTCATTAAAGGTGATTGAGCTTTCAACTTTTATCGAGGAAAAATTGAGGGTTGAGATTGAGGAATTTAGGATAAATAATGAGACTACTGTCAGTAATTTAAGAGAACTGGTAAAAAAAGGGACAGATAATTCAAAAAAGCTGAAGCTGGATAAAAAAATGTTTTGGCCTGCATTTGTTCCGCTAAGGCTTTTTGTCATTGAACTGGCATACTTATTGTCTTCACCTTTTTTTAGGAAGGTTGAAATCAATGGAAGAGAAAACCTAAAAAACCTGAAAGGACAATTTATTGTGATAATAAACCATTCAAGCCATCTTGATTTTCCTGTACTTGCAAAGCATTTCCCTTTCAGGTTAAAGCTAAAGCTTGCAATGGGTGCTGCAGCTGATTATTTTTTCAAGAATGAGACATTAAAGGATAAATTAGTTTCAAAACTATTCTACTATTGCATTGCTGCGTTCCCTCTTTCAAGGCAAAAGGAAAACGAAAATAATACCAGCATCAGGCAAAGCTTTGATTTCATCGGAGAAATATTTTCAAGAGGCTGGTCAATAGGGTTAAGCCCTGAAGGGACAAGAAGCAAAGATGGACAACTTGGGAAATTCAAGAATGGGATAGGGATGATAATAAAAGAATCACATCTTCCGGTTATAGCTGTAAAGCTTGAAGGGCTAAATGATATCCTTCCTCCTTCTACAAAATTCCCAAGGAAAAGAGGAAATGTAAAGGTAACTTTCGGAGCGCCTGTATATTTTGGTGAAGAAAAAAATGCAGCAGAGATAACCTCTGAGCTTGAAGAGATTATGAGAAAGATGTAAGAAAATGGTAAAGGTTGGAATAGATTTAGTTGAACTGGAAAGGCTTGAAAAACTGCTGAAAAATGAGACATTTATTGAGAAAGCGTTTCATGAGTCTGAAATCCAGAAAGATAGAGAAAAAATGGCAGCTGTTTTTGCATTAAAGGAAGCTTTCTTTAAAGCAAGCCAGATAAAGATAAGAAACTGGAATGAATTAGTTGTGAAGATTAATGGAAAAGATGCAACCATAGATTATGATGAAGAACTCATTGATTTCAAAATTAAGTCTATCAAATGCAGCTATGAGATTAAAGAATGTCACGCATTTGGAACAGTTATCTTAAACAGCCAGATGATGTGATTGCGGAGGAAATAATATAGCGACTTGAGTCTTTCTTTCCTTATCTTTGCCACGACATATTGTGCATAAAATCTTGCGCTTAACCTATGCTTTGGACTTTTATGCTGATAACTTTTCCCAAAATCTGTATCAAGCCTGTATGGGTGAAGTATCATATAATCTAAGCTGGATTCCCTTCTCGCACCTTTTATGAAACCTTCAAGCGCATGTTTTGAGCTGCTGTACACTGAATAGTATTTTGCTGATAGGTATCCTGCAACTGACGATATTACCATGATAGTCCCTTTCTTCATAGCTTTTCCTGCTTCCCTGCATGATAAAAACACAGATTTAGTGTTAACATCCATTAGGTAGTCATATTCTTTTTCTGTGTATTCAAAAAAAGGCTTCTTGAAATTTATGCCTGCATTGTTTATTACGACATCAACCCTGCCAAAATGTTTTATTGTTTTTTCAAACATTTTTTCAATGTCATCTGCCTTTGATACATCTGTCTTCACTACGAGAGATTTATTTTTCAGCTGTTTTTTTAAAGTGTTTAATTCAGTTAAAGAACGCGATGCAAGAACCAAATTATAACCATATTTATCCATCTCAAGTGCAATTTCCCTTCCAAGGCCCCTGGATGCGCCTGTGATTATTGCTACCTGCATAAACAATCTGGAAGTGAACCTAGTATAAAATTCTTTAGGAAATATCTAATTATTTAATGTAACTTTCTAATAACTTAATGAATTCTCCTTTATTCTTCACGATAAACACATTATCATTTCTTTCTATACTATCCCCAAAAGATTCGATAAAATTTTTTGCTTTTGCGCCATTTTCCAAAACAAGTTCAATGATTTCATAAGGTGTTGCAAATATATGACTTTTGTGCTTTCTTGAATATTTAAAATCCTCTCTAATTAATTTGGCTATTCCTGAATAATCAGGCTCTCTCATGATTTGTGTAGCAGCTACCATCAATGAATTAGTAGCTATAAGTAGATTAGCATTTAAATCATCAAATATAATGTCACCATAAGACTCTATTATATTTTTTGCAAAAGCTATACATCTTCCATTATCAACTGAATATACAACAGCATCTTTAAACTTAGAAGGATGAAAGAGGTATGGTCCTTCTGTTCTATAAAATGTCCTGTTACCTTCTTTTTCAAAAGTTATATATGCACCCTTTAAAAGCACCATGCAATATGGTATGTTTACTTTAGATGCTACTCCATAATCAAATAACGTGTCTCCTGGTTTTAATATAAGCATACTATGATCTGGCTTTGCTGTCCTATGTCTTTTTTCTACAGGTATAATTTTTGCTTCGATACTATCTGTTTTTTTTAATTTCTTAAATTCTTGATAAATTTCAAATACAGCATCAAAAGTGGTTGCTGACATTATCCTTTCTCTAAAACCTTCATCTGCATCCCCTACCATCTTTGAGAAGTTTAAAACCCATCCTCTTGCTCTTTCTTTCTGAAGTGCTATTTGTAAGATATGAGTAACATAACTTCTTCTTTCTTCCATATCGATAACACTTTGCATGGAACTAAAAGCAGTCTTGACATAATCCCTAGTCATACCTTTCAGTCCTAAAAGCTTAAAATTCTTTTCACCTAAAAGCTCCAAAACATTGTATATATCATAAGCTGAAGAACCAGGGATATTAAATCCTTTTATCCAATCATCAATAAACTTTTTCATAGCATCTAACTGGGGTTGCACAATACCATAACGAGAAAGGAAATTTACCCCTTTCTCTTTAGCTTGAGAAATATATAGTGCCAAAAGCTTTTCCAATGGCACTTTTTGTTCAGCTGTAATGCCAAAGTCTTTTTTTTCATATTCTGGAATTAACCACTCAACTCCCCTGTAATCTGCTATTGCGCCATGTGCAATTGTCTGTTGCTTCCTTCTCTCAAAGAATTCTTCTTTTGAATATGTTTCCACTATGCAAGGTATGTTGTCAATAATATCATCAAGATGTTTAGCGTTATACTCCGCAACTGAAAAAAGCCTGTGCAACCCATCTATGACTCTAATTTCACTTGGATCTTCAGGATTAACCCATATTCTGATAGGAGAAGTCTCAAGAATTTTTTTAATCTCCGGATAATATAAGCGTACAAGTTCATCATTCACAATTTTAGGCTCTGCTGAAATAAGCAAATTAACGCTATATAGTTCGACATTAATTGTTAATGTTGAGGAAGGCATCGCAATGGGAAATAAATATTATTTAAAAAGATAATTGAACTAGATGGATTATCTTATATGCAGTTCCACAATGTCCCTGTCTTTTAACACATGCTGCAAACTTACGATTTTCTGGCCGTCATACCTTACAGATTTACCCCACATCCTTGCAAACCTAAACCTTCTTGCAAAATCCTTATGGAGCTTGTCGCAGAGGTCCTTTAATGTGTTTTCTTCAATCATTATCATAGGTTCTTTCATATCTGCTTCTTTCCCTGGCTCTTTGAGGTATAGTCTTATCAGCTGAAGCTTTTCATATATCTTATCCTTGACTTCTTCCAGATTTATCAGCTGGTCAGCTGAAATGTAGACAGCATTTGGGAATTGCTTTTTCACTTCTTCTAAAGTATCATCATCAACTGTGTCAATCTTGTTTATAACTAAAAGGCCTGGCATATACTTCTTGTTGCCTTCAATGCAGTCAATCAGTTCATTAGTATCAATCGGCGTTCTTATAAGGACATTTGCGTTATTGATCTTGAATTCCTTGAAGACTCCTTCAAAAGTCTTTTTTTCAATATCTAGAGGGACTGTGCTGCTTATGGATATGCCTCCTTTTGGGACTTTTTTTATCCTTACATCCGGCTTTTTCTTATTCAACCTGATTCCAGTCTCATATACTTCCCTAAGAATAACATCATAATGCGCCAGCCTGTTTATGTCAAGAAGCATGACTATCATGTCTGCTGATTTTATTGCGGAAAGAACTTCTTTTCCTCTTCCTGTCCCTGAAGCAGCTCCTTCTACAATTCCGGGAACATCAAATATCTGTATCTTTGCATTCTTGTATTCCAAAAGTCCGGGAATGACTGTAAGTGTAGTGAATTCATATGCTGCAACTTTTGAATTTGCATTTGTCAGCTTATTTAACAGGGTTGATTTACCAACTGATGGAAAACCAAGTAAAGCAACAGTGGCATCACCTGATTTTTTTAAGACAAACCCATCGGTTTTCCCTTTTCCTTTCTTGACCTGCGATATCTCTTCCTTTAATTTCGCAATCCTTGCCTTTACAAGGCCTATGTGATGCTGTGTCGCCTTGTTGTACTGCGTTTTGGCAATCTCTGCTTCCAGGTCCTTGATTTTCTGCTCTCTTGACATTATGCATTAGAAAGTTTTGGATGTTTTAAAAAGGTTTTCTTATTATCAGGGTTATTGAATAGAATCATGCTTATTTTGGAAGCTGCTTTTTTGACATCATCAGCGCAAATGCATTGTCAGAATGAAGGTATTTTGCAGAAAATGGCAGGTATTCTCTTTCCCAAAACACCCTTACTGAATCTTTTTCCTGGTATAAACTAAAACCCATTGTACTATATTTTTCCAAAAACATATCCTCTTTACTTAATGAAGGAAATTCAAAAACAGAGTGCTTCATTCCTGGCATGCCTATAGCTTTTCTTGAAAAAGAGACTGCAAAGGTGCTTAGCATCCAAAACAGGTTATAATCTAAATTTTCTGTCCTTGCCCATATTGGCCCAAGCTGCACATGGCCTTTTTGCCTATTTGTATTTATTGCTCTCCCACCTGGCTCAAGTGTGCTGCATAAAGGAGAGTCTATTGTCACATAGGGCTGGAACCCCATGTAACCTACTTCAATCCCATCCCTATGCACTTTCAGCACATGGTGGCCTATTTTTTCTTCTATACAAAGCTCATATGCATGGCTCGCATACCTAAGAGAGGATACGCCTAATGCGTGCAGTTCATTTGTGACTCTTGTTATTAATGGCATTTTTCAAAACAGATGTAAAAGTTTGGCTATTCGTTGGTCCTTACTGACAACACAATATGATAAAAACTAGGCGAAATTACAGGGAGATTAAGGCCAGATACGTTTTGAAGCTCTTTTGGATGGAGATAATAACTGATTTTTTCAGTTCTTAAGTTCGTTTCCTTTTCCACTTTTCCAAACCTGTCATAAAAAAAGCTATTCTGCAGATAATCCGGAAGTTGTATCCTACCTGAAAACATATATTGCTTTGTTGGTGACACAAACCCTTCTGTCAACCTCCTTATGACGCTAAGTGTTGCATTCATCAATAAGGTCTGTGCATCATTATCTAAATTATGATTTAAGCTGATGCTATCTATTCTTGGTCCAACATAATCTGAAAATATTGTTGGTGAATATGTCAGTGGAGTAAATGATGCATTGAGGCTGCATTCTGTTGAACATGTCTGTGAAACAGATAATTCAAATTGCTTATCGAAATAAGACCTCCTGTCTGAAAGATTTATCCCTTCGGGAATCTTTATCCTAACCAAGTATTCTTTATTTTCAAACGAGACATTTACTTCTCCTTTTTCAAGAAGTGTCTCTAAAGTGTTTTTATCGGCCATAACCCCGAAGTGGCAGGCACTTATATTTAAATTGCAACGTTAAAGAATCAGCAACATTTTGGTTGCTTTATCCCTAAATTTTAGTAATGAATCTTCTTAATCCAAAAAATTTAAAACCCTGTTTTCAAATCAAACCCTAAGGTGGTTGATTTATGGAAAAAATCTATGTTATTGGACATCTGAATCCTGATACAGATACTGTTGTTTCAGCAATCTCTTTTGCAGCATTCATGAATAAAGTCATGAAAAGTGATAATTATGTTCCTGCAGTCTCTGGAAAACTTAATTCAGAATCAGAATTTGTGCTAAAAAAATTCAATATCAAGTCACCTGTGCTTCTTGAAGATGCAGCTGGCAAGAAAGTTTACCTTGTTGATCATAATGAAGAGACGCAAAGAGTAAAAGGTATCTCTCCTGAGAACATATTAGGCATAGTTGACCATCATAAGCTTAAGTTTGAATCTCCAAATGCGATTGAAATAATGACTTTGCCATGGGGTTCCACTAATTCAATAATATATATGATGGCAAAGCAGCATAATGTTGATCTGGGAAAGGAGATTAGGGGAGCTATGCTTTCTGCTATGCTTTCAGATACAATCATATTGAAGAGCCCTACAACAACACAGACTGACAAGATGTTTGTTGAGGAGATTTCAAAAGAGATTGGGATAGATTATAAATCTCTAGGTCTAGAACAGTTCAAGGCAAAGGCTCAGGTATCAAAAAAGACAGCTGAAGAGATAATAATGAATGATTTCAAGGAATTCATGTTCCCTTCAGGATTATTTGGCGTTGGACAGCTGGAGATGCCTGACCTGAATGAGATTGAGCAAAAGATTCCTGAGATAATTAAAAAGCTGAAAACAATGCCTAAGTACCATGCCTTAGTCATCATGCTTACAGATATAATAAAGGAAGGCACAAGGCTTGTTGTCGTATCTAAAGATGAAGAGAAAATTGCTAAAGCATTCAAGACCAAGATAAAAGACCATGTGTCTGAATTCATCCCTGGGATGCTCTCAAGGAAGAAACAGGTCGCTCCGATATTGACTGAGAACTTTTAGCTTTTTCTATTTTTGTTAATTTTTTAACATGTGCTTTAAATAAAAGTTAACGAAACTTCTAATAAAATGGTTGTTCCTAGTTATTCAGGCTTGGATTTGAGCACAAAAGCGTATCAGGAAGCTCCTGCATACATTGTTAATGCTACAGGACCTGAGAGATATCAAGTATTACCTTATTCTGCTGCTAACACCTTATTCCCAGGACATGAATATGGCTCTTTGACATTTGAGCCAGGCTCAATAAATATTGTATTTTCAAGAAATGCAAATCCTGACACTCTTTTAGCCAGGATAAAAAAAGGTGAAGTGCATCTTTTAGTGCCTGATGATTTGCCAGAAGACTTAGTTGCAAGAATTAAGGATTCTCGAATTATTGGTATTGCACCACAAAGGCATGTTTTGAAATAGTTTTATTAAGCAAACTCTTATCTAATACATATGAACTTTTCCTGTCCATACTGCGGAGGCTCACGCCTGGAACATTTAAGGAACTGCCCTAAAGTTTACACAGTAATAAACCAAAATCAGTTCAACCAAAAGGCAAAAAAGGATTATTTTGGCGCTTCTCCAAATGTGTTTATAGGAAGGAAAGGTTATCCTAATATCAATGTCGGTTTTCTTTCAAATGAAAACCTGCCTGAAAAGGTTGATTCCCCAAAGCAATGGGCAAATGAGAAATTTGATATACCAAAAATTGTCGACATGCGTTCTTCCTTAATTAATTCCAGGTTTAAGGCAGATGTGAAAAAATTTGATGAAAAGTTCCTGGAAATAACAAAAGAGATCTCAATGGCTTCAAAGCCTGTAGATATTGAAGTCCATCTTGACAGGAAACCTAATTTTAATATTAACCTTGATAATGACATAACACCTTATGGTCCGATGGCAAAGCTTGAAAAAGCAAGCATCACAGAAAACCCTAAAATTGAGAACCATGTCGATAAAACAGTATCAGATACTGATCTAAAGGCAAATGAAGGATTGAATTATCTTTATTCAAAAGGATATGATGAGCATTTCCTGACTAAGCTTATCTCAGTTGGAAACCTAGGGATTAAGGATAACAGGAAACTTGTGCCTACAAGATGGAGCATAACTGCTGTTGATGATACATTAGGGAAAAATCTGATCAGCGAGATAAAAAACTATACTGAACATGATTACTCAGCGCATTTTGGAGGCTATCTTGGCAATTATTACCTCATCCTTCTTTTCCCTGAAATCTGGTCATATGAACTTTTTGAGACTTATGTTGGAGACCCAAAAAAATTTGACCCTGGAAAAGTCGAAACATCTACTGACTATGAGAACTATAATGGAAGGAAAGATTATGCTTCAAATACTGTTGGAGGATATTATGCTGCAAGGCTTGGGATACTTGAGCATCTGAAAGAGAAAAAAAGGCAATCATCTGTCCTTGCACTAAGGTTTATCACTGATGAATATTATATGGCTTTAGGAGTATGGGTTGTCAGGGAAGCAGCGAGAAACTCATTAAAAAGCCAGCCTATAAATTTTTCATCTAAAGAGCTTATGATGAAATATGCTGAAATACTGGTCAGGAAAAAATTTGGGTTTGATTTATGCAACCTTACCAAAATAAGCATGTTGCTAAAAGAGATGAAAGACCAAAAAAAACTTACTAATTATTAAGCCAGATATGGTTTGCTTGATGTTATTTTTCTTAGCTTCCTATTTTTATATACATTATTTGCAAACGTGCCTGCCCTTTCTGCAATGGATAAGAATATTCCTAAGTAAGTGCCTATATTATTGGCAAAAAGGTCTTTTAATGTGTCCTTAATAATCGAATTTTCCCTTTTGGCTTGCGATGTGTCTTCTTTTTTTGGTTCAAGGCTTGCATAACTTTCGTGCACACCTGAATCTATTGAAGGTGCATTGGCAGCTGATTCTTCCACTAATACTGCTTCTTCAAGCTGCAGGTAATATTTTGATTCAGTTAGAGGTGAAATCTTACTTTCATCTACTTTTATTTCATGCCTTGGAATTAATCCCTGAGACTGTAAATATTCAATTCCCGGACCAATGGAATTTGCTGCGTGATAAGTTACTAAAACGCAGGCTGCATATGTGACAAGGGCAATGGAAGCTTTTGCAAAAAGTGAGTACTTATGCTTTGCACGAGGCTTTTTTATCGGGAAAAGCTTATGATAATATTCTGATAATTTTTCTTTTGCATATGGATATAGAGTATATAATCCCATAGGCGCAATCGCTGCAAATGCTGCAAAGGTCATCATATGAGCTTCCTTATCACCAACAAACATCATGTCTGGACTTATCAGCCTTGCGCCGATATTATAAAGTGTCGGCAATGCTAATATGCCTATCCCTACATATCTTGAAAAGTCCCATGAACCCATAACCAACCTGTCAATAAAAGAAAGCCTTGCTTCTTTCAGAGCTAAGGAATCTTCTTTTTTTAGTTCAAAATCCTCTACAATAGCTGTTATTGTCATTTTAATTAGATGAGAAATTGTGCTCAATAAAAAAGATTATAGACATTTTATGCTGAAATTAATTTGGATTTATATAATTAATAGCTAACAAAGCTGAAAAGAATCAGAGCCTGACAACCTGAAGTTTATTCCCAAAATCCAATATCCTTATAGAATTAAAATCAAATTTGGTTATATCAGAAACGCATAAATCATATGCAAGATAGTTTGACTCGTTGGGATTAATGAATTTCCCGTTGAGATGAACATTTGGGTGGCAGGAAACAATCAGATGATTTATCTCTTCAACCACTTCTTCCCTTGATATCCCTTCACAAAATTCAATAGAATCACACTTGCCAAACACTAATTCTTCAAGTTTTAGAGCCCATTGGCTGGCTATCATTAATTAACAGATATGTTTTTTAATATATATACTTTTGGTTTATGAACATTAAACTAAAGAGTATAATTTATTTTGAGCTTCTCCATACTTTCCTGCATTTCTCGCATTTATATATCCTTAGAGGCGCTTCATCACTCCTTCCAAAGTTCACCTTGACAAATGCGCCGGTATGCCCGCAGTTCCAGCAAACTATTGGAACAGGGGACTCCCCATAATTGAAATTTTCATCAATAATCTCTATTGGCTTATTCTCTATCTTTTCAGAAAATTTAAGGTATCCGTCCTGGGAATAGCCGCATTCGCATTTCAACTTCCCTGCTCTTGGGATTAATAGTGAACCGCATCTTGGGCAAAAAGTCATAATCCTGCTATAAGTAACACAATATAATAAATTTATCTCACTGCAACTATATAATTATAATTAATTACAACATGGTCCATATTCTCCATGAATTTTATATATGCAATGCTCTCAATTTCCTCCATAATCGAAAATCCTTGCTTTTTAAGAAGCAACGATAAAGGCTGCAACTGTTCTCCTGCAATGGCAATAGTTCCATTTTTATTAAGTAGTGGAAGAACATGTTTAACATGTCTATAACTTACAACATCCCCAAACATACCAACACTAAATATCGTTCCATATGTTTCACATAAAGGAACCGGAACCCTTGCATTTGCAGCAATTAAATGCCTATATCCAACTGATTTTGCTTGCTTGAGCATTTCTATTGAAAAATCTATTCCGTCAACTATTTCACAAGTATCTGCTAGAAGCCTGCCAGCAATCCCTGTGCCTGAACCAATTTCAAGAACCGGATGAGATGTGTCCAAATAATTTTTTGCAAGATATGCCAATACATAAGGCGCTATCCAATGCTGTTTTTTTGCAATATCATCATAATTTACTGCAAATGCATCCCATTTAGATTTAGGCCATAGCTGCATAAAAAAAAGAATTAGAAAATAATATATAAATAAGCCTAAATTAATTATTTAGGTGATTCAGCTGGTTTCTCTTCAGCTTTTGCTTCCTCAAATAAAGGTGCTTTTCCTGCTTTTAGGACCTTAAGTGATATCTGCGAAGTTTTTTCATGTATCATGTTCCCGCATACTGTCCTTCTATATTTGACACCATTGTCTGATTTTCTTAGTCCAATGCCCTTTACAATCATTATCTGCTTTCTTACAGGCCCTTCTACGTCTTTTCTCATAGGGAATCCGCAGTAATCTGCCCCTCCTGAAATTTCAAATTCATAGCCTGGCATATCAACTGATTCGCCTTTTACTTTATCCCCTATCTTTTTTCCGACAAAAAACTTTGCATTGTCGTCTTTAACTTCAACCTGCTTGCACTTTCCTGACTTATCTCCTATAACAAGTTTAAACTGTACCATTTTTATTCATTCTCCGCTGAAATTCCTTTTTAGAGTTATTTAATCACTTTATATTAAGTGAAACCCAAGGTTTTAACCTCAGCAAACAAAAGAAGAAAGAAGTTCTATAAAAAGATTGCCTTTACCAGCACTTAAGCTCTTCACCAGATTCTTCGCTGCAGGTTATTTTTCCATCTTCCACTGTGTAAAAGTCTATTTTCTCATTATCAACCTTTTCCTTGCAGCAGATTGTCCTTGCTGAGTTTTTCAGAAGCTCTGAATAGTTGTTTTTTTCTTCTTCTAATTCAGATTCAATTTCGCTGTTTTTCTCATTTAATGTCCTTATCTCTTCATTTCTTTTATCAACTTCTTCATTTAGTTCATCCAAATCTTCCCCAACTGATTCAATCTCTGAATCCTTTCCTGCAAGCGCTGATTCAGCCTGCGATTTTTGCTCTGTGCAAGAAATCAGATTATTTTCTGTCTCTTTTAGCCTGCTGTTTAAGCTTTCGACGTTCAGGCTGTAATCGTTTGTCGCAAGGCCGCTCTTTTTTACATTTCCATAGACTGAATAACCTATCACAGCCGGCCTGACCAGGGCAAAGAGAAATACTGCTGCAATAACAATAGCAGCCAGGACATAAACACCTTTTTTCGGTGTTTTTGCTTTTTTTCCAGTGTATGCTTTTTCTGTATACACGCTGTCTTTCTTTAAATTCTCCCTTATCTGATCATAATCGATTTCTTCCATATTCTCTTCAAAAATATTTTGTCTTATATAGTTTTTTGTTTCATGAGAGTGATTTCATAAGAAAGCTTTTTAAATCATCTGGTTTTTCTCATGCCTAAGAAATGTGGGACTTGAGTCCAAACGCTTTTTATGCGATGGGCCAGCCTGAATCTTAAAGGTGAATAACAAAATGGGAATATACAAATATATCAAGGAACTTTGGAAAAAGCCAAAGGAAAACATGCCTGAACTTTGGAAGTCAAGGCTTATAGAATGGAGAAGGGAACCTGTAAGCGTAAGGCTTGAAAGGCCGACAAGGCTTGACAGGGCAAGGAACCTGGGATACAAATCAATCCAGGGAGTTTTTATAGTAAGGCAGAGAGTCACAAGGGGCGGAAGGCAGAGGCCTCAGATAAGAAAAGGTAGAAGGTCAAAAGCAAGAAGAAGAATGAAAATAGTTGCTATGAACTACCAAAGGGTTGCTGAACAGAGAACAAATAAGCTTTATGTGAACTGCGAAGTGTTAAACTCATACTGGGTAGGAGAAGACGGAAATTATATCTGGTATGAAGTCATTATGGTTGATAAAAACCATCCTGAAGTCCTTTCAAGGAAAGAATTTGCATGGATTTCAGAGCCTCAGCACAGGAACAGGGTTGAAAGAGGTCTTACAGGCGCTGGAAAAAGAAGCAGAGGGCTTCTGAATAAAGGAAAAGGCGCTGAAAAGATGAGACCAAGCCATAGAGCAAATGGCAGAAGAGCCAATTAATTTTTTATTTTAATATTTAAAGTCATATAAACGGGCCCGTGGTCTAGTGGCTATGATGTCTCCCTTACACGGAGAATGTCACCAGTTCGAATCTGGTCGGGCCCACATTTTTTTATTTCTGTATATAGAACCTGATTTTTCATGTCATATTTAACATGAAGATACTGAAGAAATCCTATTAAATCTTTTTTATACCAAATTTCTCTAGGTGATACTTCATTGTAGCAGCAAGAGTCTCGTAGAAGGGCATTTCACTCCTATTACCCTTGTAGAAATACCTATTTGGAATAGGTGTCCCTCCGTCGACTCCATAATACTTCTTCTCAAAATCGGATATCCCATTTGAATAAGGCCAGTCGCTTTCAATCCTGGTTCCCGAAAGACCTAAAGGAAGATAGTCCTGAAAGCCATGTTCTAAGAGCCAATATATAGTGGTTAAACCATTCATAAAATATGCTCTGTCTGTTATGATGGCACTTGGAATATATCCATTCTCGATGAGCTTCCTTGCCACAACACCGCAATCCATGGACACTATGACTGGCTTTCCCTTTGCATCATGTATCTTCCTTATGATGTCTCCAATTGTTCCATTCCTCTCCAACTTCAGCAGGACTTCCTCCTCCGTGGATTTGTCTAGGGACTCATCTACGCTATCTTCAAATAAGTCTGATTTTATTATGATAGGCTTGTCCTTCTGTCCAAATACTGTTTCAGCATCCCAAGCAAAAAGCTCATAGAACGAGTCTACATAAGGATCATCCTCTAAGTGATATATGACATTCTTTAGGACAGGACCTGCATAATTAGTTGGAGGCATTTCCCTTGCGAATGGATGCAAATATAAAAAAGATTTGGACTATTTCTCCGAGATGTTAAGGTTTTTCTTATCCGTTCTCCTGGTCATTCAAAAATATTTTGAATCTCTTCCCAAAGCTTAATAACCATAGAAATTTATCACATACTTAAGGGCTTGTGGTCTAGCGGCTACGCGCTAAAATCGCAAAATGCGATTCGCTGGTATGCGACGCGCCGCATATGACATTGCCTTCACAGAATCCTTATTTGGGATTTGAATGCGGCAAAGGTCGCCAGTTCGAATCTGGCCAGGCCCAGTTTTTGTTTTAAAGGCTCAATAATATCAGTTCATTTAATTCCTATCTTTTTGAAAACCCAGTCCTTCCATTTTCCTTTCTTTTGTGGTGCAGCAGCATCTTCTTTGAATGCATCAGGCACTTGCCAGTTTAAGTAGGATAAAAAACCATTGATAATTGGCTCACTGAATATTCTTACATATTCATTCCCTTCATAAGCTACTCTTTCTAAAGCATGGATATACTGTTTCATATTTGAAACAATTTCTTTCCTTTTTTCTTCTGTATCAATTCCCCATTTCTCCAAACCTTTGTATTCATTTGTATACGCAATCAGCTCTTCAATTAATCCGATTCCATCTGAAGTTACATAAATATGGGATAAAGGTGATAAATTTTTGCTAAGTGTTGGATAAGTTATTCCTTCGTATTGCAACCTACAATGTTCTAATTCATGATCAAATAACTCAGATTTCAGCTTCAGAAACCTCAAACGCCTGGCTTGCAACAAATACATGCCTAGGAATATTATCTCCATAAGAATCAATCCTGCTGAATACATTGAAATCTGAACCCATACCTTGCGTCCTTAACATAATGGCGATTTCACCTTCTTGTGCATCTGGAAAAAGGCTTTTTGCGTAATTAAAAAGCTCTTGCTTATTGTGATCATATATTACTTTACCCAGATAATTTGGAGCTCCTGTAACTTGAAATTGAGCGTTTACTAATTCATCTAAATATATTTGTCTTAATCCTGCATTTAGTTTCGCTTCCTGAAATGTAACCATTATAAAGTAATTAAAAATAATAAATATATAAACATATCTGTTAATTTAATGAATACAATAGATTTCAAATATATTCCAAAATTTTCTTCTGCACATACTCCATATTCTTAAGTCCGCTTAGCTTCACACCAATCAGCCTTATTTTCTTCCTCTTGTGCGCAAGAAAAAACAGTTTTTTTGAATACTGCTTTAAGACATCAAGCGACTTTGTAGAAAGCCCTAAAGAATGGCTTTTTGTTATTGTCATAAAGTCTGAAAACCTAATCTTCACGATTATTGTCCTGTAATAATCAGTCTTAAGGTCCTCATAGCAAAGCTCGCAAAGTGTTTCTATACAATGCAGTATCTCCCTGAGGTCTGAAACATCCTCAATGAACGTCCTCTCTCTGCTTAAGGACCTTTCGCTTGGCTTATGAAAAACAGTTGCCTTTTCTCCAAGCGCTATCTGCTGGAGGTAGACCCCATGCATACCAAATCTCTCCAGAACAACAAAACGGTTCATCTCAATCAAATCTTTTACTTTATAGACTCCATTCTTGTTGTAATAAAGGACGCTTTTTTTCCCTATGCCAGGTATCTTTTCTATTGCAAGAGGCGAGAGAAAACCTGGAGTATCTTCAACAACGGTTATTCCTCCTGGCTTTTTGAATTCTGTTGCAATCTTCGCAACAAGCTTTGAATCTGCAACCCCTATTGAGCAGGACAGTCCTGTTTTGGATATAATCTCTTCCTGGATATGTCTTGCAGCATCATAAGGTGAATGAAATTTTTCTTTAATGCCTCTAATGTCTAGATATGCCTCATCGATTGAAACCTGACTCACATCTTGGTCAAATGCCTTTAATATCATCATTATCTTAATTGACTCTTCGCTATAGAACCTGAAATCAGGCTCTACATATATGGCCTCAGGGCATTTTTTTTCAGCTATTGCCATAGGCAATGCCGAATGAACACCATATTTTCTTGCCTCATAGTTTGCAGTGGAGACGACTCCACGCCTTCCTCTATATCCTACTATCACCGGCTTGCCTTTCAGCCCTGGATCTCTTTTCTCCTCACATGCACAGAAATAGCAGTCCATGTCTATGTGAAGATACATGAGAGAAGTTACTTAAAACAATGATTTATATACCTCACGCGAGGATGTCCAGTGAACCATTGTTCACTGGTTTCCGAGTGATGAACGAGGATGTCCAGTGGTGCATTAAACTTATAAATTACAAAATTTTCAAAAAGATTAGAGGTAAAATTAGTATTTTTAGTCAAAATGTTTATATACCTGTATACAAAACATATACAATAATTGAAAATGATAGAAGCGCAAAATTCAAACGACCAGATATTCTCAATCCTATTTGAAAACGATGAGATTACCTGGCAGCAGCTTATCTATGACCTGGTAAGTTCTGAAAAGATGGATCCATGGGATGTAGATGTTTCTCTTCTTGCTGCTAAGTTCCTTGAGAAGCTGAAGAAATTCAAGGAGATGGATCTGAAGATTTCAGGAAAAGTTCTTTTGGCTGCTGCAATCCTTCTTAGGGTGAAGAGCACAAGGTTCATGGATGAAGATATCGGCGCTTTGGATGCTTTGATCAGTTCAGCAAATAGCGAAGAAGAAGAGTTTTTTGAGGAGCTGGTTGAAGGAGGGGAAAATACCATAGGAACAGAAGGAAGGCCAAATATATTCCCTAGAACTCCACAGCCAAGGAAAAGGAAAGTTTCTGTTTTTGATTTAGTCAATGCTTTGGAAAAAGCCCTTGAAGTTTACAAGAGAAGACCTGCAAAACTTGATATTAGGCCAGAAGTTAAGGCTCCTGAAAAGCCAAGGGATATAAGCCTTGTAATTAAGGATGTTTATGGAAGGATTACAAATTATTTTAATAAAAATGGAAAGACTGCGCCAAGACTTACATTCAATTTGCTTTTGCCAAAGGATTCAAAGGAAGATAAAATACTGACGTTTATTCCTCTACTTCATTTAGACCACCAAAGAAAAGTGGATTTGGTGCAGGAACAACACTTTGGCGAAATTTATGTTGACTTATTGAAATAAAGCCTAACTTTCTTATGTTTCCTGTTAATTAAACTAAATAACTATTTTTTAGTAGTTATGTTTATAAATAAAATGTCAATCTCCGGTAAAAGGTGATTTAATGACAGAAGAATTGGAAACACTCCTAAACAACAGCGAAATTTATCTTGAAGTATACACTGAAAATAAAGTACCAGTCTATTTAAGAATAAAAGAAGTGAAAGATGATACAAAAGAATCATTTACATATGAACATAGAAGATATGTTTTAGAAGTCGCAACAAATGTTGATTTTTCAAAATCTACTCCTTCATCAAGGAGTCCAAGGATGCCACTTGAATTTAGTCAACTATTTAGAGCTGCTGTCGATTATACTGGAGCAGCAAAAGAAATTGAAGAAAGAACTGCTAAAGGCAATGTTGAATATCCTGCTGTCCTAATAAGGCACAATGCATGGGCGCAGATAAAATATGAAAGCATTGAACAGATTGCACCAAAACTATTTGAAAGCAAACATCAAGGAACATATACTGTAAATGCACTTTTTAAGCAAACTGTTTGAAAATAAATTTTTAATATTATTTATTGCAGTTCCAAATAAAAGTAATAAGCTTCTTCATTACTTCCTATTGTCGCATTATCTGGTATTATTATTTGGAAATCAAACCTTTCATTCACTCCTGACTGGTTCCTGTATCCTGATTTTCCGTTCTCTACAAAAGTTGTATAAACTACCTCTGAACCTTCCCATAGCACGACTTCCTGGAAGGGTGCATTCTGGCTTGCTGTCTGGGCTGAATTATTTACCCAGGTGAAAGCTGAAAAACATGTACCGTTTGATATGCTTTGCCCGGCAACAGTAAATGACTTATGTACTGTTGATGTGAAAGTCTTATTTACGCTATCAGCTAAAAGCGAGTTATGCCCAAGCCTTGTATCTTCAGTTGCTTTCTGGGCTCTTGTTGCGCATGCTATACCTGACCAAGTTGCGCTTGAATCCCTTGTGACATATACCTGACCTGTATATGAATAATCATTGCCAAGCTGCCACTGGTATATTGAATATCCATCTGAATCATCCAAAACGAATGTTGAACTTACGTTTCCTACATAAGCTTTCCATTTTGAGTTCTGGTTTTCTGAATTCAGTCTTATTGTATTTATAGTTCCCTTTGTATCATTTCTTGACTGAGCTGCTGCTACTGTTTTTGTTGAGTTTGAGACAAAAGTAACTGTTGCTCCTTCTGGATCAACTGCAACTACAGGAAACATTGCCATTATAAGCAAGATTCCAAACAGCATCAGTAATTTTTTATTCATTTAGCTCAGCTCCGCATAAAAAAAATATGTTGCAAACCCTGTTGTTCGATTTACCGGGACCAGTATTTCAAAATCTGCAGTTGAATTATCAAATGCATTTTTGTTTTCCGCAAGAATTGCTGCGTAAACTACATTATTTGCATTTGAATTCAAGAGCACGTTCCAAAACTGGCTTGAGGAACTTGTAGCGTTATAAGGCCTTGTTGATGGACAGTCATCCATTATCCTTGCCCCAATCTGAAATTGTGGATGTGTTATACTTGAATATGTTTCATTTATACCATCTATTTGGGTTGATGAAATGCCTAATGAAAGTTCTTCACTTTGCCATTGTGTGCTATTTGTACAGTTTATCTCTGACCAGTCTGTAACACTTGACCTTGTTGCGTATACTTCTCCAGTCAATGATAGGTAATTCCAGTCATAAAAGTTGTTTCCTGCTGCATTTTCTAGTACAATCTGGCCTGAAACATTCCCATAGAAACCCTGCCAGGTATCTGTTATCCTGCTGTGGTCTATGTTTAACTGGGTTATGTTTCCTGCCTGTGCATCAGTTTCAACTGCTGCAGGATTTGTGCCCCTGCTTGAGGCTCCCCTGTCCAGGCCTGCGCCCGAAGGCTCACCTTTTATACTTATGGCTATCATTATGATTAATAGTACAAATATTACTATACCCCTCCCTTTCATTGTTTATCTTTTGATTTCGTTTTTTCTTTTTCTTAGTTTAAAAAATAATTTAATGCAGCTCAGCGTAAAAGAAATATCTGGCTGTTCCTGTTGACCTGTTTACAGGTACTAGTATTTCGTAGTCTGACCTACCATTGACATAATTATTTTCACTATCAGCTAAAAGCGCTGTGTAAACCACTGTTGTCGAATCAACACTTAAAAGCACGTTCCAAAAGGTGCTTGCAAGTTCAGTATTGTTATAAGGTCTTGTTGCCTGGCAGCCTGTCATTGTCCTTGATGCTGTTGCAAATGTTGGATGTGTTGTTGAACTGTAAGTTTCATTAACTCCCTGAACTGATGCTAGTGCTATTCCAAGAGATGTTTCTTCTGTCTCCCAATAAGTCCTGTTTGTACAGTTTATTGTTGACCAGCTTGAAATTGTCCTTCTTGCTGCATATATCTCTCCTGAGATGTTTGCATAGTTCCAGTCATAAAAATTATTACCTGTGGCACTTTCCAGGACTATTTGGCCTGTCACGTTTCCATAGAAACCCTGCCAGGTGTCTGTTATTGAATCCTGGTTTATGTTTAGTATTGTTATGTTTCCATCCTCAGCTGTCTGGTTTCCCAGGTTCTCACCTACTCCTCTCGTTGATGCGCCTCTCGTAAGCCCCGCATCAGTAGGATCTGCTGTTATGAACATCGCTAAAAGACCTACAGTAAATATGAGTGTAATAAACCAGGTCAAAATTTTCATAATATTCCCCTCCATGTTTTCATAGTCATCTTCTTTATCTGGTTAAATGCCAGAGTTTCTATCTCAATAACATCAAATTTTGTCATTTTTACTTCCCTCCCATTCTTTCTTCTGGATCGTAAAGCACAAGCGCTTTCTTTTTCCTTAACTCATCAATCTCAACCTGCTTGGCTCTGAACCTCTCTTCAACTTTTATTGCCTTTTTTGAAACATAGAATATATTGAGTGAACCTGAAGACTCAGCTGCAATCACATCTATATCCCTTAAGCTCTCTTTTATCCTGAAATAGAACTCATTGATCATCATGTGATGCTCTGGGTTTTCCAAAAACAGCGAACGCATGACAAATTTATGGTATTCTGTTGGCATAAGCATCTTTTTCTGCGCGAAATTGTGCCCTAAGAATACAATGAAAGAACTTTGGCCTGCCAAGGAATAAACGACTCTTGGCTTGCCTTTGTCTGTATTTGATATTTTCTCGCTTTTTACAAGGCCAGCAAGCTCTAAAAGCCTTAACTGCTGTGAGATGTTAGCTGAGGTAGTTTTAAGCTGCAAAGCAAGCTCCAAGGGAGATAACTTCTTTTGAGAAAGAGTGCTTAGTATCTCCCACCTGGTGCTGCTAAACAATGATTCCGTATCCAATTTCTACCCCTTTTACCCCTTAATCCCTATACATACGCAATCAGTATACGATTTTGTATGCTGATGATATCAATTGTTATACTTGTATTTAAATATTTCGTTTTTGTAATTAAATATATGAAATAACATATTAGTTTTAGTAATTAAACAAAATTTATTATAATATTTTATCATTTATCATTCACTATCATTCATTATTGCTATTTAATATCAATTTTGTTAATATTACTAATCATTGTCATTTATATATTTTTCTTTTTAATATTTTTTTGTAAATTAGATATTAAATTAAATAAGCAATTTGTTAATTAATGTAGAATAAGACGAGAAAATGAATGAAAAAGTGAAAAAATGAATGAAAAAACTATTAGTAAAATTGTAATTACTTTTAAGTAATAATAAGCAATAAATATATAAATGGAATAAGATAAATAAAGAATATGACGCAAAAAAGTGGCGCAGCTGTGCTTTTTAACGCTGAAATCCCAAATTTTCCTGACATGTATATTTATATAGAGCTTGAAGGCAAAAAACAGCTAAGAAAAATTACAGTTGAAGGTTCTGAACTAGAAGGGATTTCTGTAAATATCGGAAAAAGACCATATAATTTAAGAGAATGCCAAAGCATTGAGATGGCACTTAATGCCCTTCATCAAGGTTTTTCGCATTACCAAGATAAAAATCCTGGCTTGCCAAGGAAAAAAGTACCTATGGAAGAAACAACTATTGAATCATTGCTTTCTGAAGTCCCTATTTCAGAGAACCATGCTGCAGTTTATGTCTTAACCCTTAATAAATTCAAACCATTGCATGACCAGGAAAAACTATATGCTTTCCTTGCTCAGTTAAAAAGGCTTAAAATGCCTATTGAAAAAGGGGCAATGTGGGCTGCCTATAAAAGAGCTGAAGTTATTGAATCTACCCCACATGAAAGAATGCACTACCCCATGTTTGCTGAAAGATAAATTTAGAGAAAAATTTAATTAGAGCTGTAAAAATTTTCTGATATATTATTGCTTAATAAAGTGGCTTTTGCTACATTCCTATCCTTCCTATCCTGAACTGCAGTCTTGTAAGCTTTCTGCACAAGACCTAATATAGCATATTCTAAAGTATTTTTAGCTGCATTATCTGCAAATTTTATATTCTTATCAAATAATTTTACTTCTCCATCTTCAGTTTCTTCAAGCTCAGAATCAGAGCCAATCAAAACAACATCCAATGAATCATCGTAAAGCCTTATCCTGACAGTATATTTATCATTGCTTAATCCATGTACCTGGTTCATAAAAGGCTGCAATGAAAGATATTCTGAAGGAAACGCTTCCTCATTTTTTAGCTTCTCATCAGGCCCTGCATAAAACTTCACTTCAATGCCATAAATCACTGGAAGACTTACTGAGCCATATACTGGAACATCAAGCCATGCTGGAGAACTTGAAGTGTCATGATTAATTAGATTATCATGCATTTTTTTTATGAATTCAAATTGTTCTGTTATCATTTTTATGGTGTGTATTCGACTAATAGCTGCGGAAGCATGCAATGGCTTCCTGAACTTTCAATTGCTGAAAAGAAAGTGCCTTGTGCCTTTCTTTCAGCTTCTGTTACCAATCTGATGTTTTTATAACTTGTGGCTGCTTTCCCATCAAGCATTGTGTTGAAATATTCAGCAATCTGGTTTACAGTTGCCCCATTATTATGATATATGAAATTAACAAAAATATCATGCAATGGATTTTGAACAGATCCTGAAATCACTGTCCTTGAAGTTGCACCGATAAACTGGCCTAAAATTTCTCTTTGCCTTTCGATTGCGGCTCCTGATTCATAGACACTTATCGGATATTTTGCAGCATCTGATGAACCTTCTGTTGCCTTTGCTGCCTGATTAATGTAATCAGAGACCCCTTCTAGATTATATAGCCTCGTTACCAGATTATCAGGCATTAATTTAAAAAATACGGTTTTTAATAGAGGAGACATGTTTAAAGTCATCTGGACTTTTTTTCCACTATTGACTACTGCAGCAATCTGGTCAGCATTCATTGCCAGTCCAATAAGTCCATTTGAAGGGCAAGTCAATCTAAGCCCTGATGCACCTGCTTCATTCACTAGTTTTGATAAATCCATAGCATAACCTTCATATCCAACTACCCTTACTCCGTTAACATTGGTAATGAACGCCTGTGATTCTGTAACATTTGAGGTTATCTTATTCCAAGTAGGTGCATTTGCTTCAATTGCAAGTACACTATAACCTCCTTCCTTATACAAATCTCCAACCTGGCCAAATCTTGCAACATTCTTGCCTGTGCCTATATCAACAATCAGCTTTCCTGTAGCACTAGCTTCCCTTGCAACCTGCTGGACAATCGCGCTCATATCTTCTGCCTTTACTAAAGTCTCTGTGACTTCACCAGCATTGCTTCCAAATTTGACATATTCTATGCTTTGCCCGCCAGCTGCCAGCCGAGCTATATAAATTTCATTGCTCCCATCTGCAGCCACGTTAGCCAAATATCTAAACCCCCTCAAAGCATCGTTAACATCTTCAGCTCCATCCAGAACAGGTATGGCAATGCTTGCGCCTGCTGATGCCAACCCAAGTGTCAATGATCCTGCATTTAATACCTTGTCAAGTTTTGTGACTGGAAAGCCCATCATATCTACTCCTTCATTTTCACCCCTATACACATCTACAGCATCAAAAACAATGTCTGCAGGGGTCAAAGAAAGTATCATCCTTCCTCCGATTTTCAGATAAATCGGCATCATCAATTCAACTTCAGTCCTATATAATTCATTTGCCACTGCTGTGTATTTTTGGAACACATTTTCGAAGAAATTATCTGTTGGACTACTAATTAAACCAAGATTAATTGATTGGCTAAGATAAGACCTAATCTCATTTTCCAATCTTGATACTCTATCCGAAAAAGCCAGGGTGTATGTTGCTGCGCTTGGATCACCGGCACCTTGCAATGCGAGTGCCCTTGCTCTTGCACGGTTTAATTCTACAGAAGCCTGCACATAGTCATTAGTTAATTTCGATTCTGCTATCTCAAGAGGATCATAGAAAAGATCTGAATCGAATGTCATCCCGTCAGCTGACGGTGTTTGAGTTTTTTCGCCACATTCATCGTCAGAAGGCATAGGCAATGCCATAGCTGCCGCAGCCGTTCCACTTAATTTTAGAAAATCTCTTCTTGATAGGCCATTGCTGTAATGTGACACAAAATATTCAAATCCTCTTTTTATTCCTGAAGGCAGATGCCTTACTGAATTCTGAAACCCATGATATAAACCTTCAGAAAGTATTCCTATCTGAGTTCCTAAATCTTCTTTTTCAAATGCTGCTAATGCTGCAAGTGGTCCTTCTGCTCTGTTTTCTGCTATATGGTAATCATTATGTGTATTGCAATAGAAAAATCCTCTTCCTTCCTGGGCAAGGCCAAGCAAAAATCCAAGAGTGCCTCCTTCAATAGTCATCAGCTTTACCCATTCAGAACAACTATAGCTTCCTTCATGTTCACCTACTGCACAGCCGCCTATTTCATGTGAAAGACCATGCTGGTAGCCTTCAATTAAGTCAACAATAGTTCTGCTTAAAGCCAAATCTATTTTTTCAAAAAAAGAATTATGTGTGCTGCTTTTTCCTAGGTTCGCTACTAGAGCCATTTTAACTACTATTTAGTACTTATTTATAAATATTAGTATTAAACTTGTTAAACTCTTTGGTTTAAATCTAACTGGAAACAAGCATAGAACCTAAATGAGAAAATCTAAGCTGGCAAGCTACTTCATATAAATGAAGCTTATACTGTTTTATCTCCTGAATGAATTCTTTTCTTGAATTACCTAAAACATAGTTGAAATTCATACCATATGTCCTTAAAAGCGCACAAAATGAACTATACCCAGAATTTAAATCTCCTTTTGTTAAAAAATAATCAGTAAGCCTAAGCAGCTGAACTCTTCTGCCATTAACTAAATCAGGTATATTTTCCATCCTATCCAAATCAAGCTCAAATACAAGCAAATTTCTCCTGCCGCTTATTTTTGACATCATTATATCTGTAAGAGTATATCCCTGTTTTAAGCCAAGGGAAGGAAGATTATCATTTTGCGCTGATGCTTTAATTTTTCCAAACCCCAATTCATATGCATTTCTTTCTATTAATTTTGCAGTTGCTTTCCCATACCCTCTCCCCTGATAATCTGGGTGGATAAGCATTGTTCTATTAAAACTTCTTTCAGATTCATTAAAATCCGTTATACCTGTCAATCCAACTCTCCCATATTCATGGTGAAAAATTACCCTATATGCCGAATTATGCTTAAATGAATCCCAGATTATATCTTCTACCTGTTTTCTAGTCTGAGGAAATTTCATTATACCTGATGAATTCCTCCTATCTGTCATAAGGCCGTTTGTCCCATCGCCAAAAAGAAAATCAACAAGCGATGAAACTGACACATCAAAAAGAGGCAAAAGCCTTACTCCGGAAGGTTCATCTGTCATTAAATCTCTTCCTAAAAATTCAACAAGCTGTGAATCATCGTATTTTGACATTTTTTAGCATGGCTAAACACCATTATATAAAAAGATTTAGAAAATTTAGGAAACTTTTCTCTCAACGGCACTTTTATACATTTCAAGCGCTTTTTTCTTCTCTTCTTCATGCCTGACTATCTGTCTTGGATAATTATCAGCTGGGCCAAATTCAAGCATATGTATTTCTTTTGCATTCATATTTTTTAGTTCAGGCAGCCATTTTTTTATATAAATGCAATCTGGATCATACTTTTTTTGCTGAAGCCATGGGTTAAATATCCTAAAATATGGCTGTGAATCGCATCCAGTAGAAGCTGCCCACTGCCAGTTTCCGTTATTTAATGCAGGATCATAGTCTACAAGTTGATTTGCAAAGTATTTCTCCCCTAGTTTCCAGCCTATATGAAGGTCTTTTATAAGAAAAGAAGCTGTTATCATTCTAACCCTATTATGCATAAAACCTGTCTCATTTAATTCCCTCATTCCAGCATCAACAATTGGAAATCCTGTCTTCCCTTCTTTCCACGCATCAAATTTTTTTTCATCATTCTCCCATACTATATTATTATATTGCCTCCTGAAAGCGTTTCCTAAGACATGCGGGAAAAAATGGATAATATGAGAGAAAAAATCCCTCCAGTATAGCTCATTAATTATTGTTGAAAAAGGAAGCGTGTTTTGCACTTTGTGATAGACTTCCCTGATTGATAATGTCCCGAATTTATTGTGAGGGCTTAATTTAGTACTTTCTTTAAAAGGAAAATTACGTTCAAAATCATAATTTTGAAAATTATCAAGCTTTTTTAAAATTTTTAAGCCTTCTTCCCTGCCACCTAACCTGGCTGATTTTGGCAAGCTTGATTCATTGCTTATTCTTCCATTGAAGAACCTGCCTTTTGCATTTTTAGGTTTAAAAACTTCAAGTTTTGACGCTGTCTTATAGAACTGCGTAAATACTGTGTAAGGAGTTTTATTTAATGTCAATACTTCTCCAGGCTTTGTCAAAAGCAGGTCAAATTCAGAACAGAACCTAACGCCTGATTTTACGCAGGCCTGCCTTATCAACGCATCCCTTTTTTTTGAAAAAGGTGTATAATCCTCATTAACATATACTGCATTTATCCCCAATTCTTTAATTAATGACTGTATAACTTCATGCGCTATCCCTTTAAAGAGATATAATTTGGAATTTCTTTCCCTAAGCTCTTTGTCCAGGCAATGTAGGGATGCAACCATAAATTCAAATGCATTCCTGCTGAAGTATTCATTTTTTTCAATCTGCCTGTCATCCAGTATGAAGCAGGGGATCACTTCATCTGATTCTTCTAATGCTTTTATCAGTCCTGTATTATCATAAAGCCTTAAATCCCTGCGAAAAATGAAAAGCGAAACCATAACTGACATTAAAAGCAACGGCTTTTTAAGCTATTCCCTTGCGCTCCTTAAATCATCCACAAGATTTATATAACATATTCTTTTTAATGGCACTGGGGATGAAAAAACTTATCATTTTGCTGGCACTACTAATATCTTTATCTAGTGTCTATGCCCAGCAGCAGGGAACTTATGTCTCAAATTCTGCAGACTGGCAGGATGTATATTCAACACTGCAGTATTCCCAGATTACAGGAAGCAATGGCTTTTTTTTAGTCAGCACCAGGCATTCAACGCTGCTTATAAGCCAGCTTAGCAAGACCACACCTACATTTGTTGTGAGTTCAACAGACAAGCCATATGTTGTTGGATATAAGAATGTCTTGGAATCAAGAGGACTGGAAACAGTGCAGGAAATTAAGGCAAATAATATCAACCTGGAGCTTGCAAAAAGGCTTCCTGACGAGATAAAAAACTTCATCGTGATTGATGATTCATACGGGTATAATGCAATCTCAGTCGCGCCATACGCTACAATTTCAAAATCTTTTGTGCTTTTTGCAAACAAGCAGAACATCAATCTTGTGAATACTTTTCTTAGGGATAGGGAGATTGACCAACTGCTGCTATATGGCCAGGTTGATAGGGAAGTAAAAAATACATTAAATGATTTGAATCCTGAAATAATAAACGAGCAGGACCGTTTCCTGAACAACCAGAAAATTGTGGACAAATACCAGGAGCTTTCAATAAAATTGAACGGAGAGCCTAAAAAACAGGCCATCCTTACAAATGGGGAGTTCATTGAACAGGAGATTATGTCCGGGCTTGAACCAGTAGTCTTTATTGGAAGGGCAAACGTACCTGATCAGGTAAAGGATTATATGAAGAGAAGCGATATCGATATTGGCATCCTTATCGGAAATGAGCTTGTAGGAAGCGCAACTTTCATCAGGAGGGAACTTGGGATAAGCGTCTTTGTAAAATTTGCCCAAAGTGCAAGGGTTCCAACTGCTGCAATCTCACCTGTAGAAGACCTTGACAGGTTCTATCTGCCAAGATATGTTGTGGACATGGATATCTTTGATGTCAGGTATAACAGAGTAGCGAACAGGATTGAAGTCACTTACCAGAACAAGGTTGATCTTTCGGCTTACCTTAAAGGCACAATAACCCTAAGATATGG
The DNA here is from genome assembly GCA_964428335.1 of uncultured Methanosarcinales archaeon. Lineage (GTDB taxonomy): Archaea > Nanobdellota > Nanobdellia > Woesearchaeales > GW2011-AR15 > GW2011-AR15. The sequence continues at coordinate 87,484 of CAYRXW010000002.1, read as the reverse complement.
CGATGAGACCCAGGTGCTTGGGGATGAAGAAGCTGTGTTTATAGATAAGAGCGAATTCAAGACAATTGCTTACACTGAGAATTCCGAAGGGGAAAAATTAAAGCCAATGACAGGTGAAATTACAGCAGATGTCTTTACAATATTCGGAGAATCAAAGAACTCGCTTGAATATACCCTTACAAAAACAGTGACAGTTGAAACTGTAGATATAATCGATAATGCCAGGATAGAGTTTGGAAATGTGCTTTTTGACAAGAGAACAGGAAAGTTCCTGATAGAGATAAGAAATACTGGCGAGGTTGATGTCTATGTCAACCTTGAACTGATCGATCTCATAATCAATGATGAACTTGTGACGCTTGGTGCTGATGAGCTTTTATTCTTAAAGGTTGGAGAATCAAAGTTCATTGAAGTTACCACAGGAATGGGCGAAGAGGACTTGACAGATAATCCTAAAATAAAGATCAGGGCTTATTATGGAGAGAGGGAAAGAAGCCTAATACACATATTAGAAGGGGAGTTTGAATATGGCTACACTGGTTTAGGATACCTTACCGGACAATTGCTCAAAGACCTTGGAAAGAACGCAATACTTTATGCGCCTTTGATACTGATAATAATACTCCTGTTCCTTATAATAGGAATGAAGAAGAAATGCCCTCACTGCGGTGAAATCAATAAGCTTAGGGCAAAGCAATGCAAGGAATGTGGAAAAGAAATTTAATTCCTGATTTTTATATCATATCATTCTTCCAGAAAAATATCAAAAAAACAATAGAAAAGAATACTGAAAGTCCCATTACAAGTAAAAATCCGTATTCTGTCCCTGCATAAGGAAGGGTTACATTCATCCCATATATGCTTGAAAGAAGTGTTGGGACTGCAAACAAGATTGTTATTGAAGTCAATAGTTTCATTGCAACATTTAGATTATTTGAGATCATAGAGGCAAATGCATCCATAAGATTGGTCAGTATATCTGTATATGTCCTTGCCATGCTCAATGCCTGCCTTGTTTCATCCCTGACCTGCTTTATCATAAATTTGCTGTTTTTCCCGTTTGTGAACTCCCTACTTTCTGATATCTCACTAAGGAGTATTTCGTTATGTTCAAGAGCTGTTGTAAAGTAAACCAAAGATTTTTCCAATCTCAGCAGTTTTGCAATCTCGCTGTTTTTTTGTGACCTGTAAAGCTTTTTTTCAAGCATATCTGTTGCCTTGTCAATGTCAGAAAGGTAAGACAAGTATTTCTTTGCTGCATTAAGTATCAAGTCAAGGACAAAATTCCCGTCCTTATATTCAATATCAAGATCATTCCTAAAAAAACATGCTGTGACTATTGTGTCTTTTGAGACCACGATGCCAAAGGGTATTGTAATATAGTCCAAGTCATTTATCTTTTGAGGTATCCTTATTATTATGAATTTGTGCTTTTCGTAATCTTCAATTACAGGTATCTCTTCTTTATCCTGCAGTGAGAGTATAATGTCTTTTGGAAAATTTATGGAATCCAGGTTTTCCAACTCATCCCTGCTCCTTATATGTATGACCCTCATGAAACATGGATTCTTTTTTTTATATTTAAATTCGAGCCATGCGCCTATTCTTTGGATTTATTTGTTCGCTTTCCCAAACAAATTCAAAAAATATTTAAATTAAGCTGACAAATAATACTAAATGCGGTTAATTCCCTTATTTTTTGTCCTGCTTTTTTTACCGTTAGCTTTTGCTCATGAAGATGCAGATGACAGGACAATTGACCAGGTCATAAGGGATAATTCGATATTCTTAGTCACTTACGGGACACTTGCGATAATTATAATCATCGCTGCTTCGTTTATAATGCATGAAAGCCATCATCACTGGCCGTTTTTTATCACAGCCGCAATCATTGTTTCTGTAACAGGATATCTTTCAATAGCTACAATCAGCCTGAATATGATTTCTGAAACAAAAGGGCCTGTGCACTGGCATGCTGATTTTGAAGCATATAAGTGCGGGGAAAAGCTGAATCTGATAGATCCAAAAGGGCTTTCAAACAAGATAGGGACACCTGTGTTCCATGAGCATAATGATGACAGGATGCATGTTGAGGGAGTTGTTGTAGAAAAAGGTCATGTATCTCTTGGTGAATTCATTGAAACTGTTGGGGGAAAGCTCGAAAAAGGTTATTTTGAACTGCCTACAAACACTGGAAATGTTGCAGCAAGAGACTTTGAATATTGCGATGAGAATGAAGGGATGCTCCAGGTGTTCCTGTATAGGGTAACAAATCCAGATCCTACAAAAAAATCAGGGTTCATATATGAACTGGTAAAGCTTGAGGATTATGAAAATTATGTCTTAAGCCCATATTTTAATGTCCCGCCAGGAGACTGCATCATAATTGAGTTTGATAAGCCTAAGGAAACGACAGAAAGGATATGTGAGACTTATAGGATTGCAATTGAAAAAGGTGAATTAAGTGGCCGTTGAAGGATATCTTCCTACATTAGGGGTTGTTGTAGCAACTGCAGCAATAGATTCAATCAATCCATGCGCTATTGGTGTCCTTATACTTATGCTTTCTGTCTTGGTAGGAGCAAATAAATCAAATAAAAGAATACTTGCCCTTGGACTAGCATATATATTTGCAGTATTTCTGGTATACCTGCTTGCAGGAATTGGCCTTCTTTATTTTTTCTCCTCAATCCCGTTATGGGTCACTGAATACCTTTCAATATTTGTAGGAGTACTTATTGTTGCAGCCGGAATCCTTGAGATAAAGGATTTTTATTGGTATGGCAAAGGGTTTTCGCTCCAGATACCTGCAAAGTACGCAAAGAAGATACAGGAATTTAAGGCAAATGTAAGTATACCTGGAGTCATGATCCTAGGAGCTTTTGTTTCAGGCGTAGAGCTTCCGTGCACTGGTGCCCCATATCTTGCAATAATTACTATGCTTTCAACAAGCTTTGACATATTCGCTGCGATGATGCTAGTCCTTTATAATTTCATATTTGTCTCTCCCCTCCTTATTATCCTTATCATGGTAGTGATGGGAAAGAATGTTTCTGAACTGCATGAATGGAAGCAAAGCAATAAGAAATATATGAGGCTTGGTATTGGGCTAACTTTAGTTGCAATGGGATGGCTTTTGATTCTTATAGCCAATGGGACAATTAATTTTGGATAATTAAAAAAAATGGCTGAAAAGCATAAGAAAATTGCTTTGGATTTCTTGAATTTAGCTGTTTTAGGTAAAATAGATTTAGCTTATGATAAATATATAGATATGAATGGCAAGCATCATAATATCCACACCATTTCTGGTTTTTCTGAACTAAAGAAAGCGATGAAAGATAACCATGACCAGTTTCCAAATAAAGAGATTATAGTCAAAAAGATATTAAGTGACAATGACTTAGTTGTGACACACTCCAAAATAATCCTTAAAAAGAAAGAAATTGAGATTTCTGCTGTACACATATTCAGGTTTAAAGATGAAAAGATAATCGAGATGTGGGATATTGGACAACAGCTCCCACCTGAATTAGTAAATAAAGATGGAGCTTTTTAACTTTTTTTTATAACAATTTTCTGATTGTTTCAATATTTTTCATTATCCTTTCCTTGTTTGGGTTTCCAAGCTTTAATGCAATCTCAAGGTATTTTAATGCAAGTTTATGTTTTTTTGCAAGAAAGAATATATTCCCAAGATTGTTTGCCATTGTCGAAGTAATATATCTTTTTTTAAGAAGGGAACTGTATATTTTATAGGCATCATTATAATGTTTCATGAAAATATATGCCTGGGCAATTCCCTCATTGCACTCGTTTTCCTTATGCCTAAGAGCTATCGCTTTTTCAAAATAATCTATTGACTTCTTGTAATCATTTTTGAAATATAGATAGACGCCTGCTGCCCTATAATACAATTCTCCTGTAGGCTCTTCCTTAATCTTTTCTTCAAACATATCAAGGTAGCCAAGCTGCCTGTCTTTCAGGCTGTTCTTGCTTTTTTCCTCATAGTAATGATGTATTGGTATCTCAATCTTCTCGATTTTCAGTCCTAAGCGTTTTATGCTGTAATCCGGCAGAACATGCACTGTCCCTTCATATATTATGCCTTTGCCGTTCCTAAAGACCCTGTTTTGTGGAACCCTTGTATATCCTTTATAATCCTTGCTTTCTGGGTATCTTGGATTATCATCAATTTCCTTCCAGTTCTTTCTTGTGCTGTCGTTTGTATAGTTCCTTGTGACAAGCATGATTGAATCGGCATCTGTTTTTGAAAGTGTTTCTTTTAGCTTTTCTATGTCTTTTGGGCTTATTACCTCATCTGCATCCAGGATAATCATCCATTCTTTTGTAGCCTTTGACATCGAGAAATTGTAAGCGTGCGCAAAGTCATTTATCCAGTTATAATCAAATACCTTTTCTGTGTACCTTTTTGCTATTTCCTTGGTATTGTCAGTTGAACCTGTGTCTACAACTATTATTTCATCTGCCTTGCCTTCTTTTGCACTTTTCAGGCAATTATCAAGAAAAAGAGATTCATTTTTTACAATCATGCATACTGATAATGTCGGCATAGATAGCCTAAAATCAAAGCTGATTGATAAATTTAATTCTTAATATTTGATTTATATAGGTAATCATGAAACAGATGGGCTGTTTTTCTCCCGACATATGTTGCGAAAACTGAGCCAAGTGCCATCAGAGAAAAATTAATGCACATATTTAATGAGCCATCATAAACAGCTCTTTCAATTCCTACTGCTATTATTGCCCCAAAGAGATAGTCTCTTAAACCTCCTAATGTGAGTATTTTTTCAACCGATGTAGAATTATAGTATATGGATTTAATAAAAGCAGATGAAAAGCTTTGAAGCGCTTTAAATCCGCTTATAACAGCTATCTGGTAATATGGATTTAGCATATATTCAGAAGCTGCTTCCCTAATTTCACTAATCATTTGTTCTAGCATGGGTTAGGCTTTGGCAAAAGTAGTAATATATAAAAGTATTTTCCAAATTTGAAATAATTATTCCAAAAATGAAATATTTATAAATAGAAATCCATTTATCTGGATTAATGGATATCCTTGATGACCTGGTAGATTCTAAAATAGTCAGGGTACTGAAGCTTTTCTTGGATAACCCAGGCCAATTATATCATATAAATAAAGTTGCAGATGATTCCAAAGTCCCTGCTGCATCCGCATTCAGGATAATCAACATGCTTTCTAAATCAGGATACTTAAAGATAACCATTATTTCAAAGCTTAAGTTATATAGTCTTGAAGACAGCAGCAAGACCAGAATGCTAAGGAGGCTGAAATGAAAAAAGCCATAATCATAATATTGGCTGCATTAGTGATAGTCTCCTCTTTACTATTTGTTTTATTTAAGCCTGTTTTCACAGGAAAAGCAATAGTCGGAACAACCTTAGTAATCACTCTAACATCCCAAAGCTTTTGCAATATCTCCTTAAGCCCTGGCTGGAACCTTATCTCTTTCCCATGCATCTCATCTGATGCTGATGAAGCTGAATTCTTGGGGAATTTCACATTTTCAGATATTAAAACATACGATGCTTCAGATGCTGCTGATCCATGGAAGAGCTATAACCCAAGCCTCCCTTCATATGTAATACAGGATCTTGAATCTGTTTCAAGGGCAAAGGGATACTGGATATATGTTGCAAATGAATCTGAATTCATAAAAAATAGTACCTTAGCAAAACCTACATTTATTGCGCTTGAAAGAGGATGGAACCTGATTGGTATGCCAAACATTACCACCATGGATACATATAATGCATTTGAAGAACTGATACCGCAGTTTGACTATGTCTACCTTTTTAATGCTAGCGAAAATGACTGGAAGGAATGGACATGGAACTCATCCCTGGCAAGCAGCCAGGACCTGAATAAAACCACATATAATTTTGGATACTGGATATACATGCTCAATGAAAGCACATATGATGTAAGATGAAAAAAATAATAATGCTGATGCTGATATTTGTACTAACCGTCCTGGCAGCTTTAGCAATACCTCCTATCCCTACTGAATTTTATGGCACAGTTACAATCTATGATGTCAACAGAACATCATTGCCTTCTGGAACTGATATTCAAATATATGCAAATAATGTCTCTTGCGGCTCATTTACTGTTGTGAATGATGGATATTATGGCACCCTGTCCTGCCTTGGGGATGATTCCTATACTTCTGCTGATGAAGGTGCATCATATGGACAGAGCATCCTGTTTTACATTGATTCAGAAATTGCGCAGACATTTGGAGACACAGTATGGTATTATGGAGAATATCACAATGTAAACATAACACCAATTCCCAGCTGCAACAATGGATGGTGCGAGATTACTGAAAGCTGCATAAGCTGCGCTGAAGACTGCGGGCTTTGCCCAAATAACCAAAGCGGAAGCGGGGGAAGTGGCGGAAGCGGTGGCGCTGGAGGAGGTGGAAATGGAACAGGGGGAGGAGGAGCAGGCTCATCAGGTGGAGGTGGCGGAGGAGGTGGAGGTGGTGGCGGAGGAGGCGGAAGTGCAACAGGAGGAAACTATAATCTGGATTATATCGGAGGGCAAACTACCATAGATGAAAGCATGAGCTACTGCCAGGAAGACTGGTATTGCACAGCTTGGATTCCGGAAGAATGCCCAATTGAGGAGTTACAAAAGAGAACATGCGAAGACAAGAATTTATGCGGAACAGAATTTTTAAAGCCAAAATTAAACCAGACCTGCCAATACATCGGAACATGCTTTGATATATTAAAAAACCAGGATGAGACTGATGTTGACTGCGGTGGAGTTTTATGTGAACCTTGTGATTTGGACAAAGACTGCCTTGTTGATACTGACTGCATCTCAGGATACTGCGACCCTGCTGAAAATGTCTGCAGGGAACCTACATGCAATGACGGATATAAAAATCAGAACGAGGAAGGGATTGATTGCGGAGGTGTCTGCCCATTATGTGAAAGACCAACACTTGAAAAACCTGCAACTATTGTTCATTTCCTATCAAAAGGCTGCGGACCATTCCCCTGGGCGTTTGTCCTTCTTTCATCAATCCTTACCCTTGGAATATACTGGCTGGGAAAATCTTACATAAAGAAAGTAAAAGATTCTACTGAATTCAGGAAACTAAGGAAAGTTGAGCAGCTAATCAGGCTTTATGACCTTGAAAGGAACCTTAATGCCCTAACATTGATTGTCATTATGCTTGAAATTGGCATTTCATTATACCTGTATTATTTCTGTGAAATAGGCATGTGGATAGTCCTCATGACCCTTCTTGTAATTCCTTTGATAGCTGCAATACTGATAAAATATTATGTCTATGATGAAAAAAGAAAAAAGAAAAAGCTTCATCAGCTGATGCTAAAGCACGAGGATTACTTAAGGAAGCTGATAAATATTGAAAGAACAGAAATAAAAAAAGAAGAGGAAAAGGCAAAAAGACAGATTGAAAACCTAGACCTGAAAAAAGCAGATATCAACCTTGCAGTAACACTAAAGGATATAGCTTATCTAATCAGGCAGCTTGATGAGTCAAACGAAGAAAATCCTTTTGAACTTGAAAATTCACTTGCTGATACTATAAACCAGCTGGATTCATTAAAAGACAAGCTTGAAGGAGAAGAATTGAATGCATTATATGCTGATTTGAAATTGATTGAGAATATCAGAAGGAGCATTCTTGTCCATTTCAAGCAGCTTAGTGAAGATGCTGAGATTGATATGGAAATAGAAAAGCTGAAGATTAAGGATGAAGAAAAAAGCGAAAAGAATGAAGAGAAGGGAAAAACAGAGAGTGTGAATTTAGAAAAAATAAATGAAGCTGTTGCTGAAAAAACTGTAATAGATGTTAAAAGTGAAAAGGTAAATAGCACCCCAGATAAAGATATAACAGAAGGTGCTAATAATGATTTAAGCAATAAGGCAAAAGCTGAAAAAGCGGATGAAACACCGGAAACATTGTTTAAAACTGCTGCGAAGCTGCACAAAGAAGGCAAACTTGAAGAAGCAGAAAAAATATATAGAGAAATAATAAATAAAGATGATAAGTTCAAGCCTGCATTATATTACCTTGGAAGCCTGTATAACCAACAGAAAAGGTTTAATGAATCTATGAAATTATATGAAAAAATAATAGCAATTGACCCAGTATACCAACATGCAAAAGAATATTATGAGAAGTTAAAGAAGGTGGTAAAATGAACATTTTGATATCAAGCCTAATAGTAATAGTTTTCATCCAGATATTTTTTTTCATACTTGCTGCTGCTTTCAAGACTGATAAAGTGACTGATTTGGCATACGGCAGCACTTTTGCAATATTATCAATAATATATCTGGATTTTGAAATCCAAAAAATCATTCTTACATTTATGATTTTTGTATGGGGAATAAGGCTTTCCGGCTATCTTTTCATAAGAATTGTAAACACAGGAAAGGATTCAAGGTTTGACGGTATCAGAGAAAGGTTTTTTCATCTTCTAGGGTTTTGGACTTTGCAGGCAACCTCAATATTCATAATCATGCTTCCAAGCCTGTTTTTTTACTCTAAATCAAACCCTGATTTTTTTAGTTTTGGGTTTGTAATATGGCTAATTGGTTTTTTAATTGAAGCTGTTTCAGATCACCAAAAATATGACTTCAAGAAGAAAAGAAAAGGTTTTATCTCAAGCGGACTATGGAGATATTCCAGGCACCCGAATTATTTTGGTGAAATACTTTGCTGGGCAGGAATCTATGTTTTTGTCCTGCCATCCCTGGTTTTGTATGAACATATTGGGATAGTAAGCCCGATATTCATAACCTTTCTTTTGGTGTTCATAAGCGGGATTCCTATTCTTGAAAAACAGCATGGATTAAAATATGGGAAAAAATATGCCGAATATAAAAGAAAAACCAGCATGCTGCTGCCATGGCCACCAAAAGAGTTACCCTGATACTGCCCCAAATAATATCTTTCCGTTGCATCTCCCTTCTACAAAAAAAGGAATCTGCAGCTTCCAATACACCTGATCGATACTGTCTGCTGTGTCACCATATCCTTTCCTTCTTAGGTTCATGTTCACCTGCGAAGGTGTAAGTGAATTATTCACTGAAATCATGCTGTCAAAGAATTGGCCTGAAAGAAGCGACCAGCGCTCATAGTCAAGAGTTATATTCCTACGTTCACAATCCATGCTTATATTGTCGTTCTCATATATAGAATATGCTGATAGCCTGATGTCTAATGGAACATTTCCGAAATTTGTAACGTTTACAATAATGTCATTTGGGCTTATCTGCATTATCTGGAGGTTTCCAAAATCAATCACGCTTGGAGAGACGCCTATTGCAAGAAGCTCATTTACATCTGTATCCTGCTCAGTTGAATTTGACGCATTTATGTAATCAAGTGCTGTTGAATTGCATGACCATGTGCCATTCAATGCATAATATTCAACTTCAAAAGAGCACCTGTAATTTATGCTGTTTCCGATACCGTTAAATAATGTGCAGCTGCTGTTATAATAGTGGCTGCTTCTGTTTATAGGATCATTTTTTGTTACACCCTGGAAAAAAAGCGATGAATTGACACTTGCTATATCAGTATATGAATCAGCATCTGTGACTGTGCCGTTGCAAAACACAGTCTTATTTGAGCCTGCGTTAAGGTTTATTGGACTTGATATTTCAGAGCTCAAGTATGGTCTGTCATTTCGTGTCAGATTGAATTTTCCTCTGCTAGCAATATTACCTGAAATATCCGTGCAGTTTATTATCCAGCTGTTGTATTTTTGGTTTAGTGTGTAAGTGAAGTTTTCAGTCATGTTCGGAAAGAAGCTGATGTTTGTGGTAAGTGAATTAATATCCAATGTGCAGTTGCTAATAGGATTATTATCTGATACATTGTAACCGAAGATTATGTAATTATTTTTCCTTGAGTTATTTACTGGAGAGAATATTGTGATGACTGGAGGAGTGATATCAGAATTTGAAATATTATATATGGTGAATGAATTTAAGTGCTGTAAATTTATCCCATCTGTTGAACACTCTGCAGTTACTGTAATATTTGTAATTCCAGTCATCCCGCTGGTTATGTTGAATTCTACAATCCTTGAAACACCTCTTGCCATGTTCCCTAAGCTCACTGTCTGAAAACTATAAAATATGCTATCAACGCTGAAATTTAGCGTGGTATTGCAGTTTACTCCGTTATTCCCTAAAATAGTTATATTTGCTGTAATATTGATTATATCTTCAGAATCAAATGCTGAATTGTTTCTTGGGTAAAGTATTACAACTTTTGCTTCTGAATCTCTGGTCCTGTTAAGCCTGACATCAATCACAACTTGCGTAGGTCCCATGATCCCGTACTTCTGACCCCACATGGTAGCGTTGTATGCCATAGCATAGATTAAATCATCAGGCACTGATAGGATTACTGCTGAATATCTTCCAGGCTGTGTTGGGGGCCCAAATGTCTGTGTTGTAACCTGGATAGATGTGTTAGTATTATTAATGAAAACTAAAGTGCCTAGCTGTGCCTGTGTCACTCCATCAGCCTTATATACTGTTCCCCTCACAGTCCTTTGCTGTGGTGGTGGAGCTATAGCTATACTTAATAAAACCAAGAATAATGCAAGATAGATTATGTTCTTGTTCATTTTTTCTTAAGCACTGCTCCTGCTAAAAGCATTATAGGGATAGCTGCCAAAGCAATCAAGGATAGATATGTCAACAGTTTTGCAACATCTACCTGCCTTAGGTAATATAGCCATTTTGGGATTTTAAGCTCAACATCCTGCTTCACTACTGCTCCTGTTATCGAAGTTAAAGATTTTTCATTATAATTCTCATTCCCTACTTTAATCTCTAGTTCATCCCCTTCCTCTCCTTCTATGACTTCAGAATACCCGTTAAACCCGTATGTTTTTCCGGTCTTGTTTTCACCTGTCCTTCTGTTAGTTATCGTATAAGGTATATCATCTGCTGGGTCATCGCTAAAGTCAATTGTCCCTGTTATCACTTTTGGTTTCTTTGGCTTTTTTCTTGAGTTTTCCTTTGGCTTTTTTTCTTCTTCCTGCTGTTCTTTTGTCAGGTTCATGTAAAATACATAACCATGCATGACACCATCCATTGAAATGTTATATGAAGCATTGTACTTAGTGTCCCACAGGAAAATGTTAATTATATCTCCCTGTTCTCCTTTGATTGCTGCTGAGAAGCTTCCATCGTTTCTCAGTTTTCCCTGAACAATAAAGCTGTTGTTCAAATCTTTTAGCCTGATGTTCACACTGCTGTCTGCTCTTGTAACCAAGTCATTATCATAGACAACACCATCTATGCCTATAGGGAATGGAACAGATAATGTGTTTTTTGATTCTACTATAAAGAGTGATAAGAATATTACTAAGAAAACAATTTTTTTCATTTTATTTAGTATAGTGTGTTTCATTTTCTTGGGTTGTGCGTCCAGTTTGCATAATCAAGCTGGTCAAAGTAATATCCTCTCATTGATTCTAAATAGGTAAAATCCTGGTTGTTAAAGGATGGCCACCATCCGTATCCAGGATAATAAACAGTCACTTCAAAGTCATTCAATATATTGTTGTACCTTAGTATCACGCTTGTTGTCTCAGCAGGCTTTACATCTACAAGCCTTAACACTGATTCATCGCCAAGCATCTGGTCTTTTGCTGAAAATTGCGAAACAATGTTCCAGTAAGGATAGAGTTCCATGGTCTTATTGTGCCTAGGTACTTCTCCATAAAATGTCAGGTTGCAAGTTTTGTTTATCTCAGCCCAGTATCCCTTGCTGAAGTTTAATGATGTAAAGTTTTCAGAGCCTAATCCTGGAGACCATCTGTCATCAAGATAATCTGTCCTGTAATAAGATTGGTTAACTGAGCTGTATTCCCATAATGAGACTATACAATCATGTGGCTCGCTTAGGAAATTTTCTCCAACTGAGCCATTATAAAGCCTCCAAGTACTTATGTTGAAAGGGACACTTATCAAGGACCAATTCATAAGCTGCTGTGCTGTATGTTTTCCAACTGTTACATTGCTTAATGCTGCTGCATTTCCTTTTACAGCAGCAACCTTATAGTACCTTCTGTTATCTTCCCATGCTTCGTTATCTGTCCAGTTTGTATCTGATGTGGTGAAATTTGCATCTGCAAAGATTGATGAGTCATTTGAAATGTAGATATTGTATGAATCTGCATATGTAATAGCTGTCCAGTTTAGCCTCATGCTCCTGTTATTTCCGGTAACATTTATTGAGACATAAGGCCTGGATATGACATAGAAATACCTTGTTGAAATCATATTATTGCGAGATTCATCCGTACAGTTGACTGTCCAGTTATAGAGTCCGCCTGAAGCGAAATTTACTGTCAAATTTATTGTCCTGTTCACAAAACTGTAAGAATGGTTCAGGTTTGAATTTATATCAAAGTTGCAGCTTAGGTTATGCTTTGAATTATCAGATGCTGTGAAATTGAACCTGATCAACCCTACAGTCTTATTGTCCCAGTCTACTGGATAATGCAAGCTTAAGTAAGGCGCATCCACATCTGAGATATTATAGATTGAATTATCATAGCTTCCTGAATCACTTGAACTATCATTTACAAGGAAGTATACTGGATAGCTTTCGCTTTTTGTTGTTGTTATGTTTACAACATAGGAATAAACCCCATAATCATTAGCATTTATCCTTCCGCCAAGGCCCAGGTTCCATGATACTTTTCCGTTTGTGAATGTCCCACCTGTCCTATTGGTGTTATTTACTGAATCTTCATACCAGATATCGTCTGTCGTATTTACCCTCCATGTCCTGTTCAGCCCCTGGTGATACATGACATCCTCAGAAAGCATCGTCCATCTCCTGCCATCATTTCTTACAATGAATTCCACCCTGTATTTGTTATGAGGATATATGTAAAATATTGATTCTAGGCCAGTTCCAACTAAATCTCCTCCAATATGCGTATCTGAAAGTCCTGTGACATTCCATATATGAATATCTGTGATATTTGGAAGTGTTGAAGCAGAACCTCCTCCAAATGAATCAAAGGTTGTCACATTGAATATTATGTAATTTTCTGTCTCGTTGAATTCATAATCATCTGTTTCATTCAGTTCAAATTGCATGCACTGTGCATTTGAATAATTATAGCTGGTACAGTGAAGAATCGTATTTATGTCAAGCCCTCTTTTTGGAATCCTTAACTGTGTTTTAGAGAAATTCAATGAAGTATCATTAACTGCAACAAAAGGAGTAACGTTTGTCACAAGAGCAGGCAATGAATAGGAATAGTTCTCGTTTACCTGTGAAGTGATATTAACGCTTGAAGTGTAGTTAAGGCCGAATATCTTGTAGCTTATATTGTCTGCATTAAAGGGAGTTGTTACAAGGACATTAAGATTTCTGAAAGGCAGATACCTAAAGAAATTTCCGGTGCCGTTGTCTATTTTTGAGGTTGTGTTATATATATATGAGCTTGTATCCTCAATCAATTCATTAAGTGCATCCCAGTTCTTGATATCAAGGAATTTTCCTGTGAAATTTGAACAAGGCCTGTCAAGCATGCTTAAGTAATCCACTCTTAGTGAAAGATAATCAATCAAAAGCACATCATCTTCAATCCCTGACTGCGTGAAATTAAGTTCAAACCGTATCATGAGCTGGTTATTATTTATGAAATCCTGAATGCTTTCATTATAGCTAAACCTATGCGTGTTTTCTGCATCTGAAACATCATTTACAGTAAGCCCTGAAACATTAACCCATGTTCCATCTGAAAAATTATAGAATTCAATATCCTGCTTTCCAGTCCTGTCCCCTTCATGCGGAATGCTTTGGCCGCATGCTGGACTAACTTGCACTCCTGAATGGCAATATTCTACTGTAAAAGAAAGATTCTTAACAAGATTTTCAGTCGTGTTTAGGCTTGTCAGGTTGAAAGTGTAGTTGATATAAGCAGCAAAATTTGCTGCCAAATCTGCTGCACCTACATACTGTCTTATATTGTTAGAAGTATATGTAGATGAATAAGATGAACTATAAAGAGTATAAGATCCTGAAGGAGAGCTTTCCTGGACTCTTTTTGTTGTGGTGTTCTCATTTAAGTTTGTGATATTGAATGTCGCATTGGCATAAAGACTTGAATAGGATTCATCTGTTGCGTAAACAATGTAATTCCCTTCGCAAAGAGCATTTGTGCTATAAAGATGGTTGACATCTCCATCTACATCTGTCAATTCATATTTTGGATAATATGGAGCAAATAGGTTTTCTTTTGCTATCAAAAATCGTACAATACCATTTTGGGAGAAATAATTTCCTGTTATATTCACTATCTCGCTTTGGTCATAAATTTCCCTTGGAACACTCAATAATGCAACTCTTTGAACAGAATATGCTGCTGAAGCATTTTCATCCCTATCTTCTGGATTAAATGCTGTAATGTTATAATCAGTAAATCCTATGCCTGTAGCTTCTGCTGTAAGGGAATCTATTACTTGCCCATCTGAATCTGAGCTTACATTTTTTGGGTATCCTAAAAGCGATCCTCCAGTTTCATTTTTTATATCAATTGTCACATTGGCAAGCCTATCAAAATACTGTCCTGTAACATAAACTGTATCTCCATTGACATAGATCAACTGGTCAGTGTAGATTATCGGACTGATTATTTCAATTGAAGTTATGTTATTTAGGTTTTCATATCTTAAATCTGTTGCATTGAATGTGTAATTTCCATTTCTTAGGTTTGAAACATATGAATAATTGATGCCTCCTGTGCTGTTTGAAGAAATATTAATTGGGAATCCCATGACTATGCTTCCTGATGAATTGAATAGTCTCAAGGATACATTTGATAATGGACTAAATCCTTTCCCATGCAAAAATATAGTGTCATTTCTTCTGTACCAGGAATATTGTACTGATATTGACACAGGCCTTCTTGTAATATTGAAATAATTGTTTCCCTTCTTATTCGGACTGCTTGGCTGATAAGCAGAGACAAGATAGCTTCCAATGGTTGAATTATAATCAGACTGCCATGTGAAATTAACGTAACCTGTATTATTTGAAGTCACATTAACTGGACCATAAATGATGTAGCCGCTTGGGTCAGTAATATTCACTGTGATATCTTCATTACTGTCCCAGAAACTTCCTGTAAAATAGATTTTTTCAGACTGTTCGTAAGCATCTTGAAGTGGCTCTACTATTGCTGTCACAATCTCAAAATCTGCTTCTATTGATCTTGATCTGTCTGATATGTCCGTAGCATTAATAGTATATGTACCTATAATCTGAGATAATGGCATAGTCCAGGAATAATTAAATCCTCCAGTTAAATTTGAAGTTACATTTCTTGGATAACCTGAAACTGGTACACCTGTTGAATTGTATATATTGACTGTGATATTTTTCCTTGCGCCAAACCCTTTTCCGTAATAGTAGACTGTTTCCCCTGCAATATATTGGCTCCTGATTGTATCAAACTGTAATGTCTCATAAGTTATTGTGAAATTTTTGCTGTGTGAGGCTGAATTTCCTAGTGTATCATTTAATATCAAAGTGAGGTTGTACCTTCCTACAACTGAGGTATTCCAGTATGTCAGGTTATGATGTGTGATATTTTGCGTGAACCTATATGTCTGAGTACCAAAGCCTGGTTTTGATATCCTGGCTTTTACTTCCCTTGTTCCAAGCAGATCCGATGTGTTTACAGTTAGCCTTACTGTCTTGCCCAAAGTCTGAACAAAAGGAGTTAGGGTCATGTTTACAAGTGTTGGAGCTGTAGTATCTTTTGTAAGATTGAATACAGTGTAATTAAATCCTGCATTGCTTAAACTGTCGTTTCCATATGCCCTCAGCTGGATATTTTTCCTATCTGTTATCGCAGCAAGGTTCCATGTGCATTGATAAGGAAATGTTGAATCAGAACATGCAAATACCCATGAACCAGAAGTCCTATAGAAAAATGAGACTCTTTTGATATCTGAATACTTATCATATGCTGAAGCAGATACCTGGTACGATGTTGTTGAGATGTTTGTATAATTTACAGGAACAGTTATGTTTACCAGAGGACCAGTTCTATCTATTGTGATATTTGTACTTGTGTAATTCAAACCTATGTTGCCTAATGTGTCGTTGGCATATGCTCTTACCTGATAGGAATTTGCTTCTGCCAATGATCCTGTATTCCATGAGCAGGAATATGGAGAACTGGTATCCCTGCAAATCTGTGTCCATGAAACAGATGTGTTTTTTCTGTAAATGAATGTGACTGTATTCACTCTTGTGTATTGATCATAGACAGAAGCATTCACACTATAAGATGTTGCAGAGATATTTGTGAAATTCCTTGGCTGGGTAAGATTTAACAGAGGGCCTGAATAATCAACTGTCAAAATCAAAGTATCATTATATCTATTTGAATAATCATCATTTACAAGAACTGTTATAGTGTGAAGGCCTTGGGAAAGGCTGCTTAAATTAAGGTATTTTATTGAGCCGTTAGTTATGTTCCCTTTTTGCCCGTTAGTAAGGCCATCTACAAAAACAGAATAGTTCAATAAAGTATCTGAATTATCGGTTGCTGTGAAATTTATCCTAGGTGTACTATCTGTTGTATTTGTATAATTAAGTGGTTGCAGGATATTAATGTAAGGATTTGTGACATCAATAAGCTCGCAGTCTGATTGCTCTTCAGGCTCCCCCGCTCTTGATGAAATTCCCTGCGTTCCTTTATATCTTGCAGTAAGGTTCACAACGTCTACATGACCATCTTCAGTAGCTGCATCACTTACTGTTGAAATAAACCTGAAATTAAAATTACTTATGTAATATGTGCCTGTAAGAGGGACAGTTGTGGTTCTCCAACTATTTTCTTCAGGACCTGTTCCTGCAGCTCCGTCAATCGAATCCACCTGGATCCATGCGCCATTAAAAAATTGAACTCGTATACTTTCTCCTGCGTCCCATGCTGCTTCAATAAATGTCTTGGATGAAAAATTTACACTTCTATAAACATCTGGGTCAATGTCAAAAGAAGATGTTGGATTAATATTTGCGTTTGTTGCAGCTCCATCAACAAGCATAGCTCCTCCACCTGAGTCATAGCTCCTTTCATTGTCCCATGCCCAGTCATTTTGAGCATCCTGAGTCCAGCCATTCAGGTTTGCATCAAATAAATTGTCATAAAACAATTCTACTTCATTTCCAATATCTGGATAGTTCATATTTACAGCTCCTGAATTGTTGTAATATGCATAGTAAAGAGTTTCATTAGTGACTGAGGAAGAAACATTTGCCTGGAATTCAATTTCACATCTGTCGCTGTCATCACCAAAATAGATATTGTATGGCACATCTTCATTTGAGATAGTAGAAATTATCCTCAGCTCATAACAGTTGGAGATATTGCCTGCAAGACCTGTAATATTAAGCAGAACAGGTACAGAAGACTGTGCGCTTCCTGTATTTGTAACTTTTATTGGCTTTCTTTTCTCCCATGTTGTATTCCACCAATCCCTTACAATAAATGTGTCTGAGGCATTTAGAAGAGGGTTTGAGATATCCGTGCCTATTACAGTATAAGTACCTGGGCAATAATCCAGCAAGTCAAAGGTGTGGTTAAAAACTCCATTGATATTAGATGCTAATGTCCTTGGATATGTCAGAGCTGTACCTCCATTGCTGTATTTTACTCTTAATCTGACTGTCCCTGATGGAGTGTATGAGCTTCCGTTTATCCGTACGTATTCTCCCTGGACATAGATTGATTTGTCTGTAATCAATTCTGCTCTCTTAAATACACCATATCTTGCAGTTGCATTCTCATTTGGGTTTGAATTGTCATATGCAGTTAAATTATAATAAACTGCATCAACGCCAACTGCCCTGGCTATTGCAACATAAGAAAACCCACCTGTTGAATTAGAGATTATATTTTTTGGGAAACCTGACTCATTCCTTCCTGAAGAATTTGTAAGGTTCAATGTGATGATACTACCCCTGTCAAAAAATCTTCCGGTTATTGTTACTGAATCGTCATCATTGTAAAGCAATTCATCTGTAAAAACTATTGGCACTGTAACTTCAAATGATATGTTTTTATTCAGATTTGTGAATGAGGTGTCAGTTGCATTGACTGTAAAATTGCTTAGCCCGAAAGCTATTATTAAGCTGTCATTTATTCCACCTGTGCTGTTTGAGGAAACATTTTTTGGATATCCTGTTATCGATGTTCCTGTTGAATCAAAGATATCAATTGTAATATTTGAGAAGGGGCTGAACTTGCTCCCATATATTTTTACTGTCTCTCCCTGCTTATACCATGGATATTCAGTTGATAAACTAATAGTTCTTGAAGTGACTGAGAAATTATACGAACCAGCCTTATTTAGGTCAATTGGTTCAAATCCTCTCAATAGATAATACCCTTCTTCAGCATCAAATGAGATGTTCCATGTTGCATTGAATGTCCCTGTTGCGCTTGTGCTTATGTTTATAGGCCCATATACCTGAAGTCCTGAAGGGCTTGTTATGTTTATTGTGACATTCACAAAAGCATCCCAGAATTCACCGGAAATGAATGCTGTCTGGCCCTGCTCAAATGAAGTCTTGTTTGTGCTGATCAATGCTGAAACAACCTCAAAAGATCCTGTTACGCTTCTTGATGAATTGGTGATTTGGGTCGCATTCAATGTATAAACTCCCAAAAATGAGGATATAGGAATTGTCCATGAATCATTTATCCCTCCTGTGATATTGGAAGTTAGATTTTTTGGATAACCTGTTATAGGGTCGCCAGTCGGATCAAAGAAGTTCAGGCTTATTGTCCTGAATGGAAAAAATCCTTTTGCGCTGATTTTCACATTCTGGTTTTCAACATAATAATCCCTGTCTGTTGAAACTGAGAGATTTTCAAGACTGATTGTGAAATTGCTCCTTATTGTGCTGTTCAGGAAGCCAAATGAATCATTTGCTAAAATTGTAATATTGTATAATCCAATGATGCCAGCTTCTGTAAAGGTTGTATTGAAAATCCCATTGCCATCGGTATCTGTCATAGTGAAATTATAAACAGTTAAATTAGGAAGTGTTATCCTGGCTATTGCCCTTGCTATTCTGGTCATATCGGATATATTCGCAAATATCATTACATTTCTATTTATCAGCTTGAAAGCTGGACTAGTTGAAATATTTGAAACAACCGGCGCTTTGGTATCCAACCTGAATGTGTAATTATAAGTGTACCAGTCTGATTTTGCTGGATTTGAATTATCAAAACATTGTATGTTCCATTTATACCTTCCATCTGCAAGCGTACTGAGTGAAATATTATTCTGCCTCTTGTTTACTATTGAAGTTTTTGTTGAAACTGCTGTCCAGTTTGATGAATTTATGAAAAGGCTGCAGTTTCTTATACCATAATTATCTGAAACATTGAAAGTGAAATTTATGGGTAGATATGTTATGTTAGTATTGTTTGCTGGAAGCCTTAAGACTGATACATTTGGAGGAGGATTGTATCTTGACCATTCTGTTGATGCATAACCAAAGAATTCCCTTGAACCAGATGCATCAAGTGCGCCAGTTGTCTCAATATTTCCACAGCTTGTTGCATCAAATGTTGAACCTGTCCATCTGGTACATTCAACTTCAGAAGCTGTTACTCCGTTTGTCAGTGAGATACCTGTAACAAGCATCTCATCTGTCTCAGGAGCTAAAGACATTTCTAACTGCTCAACATCATCAGCCCAGGTTGTGCTTCCTGTGGTGCTACCTGTAGTGTATAAGGTAAAACTGAAAGACATTGTACTAAGTGTGAATGTACCCCATTCAGGTGTCAATGAATTTGCATCCACCCACATCATGACTGCTGTATCACCATCATGCTCCCATGAACATGACATGGTATCATCCCTAACCCATTCCACATTATCCGAGTCTTGAGTAGGATCTATATCTGTCCTGAATGCTGTCCCGTTCCATATAGTCCCGGTCAAGTCTGATCCTGCATCCTGGACCATCAGCATGACATTATTATGGTTTAGGTTTCCTGTCTCTGTGTTCTCACCGCATGCAACCATGTTTGCAGGCTCATTACCTATATCTGCAGCTGCCCAGACTTCGCCTTCATCACTCCATGCCCCGCTCTGTGTGCTGAAATTCCAGGCATATATTCCATTAACTGTGTCTCTTGCATAAAAGCACATGAATTCACCAGTTGACCCTTCCCATGCACAATCAAAAGTTTTCCTGGTTAAATCTGACTGATCATTATAAAGTTCCTGCCAGTTCGTGAAAGCTGAGCCATTCCATATAGCAGCTTCAATTTCCCCACCACCTGCCTGAAGGTTTTGGAATACTGCTCCAATCCTGTTTGTACCGTACTGAGGATAAAGCTTGATAAACCTAAATGCGTTATTTGTTGCTGCTGTAATAGAAACAGCCCCTGCTAAACTTAATACCCCATCTGAACTATAATTCCTATAGCTAAACTGGTTATCTCCACCTGTTCCTGTCTCGTAAACTATTAGGCATTCACCTGACAAATCCTCACAAGCAACATCAAAAGGCATGTAATCATCATCAACTGTTCCAAGGTTTGTTACAGGATCCCATGTATCTGTATCTTCATGATAAACTGTAATATCAAGAGTATTATCAAATTGCATTCCCATCCAAATGCAATCTGGAAATTCTTTCATGCAGACAAACCTTGTCCATGCCGGAGGAGAACCTACATTAGGACCACTTCTTTCGGAACCTATCGCATTTGTTGTAGTGTTCCACACTCTGTATTTTATGACATTTGCATTTGTTGTATCCTTATAGACTATATAGCCTGTGACTCCTCTTGGATCTATTGCCACATAATAAGGACGGGCTTCATTAAAGATTAAACCATAATCAATGTATGAGCTAAAACTGTAAAGTTCTGGTGAGATTTTTGGAGCGGCAGCTTTGTAACTTACTGTTGATTCTCCTTCAAGATTGTTCCATATCAGATGGATTTCATCTTCCTGTATTGTTAGTATAGCATCTCCATAATCTGTGACTATGAAATTTGAAGGTATCCTCTCTGTGAATGAATATTCCTCTTCAACATTAGGAGAAACTATAATTTTTGCATGGATGCTCTCCCTCCATGGATCAATCACAATAGGCATATCCCTGATGATATCAAATTCATAATAATCTGAAACACTAAAACCTGAAGTTAGGTTTGTATCCACATCCTGGCCTTTTGCAATTAATGTTATCTCATAATCTCCCTGAAGTGATGTTTCAATATAATTTGATTCATAAATGCCTTTACTGGTTTCCACTGCAGGTATTTCGTAAATCATATTGTCCGGTGTCTTTACAAATAAGGAAACACTTGCAGTTGTCAGGTATCCAAACCGGTTAAGGACTACTGATTTAAGACTTACTGGTTCATCCGGATAATATATCGGTTTATCTGAATTCACTGCCGCAACTCCAAGTTCAGCAAAGCCCGGGTCCTGTGAATTAAGCAAGAAAGTGTAATTCATCCCTGGAGTGATGTCTTTGACTTTCTTCCAGGACCCTAGGCAAGTTTGCTGATCATAGTCCCACTCAGGACATTTCCAAAGCTGTGTTCCTTTTGCTGTCACAGTGACTGTTGCATTTGAGAAATCAATTCTTGGGTCAATGGCATACTGGAAAACCGAACTGAAATCATTGATTTCCTGTTCTCTTATCTCATCTATTTTTAATTCTGAACCATCGATAAGAAGGGCATCCGGAATATCTATCTCTTTTATGCCTGAATTTTCAAATTTAAGTATGTACCTTTGCCTAGCTTCTGTAATCCTTAGCTGAGCATTCTGTTTTTCTTCGATGAAAAGCCTTGAACTCAGCTGAGATGTAACCTTTAAGGAATTATCTGTAAGCTCCCTGAATATCGGCTGGTAATCCCCTGTTTCATTGCTTTCTTTACTTTCAGGAATCTCAGCTATAGCCTGCTCTTCAATTCTATGCATAGTTCCTACCTGGAATTCCCCTGAGCCTATTTCATCAGTATAATGATATAATTTAACAAGATGATTTCCTTCTTCCTTAGGGATAAACATGACGTTTGCTTTTGGGTTAAAGAAAGAGTATTCCTTTTTTGGAGTGTAAATTCTTAGGGTGGCTGAACTTAGGTTTTCGTAATTTAGGCGTATGCTAACTTTTTCATTAAGTTCAAACCTATTTTTTTCTATAGAAACTATACTTTCGTAAGATGCTGCATTTGCTAATAAAAGCAGTGCTATAAAGAGTACTATTTTACCTAGCTTCATGAATACAAACAGCCTTGGCTACTACTAAGTCAAGGCTAATCACCCCAGTTAGGGTATTTTTAGTGAAACTCCTTTATAAATATTTCGTCGAGCAAAAGATAAGAAGAAAGAATCAGAAAAAAAATGCTTAACCTCTCCTGTCACTTGCTGTAAACAATAGTTTCCCATTGCATACCCCGCCAGCACCTGTTGGGATCTGGATTCTCCAATAGGTCCTGTTTAAAGAATCACTTGTTTCAGACACTCTCTGGTTGACCCAGAAATTATCTATTTTTACGCTGCTTGGAGTAAGCTGGTTCATGAATGCATATGGGGAACCTGAACTTCTATCATATACTTCATTTCCTATCCCTATACTTCCTGAATCGCAGACCATTGCAAGCCCGTCACCTAAAGTTGAACCAAACCCTGTTACGCTGACATTGATGTTCCTGTTGCCACCGTTTGTTATATTAGCTATCTGTTCGCTTGAGATGTTTAATGTCGGCAAGTCTCCATAATCAATTATTGGTGTTGCTTTTAGTGCAACTAATGGATTTATTGTGCCTGCTGTTGACCTGTTTGAACTGTAAGTGCTTGCATCACTTGCCGTTGAGTTGCAGTACCATGTGCCGTTATTTGCAAAATAGTTCACCCTGAATCCGCATGACCAGTTAATGTAAAATCCCTGAATTGAGGTTCTTGTACAGCTGATATTTTTATAATGATTATTTTTGTCAGTTGGATACTGAGGACCTGAGGTAGAATAATGGAATGATGCATTTACAACCAAAGAATCGTTGTCAAAGTCATAAGTTGTAACGTTGCAATAAACTGTCCTATTATTGTAAGCTACAAGGTTTGTTGGGGTTGGAATCCTTACAAGCTTAACCATTGGAGCAGCATTTGTTATATTTACTGTTGTATTCACAAGTGCAGTTGAATTATATGCCTGCGTGCTTTCCAGCATAAACGGTGTCATCCACAGCCCAAATAAGATAAAAAGGCCGATTAATATCAGTTCATATTTCCCCATTTTTCCCACCCCTAACAATCAACCAAGTAAATTGATTAGTTCCTCCTTTGTTTTTGCTTTCCTTATTTTTGAAGCTAGTTTTGAATCGTAATTCTGTGATATCCAGTCTGAAAAATCGTTTATGCCTTCATGCGCATGATAATAGAAGGTGAAATCATCCATTCTCATTAGAGCAAATTTCAGCTCTCCAATATCCCTTATTATTTCACCATTTTTTACGTGAAAATAATTTGCAGGACTTAAAAACCCGCTCCCTTTTGTTTCCTTTGATTTTGCCTGTTTTTTTGGAAATTTAGGGACATAATCCATAAAATCAACTTCCTTTACAAGAGCCATGTAATAAAGCCCTAAGCCTAAAACTATAATTATACCAAATATTACTCCCACTGTTTCATAGTTTTTTATTTCAGAGAGCTTTACTGTAAAGCCTGTAAGAAGTGAAGGATTTACTTTTGGCTCAGTAAGTATTACTGTTTTTACTGATTTTGCAGATTCTGAATCATCGTTTGCCAATATGACATAAGTGAAATCCTTCTTTTCAAAACCTAATGATGAATAGTACCAGCTTATCACCGGATCCTCATTTACAACAAAATAATCCGGTGTCCTTATATCAATCCCTGATACATCGCCTGCTACTGTTTTTGGCACCACTTCATATGCATAAGCGCTTATTGGTTCACTGTCATAATTGAACTCTTTTTTTATTATAATCCTGTTCTCTATTGTATCATCCAGAAACTTCACTGCTGCAGTTTTTATGAAGCTTTCAACCCTTACTTTGTCGTTTATTTTTTTCATCTGCTTCAAGTAAGATTGGAATTCTGCTTCTGAAAAGTTTGATTTCATGCTATTATATAATTCTCTTGCTGCTGTCTCAATATCCAGCTGGCTTGTCGACTGCAAAAAGGAGGTTGTCTTAATCACTTCAAGGCTTTCTGGTGTTGTCTTTTTTGTCCTAGCAATCAATGCATCTGCAATTGACAGCATTTCCCTAAGTTCAGTATCTGAAACCCTTACAAGATCTATCCCTAGAACCTGTGACTTTAGCTTTTCTATTTCTAGTTTTGCTTCGCTAATCTTTTTTTGAAGCGAAAGCTCGTCAACTGAAGATTCTTTTGAAGCCTGTTCCCTCAGATTGCTTTCTGCCCATGATAAATCAATCAGGATTGTCTCAATGTCTTTTGATAGCTTATCTTTCCAATCTTTGGTCTCCTTTGTTGGAGGATTGCTTGGTATCTCTTCTTTTAGTGTTGCCTCATTTGTTGATTTTGCATAGATATTGACTTCATTTGAAAATGCCCCTACATTGCCTGCCTTGTCAACTGCTGCAATCCTGTAATAGTAGATCTGGTTATTCTGGACATCATTGTCTGTATACTCTTTTTTTGCAGTTGTGTCATAAAGGTCTGTGTGGCCAACACTATTTGATAATGACCTATAGATATTGTAATTTGTTACCTGCTCTCCCTCATAGTACCAGTTAAGCATTATCTGGTTTGTAACTGCTGAAATCTGAACATCTGTAGGTGCATTTGGCTTTATTGTATCAACTAAAAATGCAGCTCCTTCAATTATTTCCTTTCCTTCATTGCCATGAAGGTCATAGCCAAGGAAGTTAAATACGCCAGACCTTGGAAGCACCTGGTCTTCTATTATGATATAGCCTATGTACTCATCCCCTTCCTTCTCAAGGTTTACATCTCTTTTAAACTCAGAATCATCTGTATAGGTGTAATATAATTTTGGAGTCTCCCTAAGCTCTTTTGAAGGTTCAAGGGTAATCTGGAATGTCCCCTTTGGCAATGGTGAACTTTTCTCATATGTTATTGTTGCTTTTGGAGGTATCTGTACTTCAAAGCTTGCTTTTAATGTTCCTAAGTTGCCAACTTTGTCCCTGCATTTTATGTAGTATTCATATGCTTTTTCTTCCAAATCATAAAGCCTTTCAGTAAATGTATTCCCTGTCTTTAAGTCAAATGAGGACATGGATTCAAAAGTTTTATCTGATTTATCAAACCTGCAAACTGATTCTTCATTCACCATTACTTTCAGGTCTGTGTTTTCTCCAACAACCACTATTTCAGGATCTTCTAATGTAATTACAGGTGAAGATGTATCAATTATGAAAGAGAATACTAAAGACTGTGGCATGATGTAATTATATGCATCCATGCATTTCACATAGACCCTGTGAAGCCCGTTTGTAATTGGTTCAGGGAATGTGTAATCATGCTGCTTTTCGCTTCCATAGAATATGAAATCCATGCTACTATAGGGCTCATCATTATCCAATGAACCACGGCATACTGAATCCCTTGTTGTCTTCACATTTACTGTCGGTGTATTGTCTCCTACAGTTATTGGAGTTTCTTCTGTTATAGCATCTGAATTTATTGTAAGGTTTCCGTCAAAAGCTGATTCATGTACAATGAATTCAGTTACCTCCTCATTCTGGAAGATTGTTCCAGTAAAATTGATGCGGGATTCATAGGTTCCTGAAACTGGGGAGCTGCACTGCACTGTCCACTGCATTGATTTTTTCTCAAATGCGATAAAGTTCACGCTCAATGACTGGGAGCTTATGAAACTTATGCCTGGATTACCTGCAAAATAAAGCTTTGCTGTCTGCATCAGGCTTGAATTCATTGTGTTTGTGGCATTTACATATAATGTTGTAAACTGCTGGTAGCTTCCGCATAAATTTATTGTTGAAGGATAGAACTCTATGTCCAGAGCAATGACTGAATTAAGCATTAGTACAAAGAACAGAGCTAAAATGAATTTTTTCATTTAAGCTTCTCCAGGATTTTCTTATCCTTCTCTATTGCATCTTTTATTGCTTTTTCAAAGAAATCATTTAAAGTGATGTTTGTGAGGACAGCAATGACTTTCGCTTTTGTATGAATGTCCTCGCTTAGCTCAATATTGACTCTTTTCTTCATGCTAGTATACCAAAATGTCTACTAATATCATTTTTATTATAAATGTTATTTATATAGTTTTCTATGTTAATATACCTTTTATTATATTTAGTATATATATGATGTTTGTCCGTATAATATAAGAATTTAAGATTAAGACATGAATAAAATGTAAAAAGTTCTTGATGATTTATTAAAAAAGACAAAATCTGAAAATTTAGTTATAATAGATATAAAAACATAAGAATCAATACAAAATAAAAAAATAAAATATCAAACAATTACCTGTGTACTTAGAAAAAATTCCTAGAATTTCTTTCTTTTCTGGTAACAGTCTCTGCAGTAAACTGGCTTGCCTTCTGTTGGTTTGAATGGCACTTCGCATTCATTTCCGCACTCTGAGCAAGTTGCTTTATGCATTTCTCTTGGGCCGCCAAATGATCTTCCGCCGCCTGAGCCGCCGAATCCGCCTGACCTGCCTCCTCTGCCTCTATCCATTTTAATTTCCTCCTGACACAAAAGAAGACTAAAAGCCTTCAGTTATGTATTATCCCTTTGAAAAACCGCCCCATTTATAAACCTGTGGTTTAGAACCCTAGAAAAGTAAAGTAAACCTAACATTTATATATTTGTGTGGCAATTAATATACTGGGTTAGGCGAGGTGGTTTTAGTCAAACTGACAAAGCACGACGTTTACACAAAGCAGCTTTATGATAAGATTATAGACGAATACGACTCTGTTTCTACAAATGTTCTAATCCAGAAGAAAAAAAGAAGCGTTGCTGAGATTGATATTGTTGCAAAAAAAGGGGATTATTATGATTTATATGAAGTGAAATGCTCATTTAGGATAACAAAAGCAAAAAAGCAGGCCAAAAGCTTCAGGAAACACTTTGGGATGGCGATAAAAAACATCTATTTCTATTGTGGGGCTACTGCCAGCCTGATAGTGCTCTAATAACAGTTATGTTTATATAATACTACTTTTTGATAGTGAAAATATGGCAACTGCAATAAATCTTGATAGCGAACTTCTGAAAAGAAACAGGGCAGTCTTAACAGATACTATAAGCAGGTTTGCAAAGATAGATATGAATGCTGCAGGGAAGTATTTTGATGTTTTTGCAGGATATGATAATGTTGAAGTCGCAAAAATGTTCTCTGATTTCTTTTTTGAAAGAAGCATGCAATTTAAAGAAATAAGCAAGCTAGAAAAAAAGGTGAAGGAATTTGACGATTTTGTCCTATCTCTAGCAGATGGCCCATGGGTTAATGGTGACTTTTCTTATAGGGAACCTGGAATCTACGAATCATTTTATGAAGAATCTGCAAAGTTAAGAACCCATTTAGACAAAAATTCATTTGCACTATATATGGAATATCTCATGCAGGGATTTTTAAGATATCGTGAAAATACTGAAGGCAGTTTCCATATGCAGTCTTTATTTGATATTCTTGAACATGCAAAGCAAAACATTAAGTCTAAAAGAGAGTTGGAGATATATGGCAATAGGTTAAAATTAGTCTCATCATTTTTTCTGGATGGGATGCTTTTTCAGGAGCAACTTGAAAAGGCCGTTCAAACTGAAAAAAAATCTGCGCTTATTGCTGTTGAATTTTTGCATAACACTTCAGAGAATACAAGAAATGCAATACTACTTGACCTGAAGGAATGGTATGATGGAGAATTATATAAAAGAATAGGAACTTTAGTTCCTGATAAAAAATTTGCGCAGTATCTTGCTGTTGATAAAATAAAGTTTTGGACCTACAGAGGAGAAACCCAATTCATTTCGCAAACAATTGATTCAATCACTAGCGCACATTCTGCAGCTTCAATACTAAATAACCTTGACGCTTTCATTACAGATGAAAATAATGAAAGACTATACGAGATTTGCTTAAGCTATGAATTTGCTGGCATAATCCTATCCAGCTATTTCTCAAAACAGCTCCATTCTTCTTCAAATAAGAAGGATGCCATGCTTAAAATTGGAGAATACATGGTAAGCGACAGGAAAAAACTTCAAAAAGCAGTCACAAAAATTAGCTCGATGAAAGATTCTGCATTGGAATGGGTTACTGTAAAACAAACTTTTGACGAATCAGATATTGATAGGATAATTGATTATGAAGAAAAAACTACTGTTACATCTGCTCCAATTATATTAGGTTCTACTACTCCAGGGAAAAAAGAGCTTCCAAAAAGCTATAGGTCAATAATTTCCAGGATTGAAAGAGAAGGGGAGGAATTTACTCATGTATCAATAGAATTCCAGAATGCTTATAAAAAAATTCTTAAGGACTATACTTCAAGAATAGATGAAATGTGGAAAGAGTTTGGGAATGATCCTTCAATTGCTGCATTTTACCATATTGCTATGAATATAAATGCCATTTCAGCTGAAAAGCATGGAGAAACTGTGGTTAGGCAAATAATGAATAGTGACAAATACTTTGAAAGTTTTGTCTCTAATTTTTCAACAATAGCGCCTAAACTGACTGCCCTTGCAAAAAAGGAATTAAAAAACTATAAAGTTGAAATTGAAAAAATTCTGTTTCCAGCATATAGTTAAAGGATAGATTATTAATCTGTAGTTTGATATAATTAAAGATGGCTTTTGCAACTCTTGCTGGAGGATGCTTCTGGTGCATGGTTCCACCATTTGAAAACCTTAAAGGTATAAAACATATTGTTTCAGGTTATGCTAATTCAAGCATAAAAAATCCGGCATATAAAGACGTTTCAGCAGGTGATACAGGAACTTATGAAGCAGTTCAGATTGAGTTTAATGAAGAGATTATAAGTTTTAATGAGATACTTGATGTTTTTTGGAGGCAGATTGATCCAACTGATGGAAATGGGCAATTTGCTGACAGGGGATTAGAATACCTGACTGCTGTTTTTTATCATGATGAAAATCAAAAAAAAATTGCTATGGATTCAAAAAATGAAATGCAAAAATATTTTGAATTGCCTATTGCTACAAAGATTATCAAGTTTGAATCTTTTTATCCAGCTGAAGAACATCATCAGGATTACCATAAAAAGAATCCGTTTCATTATAATATGTATAAGGTAGCCTCAGGAAGAGCAGGTTTTTTGAAGAAAAAATGGAAAAAATAAAAAAAGAGAGTTTAAAGGGAAAATTAAATGATGTCCAGTATAAAGTGACCCAGGAAAATGCAACTGAGCCTGCATTTAATAATGAATACTGGGATAATAAGGAAGAAGGAATTTATGTTGACATTGTAAGCGGAGAGCCTTTGTTTTCTTCCAATGATAAATTTGATTCAGGATGCGGCTGGCCGTCTTTTACAAAGCCGCTTGGAGAATCAAAGATAGAAAAGAAAAAAGACACGAGCCATTTCATGATCAGAACTGAGGTAAGAAGCAAGACCTCCCACTTGGGCCATGTATTTAATGACGGACCAAAACCTGATGGACTTAGATATTGCATCAATTCAGCCTCATTAAGGTTCATACCTAAAAAAGACCTTGAAAAAGAAGGATACAGTAAATTTAAAAAATTGTTTTCTTAAGAAGCACAGCTGCAATCACATAGATTACAACCTTCTAGATTCTGTGTGAACCTGCCTTCATGATACCTTTTTTCTATTGACACGCAATAGGCATTGCATGCATTAGTGCATGAGTCTTCATCATCCAGGGAATGGGATATTGCTCCACCAATCGGGCCGCACTCATCCTTTATCTGGTAGCTGGTTATCTTTGGCTTCAGCAGATAATAGAAAAATATAGCCATGCCTATAACGCACACAATAATCAAAACTGACTGCACCAGCTGCAGCTTTTTTATTTTTTCAGAATACCTGCTCATAATATTCAATAAGGATTGTAATTATAAAAATCTATTCTTTTTTTATCTTATTTTTAATATTTGAGAAGATCATATTTACCCTGTGCCAGAAAAAATGCTTTTTTAGGTTGCCATTTATCATTTTTTCTGCTCTTTTCTCATATTGCGCATGCAGGGATTTCAACTGTTTCTCGTAACTATTCTTCAACTTCTCATGCGCTACAGGCCTTTTCTGCGGCTTTAATTTAAGATCTGCCTTCCTTAACTGCTGATTATAGAATTCTGTAATCCTTTCCTTTCTCTCTTCATACCATGAATCCAAATCTTCTTCATCCATATGCTAGCCTATAAAGAAAAAATCTATTTTTTATTAACAAATACTTCCTGCCTTGGGAGCGGAAAAGCAATCTTGTTTTTGTAAAAGGCCTTGTAAATATCCTTTATCATCATGCTTGTATATGGACCCTTATACTGCGGCTCTTTTATCCAGAAAATCAGCTGAATCCCTATTGAATAGCTTTTATATTCCCTGAAACTGACAACAGGAACCGGGTCTTTCTCAAGATAATCTGCTTTTTTTGCTGTTTCCAAAAGCACTTTCTCAACTTTGTCCAGGTCCTCCCCATAATTTACTTCAAGTGGTATCCTGACCCTCATCCTTGGGTCGTCTCCTGTCTCATTCACAATTTTTGCCTTTGCAAGGACTGAATTAGGGACAATTACAATTATGTTATCTCTTGTCTTTATTTTTGTGCTCCTCATTCCTATATCTACAACTTCCCCTCTCTCCTTATCATCAACAACAATATAGTCTCCTATCTCAAAAGTCTTGTCTGCAAACATGGAAAATCCTCCAAAGATGTTTGCAATCGTATCCTGGGCTGCAAAAGCTATTGCAATTCCTGCAATTCCTGCTGAAGCCAGAAGGGGAGTTATGTCTATCTTCCAAAGATCAAACAAGATAAATAAGTATATTGCAAAGATTAGTATCTTAATTAGCCTGTCTGTAAACGGAAAAATAGTCTTGTCAAAAAGCTTAATTGACCTATCCTGCATCCTGTCCTTGATTCCATGAAAAATTATTGAAACTACATTCATGAAGACAAGGAAACCAAAAAACATCACAACTGAAACAAAAAGCTTTGTGTAGTCATCATATTCTGTATGTATCCCTAAAATCCTTCCTGCCAAAAAAAGACCCAGCAAGGTCACTAAAGCAAGGGTTGGGAATTTAGCTGATTCTACAATTTTGTCATCAATTTCTGTTTTCGTACCTCTGACAAGCCTTTTCAAAATGACAGAAAAGATATATTTGATTACAAAAGCAAACACAAAAAACATAAGTGTCACGATTAATGCCTTAAGGAATAAATTATCTACAGGAATCAACTCTGAAGCCAAATCTATATTATCCAAAACTCCTGGAATCTCCTCAGATACATTCTGAATGAATTCCCCAGTTACATTATCCATAGCCATAAAGATATAATTGAATAGGGTGTTTAAATAGTTTATTAATCATACTTTATTTGATAACCTGCTGAAAATATCTTAATAATTAGAAAAATTAAGTATATAAAATCCCAATGACAATGTGTGTTATCTTATCTTTTGGAATTATCTCTCCTTCCTTCAAAGAGTCTCCCTGCACAAAGACAGTGCTTCCATAGTCTGCCCTAACCCTATGTATGACTGCTTCATTCCCTCTCATGAACCTGATTATGCTGCCTTCCTGCAAAGTTTCATTATGATATTTTTTTTCTATCAGTATATTGCTATCAAATATGCTTGGTTGCATTGAGGGCCCACTAAAAGTGCCATAATCATCAGCTGTAGTGACAATAAAGCCCTGTGCTGTAAGAAAATAATCCAAAGTGTTATGAGACCCCTGGATAAAATTAAAATTTTGGTTGCTTTCAACCTTAGCCAGTGTCTTATTTAGTTCCATATATGTATCCTGCATAGCTTTGAAATTTTTTGCATAATACACATTTAGTGAGATTGAGGCCAATAAAATGAAAACAAAGATTATGTTAAAACTGAACTGGTTTTTGTCATAAATCATAAAAAAAAAAAGAGTAAAGCTTGTATTTAAGAGTTATCTTTTCTTAAGTTGATTCAACTCTTCCTCAATTTTATCATAGCTGTGGTCTTCCTGATGTGCATGCTCATGATGATTGTGACCTGAATGCACATGAGATGGATGTGTATGCACCGGACCTTTGTGGCGCTCTAGGTTTTCTGATTCATGCCTTCTTTTTCCTTTTATATAAAGCAAAAGAACTGCTAGACCAAAAACTAAGACAATGAAAAACAATAGCCAAAGCGGCTTTTTTTCATTGGCTGGCTTTACAGGCTCTTTAACAACTTCAGCATCCTTTGTTTCTTCTTCCTTTACTATCTCTTCTGCCGGGACAATAACCTCGGCTTCAGGCTCAACCACTTTTTGCTCTTCAACCACAGCTGCCTTGTCTGCTGCAATCGCAAAGTAGCTGAATCCTGGGGTTTCAGATTCAAAATAGATGAAATCATTATCTTCTGAAAGCCTTTTAGTTGAAAGCTTGACCCATTTTGTAGTATACCTAAGCAGCGAAACTGAATTTACATCAAGATTATTATCAGTAAGCCATTTCTTTTCTATCTTGAATTTTACCATCGCTTTTTCTATGTTTTCTTCTGTAAGAACCACTTTCTTTATCTCTATATACCTAAATACTGTTTGAGTAGGTTCATCCAGTGATGTTGGCTTACCTGGAAGTTTTTCAACAACTATTGTTGCCCTGCTTACAAGGTTATTTACAAAAATCTTAAGTTCTGTAATCCCTATTTCTGAATTGCTTACTGGCATTACAGCTGGGGTCTCTTCGCTTAAGGAATTAAACAACCTTACTGATGAAGGATTTGATGAAGTTCCTACTGCACTACTTGATGAGCTGCTTGATGAGCCACCACTTCCGCCACCTGATGATGAGCAGCTTGCTGTGTCTGTATCTTCAGTCGCTCCGCCACCATAACATATTCTTGTCCCGTCCCTTGATTTTTCTCCACCTGAGCAGGAACTGAATGCGCCATATGAATAGGAGGTTGTGCATTCTGTCGGAACAATGGCTTCAAAGCTTGTCTTTGAGCTGTTGTAATTACTTCCGTCATCAAACGCTGCTATGACATAGGTATAGTTTGTGCCTGTTGTCATATTTATATCATAATAGTAATTGTTTGTTGTGTTTCCAATGTTTTCAACTGAGGAACTTGTGTTCAATGCTGTCCTGTTTGTTGTCCTGAATACCCTATAAGTCACACTTAAGTCAAGGTTTCCTGAGACGTCCCTTTTAGTTGCGTTCCATGATACAAGGACTGAGCCATTTGGCAAAGTGCTTGTGTTGACATTGAGCGGAAGCCTTGGGACTTTTGAATCATTTGCTGTTGCGTTGTAGCTTGGTGAGGTAACTGTCATGTCCTCATTATCTGATGCATCAACTGATGTCACAGCATACCAGTATGTTGTCCCGTCAACTGTTGTGTTGTCCTCAAATGTTGTTCCTGTTAGTGTTTTTAATGCTGTCAGGTTTGTTGCATCAGTTATTTCTGAACTGTTCCTATATACTCTATAAGAGGTGGCATTTGCATCTGCAAGCCATGAAAGCTCTATATTCCCGTCTGAATCTGAATCACTGACATTGAGGGCTGCAGGAGCTGATGTCGGTGCAGTAGTATCAACGACTGTAAAGTATTTGACAGTTGCATTTATTCTATTTCCAGCATTATCAGTTACTTCAACTGTCCAATTGTATTCTGTTTCAGAATCAAAACTGCCAACACTGAAGGTTATGTCTGAATTATTTGTGTTGGTGTAGCCTGACCTGTTCAGATCGCCATTCACAAAGAACTGGTAGCTCATGTTTGTATCAATGTTATCTGTCCCTGTGAAATTGAAACTTACTGTTGTACTGGAGACATTTGAATCATTTACAGGAAGATTTAGTGTTATTCCTGGATTTGTTGAATCAATCTTAAGCACTAAGACTGAGGAGTTATCTACATTGCCTGATTCGTCTCTTGAATAGACATGTATCCTGTGCGTTCCATCTGTTAATGTTGCAAGCGTTATTCCCAATAGCGTGTTATTTGTAATAACGCTTCTATTCCTTGCTACTGAATCAACATAGACTGTGTAATTAAGTACACTATCCAATGCATCTGTTATGTTGAATGTTATTGTTGGAGTTGTATCTGTTGTCCATGTATTATTTGCACTCATCACTAAGTTTGCACTTGGCGAAGTTGTGTCTACTTTCAATACAAGAACTGAGGAATTGTCTGTGTTGCCTGCTGAATCATATGAATACACATGTATCCTGTGTGTCCCATCTGTTAAAGATGTAAGTGTCAATGTCAATGGAGTGTTGCTTGCAAGAGTGCTTCTGTTTCTTGCTACACTGTCTACATAGACTGTGTAGTTCAATAGGACATCAACATTATCTGTTATGTTAAATGTAATATCCGGAGTGTTGTCTGTTATCCAGGTGTTATTTGCTGAAAGTATTAAGTTTGCACTTGGAGCAGTTGTATCTACGTTAAATACTCTTATTGAACTATTTGTCCTTCTTCCTGCTGAATCCATTGCTTCAACTTTCAGGTTATATGTTCCATCTGCTAAGCCTGCGTTTATTGCTACTGTCTTTGCACTGTTGTTTGCTACTGTACTTCTGTTGTAGGCTGAATAAGTTGATGTTCCTATATATATTGTATAATTCAACAAACTGTCAGCATCATCTGTCAAAGTGAAATTTATTACAGGTGTGGAATCTGTTGTCCAGCTGTTGTTGACTGGTGATGAGATTACTGATGTAGGGACAGCGTTGTCTACGAACAGCACTAACTTGGATGAGTTCGCCTCGTTTCCAGCTAAATCCTCTGTGTGGATGAATATTCTATGAGTACCAGAAGACAATGCAGGTGTATCAATTGATTGAGATGCATTTCCACTATTGCCTGAACCAACGCTGAGACTATCTACAATAATATCATAATTAACATATTTTCCAACAATTTCTGAATAATTGAAATTCAATGTAGGAGTGTTATCAGTAGTCCAGGTATTGTTTGCTGTCAACCTAAGACTTACTAAAGGTGATGCATTATCAAACGCTGCATAAGTTGTCTTAATGCTCTCATTGTTGCCGACATCATCAACTGAATAAAAATTGAGGGTATGGTTCCCATTAGAGTTGATGAGCACTGTTGATCCATTTACCCATGAACCTCCATCAATCCTATAGGTTGTTCTGTTGACTGATGAGTGCGCATCAGTTGCAGTAAAGTTGACTGTAAATGATGCGGGTTGCCAATTTAGAACTGCGCTTGCTGTTGTTGAAGGTGCTGTTGTGTCGATCTTTATTGTCTTGATAGTTGAGTTCGCTGTGTTGCCTGCTTCATCAATAGTATATACAAAAACTCTATGCGAACCTGCCGAAAGAGCAGCGAGTGTCAATGTGACCTGTGTATTGTTTGCAACTGTGCTTGTGTTTCTTGCTACGCTGTCCACATAGACTGTGTAATTCAATGTTAAATCAACATTATCTGTTATATTGAAGGCTATGTCTGGTGTACTGTCTGTTATCCATGTGTTGTTTGCTGTCAATACTAAATTTGCTACGGGTGCAACATTGTCGATATTTAATACCCTTACTGTACTGTTTGTCCTTCTTCCAGCATTATCCATAGATTCTACTACAAGCCTATTTACTCCCTGTGACAAGACGCTTGTGAATGCCACAGTCTTTGCTGTGTTGTTTGCTACAGTGCTCCTGTTGTATGCGACACCGTTTGCAAATAATGTGTAGTTCAATAGGGTGTCTGCGTCATCTGTCAATGTGAATGTGACACTTGGAGTTGTATCGGTTGTCCAACTGTTATTTGCTGGAGATGATATTGCTGATGTCGGTAACTTGTTATCAACATACAAGACTAAAACTGATGAGTTGTCTGTATTTCCAGCTTCATCAAATGAATACACGTGGATCCTGTGAGTGCCAGATGAAAGTTGACCTAATGTTAATGTTAAAGGTGTGTTATTTGCTCTTGTACTTGTATTTCTTGCAACGCTATCTACATAAATAGTATAATTAAGCACGCTGTCAAGTGCATCTGTTATATTAAAAGTAATGTCTGTTGTATTGTCTGTTGTCCAAGTGTTGTTTGCTGTAAGAATCAAATTAGCTGTCGGAGCTGTTGTATCTATATTAACTACTCTTACTGTTGAATTTGTCCTCCTGCCTGCATTGTCCATCGCTTCAACTACTATCCTATTCACTCCCTGTGACAAGACGCTTGTGAATGCCACTGTCTTTCCTGTGTTATTTGCGACTGTACTTCTGTTATAGGCTACTCCATTTGAGAACAAGGTATAGTTTAGTAATGTATCTGCGTCATCTGTCAATGTAAATACTACACTTGGGGTTGTATCGATTGTCCAGCTGTTGTTTGCTGGGCTTGATATTGTTGATGTCGGAACAGTGTTATCTATATAATAAGTTAATATGGATGAATTTGCTGCATTCCCTGCTTCATCTACTCCTCTTACATATATTCTATGTGCACCTGATGAAAGAGTAGCTAATGTTAAAACTAAATTTGTGTTGTTTGCTACTGTACTTTTGTTTCTCTGTACACTGTCTACATATACCGTATAATTTAATGTTGTATCTACATTATCTGTAATGTTAAATGCTAAGTTTGGTGTATTATCAGTTGTCCAGGTGTTATTTCCTGAAGTAGATATAAAAACTGCTGGAACTACACTATCAATATTAACTACCCTTACTGTTGAATTTGTCCTTCTTCCAGCATTATCCATTGCTTCTACTACGATTCTATTAACTCCTTGTGAAAGTACGCTTGTGAATGCTACTGTCTTTGCTGTGTTATTTGCAACTGTACTTCTGTTATAGGCTACACCATTTGAAAACAATGTGTAGTTAATTACATTAGGAGAAACACCATCTGCATCATCTGTCAATGTAAAAGTTACGCTTGGTGTTGTATCTGTTGTCCAGCTGTTATTTGCAGGGCTTGATATTGTTGATGTCGGCAACTTATTGTCTACATAAAGCACTAAGACTGAGGAGTTATCAACATTTCTTGCTGTATCATATGAATATACGTGTATTCTGTGGGTTCCTGAAGATAGCTGTCCTAATGTCAAAGATACCTGCGTATTATTATATACTGTACTTGTATTCCTTGCAACGCTATCCACATAAACAATATAT
This sequence comes from uncultured Methanosarcinales archaeon, assembly GCA_964428335.1. Classification (GTDB taxonomy): domain Archaea; phylum Nanobdellota; class Nanobdellia; order Woesearchaeales; family GW2011-AR15; genus GW2011-AR15. The sequence goes on along the minus strand of CAYRXW010000002.1, from coordinate 50,092 downwards.
CTGTTTGATGAGTTGAAGTTATCAGTTATATTGAATGAAAGGGTTGTTGTGTTATCTGTTGTCCATGTACCATTCAATCCTAAGAATAGGTTTGCGCTAGGGATTACTGTATCCCCTGTGAAATAGCTTGTGAAATTGATCATATGGCTTGTTTCATCTGTCAGCTGTATTGTCCAGTTGTATTTTGCTCCGTTTGAAAATCCGCCGACTGTTAGCAGAATATCTGTATTGTTTGTCTGGGTGTAGCCTGTCTGGTTCAACCTATGGTTGATGAATAATGTATAGCTTAAGTTTGAATCAAAGTCTGTTCCTGTAAAATTAAAAGTGACTGAGTTTCCTCCATAAGTGTTGTTTTGAGGCTTGTTTAATGTTCCAACTGGATTTACAGTGTCCAGGTAAAATACTCTTACAGAAGATTTTGTTGTGCTAGGGGCGACATCTGTACAGTTGACATACCATTGGTATGCTCCCTGGGTCAAGGTGGCGTTTGACGTCAGGGTGGTTACTGTCTTATTGAAAACTGTGGTATTTCGGAAATACCCTGCTCCATTTATGAAGAGCTCACATGTCACGTTATTACTGACATTATTTGTGATATTGACCGTAAAACTTGGGGTGGTATCTGTTGTCCATGTCCTGTTTAAAGGACTTGTTGAGATAATGTTTGTTGTTGCAAATGCAAACAATAGTGAGAATATTAATAGCAATATAACAAATAAAAGTTTATTTTTCAATCTACGCCACCCCTTTTTAAAACTTGTGAAGCAATCTTCTATTTAAACATTTCTAAAACATATTTTTTGTTTATCACATACCAAAATACCAAAAGCAATAGAATAAGATACCTTGATTGATAGCTTATAAAATCAGTAATAAATGTTGCATCAATATTTTTTTCAAATAATATCAATGCTGCAGAATATAGTGCAACATAATATATTATTACTGGCAGCATTGTCTGGAATAGCTTATTTTTTTTAAGCGCTAGTGTGATAGAAGCTAAGGTAAGAAGTTCAAAAAATGTCTGCATCATCCCAATCTGCGCATTGGTTCCCTTAAGCAAAAGACCCTGGCTTACAGGTATTATTGATATATTTACTCCTGTAAAAAAAACAGTAACCTTAACAAAGAAGGCTATACTAAGCTGGAGCAAGTTAAATGGTATCATCAGCACATAAAGCACTAAATTAATTGCAACTGATTTCCAGATAAACTCAATCTGTTTTTTTATCTGCTTCATTTTTATAATAGATTACCCCTATCAGTGTAAAGATGAAAAAAGATGCTGGCCAAAGGAACCCATGCAGGATTTTGAATAATCCGAAATTTATGCCCGCTATTCCAATAAGCGATATTATCCTTATATAATTCAGGAAAAACAACCCTACAAGAGAAATAAAAATGATATTAATATTCTTCCTACTAAACTTATAGGATAGCGCAAATGCAAGGAACATGCTATATATCTGCATTCCTGTGCATTCCTTTGCAACCAATAGAAAGTTTCCTTTTACTGATATCTGGTTTGAGATGATTGTTGCTCCAATCAGTTTAGCTGTTGGCCCTATAAAAAACATAAAAAAATCCACAAAAAATTCTTCGAGAAATAATGACATGACTGTAAATATGCTAAAATAAATTATGAATTTATAGGCAAACCTCATTTTCGTGACCCGATAAATAAAATCATAAATATTAATAAGAGTATTATTGAAAATGGCAAAGCAAATGCTGGATATCCTTCTAGAATGCAAATTGCACATCCGTCTCCATTTTTATTGTTTCCATCATCGCACTGTTCACCATTGTTTATGACACTGTCTCCGCAATAGTTGATTATGCATAGGTTTGAGCATGAATCAGCATTTTTTTTATTGCCATCATCGCATTCTTCATCAAAACTATTCCCATTAGTGTCCTGTATTATGCCATCTCCGCAAAAAGTTGCTGTGCAATCGTCTAAACAGCTGTCTGAGTCATCTTCGTTTGCCCCATCATCACATTCCTCGTTGACATTATTAATTACGAAGTCTCCACAATATTCAAGGTTGCATTCATTACAGCCATCCCCCTCAATCAGATTTCCATCATCACACCCTTCATCTGGACTTGCAAATCCATCTCCACATATAGGAAGAGTGCAATTGTTCCTGCAATAATCGCTATTATCTGAGTTGGCATCATCACATTCCTCACCGTTGTTTGTTATGCTGTCCCCACAGAAAGTTATCAAACATGAATTAGAACATGTGTCTTCATCCAATTCATTCCCATCATCGCATTCTTCAAATCCCTCGTAAGTAAACCCGTCCCCGCAGAGTGCAATCTCACATGTGTCAATACATCCATCTGAATTATCTAAATTTCCGTCATCGCATCCTTCATTATCATTATTATTATCAATCCCATCTCCGCAGAATTCATCCAAGCAATCAGAACTGCAGCCATCTCCGTTGTCTGTATTCCCGTCATCGCATTCTTCTGCTGGAAGGTCCAATTCTCCGTTTCCACAAAATTCAGAAACTTGTGCCAAAACAGATGAATTAAAAATTAGCAAAAGCAATAAGAAATAAAAAAAGTAAATTCTCACTTTCTCATCCCAATTATAAGAACTGCCATGAGAAGCATTCCCATAATCAGGCCTGGCATGATCTGTGTCGTTACACCTTCAAGCTCACATATTGCTGAACAGCCATCTTCATCTTCAAGGTTCCCATCGTCACATTCTTCCTCTTCACCATAATCATTTGGTTCCTGTGTCTCATTATCTCCACAGTGGGATAGAAGGTTGTTGTTGAAGGTGCATAGCACATTCTGGTTTACTCCTATAGCTATTCCTGAAATTGTCCTATTACCGTCATATATCCCAAGTTCATCTTCATCTAATTCGCATGAAGCGCTTGTGACAGAATAGTACTGCTGCAATGTCTCTGTTAGATTTGCAATCGCTGTCTCTTCATCAAGATCAATCTCGAATCTTACCTCTCCTGATTCATTAGTAGTTCCAAGATATGATTCTGCATTTCCTCCTGTCAGATTCAATGAGAATTCCCATCCTGCTGTTGGTGTTCCATTCACTAGTTTTTGCACAGTTATATATGATTTGCAAAGAGCTTCTGCTTTTTCCTTTATCTCTGTTCCAAGCGTATCAAAGTTGCTGTAGTAAGCATCTTCGCTTGAAATCTCTTTAAGCCTTGATTCTGCTGGATTGTTTGTAAACCCTAAAGTAATTATCCTTACACCATCAAGCTTTATCTGGTCAGCATCCTCTACTGCATATGCTGTTGCAACAACCGGGAAATCTAGATTTGGTCCGTCTCCATGTGCATTCGGATTCCCTCCTCCTGCAAAGATATACAGATCTGGCTTATCCAGCCTGTTATTGAATTCTTCATGGGCTTCTTCAAGCGCATCTTCCCAATTTGTAAATCCGTTTCTTGAGACTGAATTTACTGCTGTCTCAATTAAGTTTATGTCTGAAGTGTAATCCTGAATCAATGATGCAGTGTTATCAAAATCAATCACTGCAATTTCAGTTGGAGTGGAAGGCAAAAGTTCATTTGCTATTCCATTTAGGACAGTTTTTATCTGTGAAATATCTGAATTTGACATGCTTGCTGAACTGTCTATTATAAGAACTACATCAAGGCCGCATGCATCTTGAAGTTCTGGGTTTATTGTAATGCATTCGCTTTCATCCCCTTCTTCTTCACTCTCACAAACCCAGCCTTCCTCAATTTCACATGATGATGAACAGCCGTCTCCACTGTCATCATTTTCATCATCGCATTCTTCGTTCTGAGTTATTATTCCGTTTCCGCAGACTTCATAGCACTGGCTTGGAAGACCTGAGCATTCCCAGCCATATTCTATTTGACATGATGATGAACAGCCGTCATCATTGTCTGTATTTCCGTCTTCACATGTTTCAGGATAATCTAAATCAAGGTCTCCGCATACTGCACTCGAAACAATGATAGCATCTAATTTAGTAAGTGTATTACTGGATGAGCCAAGGCATAAGTTAAATTGGTATGCTATAAGTTCCAGATTATATGTTCCTGCTAAAAGAGGAGCATTAATATTAAAAGAGTCTGAATTTGTTCCTGCTGATGTAAAATCATTTGTATTGACACATGTCCATGAGCCACCTTCAATTCTATATGCTGTTGATTTCCAATCATCATTCAGGAGTACACCTGTTGTCTGGACTGTTAGTGATACTGTAACTGAATCTCCTGGATCGACTGTTGTAGAACTTAGTCCGTTAACTGTTGCTGACAAAATATTTCTTGCGTCAAGGAAAGTTGTGTAGACTGTATTTGTTCCATCTGTAACTGTGACAGAATAATTTCCCCTGATGCCGTTTAATGCATAAAGGATTGTGAAATCACCTTCTTCATCTGAAGAGATCTGACCCTGTGGGTATCTATAATGACAAGAACTTGAATCGCATGATTCAACGCTTGAATCAGGCCTTATTATTGTGATATCGATAAGTGAATTAGGGACAAATCCTATACCCTGGATATAGACGCTTTCCTGCGGTTCATAATCATATTTCGGATTGCCATTGGCGTCTGTTGTAAGTATCTCAGCTGCAAAGACGCCCGAGACTAATAATAAGAATAATACACTTAATATAAACTTGAATTTCATTTCCCCTACACCCCACGAAGTTATGTATAAACTTTAAAGTGATAACAAGAACATGCAGATTATATTTAAAGATATTTGAAAAAATAACAAAAACTTAACAATATAGAAAATATCCTACTATAAAATGCTGAGAAAATCAAGAATAAGAAACTTAGATTTTTTTGAAGATCCTTTTCTTTATGTTCCGCTAGTTGTTTTTTCAGTTATTCCGATAAAAGCCATGATCTTCAACAATGAGAATATTGAAAGATTTCATAAATGGTATAATTTCCTTATTGCAGTCTCAATGCTCCTTTTTTTTGAATTCCTGACTTACATATTCATTTCAAAAAAAATGAATCTCTTATTTTTCTTTTTATCTTTCTTATTTAGCATCTCTTCTTATTTTTTGTATTTTCTAGCTGATTCTTTCAGAAACTTAAAATAGCTATCTTCTTAGCTTTACAACACCATCTGTAAATTCATAAGAGGAGATATCAGGAACCAAGCCTGAAAAACTTTTCTTATAGCTTTTTTCTGCATTCTCTTTAAATTCTTCAATCGGCACTTTTTTCCTTAGTGCTATGCAGGCTCCAACCCTTCCCCCACCTGAAAGCCTTGCTCCATAGACATTTTTGTCGTTTCTTGCTATATAAGCCATAGCCTCAAGGGGATAGCTTGAAAGATCATAGTCATCCCGAAGAGAGATGCCATCAAGGTTCAATATCTCGCCTGCTTTTTTGAAATCCCCCTGCCTCCATCCTTGGATGAATTGCTTAAATCTTTGGTTTGCCTCGAAGATATATTTTAACCTGAGAGACAAATTTAACGGCATGCCTTCTTCTTTCAACTCTTCGTATATCTTTGGAGTTATTTCTGACAAATCATTAAATCCATATTCCTTTCCATATAGGCTTACAATGTTTTCACATTCTTTTTTCCGGATTTCATAATCTGTTCCTTGAAGGCCTAATCTTCTTGTCCCTGTGTCTAGGATTATAAGCTCGATTGACTCTGAATTTTCAGGAATCGGAACATAATACACAGATTTTTTCTTCTGTGAATACAACGCTGCATGATCTTTTTTTCCAAAAACTATCATTGCCATATCGAGCTTTCCGCATGGAGATTTAATGTATTCATTTTCAAGCTCCTGGGCCATATCAATAAGTTTGAATTGGTCAATCTCTGTTATACCGTTCACTTCAAGGATAGAATAAATTAAGTTTAATGAGAGCGAAGCTGACCTTGAAAGCCCGCCTTCGGGTATCTTTCCTATCAAAACCCCATTTAGCCCATTTTTTATTTTATACCCATTTTTTTTCAGGATGTAGACTGCGCCCATTGGAAATTTTATCCACGGATAATCTTTTGATATTTTTGAGGGGTTTGGTAGTTTATTTCCATTAAAGTCTGCAATCTCATTGGAATAGTTCTGGCTTTTTATCCTGAAATTCCCTGTACTATTTTTTGAGTATGCAAACCATATGAAACCATATGCTTCTTTATCATTCGCTTTTCCTATTGCAGCTCCGAATAGATCTGTGCCATTATAATCCCCATGTTCCACAGTAAAGCAGACCCTTGACGAAGTACGACGGACGTACATCCTTGATCTGTCAATAAACACATCTTTATCGTTTGAGAGTTTTTCAATGATTTCCTGCTCTGCATGTGTTGGCTTTAGGATTTTAACCATTAATATGCAGGAAAGGAAATGTTGCTATAAAGCTATTTGGGAACAGGTTTTAATACAAATCAATATATTTAATCTAATTTTTCCAGGCACGAATGATAGATTATGCATTAACTTCCAATGATAAGGAGCTTTTAAAAGGAGCAAAACAAACAAGAAGATTCTCATCACCTTGTGATTCGCACTTTGAAGTAGGTGAGATGGGTCTTGTTGCTTATTACCCTATAGGAAAACCTTTTTCTAATGAGATCAGGTTCAAAAAAATCAGGGGATATAATATAGAGGACCAGGCAAGCTTTGGCCAGCCCTATGCACTTCATGCAGAAGCCATATTCATTGCATTGGCAAGAGCTGAACTTAGACCAGGAGAAGAGATGAGCCTTGATGTGCTTACCATCTCTACAAAATTTGGGCCACCTGCAGCCCCATGCGGACACTGCAGAAAAAAACTGATATCTCCTTATAGCCCCTTGTTTGGCCAGCCTTTCGGCAGGATAAATTCAAGAATCATTACCAGGACTGAAGATAGCGGGGCGTTTGAAGCTTATGAACTTGAAGAGCTTACCCCAACGAGATTCAATAATCAATATGGAGAGAATATAAGGAAAGAAGAAAGGACTGCAATTGAACACGCCTTAAAACTCGGGGGAAATATAGCTGTAGCATATTCTCCAGATGCAATGACTTATGCCGGTTACTCGCTTCAAAGTGCATCGTATGCTCCTATAAGCCCTGTGGATTCAGCAGCAAATGCTTTCCATAGGATTGGCGAGCCTGATATTGGTGGGATTGTCATAATGTGCGATGGCATACAAAAATTTGGAGAAGTTTTAGTTCTTCCGGGTATGTTTTCAGCTTACCAGGATGCGCTTGAGGCGCTTGAGATTTCACATGCACCTGATAAAACACTGACAGTGATAAGCAACGATGAAAGACTAGTTGTAAGAGGGGATATTGAGAGATTCCTTCCGCATCCTTTTTCTTTAAGGAACCTTGGGCTTGGAGACAGGGTCGATACTATCAGGGATGAGATAATCAGAAGAAGAAAATAACTATTTACTGCAGCTCCATATAAAAGTAATATCTCGTATTCGTATACCCTCCTACTCCTCTTTCAGGCACGATCATCTGGAAATCGTAATTGTTGTAATTGAAACCTTGCGTATTATCATCTATGAAGGTTGTATAAACCAGGCCTCTTGTATCATATAATAACACTTCCTGGTATGGCGCATTGACACTTGGTGTCTGCGCTGTGTCATTCACCCATGTGAAGGTTGAACGGCAAGTGCTTTGAGCGATATTTGCTGAAGCTACATAAAACTGTCTGTGAAGAGTAGAGGAAAATGTGCTGTTTATGCTGTCAGGATTTGATGTAGTATGGTTCATTTTTGTCTCTTCCCTTGTTATATGGGTTGAATTTGCGCACCTTATTGAAGACCATAGCACTGAGACGTTCCTGCTTGCATACACTTCTCCCGTGAATTCAGTCAGGTCCCACCTATATATTGAATAGTCCCCTGAATCATCTAATGTAAGAACTCCTGTAACATTACCTGCATAAGCCTTCCATTTCAGGTTCTGTGTCTCTGAAGATAAGATTATTGTAGTGAAAGACCCTCCTGAAGTATTCAAAAATTCTGCTGCTGCTGGTGTCTTTGTCTCTGTTGCATTTGAAAGTATATTCGCTCCAGGGACCTGCTGCGCAAATGATGCATGAATAAGTGAGAGGGTAATGAAGATAAATAATAGCAAAGAGACTATCCTTTCCATAATTAGTGGGCTCTGCCCCCTAAAACCCCCATATCTAAGTGGGGTTCTTAAGGGGATACTTCCCCTTAATTCATATTTAGTTATTTTTTTGCTAAAAGAGGAATGTTTCATCTAGACATCCCCCTCTTATAAGAAGTATAGATTGTCTGGTAATCCTTGTTAAGGAGTTTTGAGATTTCGTTAAAGGATTGGTTTTTTTCTTCTTTTAAGTATATTACAAGAATCTCAAGGACACTTTTTGTCCTTTTAGAAAATAAAGAAACAGGGATGATAATCTGGCCCAAAAGAGACAAGGGTGCAATATGTTTCTTTTGGCTGTTTTTATACGTTGACCAGATGGTCCTATCATCCCTGTGAAGGAAGCGTGCAATCTCACTGTATTTCTTGCCCTGATTCTCTTTTAGATATTTGACAATTACTTCCAGGGCGCTAAGCTTGGAACTGAAGGCATCTATCGGGATGCCTTCCTGCTCTGATTTAAGCGCTGTAAGCAAGTCTTCCTTGCTCACTTTATTTTTCTCTGCTATCGTCTCAAGCAGTATCTTGAGTGCCTCTAAAGACCTGTCTTTTGATAATTCTTCAAGTCTTTGAGTACTAATGGCCATCTATTTACTTATCATGTAATAAGTTATTTATATATTTTATTATTAAATAAGTAAATTATACTTATAATATATTAAATAATACTTATTATGTAGGAAAGATGCGATTTTAAATATAGAATGCTGTTTCCAAAAAACTATGCCAGCACAAGGTGGAGATGACCCAACAAGTGGAGATGCAGTTACCGGAGAACATCTTACTTTAGATAGCATTGTGAATCAGAAAGGCGTGATTGTCATAGACAGCAATGGTGCTGTTTACCTTGCTACACCTATTGATTTAAATAAAGAATACGAAGGGAAATCAATAGATGAGTGGTGGAAAGCACAATTTCCTAAAGGAGATTATGATGAAAACCAAGATTATTCTTACCAGCCAATCCGTTTGCAAAAATTAAATATGAATGCAGCTGAATTCAAAGCTTCTATGGAAAAGAAAACTCCTAGAGCCCTTAATGCAAACCAAATCTAAGAGTTGGGAATTCATATGAATTAAGCGAGATACTTTCTGCTGGTTCAGAATACTTAAGCCCAAAAAATATACTAAGGAAAAGATCGGATTATATTGTGATTGAATTAAGCTCACCTCACACAGGCCCTATCAGTCGTTTACCTCAATTGTTCCATTCATGGTTTTATCATTGTGAAGCAGAAAACGAACCAGTAGTCCATGAGAATATTGGCACATATGCAGTCAGGAACCTAACTGTTGCTGATGTTGGATTATATTCTATTAAAAAGTGATTTATTACATAAACTTTTTTTAAATAACACAGTATTTAAGGAAATATAAGAAATTAATTCATATAAAAAATATTTTTTCTTACCAGGCTTCGCCTTTAATATTAGTATGCGGAACACCTTTATCCAAAAGTGCCCTGTATAAGCCTGTTTCTGAACCCTTTGGAACTGCACTTAACTCTGCAGCTGCCTTTCTTTCTGCATTATCAGGAAGCCCTGCGAAATTTTTGCTTCCACACATATAAGCTGCTGTATTTGGTCCAAATGTAAAACCAAAAGCCTGTTCCAGCCTGCCTGTTGAAATCCATGCCTGTGGATACATTTTTTCTGCCCCTCTTGTCTCGTTGATGATCACTTCATAATTTGGGAACAGCTGTGAAAGCAATAAATGAGTTTCATGGTAAATGCCCAAATCCTCTTTTCTTCTGGTAGTCAGAAGGTTTATTATCCTGTTCTGTGGATTATCAAGGTAACCTGAAGATATCAAGTGATTAACCAATGGATTTGTACCTGGCAAACCTGCTCCTGTTGAAGCAAGCATAATGGTATTGACTCCTGCTGGAATATCCTCTAATGTAAGAGGGCACATATCTCCTTTATAGATTGCTGTTGCGTGAATCCTTGAACCCTCTTTTAAATTCATAAACAAACGAGGTGTCAACTGGCCTTTCTTTTCAACTGCTATATAATATTCTAAAACACCTTGATTTTGTGGAGCAAGAAATGCTTTGTTTTCCATTGCTTTTGCGACTAAACTTAAATAAGCTGCATCAGATGGATCAAAATGACCTGCTTCCCTTGTCTCCTTAAAACTTGATATTGTTCTTATTAATTCACCTGCAGTTAAATCTCCTGCAATCAATCCCAATATATTATCAAGCAGTATCTGATCGCTTATTGTATATTGCCTCATAACTAAATCTGAATTCTTTAACTCAACAACTGGCTCTGGAAAGCCTTCTGGCCTTTCTTCTTGCTTAAGAAAACCTAATATATTATGCTGTGCCGGATTATGCGGCTTATAATCATCTGGAACTACCTTTATCAAAATGTACGCACCGTCTGCATTTTCCATCACCTGGAAATGGCTTACTGTGGCATTGTAATGTTTTTTTCTTAATAATTCGAGACTCTCATCAACTGCTGGAACTACCATATTTTCATCACTGTCTTAAAGTGGTGATAAATAAACTATTTATAAAAGTAATATTTAATTAACAGTCGTGAAAATCATATCTCACTTATATCCCTGCCAAATATTAGGTTAAGAATCCATTCGAATCCTACATGAAGCTTATTTCTTATGCCTATAAGGTTCATTAGATATATTGACCTTTTCATGTACCATGCAAGTTTTCCTTTTATTACAACAGTTTTTCCAAAAAAATATAGTTCGCCAATAGCTTTCCGATGCCCCAAAGAGACTATCAGCCCTTTATTTTTAAATTTAAAGCTCTCTTTTGTCCCGAGAATATTATCTGCTGCTGTTTTTGACTGCTGGACTGCAGCCTGTGCAAGCCAAGGTTTTCCTGCAATGTCTCCCAGCGCATAAATATCCTTATGGCCCTTTACAGACATATCTTCCTCAGTTTGAATATATCCACTTTCGTTTTGAATATCTGGGGTGATGTTAATTTTTGGAGGCTTTATCCCTCCTGACCAGATTATTAAATCCGCTTTTATTTTAATATCTCCTACCTGGACAAAATCCTTGCCAACTTTTGTGACTTTTGAATTCCTGTGAATTTCTATCCCTGACTTTTCCAGGATATTTGAGGCTGCTTTTCTTGCTTTATCTCCTAAAACTGGCAATATATCCTCACTTGCCTGGATCAAATGAAATTCATGCTTCAATCCTTTTAATTCAGGGTATCTTTTTTTGAAATTCTCTTCGATCAAATCGCATAAGTCACCGCAAAGCTCCACTCCGGTAGGTCCTGCACCTACGACTACAAAAGAAAGAGGTTTTGGATGTATTGCGCAATTTTCCAAAAGCTCAATTGCCCTATCCCTGATTTTTATTGCATCTTTTATTGTCTTTAGCCCAAGAGAGAATTCCTCAGCTCCATCTATCCCAAAATAGTTTACCTTGCATCCTGTTGCAAGGATCAACTTATCATAAGTTACTGAAGAATCGTCAAAATAGACTGTCTTTTTTCTTTGGTCTATATTTTTTACTTCTGAACGGATAAACCTGAAGTTTTTTTCACCAAACATATCTCTTATCGGCGTACAGATATTGTTCCTGTTGACTGTCCCAACCGCTACCTCATGAAGAAGTGGAGTAAAGAGAAAATAATTTGTCCTGCTTATCAAAGTCACCTTGCATACTTTTTTCACCAGATGTTTTGCTGTATATACACCTGCAAATCCTCCTCCGATGATTACAATATGCATAAGACAAAAAATAATATAATTAGAATAAATAAGTATTGGTTTAATTAATCAGCTTCTTCTGTCGCTTGCTGTGAAAAGTATCTTTCCGTTGCATACTCCACCTGCACCTACTGGGATCTGCACTTTCCAGAAGGTCTCTTCTGCTGAATCTTGTGTCTCAGATACCCTTTGAGGAACATAAAAGCTATTTTCCAGCTGGTTTGTTGTTCCTGTCAGTTGTGTCATGAATGGGTATGCTGCTGTGCTTGAATTTGTGGTGTTGTACCTTTCATAGCTTAATGGTATGCTTCCTGAGTCGCAGTCAAATGCTAATCCATCACCTGGTGTTACTGCGTAACCTTCAACTGATATGTTTGCATTTCTGTTTCCACCATTGGTTACATTTGCAATTGTATCGTTTGAAATCTCTCCTGTCTGCAGGTTTCCATAGTCAATCAATGTCGGAAGCACTATAGCTACCAATGGGTTTATTGTAACGTAATTTGAAACATTAGTTCCATCAACCACTGTAATACTGTCAGTTACTGTTGCATTGCATCTCCAGTTTGTATTGTTGTTTGCAAAATATTCTACCCTGAATGCGCATGTATAGTTCATTGATGTTGCCTGCGGTGAAATCCTTTCACAGCTCCTGTTTGTATAATGGTTGTTCCCGTCATCTGCATCTCCATATGAAGCAACACCTTCCAAGTAGAAGGTTGCATTTACTATAAGTGTATCATTGTCATAATCAAATACTGTCAAATTGCAGAATACTGTCTTGTTTGAATACCCTATAAGGTTTATTGGAGTATCTGCTACAATTCTTGTAATGTAAGGTGCTGCATTTGTAATATTAACAGTTGTATTTACCAAAGCTGTTGAATTGTAGGCACCTGTTGCCAGCTGCGGAGCTAAAAGCATGAATGACCATATTGCAAATATCCCTAATAAAAGGGATATCGCAAAATTCTCCATCCTTTTTTTGTTAAGGCTGCTCATTTTAACCGTCAATCTCCACATAAAAATAATACCTTGCTACTGCTGTTGAAGTATAATCCGGAAGTATCGCCTGGAAATCGCTCCTGTCATTAACTCCTGATTCATTCCTGTACCCGCCAGTATTTTGGCTTATTATTGTTGAATAGACTATCCTATAGCTTGAATCCATCAAAAGCACTTCCTGGAATCTTGCATTCTGTGAAGGTGTCTGTGCTGTATTGTTTATCCATGTGAATGCGGACCTGCATGTTCCGTTGCTTATCGTAAGGCCTGCTACACTAAAGGATTGATGTATTGTGCTTGAAAATGTATTGATTATATTATCAGTTGATGAGCCACTGTGTCCAAGTTTTGACTGTTCTGTCTGGATATTTGTTGTATTTGCACACTGTGTTGTACTCCAGTCAACTGTTGAATTCCTTGTAATGAAAACTTCACCTGATGGTGAAGCGATTGCTGACCATTCATAGATTGAATAGTCATCTGAGTCCCTCAAGACAAGGGTTCCTGTCACGTTTCCTATGTATGCTTTCCATTTTGTATTCTGCTGAACTGAATTTAAAGTAATTGTTGTGATTGTACCTTTTGGATCATCCCTATAAGAAGCTGCTGTGACTGATTTAGTGGAATTAGTTACAAAAGTAACTGTTCCACCTTCTGGGTCAGCCATGACAATGTATGCAGATAACAATAGTAAAATTGCCATCATCACCTGCATTGTTTTTTTCATTTTTTCAGTCACATCCTTTTTTTAAGCTGCTTATTCTATATCCACATAAAAGTAATAGGTTGTCCTTGCTGTATTGATAGGGAAACCGCTTGTTCCATCTTCAGCGACCAGCATCTGGAAGTCAGGCGTAAAGGTTGTCTCATTCTTGAAACCCTGTACGTCTGTGTTGTTTGCTGTGTCATCGTTCTCTATAAGGGCAGTAAATATCAGTATACCCTGGCTGTCCTGCAGAAGCACTTCCCTGAACTTGCTTGTCTGATAGGTATCATTGACATGCATGAATGTGCTTGGGCATTGGTTTGAAGCTACAGTCTTTACTGTGCCGACATCAATCACAGGGTGGTTGGTAAGGTCAAATGTCTCATCTATCCCGTCTACATCGTTATAGGTCATGCCATAGACATTTTCCCAGTATGAAAGATTTGAAAGCCCTAATCCGTTTGAGCCGTTTGTGAAATTGAAGCATTTAACAGTTGCCCATGCAGGGGTTGTTATATTCCTTGTGGCATAAATCTCTCCTTTAGGTTCTGCCAAAGGCCAGTCATATAAGGTATAATTCTCTGCATCGTCAAGCACGACTGTACCTGTGATGTCTCCGTAGTAACCCTGCCAGTGCTTGGTCTGGGCGTTAGCATCAATTGTCAGCTCAGTAATATTACCTGCTGCTGCTGTTGTTGACTGGTACCCATAAGGCACCTGTGTCTCATCTGCCCCTCTTGTTAAAGAGGTCGGTCCTAATGGCACTAAAGCGCTTACGCCGAATAAAGCTAGAGAAACTAGCAGGACAGTAAGTGCTGTGGCCACATATCTACTGTTTAGTATTTTCTTAATCATGGCTAATCACCTTCCTTTTTTTAGTTATAGAAATAACATTGAATTTGCGGACAAGTGTTTCAGTATCGTCGCCAATAATCTTATAGAAGTCGCCTTCATCATACAAGAATCCCTGCTTGATGTTAGCTCTCTCTGGAGTTTCCTGATAAATCAATTTAACCCAATCTGCGTTCAACTTGCATACACCTGCTTGCTTGCGTGTAATCTTTTTTTGAAACCCTTAGTTTCAATTACACAATCGTATTTTAGTATACGTTTGATACTATTTTGTATTTTGATATACATAATCGACTATTTTGCATATCAGTATACAATTTAGTATACTAGCAAGTATATAAATGTTTCGCTTGAAAAGGTATAGACGGGAAATAAGATTAAAGAAAATATGAAAAGTTATTATTTAAAGACGAGAAGAAAGAAATATTTGATTAATGGGATTCTTTCCATTCGTGGAGAAGGGTTACCATCTCCTGCCTGCTTTTTGCAGGGTAAATCCTATCTGCAAGATCATTCAGGCTCATAACATCCCTAATCCAGCTGGAAAAATCGTTTTTTGAGCTGTTGACGTGTGAGAAAAAAACACAGTCTTCCATTTTTTGAAGAGCGCCTGAAAGATCATTTAGGCTCTTTAACCTTATGCCGTTCTGAAGGATGAATGCATGATGTTCTGGAGCATTGGCATGGAAATGCATTCCTTTAAATTTCTTTTTCAGGTCCTTAATGTGCGTTTCTATATGCTGCTCTTTTGACGAAAGCAAGTCCTTTAGTTTCTCATGTTCCAGCTGCATCTTCTGCCATTCTATCTCTAAAGACTGAAGTTCGTCTATCTTTTTTGAGACTTCCTCGTTCATGTGCGAGCTTAGCTGCATGCCATTTGACTGAAATTTTTTTTCCTGCCAGAATTCCTGCATCTCTTTTAATGCATCATTATGTATTAGCTCTTTACCTGTAATATTACTAAAATATGTCTGCTGCTTCTTTGTGTCATTTGTCACAACAGGCATTTTTCTTGCTATCTCTTCTTTCAGCTCGATTTTTGCAGGCTGCTCTATCTTCTTCCTTTCAACCTTTGGAAGTTCAAGCTTCTTATGCTCTGAAATGATGATGTTTTTAGAAACCTGAGGTATTTCCTTTACAACTACAGCCTTTTTTTCTTCTACTATTGGCTGCATCTGATTTTCTATAGTTTCATTCTGCCTAGCACTTTTCTTCCTAAATGGATTAAGATATCCCAAATCAAGATAAAGATTTTTCAATAGCGCCATTTCTCCCCAAATGTATTTTTATGCAGGGTGGTTTATATAGTTTTCTAGGGCGCTTACGATGCTTCCCGCTAAAAATTAATAAACTGCCATGATATATATTTTGAAGTGGAAAAAATAATTATAAAAAGAAAAAGGAGGAAAAACTTATTTTTTATCATTGTACTGCTCATCCTGTTCTTTACATTATATTTTATCTTTGAGGATTTCGGGATATATATTGAAAAGGAAAGAAGCATCCTTGTGAAAGAGCCTTTCAATATTACAAAGGAAGTAAGCTTTGAAAAAGAGGAGAAAATCCCTGCCTGCGAGAACAGGACATTTAGGTATAGCACTAATGGCGGGAATGTTGAGCCTTATGGCAATTCTGTGAGACCAAACCTTATCTTAAATAACCTTGAAGATCGGTGGGGAGAATACTACGTCAATTTCTCATTTATTGATGAATCAAAGTACCCATATGATATATATGGCGGTGGAAACCTGATAAAGAACATTGAAGAAGGAAAAATTTCCTGGGAAGACGGGGACTTTTTTTCTGTCACATATAAAATAATGATGCCACCAAAAGAAGGTGTCCTGATTGATGACCTGACACAAAAAAAAGACAAGAATAAGAATTACTGGGCAATGGCTGAAATAGTTGAACCCTGGTATGAATACTGCTATGATAAAATAATAAGCTATAACCTCACTGAAAACAGGACTTTTATAGAATACAGGCAGGCAGAAAAAAAAGTAAGAGTAAAGGAATATACAAAAGCTTTTGATATCCTTAGCATAGATAGCTTTGGGGAATGGGTAATAATAGTCATGATGTTCTTCCTGATAATATTGCTTTTGGGAAGGATAAAAGAGAGATATAAGATGAGAAGGATTGCTGAAAAGGGAGCAGACGAGCTTTAGGTAGGTTTAGGTAGTCTTTTTCTGGACTGAAATGACAGTGCCCACGACTTGCAATGGCAAAGAAATGCTGTTTTTAAAGCACTTAATTATAAAAGATGTTACTTATTAGTAAATAATGTAAAAAAACTTATAAATAACCTATTGATTTGTTCCATTATGACGATAGAATATGTGCTTTTAGATGAGAATTATGTAGTTAGGGATAATGTTGAACGAAGCATCCAGAGGGATATTGAGTGGATTCAAAACAACTATCCTGAACTAAAAGAAGATGGACAAAATATATTATATCTAGTAGATGCAAAGGAATTTGAAAGTTCAGTAAGTCTGACATCAAGAGCAATTGCTGTCAAGTTTGGTACTGCAAAAATATATCAGACTGATGGCTGCATTCTTGGAACCTATTCAACAGATAAACCAATAGAACAGATGAATCTTGATGAATTATTAGTATATTCTAAAGAACAAAGTAATACTCTTTTAAGATCTGACATGTTAACAAAACTGCATCAACTTGCTACTGAAAAAACAAATTATAAGTAATCTTAAGTTTATAGATCTAAAATCCATATTATCTAAATCCCATTTTAGGAATTATTAAGTGCACCCAATCTTTTCCAGCCTGTCCACTTCATAAAAATCAATATGATCATCATCTATCCTGAACCATGAAGGCATACCTGTTACGTTGCAATAGTCGCTTGTAGAGATATTGCCAAAATAGACATAATCTATCAGCGACCTTTCATATATTGGCAGGCTTTGCGAATTTAAATATTCCAGGTCCACCATACTTTCAATCCCGTTCTCAGAACCACTCAAATTGCCTACAAACCTCATAAGAAATGAAGGAGAACTGTTTGATGCGACATAAAATGAATTCATAAGATGACTTGTTAAAATTGTTGTGTCATTATCAGCATCATTTACAAAATCATGATTAGGTGTTATGTTTATCAGGTTGGTTATCTTGTCTTCTGTATTTATTATGTATAGAGGATCTTCAAAGCCGAGGATAGAGATTTTCCTTGTATAAACCTTATTATATTCCCAGCTTGCCATGCCTCTTACATCTTCTATAAGGACACCTGAATCTACATTTATGTCAATGCTCCATGGGTTTTCCTGCGTGACATAAATCCTATTGACATCAATTGTGACATCAACATTAAGGTCATTTGCCTCCTCATTCACCCTTGAAAGCCAGCTTTTTATGCTTGCACCCTCTACTCCTTCCTGCATAAGCGAACTTTGCGTATTATTTATTGTCCCATTCAACAGAAGCTCTGAAAAAACCAAGTCAAAGTCATCAACATATGAATTTATATCCCTCATATAAGAATAGACACTTAACAGTGCCCTATATCCACCGATATATATTGCCCTTTCAAAATCCTTATCGAAATCATCAATGAAACTATTCATTGTCTCAACCCTTGTCCTTATTACTTCGCTTTTTTCGCTGTACCTATATGTCTGCCTGGTTGTGACAACTGCAATCAATAAGATAGTAATGAATAATGCTATGAAAATGAAAAAAACCCCTTTCTTATTTAGGAATGTCATCTCCAGATCCTCACTTCTGCAATTGCCGGCCCCCATGGATAAGGGACTTTTCCAACAGAAATTGCACCGACAACAAAATTATGATCCTCTAAATTGAGGTAAAGCCTTCCGTCATCGTCAAAATCAAGATTATCCAGAAGGGAAAACATTGCATCATCGTATGTATCATTTGCATCGTAATATATCTGGGAACTTGTGTAATAGCACTGCTTTGCTCCTGAATATGATGGAGGAACATTGATTGTTGTATTTGTCCCGTCATCAAATTCAATATCCCATGTGCAGCCTACTGCTTTTTCCAGGATGTCCTTATATGATACAGATGCTGTAAGCTCAGCTGTGTAAATCAATGAATTATTTAGCGAGCATCCTGTAAAGTTATCAGGTGAATCTCCTGTCCTTACGTAAAAAGTATTATTCTCTCCTATAAGATTTGGTGGTATGTTTATCAGGAAAGGATCTCCAAGCGGACCATAATAATCAGAAAACTCAGACAAGTTAAATACCACATTCCCATTGACTGTCAAAAGATCAGTCCAATGCTCTGAAGAATAAGATGTCAGTTTTGCATCAGAAATCCTTATATCTGTCGGGAAATTCACATTGAATGTGCAATTATCAAAATTTTTCTCTTCCCTTATTATAGATATTTCCCCAAATGCTGGAGGTTCAATTATTGGTGTGTAATCTACCAGGATATATGAATCAGGGTATAATATGCTTGAAGTTATGTTCCCCTGAACTTCTATTGTCTGTGAATGCCTTGCTGCTGAAACAATAGTTGATGCAACATCCTGGTAGAAATCCTTAAGCTCTGTGACATTGCTGCTTTTTACATATACACCATCCCCGCATTCTGCAATCTCCATGAGTGTTGTCTCTTCTGCCTCATCGCTGTATCCTACTGCATATACTATTATGCCGTAATCTTCCCTTGCATCGCATGCTGCCTGTATCGCATCTATAGGTCCCTGCCCTGTAGAATACTGATGCGGCGTGCATTCATAATTGGCTTCCCCGTCTGTCATAACCATCATAGCCAAATCCCTTTCATTATCTGCTCCCAAAAGTTCAAGGTCAAATTTTGCTGCGTCATCTGCATTTGAAAGCTCAACTGCAAGGACGTTGTCACCAAGCCTGAAATTCTCCCCAGAAACCTTTTTTCCTCTGGCATTCCAGTATTCTGCTACCTGGATCTCAGTATCTTCATAGACCTGATTTCCATTTAGATATATTTTCACAGAATCATCTGACAAAACATTCAGTATCCCTCTTTGCACAGTGTCAATATCTGCTATGTTGAAATGCTTCCTGAAATAATATGTATCTGTCTCATTGGTAATAGAGAGCATGATATTATCATACCTGAATTCAAAGCTTTCATCGCAGTCATTGTCACCGACTTCATCTACTGCTCCTCCAAATATGAGGTAATAGGAACCTGCTCCTGTTATCAAAGATTTTACACTGTAAGTTGTCGTGTTTGATACTAGTCCTGGGCAGCCATATGTCCCGCTGTCATCTTCGCAATAATATACTTCGTTGGTAGCATCATTAGGGTTGTTTGAATTATCTTTATTTCCACCTAGGTAAGTCATGCTTGCATCTGTCCCGAACTGAACTTTTACCCATGCTGCTTCCTGGTCATCAATTGAACCATACCTGTCTAGATACCATTCAAATGTAAGGTCTGCCTTGCCGTTCTGCGATGTAAGAATAGAATACATTGCAGGCGTTATTGTTATCTCGATTCCTGCTGCTGCTGCCATTGTGCAATCATTGTTGCTATCTTCCCAATCTGTCCCTGCGTATATCCTTATGTTGTCATCTGCTGCAACAGTATTATCAACCTGGTTTCCGTTCTCATTAGGATCAAGATTTATCCTTATATCTCCGCTGCCTCTTCCAAAAATCCCATAATCTGAATCCCATCCATCTAAACTTCCTGCTGTCCCCCATGTATTTGCTGTATAGCTAAGGCCTGAATTGAATTCAACCTGAGGTGTTGATTGATCTCCTGCTACTTCTGAAAGATTGACAAAATTTGCTCCATTTGTTATCCCATTCCCAATCTCTGTATCTACTCCTGGAGAATAGGAATAGCTATTTGTTGAGCCTAATATTGCGTTTCCAGTAAACCAATCAGATTCATTGGCATAAGTTAGGTCGTACCAGTTATTCCCGCTGGAATCTTGTCCTGGAACATCTGTAAAACTAAAATTATTATATAGCCATGATGAACCTGATGCTATCAAAGTAGTAAAAGTTATGTTTTCAATCAAGACATCCTTTGCTGAATTGATTCCGCAGCAGATGCATGTAAACCCGTTTGCATTATATCCTGATTCAGGAACTGCAATACCTATTGTATTATTGAGCGCTGATTCATCTGTTATAGGATATACTGTATCACCTGTATCTGTTGATGTTGAAAACGACACAAGACCAAGCCTGTTTCCGTTGATTTCAAGTATGTCTGAGACAAATTCAGAATCAAGGCACTTTGCAACACTTAATCTTGCAGTAGTTGAAAGATTAAAACTTGAATCATCGCAGTTCCTTGCAGTTCCTGTTGAACCTGAACCCATCTGGTCATCCATGCTGCCTGAAATGTCTGTTATCAGCACAACATCTCCATTTCCTTCATAGATATATCCGAAAGTAACATTTTCAAACCCTGCCCTTATAGGAATTGTCTTCAAATCCATGCTTGCCAAAGAAAGGAACTCTGTTATATTTTGGACAGTGATTATTTTTGTCTTTTCCCCTGTAAGGTTATTATCTTGGAAAACTGTTGCGTTCCCTATTGTAAGATAAAAAGTATTATTTGTGACATTGAAAGTTGAGACATAATAATGAAGGTAAACTGAGATATTGTCTGCAGTCCCAGGAACATAAAATGAGGAGTAAAGGTTGATTATCCCTTCTATCCCTGGCAGGTATTCCTTGACCCTGTTTTCGCTTTCCCGTGCCAGTTCATCTGTATAATAGTCGACCCTTAAAAATCCGCCACCTATATATGAATCTTCAAGCTCGCCATCAAACATAATCGTTAAGTTATTTTTTCCTGCATCAAAATAATCCTTGCAACTGCTTAGGTCATGACCTTCAGAGGACATTGACCCAAGGCTTGTGCCAAGGTTCGAATCGCAAAGATTATCATTTATGTAAAGGCTGTAATTCTTTCCTGCGTCGGTTTCAATATATGCTCCGCTGATGTTGACACCATCATCAAGCTCTATTACCCCTGTAATGTTTCCCTGGCCTACAAAACCTCCAAAATAAAGGTATTTGGAATACAGTTTTTTCTGTATGCTTTCCAGGTAGACTTTTGATGTAGCTCCCTTAATCGGCTTGAATTTCTCAATACCTGAAATTAGCCTCCTTGAACTTATAAGTTCAGTTGAACTGTCTGTCCCATTTTTATAGACTGACTCATCATTTATCAAGACTTCAAACCCGTATTTCTTAGGAATCATGTTCCGGCTTGCTGTGACTGATAAATTTCTTGCAAGCTCGCTCTTATTTAGTATGTAGAATTCGCCTATCTGCTCAATTATTGTGTTGTTTGGATTAATTATCTCACCGCTTGCAATCAAGCTTTGTACATAGGAATTGTTTAATTCAGAAACCCTGATATTTGAAAAAGAGCTGACTATATCATGCGAATAAAAGCTTATCTGCGGCTGCCTTATCTCTGATACATAATATTTTGATGCCACTGTAAGAGCTATGCCTATAAGCACTATGCCAAACAAGGCGTCCATTGTGAAATATATAGCTTTCCTCCCCTTTTTTACCATCTTTTTCTTAAAAAGCTAATCTGTTAAGTATTATTTAATATATTATATTATCTCAGTATAAAATGTTACGCTTTGAGCGTCCATCTTATAGGTGTCAAGCGCTGCAGGAATCCTAAGCTCATAATCATACACCCCATATTTCCCTTGCCTGTTATTTTCTATCCTTGAAATGAATACCAGATCCTGGGAACCATTGTAATATGTCAATCCTGAATCTGAACTGTCCCAAAGTATACCTGTCTTGAAATTGCTGCTGTTTGTAGAATTTATAACAGGTACATAATTAATAATGTTTTGATAAATAGTAAATGTCATTGTCTCCTTAGGCTGGTTGTTATAAGTGAAAGTCTTGTTCACTGAATCAATATATCCGGTCATATTTAATGCTAGATCTGTATTATTGAAATCATTGAACATCGCTATATCATTGATATCCCTTCCTATTGCCTTCAGATCCTGCCAGCCTGGCGATGTCCCTGTCTCAACTATATATATATTGCCTGTTGTTGCATTCCATAGGAAATTTGATGCATTTGAACCGCTTTCCAGCTTTATGTTTCCTGATGAATTGCCATAATAATAATGCCATCCTGCAACATTCAATGTCTTGTTACCTTCATTATTGTTTTCATATATTTCCATTACTGACCCGTTTGTTGATAACGGAGCGTCAGCATGCACAACAAATAAGAACCTGCCTGGACCTTCCACAATCCATGTTGTATTCAAGGTAATTCTTGATTTATTCCCAGTCCTTTCTGATAAGTTCACCTGGAAATTTTCTATAAGTACCCCTCCTAAATCAGGGTCTCCCTTATAGAACCTTACTGATATATTTGTTGCATCACTTCCTCCGATATTTTCTATTGTGGCATTGAGTGTTATATTCATACCTTCAATAGGAACTGCATTGAAATTTATTTTTGTGCTGTTGACAAACAGATCTGGAGGGATGATAATGACTGTCCATGCCTGGGACCATCCTGTGTTTTCATAATAATCAATACATGAAACGTTCCATAAGTGTGAGCCACCTGAAGGAATTCTTGGAAAGAAGAACTGGACTATGCCTTCTTCAATTATTGTATCTGCTGACTGATAGATTCCATCAATGTAAAGTGAGCAGTTATTAATTGTGCTTAAGGAATCATTGACTCTATACGTGAAAGTAACTGAACTATTACTTGTAGTTCCATTTAATGGCGAATTTAAAGTTACATTTGGTAAAGTGAAATCATTTACAATTTCAGTAAGGTAGCTATCTTTTGCATCATAATATCTTGTCTTGGTCGCTTTTGAAACAAGGGAATAATTTGCAACTGTAAGATTCATATAGTAGCTAAAGTCATAATTTCCAAAGACAGTATTTCCGATATTTCTTGCCTTAAATGTTTCTGTAGATTTTGTCCTTGATCTTATGTCTGTTGTGTATGAAGTAATGCCGCTTATCTTAAAATCATCATAATAACAGTAATCATTTGTTGCTGTTCCTCTTCCACCCATATGAATCTCTGTTGTAGTTGTCATTTCTAAAGTACCATAACTTGAAAGATTATATGATTCTAAATCATAATCTCCTATTGCTGGTGGATCTGCAGTTGATTCACAGCTGTTATCACCAAGCCCTGCAGTTGCTCCGTTACACCTGTATAATTCCTGGCCTGAGGTATCCTGATCATTTGCCCATACAACACAGTATTCTGCTGCTGAATCAATGCTTACAGGCGCTGCGTAAAACCTTACATTGATATCTTCACATGGACCTCTGCATGCTGTTAGTGGATTTACATTATACCATAGACCCCTTGTATAACTAAAGGTATCCCAGTCTGCCAAAATGAAAGTATAAGTACCATATCTTGCGCCGTTTGAACTGCAGACAAATAAATAATCATCTGTGTTGTCATCGCAGTTTGAAAAATTTCCATCTCCATCTGAACATTCGTTTCCGGCTGCTGGTGTTCCTGCGCTGCAACCTGCTGCTGCTGGTGGCCAGACATTACCATCTTCAAAACTTTCAAGCATGAGATTCAGCAGATATTTTTCAGTTGGTTTCCATGTATATGAGTAAGGAGAAGCTATTGAATTATTGAAATATGCAAAGTATCTTGAACTGTTTGTATAAGCTGAAACAAATGCAGGGAACTTGACTGTGCAATATCCTGAATTATCTCCTGCTGAAACATTAAAAGGAACTTCTCTTGAAGTATTAGTATCTACTATTCTTAATTTCCTGCAGTCATCAATATAACCATCAAGACCTGAAAGGTTAACAAGGACAGTTTCATTGTTTTTTGCAGTTCCAGTAAATTCCTCAAGTATTATCTGTTTTCTTTTCTTCCATGATATGTTCCACCATGGCTCAGTTGTATTTCCTATAATAAAATCTGTTGTAATTGTAGCGTCAATGCTCTGGTTATAGAAATCTGTGACATTATTTGAGATTTCAGCGAATTCTGCTTTCTGGTTTCCTACCTGATATACCGTCTTATCAGATGCGACTTCAACATCCATTTCATATCTTATATCAACTGTAAACTGCCTTGTTTCGGATGTATTTGCATGCCTTACTACATAATTATCAAAACATGTTACGTTCCAAAAATAGATGCTTGAATTAAGATTTGTCACATTAAATGTTATTACCTGGTTTTCAGGAACATTTGTTATTGTCTGATTAACTGTATTATTTATTATAAGAGAGCAGTTTTTTATTCCTGCAATCATATCATTAACTGAAAACTGGAAAAAGATAGTTCCGTCTCCATCTGTTGAACCATCGTTTGGAGAAATCAGGCTTATTGTTGGTCCATTATTATCTACGGTTATATTTGTATTTATATCATAAGTTCCGTTGTTTCCTAAAGTATCATTAGACCTCGCCCTTAATTCATAGTTAAAATCATCTTCCAAACCTGCAGTATTCCATGGGCAAATTGCCCTGGAATTTGTAATATTTGTTATGCAGATATAATTCCATATGCCCTGGTTTGTTTTTCTATATTCAAATAAAGTCCTGTTTCCTCCAATGCCTGCATCTGTAACAGTTGCATTGACATAATAAGTAGTAGAACTGATATTTTCATTTGTAGTAGGCCTATCAATTATAGTTATTGGACCTGTTCTATCTATCCTTAAGTTCCTTGTTTCAGAAACATTTATGTTGCTTAAGCTGTCAATACATGTAAGGTACCAGGCATATTTCTTTTCCTGAAGGTTATATACTGTAATATTATTGGTCTTTATTTCACTTGGCTGGTAAAGTGATTCATTATTTGTGCCGTTTAAATTTATTATACAGCTATATACATCAGCGAACCTGCTTGAGACATTGAAGAAAAATGAATAGTTTGCTAACCGGGTATAGGTATTATTTAATGGTGTTTTTAACATTATTGTAGGCCCAGTTTTTAGGATTGTAATATTAGACACTATATTATAAGCGCTTATATGCCCAAGCGTATCATTTGCATATACCCTTAACTGATAGCTGCCACCATCTGTCAGGTTTGTTGTATTGAAATTGCATTCATATGGTGAGTCTCTTGAAAGGCAGGCAAATTTCCATGCATCTGTAGAATTTTTCCTGTATTGAAAATATGCTGTATCTACACCTATGCCATCATCGCTTGCTGATGCAGATAGTGTATAAATATCTGAACTGATGTTTGTAAAGTTCAAAGGATCTAAAAATTCAACAGTTGGAGGATTGTTATCTATCCAGAAACTTAGATTCTTTGAGCTTGTAAGGCCATAATTATCTAGTGCAGTCAGAAGCAAATAGCATTGTTCGCCTTCTGTGCATTCTCCCTGTGCTGTATTGAATGTGCAGTTCTTATTTGATGTACTGCATATCTGGACAGAGGATGTGAAACCTGATGAATCATCTATCTCAAACAGGTAGTTTGCTATTGTGCCGTTGATATCATATGAGCCTGTCGCATTCAGCTTATAGTTTCCTGTTATCCATGCACCTTCTGTAGGATAAAGTATATTTGCATGAGGATGGTCATTTATTGTCACATTTAGGTTTCTGCTGAATACAGAAGCGCTGTTGCTGCTTGTGGCCTTGCATTCAATCGGATAGATATTTTGACCTGAATCAGCATCAGTTGAAATGTTGAAAATATGCGAGCAGGTATTTGTGCTGTTCTTTGTTCCCCACCTTATTGTCTGATTCGGGAAAGTTATTGCCTGGCATGCTATAGCGTGTGAAGGATTAGTGTTTCCTGTCCTTCCTCTCCTTAATCTTATTGTATTGGAATCATTCAAGTAATATGACCATTCTCCCCTTTCATGCTCTGTCGTATCCCCGCTGTCAAAGCCAAAGGAGCATATGGGGATTGTTGAATTCAATCTTATCGCACTTGAAAGATTGTGCTCAATTATAAGACCATTTCCTATCTCTGCGCTTGCTGTCCTTGAAAAAGTGTCCTGGTCAACTGCTGCATTAAAAGACATTGTGCTGTCAAACTGCGCAATGTAGCAGTAGAAATCCAAAGTTGCTTCTGTTGCCGCAAGCTGTGACCTTGATACAGCTATCTGGCCAGATGAATTTATCCTATAGAACATATTATTTGCCTGGATACCGTCTGCATCGTTTGCTGCAGCTCCATCATTTATCTTCCAGCCGCAGGTTATAAAAGACCTTGATGGCGCAATTGTTGCTCCAATGCTATAATTTGTGATTGTAGTCTGCAGGTCAATTTCCGACCGGTTTACGCTATATACCCTGCTTTCATCATTAAAGCATACAACATAAGCAATGCTTTGCCCATCTGCATCAGTACAATCTTCCCCAAATCCTCTTCTTGCTGTCACTGTGTTTGCATCTGAGAAATAGTACATGACTTTTGTTGCTGCGTTGCAGTCTACATCTGTTGAAGACATCCTGAAATTACCTGAGCCTTGGATGAAGCATTTATTCTGCATTGTTGAAAGTGCTGAAGGTTTTTTTGACCAGCCTGAAATATCCTTTGTTGCTAATGTTGTTGCTATTCCCCAGTCTAGTGATATTGGATATACATCTATTATATCGCTTTGGATTATGCTAAATCCTGTGTATGCATTCAAAGTTGATGCATACCTTCTTATTGAGACATTCGTGCATATGTCATTTGTGCAGGCAGATAAATTAACGATTGCGTGTTTTGCATTCATTGAATTAGATGCGACTGCCCTATGCTGGCTTTGTGTTGTAATGAATGCTTTTGTCCTATTATAAGACTGCCTTAGGACATATCCTAATGTATTTGTAGTCATTATCTGCTCATGGCTCTCTGCTTTTGTCTTTGTAGAAAACCTGCTTCCAAGCGAGGAGATATTACCACAAAGGTAGCTGTTTTCAGCATTAGTAAGATTTTGCGTTGTTGTGTTTATCGGAGTGAATTGTGTGTCATATTTATAGTCTGCAAATAACCTTACGCCTGCGCAATCCATCTCAGGGCTTCCGCAGGTTATTGTGCAGTTCTGCTTGTATCCATAAATTGTGTCATCTGATTCATTAATTACAATACTGATGTTAGGCCTATACATTGAAATGTTCATTATCCCTCCCTGTGAAACGCTCCAAGCAATACCTGAAGCCAAAGAATTTAGGTTAGACGCAGAATCAACAGCATAAGCTGTTGTCCAATTATAGGTTCCTGAATATTCAAGAGTGTACAAAACAGAATAGATACCATTCCCATTTGCCTGGTCGCACGATGTCGTTACTGAATCTGAAAGGGTTATATTTACTGAACCTGCACTTGGTCTTCTTATGTTTGAATATACTGAGCTTATGCCGCTGAATGTATCTGATGCTGTAACATTAAGGCATATCACTCCATTCACTGAAAAGCTTGTACCACTGGCTCTTGGGCTGCTCAATTGAGGTAGGGTTGTATCAATTCTTATTCTTCTGATTCCTGTAGTATTTGAATTGCCACTGTCATCAAAACATGCTATATTCCAAAGATAAGTGCCGTTGCTTAAGGTTTGGGAAAAAGTCTGCACAGTATAAGATTCTATAATTGAACTATTTGTCTGTGATAAAGTATTATTAAGATATAATGAGCAATTATTTATTCCAACACTTATGTCTGTGACATTATAATAGAATTTTACTAAGGGATTATTTGTCCATGAATTATTTGCAGGATTTTGCAAAGTGATAATAGGATAATCATTGTCAACACAACCGCATACTCCTAAATTACATTCCCCATATAATGTACCACAGTCCAGATCGCATTCTGCATTATTGCAATATGCTGCTGCAGTTGAATTCCATATATCCCCATTTGTCAATGTATCTGATAAAATATCTGAAATACCTGCGCTACAGTCATCGCTCCTATTATTTGGAGTCAACCCTGAATCATAATATATTGTTCCTGTATTTGAGCAATTAGATGTACAACTTGAATTTGGTGCTGGTGCAAATTGTCCAAGTGCTCCACCTATAGCATCACATGTGTCACAATAATTCTGCCTCAATACATTTTGTTCAGTCATGTTTGCTCCAATTGAATCAAAGCATCCTGGAGTGAAATAACATATATCCTGACTACTTGGGTTTGTTCTTGAGGTTAAATTGCATAATCCACCATCAAAATCATTTATGCAAAATGATGGTGCTGTTTCTGTTGACTGCGACCATGCACATAAGTTTGAACATGCTTTATTATAATAACAGGTTCCTCCTGATATATTTGCAGTTGTTGAATTTGTCTGGTCGCAGCTTGCTCCGCAACCAAGGTCACAGTCTGCAAGGACTGAACCGCAAGCACCTGCTCCTGCATATATATAAGAGCCGCAGTCAGTTGCATTTCCCTGGCACCCATAATTTCCAAGGTCCATATCTCCTGAATTACAGGTCTGGGCTGATGCATAGTATCCGCAGTATCCAAATGAATGGTTGGTTGCTGTCTGGTTTGCACCATCATTTATTGCTGCGCAATCAACTAAGCTTCTCCATGTATTATTTACACCGCATGACCTGTAGTCATTACTTCCATCACACAGGCTATAGTTTAAGTCATATGAATTTCCATTGTTGTTATATACACAGTCATCTGAATCTGCAGTACAATACCATCCTGTATATGAATAGCTGCTGTCATTAACGCATAATGCATTAGGATTACTTCCTGATGAGCCGCTTCTGCAAACTGCATTATTTGGAACACTACCTATTCCAACTGATTGGCATGAAAATCCTGTCAATACATCATTTACGCACTGCTTTGTTGCCTGGGAACAATATTTAGTTGCTGGACAATCAGTATGCGAATCACATTCAACTGTAAGCTGCATCTGCTTTGGAACAAGACTATAATCCCCATAAGTTGAATTACATGCCATAAATAAATAATCTGTACCATTTCCTGCTGTCAGATTATTTGTATAGACACATGCTTTTTTTACATTTCTTGTATAAGTTCCACAATCTACCCTTCCGTTTGTAACCATACTTAAATATGATTCATTGTATTCGCTAAGGTAACATCTTGAAGTCAGATGAATTGTGGCATTTACTTTTGGAGTCTGATTTATAAAAGTATAAACTGAAGTTGTATCTCCTCCAACACTATTGATTGTTATTTGGGGAATTCCTGCAACAACAAAAGTATTGGTTCTACTAGTATTCTGGTTCCAGAAATCATCCCAGCATGTCACATTCCAGTTATATTCACCTGGCTGAAAATTAATTATTGTTAAATTAGTTGCCATCCTGTTACTGCTTGAGATTAATGAACTGTTTATCCTGTTATTGATTGTGATATTGCATAATAATGTCCTATCTTTATTATCTGTTACAGTCCAGTTGAAATTGAAGCTTGTGTTTTTTGATATGTGCTCATCAATAGGCTTTACAAGGCTGATATTTGGGGATTTAATATCATCATACCTAATCCAGTCAAATGAACCCATCTGCATGAATTCCTGGTTTCCTGTTGTTGTAGTACTTACTACTTCTTCAATTCCACCTAGGCCGGTATTACTAAATGTGCTTCCTGTCCATCTTGATGCATTAAAAGAAGAGGAAGTGCCTAAACTTGCAAGGCTTGTTCCTGCCAAAACCATTTCGTCTGTATAAGGATGAATTGATAAAATCAAGGCTTCGACATCATCATTCCATTGAGACATTCCTGTTGTACTTCCTGTTGCCCAGTCTGAATTTGAGAAAGTGTTTGAACTTTCAGTAAATGTTCCCCATTCTGGCACAAGAGCTCCATCATCAACCCACGCAAAAACAGCAGTTCCCCCATCATGTTCCCACTGGCAAACTCCGTTATCCATAACTGCAATTTCAGAAGTACCGTCCTGAGTTGGTAAGGTTACATTATTTAATGCTGTGCCGTTCCAGTAGCTTCCATACCTATCCCCTCCAGAGTCCCCAATAAGAACTATTAACTTATCATGGGTAAGGTCTCCAGTGAATGAACTTTCCCCGCAGGCATAAACAATATTAGCTAAATTTCCTAGTGCTGCAGCAGAAACAACATTTCCATTATTTGTCCATGTGCCTGAGTTATAAGTATATGCCCAAAGGCCATTTGCGTTCCTCCCATAGAAGCATACAAAATCACCTGAACTTCCTTCCCATGCACAGCCTGAAGATTGAGAATTTGCTGTTCCTGAAGGATCAAATAATAACTGGCTGTCCCTAAATGCTGTTCCATTCCATATTGCTGCAACCTGTGCTTCTCCATCTGACTGCATTGCAACACCTATATAATTGGAATTGTACCTAGGATATAATTTTACATAATCAAGGTCATTGCTGTCAAGAGGTGTGCTTGTATAAGTGAATTCATTACTAAAAGATGCGTTCCTGGCATAAAAAATTCTGTAATATATTATGTCATCTGCACCTGTAGTGCTTTCATAAACAATAAGGCAGTTTCCTGATAAATCCTCGCATTCAACATCTATTGGGAAATGATCATCTTTTCCCTGTCCCCCTACATTTGTGACTGTGCCCCATGTATTTGTTGTAACATTATAAAGTATAAAATCGACGCCATTATCATCTTCCACTCCAACCCATATGCACAGGTTATTTTCTTTTGTACATCGTATTTTCTGGTTGAATATTGCGCTACCTACATTTGGTCCTGACTGCTCAGTTCCATATGAAGTATTTGCTGAGTACCAAAGCCTGTATTTTATTGTACTTGTTGCTCCTGTATCCCTATAAGTAAATATCCCGTTTCTTGGAGGAGGGTCTATTGCCAAAAACCACTGCCTTGCTTCTGTATATCTTTCACCGTAATCAACATATGATTCTCCTATAGAATACACATTAGGTGATTCTACAGGTGTTGAAAATGAATAGGTTAATACTGAATTATTTTTCACATTAAACCATTTCAGGTGGATGTTCTCATCTATGTTTGAGAATGCTATTGCATCACTTTCAATACCAAATGATCTTGGAAGCACTTCAGTGAAATTGAATTCTGTAACTCCAGGTACTCTTGATATAATCCTAATTGAGCTTGTGAACGGTGGCTTATATGGGTTTATTACTGAAGGTGTCTCCCTTATTATATCAAAAGGATAATCCTCTTTAACAGAAAATGATGATTCAAGCATGCTATCAACATTCCTTCCTATCGCTCTTACTTCTAGAATATAATCTCCAGTTTCCCATGTATCAATAAAAGCAGCTTCATAAACACCTTTTGCAGTTTCTGTTATACTTATGCCTGAAATTATTGTTTCAATGCCTAACGGAGAAGTTACTTTCAATGTGACATCAGCTCCTGATACAGGATAGCCTGAATTATCCAAAACCACCATTATCAGCTCTGCCTTGTCACCTGGAAGATATACCGGCTTTACTGAATTTACTGTTGCGACTCCTGTCTCTGCATAACCTGGGTCATTTGCATCAACAAAGATATCATATTCTTCCCCTGGGTTTAGTTTCCTTAATTTTTCCCACTGTCCGCTGCATGACTGAGTTTCAAAATCCCAATCCCTGCATTTCCATAGCTGTGTTCCAATAGCTTTTTTTGTAATTATACCTTTATCAAAATCTGTCTTTGGGTTGAAGGCAAATGAATCTATGCTTTTTTCATTGTCTATCCTTATTGTCTTTTCAACCTCATCAAGTCCAATATCGAGATTTCCCTTAAAATCTACGCCAAACAGGACCAATTTTTCAGCGATTTTGTCAGGAATAATCTCAACATCATAACTTCCCTGATATATTGTTTCTCCTATTTCAAATGACTCATTAGTGACCTTACTTAGGAATCTAATCTTTGAACTAATTTCCTGGTTTTTTGAATTCTTCACTACCAGATTTTGCTTTTCCAGTTTTGCTGTCTTAAACCTGTCATAATATTTCCATTTTTCATTTTCAATATTTTCAGAATCCAATACCAGGTTTTCCTTGATGCTATCTTCTGCCTCCAATTTAATTTCTTTAGTTTCATCAAGGAGATCTGCAATCTGGCTGTCAATATTGGGTTGAGTTGCAGGCAGGACAGCAAAACTGTGCCTTCCAAGGATTTTTTCATCTTGGACAACTATCTCAAAATTCCCTGCTTTTTTTGGAAGGAATATAATTTCTTTCAACGGCGGGAAATAATTGTACTTATAATCTTCTGAAGATATTATTAAAGTCCTGTTTTGATACTTTGAATCTATCCTTATCTTAACCTCTTCTCCTAACCCATAAACCAGTTTATCTGTAATTATTATATTTGGAAGACCTGGCAAGATTTTTTCTATTACCTTGAATCTTGATGCTTGTACTTGTGTACTTTCAACATTTAGGATATATTCTCCCGTGTGCTTTGGCGTGAATTTTATCTCATTTGAAACCCCGCCAAGAAACTTATAGACCTCATTTGTCTTTAATGATATTATTGAAACTTTGGCATCTGTGTCATTCACCAAGATTTTTACAGTCTCTCCCAAGACATATTCTTTTTTTTCAATATATGCACTGCTAAATACCATGAGAAATGCAAAAATCAAAACATAAATTATTTTCTTCATTTCAGCATCTCAATTTTTTTTATTGTTGCATCTATTTTTTCGCTCATCTCAAGCTTGAATAATGTTGAACTTCCTGTGGATTTTTTTGCAAACGCATAAAACTCTGCGATTAATTTCCGTTTATATGGGTTTTTTACCTTTGTTTTTAATTCCCTCCTAAAAGAAGCCTCATCAAACCCTTCAAAATTAAGAATCTTTTCAAGGAAGGAGACAATTACTTTTTTATAATCTTCATTCAGCTTGTAGTATTCCCTTGATACTAATTGTGCCTGCAGTTTTTTCAACGAAAGTATAGCTTCCTTTGCATGCTTTTCAACATCTTCAAGCCTGCTTGGCATGAATGAAAACATCCTTGATGAAAACAGCAGGTAGTATGTATAATTTTTTTTGATATATATCCTTAGGATTATCAATGCCAGGAAAAATGCTCCAAGTGAAAATATGAGGTACTTATGAGATTGGTATGTTTCTAAAATTTTGCAAGGGCATTGGCCTCCGCAATCTATGAAAACCTCTTCCTGGTTCTTTATTCCATCAAAGCAGCTCATGCATGGCCTGCATGGGCCTCCACAATCTGTTTTTTCTTCTCCCTGATTTAACAGGTTATCATTGCATGATGCACATGGAGTGCATGGACCTCCGCAATCTGTCTTCTCTTCGCCCTGGTTTCTTTTTAAGTCTGAACATGTCGCTTCCTGGCAGATATTATCTGAGCATGCAAAACTCTGGCAATCCCTATGAGTCTGGCAGGACATGTTTGCAAGGCAAGGACTGCATACGCCCCCACAATCAATATCTGTTTCATCCTGGTTCTTTATCAGATCGCTACAGGTTGGGCACAAGCTGCATGGACCTCCACAGTCAATCCCTTCTTCTCCCTGGTTCTGTGTCTTATCACTGCATGTAGGGCAAGGCTTGCATGAGCCACCGCAATCCACTCCTTTTTCATCCTGGTTCTTTATGCTGTCAAAGCACGTTGCACCATATTCACATTCAGCTGTCTCTGTGATATTATCCAATTCCTGGTTACAATGATTCTTGTCAAAGCATATTCTTTGCTTTATCCCTCCAAAAAGACAATCTTCCCACTCTTCACATACTATATCTACCTGGCACTCTGTTGAATTTATATTATCAAAAAATACTGTCTTGTTCTGGCTTTTTGCAATCTCTATCAAAACAGGAGCAAAATCTATAGAGACTAGGCCATCATCCGCTGAAAAAATAATTCTTTCTTTTTTCCCAAAATTCCCCTTGGCAACCAGTGTTAGTGTCCCTAATTCACTGATTTTAACATCAACAATATCTGAATAATTTTTCCTGGATCCTGCTTCATCAAAAACAGCCCATGTAAACATCAACTGGTCTCCATCAGGATCAAAAGCGTAATCATTAAAGTTCAGGGTGCTTCCTTTATCTTCTTTGGTTATAAGTATGTTTGGTAATGGAAACTTGATAATCGGTTCCCGATTTATGTTTGAAACTGCAATTCTCCAGTTGATTGTCCTGTTTAACCCTCTTTTGTCTTTTACAACAGCAAAAAGCCATTTGTTTCCTGAAGAAGTATAATTAGACCTATAGATATAGGAATCTGAACCATTCCTTACCTGTTTTCCGTTCAGATACCAAAAATAATTCGTTTCTTTTGAAAGTATGGTGAATTTCTGTATCGCGTTTTCAGGTATCTCAAGCTTTAATTCCTCTGGGTAATAGAAACGGATTTCCGGACGCTTATATACTTTAAATGCCACCCTCTTTATGTCATAGCAGCCTTCTATTGTATTTGCAAGGATGAAAACTGTATGCATCCCAGATATATTTGGATTTACAGAAAGCAGGTTATCTTTTATTCTAAATTCAAGATCTGATATTATTGGGATTATTGAATAGTTTACAGCTACATCACTGCTTAAGTTAAGCTCATAAAAGAATGCTTCTCCTTCATTTAATTCAAATAATACAGGCACTTCTAAGACTGGAGTATTATAGTAACTACATACTTGGGCATTTGCCATGCTTAATAGGAGTACAGTTAAAAACAGAATTGAAAGTTTCATCCTGCCACCTCGCAGAAAGCTTTCCAGAACTCTTCATGCCCACAAAGAACTGATAAATGTGAGAGGTCAAATTTTTTTATCTCTTCCTTTAATTTTTCTCTTTCTAAATTTATTATCTTTCCTCTGTAGGAAATTACTATCCCTTCCTTTCCTTTGTAATCGCTTTCTGACATTGAAAGGAAGACAAGGGATGCAAGAACATTTTTGTTCCTAAAATTCAAGGTGCACAGGATGCTATGGCCCACTTCCTTTTTATTTAAGATGCCTTCATGTATCATCTCATGGGCATACTTGTTTGTGTATGCATAGCTTTTTTTTATTGCCTTGGATAGCTGGTTTATAGTCAACTCTACTGAAAATCCCCTAAAAGCCCTTATTATCCCGAACTGATCTGCATCCATTATCATATTTACGATAATAATATATTAATTGAATTAATATTATCACAAATACGATAATATATAAAGGTTTCCAAAATAAGAATAAAATAAGCAAAAAACTGGAAGCTAAGAACCTATCTCTTACTAACAAATTTCATGTTAGAATACTGCCTTGACCATTTGTTGCTTTCAATATCAGAAGCATCAAATGAGAATACATCTGCGTATTTCTGCAGGTTTATTGACTTATCATAACCATTCTTTAATGCATAGTAAGCGCAGATACGGAATTCCGGGCTTAATGAATTGAGCATGTCCTCTTTTAAGTAGATAAGGCGGACAAAGCCGTTCTCTTCTTTTAATGTCAATGTGTTTATTTTTTCTCCATCTTCAAATGATGCCTCTGCCTTGCCTGGATAATAATTAAGCTCTGTGAACCTGGCCATATTTTTGACAACTGCCAGTATATTTTCCATGCCATCTTTAAGATAGATTATTATAGTGCACTGAATGTTATCTGCCTTGAAAACAAACACGATATCCTTGTATTTCTTTTCCCAGTCCTTCATCATCTGCCTGAATTTCTGGATGTTTTTATCTGACTGGTTGTCAATGTCTGAATCCAGCTTTTCAAGTATTGAGAATATCATGAAAAAATCCTTGACAAAAACCTTTATGTCATCAGGATTATACTCCTTAAGTATGCCCGATACATTTATCTCAAATCCCATACTTAAGCAAGATATTTCAAAAGCTTATAAAACATTCTGATTGAGTTTAAGAAAATCTATAGAAAATTTATTCGAGCGGCAGGTCTTTAATCTCTGAGATCCTATTTACAACAGGATGAAAGAAAAACATTGCATCAAATTCTTTTCCTAATACATACACTTTTGGGCTTCCTTTATCAAGAAATGAAGATATTGCACATCCAATTTCTGTATGCATTCCCACACTTCCTTCAGTATTATCGCATAATGCTATGAAGATGTCACTTTTTCTCACTCCATCCAGATCTTCCTTTGCATACTTTCCTGCAGTCTTCTGGTTTTTTTCAAAGGGTCTTTTATCTTCATGTGCAGTCCAGTCATGTGTTATCTCATGACCTAATGATATCAGGTATTTTTGAAGCTTCCTTACTTCTTCCTTATTTGTGAACTTTGATGCGATGTAAAATTTCATTTCATATCTCCGATTATTTAATCATCTCAACTCTGTATAAAGCGTAATAGTATTCGTATTCGGCAGCTTGTAATTCCTTAAGTATGCAGGGACTTTCAATTCATAGTCATATATCCCAAGTTTTCCCTGCTTTGCAAGGTTTACTGTTGTTATGAACACAATATCCTGTGTCCCTGAATATTCCACTCCTCCATCGCTCTTGTCCCATAGCATTCCTGTTCTGAAATTAGTTGTGTTTGTTGAATTAGCTATAGGCACACTCTGGATTGAGTTTAAGTAAACTGTATATCCTCTGGTTAGTATCGGGCTATTCTGGAAAGTCCATGTATTATTTATTGAATCTGTATTATTTTCCATTCTTAATGCCAAATCAAGCTCATGGAAGTCATCAAACTGAATACCATTGCTAGTATTCCTTGACAATGCCTGAAGCTGTGCCCAATTAACATTACTATCGTAGTCAACTGCATAGATCAATGTATCATTGTATTCTGTGATGTTCCAGGCATAGATTGTCAGGTTTCCTAGGTCCCTTATGTTCTTTAGTCCAGTAAGGTTTCCATAGACAACCTGGTAACTATCAACTTCAAATGAATTATATGCTACGTTATTTGTCTCATTAGATTCCCTTATGCTTCCGTTTGTTGCAATAGGCGGGTCAAGAACAACAAAAATCCTGATCAAACCAGTTCCTGAAATCTTCCATGTTGTGTTAAGGGTTATGTTCCTTCCTGCTGAGATATTATATACGAAGCTTGCCAGCTTGTTATTTTGCGTATAGTTCCCGATATAGAATGTGATGTTTGCGTCTTCAGCAAGAGTGTCACCTATATTATATACAGTTGCATTTATTGAGATGTTTGTATGCTCAATGAATTGTGTCGTATTGAATTTTATGTCTGATGCGCTTAATGTAAGGTCAGGAAGCGGGATTGTGAAATTAAAAGTATCGCTTGTATTCTTGTTCCTTGCAATATCATAGCATGTGACATTCCAGTAATGTATCCCTGCTGAAAATGAAATTGAGGTTGTATTGAATTCCCCTGGCTGGACATTGAAATTATCCCTTACAACATTATCTACGGTAAGATTACATAGCAAATAAGGTGCAAGATTATCTGTAGCTGTGAAATTAAAGAATATGTTTGTCTGTGGTGTCCTGTTTCCGTTCTCCGGTTTCCTTAACGATATTGTAGGTCTTGTTGTATCAACATAGATATTCTTTGGAGTTGAATTCTGCCTGTTATAAGCTTCATCCATTGCTTCAAGCTTCAATGAATAAAGATTATCTGAGAGACTTGCTAGAGTGATATTTCTTGTTGTGCCGTTAGTTGCATTTCCTCTCCTGTTTACTGCTCCGTTCGCAAAGAAAGTGAAATTTAGTATGTTGTCCATGTTATCTGTCATGTTGAAGAATATCCTTGGTGTTGAGTAATTGAACCATGTGTTATTTGCTGTCTCTATATATGGCTGAGGGTTATAGATATCTACATGAAGTGTCCTATTGTCTGTTCTTGAGTACGCATTAACTGCAGATGAATCAAAGCACTGTACAGCCCATGTGTAATTTCCTGCAAGGCTGGAAATTGTGAAGTTGCTAATTCCACCATTATCTACATCTGGTGGAAGCTTTGTCTGGACAATTGTTCCATTCAATATAAGTGAACAGTTCTCAATCCCTGTCTCATCTGTTGCATTATAATAGAATATCACGGATGCACTGTTTGTCCAATTATTGTTTCTTGGAGTTAATAATGTAAGAATTGATGGATTATAGAAATTGAAATACCTTGTCTCTGAAGTGTTCTTGTTGTTTATCGGAGTCACTGTGTTTCCATCCCAGCATGTGACATTCCAGAAATGCTGACCTTCAGTTAATCCTGATACAGATGTCCCGTTAATGGAATTGTTCTTTGCATTTATGTTTCCTGAAATCACGCTGCTATCCATTGTGATGTTACACATAAGCATTGTGTCAAGGTTATCAGTTACGCTGAAATTCAGGTCAACGCTTGTATTAAGCACATTATATGCCAATGGCGGATAAAGCAAGGAGATTTTTGGATCGACTGTATCTACATATATAATCTTTGGAGTGCTGTTTGCCCTATTCCCTGCCTCATCTAAACCTTCAAGGACTAAAGTATGTGTTCCGTTTGCAATATTGCTTAATGTTACCTGAGTACCTACTCCAGTTGAAACAATTGATTCATTTCTTGCAACGCCATCTACAAAGACTGTGTAATTAATTACTGTATCCATGTTATCTGTAATTAGGATAGTGATGTTTGGATTTGTCTTATTGTACCACGTCTGGTTTACTGTTGTAATTTGAGGGACTGGTGCTGTAAGGTCTATATTTATTGTTATTACTGGAGAAGTCTTCTGCCTTCCAAGATAATCTTCTCCAAGAAGATAAACTCTTCTCACTCCTTCTGTAAAAGTTATGTTTGTCCTGTTTGAGATTCCTGAAACAACAATTCCATTCTGTCCGTTTGAGACTCCATTTATGAATATGCTGTAATTTATGTTCCTTGCTGTATAATCGGTCAGGTTGAATATGAACCTCCTTTCATTTGTGTTGAACCATGAATTGTTTGCCGGATATGTAATGTTCAGTTTAAGCACACTTATATTGAGGGTTGCATTATTATTCAGCTCGCTTAATTCATCGTATACATCATATGGGTCAGCGATAAAATATATAGTGTGGTATCCTGGAGTTATCATCCATGTTGTATTGAACCTTACTGTAGCATTAATAGGGATATTTGCAGTATCGTTACCTATCAATGTACCACCTAGGTTTGGATTGCCATCATAGAAATTAACAAGCACATTTGTCCCAGGCTGTCCTCCTAGGTTGCTTATATTAACATTCAGCATTACCATCTGATACATGTCTGGGTTTGCATTGTTCACCGAAACATATGAATTGTTTGTGAAAAAGTCAGGCTGGTTGATTACAAAATGCCTTGTTTCTGAGATGTTTGAATTCCCAAGATCGTCAACACATGTCACATTCCAGTAATGGTCTCCGTCAGCAAAATTATTGAGCTGTATGGTGTGGTCAGCTGCTGAAGGCTGGGAAGTGTTCCCGTTTCTTTGCACTGTATCTGATACAGTAATATTACATTCTATGATGACATCATCTGATTCATATGCTGTGTAATTGAATGTTACGTTATTGATGTTCAATGTCTGATCAACTATAGGATAATTAAGCACAATTGTAGGACCTGATATATCTACCCTGAATAATATAGGGTCAGGTGAATATGAATTATAATCTATTGAATCATAGCACTGCACTGTCCAGTTGTGCAGGCCTTCAGGTATACTTGCCTGTGAAAAGGTGTTTACTGCTCCTTCTGTAATTGTGGTTGAATTCTGCCTTGTTGCTCCGTCCAGGATGAAAGTGCAGTTCTCAATCCCGTAGATATCCCTTGGGATATAATCAAAGAATAAGCTCTGCTGTGCTGTCCTAGTATTGTTTGAGGGGCTAACTAAAGTAATCCTTGGCGGAGCTTCAACTGTAAATTCAGCAAAATCACTATTTGTGTTGTTTGCATCATCCCAACATAATACTGACCAATTATAATTCATATCTGGGAACGGTAGATAAAACAGCTGCGTTGATCCTGAGGATACTGCAAAGCTTGAATATTCCTGCGTCTCATTCACTGTAACATTGCAAAGCAGTCCTGAATCAATATTATCTGATACTGTGAAATTAAAAGTAATATTATTCCAGCTTAATGTTTCTGTATTTGGATGATTTATTGTGATTAGAGGCGCAGTAGTATCTATAGTGAAAGTCCATGCTGTTGGTATTGTGGAAAGTCCGCTGTTATCTGTCACATTTACTGTCCAGGTGTAAGTTCCATCTGGAAGATTTGTAAGGTTGAAATCATTCAGTTCCTCATTTATCAAGGTGTAATCTGTCTCATTGTTTGTGCCATTAAGTATCAAAATAGAATGGTTAAGCGATTCGTCAAAAGGAACATACCTGAAATTGATGTCATTATAATTTAGAAGAGCCCCATTGACAGGCAAGACTAAAGTAACTTCAGGAGGATTATAGCTTGTATAGTTCCATGTATCACTTATGTCATAGTTCCCTGCGTTATCAGAACAGGTGACATTCCAGTAATGGACTCCATCCTGCAAAATCTGTATAGTTTTATTTGTTGCAAAGCCATTTTGCACTATTAGTCCTGTCGCTTCAACTGTATTATCAACAGTTAAATTACAGACCAAGGTATAATCTAAGTTATCAGTGACTGAAAAATTGAAATTATGGTTCCTGCCATATATAACTGAATCAAATTCTGGGTTAAATAAGGTAATATTTGGGTTTGTGAAATCTATAGTGAAGTTCCTTGTACCTGTCATATATGAAAGCCCATATGTATCTGTGCAGTTTACCTGCCAGTAATAATGCCCTTCTTCAAATGCATCCACTGCAAAAGAATTCTGCGCGCCATTTGTGATGCCGGTCTGGTTTGTTGTATTGAATATCCCATTTATGTATAGCCTGCATATCCCAAACCCTGTATTATCTGAAGGAGTATAATAAAATGTCATTTCCGGCGAAGTTTGCCAGTGGTTATCGTTTGGGCTATTCAATGTTACAAATGGAGCTGCGCCTACATCAATAACAAGTGTCTGGGAAGTATTATAGTTTGTTGCTTCATCTATACATGTTATGTTCCAATAATTAAATCCATCAGGAAGGCCGCTTATATTCCTTGTTGTCTGTGTGTTATTATTTACTGAAATTAAAGGATCAACTATATTTCCATTAAGGGTTATATTGCATTCAAGCACATCATCCAGATTATCAATTGTATAGAAAGTAATGTTTACTTCGCTGTTTGCTGTGCTTATATCCCCGCTTGGTGTTACAAGATAGATATCCGGCCTTGTATAATCGACTGTGAAATAAAATGGAGGGGCTTCTGCACTCAAGTTGGAATTATCTGTGACATTGACTGTCCAATTGTATCTTCCTTCAATCATATTTGAGATATTAAATTCTGATACCTCGCTTACCTGATCCCCATAATTTGTTCTATTGTCTTTTCCATTAAGTATCAATAGAGACCTATTTATCCCGTAATTATCCCCAGGCAAGTAATATAGTGTTATATTAGGAGTGTTGAAATAAGTCTCATCTTCTGTAACCAAGGTTATGTTTGGAGGTGTATCTGAAACTACAAAATAATAAGTCTGGCTTATATTGGAATTTCCTGCCCTGTCTGTGCAATTGATGTAATATTCATGATTATCCAGATCCAGTACCTGAGGCCTTTTTGTCAGTGTGCTGTTATATGCAATAAAATCTGAATCCAGCTCATTTGAATCAAGGAATATTGTGCATGACATCCATCTTGAATAAGCATCATAAACAGTGAAATTAAAATCTACTGAAGTCCTGAAATAAACTGAATTGTTCTGCGGATTAATCAGGCTTATTGTAGGGACAGTCAAATCAACTATCACTGACCTATTGATTATGCCCCAATCTGTATTTGAATCCTCATCTTCTGCTTCACAGTTCCATAGATAATATCCTTCAGGAAGAGACCTGTTAAATTCGGCAGTATCCTCTACTCCTGAAAGTATACGCGAATCATTGAACATATAGGTGCCGTTGAAATCAGCATATAGATTCATAAGTGTCAGGCCGCTGTTGTCCGTGGCATTACATTCAAATATAATATTTGGGTTGTTTGTGTGTGTTGAATTAAGGGGTATGCTTAATATTACAGAAGGCGGGACATTTGTATCATCTGTAATTGTTATATTTATTATTGATGTGATGCCTGGGTCGACATATGCAGTATTGTTTGTCGCATTGTAATATACAAAGAACTCATGAACGCTGTCTATTGGCCCTGTTGCATTGACCCTCCATGCTGTCTGGCATATGTCGCCTGCAGTCATGTTAAATAAGCAGCTCATGTTAGTGTAATCCATTGCGTTTGGATCTATTGTATAAAATGGCGTCGCACCCTGGACTGTTGAAAGTGTTCCTTTATATCCATTATATGTCACATTCATTGCCATATAATCCACTCTCATAAGGGTATTAGCATTAGTGTTAAGGACAAGCCATTTTATCTGCCTGCTTGAATTGATGTAAGTTGAAAACCCGCTACTAATGGCTGCTTTTAAGGTATCATCTGTATCTGCAGGGATGACTGCAGATGCAAGCTCGACCCATGTGCTTGAACCGTAATTCCAGCCATAGATATTGATATCATTGGTCTGGTCAGGCTGGCCTTCAAATATAAGTTCAATCCTTGTGATTGCTGATAAACTTTGGGTGACATTCATTACTGATTCTATTGACCTAAAATCTCCTGCTCCTGCAGCTGTTGCAGTATACCTTGTATTTTCATCTACTGAAATCTGTGTTGCTTCTCCTCCAGTTAGTGCTGTCCTTGAATTTGGCGCTGCTTCAGGAGGATCACTATCGCTATCTATTGTATAAGCCCATTTGTCTGTTGTATACCCAGAAGTATATTCATACATCTGGTTTGTAGAATAGGGGTCTAAGGTTGCATTAACTGTTGCGCATTCTCCACCCACACATGTCACCTGGGAAGTGAAAGTGAAAAATTCCCTGTAAGCGACATTTGTATCTGAATCAGGGCTTACTAAAACTGCGGATAAAGTCCCCCATGGAACTGTCCAATTGGCATTATCCCTAATCTGCTGATTTTCTGAATCTGTACATACAACATCCAGTACATAGTTTCCTGAATGTGTGATGTTAAGGTCTGAATTGTTGAATACAAAGAAAGGCGAACTATATGTATTTACCAATGTTAGGAAATGATTTCTCCTGTCAGGATAATTTGTCAGGTTAAATGTTGCATTGGCCATTCCGCTGTTTGATGTGCAGTTTACCCTCATTGCCTGAAGCACTTCTTCATAACCTACATTTGAGCATGATTTCCAGGTGTTTGATTCCATGCACTGTATCCCATAAATTGCAGGA
The DNA here is from genome assembly GCA_964428335.1 of uncultured Methanosarcinales archaeon. Taxonomy (GTDB): domain Archaea; phylum Nanobdellota; class Nanobdellia; order Woesearchaeales; family GW2011-AR15; genus GW2011-AR15. The sequence goes on along the minus strand of CAYRXW010000002.1, from coordinate 6,534 downwards.
GGAGGATATAATAAGACTGTTACATTAGTTGAATTCACTTCAGCCCCCCATGATGTGTAATCATATGGGGTGACACCGCAATGGTAATAATCCCCGACATTTGTGAGCAGGTTTGAAAGGTTTATGAGTTTTGGAGTATCGCTAACAGCTACTACTCTTGTGATGTTGATTTGTGTCTGGTTCCTATACCATGTCACATTGACTGTAAGGTTATCAAAATAATTATCATCATGAACTGTAAAGTTACAGAACAAATCTGTAGTATTTATTGGATATATTGGGCTTATCTCAACATTAGTAATGCTGGGAACGCTATTATCTACTATTGTTACAAAAATGTGTGATGTCTCTTCAGGTGAATAATACTCTTCATACTGAGTTGAATTGAAATATATAAAGAACTCATGGGTTGTATTGATGACTCCTGTTGCATTGACTATCCAGTGCACTGAACATGTGTCTCCTGAAGTCATATTGAATAGACAGCTCCATCCACCGGAATATTTAGGGTTTGCTGAAGTGGTGTAAAACGGTCTTCCGCTACCGACTGGTATTATTCCTTTCTGACCATGTCCTGTAATATTGATATGGTCCCATGCAAAATAATCTCCTGTACCATGGGCAATTGTTGTGAATGCTGAAAACATAACAGTTAAATCTTCTGAACAGTCAATCCCTGTTATCTGGCATAAATCTTCATTGACCCTTTGGGCAAGAGTTCCCATTGTTGCTGTGCTTCCTGCCTCACATGAGTCTAAATCCATGCAGCTTGAGACTAATCTTAATGTCCCGTCTGAATCATTGACCCATACTGCGCTTCCTTCATTTCCATTGTCAAGGTTTGATGCTGCCTGATAATAAGAGATATTTATTGAAGTGCATGTATACCCATTGCATGCCTTTGTCATATTGATATATATCTGAAGACCACCATCGTTTCCTGCATCGTTCCTGTCACATCCTGAACACATAAGGCCTCTTGAGCCAAAAACATCCATATTGGTACTTGCGCAAATCCCATATCCTCCGTTTGGAGCTTCGCAGTGCTGATAATCGTCCCATGGTGAACTATCAGGACATTCCTGTGATGTGTCTGTCAGGCAGTCTCCTGTCTGAAGCGGGAAATCTGTTGGGGATTCAAATGTAAGCAGTGCAATCTCATAGTTTCCAATAGGGTCAAGAACTGCAGAAATATTTCCACATTCCCCGCCATTACAAGTTATGTTTGCACTGAACCTTCCTAGCTGGTGCAGCACCATGTCTATATCAGTTGTCGGTTTTTCTAGGTTTGCAGTTAGACTACCCCATGGAACAAGCCACCCAACATTTTCAATAGCAGAAACGCTTGTATTATCAATGCACTGAACAGTCAGGTTGAAATAGCCTGAATCCCTTATAGTTATGTCATTATTATTGAAAACATAATATCCTGTTGAATTGTTTTCTGTTGTGTTTGAGAAAAACATCCTTCTATCAGGTATGTTTGTTAGGTTAAAAGTCACATTTTTTATGAAACCATCTGTATCTGTACATTGGGCCCTAACACTGACAAGAGTATCACCAAATAAGACATTAGGACATGGTCCCCAGGAACTTTCAAGGCACTGGATATTGCTGATTATAGGAGGATTGCTGACAAGAACTGAAACTGTTGATGAATTTAGCTGCGTTCCCCAAACTTTCTGGTCATATGGCCTAACGCCGCATCTCCAGGTATCTCCAAGAGTCGTGTTTCCGCTTCCAAGCATGAATGAGCTCATCGTTCCGCTTGTGACTGAAATAACACTGGAACTATAATATGCGCTGTTCCTATACCAAGAAACATTTGCAGATAATGTATCAAAAGAATTTGGATCAGAAATAGTGAAATTACAGTAAAGGTTGTCATTGTCTGTCGGGCCTGTCGGCGTTAAACTAATGCTCTGGACGCTTGGAGGGGCATTTGCTATTATCCTTACATTAATGATGTTTGAGATGGTTTCATTATTTGTTGATTTTGTTGCATTTGCTATGACAAAGAACTCGTGGATGCTTCCTATCTTTCCAGTTGCATTAACTTCCCAGGTAACTAAACATGAATCTCCATGTGTCATGTTTTCCAGGCATGACCATGTGGTCCATGACATTGGGTTTTGGGTTGAAGTATAAAATGGAGTTCCTGAATTCATAGGAATCACTCCTTTAATGGTATACCCTGTAGCATTTATCTCGTCCCATCCAAAGAAATCCCCTGTTGCATGGTTGACAGTTGTAAATGAAGAGAATAGTATTGAGATTCCCTCACTGCAGTCAATCCCTGAAACTGCGCAAAGATCCGTATTGACAAATTCCCCTGAGTCTCCCATTGTTGCCTGAGCTCCTGCTTCACAAGACTCTCCGTTCATGCAGTTTGAGACTAATCTCAAAGTGCCGTCTGAATCATTGACCCATACTGCGCTTCCTTCATTCCCGTTGTCAAGAGAGAATGCTGACTGGTAATAAGAAAGGTTTATGGTATCGCATGTGAACCCTCCGCATGCTGTACCGTTTATGTAAAGATATAACCCTCCGTTGTTTCCTGCGTCATTCCTATCGCAGCCGATACATTCAAAACCATATGTCCCTGAAGAGCCTGAATCTGCATCAGTGGATGCACACATACCATAACCGTTTGGATCTTCACAATAGCTGAAATCATCCCATGGTGTCGTGCCTGAACATAAATATGGTGCTGTTACCCCGCAGGTTCCGCTGACCTGGGAAAAATCTGTCGGAGTCTCAAAATTCATGAATGCAAAATCAAAAGGTGTAGGTATCGGGTCCAATATCAATGTTAAATTAAGGCATTCACCATTTTCGCATGCTGCATCAATTGTGTAATTCGAAAAGTCATATTTAGTTACATTTACATCTGAACTTGGATCATACCATGACACAGATATATTTCCCCATGGGGTGAACCATAAATCTTCTTCATCTCCCCAGACAATGCTGTTGACATTGCATCTTGCATAGATGCTGAAGTCTCCTGAATCATGCAGTGTCTGGCCTGTAAGTGTTCGTGTCCAGATATCTGAGCTGTTTGTTGAAGTAGCTAAACTAAAATAAGTTGAATTGTCAAATAAATTGGTTATCCTGAATGAAACATTCAGTATTGGCTCATCCCCGTCATATATACATGTTGCCCTAACGCCCGCTATGTTATCATTGAACGCTAACTGCGAGCAATCAACCCATGAAGCGCCGTTCCTGTGGCATTGGATGCTGCTTACCTGAGGTCTTACTACATCAACAATAGTTGCATTCACATAGCTGCAGTGCAGCCTGTTTATGTACTCTGAATAAATATAAGGGTCATAATATGCAAAAAATTCTCTTGTGGTATTGATTTCTCCACTTGCATTCACAACCCATGTGATATCACATGTATCTGCTGAACCCATGTTCCTAAGGCAAAGGTCATCATAATCATCAACAGGGTTATCTGAAGGTGTCCAGAATGGAACAGCTAAAGGAGAAGTTGAAACATTAGCTTCAAAGATTTCTTCAGATCCTATCAATAATGCAGGTTCAGGCCAGACATACTGCCTTGCTGATTTTCTTCCATATACATTTGTCTCATCCTGATCTGCGTCATCATAATAGATGAATGCAGGGATATTACAGGTTATGTTTGCATAAGTTGTCCAGAACGCAGCAAGATTTGTTCCTGCTGTTTCACATGCATTTCCAAAACACAGCTTGCTTGGCCTTGGATATGTCTGGTTCTGCGTAAAGTTAAGCGGCCTTTTTCCCTCTGTGGAAATTACACTGCAGCTTACTGGACCTGTTGCTGCTCCGGAAACATAATCTCCATCAACTGGAAGATAATATTGCCTTTCAAGCTCATATTGCGGCTGGAAAATATATTTATCTCCTCCATCACCATCATTAAATTCGCTTCCTCCCATTGGATAGGTAGAATTTAAGTGCAGAGCAGAACCTGAACCCTGATTTACATTGCCAGTCCTTAACTGGTCAGTCAGCTGCAAAGTTCCTGTTGTTGTGGCTGCATCACTCTGATAAAGATTATAATTGTTTGATGCAAAAGCACTTGAAAAGTCTCCGCCATCAACTCCCCAAAGATCATTTTCTGCAGGATGCATAATAGTAACATCGCTTGTTCCCTGCTCAAATGCCAATAATACTGGAACAGAGGAATTTATCCAAAAAGTATGTCCGTCTGTACCATCAGCATTTGTCACCCTTACAAATGCCCTGTATCCTACATTACGTGTTGTAAGAAGTGTAAAACCTGCTGCTGCTGCTGAGGCTGAATAAAACTGGACTGAGGCGTTGGCAAAAGGTGAATAAACAAACCATTCCTTATTTCCTCCTCCTCTTTCAACATAATCATTAAATGTCCTGCCAGCCCAAGAAACAGGCGAAAGCACATCAGCTGTTCCTGCTGTTGTAGCTGCTGTGAGGATTGCTCCGGTGACATTGAAACTATATCCTACAGATACATCACCAGCAATGAAATTTATTGTCCTTTCCCCTTCATCCAGTATTACATTTTCCTGGTTGAAATTGCTAGTGATGTTGTTATTGTTCTCATAGCTTATCATAGCAAGAGCTGTATCTGTAAGCTCGCTTACCATGAAATATATTTCCTTCTGCTCTGAATATGAGAACACCTCATGGATATTGCTTTTTGAATTAGCATTAGCGTTTCCGTAATACAGATAAAAGTGATTTGACTCATTTGCCGTGATGTCAGGAACCTGGACCCATACCAAAGTTTGGGTTGTATTGCATCGAAGTCCACCGGCTTCATCAACGTAAAATGGAATCTCATTCTTGCTTGAATCAACAGCCCTTAAATCACCGCAGTCTGGCTGCATCTTGGAATTTGAGATCAAAGCTCTTGTATCTAGAGTAACCCTGACCTGGTATTCAGATACATTTGAATAGATATGGGTGATGTTTATCCTTTTCCTATAATCATATGTCAGGTTCCACCAGTCTGTGGTCATGCCTAAAGTTGCATTGATGTTTCCGCATTCCCCACTATTGCAAGTCAATCTTGAAGTGTAATTGAATGTTGAATTCTGCGCAACATCTTTTGGAGCAGTCGGCCTTATGACAGTACATGAAAGCGTCCCCCATGGAACCTCCCATGAAATTTCGCTTTCTGATGAGATTGTGTTATTTGCTGTGCATGTTGTTGTAAGTCTCATATCCCCTGAATCATCGATTGCAAAATTGCTATTATCAAACACCCAGTACCCTGTGCTGTTGTCTTCTGTGAAATTGTAAAAATAAGTAGTTGAATCAGGTATGTTTTCAAATTCAAAACTTACATTCTTTACTATTGTCCCTGATACTGTGCAGTCTGCCCTTAACTGCCTCAATGTTTCTCCATAGCCTAAACTTGTACATGGCTGCCAGTTGCCATTGATATCTATCTCACATTCAACACTGTTAATAATAGGTATGGAGCCTTTTGTATATGTTGCCATTGCTGCTGAACTTAGTGCTGAGTAAAGATTGTTGGTGGTGTTCTGGATAACTGAAATATAATTCTTATTTTCATAGAAATCAACTGTTGCAGAATATTTCCCTGATGAGTTTGCATTTACTGCATAATATATTGTCTGACCGTTTGCATTTTTTATAATAATAGTCAAATTTGAATTTGGGTATGCTGTCCCGTTTACCTGTGTTATTGAAATATTTTTTATTGATGGCCCTGTAAAGTTGCTGCCTGCAAAACCGGTGACCATTCCAGGAATTGTTGCTGTTGATGAAAGGCCATCAATCCTGATTCTTCCGTCTCCACCGTCCCCACCCTGGCCATTTGCTCCTGCTCCTCTATTACCATTTCCACCATTTGCATCCAGGTTTCCTGAAACTGTAACATATGGAGACTGCAAAATTATTGCTCCACCGCTTCCGCCTCCTCCAAGACCGCAGTTTGGCTCATCGCTGCAATCTCCACCTTTTCCTCCTGTGGCATTTATCCTGCTATTGATGTAAATCCTTTGTTTGGAATATAAAAGCACTGCTCCGCCTCCGCCTCCACCTGCTCCGCCTCAGTCATTCGCTCCTCCGTTTGATTGAGCTGCTCCGCCTCCGCCTCCTGAACCTCCTGTTAAAGGTGCAACCATGTAATTTAAATGCATCAATCCTGCTGAACTTCCTGCACCATTTGTTCCTGATGTTCCAAATCCTGCTCCGCCTCCTTCATTATCATTTCCTCTTGTACCTCCACCTGCTCCTCCATATCCTCCTGCTCCAGCAGTTCCTGCTCCGCCTCCTGTACCTGAGGTTCCATAAATAAAACCTGTACCTCCTGCTCCACCTGAACCATCGTTTGCGTTTCCAAGACCTCCGCCTCCTCCTGCAGGAGAACCAATGAAAGCATAACCTCCTGCTGAACCGTCTGCTGTAACTGTTGTTCCTATAGTTCCAAGACTTCCTGTTCCGTTTCCTGATCTTCCTCCTGTCCTTACCCCATCAATGTCTGCTCCGCCGCTTCCTCCTCCTGTAAACCCGTTTCCTCCATTTCCTACT
>CAYRXW010000001.1:0-332448 GCA_964428335.1 uncultured Methanosarcinales archaeon | reverse complement strand
CATATCCCTTTAGATAAGTTCTTTCCATATCCCTCTCTATTTCTTTATAAAGAAAGTGCTCAAATGTCATTTTAGGTATGATCCACTCCAGATCTGCCTGAAAAATAATTGGATTATCCTGCAGCTCTGCCAGGAAATTGATAGCCTCTTTATCCATTAAAATTCTTGTAACCCCGCTAGGAACACATATGAGCTGTTTGCCTTGAGCAATCATCTCTGCTGCATGGCCATATTTTTTATCCATCTTTCCCAGCCAATCAACCAGATAAAAATCAGGTATTGCCAAATCATTGGTTGCAGGCCTTATCCCGCATCCGATCTCAAAACTTATAGGTCCAAGCATTCCTTCACGCTTAAGGTAAAGGACCATCTCTGCAAATTCTTCAGATCCATATCTTCTGGAGAATCCAAGCTTTGCCTTTTGCATATCACTATCAAAATTGTTTATTGCATAGTGCACCATCTTGAGACCTGGTGCAACGCCTGGAGTGGGACAGGCAAATATCCTATCACTGATTGAATTGCTTCCTGGACTAAAGGTAGAAATTGATATCGGAGCTAAAAGTGAGGATTGCTTTTCTACAGTGTCCACTTCGTGTGTTTCTATATCCATGTTTCAGTATCAAAATTTACATGAGTGCAAGTATATACGGTCCGAAAACCAGCAGCAGCATAATCATTAGGGGTATCCGTATTAGCGTTGCAGCCTCAAGCTTTCCGAATAATACAAATTCTATTAGATACCTTCCTAAGTACAAAGGTATCGAAATAAAAGCAAAAGGGAATGAGTTCAGGTTTGCAAGAGCTATTGTGTTAAATACCATAAAAAGTGATTTTTTTAGCTTATTTAGGCTGAAGTCAAAGGTAAATATCCTGATAAAGATATATGCAAAAAGCAATATTATCCCAGAGAACATCCCGTATTTGTAGCTTGCAAGGAAAATAAAAAATTCCATCGGGTGTATTAAGGACTTATCGATTTTAAGAGTATTTTCTATCAGGGAATTTAGGAGATCTAAGGATATGAAAAGAATCACAAAAAATACAGGTTTGCTCAAAAACAGCACGCTGATTCCAATCAAAGAAGCAAAAATGACACTTTTTAAGCTGAACGCTGCAAAAAGTGAACTTTCAGTGGTTTCCATAACTCGCTAGGAATACAGCTTATATAAAAACTTTTTCAAATTAACCACTATTTAGTAATAAAAATAATAATATTTATAAATTGCAAATTATTATTTAACAGTAATGACAATTTACTGGCAAAATTTTACCTTGCCTTGGCTTTTTTCTAGACGTAAGTCTAATAATGGACCTAAACAAAAGGAACTTGAAAAAATACTTGAAGAAGAATTATCTTCTATTGCCAACTATAAAATAAATCTGAACCTTGGAGAAAATACAGGCCTGAAAAGCTACATAAAAAGAGTAATAGAAGAAGTTGCTTTCCTTGATGATAAAATCGAGAAAGTCAGTTTTGAGATTGAACCTATTCGTGTCAGGATAAGAGATACAAAAATCTATTCATTAAGGCCTATAGTCCTTGTAGAAAGCTATGATGGAGAGAAAATTCCAATTCATCTAAAAGCAGCCCCTATCTATGCAAAAGTTGGAACAGGCTCATACATTGAGCATAAGATTTCTACAGCCGTAGAAGAAAGCGATCTGAGTTTAGCTTATGCTCTTTTGGGCTGGGTTGGGAATTCAAAAGAAAGGAGTATTTTTTTAACAACCGAAATTAATGGGGTAAGGATAGATAAGTTTCTTAGCAGCATAAAAGAACAAAATGAAAAGTTTAGCATTGAGGGAACAAAAGAATATGAAGCTTTCCAGATATTGGCAAAAGAGATAGATCATTTGAGGATGTTTTATGCTATCAAAGGAGCACAGATAATTGATGATGCTTTAGCAAAAGATAAGGTAAGGATAGAATTAGACTTAGAATATGACCATTTCCTGAAAAGAGTTCAAAATCTTTTTATGGCTTTGTCAATTGAGTCTTATAGCCTTTCTGATGTTTCTGAACTTGTACACCAGCATAGCAGGAATCTGGAAAAGACGTCGTTTGCTGTAAATATAGATCCTGACGCTACTAATTGTTTTGTCAATTACGAAAAACTTGGAAGATCATTAAACATGAAGCTAGGAAAGGAGAATATTTCTTATTCTCAATTGGCTTTCAGGCTGATAAAGAATCCGAAATCATTTGCAAAGCTAATAAGGGATGCATTCGCAATTGCCGACCTTGATTCTGTTGGAGAATATGAAACAGCATATAAAAGAGATATATCTAGCATTTCTGCAAAATTGGAATCAACAAGCCTTGCAAGCAGAAGCCCAATACGTGCGCCATATTTATTTTCATTTGCATACAACCTATGCGACTCAAAGCTTGATAAAACAACAATCCTGGATTCGCTTCATGCATGGGATATTGATGAAGACAGAGTAAGCAGGCATGAATGGCTCAGGAATTTTGGATTAGCATACAATCCAGTGATTGATTATTCTCAGACACCTATTACAATTTTCATGTCTTCCTTTGGAAAATTGTATCATCTTATTAATTATTATATAAACAATTTTGAAGAGAGCAATCTTTTCATGGATGACATCCCTTATGTGCTTATGTCTGCTGAAAGGTTTCTTGAATCATGTGAATTCCTGCAGCTAGCTGGCGAGAGTGAAAAATTCAAAACTCTGCAAAATTTGGCATTTGAAGTCATTGACTGGATGGAGAAGGAGTACAGAAGCTTAAGTGGTTCAGAAGAAAGCGATAAAAAAGTTACATACTGGAACGCTGCCAGAAACCTAAGCAGGCTTTCGGACGACCACGAAAAAAGGGTCAGGAAAAATATGCGGGAGATATATAGGTCTTCAAGGTCCGCTATAGGTGTCAAGGATGATATCTTCATAGTTAATCATTCACAGCCTTATTTCGAAAACTTCCTGCCTGAAGTGACAGTTTTCGATTCTGATATCTGGGATAAATCGATTTTTATGTTTGAGAAGTTTGTTTCATCAGGACTTGAATTATACTTAAAATGTACTGATTTTGCAAAGAGTGATAATTATTTTACCAGGATTGAATCATATACCAAAACTCTCGTAACTTATCTTATGCTGCTTCCTGAAATGCCAAACAATGCTATGATTAAGCAGTTAAAAAGAACATTAGATACTAATAATTATATAGTTAGAAGGGACTATAAAGATTTGTCTGGCTTTCTTTTACTGACAAAAATGGATTTTGAAAACGGATTAAGGAGATATAATAGTTTCCTAAAAGAGATACATGGAAAATCACTTGACGATTTCAAGTAAATTAGAAGACATCTCATCAAGTTTCTTAAGAAAGGTTATCAGATATAATGCAAATCTAAAATCCATTTTATCTACCTTAATTTCAGCTTCAATTTTTCTCACTTCCTGCGCGCATTTGTCAAGCTTTGAAAGTGAAAATTCATAATAGACGGAATATTGAGTCCTTAAAACTTCAACTGCACGTTTAACATAATCTATTCCTTGTTTTTTCATAAGATTATTTTCCAGCAAATTTTGAGCATACTCCTTTATGCAATCAGAGACAGATTCCATGTTTCTCAGGAGGTTATACATTGCAACAGAATTTGTAAAGCTTGGCAATGTTCCTTTGAAAACCTGCCTTGAACAGTAATTTGAAAATTTGTTCACTTCTTTATCCCTTGAAATAATTAGATTTAGGAGTTCCTTGTTTCCTGTCTCTAAAGCTGTTATGAGATCTTTTGCATTATCCTGGATTATTAGCCATAGCCTTCTTACCAGGTTATTGAATTCTGTAGAATCACGAGTAGAGTAATCCTTGATTTCAATAAGTTTTGCATCTTCGTTTATTACTTCATATCCTATGGTATTAGTGGAGATTATGTCTTTTACCTTGCTTAGGTTTCCTAACCCTTCATAACTTATTTTCAGATGATCTACGCCTTTCCTGTAAAGCGCTGTGACATATCTTTTGCCTATATTTTGATTATTTGAAATGTCAATTTCCCTAACTAATTCATCTGTAATTGGCGATGTGGAAACCTCAAGATAAGAATCTTTGACTTCAATCTCTACTTCATGGCCTTTTTTTAGGCTGAATTTTTGGATATATTTACTGGGAAGGCTGACAAATAAGGAACCTCCGAGCTCAATTAGCTTTCTTTTCATTTTCTAATCCTTATATTTATTATAAATAATTTATATTAATATATATACTTTATAGATAATATTTATATATATTTTGTTGTCACCAAATAATAACAAAAATAGATATAAAGGTGAAAAAATGACCAGTCCTCAAACCAATCATGAAATAGCTGATTTAATAGAGAAATTAATCAACTCAGAAAATGTTTCTCAAGTAGATAATGAGATTTCAAAAATTCTTCCACAATATCAGTGTTTCATATATAATTCTGAAGAGTCTATACGAATAATAGGTGTTGCTACTGCCTCTGCAAAAGAATTTTATGTTCCTGCTTTTGAGATGAGTTTTAGCAATGAAGGTTTTGATGAATCTTTGGCATTTAAAGAAATAAAAAGATATCTGGATAGGAAAAACTTAACAAACATTGCAAGAAAGATATTTGGAGAAAAGATAGTGAGTTATTTTACAAAACCTGAAGAAACTGAAAAAGCGTTCTATCACTTCACCCAAACAGGATTTAATAGTGGCATTCCGGAAATTGGGCAAACTAGTGCCGCAAGCTGCATTGTTGCCTGCTCTAAGAGTTTAGGTGAAAATCTTGTTACTTTAAGCAATATTGAATTGTATGAAAAAACGCAATTTAGTGAATTATTAAGTTTATTGGAAGAAAATGGCAAGGTACCTTATTTACTTGTTGCTGATTACGAAGGAGAAGGTGTAAAACTTAGAGGAAGGGCATTGGAAGAAGACAGCATGGATTTTTTACAGATGATAACAAGAAATTTTTATGAATTTACTAATGAAGGGTCTGCTTATTTCATAAAATCAAGTTTTTTAAATTTTCTTAAGGCTGCTGATAATTTAGTTTCAAGAGAAACCCATGTCTACTACTTTTCAGCTAATGTGGTTGAAGCAGTAGATGAGCTGATTAGAACTCCAATTCCTGATGAATGTCTTGTTAATTCAACCATATTTGTAAGCTATAAGGGGAACGAATATATGATACAGCATAATTTTAGGGAGGCAATGACTGGAAAGCCTTTTGAAAGAGTTACTGTTAATATTTTTGACAAAACTACTATTAGTGTGAATGAAAAGAGTGGTGCTCCTGCAAGTGAAACTGCTGAATTCTGTGAGTATTTCCAAAGAATAATTGGAGGAAAATTTATAGCAGACAAAAAAAATATTGTATTTGTTCCTGAAAACTTAAAAACAGAAAAAGACCTTGCAGATTTAATGAAAATATATTCAGAAAAATTTGAAAGTGTTTTGCATATAGCTGTTACTTATATCAATGTGCCTACAGATATAAGGAATCAATTATCAAGAGATATTTACCAGATTAAAAAGAGCAGGTGATATGAACATAATATGAAAAAATCAAGAATCTTTTAGATTACTGCATTATCTGGTTTCAGACAAGTCATAAGGCATTATAGTTCCTTGCTTTTCTAACATAATGCTTATCTATGAAGTTCTGCAGCAGACTCATTTTTTCAGGTGATCTTTTTGCTTCATCTATGACATTTGAAGTATATAATATTAAATTTGTTAAAGGTAAAACATATTTTTTCATGCTGATAGTTAATCCAACAATGAATACTGTCCCTAGTCCAAGGAAAAGGTAAGTACCTGCGCTGCTTTGTCTTACAGTATTATAAGAGTCACTATTCAACGACTCCGTCAACAACTGAACAACACTACTTGCTGCTGCAAGTGCCGCAAAATTCTTTAGTTGATAATAGACTAGCTTTATCCCTGATTCCCTGCTCAATGAAGGTTCATCAATATAAACGCAATCGCTCAATATGGAGTTCCAAAAAAGTTTAGTTTTCTTAGGGTTGCCATCCTTCAGATAATCATGCCCATTTTCCCTATTGATGCGAGTGATGACTTCCAAAGCTTCATAAAGATTCTCAATGAATACAGGCTTTACTTTTCCAGTATTTTTCAATTCAGTTAATTTATCGCTGATTGTGCCAAACAGCTTGCTATGCTCCTGCATTCTCTGGCTATAGGAGATTAGATCATCCAAACCTGTAATAGTTATATCTTCCCCTTCTAATTGCCATGTTGCTTCGTGCCTTCTGGCCATATATAATGCATCTAGTGTGGATATATTTCTTGGCATTTGACCAGAGCACATAAAGTAATATAAGAAATTATTCCTTACTGCATTATCCTATAGAACGCATCAAACACTGGCTGCTCTGTCGAAAATAAAAAAAACTTGCCTTTATGCTGCATTGATTCCTTCTCTATGCCCGAGATATGGCTGTATAGCTTCTCCCTATAGTCCTGCCTTTTTTTCTCATTGATGAACGTCTCCCTTGTCTCTCCAGTTTCAGAATCCTCCAGGATAAGCGAGCCATACACTTTAAACTGCGTTTCGCTCTGGTCAAGGATCTGTATGACTTTTAGGTCATGCTGCTTGTATAAATATAGTGTTTCCTTGATGTCTGTCAGGTCATAAAGGAAATCTGATATAAGGACTATCTGAGATTTTGATTTTATGAATTTCTTATACTTGCGAAGCTGTGCATTAAAGTCTATCTTCCCCTTGCATTTTACCTTGTTTAGCCGATCTAAGAAGCCCATGACCTGGTTTGATCCCCTTTGCGACCTTAAGATTTCAGTCTTATCATTCATTAGAGACAGGACGCATTTCTCGTTGTTCCTTGAAGCTAAGTACGCAAAGCCTAGTGCAATCATGGATGCGTATTCAAATTTAGTGTTGCCTGTCCCATAGTCCATACTTTTGCTGACATCAAGAAGGACATGGGTTGTTAGGTTCCTGTCTTCCTCATATCTCTTGATAAAAAAGCTGTCTGTCCTTGCATAGATATTCCAGTCTATTGCCCTGAAATCATCTCCTGGAACATAAGGCCTGAAATCATTGAAAGTGAGCCCGTTTCCTGTAAAGACGCTTTTCCTTCCGCCGATGAAACTGCTTGTAAGCCTCTTATTTACAATAACCTGGAACCTTTTCAATTGTCCAAGAAAGCTTGTGTCTATCATTTTTTCCTATCCTTATATGCTTTTAAAAATGCTACATATTCCTTATTTCCAAGAGGGACTTCAACAAAATAATTGAAATTGATAAACCTGATTCTTAATCCTGTATATTTGATATATATCCTAAAATGGTCATGAAGCTTTTTTACGTCATCAACCAGTTCATATGAATAAAAATTGCTTCGAAGTGTAAAGCCTGCCTGATAAAGAACAAACTTACCCTCCTTTCTATAAAAAAACCAAAGTATTGTTAATAAAACAATAAAAAATGCAGCAGGAAATATAAAAGAGGCATTATTGGTAAAAATCAAAAGCAGCATAAAAAAAATTCCAATAATTGAACCCTTTTTTATAATTTGCTCCAATAGCGTCGGCTTATATTTAAACTCTGCAATCTTAATTCCCCTATTGAAAAAGTGCCTGAAATCTGTTATTATCAATTTGACCCTGTCCTGAAAGATTATCGCCATAAAAAAGTAATAAACAAAAATCATTCCAAAAAAATAAAGTATGAATTCAAGCATTTTATGCCTTCTTTAAGAGTTCCTTGATTGCCGCATCTGTTGTCATGCCTTTCCTTTCAGCTTCAAAATTAAGTATCAATCTATGCCTTAGAATTGGCAATGCCATCTCCTCGATGTCTTTTCTGCTAACATAATTCCTTCCATCAATCAGCGCATTGGCTTTTGCTGCAAGGACTAATCCTAAGGATGCTCTTGGTGAAGCGCCATACTCAATCAGGTCCTTGTTATTCCTTGTAGATTGGATAAGCTTAAGCACTGTCTTCTTCAAATCATTTGCAATAGGGGTCTCCCTTGTATACTGCTGGAATTTTTCCAAGGTCTTTGCATCAAATACTTTCTTTACCTGGGACTTTTCCTTCCTTCCTGTAAACCTGTCAATTATCTGGTCTTCCTCTTCCATTGTCGGATAGTCAACTTTGATTTTCAGAAGGAACCTGTCTGTCTGCGCTTCAGGCAATGGATATGTTCCTTCCTGGTCAATCGGGTTTTGTGTTGCAAGGACAAAAAACGGCCTGTCCAAAGGATAAGTATTTTTCCCGACAGTTACCTGCTTTTCCTGCATCGCTTCAAGCAGAGCAGACTGTGTTTTTGGAGTTGCCCTGTTTATCTCATCAACCAGGACTATGTTTGCAAATATAGGACCTTTATGGAAATTGAATGCCCTTTTGCCGTTATCTTCTTCCAGAACATAAGTTCCTGTGATATCCGTTGGCATTAAATCCGGAGTGCTCTGGATCCTTGAGAATTTCAGGTCCATGACGTCTGAGAGCGTCTTTATCATTGTCGTTTTCCCAAGCCCTGGATAGCTTTCCAAAAGTGCATTTGAATCGCACATGATGGATATTACTATCTGCTTCATCACTTCATCCTGGCCGATGATGACTTTCGCCATCTCTTCCATCACACTTTTGATCTTTTCCTGAACTTCTTTCATTATGATACACCTCAAAAATAGGTTATTTAATTAGCTGGGGTTATATAAACGTTTTGTAAGGCTGGTTGGTTGCTTATGTTTTTATACTCACTAAATTATCTAATAATTAAAATGCAAAAAACACATGAAACAGGTTTTCTTATATCCTTGCTCCTGCTGACAAGCCTGACATTTGTGTCTGCAGGACCAACTAATAATGAAGATTTGACTCTTTTGTTTGATATCCCCTCAAACCTTGATGGCGAATGGAAGCTATATTTTATCTCTGTTGGTGAATTTGAGAAAGAGGGATGGAACTTCACGGGTTATTTTGAAACAATAAAAAAAGAATATGCGAAGTCAAAGGGAAGCTGCGGTGGTTATGGAGCATTTTATAGCGAAGTTTACGAGATGGGTGATGAAGAAAGAAAGCATAAGGGATGCGAAATAAACGGAACATATCAGGAAGTTTACTGTTTTAGGACAGCTGCAAAAGATAAAAAGTGCAGCCATTTAGCAGAATACAAATTAAACGAAGAAATGGTACTTGACTTTGGCTCTTTTTATGACAGCTATATGTGGGATATAAAAAGGGCTGGATTTTATGAGCATTATTCTGTTTCATCATGCAGAATAGAAAACAGCACATGCAAAATGAAGCTGGATAAAAAATCCTCTCCATATAATCCTTATATTATAGTTCTTGAAGAACTTGATTCAAAAACAGAAGTGCATTTTTCTGGCAAAGTTGAGATTAAAGCTGCTGAGATGTTTTATGATGAAAAATTTTTCCCATGTAAAAATGATATATGTGAGAACCATGCTTCTGCAAAAATAAAAGTTTCAGAATTTAAAGTTCTTGAACCGAATTTCCTGAAAATAAAATTTAACGATGAAACTGAAATTTTAAGCAACAATAACGAAAATCCTATGAAAAAAGTTTCGATATGGGAAAAGCTCATTGGTTTTTTCAAGAATTTATTTAGCTGATTCAAAGTTTTTATATAGAGGGATAGATTGATTAATACTAATGGCAATAGAAAACCCGCTCATCCCATCGCTCCTTTTAGGAGCTCTTTTTGTCTTGGTCTCAGGAATAATACTTAGGTTTTTTAAGCAGCCTTCTATCATTGCTTATATCCTTACAGGAATTATTATAGGACCTGGTGGATTTGGTTTTATAAGTGATATAAATGCAATAACGATAATAGGTGAAATAGGTGTCATCCTCCTGCTGTTCTTTATCGGGATGGAAATCTCTATAACAAAACTGTTTGCAAACTGGAGGATTGCTGTGTTTGGCACGCTTTTCCAGATCATACTAAGTATTGCATTTGCTTTCCTTGCAGGGATATTTTTTGGCTGGAGCCTAGGCACTATAGTATTGATAGGGTTCATTGTAAGCCTCAGCAGCACAGCTGTACTTATCAAGATACTTGAAGACAGGAAGCAATTTAATACGAAGCTTGGGCAAAATATCCTTAGCATCCTGATTGTCCAGGACATAATAATAGTTCCAATGCTTGCTATAATATCTTTTTTTGGACCTGAAAAAATAAGCGCGTATGAAATCTTTCTTCAGCTGGCAGGGACTGTGCTTTTCATTGCAATTGCATATATCTACTTATTCAGGAGAAATATAAGGATGCCATTCTCAAGGTTTTTCAAGAGCGATCCAGAGCTTCAGGTGTTTGCCTCATTCATTGCATGCTTTGGCCTTTCTGCATTAGCTTCGCTATTTCATCTATCATCTGCTCTTGGCGCTTTCCTTGCAGGGATGATAATCTCTAGGTCAGAAGACACAAAGTGGATCCAGCAAAGCCTGCACTCATTTCGAGTAATATTCATTGCGCTGTTTTTCGTATCTGTCGGCCTTCTGATAGATGCAAGATTCCTTGGCATGAATATCAGGACTATAATGATTCTGGTTTCTGTTGTCCTTGTCTCCAACACCTTGATAAATGCAATCGTGTTCAGGTGGTTCAAGGAGAGCTGGAAAGAAAGCCTTTTCTCAGCTTCTATGCTTGCGCCTATTGGGGAATTCAGCTTCATCATTGCATCTGCAGGCCTAAAGCTTGGACTTATGAACGGGATATTCTACCAGTTTGCAATAGGCACCATCGGGATCACTTTATTCCTGAGCCCTCTATGGATTTCAATGTTCAATAAGCTGCTCAGCTCAAGAAACAAGATACCTTGCTGCTAGGAAAAATACTAAAGATTATGCTGCTGCAACCAGACCGAAAATCCCTTTTGCAATCATCTCAATTGATACAGCCATCAAGAACAAACCTAATACTCTTGAAAGGATATTCACAATCTTTGGATGTACTTTTGATACCATAAGCGAGAAGATAAAAAACACTATTGCAACAAGTACAAACGCTCCAAAGATGCCAGATAACACCTGTGTCCTTCCAAGCTCAAATGTTTTTACTGTGATATAAGATATTGTTGCAGGGCCTGTAAGCATTGGCGTTGCAATGATTGTTGTCAGGCTGTCCACTGTTTCTATCTTTTTTTTCTCCTGCGGCTTTGGCTTTATCATGTCATATGAAAGCACCAGAAGGACAAGTCCTCCGGCAACCCGAAAAGAATCAAGAGTTATCCCAAAAACCCCAAATAAAGAAGGTCCTATGAGTGCCATGATGACTGCAAGCAGGAATGCTGTGAATGCTGATTTTATTGCAATCATCCTTACATCTAATTTCTGCTCGAATGCTGAGATGAGGAACGGAAAAGATGAAAGAGGATTCAATAAAACAAAAAGCTGTATTATCAATGGAATGTCCATAAGCCAGATAATTTTATTTGGAGTATTTAATGCTTTCTAAGAAGAAGAAGAGCATAGGCAAACTGCAAACATGAAAGATATGTAAGAGTAGAAAACATAATATTAAGTTCGCCCTATATCCAGTTTACTGGCATAAATTACAGCTCTAAAAAAAGCAAAAACCAAATCCAACCAAAGATTTAAAAAGCACCACTTCATTCAAAAGCGCAAGGTGCTGACCCAAACTATTGTTTATAGAGGGAAAAAGCGCACATACATGGAGGGAAAAAAAATGTCATTTTACGAAGATGAAGAAGATGCCGATGATTTCGACGACAGTGAAGACGATATGGATGATGATGAAGATTACGACGACTATGAAGATGACAACACTGACGAAGAAGAGGAGTGGTAGATAAGTTTTTCCTTGCCAAAAGCTGATTTTTTGTTTTTGGCTACCGGAATTTTTTTAAAAAAATACCAAGTTAGTTAAAGAAAATGTTCAGGGAACTAAAAGTCAAGTGCATTGAATGCGGGAACGAATTCAAGATAGTCACAACTGAAGACTTTGACGCTTCCCAGTATGTCTGCAACAGGTGCCAGTATGGTGACCTTGAAGCAGATGATGAATAGTGTTCTGGTTTTTTTCTCAGATGTAATCTTCATGAGTAAAGTATATTAACTGATACATTCTTAAAAATTCCAATGATAGATATTTTCTATTTTTCAAAAGAAGTGAAAAAAGCTTCAGCAATTTCCGAAGCAAAAGATCATGTTGCATGGATTGATGTTTCAGGCATAAACGAGAAGGAAGCCAGGGAGCTTGCAGAAATCTATTCATTGCACCCATTGACAATTGAAGACATGCAGAAATGGGACACAAGAATCAAGGTTGAAGAATTCCCAGAATATCTTTTCTGCGTCTTTTATGCTATAAAGGAAAGCAAGAAATCTTTTGCTCTAAGGGAGCTTGATTTTGTTGTCGGAAAGAATTTTATCATCAGCAGCCACCAGGAAAACGGCATTTGGGAATCACTTAAGAAAGATCATGAGAAGATGAAATTCCTTTTTGAGAAAGGGACTGATTTTTTCTTCCATTACCTCATGGATAAGGAGATAGACAATTTCTTTCCTGTAATAGACTCGCTTAATGAGCAGATTGAGGATATTGAAGAAAATATTGTGACAAAGCCCCATGCAAAAGACCTGGTAAAAATCTTGCACCTGAAAAAAGAGTTCAGGAAGATGAAAAGGATAGGATTCCAGCAGAGAGAAAAGATATCTTACCTTGCAAAGAACGATTATCATTTCCTGTCCCATAAGTCAAAACCATATTTCAGGGATTTATACGATCACGCAATAAGGGTTTCAGATGCTATTGACAATCATAGGGATGCCATAAGCGAGGCATTTGATGCATACATGTCGTCAGTCAATAATAATATGAACGAGGTCATGAAATTCTTGAGCGTATTTGCGACAATCGCCCTTCCGATGACTGTGATCTCGGGGATTTTCGGGACAAATTTTGACTATCTTCCTTTTGCGCATCTGGAGCATGGCTTTTTTATAATGGTTGCAGCAATGGTTGTCTTTTCAAGCTCAATGATCTATATGTTCAGGAGAAAAGGCTGGTTTTAAACGAGTAGTTCAGCAATCTGGGTTCTAGTAAACTCTTTAAAATATAAAGAAATCATACAATTCTTGCTACCTGTAAATTGCAGTTCTCACAGTATAGCATATGATAAGCCTGATTTCCTACTTCCCTGGTGGATTTCTTTTCCATTTCTCTACTGCATAAGCTGCATTTCATGTTCATAAGTAATGGTTAAGAAAATTGCTTTAAAAAATTATGGTTAAATGTTTTTAAACTGTCAGTTAAACAATAGGTTTATATATAAACTTATAGTTATATAACCAATAAGTGATGTAATATGATAGAAAACACATTAAAAGCACTCTCTGAGCCGAACAGGCTTCATATCATAGAACTTTTGTTTCTGGGAGATAAGTCTGTTGGAGATATAGTTGTTACAATGAAAATCAGCCAGCCTTTGGTCTCAAAACACCTGAATGCATTAAAAAAGGCTGGGCTTGTTGAAGTTGAGATAGACAGGCAAAAAAGGATATACAGACTGAAAAAAGAGCCATTTATAGAAATGGAATCATGGATAAATTCCTATAAGAAGCAATGGGAGAGCAGGCTGGATAGGTTGGACGATTATCTTAAAAAGATGAAGAAAGGGAAGGAAAATGAAACCAAAGGGAAAGGAAATGAAAGGAAATGAATCAATAGGGATTGCAAAGGATAATAAGATGATAATCACAAAGGTGATTGATGCACCAAAAGAGCTGGTTTTTGACGCGTTCATAGATCCAAAAAACATAGGAGAATGGTGGGGTCCAGATGGATTTAAGATTACTACCGAAAAAATGGATATAAGACCAGGAGGACTTTGGGTATTTGTGATGCACGGGCCTGATGGGAAAGATTATAACAATAAAGTCAGGTATCTGAAGATAGAGAAGCCGTCTCTCCTTATGTATGAGCATGGAGATAGAGGCATGCCTGGATATTTTGAGACAACCATAAATTTTGAATGGGAAAAAAGCATGACTAAGGTCACATTGACTGCTGCTATGGCCAGCAAAAAAGAGCTGGAAGAAAAAATTAAAAGTGTCAATGCCTTAGAAGGTGGCAAGCAGACATTAGGAAGGCTTTCGCAGCATGTTGAAGAAAAAGCCAAAGAAAGAGAAATAATAATTGTCAGGGATTTCGATGCTCCTCTTGATCTTCTCTGGGATGCCTGGACTAAGAAAGAACATATCGAGAAGTGGTTTGGACCAAAAGATTTTGATACGACAGTTGAAAAACAGGAATTCTGGGAAGGTGGGAGAGCAATCTATGTGATGCATGGACCTGATGGGAAAGACTATCCTTCTGAAGGGACATACAAGGAGATAATAGAGAAGGAGTTGATTATGAGCACTGATGAATTTGGTGAGGATTTCAAGAAGACAACAGATATCAACCTGCCTGAGGGAATGGTCGTTGCAGCTTTCTTCGAAAGCCTTGGAAAAAAATCAAGATTAACAATTAGAATAATCCATCCAAATGCAAAAGAGAAGAAGAAACATGCTGAGATGGGAGTAATAGCTGGATGGAATTCAAGCTTTGAAAAACTTGACGAGCTACTTGTGAAATTGAGGAAAAATTGATGGTAAGTTTGTTGTCTTGCTTAGAGGAATCAATGTAGGCGGGAATAATATAATAAAGATGGCTGACCTGAAAGCCTGCTTTGAAAGAATGGGTTTTAGTAATGTCTCTACTTACATCCAGAGCGGGAATGTCATATTTGAATCTACAAAAAAGGATGCAGCAAGGCTTGAGAAAAAGATTGAAACTTCACTTTCAGAAGCTTTCAGGTATGATTCAAGAGTATGGTAAGAAGCCATGAACAGATGAAGAAAGTCATCCTGGATGTGCCAAAAGATTGGAATAAAAGGGATGACCTTAGATGCTATGTCGCTTTCCTTAAAAAGCAAAAACCTGATGATGTGTTAAAGGAAATAGATTTAAACAAAGAAGTTGACTTCATCAAGACTGGCGAAGGGGTTTTGTATATGACAACTCTTCTTAGCGGTCTTGTAAAAAGCGGGTATACAAAGATGATAGGAAAGAAGATTTACAGGGAGATGACAATACGTAATTATAATACCACAAGAAAGATTTTTGAGAGAATGGAGGAATAAAAATGCAGAAGATTGTCCCTTTTTTATGGTTTGATGATAATGCTGAGGAAGCAGCAAAGTTCTATGTTTCAATCTTCAAGGATTCAAAAATCCTTGGAAGCCAAAGGTATGATGAAGTGAGTTCAGTACCTTCAGGAAAAAAGCCTGGAAGTGTGATGACAATATCATTTGAATTGAAGGGCATAGAATTTGGAGCGATTAACGGAGGGCCGATATTCAGGCTGAATCCTTCAGTGTCTTTTTTTGCATATGCAAAAACAGTAAAGGAAGTAGATTCGCTTTATTCAAAGCTTTCAAAGGATGGCGAAGTGATGATGGCCCTTGATAAGTATCCTTTCAGTGAAAGATATGCTTTTTTTAAAGATAGATTCGGAGTTTCATGGCAGGTGATGCTGGGAGATGAAGAAAGCATAATCCCCTGCCTTTTATTTGTGAATAAAAAATGCGGGAAAGCTGAATCTGCTGTAAAACTTTATACCAAGCTGTTCTCAGATTCAAAAGTCATCCATATGCAAAAATATGGAAAAGAAATGCCTGGAATGGAAGGGAAAGTGATGTTTTCATCATTCATGATTGAAGGCATGAACTTTTCTGCAATGGATGGGCCAGGGGAACATAAGTTTGATTTCAATGAATCAAATTCATTCTTGATCAGATGCTGGGACCAGGAAGAAGCTGATAATTTCTGGGATTCTTTCACAAAGAAAGGTGAGGAAAGCATGTGCGGCTGGCTGAAAGATGAATTTGGAGTCTCGTGGCAGGTTGTGCCTGATGGCCTTGATGAATTAATCAGCGGGAAAGACAAAGTAAAATCGCAAAGGGCAATGGCTGCAATGTTCCAGATGAAAAGGCTTGACATAAGAAAAATAAAGGAAGCTTATGAAGGAAAAGCAGCCAAAGCGCTGAAAAAATAGATTAGAAAGAGGAATAAAAAATGAGAATAAACCCATACCTAAATTTCAACGGCAACACTGAAGAGGCATTCAAGTTCTATAAATCTGTGTTCGGAGGAGAATTTACTGTGCTTCAAAGATTCAAGGACACACCTGGGAGTAACGTTCCAAGCAGCGTAGAAAATATGATTATGCATGTTGCACTCCCTCTAGGAAAAAATGTAATCTTAATGGGAACTGATGCGCCTGAATCAATGGGATTCAAGCTTACAATGGGAAACAACTTTTATATCTCAATCGATGTTGAGAGCAAGGCAGAAGCTGATAAGCTGTATAAGGCCCTTTCAAAAGGAGGAAAGATTGAGATGGCCCTTTCAGATGCATTCTGGGGTGCTTATTTTGGATCTTTCACTGATAAATACGGAGTGCAGTGGATGATAAGTTTTGATAAAAGGAATTTAAAAAAGTGAGGTAAGAAAAAAAAATGGCATATGTTGATGGATTTGTATTAAGCGTAAAGAAAAGCAATGTAAAAGCCTATAAGAAGATAGCACAGGATGCTGGAAAGGTATGGATGAAGCATGGTGCTTTGCAATATCTTGAATGCAAAGGAGATGACCTGAATCATGATGCGGGTGGCATGAAGGTCTGGAGCTTCCCTAAGATGGCTAAGACAAAAAAAGATGAAATTGTCTTTTTTTCGTTCATAATCTATAAATCAAGGAAGCACAGGGACCAAGTCAATGCCAAAGTCATGAAAGAGATGATGAAGGATCCAAAAATCAAGGACATGAAAATGCCTTTTGATATGAAAAGGATGGCTTATGGCGGATTTGAACCAATTGTTCAGTATTAATGGAGGAATAAAAATGAATTTAATTGGAAGAATGCTAGAAAAAAGGTATTCAGAATACATCTATTTAATTTTTAGGCTAGGTATAGGTGGATTATTCTTTATGCTTGGGATACAGAAGCTTTTTGGACTTTGGGGTATGCCTGGAGGAGCTCCTCCGGCATGGAGCTTTATCTGGTTTGCAGGAGTATTTGAATTCATGATAGGGCTTTCATTAGTTACAGGTGTATTAGTAAGGATTGCATCATTCTTCGGAGTGATAATGATGGTTGTTGCGTATTATATCGGCCATGTAGCTCCAAATGGAAACTGGAATCCTGCAGTAAACATGGGAATCTCAGCTCTTGTATTTGCCCTGGCATTTTTGATGACATTTGTCAAAGGTTCCGGGAAGCTTGGATTGGAATACAAAGTATTAGGAAAAGAGATTTTTTAGGATTTTTTTATAAAAAAAAGAAAAAATTATCTTTTAAGCCATAGTAGATGCAAGGCAACAGCGAGAACAATTAGCGTTGTTGCCCATCCATTTTTTTCTAGTATAATGCAAAGTAGTCCTCCCGCTGCAAATATTGCAGCAGGATATTTTGCGATAAATCTAAAATCTACTTGTGCTTTTTTTGAAAGTCTTATTCTTATCATTTTTTTTCATCCTCCAACATATTTTTCACTGCTTCAGATATGTTGTAAAATTTTGCCAGGCTTCTCCACTGCAATGGTCCATACCCCTGAATCTTAATTTCATGCCCTTTTGCCAACATTCCAAATACAACTTGGTTATATTCCTTAAAGTCATACTTATCGTCTAATGAATTTAACCAATCTTTAAGTTCGCTTTCAGATACCAAATTAAGGATGTCCTTGACTGTTTCTTTGATTGAAATATCGTTTGAAACATGATTTCTAAACCTTTCAAAGTAATCCTCAATCATTTTTTGCTTATTGAAAAGTTGCCTTTTGTTATTGATGGGATCATTAAGCATGGTTCCATCTCCAACAGGCAAGGTAATTTCAACAAACCCTTTATCTGCTAGCTTATCAAGTATGTGTTTTGCAGGCTGCAAGTCTTCACTTATTTGAGCCTCTCTTAAACCCTTTCCTTTGTTTGCACCACTATTTAGCGCAAGCTCTGTAAGGATATGTATATATTTCTCTTTGGATTTTATTTTGCCCAAATCAGGCAATATTTTACTATCAAATATGTTTTTTATTTTCTGTTTCATTTTATATTACACCTGTATTTTAGAATCTTCCAAATGCAAATGACCTAATGGAAAAGTATTTTAATTAGAAACAACAACCTTTTCTTCTAACGTCTGACTGATAGAGGCGGGGTTGCCGCTTCGGTGATTCCGCTGAAATCAGTTTATTTACATTTTTATTTCACCTTTTGTTGAATTTTATAGTTGTAAACTACATAAGTATGCGAAGGTAGTATTTAAGCTTTTCTAAAATATTACAGATATTCCTTTGGGAATATTGAATCTAGACCATCATATTCCAAAAGGAATTACGATCGGCACTATACACTTTGACAATTAATACATAGGATCGAAATAGGAAAGTAGATCGATCATAACGCTATACATTTTTAATGAAAGTGTATATAATTAAATAGATATATTTAAATAGTAGTAAGGCATTTTATCATATTATGGCAGAAATTCCACTGAAAGTAGATATTACACCAGATAGACAGCTAATTACAAAAATGGGTAAAGCATCAGGTTATTTTCTTTGGCAAGCAATTAGTGAACTAGTTGATAATAGTATAGATGCGAGAATAAATGAAATTAAAGATCCTGTTGAAGTTCACATTCAATTTGAAAATTCAGGTGGAACATTTGAATATGGTACAGAAGGAGAATATGATATAGAAATAAGTGACAATGGAACTGGAATGACTTTTGAGGATTTTAAAACTTGCTTGAAGTTAGCATATGTTGATAAAGAAAAAGAAAAGAAAAAAAGACTTGGGTTTTTTGGACTGGGTTTGAAAACTAGTGCATCTGCTTTAGGATCAAAGTTTAAGATAATCTCAAAGCATTATAAATGCAATGAAAGATATTCATTAGTATTTGATGAAACAAAATTCATAAAAGAAGGAGATTGGCAAAATTTTGATATTACGACAGAAAAAGACGAAGGAAGTTGGCATGGTACAATTATTAAAATTAAAAAAAGAAAAGAAATACCTGTGTACAAAGAAAAAATAACTAGATTGAAAAAAAATTTTGGATTGCAATATTCCCAACTCATTCAAAACAATATTGTAAAAATAAAAGTTAATTCTGAATATGTGAAACCTGAACCTATCAATCTTGAAAAGGATGAAGAACATTCCGATGGTAAGTATAAATTAGATTTTCAATTGTCTACTGGACAAAAAGTAAAAGGGTGGTTTGGTTTTAGGCCTACAGGCGAAAGAGATACTGGTGTTGTTTCTAAGTTGGCTTATGGGTTTCATATTTTTTGGAGAAATAGATTAATTGCAATGTTTGAAAGAGTTGGAATACCTACTCATACAGAGTTCCAAAAATTAATTGGGGAACTTTATCTAGATGATTTTCCAGTAACACACAATAAAAGAGATATATTAAGAGAAAGTCCTGCGTATGATGCACTTGCAGGTCCACCAAAAAAAGAAGATCAAGATATAAGAGAATATAGCGAAGGAGAGTTATATCCTTATATTAAAAATGCAATTGACTTACATAAGAAGAAAACTCAAAAAAGAAGAGAAGTAATACAAAGAGTTAAAAAAGCCCAGCAAGAAGGGATAATATCACTTAGTACTTCAAGGAATATTAAAAAGAAAATAAACAAAGAAGAGATACCATTAGAAAGAGTAGATTCTATATTAAAGGAAGAAGCAAATAGAATGCAAGCAAAAATAAGTTCATTCACGGGACTATCTTCAAGTGAAAAAGTTTCTTGGAGTAAATTGTCCAAAGTAAACATAGGGTTGAATTTTGATGAAAAAAAGATATATGTTGATAATAATGAGTACAATATGGTATTGAATGAAAAATCAGATAATTGGATAATTCAAATCAAAGATAGTAAAAATAAGATATTGAAGATATCTTGTCCAGAAATAAGAGAAGATCTAGATAAATACATTTAAATTAATATTTTGCAACAATAATTAGTTCTTTAACTCCATTTTTTTTTCTATTACCTTGGGTTGAATGAATGTGATGTATATCTTTTTCACTCCATACTGTTGAATATTTTTTCCTACACAGATTCATTATTTTTTTCTTAGTCAGTAATCCAGTGTTGGAATAACTAATAACAAGATTTGCCTTTATACCAAATGAAAAATTAATGACTTCTTCAAATGATTCAATTACTTTAGTTTTCTTACAAAAGGTTGATAAAAATCTGTTATGCCTATACAAACCTTTATATTCATTGTTGGGATAATCGTATTTTATTAGAGTCTCTAAGACATGATAAAATCTTGAATAATTTGCAGGAGAGTAAGGTGGATCTAAGTAAATTGTTCCAATGTTCTCAACCATTGATAAAAAATCCCTATCTAAAAATAATTCCTTATAATCTTTATTAAAACATTTGTTCAATTTATTATTTAAATTTATTTTTAAGTTTTTTAACTTTCTGAAAAAAAGTTCATAAATAGATCTTTTTCTTATCCGTCTGACCTCAGAAGTCACTTTTCTTGGTTGAGCAAAATGACCAAATGATGAACTACCATAACTGACTGCATAAATCAAACAAGCAAGATAAATGTTTTTCTTAATTGGATCATCTATTTTTTCTATTGCATATCTAAAGCTATCAATTTCGTTACATTGATTAAGAGAAAAGAAGATATTTGCAAAATAAAAAGTAAAGAGACAATAAGGTTCTTTATGAAAAAATTGCTGTGCCAAATTTATTTTATTATGTGTTCTATATTGATTTTTTTTTATAAATTCATCTTTCCATTTAGATTTTAATGCTAATGAATTTTTATAAAAATTTGAGTTAAGATCTTTTTTTGCATCTTCTATTTCAATAGTGCTTAGCGTGTTGTTTTCTATCAGTGCTTTTCCAATAATAAAGCTACATATTTGGCTATCATTAGAGATTATACCTATCTGATGATTTTTTAATGTTTTAATTGCATAACTTATAGAATGAGTTCCTGCCATAAGATCACAAAATATTTTTTCAGGATCATGAATTTTCATTATAGCACTTATTACATGAGATAAAATATTGCGCTTATTCCCCATATAACGCACCATTTGAATATCTGCAAAATTTGAGTTAATTTTTGATTTTCTCATGATTATCACTATCCTCCAATAAAATTAGCTTTACTTTTTTGCCTCTCCAATGTTTTGGAACATAAACTCTTGCGCTATTTCCCCCATACTCAGCCCTTTTTTCACATATTTCATAACCTTCAATATTTATCTGAAATCTTTCCATGTAGTTACAATGTAACTATAATTAATATATAAATTTTGCTTTTGTTGCACAACAATTTTTGTTAATTAGAATGAAAGAACTGTAGATTATACCTAAAAACAACAATCCCTAACATATAATAGCCAAATCAACCACAAGTTTAAATTATAAATACTCTTTGTGTTTCCTCTTCATTTAATTTATTTAAAACCATATGTTTCCGACCAACAAGTTTTTTACAGCAAAAACATTCAAACTTTCCTTCAGTTTGCCTATAATTATGGTATGGAAAACTTTTTTTCAAAAGAAGTTGTGCTATCTTAACTTCTTCTGGATTTAGATTGGAACCACATTGAGGGCAATCGGACATAAACTATTAGTTATGACTAATCTTTTTTATAATTTTATGTGCAGCTCTCCTGACTTTATGTGCAATCTCAGAAGTTATATGCAAAGCCATCCACACAAAAACATTTATAAACTACTTCTTTTTCCTAAGTTCCTAATATATATCCCGAAGACTACTTCATGTAGGAGGGTAGGTTAATATGGATGAAAAAAAACTAAAAGAATCATTGTTAGAATTAAGGAAATCTAAGAAGAATTTTAAGCAGGCTGTTGATTTTATTGTCAACTTAAGAA
The DNA here is from genome assembly GCA_964428335.1 of uncultured Methanosarcinales archaeon. Classification (GTDB taxonomy): domain Archaea; phylum Nanobdellota; class Nanobdellia; order Woesearchaeales; family GW2011-AR15; genus GW2011-AR15. Next base: position 310,492 of record CAYRXW010000001.1, on the reverse strand, counting down.
GCCTTGATTTGAAAAACCCTGAGCATCAGGTTGAGTTCTTTATCGAGCTTCCAAAAGGCAAGGGCAAGAAGACAAAAGTATGCGCCCTGATTGGCCCTGAACTAGGAGAATCTGCAAAAGCAGTAGATACTGCAATTCAGCAGGCAGAGTTTGAAAAATACCAGGCAGACAAGAAAGCAGCAAAGAAGCTTGCAACAGCGCATGACTTTTTCATTGCACAGGCAACAATCATGCCAAAAGTTGCATCATCATTCGGTAGGGTATTAGGTCCAAAGGGAAAGATGCCAAACCCAAAAGCAGGCTGCGTAGTCCCGCCAAACGCAAATTTGAAGACACTTTATGATAAGCTGCAAAGGACAATCAAGCTTTCATGCAAGAAAGCCCCTCTGATGCAGACAATCGTCGGAAATGAGGAGTTCAGTGATGAAGACCTTATTGAGAACATCAAGTATGTGTTCAATAACATCGTCCATCACATGCCGCAGGGAGAGAACAACATCAAGTCCGCTTATGTGAAGTTTACAATGGGAAAACCAGTGAAGGTAGCTTAAAATGACTCACGTTTCAGAAGACAAGAAAAAATCAGTAGCAGAATTTGCAAAGCTCCTGGACACATATCCAGTGATTGCTGTAGTTGACATGGCAAACCTGCCGACAAAGACTGTAAGCCAGATGAGAGCAAAGCTTAGGGAAAACGGCACAATCCTTAAGATGACCAAGAAAAGGCTGATGAAGATTGCTTTTTCACAGGCAAAGAAGGATAAAGTGAAGGAACTTGAAAAATACTTCAAAGGCATGCCAGCCCTTATATTTACAAAAGACAACCCATTCAAGTTGTATTCATTTTTGGAGAAGAATAAGTCAAATGCCCCTGCAAAAGCAGGACAGGTTGCGCCAAAAGACATAATGGTAAAAGCAGGCCCAACATCATTTGCACCAGGTCCGATCATCGGACAACTGGGAAAATACGGCATCAAGACAGGGGTTGAAGGCGGAAAGCTTGCAATCAAGACTGATGCAGTTGCAGCAAAGAAAGGACAGGTAATAGATGCAGACCTTGCAGGAATCCTTGTAAGGCTTGGAATCGAGCCGATGGAAATAGGACTGGACCTGACTGCAGCATATGAAGACGGTTTTATATTCACATCTGATGTGCTTTATGTTGATGAAAAGGTATACGGACAGAAGTTTGTAACAGCTTACACTGAAAGCATTAACCTGGCTGTATATTCAGGATACCCAACAACAGAATCATTGAAGATAATGATTGGCAAGGCAGCCAAGGAAACAAGGGCAATCTCGCTCGAAGCAGGTTTCATGACTGTTGATACATCAGGGGATATTATCAAGAAAGCATATAGGATTATGCTATCAATTTCAAACAGCCTTCCACCAGAGGCTTTATCTGAAGAGCTAAGGAATGCTAAGAATGCTGCTCAGGTTACGCAGGCAGCACCTGAAGCGCCGAAAGCTGAAAAGAAGGAAGCTAAGAAGGAAGAGGATTCAGCCGCAGGGCTTGGGTCATTGTTTGGTTAAGGTCATAATAGGAGGAATGAAAAATGGAATATGTTTACGCAGCAATGTTACTGCATAAAGCAGGTCATAAAGTAGATGAAGCTAGCCTAAAGAAAGTACTTGAGGCAGCAAGTGTCAAAGTCGATGATTCAAGAGTAAAAGCACTAGTTGCAGCACTTGCAAACGTCAATATTGACGAAGCAGTTAAACAGGCAGCAATGGTTGCACCTGTTGCAGCAGCACCAGCAGCACACTCTGAAGCTCCAAAAGCTGAAAAGAAAGAAGAGAAGAAAAAGGATGAAGGAGACGCAGCAGCTGGACTAGGCTCACTATTCGGTTAAATTTTTTTTTGCAAGTTATTTTTTCTTGCTAAAATATAAATTGTGATTACATGGATGTCAATGAACTACTAAAACGATTGGCAGAGATTAGAAAGGATATTTCTACGCTTCGCGAACAGCTTAATAATCTGAATTCTAACAAGGAAAACCTATATGATGACAAGGATAAGGTCAGCAGAGAAATCCAAACTATGATAACCCAGATAAAAGAGCTTAAGAGAGAAAGGGACGAATACACAAACAAGGTAAAGCAGTTCAAGGAAGAAAGAAGCAAGTATAATGAAGAGATAAAGAAGCATTCTGATGTCTTGAAGGAAGCAGCATCAAAACAGGATGAAGTTAAGAAGAAATCAAATTTTGAAGGAAACCCTGCCAAATACAAGGCAGAGATTGACGAACTTGAGTATACAATAGAGACAGAAGGCCTATCATTTGAAAAAGAAAAGAAGATGATGGTCAGGATAAATGAACTAAAAAAGCTTCTTGAGGGAGCTAAGGATTTCATTGAAGTAAATAGCTCAGTCAGGGAAGCAAGGAAAGGCCTTAGGGAAGCAAGAAAGATTGCAAATAATGCCCACAAAGGTGTCCAGGACAATGCAAGGAACAGCCAGGAGAGGCATGAGAAGATAATGGAGCTTTCAAAGAAGATTGATGAGCTAAAGGAAAAAGAAAAAGAAGGCTTCTCAAAGTTTGTAGAAAAGAAAGACGAGTTCAATAAGATAAACATGGCCCTGAAAGAAAAGCTTGAAGAGATGAACAAGATAAACCAGGAACTGAAGAAGCATAAGATACATTCTGAAGAAGAGAAAAAAGCCCAGGACCAAAAGACCCTTGATGAGAAGAGCAGGGAAGTAAAGGAAAAGATTGAGAAGAAGAAAAAGCTTACAACCGAAGACCTTTTAGTGTTCCAGAATACAAAAGAAGAATAATTGATTCTTGCTTTTTTTAATTAATATTTTTATAGATAAAAACAATTAGTACTTAGTAGCTGATCCATTTCTTTTCAATGCCAAGCTTAGCATAAGAATCTATCATGAATGCCTTGAATGTTGTCCTACTTTCCCATATTGAGATTAGGTTTTTTGCAATATCGATCAGCCCTTTATCTTTCAGCAAATCTATGGAAAATTCCATGCCTTGAAAGCACCCGCTTAGTGGTTTTGCATGCAAAAGTGAGAATAAGCATATCACTTCAGCCAGCTTTTCGTCCTCTGCATCAAACTCTTCTTTGAAGAACTTCTTGATATACCTCCTGAAATGGATAAAAAAAAGCTGTCTTGCAATTTCATAATTTGCATTTTTTAGGGCTGAATTTATTATTATGAAATTTCCAGGAGAGTTATGCATTCCTTTTTCAGTAATCAGGCTGAGAAAGCAGGTAAAATCTTCTTCAATCACAAAATTTGTCAGGTTTTCAAGCTCAATAAAAAACCTGCTGCCTGTCTTTTCCCATTGTTTCTTGTAAGTTTCCCTGGAAGCTTCAAGAAGCGATTTATTTCTTTCAAAAGAATCCTCGATAAATCCAAGCGCCTTGTCTTTCAGTTCAGGCTTTAGGAAATTATCCTTGACGCTGAATCCTAAGTAGGATTCCCAGTTTTTTGATAGTCTCCCTGTTTTAAGCCCAAATTTCAGAGCATATAGTTCCTGCCTTGGATCAATCTTGAAATCAAGCAAAGGTACAACAGTATCTTGCCTAAAACTCTTTCCTTTAGTTGTAATTATTAATTCATCCAGTTCCAACCCGCATTTTTTGCAATACAAAAGTCCGGAATCAATTATTTTTTCTTCAGAACCGCAGTCAGGGCATGGCATATCTATTCAGACTTTGATAGAGGTTAAAAAGGTATTGGACGAAACAATGCCAAAAATAAGTATCATTATGTTAGCTGGTATAAACTCTAGCTTTTACACTACTAAATAATTCTTTTACTAGTGAGTAATCTGCAAACACTGTTCCGCTTTGACCATAACCTGCAATTACATCTGCGCTTCTGCTTCTAAGATCTGATGCTGGATTATGCACCTGTGTCCTAAGCCTATAGGGGAATGTCATGACATCTCCCTGGATAAACTGCCACATGTTTTCTGCCCATGAACAATCCTCAAGAAATTGATAAGTGCCAGGAACCACATTAGGGGAATTTGGGTCAACAATCAGCATAAGCTGGTCGTCAAGACCCATCCTTTCCCTTGACAGGTGTATCTTGCTAGGATCATTTTCCAGCATTCTTTGGATGACCAAAAACCACATTGGAAGGCCAATGACGCTTGCTAGGCTTGCTGAAGCATAAAGCTGGGATTTTCCGTAATCTGTTGATAAATCAAAACCTGGAAGAAGGCTTCCATCTGTCCCCATTGCAATTCTCTTAACATCCGAGAGTTTGCACTGATTTGAATATAGGCCTTTATATCTTACTGGTGCTGGATTTTCATCTTTAGATGGCTCTTCCTTTATGAAAGGTGTCCCGTTAATTAAGTCACAACCATATTGTGCCTTAGAATTATAGGATACTTTGATCCATTCCAGAAATAGAGGATGGTTTCTTGATTCTTCATAAGTATATCCCTTAGACATAAGAAAATCCATAACTTCCGATGTTACAATATCCCATACATAATTTGTATTGGGCGTGCAGATCAATGGCCTCATATTATTATTATGGGGAAATGCTGCAATATAGGTATCTCCAACATTTGCAACATCCATAGTATCCTCATCAACATCCATCAATAATACACCTGCTGCTGCACCTGGAATCCTAAACCTGTTCTCATAATCTCCAAAGGAATCTTTTGCCCTTAAATCAATTCCATAGTTATCAAGAAAGTGATGATACAGGAAATCATTCATATCAAGAAGGATATCTGCTGCTGTTAGGTTTCCAGCCTTAAAACCATTCTGGAATTTTTCAGTTTTTGGATACTGCTTTGTCAAGATGTTTGCAACCAAAGCATCAATAGCAGGCTTTCCGATGTTATCCAGTGCTTCATGGCTGAATAATGCTGATACTCCATCAACGACAATAAATATAGTCTTGCCCTCATAATTAAGGAAATAGTATGAATCCCCTGAAGGGATGTTCTTATTGATCTTCTCTGGCGCTCTTCTTGCATTCAGGACAGCATTCATGGAAGGGTAGCAAGTATCCAGGTCTATCGGCTCATCAATCTGGTTCCAGTATCCTCTGAAAGGGATGTAAAAATTCAAATGATCATGAGTAACTTTGCCACTTTCTACTTCCTTGAGATAATTAAGGATTTGCCGATCATATATTCTTTCTGGCCTGAATTCCATCTCATCTTTAACCATCCTCAGCTGAAAGTCATGCAAAAATAGATCCTTACTCAATTTTCTGACGTGGCCACCGAAGCTTGTCACTTCTTCAAGTGTAAGGAATGATAAATTTTTAAGGAAACTTCTAAATTTGTCAAAATGTTCCCATCCATTATTATGCACTTTCCACCAATCTGCATCTACCATTAATTCACCAGCTTGTTAAGTTAGTGCAGTAACTGCTTATTTATAAATGTTCACTATTTAGTGATAAAAGTAAAGAACAATAGAAAATTAAAGAAAACTTACTTCTTAAACTCTGTATACCCGCATTTTCCGCAGGATGTCCTTCCCTTATGTTCAGCCATGAATACACCTGGACCACATTTTGGGCATGTCTTTCTTTTTGCTTTAGCACCGTCATAAAGCTTGTTTGCTGGTGCAACCCTCCTATTTTTTCTCTTTCCTGGGTTTGCTGCTTTTGGTGCTGGTTTTTTTGGATCTGCCATTTTTCAATTCACTCCTTCTTCTCAGCTGGCTTGTGCCTTTTTATCAGGCTTGGGTGCTCAAAAAAATCCAGCTTTTTCTTGTCTGTGTATATATTAACAGCAACTTTTGTCTTTGTGTTCCCAAACTGTGGGTAAATATGCTTTATGACAACAAGTTCCGGGCTGACTTTAAAGTGGTCTGATACTTTTTTTAGTATCTCCAGCCTTGAAGGTGTTGCTCCCTTACCTTCCAGGGATATCATTACTCTTTTCCTTGACATTAATTTCATTTCTTTTTCTTTAAGTATTTCCATGTGATTTTCACCTTACCTTGATTGCATATCTCCCCTTTTCTTTGATGTTCATCTGCTGCGCAATAAAGGACTTGTTAGCATCCAGGATTGCGATTTTTCCATTAAATAAGTTTGTAAACTGGTTACCCTTACAAAGCGGACATTGTTCTCCCTCAACAAAAATCTTGCATGATTTGCATACTTTTTCCTTTGCCATATCGTTCAACTCTTAATTGTTTATGTTTTAACTGATCTTTTTAGGCTAGGTTTCGAAAATTTGCAATTTTCGACACCTTTGCCATTTTTTTTCACAACTCGTTATATTCTTAAAACATTATGCGCTTAACACTTCTATTACATCTTTTGCGGTTATTAACCCAACCAGCTTGCCTTTCTTTACAACTAAAAGCCTCCTGAAGTTATTCTCTGACATCATTCTTGTCGCTTCAAGTATTGAGCTTTCTGATTCTATTGTAACAGGATTCTTGGTCATTACATCCTCAACCTTTGATTCTTCCAGGTCAAGGCCTTTTGCAACAACCCTTCTTAAAATATCCCGTTCAGTCAGGACACCGACCGGCTTTTCGTTTTCGACTATTGCCAAAACACCTATGTTATGTTCATCCATCACATGGACTGCTTTTTTCAATGTATCTTTTTTTGAGATTATCCTTACAGGTTTAGACATCCAATCTTCAATCTTGATTATTTTTTCTCACCTTTTTTTGAAGGAATCAGGTCTTCTGTGATCCAGTCAATCCTTCCAAGGCCTTTTTGCCTCATGGTAAGCCCAAATTTTGGATTTGTTATATCTTTATACGAAACTGCAATCATCCTTGCCTTGCATTTGTCGCCAACTTTTAGGCTTTTCTTTGAATCTTTCCCTAGAAGGACCTTGTCCTTTGAAAATGAGACAAAGTCATCCATCGTCTGTGAAATATGAATCATCCCTTCAATCGGACCCATGCTTATGAAAGCCCCAAAATCAGCCATGTCCTTTAGCTGGCCTGGAATGACTTCCTGAAGCTCAGGCTTGAATGCCAAAAGCGAAAATGTTGTCTGGTAATAAGCTGCGCCGTCTCCATGGATGACCTTTCCAACTTCCACTTTTTCAATGGATGCAACATCAATTATGATGCCCATGTCCTTGGAAATATATCCCTCATAGTTCTCTTTGATCTGCTTAAGCAGGGCAGCGTTAATCTCATCCCCAAATAGTTTTGGTGGCACTCTTATGTGATCGGTTACAATTGTTTTATAAAACATCTTCCATCTCCAGCTTTTTCTTTCTTAAGTATATGACTTTTATACCTTTAGCTTTTAACCTTGCTTTTAAATCTTTGTCTTGTGTAGCTATGATTGTGGATTTATCTGCCAGGTCAAATATAATATCGTCTACAAGCGTTTTGGAATTGTCCTGACTTTTTAAACCTTTTTCTTTCTTCACGTCTTTAGCCTCTAAAAGCCTTAAAGCTGCCTTGGCAGAGTCCTTATGCTTGCCTTTCTGCTCCCTGATTATCTTATGAAGCTCATTTTCTACCTCTTCAAGAAGCACTATCTCATAAGGCTCATGCATTATCCTTGCTATCTCGCTAAAAATATCCACTTTCATTGAAAAAGGCAGAATTGGAAAGTTAGTGTCCAGGATAATTTTCTTCATTTTTGAGAAAGTAGGTTCAGAGGATTTAAAAGCATTTGCCCTAATTAAGGAAAATATATCTTTTCGTAAGCTGTAACAGCGCCTTTTGAAGGGAATAAAAGAACTCTTGCAGAGCCATTGAACCCATCTGAAAGGATATTGCCTGTCCATCCGCAGGGGATGCCATAATGTCTGTTTGCAATTAGCGTGAGTTTCATTTCCAGCCTGCTCTCTAGTTGCTCTATCAAATAACCCTTTTCTGGAATGCCATAAGAATCATTTGTAATTATTGTGTAAACCTTTTCCCCTATAGCTGCTCTTAACGCATGCTTTGGCTCTGGGCTGTTTCCTGAAAAACAAAACAAAACAGATGTTTTTCCTCTTGGATTCCTGGAAAATATCGGTAAGTCAATGGCAGGAGTATAGAACAGGTAATCAAACTTATGGTCCAAATCTGAGAAAAATTTCAACCTCATTTCACTATAGGGGCTTATCATCACTAAGGATATATGTGCATCCATAAAAAAAAGGAAAAAGGTATTTATTTATAAAGAAAAAGAATAAATTAATGAAACTACAAAAAAAGACGCAGTTTCAACAATCAAAAATGCATAGGTTAACTAAGCATTCATCCCAAAACATAAATGTTAGGAATTTCTGCATTTTTGATTTAAACCAGCCATCTGTTCTTTTTCACAAACTTCTGGCTTTCCCACCATTTTCCAAGCCCATACCAATGCCCTGATTTGACTGTCGTTAATCCTATTAAGAGCATACCATATATGATATGGTCATCAATAAACGGGTGGTTTGATGGAGGAAATGCTGATATCCACATAAGAAGCATCATCACCATGCCGCTATATCCACCAATAGTGACTCCAATCCCTAGTATCATGCTTATTCCAACGCCTAGTAGGCCCATCATGAAAAGCCAGTCAACTAAAGGATTACCTGCCATGCTCACAAAAATTGACTTTAGAGGACCTTTTGTACCGTTTGTCAGGTATCCATATGTCGGACTGTTTCCCAAGACCCATGCTTTGTCCGGCTTGGTTGCATAGCCTAAGCCAAAAGTCTTGTCAAAGAAAGCCCATAAAAATATCAGCCCTACTGAAATCCTTAAAATCGCCCATACAAACTCCGAATTTGATAGTTTTGCCATTTTTTTATAAAAACACCTCTTAAGCACAAATTTGATATATAACTATTTAAAACTTATCACTCATGAAAAGATTTTTCCTGATACTACTTTTGGTTCTTTCTGCATGCCAGGAAATTAAAAGCCAGGAAATTGATGAAAATTTAAAGTTCAGGATAAATTCATTATATGAACATACAATTTTGATGGGAGAATATTCAAATAATGAAGTTTTGGATAAAATCTGCCTGGATATGTCAAAGATTAAGGCAGGAAATATCTCTGAAGAGGAAAAGATAAGGCAGATGGCTCTTGCATTCAACGCAACAATCTCAGGAAATATAGAAAACCAGGTAAAAATCCTTGAAGCGAGAATGGAAAGCATGATGGATTACTGGAATGAAGCACAAGAAGAAGATGCAAGGAAACGATGCTACTGAGATATTTATAAAGTATAGAAAAAAATATATACTAAATTCCTATGATATTTGTTTAAATGAAGCCTTTAGGGATAGTGATTGTTCTTAGTTCTGCATTGTGCTATGCTATATTGTCTGTGCTTTTGAAAAAAGCAAATCAAAATTTGCAGCCTTTTACAGTGATGGCAATTTCAATGCTTGTACTTTTCTCACTATCTTTTATCGCAAGTGTGTTTTTTGAGAATAGTTTAAAGGTAGATATCAAATCAAACATGCCGGCAATCTGGATTTTAGTGCTTGTTGGAATAATAAATTTTGTAGGGTTTTGGCTTGCTATAAAAGGATATCTGTATATGCCGCTATGGACACAGCAGATGTTTTCCATATTAAACCCTGTACTTACAGGGATTTTTGCCTATTTCATATTAAAAGAAGCCCTTAGCTGGAAACTTTTCCTTGGATTGGTATTCATGGCAATAGGGCTTATTATTGCTATAATTTAAGCAAGCACTTCACTTTCATAAGCAACTGTTATTCCATACAAATCAATGGATCTTTTATTTTTGCCTAAAGAATCCAAATAACCATTAAGCTTATCAGCAACTTTTATTAGATATAATTCTTTAAGTCTCTTATATTCTGCAAGAATTGGTTTGGCTTCATTAGGTAATTCATTTATCCAGCCAATCGGACCAATCTCAAGGATTTTTGGTCTTAGTTTTGATGCTATGAAATCTGTTTCATACATTAATACTGTATTAAAATACACAAAAACAGATTTCGGATCATTAGATTCTGTCAGTCTAAAAACTAATTCCTTACTGCTTAAATTATAAAATCTATCATCATCATCAAGCCCAACAGGTTTATATTTTTTTATCAGGTCAACAAGTTCACTTTTTTGTTTATCATCTTCTGAATAGATAGAAAGGCCTAAGTATGCAAGTAAAGTGTTTCCATAAATCAGATTCAAAAGGGAGTTATTTTCATCTTCAAAATTATTATTTTTTAATAGGTTGGAAAGACTAAGCAAAGTTACAAAATTGTTAGTTATGCAGTAGAATGAATCTACTCTATTATTTAGGCTTACCAATTCAGAAAAAACAAAATCTAAAATTAAAGGTTTAAAAAGAGATTCAGTCTCATACCATTCTAAATCGCTTGCCAAGCTTTTAATCATAATAAATAAAAGAAAATCGTGAATTTATAAACTTTTTCAAATTAACCACTAAATAGTAATTAATTAATCCTTCTAACAAAACTTAAAAATCCAGAGTGCCCTATCTGCTGTGATAAAGGTCTTACTTTCCTTCCATTTATCTCCCATTCTCTTTCAATTATTTCGCTTGTCTTTAAATGCGTATAGCCTTCAGGCAAACTCTGTATGAAATCCATGACCTGTGGTATGGTAGGACTATAGTTCACCAAAAATCCACCAATTTTCAGAGATTTTTTTACACTTTCAATTAATTCCCATGGCTCAGGTAAATCAAGTATTATTACATCTGCATTTTTTTCATCATACCCAAGCTTTGCATCCCTGTTCTTCACGACCATGTTCTTTATTTCCAGCATCTCGACATTCTTCTGCACAACCTTGAAGAAATCTTCCCTTATCTCATAACTATAAACTTTTTTGCAAAGCTTTGCAAGTAAACATCCTGTTGCGCCTGAGCCTGAGCCTGATTCTATTATTACTGATTCCTTTGTGATTCCGGTTTCTGTGATTATTAAGCCGATATCTTTTCTTGGAATTATCTGAGGCATCCTTTTTATCTTTGCATACATATCTATGAAATCAGCATCCATGACAAAAAATTCAGTCCCCTTGTTGCTTGTTATTGCAATCCCAGGTTTTGCATTCTTGATGTCTTCAGCCTTGACAAGGCCGTAATTGGTATGCAGATCTGTATCTTCCTTCACTATGAATTTATGGTTTTCTTTTGTTGATAAGAGCTTCATAATTTTAAAAGGAGAATTAGCTGTTATTTAAGGGTTTAGGTCAGAGTAAATAATATTTCAACATGTTCTGTTTGCACTATTTTGGCAAGCCTTGTAATTATAGGAATCATTATTTTATCTCCTGAATTGAGTTTATACCATTTATTATGGTTTAATTCCAAGGCATTTAACATTGTGCCGTTTAATGAACCGAAGTCCCTAATCCAGAAAGTCCCCGTAAACCAGCTATATATTATCTTGCAGTGCAAACTAGAGACATATTTCAAGTTTATGCAAATGTCGCTTGCTGGAGCGCTGCCAATTACACATTGTTTTTTTTGAAGGTTATGAGGAAAAAATTTCAGAGGCCATTCATTTATTATCTCTCCATTTAGAAGATTAACCTGGTTTTTTCTAAGTGATCCTCCAATGGTAAAGCATACCCTATGTAGTTTTGGATCAAAGAATTTTTTTATGCTGAAATTGAAGAAAGCCACTTCTTCTTTGTTTTTTTTATTGACAATTTTTATGTATATCATATGTTTGTTGCTTACATCTGCAAGTGTCTGTGTTTCAAACATGCTAGAGATATCAAAACTTACATCTATCCTGTATCTCTCGCTTACATCATCAACATGCTGGTTAGGCCTGTGAAGGAATAATTTTTTGTCTTCTAAACTTAGCCAGGCAGGGCACGCTTCATCAAACCCAAATAATAACAGTTTAGAGCCTGAAAGTTCCGGCCCTGGAAATAATAACGAAGATTTGAAATATTTTGATTTGACTAGCTTGATTTCAAAACCATTGAATTTAACCATTCATATTAAATAAAAGAGATATTCCTTATTAAGATTTCTTAAGCATAATAAATCAGAAAAATCACTTGTTTATCTTTCCGAAATAATCCTTTATGACTTCCTTGTATTCTTCAGGTATGTCCTCTTCATAGCTTTCCTGCGCTGCTCCCTTCACTTCATCAGGATAATGACCTCCAAAATCATTCTTCTCGCTTTCCTCAATCTGCGATATGTCAAGCTTTGTGTTATAGGTATCAATTGTGACATTCATGTCCTTGTCCCCAAGGTCCAAAAGCCTCGGCTCGCTTAGTTTTGGTCTCTCAGCAAGCTCTCCTGGCTTGTCAAAAAGATCCTTTGCAGCTGAATTTATCTTCTGGTAAAAGCTTGAATGCACTATCCTTGTCTTTAAATCAAGGATATCAAACCCGACTGAGGAAATGTATAGGACAAAGAACATTATAGCGCATATTGAGATTACCTTGAATGCAAGTCGTTTTGGGTTCAAGTACGCATTCACATCAACTTTTTCAATCATATCAAGTATATCCTTATGCAGGCTGTTTACAACAGTATTGCTGGCATCCTGGTTATCATAGCTTGTTCTTAACCTTTCTTTCAGATCAGGATATTTGTTTTCCAAAAGGATTATCTTGTTCTGCCTTATTTTCCTGACAAAACTCCTTACAAAAAAACCTATAGCTACAATGATTGCAATAAGGAAATTAAACCTGTAAAAATAGATTATAAGGTAGCTTACTGCCATGACTACTAAAGCTGTAAGGGTTGCATCAAAAAAATTAAGTATTATTGATGTTATTACAAGGTCCTGGTATGTTTTTTTTATGTTCATTTAACTTAGTAGTCTTCACACTTTGAAAGGTTCAGCTCTGCTGCATCATCGCATATGTCATCTATATCATCCAAGATGTCATCTACTGTCTGGTTCATTAAGTTTATTTTCTTTGTTAGGTCAGAAATGTCAATTTTAAGTTCCTTGATTTCATTATCTTTTGCGCTGATTTCCTGGTTCTTCTGCAGGATATCCTGCTTCAGTTGGGTTTTTTCTTCCTCTAGTTCTTCCCTTTCTTCCCTAACCCCGACAAACTGCTTGCTTAGGTTTTCTTCCCTTTTGTTCTGTACATCAACCTGGTAATTCAGCTTGCTTACATTTATCTTAAAGCTTTCAGCCTGTGAATTTAAGTCAAATATCTCTACCCTTTGCTTCCTTAGATCATCATTTATCCTTGTTAATGAGACCTGATACAAAAAGACTGATGCTGTGTAAAAACCGATTGCCAAAAGTAGTAGCAGGAATAAGACAACTGTAGTATTTTTTTTGAACATCATTGATCCCTCGAAACTTTTATTTCCATTATCCTTCTTATAGTTATCTCAATTAAATATATTACTAATGCGATGAACACAAAAACCCATGAAACATCCCTGTTTCTTGTATATTCTATCCTTGACATTGAAGACAATGCATTCTCATCCAAACCCTCTATCATGGTCCCTCCGCTGACCATGACACTCTTCCTTAAATCTTCATTCATCCCTATATTCAGGTATTCTTTCTTGTAATTGACTGCTGCAGCTGTCCCAAGGATATCCATTATCCCAGTCTCTTCAGTATAGAAATTTGCCTTGTACAGCCCTTTTTCATATTCAATGAAATTAAGCTCGCTTTTTGGCAATTCCTTTGATCTAACGGTTATGACTGAGCTTTCTCCGACCCTTAAATCAGGTATTTCAAGGGCAAAATCATTTTTCCTCTCAGGGTTTTCAATAAGCCAGTTCATTGTTTTAAGAAGTGTTTTTGAATTCTTCTCCTTAAGCATTTCAGGATTCCACATGCTTCCATCATCTGTGCTTAAAGCTGCAACCCTTCCAAGCCCATAGTTCCATATGGTAAGTATAGGGTCTCCTTTTGAGGTTGTCAGAAGCATCCTTGAATTTGGCTTTGGATAGACTTGGTTGAAGCCATATACCTTATTGATATCTTCCATGTCTTCAGTAATGAAATGGTTTGAATCATATACAAAGATTGAAAGCTCCTTTTCTTCTGTATCATCTCCTGGACTCCCAAAATATAATTTAAGCCTGCTAGTCTCATCCACTTTGAAGTATTCTCCTCCTCCCAATGTTTTCACCTGCTTCATGAAAACTTCATCTGCATTCTCTCCGACAGAGACAATGAATGTCTTTATCCCATCGCTTCTTGCCTTTATCACCATATCAAGAGCCTGCCCCTGGTCCTGCGGAATCAATGCATTGCCGTCAGTTATTAGTAAAATATTCTTGCTTCCTGTATTAAGTTTCAGCATGTCATATGCCTGCTTGTATGCAAACCTAAGCTGGCTTGAGCCATGAGCGCTTAATAATGCCAGGTCATTTATCACTGCCTCTTTCTTTGGGCCCAGTTCAGAAAGCCCTGTGACAGTATTCAGGTAATAATTTGCCTCAATCAGTGCAACCTTGTTTTTTCCGGAGATCCCGTTCAATATGTCAGCTGTCACAGATTTCTGGACATCAAACCTTGTTATCCCTGGCTTTAGTTCTTCCATGCCTGAAACACCTGAATCAAGCATTATCACAAGGCTTATCTCATCCTGCTTTTTCTTTGCTTTTCCGATTGAAACAGGAAGAAGTCCTGTGATCAGGGATTTATTATATCCTCCGTAATCATAGCTGTCTTTCCCTCCCATGATCAATAAACCGTTTTCATCATTGAGGAAGTCATCAAGCTTATCAACATCATTTCCTGTTATGCTATTTGCATTTACATTATCAAGGACAACTGCATGGTAACTTTCAAGTTTTTCAGGAATTTTATCTGCATATTCAATATCATAAAAATCATTGTATAGCTTGTATGTCGGGGAACTTTTGCCTCCGATGAAAAGTATCTTTGGCTTTTTGGTGACTGTGACTGCTTTTAGGAACACATTGTTTTGCTTGAAATAATCGTCTGAATCAAGCTCAGCCTTAAACACATGAGTCCCATCGTCAAAAGATTTCCTGAATTCTATCGGTCCTGAGTATGGCCCTTCAAACAGCACTTCATTGTCTAGAGTAACAATGATTTTTTTTCCTGGTGTTCCTACAATACTTAACTTTGCAGTAAATATATTTTCTACGCCTGAAATAACCTTGTCTGGCCCTTCAATAAATATTGCAGCGTCCCTCTCTTTCTCTTCAAGTTCCATGGCGAATATCCTGGAATTTATGGATGATGCAAAAAGTGCTATATCTTCAAGCTCCTGGCCAAAATTATTCTGCCCGTCTGTAATAAGAAGTATGTTTTCATCCGGGGCCATGTTGTTCAGGATTGATGTGCCAATGGAACTGTATTCACCAAGCTCCATGTTTGTTATTTCGACAGGTATGCTCAGGCCGTTTAGCTTGTTCAGTGCTTTTTCTTTTTCCATTAGCTTCATTGATTCTGAATTGTCAACAAGGACCTTTATCTTGGAGACATTTCCGTTTGTGTCATGGTATTCAACATATGGCATTGTTGCTGCAAATAGCAGGCATGAAAAAATCAGCATCCTTGAAACAAAAATAAACTTCTTGCTTATCTTAAAAAGCCTTATCTCTTCCTTTACTATTTTCTTCCTAAGAGCTAAGAAAAGCAGGAAAGCTATAGGAACCAGGAGATACAAAAGCGCAGGGTATGTCAGTATCACATGTCTCCCCTCCTTTTCATTATGATTACCTCAAGAAACAAAAAGAGGATTGCAAGCGCAACAAGGAAAGGAAGTATATTGATATTCTCTTTTGTGAATTTTTTTTCAAAAGCATCTTCTAAATCCAGCTTCACTGGATTATTCAGGTTTGATTCAGCTGGGTTGAACAGGTTGACGGATATCTGTCCTTTATCTGTTTCATAAATTCCAGTTTCTTCAGTTACCAGAAATTCTTTTTTCTTTTCTCCTGATGGCGTCTTTATTGTCTCTCCATAGATTATATCCCCTATTTGGAGGTTTATCTCCTTCATGCTTTTTCTTCCGACCATCATATCAAGCACAGAAATCCAGAACAACGGATAGCCTGTTGAAAGCCTGAATGAATTAACATTATCAATTATCCCATAGTAAAGGATATTTCCCTGCCCATACCTTTGGTAAACAATAGCTGGGCTACCATCATAATATGTTGCAATCACTATGCTTTTGTTGTTTATGAGCTTTGATTTCACATAGGTTGAGCTTAGGCCAAAATCAAAATTCTTGAACTTCTCATGCTCATTATTAAGTATTGTTATCTCTTCTTCTTTCTCTTCTGCTGTTACAGGAAGCATATCCAAAAACTTGAGGTCATCAAACCCTTCCTGTGCTGTTATTATAAGAGATCCACCGTTCTTTACTTTTGACTGTATCTTTTCCATTGTTCCCGGAAGGAGGGAATCATAATCCAGTTCAGACATGATTATAATGTTTTCATCCTCAATAGGGACAATCGGAGGCTCGGCAGTCCTTAATTCCACTCCCCGAATTGAACTTAGCGCATGATAAAGATTGTTTTTCCTGCTTGAAATGAACAAGGCCTTTATGCTGTTTTGGCTAGGCACTATTATATTCAGGGTATTATCAACACTAAAATCATCTTCACTTATCTCTACTTTATTTACCCCGCTGTTTAAATCAACTGAAAATTGCTTGGTCTCATATGCTGCCATGTCTATTTTTTCTCCTGTATTTTTTACTGTGAAAGATGCCGGTAGGTCATCAAAATTCCTTGCTTCAATTTCTGCCTTGTTTCCTGAAACTATGTATTTCACAAGACCTATATTTCTAAGTTTTTCATTTCTTGGATTGATTAGAGTAACCTTTGCTCCCTTTGCCTCTATTACCTGCTTTGCAACTGCAATGTCCTTTGAATTTGTGTCTGAAAAATCGCTGATGACAATGATATTTTCTGAAAATTGCGAGGCCAGCATCATGCTGTCCCAGATATTGCTTAGTGAATCTGTTGGCTTCATCGAGCTTATTATCCTGTTGGCATTCAGCATGTTTGTTTCTTTTGCAACTATTTCAGGGGAATTTTTTATTGCAATTATTGTGTTCTTGACCCCTAGGCTCTTCTTCCCGATTTCCTTATATTCATCAAAAGCCATTTTGCCATTATAGAATGCTTTTGAGCTGGCGCTTGAATCAATGACAATTGCAACATTGTTATTGAGCTTAGAAAAGTAAAGTTCAGCAACAGTCCCTATGGCTGCTAAGCATAATAGGAGAACTATTAAAAACTGCAGGAGAAAAAGCCAGTCTTTTACAAATTTCTGGAAAAATGCTGCGAGATTTTTCTTGTTGCTGTTCCATTCAAGGAATATCAGGCTGGGAATAGTTTTTTTTATTGGCTTTGGTCTCATCAGGTATAATAGGATTAGAAAAAGCACAGCAATAAAGCTGTAAAAGCCAATGCCATTTGTAAATGAAACATTTACCCCAAAAAACTCCATAATGTTTTTTTATTCTGGGGGTTTAAATATGTTGCGACAGCAAAAGAATAAGGAATAAAAAAACTAAAGCGACTATTCCATCTTCTTCAATGCTTTTTCAATTACTGGAAGAATTTTTTCGACCTCTTCTTTTGTCATCCTGCCAAGCTTTGAATATGGAAAAGGGCTTCCTTCAATATTTTCCCTTGATATCTGAAGCTTTGCCTGGCCATTATTATATGAATATACTGCAACTATTATCTTTGAATTTGAGAATTCAACGCTCTCTGAAAAAAGTTCCTTGTCTAATGTTTTATCGAATGCCATTTTTTGAAATCACCTTTCATTGGATGTTTTTTTAGAAATTATAAAAAGGTTGTGGAAAAGGCAAGGATTATAGGCTATAGAAAATGATAATAATTATTGTGTCTTAGCTAAATCTATCTTGACCAGGTATCCAAAACCTCTGGTTTCATTCATGAAGGCATGATTATCTAAATATATGATATTGCCATCTGATATGCTGCTCTCGAAGCTTTTTCTTAATGCGCTTATGTCCTTTGCCTCGCTAAATGGCACAAGATTATATAGCCTGTCCTGCTTTGTCATCTTTTTCTTCTGATCATTGCAAAAAAAGTTCCTGACTATGACTCCTGCATTATAAAACCACAGTTCATTATCGCTTATCTCTTCTCTTATATAGCCAAGGACACTTATTCTTACCTGGGATTTAAGATTTAAAACCTGCAAAAAGGAAGCATTGATTTCAGAAAGAATATCCATTAGCTGTTTTCCTTTCTCATAAACCTTCTCGATAGGATAGTCTAAGGGTAGCATCCTTTCAATTGTAAAGCTATCATCAAGGAAATTTTTATATTCATTATTCTTTGCATCATCAAGCAATGTTTTTTCTAGTGCATTTAGCCTATCAATAACCAGCCTTCTGTCTGCAAAAATGCCTGTATCATCTTGTGAGATGTGATAGATTACAAGCTCGCTATCCTCTTTCACCAGTATATATTTTTCGTGAGGATTATCCGGCCAGTTTGCTGTTAAAGTTGCCATTTTTCCTGAAAAAACAACTGTTTATATTTAAAGACATAAGAAAATCCCATATCAATTGCATTATGATTGGCAGTTTAATTAAAAAAGCCCTTCCAGAAATGGAGTAATCTTGCCGTAATAATTTATCACAAGCCTGCTTTTCGCCCTCGACATCGCCACATAGAGCAATCGTCTTTCTTCTTCATACTTATCATAGTCTTCTTTTATGGATTCAAGCAGAGGATGCTCAGACGCATGACAAGGCAAGAACTTGGCGCTTGCCCCTGCAACATAGACAGTTTCAGCTTCAAGGCCTTTTATTGCATGTATTGTTGAAAGGGTTATCTCATCTTCTCCAGGCTGTATGCTCTGCTTTGTATCTTCAACTGTCCTTTTTACATATTTTATATTGAACCTGCTTAGGCTTTCAGATATTTTCTCAAGCTGCCTATTTGTCCTTGTCAGGACAAATATCCCATTCCTTTTTTCATCCAGGCTGAGTATGCTTTGTGCGATAAAAAAAGCCTCTTTTTCCTCATCATCATGCTCTATTAATGCTATATTTCCCTCAAGTTCCTGGCTGGGGATGATGTTTGGAAGCCTCATGCTCTTTATGCTGCTATTGCATAGCTCGACTATCTTTTTATGTGACCTGTAATTTGTGCTTAGCTGCAGTATTGAGGAACCAGGAAACAGTTTTTCAAAATCAAGTATGAACTCTATCTTTGATTCCCTCCAGCCATATATCGCCTGCCTAGGATCGCCTACTGCAAACATGTTTTCAGCTTTCAGAAGCATGATCAGCTCAAACTGAAGAGTATTTATGTCCTGGAACTCATCTATAAGGATGTGGTCATACTGAGGTATTGCTTTTTTCTCCCTGAAAAACCTGAGGGCATGCGAAAGCTGGTCTGTAAAATCCCTGTATCCCTTCTCTTCCTTTCTCTTTACTATTTCAATGAGTATCTTTTTTGCAAACTCCCCGTAATCGCTCTTAAACAGCCCAAAGAACTGCTCCATTGAAAGATAGTTGTTCCTCTGGTAATCCAGAAGCGAGAAAAGGTCATTTATGAACCCCAGATAAAGTGTCCTTTTGTCATTTGAATAAAGCTGCCTCTTTGTATAATATGTATCAATTACTGTATCTATCTGTAGGTTTAAGTCCTGCAAGATTCTTGTGACAAGCTCAATCTTTTCCTTGAATCCCATGACAGTGTATTTCTTGTCATATATCTCCGATGAATTTTCCCTCAGTATCTTTTCACAGAATGAATTGAATGTCTCTACCTCAATAGTATGGCCGTTATGCATCCTATCTAACCTTTCCTGCATCTCCTGCCTTGCTTTCCTCGTAAAAGTTATGCAGAGTATCTTTTTTGCGTCCTTATATTTTGAAAGGAACCACGCCCTTTTTGTAAGCACTTTTGTCTTTCCTGAGCCTGCCCCTGCAATGCAGAGTATGCTTTTTGAAGGGTTTGTGACAGCCTTTTTTTGCTCATCTGAAAGCCCTTCAAGAATTGTTCCAAATCCCATGAATAATTCAACATCTTTTTCAGTCACGGTTTCTATGTTTGAATATAATGTATCAAGCTTCTTTCCAATCTTTACCAGGTCTGTAGGGTTTTCAAGTTCTTTTGCGCCTTTCTCAGTCAGCTGCAGGACTTTTATGAACTTGTTTGTTTGAAGCCCCCTAAGCTCAAGGTATTTCTTGTCAAGTAGTAGGTCAATCAGTTGGAGCGCATCTTTTTTATCATAAAGAGGGATAGAATTGTAATATACATTCTTGTGGAGCCTTAGTTTTTTTATCCTTTCATTATTCTCCCCTATAAGGCATTCTGCCAAAAGCTGCCTTCCAAGATTTATATTAGAATTTGCAACCATCCCAAGAACGCATATATGTGGCTTCATAAGTTATGTCAAAAAAAAAGTGATGTTATAATGGTTTTGGTTAAATTATTTTTTAAATATATGGCTAAGTGAGATTTTGCCTGCTTTTGCTATGATTGCCCTATTAAGAAGTATATCCAAGGAGAACTCTGCATTAATTAACTCAGTATTTAATGTGTATGAGTCCCTTATTTCCTTAGGCAGCACATAAAAACCGCACATCTTCTCAAAATCAGCTAACATACTATCTTTCTCAACGTTTTTTGGAATGCATGCTATCTTTGTATAAAAGAAACCTGCATATCTATGAACCTTAAAAAAAATGTGTGGAAGACTAGCTTTATCAATTCTGTTTGTTAATATAGCATTTGGAAAAAAAGTTTCATATCCATACGGCTTTTCAGCTGTCAATATATTTATCACATCTATATATGTGTGATCCTGGTATCTTACTTGACTCATTAGGAGAGTGGCAAAATCAGCTATATTTAAGCTTTCACAATTAATTTTATAAATCATGGAATCATGTCAATTTTCATGCACGATTCAGTTATTGCGCAAAGCATATTGAAGGACCTGGAAAAATACGGGAAAGTGAAAAAAGCATATATAGAAGTAGGAGAGCTGTTTGGAATTGAGCCTGAGCATCTTCTTGAGCACTTGAAACAAGTATCAAAAATAAAGTTTGAAATAACACAGAAGATCTCTGAAGTGGAATGTGAGGACTGCGACTTTAAAGGAAGGGCCAATATCATTGAAAGGCTCCATGACATTGTTCTTTATGACTGCCCTAAATGCTCCGGAAGCGTCATTGTGATTAAGGGAGACAAAATAAACATAGTAAAGGTTGATAAGTGATGTGCCTTGCAGTCCCTGGGAAGATAATCAGGATAAATGATTCTGTTGCAACAATTGATTACGGAAACGAAAAGAGGGAAGCAAACTGTTCCATGGTCGAGTGCAAGGTAGGTGAATATGTCATTGTCTCAAACAGAATGGTCATTGATAAGGTAAGCGAAAAAGAAGCAATAGAAAGCCTAAAGATGTATAAAAAAGCATTAAAATAAAAAAAATTAATTACTCGTATTTATCTGGCTCCTCAGTTTCCTTAAGCAAGTCCTTTTCTTTTCTTAATATGTCCCTGTTTTCCCTCTCTTTCTGTTTGAGAAGGTCTTCTTTTGCCCTGATTTGTTCCTTAAGTGCATCCCTGTTTTCCTTTTCTTTTAGGTCTAAAAGTTTCCTTCCATCATTTCTTTCAATAACTGCAAGCTTCAATGCATCTTTCTTCTCTTCGCTTAGCTTTAGGTATTTCCCTGAAAGGGCTCTGTTTGCAAGTTTTCTTGAAAATCTTGCATATGCATAAGCTTTCCTTAATTCCCCTCCTGTTTCTGCATCAGTTGATTCTTCCAAGGCATTCTTAGCCTCTTCAACATATTTTTTTGCTGTATCGACTGTCCTTTCTTCATATTCAGGTATTGATAACCCAAATTCCCTTAGGATGTTATCATCTATTTCATTCACTTCTTTTTCTTCATCATCATCAAACTCAGATTCAATCTCTTCAAGATCTTCATCTAAATCCTCTGACTCATCTTCTGTCTCTGTTTCATCTTCTGATTCTGCTTCATCTCCTGATTCATCTTCAATGTCTTCACATTCCCCTTCTTCGCAGAACTCATCTTCTTTACAGTCAGAATCAACTGTGCATTCAGGTTCATCATTTGATTCATCTTCTGTTTCGTCTTCTTTTTCTGTTTCGTCTTCAATATCTTCACACTCGTTATCTATGCAGGTTTCATCAGAATCGCAGTCTGAATCTGACTGGCATTCAATGTCATCTTTGTCTTCTTCTGCTTCCTGTTCATCATCTGTGTCTTTATCGTCTTCTTCCTTGTCTGAAGATCCACTCACTTGGCCAGTTACTGCGACTAAAGAATCATCCTCTGTCTCTTCCTCATTTTCTTCTTCTGTTTCTTCTTCAGATTCATCTTCTGTCTCTGATTCTTCTTCATCTGAATCTTCATCTTTATCTGATTCATCTCCAAACTCTTCATCAAGTCTTTCTTCAAACCTTGATATCCTTTCTTCAGCTTTCAGGATTTCCTTTGCAGCTTTTTCCTGCTCATGGTCTGTCCTAAACTGCAGCCTTTCCTTTTCAAGCTCTAAAACACCTTCTTCACCCAGCTTTTCCTTAAGCTTCTCTCTTACTTTTTCATGCTTTTCCAAAAGCTTAAGTTCAACCTTCCCGACATTCTCTCCTAGTGAAGCTAGGAAATCATCAAGCTTTTCCTGCTGTTCAGCTGTTAAGTTTCCCTTGAATTTTATTTTTATTTCTGATTCGAAGTCAAGTATCCTCTGCTTTTGCCTCTCAATCCTTTTTTCAAGCCTGAAATTATCCTCAAGATCATCTTCTGTCTCTCCTTCATCATCAAGGTTCTCCCTTACTTTTTCCAAAAGCCTCTCGTGCTCTTTTTTTGCTTTCTCAGACTTATCTAATTTATTTTCCTCAATCATTTCCTTGATTTCAGAAAGCCTCTCTTCAGCGATCTTTAATGCTTTCTCTGATCTCTTTGCCTTATTGAAGGTCATTGCCAAAGACAATTTATCCATGGCAACATCCACTCCCCACATAGCGCTATCAGGGGTAGTCCCTGCCTCGACTTCTACTTCAGCTTCCAGTTCACTTTCTGCTTCTACTTCCTGCGCATATGCAAAGGAATTCAGAAGCAATATTAATGCTAAAAAAAGAAATATTTTTTTCATTGATTACACCTCTCCCTAAAATTTAAATAAGAAATTTATTCTTTTTGAAGTTTAAAAAATTTTCTTAACAGTTAAATCAACTTTAGTTTTAGACGTTAGAAAATAATCAGACTTTCTTAAGTTCTTTTTTTATCCTCTCAACTTCTACTTTCAAATCCCCTTTTACTTTTCTGTCAATCCTTCTCACTGTATTTTCCATGGAAGATTCATCTCTAAGGTAGATATTTGTTATAAGCATAAGGAGAGAAAGTATCATTGTCATTGATATGACTCCTAAGAAAAGGACAAGCTTGAAATTTGTCGTGATCTTCTGCTGCCTTTCAAAAAATCCCATGTATGAATCCGGAGGATAATTGCTTATTGAATATATCAGGATAAGTAGAGTGATTGCAAAAACAACAGAATAAATCACAGAAAGAATAAAATCCTTATGCTCCCCTTTTTCATTCATTTATATATATATAGATGAACTGGTTAATAAACATTTACCAATCTATCTCTTCTTTATCTCTAAAAAACCTTCCTGTAGGTATCTCCTTCTCAGTAGCAAGCCATACTGCAGTCTCTGCGCCCTTCGCTGCTGACCTTGGGGCATTCTTTCCACCCATGTCAGTCTGGCACCATCCGGGACATACGCTATAAACAGATAAATCTGGAAGCTCAGCTGCAAATTTTTTAGTTAATGCATTCATCATTGTTTTTGATATTGCATAAGCCGGAAAGCCTGTGCCCATATCATTAAGTGCCCCTGCGCTGCTTGAGATATTTATTATTTTCCCACCCCGGTTTACAAGGTCATAGAGCTGCTGTGTTACTTTTAATGTGCCAAAAAAATTTGTATCAAAGGTTTTTCTAAATAGCATGTGCTCTTCAGTAAGCACTGATTCATTCTCATCAATCAAGATGGCAGCATTATTTATCAGGACATCTATTTTTTCAAATCTTTTCTGGATGTATCTTCTGAATTCAAGTATGCTCTTATCATCGGTTATGTCAAGCTTATGGAAAATGCACTTCAGTTCATCAGCTGCCTTAAGCCCTTTCATTTCATCCCTGCCTGTCATTACAACCTCAAATCCATTTTCCTTTAGCCCTTTACATATCTCAAATCCTATTCCCTTGTATGATCCTGTTACAACTGCAATCATGAGAATCAAGTTTTTTTCCACACTTAAAAAAGTATCTTTCTGTAATATTAAGGTTACCTATGTTGGTAACCTTTTAACATACTTTTTATAAATCATCAGGGTGTAATGATTGGAAGCATGAGGTGAATGCAAAATGAAAAAATCAATATCATGGCTGGTACTGGGATTTCTAATCCTTGGAATGGCTGCAGCTACAGAACTTACTATAAATGCAGCAAACGATAATCCTGGACCTGTCAGAATTCAGGTATTAGGATTCAATAGCGTCGGAGAAGAGATATATGATAATACGCTTGAATGGGATGATAGCAATGGCAATTTCAGCGAAAAGACATTGATATTGCCTGATGAAACTTCAATTATAAGGTATGTTTTCATTAATGACATGAACCTTATTTTTACAAACAGAGATGCTTTCATAGATTATTATACCTGGAACGGACTTAAGCATGAAGGTGAAGATTTTGATAATACTGGTGGCAGTAACATATTTTTCCCTGGATGTGTTGATGATGTGTATAAAGATGTCGCAGTGGTAAATTGTGACAATAGTGGAGACTGGGTAATGTATATAGAAGGAGCAACATATCCTAATCTTGCATTTAATGCAACCGGAAATGCCGGTCAGGGATATGCAGACAATGACAGTAAACCTGCAGGTGTTGTAATCATCAGTAATATAACCTATAAATATAATGAGTCAAAAAATACATCCAAAGAGTTTGGATTTTTTGATGGCAACTACGACAAGGATGCAGACTTTGACCCATTAGGAAATGTAGTTATGGAAAAGAACTCATTCGTGGCAGAAGGAGAGTTTAAAGGCATTGGAGATGCTGATGTCACAGGAGAGATTGTTAGTGACTGGAGTGATTATTCAAATAACAATAGATGCGCAATGCTTGACGGAAATATGCAGATATCTGATTTTGGGAATGGAAATCTGGAAATCGAGATATCTGGTAAGCTTTGTGAATCTTATGTATATGGACTGAACGTGATGAAAGGCAATTACAATATAATTTCAGGTACTGGAGATTATGAAGATGCAAAAGGTAATGGGTATATTTCCCTTCAGATGTATGCAATTAAAAGTAAAGTCACAGCCAACCTGTCAGGCTCAATTGAAGGTATAGAGAGCCTTGGAAGCACACTGATTGATGTTGAGGACATCAATGATAGTGAAAATGAGACTGATGATATGACAGATGAGAATGAGACATATGTCAATCTTACAGATGGTGGAGATGACAATGAAACCTTGGTGAATGTTACTGAAGACATAGAAATGAATGAGACAGAAACTAATGAAACAGAAACTAATGAGACCTTGATTAATGAGACATCTGCTTCAGAGAGGTTCGAGATCGAAATAAAAGATGATGAGTTTTTCCCGGATATAATTACAATAAGTGCTGGAGATTCAGTAACTTGGGAAAACTCTGATGCGTATAACCATACGGTTGTAGGTAGCTTCCTGAATGGTGAACTGGATGGAAATGAGAGTTATTCATTCACATTCGAAGAACCAGGAACCTATGAGTATGTGTGCACACTCCATCCGGGGATGGAAGGGACAATAATCGTGGAATAATTTTTTTATTTAATTTTTTATTTGTTTGATAAAGATTTAAGTTTATTTACTGCATATTTATTTTAGGCAAATTCTTGTATCAAAAAATCTCACCAAGTATTGCTTGCACTATTCAATGCCAAGACATTTAAAAAAGTGTATTTTAACAATAGTTTGTGCTGTTCATCATTTAATTTATCTACCAGGAATTTCCAGTGCACTGACACAATGTCACCTGGCTTTATTTCTGTAAACTCAGGCTGCCAGTCAAATTCTTCCACAATATTCTGGCTTAGCATGAGCTTTCCTTTCTCAAAGGAGTAAGGTCTGTGACTAAGCCTGACTTTTTCTCCAACTTCCAACACTTCTGCCGGCCTGATAAGGCAATTGTTTATGTTCTCGATATTAAATTCAACGCTTCCTGTAACTTTCCCAACTCCCACATAGATTACATTGAATGAATGGTGCGGAAGCATATTTGGGATATTTATGCAAAGCTTCTCGCCATAGCTTTTAGGAAGCCCTCTTTTTGTAAGTGACATGATGACTTTTTTCATATCATTCCCCTTGAACTTATCAAGCAGCTTATTCCCTATCCAGTATGATTCGACCACATCATAATCAAAGATGTCTTTTTTTGATTTTTTTGCAATTGCCTCAAGATACGGATAAAGCCCTTCAAATCTGACTATGTGAGATTTTATCTCTTCTCCAAGCTCTTTAGTTGGATTTTTTATGTATTCGAGAAATTTCACATATGATTCATCCGGCCCGCAATATTTCAAGCGGTTTGTAATGAAAGAGTATTTTGCTGCAAGTGCCACGCCATCCATGATTATAAACAAATATAATTAGAATAAAAACTTATTTTTTCTTCCTAACCTTAGTTTCTGTTTTTTTCTCAATCTCTGCATTAGGTTTTTGGAAGAACATTATATATATAATAGGCAAAATACCTATGGAATTTACCAAAAGAAGCGCAACGAACCAGGCCAATTGATTGTTCCTTCCTGATTTCCAGAGTGCTATGCCTCTCCATATCATATCCCATATCATGAAGGGTATCATGTATAGCATGAAATTAGGACTGGATACGAATTCTGTTATCATTGCTTCAGTTATCATAAGTGTTAATATTTTTCTTTTGTTTAAAAATGTTCCTACATTTTTTTGGAAAATAAAAGGGGAAATGTTTAATAAGCTGATTAAAAAACCTGTTAAGATATGAAAGAATATTTCAAAAAATATTTTGTTTCTGACCTGAAAGCTGGATTTATCACATCTATTGTCGCTCTCCCTCTTGCAATCGCTTTTGCAATCGCATCAGGACTTGACCCGATCTTTGGGCTTTATACTGCAATAATAGGTGGGATGCTTGCATCATCAATCGCAGGCTCAAAGTTTTCTATTACAGGACCTACAGGCGCCATGGCTATCGTGATACTTGTTGTTGTGAATAATTACGGGATAACTGGCCTTATGCTTGCAGGCTTTCTTGCAGGACTAATACAACTTATCCTGGGATTTTTCGGGCTTGGAAAAGCTGTCTCATATATCCCAATTCCTGTTGTCTCTGGTTTCACTGCTGGAATCGGAGCAATAATCTTCTGCGGCCAGATAGCAAATGCATTTGGGCTTACAATTAAATCACATGAATTCATCGGAGAGACATTCAAGGACATATTTCAATCATTTAGCCAGTTTAATGTCACTGCATTCCTACTGACATTGATGACTATAATTCTTCTGATATTCCTGCCTAAGTTGCTTGTTAAAAATAAGATACTGAAAAATTTTCCAGCTTCATTATTCCCGCTTATAATAAGCGTATTATTTGTCTTTATGTACAACCCTAATGTGCCTTTGATAGGAGCCATCCCAAAAGGCCTACCTGCTATCCATCTCTTCCCAATCACTCTTGAACTTATAAAAAACATACTTCCTTCTGCATTCACCATTGCCCTTCTTGGTTCCATCGAAGCGCTTTTATGCGCTGTTGTATGCGATGGGATGAGCGGGACAAAACACGACCCAAATAAAGAACTGATAGCACAGGGAGTTTCAAACATGGTGATGCCATTTTTTGGAGGGATGCCTGTTACTGCAGCTATTGCCAGAAGCGCTGTAAATATTAGGGAAGGTGCGAAAACAAGGTTCGCTGGGATAATTCATGGCATATTCATACTGTTATATATGGTATTTTTCGGCTCATTGATTGCACTTGTGCCAAAAGCTTTCCTTGCAGGAGTACTTATGGTTGTTGCAATCAAGATGGTAAATTTAGGCGAAATAAAGACAATCTTTAAGATAAGCCGCGGAGAAGCGCTTATATTTTCAATAACCCTTCTTTTGACTGTGCTGACTGACCTTGTCTTTGCTGTCCAGGCAGGCATGGTCATGGTCTCGTTCCTTTTGTTTTATAGGCTGACATCAACTGCAGGCATTGAAAGCCATTCTGACCATGACAAGAACTCGTCATGGATAAATGAGACAATAGAATCTGACGAGTACCTGAAAAAAAATGTATCTGTCTATACTATCAACGGACCTTTCTTTTTCGGTGCACTTAACTTATTTGAGAAAAAAGTAGAGACACATATGGATGTTGATAGGAAAGTTCTGCTTCTTAGGATGAGATATGTCCCTTTCATTGATTCAAGCGCTGTGATGAGACTAAAAGAGCTTTTGGAAGAAAGGAACAGCGAAAAAAAGCTGACTTATTTCATAAGAGTGAACCAGGAAGTTAAAAAAAGGCTTCTTAGCGATGAGAGCATGAAAGAATTATTGAAAAAAGAGATGTTTTTTAATGACACAAAAAGCGCTTTTGAACATATAAAAAAGCTGAAAAAATAAAAAATAAGATTTACTTCACAACTTTTCCATCTACTATGTGGATTTCGTTTGTCTGCGGCTGCGGCATGAATTCGCTTGATGTTACAGTAATCACCCACATCTCGCTTGCATCCTCATTATAGTAGTATGTCGTATCTGTATCTATGTCTCCCATCTGGCTCTCGATTGTTGTTGTTGATTCTGCCCTACAGAATTCCTTGCCTTTATATGTTTCAAGCCCTATGATAATGGATTCAACATCCCCGCCTTCAGACGCATACTTGTATACTCCACCAGTCTCGCAGAAAACTGTGTCATCTGATACAGTATCCTCAATGACTTCGCCTGCGTTTTCAACAGCATCGTCAGTTTCCTTAATTGCTTCATCGATCTCTTCAATCGCTCTCCCGCTGTCGTCTGCTACTTCATCTTTCACTTCCGGCTCTGCCTCTCCGTTTACATCAGGCATTTTATTTTCAGGCTGATTATTTGTGCATGCTGTAAGCATTACCATAATAGCAATAAGTATTGCATATGTCCATTTCATTGTTTTTAAACACCTCACTAGAAAAACCATTCCTTCAATTTTTAAAAATATTTGCTTTATTAAAAAATTAAAAAAATTAAGTTACGCTGCAACCTTTGCTTTTCTTATTTCTGCTTTCCCCACAGCATAAGTAAAACCAATGACACCTAAAACAAGCATAACCATCCCCATAGCCTGCCAGGCTGTTATTATCGCACCTGCCTGGATAAAATTAAGCATTGTCGTTATAGGGCTTCCCAATAAAAGAACTGCTGTTGCAAGTGTTACTGATGTATCTTTAAGCCCGTTATACCATGTCAGGACATAAACTGTCAGTAGGATGCTTGGGACTATAGCCCAGAGCCATTGCTGTGAAGTCATTGTTAGCATGACTTTAGCATCTCCTGTGACCAGAAGGAATGCAAGTATGAACAGGCTTCCAAAGAACATCCTTGAGAACGCAACAATATTTCCTGGAATATTTTTCAGCGCATTTTTTGAGATCACATTCTCGACTGCCCAAAAGGCTGTAGCTCCAAATATCATCAAATCTCCAAGGTTGAAAGGCTGCCATGATAGCTTAAGAAGAAGCGCATTTCCAAGTATCAATAGTCCTGATGCTGCAAAAACTTTCCAGCTAAATTTTTCCTTCAGGTAGTAGTATGCCATGACTGCAACAAAGACAAACATCAGCTTATGTATG
This sequence comes from uncultured Methanosarcinales archaeon, assembly GCA_964428335.1. Lineage (GTDB taxonomy): Archaea > Nanobdellota > Nanobdellia > Woesearchaeales > GW2011-AR15 > GW2011-AR15. The sequence goes on along the minus strand of CAYRXW010000001.1, from coordinate 280,728 downwards.
AATGATGCTTTGGCTGCGTTCGTCAACTGAAGACCTCTGAAAAAAAGCAGGAAAGGAACACTTCCTCCTATGAAACCTATTGCAATAAGTTTTTTCCAGTCATTGAATTTTAATTCTTTGAATTTTCTTGCCTCATTCAAAAGCAGGATGAATCCAAAAACCAGGATGAAGGTCATTGAATTTTTCACAAAAGTGTATGCATATGCATTATTCACACTGACTCCAAATTTATTCAGGAAAATTGAGAATCCTGAGATTACCGCTGTAAGTAGTATAAGATTAAGCCCTTTCATGTTGTTTCACCATCAGTTTTATCATGTTGTTTACATCGTCTTCCATTCCATCATATTCTTTTTTTGGAAGGCAGATGATGTTGATTTTATTTATCTCCCCAAGCTTTTCATTAAGCTTTAAGAAAAAGCCAAAATCAAGGTCATGGGAAGTTATGCTCCTTATGTTTTCAAATACTGATATGTCATTGATAAGCCTTGCCCTTTCGATACCTTCGCAGACATCCATAAAATAATATTTCCCCCTGATATTCATCATCTCATCAAATGTGTCTATTTTCTTGAATACTACATCTGGGTGCTTCTCATGGATTTTCTTCACTAGGTTAATTGCTGCTGAATCCGATTTTATGAATTCGTTTCCAAGATAGTGTATTGTAATTGGCATGTTTACTTATGCTCCCATTTCACTTTCAAAAAATGAGTCGAGCATGAGAAGCATGGGTCAAAAGATCTTATCAGCTTTTCAATCTCTATATTGATTTTTTCTTCTTTCTTTTCCTTCATTGCCACCGGAAGGAATTGCCTTATCATGTCTTCCATGTTCTTCAGGTTCTGAGCAGTGGGTGTTATTATGTTCGCATGCGTTATTACGCCTTTTTCATCAATCTCATAATCATGGAAAAGTATTCCCCTAGGAACTTCTATCGCGCTTACGCCCCTGCACGCCTTTAGTTTTGGTACTATAGGTCTTTCATCTTTCAATTCAAGGTTCCTGCATATGTCAATTGCATGGTCAATGCAGTGCACAAGCTCAAGTGCCTGGCAGAAATTATTAGCGAATGGATTTTTTGAAGGCAGCTTTATTTTTGAATCATGTATCAGATGCTTTGTGTCATTGCTTAGTTTATCATAATGGTTGTTTATCCTTGCAATCGCTCCCACAAGATAGCTTTTGTCATCCCTTACAACAAAATTTGCAGTTGAATAAGGTACATGGTATTCCCTGAAATAATCCAGGTAATCTTTCTGCTCAAACTTTGATTTTTCAGATAATATTGGCCCTTCCAGCATTGGATATTCAGTTTCATGTGAAAGCGAAAAAAACTCATGGTCATCTGTAAGTTCTGGAAATTTCATGGTTTCAAATAATTTCACAGTATCTATTGCATCCTGCTTTCTTTCCTTTAATGTTACCAAAAGAGGTGATAAAGATTCAGGGATCTTCAGAAACCCTCCGACAGTCACTGAAACTGGATGCAGGTCCCTTCCTCCTACAATCTTTACGATTTCATTTCCTAGTTTCATAAGACGCAAGGCAATTTCTATCTGCTTTCTGTATTTCGGAAGCATTGCAACTGCTGATTCATATCCTAGATAATCAGGCAATGCTAGGAAATAAAGATGCGCTGCGTGGCTTCTTATCCTTTCACCTAATGTTATGAGCTTCCTAAGCTCCTTTGACTGTTCTGTTATCTTTATCCCAAGGCCATTCTCCATTGCTGTAACTGCAGCAACTGTATGCGCGCATGAACATACCCCGCATATCCTTGACGTTATCTCATGCGCCTCGAAAAAATGCTTGCCTTTCAGGAGTCCTTCAAAATATCTCGAGCCTTCGATGGATGAAAGCCTGCATTCCAGAATCTTATCTTTCTCGATTACAACATGAAGGTTTGCATGCCCTTCAATTTTTGTGATATGATTTAGATTTATAGTGTGTGTCATCTTATTTCCTTTGTTGGCTTGAGCGAAGCGAAACCAACCTGTTTGCCTCAAGGCTTATTAAAGCCTTGCCTGTTATCTTTGTTATGTGGTTTAAGTTGATTGTGTGTGTCATTTAGATTCCTTTATTATCATCAGTCTTAGTTTTTTAGTTTCTTTGTTTCTCAGTTTTTTTGTGTGAATATAAGAGGGTATTAGGGAGATTATCTTCCTAATATATAGTTCATTTAGTTTCGTCAGCATTAACAATATGTACAATGCTCCGGCTTTGATTCTTTTTTCCTTCTGAATTTTTCATCAATATTATTCACTAATTTTAGTCCAGTGAACATCTTCATCCTTGTCTTTATGAAGTCCTCGCTGTATCCTTTTGATTTTACCAATGAGATAAACTCATCGTAGTTTGCATCTCCTGTCCCCCCTCTGCAACCCCAGCATTCAAACCCGCCGTTTATGCATACTGCCTTGCATCCTCCTGCAGTGACTGGACCAAGGCACATCCTTCCCTTGTTCAAAAGGCAGTCATTATTCTTCCTTCTGCATTCCACGCACACTGGATTATTATATGGCTTTGGCGTCTTTCCTTTCAGTATGTCTTTTATGAAATTCAATATTTCAGTCTTATCAGGAGGGCAGCCGGGGATTGTAAAATCTACTTTCACATACGAATCTATTGGTGTCGGCTCTTCATCTTTTATTATGTCATCTTTCACATAAAGAAGGTGCTCGTAGTCTTCTTTTAATGTCCACTTCCTGTATGCCGGGATGCATCCTGTGTGAGCGCAGGCTCCAAGTGCCACAAGTATCTTTGTATTCTCCCGGACTTTCTTCAAGACTTCCAGGTCATTTTTGCTTGCAACCAAACCTTCCATGAGAACAAGGTCAAACTTTTCATCATAATTAACTCCCTTGATGAATGGCCATGCCTTTAGGTCAATCAATGAAATCAGGTCTATTATCTCATCTTCATTGAATATTATGCTGAGCTGGCATCCTGCACAGCCAGTCAGGCCATAAACTCCAACTTTTGGTTTTGGTTTTGTTGTCATTTTAAACCTTGAAATTCTTCACTTCATCATACCTAAATACAGGTCCATCTAAACATGTAAATTTTCCCCGGATCATGCAGTGGCAGCATAGCCCAAAGGCACAATACATCAGCCTTTCAGCGCTGATATATATCTGGCTGTCCAAAAAGCCCTTTTTATTCAGTATCTCAATGGACTTCTGCATCATTATCGGAGGACCGCACATGAACACAACTTTATTTTCTGCCTTTACTTCATGTTTTGTCAAGACATCTGTTATGAAGCCTACATTTCCTGAATAGCATGTTTTGCTTGGCAGATTGTCAACGCTCATGTTCATCTTAAAATTCTCGTGCCAGTCCTTATGCTTTTCAGAAAATAATATGTCTCCCGGACTTCTGAATCCTAAAAATAATAAGACTTCCCCAAAATCTTTCATGTTATTCTCAACATATTCAATGACCCCTTTCAAAGGAGCGACTCCGCATCCTCCGCCTACAAAAATAAGGTCTTTTCCCTTGAAGTCCTGCATTGGGTATCCTGTCCCATAAGGCCCCCTTACTAAGACAGTATCATTTTTTTTCAAATGATGCAGTGCATTTGTAACATTACCTACCTGCCTGATTGTTATATCAAGATGGTTTTTTGAATAGGATGATATAGATATCGGCGCTTCCCCGATTCCTGGGATTGAGACCTGGATGAACTGTCCTGGGTCATGCTTTACTTTCCAGTTCAATGATAATGTGAATGTATCTGCACTTTCAGTTTTCCTGCTCAGTATTTTTACAGGGAAAGGAAGGTATTCATTTTTCATCTCGCTTAATTTAACTTCCTGGTTCATTTTTTACCATCCTTGCTTTTTTCTTCTTTGTTTTCTTTATTCATGTCATTTATTATTGTCAGAAAATCAATCTCTGTAGGGCAGTGCGTTATGCATCTTCCGCAGCCGACGCACATCTCGACATTATACCTTTCCTTGAAATATTGCAGCTGGTGATATATCCTATGCTTGAAACGTTCTTCCCTTGAATCTCTGAACACATGCCCGCCTGCAACTTTCGTAAAAGATACCAATTGGCAGGAAGACCATTCCCTTACTCTTTCGCCCTGCTTTAGGTCTGCAAGCGATACCTCATCTTTTACTTCATGGCAATAGCATGTAGGGCATAAAGTAGTGCAAGCTGCGCAGGATATGCATTTATCGCTTCCTCCTTTCCACGCAGGGTTGTCATATAATGCCTCGATGTTCCTGTTCTTTAATTTGTCAGTGAATTTTATTTTCCTGTAGTCATCATTCAATTCTAAAGAAGTTTTTTCAAAATCAGCATCAAGAAGCATTTTTCCATTTTCAGTCTTCGCATGCACGAGATAATAGCTTCCTTTGTCCCAGACCATTAGGTCATAGCAGTCCTTCAGATCCATTGAGCCGCAGAAGCAGTATTTTGTCGGCGCAACGTTACAATGATATCCTATAAGGATTGAATTTTTCCTCTGTGCTGTATAGTACGGATCATGGTACTTTTCCATGAATATGAAATCCTGGTGCGCAACAGCATTTAAATCACATCTTCTCACTCCAAAAAAGATCCTCTTCTGCTCTTCTGTAATGTCAGCTTTTATCTCATTGCCATTAAAAGAAAACAGTTTCTCCCTGCTCCTGAAAAAAAACTCCTTCAACGGAAAATCAGGAAGAGTCTCAAGATTGATTTTCTTGACATCTTCTATCTTCTCAAACCTTAATGCATCTGTCCTTACAGGAGCATATAATTCAGCCTTTGATTTCAGCTTTATTAAGAAGCTTTCAAAATTTTTTTTTGTTATCTTAAATAAATTCTCCACTAATCCACCCTTTTCTTACTTTCATGGGTTTTAGCATTTATATATTTCGCTATTAACAATTGTTAATATGACTATTTGACATCATTATTAATTAGTGCAAATCCTTAAATATAAAATGATTCTCCTGGAGGCCAACATGCAGGAAATGACATTGGTGCAGAGGCTAAAAGCTCAGAAAGTAGAAAGCAAATGGTCAGACCTAGTTACTAAGCTTAGTGGCATCAGTTTTTCAGATATGAAAAATTTCTCTGGTTTGATAGAAGAGCTGTTTTGCATATATAATGAAGTTTATGCTGAGTGCAAGATGGATACTAGGGATTACAGCATATCTGCCTGCGACCCAAACTATACTGCACTATCTCATATATATTTTGCATATCACCTTCTTACTGGATTTAGTGATAGGATAAAGACTGAAACTGGCAAGAACATTTATGTTGATAATGAATCTGCAAGACGGTTTGAACTAAGGAAAGGTTTCAGTTTCGGGCTTGTTAACCATGCTATGCAGCCTTTCAGGAACAAGGCAGATGCTGCTGCTGCAGACTTAAAGTACCTGAGAAATTTTGCCTATTCATTAGGTTACCACAACAAGGCTGAAACTGCATCCGATATGCTCTATGAACTGATGCCTAAACTAATGAGCAAGTGACCCTATCACAATCTTTTTAAACCTCAGCTTCCTTAAAAAAGAAACTAAAAAGGTGGTAATTCATGTGTAAGGTTGCAATAATCGGTTCAGGTTTTGTAGGTGCTACTTCAGCTTATGCCCTCTTCATTGACGGGGCTGCTTCTGAGATAACGTTGATTGATGTGAATAAGGAGAAAGCAAAAGGCGAAGCCCTTGATCTCATCCATGGAAACCTGTTCACTCCAAGAACAAAAATCACTTATGGAGATTCATACTCGCTTTGCAAAGGTGCTGAAATAATAATTATTACTGCAGGTGCAGCTCAAAAGCCAGGAGAGACAAGATTAGATCTGACAAAAAAAAATGCAGGAATAATGAAAGGCATAATTTCAGAGGTTATCAAATACAATAAAGATGGGATAATCCTTATGGTCTCAAACCCATTGGATATAATGACATATGTTGCAATGAAATGGTCAAAATTCCCAAAACACAGGGTCTTTGGTACCGGAACTACACTCGATACTGCAAGATTCAGGAATTTGTTAGGAGATTATTATGACATCAACCCGACAAGCGTGCATGCCTACATTTTAGGAGAGCACGGAGATTCTGAATTCCCTGTCTGGAGCTCAGCCAATATTGCAGGGATTGCTTTGAAGGATTTCAAGAAATATGACAAGAAGAAACTTGATGTGATGTTTGATAAGACCAAAAATGCTGCATATGAAGTCATCCATACAAAAGGCGCAACATATTATGCCATTGGCTTGGTCGTAAGGGATATTGTAAGGACAATAATTACAGACCAGCATAAGGTCTATCCTGTCTCATCATTGGTCTCTGATTATTACGGAATAAACAATGTGTGCCTAAGCATACCATGCGTGATTTCAAAAGGCGGGATAAAAGAGCAGATAAAGATAAGGCTAGATAAGAAAGAACAAAAGCAGTTAAAAAATTCTGCAGCAGTTATCAAGAAATTCCTGAAGCAGGTTAAATGATAATTTCAGCATAATATTTAGAGAATGTCAATAAACAAGGAATGGCACCTGAAGAATAAAATGCCAAAAAATCCAAGCTTTGAGGAAAGGCTTAAATGGCATATGGAACATAATAATAATTGCCAATGCCGACCGGGCTTTCCAAAAAAGCTTGAAGAAGAGATGAAGTCAAAAAGCATCAAAGCCTGATCTCTCCTAGAAAAAATCATACATTCTCATATCCAAAAAAGCTTATCCTTTCTTCACCGCACATAAGTCCTATTATCCCATTCTTGTTTCTTTCCTTGAACCTGTTATAGCTTATGATGTCCTGCTCTGAAAAGATGCACCTTAGAGGAGGATGGCTGTGAAGCGAGATGATCGTATCTGCATTGCACATCTCTGATGTGACTGAATAGACTTCCTGATTATATATCCGCGGGACATATAATCCTGTGATAAAATAATCCTTTCCTTCTTTTTTTCCAAGCAGGCATGCCTTGAACTCGTGTTTCTGGTTTTCTTTATACATCTGAAGCAGTTCTGCATAAGTTTCCTTTTCAAAATATGCTTTTCCTCCAAGCTTCAAGTCAAATGTGTAATCTGGATTCATTGAGCTGCTTACAATCCTTCCTGAAAACAATGAGACAAGATGATATCCCATATTGGTATTTGCCAAAAGCAGGAAAACAAGGATCAAGGATATGACTATGACATAGCTCCTCTTGAAAACCTGCATAAGCCTGCTTTCTTCTTTAATATCCTCTTCAAGCTCGTCTGCAATCTCTTTTAGGTTCTCTTTCATTTTAACTTGATAAAATTAGAGGTTATATAAGATTTCTGTTTAATATTAAATTAAGATAAAAAAATAAAAGTTCTATGAAGCCCTTGTCTTTTTTTTAGGGGTTGTTGTTGTAGGCTTAGTTGTTGTAGTTGTTTTTGTTGTTGTAGTTTTTGTTCCTGAGATTGTAGGCAATGGCTTTGAAGCGGAAACTATTGCAGCATCTGCAGAAGTGCCTGCCTCTATTGCCATAAGCTCTTTTATGAGCTCTCTTTGCCGTTTTTTTTCTTTTTCAAGGGCAAGCTCAGTTAGCAGGCTTTTTCTTACATATTCTGCATTTTTCAATTCAAGGTACAGCTCATCTTTTTTCCTCTGCTTTGAAATAAGCTGCGCTTCAATTGCCTGTATTTTTTCCTCATTTTTCCAGTTTAAATACAGCCCGAAAACCATATACATAATTATCATTGAAAAAATCCCGCCTGCAATTATTATCTTGAATATCTTACCCATTTTTTATATCACCTATTTCTTTCTTTATAGCATTGTTTCCTGCTGTCATGTTCATTATGGCAGAAGTGTAGAACACTATTGAAGTTTCTTCATTAGCCGCTTTTTTTTCTAATAAGATTATTTTCTCATCTGTCTTTGATGCGCTATTGACTAAAAATATGCTTCCGCAAAGGAGGATTATCAGGAAAAGCACTGTTATATTTACTTCAAGCTGGTCAGAATAGAACCCTACACCTATGATCCTGACGATCATTATGGAGATGAAAGAGATGTAGCATAAGAAAAATAATGGGGAGAGGAATGTGCTAAGGACTGAGGTTTTCAGGTCGGTCCCAAGGTTCATGCTGTGTATGTAAGCTATTGTAAAAGCCAGGTAGCTGAAGAAATGCACAAGCTTCCATTTTTTAAATCCAAGAAGCTGAATGCTTTTTTTTGCAGAAGTCATGCCTATTATTAACATAAGGTAAAATGCAAGTGTACCTAGTGAAAGGAGCACCATCCATTTATCTGAGAAATTAAAGCCTAGGAAATCTGTAAAGCTTAGGTATTTCCCCCATTTATACTTGTCCATCACTGCTGACAGAAAATGGATGAATACAAGGAACGTGGAAAAAATGGCTATAGGCGTATGATACTTAAATATGGTAAAATCTGCCTTGTTTTTTGATATCAGCCTTACCTCCCCAAGCATTACTGTGATAAAAAGAGCTATAAAAGAAAGTAGTCCGAATATCCTTGTCAGCTGCCAGATTAGCTCCTGCTCCCTTATATTGAAAGAGAGTGCTAAATAAACAGGTATAGTAATTATTGTAAGCACGATCAATTTTTTGTCCATTCTTCCTCACTGCTGTTTACTGCTGTTTTATTCATGTCTTTATCGATTAAAAACGCTTTCGCATTGTTTTTCATTAAAAAATTAGGCGCTTCACTTGTACCTAATACAATGGCGCATGTAGCCAGTGCATCTGCTTCTGCAAGCGAACCTGAGATTACTGTTGCAGAGATTATGTCTTTTGAGCCAAGGATGTGGTTTTCTGAAAATGTCTTGTTGTGCTGCATATAGTCGCCTGAGGTCGCGACAGCGCAATCCTTTAGTATGAAAGATCCTATAGTGCTTCTTTTGTTCCTTGGGTGCTGGATATCAACTATTTCTGAATGCTCCCCGAATATGATCAGGTCTCCCCTGGAATCCATATATGCAGATTCTATTCCAATCTCTTTCATGTATTCAGCTAATCTGTCTGTGATGTATCCCTTTGCTATGCTTCCAAGGTCTATTAGGATGTCATCATGCAAAAGTTCAATCATGTTCCCTGTTATTTTTATGTCTTTAAATGAGCAGGATAGTTCTGGTATTTTTTCCCCATTTTTGCGTGCTGTTATCTGCTTTCCTTTCGTCACATCGTAACTGCCTTTAGTCATAACTGAGTAAGCTATTGATTTTTTCATCACTTCTACCAGGTGCGCAGATGCTTTGATTTTCCTTTTTGAATTCAATATTGAAAGCTCGCTTTGCCTGTCATAAAAATTGAATATTTTTTCAAGGGATTTTGCCTTTTTAGTAATGTCTTCAAGCAGCATCTCCTGGATGTTTGGATCTATATCATAAATTATTATGTCTGCATATCCACCGAATAAATTAATTTTTGCCATTTGTCTTTTTTTAGCTGAAACTTTCGCTCCTGATATTTTCTTCACTTATCCCTTCAAGGATAAGCTGTTTTCTCATGTCCTGTATCATCTCTTCTGGACCGCAGATGAAAAAAATGCTTTTTAAAAAATCCTTCTGCTCTTCCTTTATTATCTTGGCGCTTATCCTTCCTTCCCTAAATCCATCTGACTTTTGCCTAGTAAGGAAAAATTTTGTATCAAATGTTTTTAGCTCTTTATGCAAAAGAACCTCTTCCCTTGTTCTTGAGCTGTAGTAAAGGCACATCTTTCTTCCTTTTGCATTCTTCATCATATTGTACAGTGGAGTTATTCCGATTCCCCCTCCTATAAATATGACAGGCAAGTTTTCTTTTGGAAGCGTGAATCTCCCGTAAGGTCCAAAAAGATTCATTTCTGTCCCTATTGATGATGAGAAAAGCTTTTTTGTCAGTTCACCGTTGATTTTTATCAGCAGGCACAACTCTCTGGATTTAATGTCATAATCAACTATGGAAAATGCCCTTTTTACATCATTATCTGTAAATGAGATCATCACATACTGGCCAGGAACAAAAGTAAAAGGCTCATCAAGCCTAAGATAAAAGCTCCTGACCTCTTCTGTAATAATTAATGACTTAACTAAAGTGCATTTCATCTTGTTCATGCCTTCTCTATCTTTATGCAGCCGACAGGACAGCTTCCGCAGACCTGATCCTGTAGCTTTTTTGATGAATCATCAAGGACAAGCTCATATTTTCCTGTTTTTTCATTTAGTGCCGCTCCTTTCAGGACAGCCTTTCCGCTGCTGTCAACTTTCCAGAATTCTTTTGAAAGAACCTCGCATTCTCCGGCGCCTATGCATCCCTTTTTATCATAGATTATTTTTATGCTCATTCTTATTCCTCCATTTAATTAATTAACACATGTGTTTATTTATTTTATGCCAATCCATTCAAACATTTTTACATAAACCGGCCTATTATCCTTATTGTCTTCGCTGTCATCAATACCGTCATGGTCCTTGTCTGTATTCTTTCCAGTATCGCTATCGATACTGTCTTTTATGCCGTCATTATCCTCGTCAACATAATCAAAATCATTCTGACCTGGATATTTGTCTTCAAAATCCATCATTCCATCTGAATCACTGTCTGAATATCTTGAATCATCTTCTCCTGGATATTGGTCTAGCTCATTTGAAACCCCATCTGAATCGTCATCTAATATGCTATCTGTTGGCAAAAGCGCTGTTTCAAACTGAGTAATCCTGGATTTCAAGGCTGAGTTTTCAGCTTTTAATTCTGCAATCTTTTTGTTGCTCAGGTCAAGAACTTTCTGCTGCTCATTATAAAGGTTAATTACTTCTTTTGTATAATCATCCAATAGTTCCTCGCAATCCTGAACTTCAACTTCGTCTATATATGTTGTCTCTTCATCCTGATTTAAAGCCTGAGCATTTTCATATTGGTCGTCATCTTCATCATCTTCATCCTCATCTTCAAAATCATCGCTTAGATCCCAATTGTCATCATCATCTTCGTCTTCATTTTCTGTTTCAGCAGCTGCAAAGCTAAAAAAAGAAGCCAATACTAAAAGCAAGAGTAATGCTGCAATAATCTTATTTTTCTTATTCATGTTTCATTGCCTCCATTTCTGGTTAGAATGGATTTTCTTGATCCTATATAAAGAATCTCTGTAAAGCATCAGAACAATGGATAAATCAAAAAGGTTATAAAGCCTGAAAGTCTCCATTCAAAAGAGTAGAAGGTTTAGAACTAAATGTGAAAAAAATGAAAAAACTATATTGCTTTTTGCCATTGTTCGTAATGTTTGCATTGATTGTGCCTATTGCACAGTCTTATGAGATAAGCGAGATTTCAATCAGGGACATAATAAACAATGATAAGTCCATAAGCGAAATCATCCAGGTTTCATTAAAAAATAATTCCAAGAGCTCGTTTCTTTTTACGCTTCCGCAGTTTGCAGATGAAGCTAGACTAAATGGAAAAAATATTGATACTAAAAATGGCAGCATACTTGTGCCTCTTTCCTGCAATGAATGCAGGTTTGAAATTTCTTTTAAGGTAAATGAGATTGTCAAACGGAACTTTAATGAGCTGGTTTTTTCAAGGACTTTGAATTTCCCAAAAAACCCTAATATGCTAAATTATGATGTCCTTATTCCTGCAGGCTATATGATAAAGGCAAATGAGATTGATCCTGCAATTGTTCCTGTGTCCGAAATAAGCAGCGATGGGAAAAATATCATAATATCCTGGCATGAAGAAGCCCCGATTCTTCCAAAAAGATATTTCATCAGGTTTTTTGAGCACGAGCATGCTAACCTGGGGATTACTGAGATAAAAAGCGAGCTTGAAGAGCCTGCTGTGTGGATGATAGCATTTATCTTCCTTATAACCGGTGTATTTTTTGGAAGGCTGCTGGATAAGAAGTTCCATTCCCCAAAAATATCTGAAGTCATACCTTCCTCACTTCTGAACCCTGATGAAAAAGCTGTAATAAATATTCTAAAGGAAAATAAGATGAAGATGTCGCAAAAAGAGATTGTCCAAAAGCTTAACTGGTCAAAGTCAAAAGTTTCTGCTGTGCTAAGCAACCTTGAATACAAGAAGATAATAGTGAGAGAAAAGTTTGGAAGGAATTTTAAAGTAGAGCTGATAAAAACAATCCAGGAGTAGAATAATATATAGTTTACTTTAGTTTCTTTAATTCATGCGCTATTTTTCTCTCAAGCTTGAATAGGTTAGATTCAAATTCCCTAAGTTTCCTGCTTCCGCCTTTTTTTGTGAATTCCCCGAATTCATATTCCATTATATCGTTTTTTATCTCTCCTTTGAAAACCCTGTATATCTCTGAAAAAACAACTTTCCCTGCGTAATTGAGCCTGCCCTCTTTCCTGAGCCTTCTTATATTCACATAAAAAAATGGGTTTTCAAAAAATTCCATTTTCCTGAACTTTCCTGCCCTTTTGACAAGGTCATGGTCCTCTGCCAGCTTAAGGTTCTCATTGAACCCATTTATCCTATTAAAAAGCCTTTTTGAGATAAGTATGCAAAAGCCTGGTGCATGGGGGTCTTTTAGGTATGCTGAAAATCTTAAAAGAACATTTGCTGCATCATGTATGGTCTTATCAAGTTGCAGGTTTGACATTGGCTTCATCCTGAATGTTGCCAGGTCAATCAGCCTGTCATCAACTTTTGATATTGCATCCCTGATAAAATTTTTTGGAAGCTTTACATCTGAATCCAGAAAAAGGAACATATCCCCTTTTGCAACTTTAGCGCCATTATTCCTTCCTACAGCTGGAAGACCTCCTTTTACAACCCTGCAGCCATATGAAAGCGCAATCTTTTTTGTGCTGTCTTTTGAATCTGCATCCGCAACAATAACTTCATAGTCATAATAGGACTGCAATCTTATAGACTTAAGAAGTACTGGAAGGTATTTTTCCTCATTATATGCAGGTATTATTATGCTGAGCATTAAAATGAAATAAGCTGAAGCTTTTTAAAAATGTTATCCTGGTTTTACAAAGATTTTTAAAACCAAAAACTATCTGATATCCTATGAAATTGATTGCAATTGTGGGAATGACAGGAAGCGGGAAGACAGAAACAGCAAAGATACTTTCAGGAAGGGGTTTTAGTGTCATAAGGTTTGGTGATATAACCGATGAAATATTGAAAAAGCAGGGTCTTGCGTTGACTGAAGAGAATGAAAAGAAGTTTCGGGAAAATGTCAGGAAAGAGCATGGCATGGAAGCGTATGCAAAATTAAACCTGGAAAAAATAAAGTTGTCGCTGCAGAAGAAAGATACTGTGATAGACGGATTATATAGCTGGGAAGAATATCTTTTTTTACGAAAAGAATTCCCAAAAATGGTCACTCTGGCAATCTATTCCCCTCCTGAAACAAGGTATGAAAGGCTTACTGAAAGAGAGATTAGAGGACTGACAAGGGAACAAGCACAGTCAAGGGACAGAAGCGAAGTTGAAAACCTCAATAAGGGAGGTCCTATCGCCATGGCTGATTTTACACTAAGGAACATCTATAACCTGCATGATTTAGAGGAGCATGTTGATACATTCCTTGAGTGGTTAATTGAAAAAGAATAATTCTTTTGTTTTATTTCTGAGGCACAAAGTTCAAAGTTATCGAATCCCTTTTTGTCTCAAGCCTTCTGTATTTCACTTTTGCCATATCGAGCATCCTTTTTGATGCCTTAACAGAATCTGTCTCTGCATACTTGTCGCTTAAGAATACTATGTCTTTTATGCCTGATTGTATTATCAGCTTTGTGCATTCATTGCATGGGAACAAGGCAACATATATTGTCGCATTCTCAAGCTCCTTTGTTGAATTGAGTATTGCATTTGCTTCTGCATGGACAATATATGGGTATTTTGTATCATTTGGGCTTTTACCTTCCCTATCCCACGGCAACGCATCATCTGAGCATCCTTTGGGAAATCCATTATATCCTATCCCTATAATCCTTTTTTTATCATTTACAATGCACGCCCCGACCTGTGTATTTGGATCCTTGCTTCTTTCTGCAGAAATCAATGATACACCCATGAAATATTCATCCCAGGAGATATAGTTTTCACGCTTTTTTGCTGCCATAGAATATTAGGTAAGAATTTAGGTTAAAAAAACTATCTTTTTTCAGCTAATTTTCAGTTGAAAAAAAAGTAATTTGCAAAGACTAGGCAAATCCAGAATCCGACAAGTATGAATCCTTCCATCCTTGTGATGCTTTCTTCCTTGAACTTATATCCCTTGAATATGAATAGTATCATAAGGACATGGATTGCAATCATCCACACCATGTCAAAGTAGAATATTTTAGGAGGGATTGTAAAAGGACTGAGAATTATGAATATCCCTAAAGTTATAAGCAGTGTAAAAATGTTTGAGCCAAAGGTCTCTGTAAGCGCTACGTCCTTATAGCCTTTCATCGTTCCCTGGACTGCTGCTGCAATGTTTGGTATCTCTGTTCCTATAGCTCCAATGACTACCCCTATAAGCATGTCCGGAAGGTTGATTATCTCACTTAAATTTATCAGCGATGATGAAAAAAGATATGAGCCTAAAAATAGCAGTGCCTCTCCTAAAAGAAATGCAAACAGGCTAGGCTTTAATTTCAGGAATTTTTTTCCCTGTTCTCCTATTCTTTGAAGGTTTTCCTCAATCTCGAGGACTTTTTCCTCTTTCATCTTTTCAGTTCTTGCCCTTTCCATGAACCATACATTAAGGAAATATGGGATGAACAAAAGAAGGAGGACTATGCCTTCGCTTCTCTGGTAAGTGAGGTCTGAGCCAAATACCATCACAATAAGTGCGATTGTGATAAGGAAAAACCCGTCCCTGATGACTACGAATTTATCTATGACAAGAGGTTTTATTGCTGCGCTAAGCCCGACAGTAAGCCCGATATTTATCACAACTGAACCTACAATTACCCCAAGCCCGATTTCAAGGTGGCCTGAAAGGTAGGAATATACCGCACTGAAAATCTCAGGTACGCTTAATGTGAAAGATACTAAAAGAGTCGTTACAGCAATATAGCTTGTCCCAAGTTTTTTTGCTACTGGAATCAATGAATCAGTGACCCAGTCAGAGCCCTTCCAGATCATAAGTGAAGAAACCACAAGAATGATGAATATAAGCAGTAGGCCCATGCTTAAAAAAAACATATTGTGCTTTATTAATCTTTTTAAAACTCAGGAAAATGGTTATTATTATAAGGCTAGAAAAGATAGAGCAGTTCACTCAAACTTTAATATCTTGTTCTTGCTTGTCATGCCAGAAATTATCCTCACATTTTTCTTGGATAATTTTGAGAAGAATTTTATTATATCGATATTTGCCTTATTATCTTCAGGCTGTGCTTTGATTTCAACCCTTAATGATTTTCTTGATTCATCATAGCCTATTATCTTGTTTTTTGGGGAACTGGGTTTCACTATAATTTTTAATGAACCATTGTTCATGTATTTTTTTACTAAATCCCAATCTTGTTTCTCATCCATAAGTAATACTCCTTGAATTTGCTGAAGCCATCTCCTGTTACTGAGACTTTTCCTTCTTTTATATTATCCAGGAATTCTTTTGTATTTTTTGCACTGCTTGTTGTCAATACTTTCCCTAGCCTATGGATTGAATGGCCATCGCTTCCTGCGGTAAATTTCTTTTTGTTTTTCTTTATGTATTCCTGCGCTCTAAGATTGTTCTTTTTGTCTGTCCCGCCATTTACCCATTCAAATATCTCAAATTTTTCTAAGCTTTTTTCATTTTTTTCGAACACATCATTTTTTCCTGTTCTCATTGAATAGCCAAAAGGATGAGGAATGACAGCGATGCACGCATATTTATCTTTCAGTTCTAAGAATGTTTCGAGTTTTCTGGTTGTCGTGCTTCTTTTGTAGAATTTCATTTTCCTGAACGGAAGGATCTCTTTTTCAAAGAATTTTTTCAGCTCATCTGTTTCATAAAAATAGAACAGGACATCGACGCCTTCAGAGGATCTTGCTTCAATCCCAGGGATGATTATATCATCTTTTCTTTTCTTCTCAATTGCTTCCAGGCTCCCTGATATTTCATTATGGTCAGTTATCGCAACCCCGATTTTCAGTTCCCTCATTTTTTCCAAAGTCTCAGAGACTGTTGCAGCGCCGTCAGAATGATCAGTATGATAATGCATGTCAATTTTCATGAAAATAAAAAAAGAAAGATTAGAATAAAAAACTATTTCTTTTTTGCATCTTTTTTTGAATATTAGGTATAGGAATGTTCAGGAAGCAAAACATGGAAAGATTCCTGCGCAGGTAGTTCCTCTGTCATAATGGAATATCCCATCCATACTACATCTGGTGCAATAGTAACGTTTTGGTAATCTATATAACCTGAAAAAGATTGATTTCCTAAACCTAGTTCCTCCCTCATTTTTGCTGATGCTTTTTTTTCAGTAGAAAGATTAAGCTTCCCCTGGATATATCCGCCAACCTTAAAGCCTAGATTATATATCATGAGACCTATGCCCTTCTCCGGTGAGAGCCTTTTTTTATTTAGTGCCATCTCTAATTCTTCCATATCAAGCGCCCTTAATCCTCTTTGTATGGAGGGATTTTGCCTATTGGAATCTGATTCCAAAAAAAGCTGTTTTACATAATCCAAAAGTAAGCTGCATGATTCATATTTATGAATCCAGTATTGTCTTGTTTCCTCATGTGCGCCATCCAGGAATCCTGCACCAAGATAAGATGTCAATACCCTAAGATACATTTTTCCAAGAAAAGTTGCATTGTATACTTCAGGTATTATTGTGTGAACATAAAAATCATCAAGCAAGTCAGTCAGCCCTTTTGAATCATCGTGCTGCTTTCTTGAAAGGTATCTAAGATTGATTCCTACCTGGTTTATCCCTCCAAAAAGCTTTATTGCCTCTGATTCCATTGACACATTAAGGTAATATGCAACACCTCTGATAGAAGCATAAGCCTCCTCCATAGAGTAGCCATTCCAAAGCCAGCCCCTGAAAAGTATGCTTAATGAATTTGCAGCGCATGCTGTATTGTTTACTGGCGCATCATCTGTACTGAAAGATATTGTCCCTCCTTTTGTAACATCCATCCGTGTAGATTTGCCATTGTTTGCATTTCTTGTAAATATGCTATTTGCAGTAGAAGTCATTTTTTCCGGATCTTTGCCACTTTTTTTGCAGGCTTCTTTTATCCGTTTCTGGTCATGTGGAGAGATTGTAACTTTTGTTGGCATATTATCACTTCAAAATAGTTAACAATATTGAGAATTATATTGAAGTTATATATAAATATTGACTGAAAAATAAAACAAAATAGGAAAAATAAGAAAAATAAGAAAAAACTATTTCTTTTTGTCCTTCCTAAAGAACCTAAGGACAAAGCTCACAAGCCAGAATGCTAGTGCCCATGGAACTATCACAAAGACAAGCGATACCAGCGAATTGAAGCTGTTCACCATGTTCCTTATAAGTTCTGAGAACTTTACAAAAGCCACATTGATATATTCTGACTGCTTCTCATTCATTGAAAAGTATACTGTTGAATAGTCAACTGTCTTATCCATGTTCTTTATCTGCTCTTCCATGTATTTTATCGTTCTTTCCTGGTCAAACATCCTGTCATTCAAGGTTATCTTGTCAGCTACAAGAGTTGCTTCATCAAACATCTCCTGGTATCTTGCAAGCCTTAATTTTTCTGATTCCAGCTCTAGTACTAGGTTCTTGTATTGGCCTGTTATGTCATCCTTGTTCTCAACATAGGATTTTGTTTCTCCAATGGATTTAAGCTGGCTTAATACACTATCAACCTTATCAGCAGGTACCTTTATTGTGTACTGTCCTGCCTTATAGCTTCTCCATTTTTCCCCATAAGTATTCTGGTTTTCAGAAAGAAGGTATGACTTGCTTGAAGAGATGATTCCTTTTAATTTCAATTCTTCATCATTAAAAGAGCCTCTTTTTATTTCTGTAGACATAGAGACTGTCTTCATTATCTTCCTTTCTTCCTCATCAGGCGCAAAATCCCTGTTATCATATATTGGAGGGTAATAATTTCTCTGTGCTCCGTCATACCCTATAGACTTATACATCCCTTCGCTTGCTCCTGCGTAAGAATCATACATTGTTGTCTGAATCCTTGGCATTGCCATTGTTATAAATAAAAAAACAGCCAAAAGCGCAATCATCAGCCAGTTTTCCTTTAATTTTTCCAATTGTTCACTAAATGTCATAAATCAATCACCTTTACTTGCCTGTTAAGAGAGACTGTATAATAAACATTTCGTTAGGTTTAAGTGGGGTTGAAGTTATAAAAAGATAATTAGTCCGCAAAGCATACATCTTAAGAGACCAGAAGACTTTGCGGATGTGGGAGGAACTACTTAAATATTAAAAGCAGGATTATGCCTAAAATAAAATAGGCTAATATTCCAGCAAGTGTAGCCAATAAACTTAGGATTATTTTCTTTGTATGTGAATTTTTGTCGTTTCGAGAGACTTCGTAAATATAAAACGCTGCAGATGCTGAACACAACCCACCAAGTGCTCCTCCTAAAACGCCTAATATTAACACGAATATTGCATATCTCTGAAGGTTATTCTTTGGTTTAAAGAAATCTTTTAGCTTAAATGCAGATTTATCATATTTATTATTTTGAATCATGTTTATTCTTTGAATTTAAGTTGATTTAGCCAAATATTCTCCTTACCTGCAAAATGGTCTCTCAATCTGTCTTCAACATGATTTGCATCCCAAACTGCCAAACGTTCAAGACATTTAATTTCTTTTTTTAAAGCTGGTCTAAATGCCCCATCTTCATATATTTGCATTTTATTTTTGTCAAGTGGATGCTGAAGAAAAAAAGGTGGGGATTTTTTCAAATTTTCCTTTACTTGCCCTTTCCCGATAATTTTCCATCTTCCATCATTAAAAGCATGTTTATGAACGCTGATAATAAATAATATCTCCTTGTTAATTATTTCCTCAAGTTTCAGTTCTTCTTTTGTTCTAATATTAAAAAAGGCTTCAACCTCAATATTTAGGACTTGTCCGTATGAATGATATCCATCCCCTAAATTTACTTTGAAAACACTTCCAATAGTTCTTTTTTGATTAAATTTAGTCATTTTGCTTCCAAAATTCTTTCATAGCCTCTTCAATATACATCATCTTATTAACGTTATCTGGACTTATTGCATTGATTCTATTTCCAGAGCTTCCACCAACAAATTTAGCTCCTCCATAAATATCAATAAGAATTTGTTCTTGGCCTCGTATAGCGACCCGATTTGAAGAAGAATCTACAAGTATGGCTGGACCGAATCCTTCTTGGTTCATATGGTGACCATAATCTCTATTTTTTACATTTTCTAAGGGAGTTCCTGTTCCGCTTGTTCTCCCAACATAGGTCTCACCATCTGCATTTTCTTTAATATAGGTTTGGTATGTTTTCTGAAAATTTGATTTATCCAAAGATTTTGATGAATCTAGCGCTATTCCAAGTTGGCTAACTCCAGCTTCCAAAATTCCTTGTCCAACCCCATATTTGAAACCCTCTCCTGCAGCAGTATCTATCTTTGCTTGTCTATTAGGGTCATTCAATATTATTTGTCTAGCTTCCGACCTAGATACTCCTTGAGTTTCAACAAGTTCATTACTTTGAGAATAATATTCTTGCCCAGCAAAGAATGCAGCCCCTGTGGGGCCTAATAACACTGCACCAAAAAGTACACCTGGAACATAAAGTAATGGATTATGCCCATCTGGATCAGTATATTTATACGGGTTGTTATATACATATGAGTATCTGTTCAATGCCTGAGGATTATAGATATTAGGTATATTTGAGTCTGGCTGAGTCCAAACAATAATATCTGGGTTTCTATATCTAGCCCCATAATACTGCAATCCTGTCTGGTCGCTTTCTTTTCCGGTATAATCGTATCTCGACCTAGTACCTCCACTAAACACACTTCCGTATGGTTCATATGTCGTCTTCTCAACCACACCACCCGAAGAGTTAGTAATCAAAGAACTCGACCCTAAGTGGTCTGGATGATAATAAATAAACTGCCCATTGGGCTTCTTTTCAGCAACTAAATTCTTGGAATCAAAGTAATACACTGTATCAAAGCTTCCAGAAGCATTCACAACCCTTAAAAAATCCTTTCCGATGTAATAAGTGGTCTCATTCGTCCCTCCTACAAAATAGTGCACCTTTACAGCTCTCTGACCGTTCTCATCATAATAATATCTTTCAACTATTCTTCCGTTTGAATCTTCCTCTCTAACTTGGTAAAGTTGGTTAAATGGGTTATATTCATAGTAATGTTCATTATCCTGTATTAAATTGCCTGCACTGTCATAAATTAAAGATATGTTTCCATTTTCTGTCTGATTGCCTTGTATTAAAAATTTATAGCTTGATTTGGCATAAGTTGAGCCATTAGAAGCAACTATATTATAATTCCATGATTCTCCATTCTCAGTTTCTAAATAAGATAATTTCTGATTTTTATTGTAATTGTTGTTTACCTGCTTATCTGATAATGCATAATTATAGATTTTTACTGAATCAATTATTCCATTGAATCCTGCTCCTCCCCATTTCCCAATAAGTAAGGGAGCTGCATTGGTATAAGGTGTTGTTACAGTCTGTGAAGCAGAATGCCTCACTCCATCAACGTATAGAGACATATTTCCATTTTTATGTCTTAATACTGCATGATGAAATGCATTATCATTCACAGAAACTGTATCAACTATCACGTCAAATGTGCTTCCATCACCAATCATCGCCCAGACATTATGGTCATCATTGACTCCAAGAAAATAATTTAAATTTTGTTCTGAACCTGAATTATCCTTGCTTAAAAGATTTCTAAATCCTGTCCCTGCTGCCTTGAACCATAGTTCTACTGTGAAATCATCTGATAAATCAAGGCTGATATCATCTGCAATAGTAATATATGTGCTTGAACTTGTATAATTATACGCCCCTGACCCGTCATTTCCTCCTGTGCTTCTGTATGTTGCGCCTGTTACTGTTCCATTGTTCATATAACCGCTATTGTCTTTTGCATTCTGTATGTTGAAATCCATTACTAGTACTGGTTCCTTGCCTGATGTATTGTACCATGTTGTGTTATATTTATGGTTGCTTCCTGATATTGTTGCTGTTCCTGTCCAGTTTGTATTTGTGTCATTCGCTGTGTTGCTTGGGGAAACATGGACTAAAGTTATGGAGTAGCTTCCGCTTCCTGATTGAGTATTGCTTTTTGTGTAATATGTTCCATTTGCATTGTCATAGATTGTTGAATTGTATCTTGAATATATTTCACAGAAATATCCTGTGTTTGGTGTTAAGCCTGTTACCTGATATGTTGTTGCTGTGCCATTATATCTTAATACTGAACTGCAGAATAGTTCATGCCTTGTGCAATTTCCTGTGCATGACCAACCAAAGGTTATTGTCTGGTTTGTCTGAGTTGTGTTTGTAAAGCTTGTAATTGAAACACTTGGTGGAATTGATCCATTATTTATTGTGTAGGTTATATTCATGTATGGCCGAAATTCCTCAGAACTTTCTTTTGTTCCAAAACTTAAATAACTGTATAATCCCGGTGAACCGCTTACAGGGGATGCATTGATATAAATATTTAGGATTTCAACATTATCCAAAAACTGGGTTTTTAGCATCTTTGTTACATTCCATGTGTAATACCCTGCTGTTGGAAGGTAACTGAATATCTGAGATGATTCTATTGTGTTGTTATAATTACTCATCCCTGGTCTTGTGTTCCAGGTTACTGCATCTTCTGTCCAGTTATATGTGTCATATAGATGATGCGTTCCTACACTTATTGATTCGCCAGATGCTAAACTGTCTTCGCTCATGTACAGTCCTAGTACTGCATCCTGTATGTTTTCTGCTGAATCATTGTATAATTGGCTTATGTTCCACCTTAATACTATGACTCTTCCCACTGCTGCTACATGCATGAATCCGACATTTCCGTAATTTGTTGAAGGCGCTGCTGAATATAATATTGCATCTGCTGCGTTTTCTGTTTCCGGTGTATTCAATGTTATTTTTTCTCCTGATACAAATATACTTAACACTATTAATGTTAAAATCCATAGTCCAAGTGTTTTTGATTTTTTCATTGTTGTGTTATGCTTTCCGGAGAATGCATAGGTGAATTTCCATAACTGTATACTGATTTTCCGCCAATTGATTCAATCTCCTCAATATTTCCAATGCTGCTGTAGGTGTAATTGAAAGAATATAGTAGGCTAGATGAATTTGTCAGGTCAGCATTTGTCAGCCTATAAATGTCATCATAGCCCATCTCCTGGATTCTTAGGTTTACTGTGTCGTTTATCTTCAGTATATTTCCGACATTGTCATAGGTGTATTTGAAGTTCTGGACATTTGATGTTTTTATTGCAGACAATCTTAGGTTGTCTGTTTTATATGTGAAGTTTGTGTCTATTCCGCTTAGGTATTGCCTTCTTTTTGGTAAGTTTAATTCATTATAGGTATTTTGTTTTAGTGCGTTGCTTATGCTTTCAATGTTTCCACTATCAGTATAATTATAATTTACAGTTGTTCCATCTGTTAAAATGCTGTTTATTATTCTGTCTGCTGAATCATATGTAAAATTATTTGTAAAAGTTAAGCCAAATCTTTGGTCTTTTATTGATTTTATCCTGTATCTGTTATCATAAGTAAATGTTTTGTCTCCTAGTGCTGTTGTTACTTTTGTTAATGTGCCGTTTTTAACTGTGTCATATGCGTAAACTATTGATATTCCGGTTGAGTTCTTTTTTGTTATCCTGTTTAATGAATCGTACTGCAATGTTACAATTTTTCCGTTTGCATCTGTCTGCTTTATTAAGTTCCCGTTTGCATCGTATTCATATGTCCATATTCCTAAGTCTGGGTCACTTAATTTTGTTTTTCTTCCTAATGTGTCGTATGTAAAATTAAAAAGGTTAGATTGACTGTCATTTATTAAGATTAAATTCCCTAAAGCATTGTATTTGTATTCAGTCTTATAGATTCCATTGCCATTGAATTCAAATATTTTTATTTTGTTTCCATATGCATCAAAAATTTCCTGTTTTTTGTTGCTGTTTTCATCATAAGTTGTCACATTCCAAATGCTATAGTTAAAAGTTTTTAGTGTTCCATCAGGGTTTTTTATTTTTTTAACTCTTCCTAAACCATCATAAGTATAATTTATCCCTTTTACGGTTGTATTTGGAGTTGTGTAATTTTCATTAAATGCTATAAAATAAGGATTACTTTCAAATTCTACTTTTTGGCTTTTTCCAATGTATTTAGTTCTTACCAGCTGCCTTAAGTTTTCAGCTTCTGTTTTTGTTTGTATTTCATTTCCAAACCCATCATAGTAGATATAAGTATCAAAAGTATCCTGTGCTTTTCCAAGTTTTTTAATTAATAACTTTTCAGGGGCTGTTCCATCAAAATAGTAAGATATTTCTGTTGTCGGATATGTCAAGTTATTATAAGGCATTACTTCTTTTGTTTTTCTTCCAAATACATCATATTGAAAGCTTGTGTTTACTTTATTTGAATCAATTATAGAAACTATGTTACCACTTTTATCATAATAATAATTTGTTGTGTGGTTTTTTAGGTTTATTATTTTATCTGGATATGTATAAGTTGTATCTCTTGTTCCATATTGGTATTGAAGTTTGTTTCCATTTGCATCTGTAAATTTTATTAAATTTCCATAGGTATCATAGTCATATTTTTGCGTTATATTGTTTCCACCATATAGCCATTTTTCTTCTCTTGTCAAATATCCTTTTGTTGGAGCAGTTCCATAGCTTTGGTTATCATACCTATATTTTGTTTCCCTTAATTTTGTTGAATTGTCTGATGCAAGAATCTTATGAATTTTCGGCTTATTTACTATCCATTTTGCAGAATTATTTAGATATTCAAAATATTCGTAGGCTTCATCACCATTAATATTTGTATCTCCTTTATTTATAATAGCAATACGATTTCCAAAATTATCATAATAGTAAGTTACATTGCTAATTTTACTAGTAGATAACCCTTCAAAAGTTTGCATAGATTGTGTTTTTAAATTTACATTAAAATAACCATTTAAATCTGAGTAAATCCACTCATTTAGTTTTCTTTGTATTAGTTTATTATTGCTATCAAAATAATTTACCTTGTATTCTCTTCCTTTTTTTGCAATATCTTGATGAAAAAAATGCTGGATATAACTGCCATCTGGTTTAGTTAAATTAACATATTTAAAACCTCTAAATTCTTTAGTTTTATAATCATATAAACCATTTGAGTAATCATATTTTTCTGTTGAATTAATTTTTTGGCTAATTATCATGCCATTTGCAAAAGTAATATTGCTAACAACCCATAAATTAAATCCTATATTTCCATGACCTGTTTTATTTACTGGATCAAGAAGTGTAGATTGCATATAATCTATATTAATAATTCCACCATTGCTATTTGTTATTTTTTTCAGTAGTCTAGCTTTTTTTGCTTTATTTATGTAAGTTTTACTTTTAATATCCTCCTGGCTACAGCCTCCATTCCTGCCTGCAACAATATCTGGAAGGTTATCTCCATTAATATCTTCAAGTCTTACACCCTGATCAAAACCACCATCTGTTGAAGAGGAAAATATCATCCCGCAAAAATCTGAATCATAAGGCAAATTCCAAGAACTATTATATTTCCAGCCATTTCCATTATTCAGGAATGTTTTTCTTACTAGACTACTACTGTCACAGTCTGCACCATATCCAACAAGAATATCTATTAAACCATCGCCATTAACATCAGAAAATCTTGTACCTTTATCCCAACCTGGATTAGTGCCCTGTGTTGTGATAGCTATACCACATACTGAGTTATTATAAGGTAAATTCCACTTGCTATCATATTCCCAATTTGTACCGTTGTTAATGAAAGTTCTTCGTACCATACCTCCATCTGTACAACCACTTGATTTCCCAACAACAATGTCTTGCAAATTATCTCCATTAACATCTACAAGAATAGTTCCTTGTGATGTTCCACCTGTTGCTGCAAAAATAAGCCCGCAAGAATTAACATCAAATGGCATATTCCAATTGGAATCATTTTTCCAACTTGTCTTATTATTCATATAAGTTTTCCTATGTAAACTACTGGTGCAACCGCTGCCATATCCAACAAGTAAATCAGGATATCCATCTGAATTAACATCGGCAAGCCTTACTCCTTCGTCTCTTGATGGGTTTACAAGTGTAAAATACATGCAAGAAGATGTCACATATGGCATATTCCATGAACTATTATATTCCCAATTAGTTCCGTTGTTAATGAAAGTTCTTCTAACTGAGTCTGTTGGCCCACATCCATCGCCATAAGCAACCATTAAATCTGTTAATCCATCGTTGTTCACATCAGTGGCTCTAAGTCCTGTATCAGAGCCAGACCATGTAAATAATAAACCACATGAACTGCTGTCATAAGGAAGATTCCAGCTTGAATTGTATTCCCAGCCATCACCAACATTGATAAATGTTTTCCTAATACTGCTTGGCGAACAATCTCCGTATCCAACAACCGCATCTGTTAATCCGTCTCTATTTACATCCATCAATCTTAGCCCTGCATCCTGCCCTTCGTAGGCATCTGCAAATGCTAACCCACATACAGAATTATCATAGGGCATATTCCATGAAGTATCATTCTCCCATCCATTCCCTTGGGAAAAATATTCAAATTTTGTCGCTGGTAAAGCTGTAATATTGTCTGAACCAAATTCCTGAATGCTTGTAATTAAACTATGCGTTGGAATTTCATTACTATAATTAAATACATATTTGGATATTAATGACCCATTTACTAAAATTTCAACTTTTGTTAATTTTCTTGATTCTCTTAATTTAGTTCCATCTTCATACACTTCCCACTTATCGCTTCTATCAGAAGATTGGTAATTAAAGATTATTTTTCTTCTCCTATCATTATTATATTCAATGAATTTCGGATATACAGCAGAAGAATCATTAATACTTAGGTCTTCATAATAGCTATAAAAAATTTTATTATTATTTGTGTCATTTACCAAATCAAGGCTCCACTTCCAAGTGTAATCAAATTCTGTTGAAACCATTTCAGAATTATTGTTATACCCAAACCTGTAAGTTTTTCCATTTGGTAATTTTACTATCCAATATATCCCGTTTGTGTTGTTCCCTCCTGAAATATTTTTTATGTTGAAAAATGATTCTAATTCAGTATGGTATCTTTTGTCAAAAGGGTTATAAACTAAATTATATGTTGTTCCGTCTAATGCCAGTTCAAATTCGTCATCTGAAGTTTTTGCAAAAGTATAGTTGGTTTTTCTTTTAATGTAACTTTGAGATAAAGACCAGCCTGAGCCAACTATTGTAGGCCTGTTATTCACAGACAAACTATTATACGATAAACTGATAGTTGGTGTTAAAGAATTTGTTCCTATAGGCACATCAAATTGGTAAGAATAAGTCGCTGCTCCTGTAAATAAATCTGTTGAAAATTGGCTGTTTGCTTGAACGTTTTCGCTATGCAATTCTTTTGGGGAGAATATGTAGTCTCTATAAGTATTGTCAGCAGGTATAGGAATTGGAAATAATACTATAAATAAAACAATCATACTTAATAAAATATGATATTTCACCTAACACCCCCAATTAAATAGAAACGCATATTTACTATATAAATTTTTTTAGCAAGAAAAATTTCAGAAAACTATTACTTATAATCCCGCCATATGTGCTTGCACTTCTCGCACTTGAAAAATTTCGTTGCCGGTTCATCACTTGCCCTTGTCTGCACTTCCCAGAAATATGATTTTGCATGTCCGCACTGCGGGCATTCTTCATCTACCAATGGATATATCTCGATTTCTTCAGTTACATTGACTTCCTTTGTATTTATCTTCTCTTTCACTTCCATCTTCTCGGCTTTTTTTTCATAGCCGCAGCTGCATAATACCCTTCCCTCTTTTGGGACTAATATTGAGCCGCACTTTGGGCAGAACATCAATTGAATAACCTCGATACTGCATCAAGCTTCAGGAAATGCAGCAAGTCAACAAACCATATCTTTATGTTCCCTAAAAATGGAATCCTAAATACTGCTTTTCCTACAAGCTGCTCTTCTGTAATTCCTGTCTCGAATGCATATGAATTCTCATTATGGTCCCCTTTTGTCTGGAAATAATATTTTCCGTTTTCTTCCCATTTTCTTATTATCCTGTGTATTATCGGGTCCCTCTGGTTGGTCCTAAAAACTATGACATCTCCAACTTCAATATCTTTTGCTTTTTTTCCAAAAAGAACGATTATATCACCTGTATTGAATCCATTTTTCATCGAAAAACCATCAAATGATTCTTCGGTTATATTGTATGGACCATAAAAGTCCCCGCACGTGTCCCAGAACTTCTCCAGGTTGATCCTTGATTTTTCATCATAGCTTTTTCCGCATATCTGGTACCTGTTTGGATCATATGCCTTGCACACAAGCCTTCCGTCAGGATACCTTTCATAGCCAAGGCATGGGTGCACCATCTTATGTTCCATGCTCCCTGAGACTACAGCAACAACAGGATGTGTTGTCCCAAAAACCAGTCCCAAGCCTGGATACAGTATATATTTGATAAGAACAAAAGCTATCACGATGTTTGCAAGCCAGCTCCATATGCTGTCATCATCCCATATGAAATACCAGATCTTCTGCCATGTCGTCCTTGGCTTTTTTGGATTGTGCTTTTGCATTTCAAAGAATGCAAGAATAAATGTTATTTAAGCTTATGGGTGCAAAATAAAAATGAATTAAGCAAAGCCTATTAAATAACCTCTTTCTACTAACGTTTATGGAATTTTGCCCCGGATGCGGAAAGAAGAGTAACGGCATCTGCAAGGACTGCAGGCCAAGAAAAGAGATAAGCGTTAAAGATATTACCATTAAGACATGCAGCATGTGCCAGAGGTTTTTTTACAAGGGGATCTGGAACAACGGAAAGCTTGAGACCGGCATCAAAAAGATAATAGTCAATTCAATAAAAGACAAGATTGACGAGGTAAATTTTACTATCCCTGAACTCAAGAATGGTTTTAAAGAAGAGATGGAGATAGAGATTATTTCAGGAGACGATATTTTTGTTATCCCTTCCACAATAGAATCTACATACTGCGATAACTGCAAAAGGCAGGGCAAGTATTACGAAGGCGTACTGCAACTAAGGAATGCATCTGAAGAAATAATAAGTTATGTGAAAAGGTACCTAAGGGAATATCATGTCAATATCTCAGATGAAGTGACGCAGGAAAACGGCATGGACTTGCAGCTTTCTGACAAGAAAAGACTCCAGAATCTTGGAAATGAGCTTCATAGGAAATTTGGAGGAATATTAAAAGTAAATGCGCAGATATATACAAGGGATAGGCAGACAAGCAAGGATAAGTATAGGATACATCTTTACTATGAAGGCCCGAAATTCAGGCAGGGAGATGTTATCAGGTTTGAAAATAAACTAGTATTGCTGACAAAGGTCTCAAAAGTTGTGTCAGGTGTTGATTTGAAGACAGGAAATAATGCAACAGTAAACCTTAAAGGGGATTTTGAAGTGTTGAAACCATTAAAGAGCAGGATATCAAAGCTCTTTCCGAGCATTGAGGTGCTGGATCCAGAAACATTCCAGAGCATGCCAGTAAGGAATAAAAAGGATGTTGAGCTTGATGAGAAAGTCAAGATTGTGATAGACAACGGCTCATATTATCTTGTCTGAAGTTTTTTTATCCTATCAATTTTTTTAGCCTTTCTTTCTTGTAATCTTCTAGGATATCATTTATGAAAGTCTTGCTTTTTTTCTTCTCGCTCAGTAATTTTTCAAATTCTTCCTTTGATATAAGGGCAAAGTACCTGTTTTTCTCAATCTTTTTCTCATTTTTTATGCACGTAAGTCCATTTATCTCGTTTCCATTCTCATAGATTACGACTTCAGATGTCTCCCTGATTTTTTCAATGACATTCCTGCTGAACTTGCTTAAGTCCTTCACATATAGAATATCTCCTTTCTGCAGGTTCAGGATTTTTTCCTTTTCAGAGAATTCATTGCTTGTCAGGTCATTGAGTCGTTTTAATATTAGCTTATTTGATGAGCTTGAAATAAAGCTGTTTAGCAGTTGGATTATTTTTTCTTTTTCTGCTATCTCCTTTTTTAGTTTCCTGTTGTGCTTCTCAAGATTCAGTGCTCGTTGTTCCTTGAATGAGATTATCTTTTTTGTCTCTGTGCTTATGTCAACCCTTTTCTCCAGCAGGTTCCTGTTCTCTTCTTTTAATTCAGAAATATATGACTCTAATTCATCTACTGCTTCATTCAATTCTTCAATCTTCTTTTCTTTTTCTTCATAAAAAATTCTTTCAGGGATTATTTTTGCTTTTGGGATTATTTTTTTTTCTGGCTTCAATTCAAGCTCCTCGATTGAGTTCTTTATGCTTTTTTCTTCTAGTATCACTTTTAATATCACTTTATCTATCAGGTGAAGTTTATTTTCTGATATCACAAATTTCTCTATCTTTTCAAGCAATGGCTTTATGTCATTATATGCATAGATTGCTGCAGCAAGCGAATCAATCTCATGCGCATTATTTACTGAATCATTGAAACCATGATTTTTCACAAGGGATTTTTTCTCATCTTTTTTTGTATCGTAGCTTGTCAGGTGTATCTTTGCACCTGTCTTTTGCGAGAACTCTTTTATCATTCCCGGAAGATCCTTTTTGTCTGTGCCGACAATTATCGGTATCCCTATCTTTGATATGTCTGATATTATTTCAGAAACAGGATAATCTTTTCTTGATTTTATCTTCAATATTTTGAAATCCACTGAAAGGGCAGCAAAAGCAGATGTAGTTCCTGGGTCAAGTCCTATTATGATCGGCTGCATTTAATAAATTGGCAAGAAGCTTATGCTTTTTAAGTTTTTTAGAAAAAATGCCTGAAATTCACCCACAGACAGTTGTAAATACCATGTATTGTCACCCGAACCTTTATAAATATCCATCATAACCTAATCTATAGGGGTTGGTGGAGTTCTGGGTGATAGTAAGAAGTTTGCTTTTCTTGGTTTGTTTAAGTCGTTAAGTTTCTTTTGGTCTTGTGAAAATTTTGTCTCTATTTTATAATAGTTATATTTAATAATATACTTACAATTATTATTATCAGTATTTGATTTTTAAAGGGCATTTAATATGAGCGAGACAAGGGGAGAACTGGCAGTATTCACATTACTCCATAATTATTATTATTCTAACCAGGTATGCAGGTCAATTGTCAATCTTTCAAATGAAAGGGTATCTGAACTTGAAAATATAATCAGGGCAAGGAATGCTGAAGATGCTGCATTTCGACTTCAGTTTGAAGGATTAAGCGAAAAAGAATTCTTATACGAAGTAACAAGGCATAATGAATATGTTGATGCCACACAAAGGGCTGAAATTGAACTTATGGGCCAGCTTGAACTGAATTTAAAAAAAGCTCAGCAGGGAATTCGTGTTCTTGAAAAGAAATATGAAGGAAAAGAAAAAATCCAGGAATTAAGCGAAAAACCTGATAAGGAGATTAAGGATGTTGAAAGAATTGAAGATAAAGCAAGGTGGATACATTTTAATAGCGTAATTACAAATGGAGGACTTGCTCCAGACCCAATAAACCATATGGTATTTGAGGACAACGAGCAAAAAGTGCAACTTTTTAATTCTGTATCTGAGAAAGATGTTTTTCTAATTGCCCATATCCATGACAAAAAAAGCCTTGAAAAAAAAGTCCATCTGATATGGGAAGCTATTGACAGTTTTTATCCAGGAAGATTTTCTGGTTTAAAAAAAGGCATTTATGAGAAAATAATTGAAATTGTGTATCCTGACTTAAAGAATGTAATATATAAGCATAAAACAACAACAGAAATGTTCTTAGATGCATTATGTAGAGGTGCACCAACCAAAATTTCACTCCTGACACCTTATTTCCTTTTTAGCAGGGGCGACCAGCAGGATGGAAAAGAGTCAATAACATCAACTCTTACAACAAGGATTTCTCAACTGCTTGGCACAAATCTTTTGCTTCCGTTTACTCTGCATGCACCACAAATACGCGGGCAAAGTGACCCCGTGAAGATGAAAATTGATAATCTTGAATTAAGGTATAATATTGAAGAATATGTATTGAAAAATTATTTCCAGGAAAATGAGGATTTTGTTGTAATGGCAACAGATGCAGGTGGGGGAAAGACAGTTCAGAAATATGCTGCAGATTTAAGGCAAAGGATGGCTTTGGCTTATAAGGCAAGAAGCTATAGGGAAACAGACACAATTAACGGCATACAGATATTAGGAGACATCAGCAATTCAAAGGTACTTATCATTGATGATGAGATTGATACAGGCCATTCATTACAAAAATTAATTGAAGAAATTTGGAAACCTGATTTAAAACCAAAAGGAGTATACATTGCAGTTTCACATGGTAAATTCACTGATCCTGCTTTTGTAGAATATCTAAAAAATGCACAAAAAGAAGGAAAAATTGCAAAGGTTCTAATTAGTGATACAATACTTCATTCAAAAGAATTCCTTGAAGAAAATAAATCCTGGCTTGATGTAATAAATACATATGATACTTACGGACAGGCAATATACCATATACATTGTAGCATGGGGCTTAGTGAACTTTATGACAGGCAGATACATAAGGTTGAACAGGTAAAATCAAGAAAATAATTACTCAAATTTCTCAACGCTCAGCTGCCCCTTTCTTCTTCCGGCAGAAACTTCCTCTATTCCCTCATTGACCTGATCCTTTATGTCAGCCGCTGTCTTTGCTCCTAGAAGCTGGGTCAGTTTCGTGATGTCTGCTTTTTTTATGTCCCCTATATCTTTTATCCCGTTCCTGAATAATGTCCTTGCCCTAACTCGTCCTATATTCTTTAGTTTTATCAGAGGTATGAGCTCTTCCTTGACACCCTTATCTAACCTGAATCTTGCTTTTTTTATTATTTTCTGTACTTCCCTAAACCCAAGTATCTCTGAAAGTTCAACTGTAGAAAATAAAATCCAGTCACATAGCTCTTTTTTTACATGAAGTTCTCCAGGAGTTATATTAAATTCCTCAAGAATTTCATCTTCATTTTTTTCATCCATCCACATTTTTAAAGCTAATGAAAGTTTTACAGCTTTTAGGTAATCATCATATTCATGCTCAAAAACTGTAGGTGGCTTTGATAGAAATAGTTCCTTATTTTTCTCAGCCTCATTCTCAATCCTCTCTGTCTCGCTGACTCTAATTGAGGGAAGCGGCCTAAGTTCAAGGGTTGTTGCAGCAAGCACGATAAAAGAAAATTCATTTGCTTCTTTCTTTTCTGAATTTTTTAGTGCATTGACAATCTCATTTGCTGTATATGGATCAAGATAAAGTTCTGCAACCCTATGGCCTAGTTTTGTGATTTCTATATTATCATCGTTTTTTCCAATGTCATTTGCTGAGACAAAGTCATCTTTCTTTGATTCTTTTAAAACTATGAACTGCCATTCTTCCAGGTATCCTAAAATCTTGTCTATTATTCCTGCAAGCTTTGTCATGTCCCCGTATTGGAAACCATAGAATGTTTTTGAAAAAAAATCTACAAGCTCTTTTTTTGATCTGGCAAATCCTGTCGCAAGCAGTGATAAGCAAAATGTCCTTAAAACTGGCTCCACTGCAAGCTTTGAATAGATGTTTTCAGCATCTGCGTTGATGAACCTGTTCAGTATTTCCTCAGCTTCTTTTTCAGTTCCTGCAATGCATATTGCCTCTCCATGTGTGTCATTGAAATCTGGTCTACCTGCTCGCCCTGCCATCTGGTGATATTCCAGTGTCTGGATATATTCCATGCCCCATCTTCCACCATATCTTTTCAGGTCTTTTATTATCGCCCGAAATGCCGGAAGGTTTATTCCTGCCGCAAGTGTCGGAGTGGAACATATAACTTTTATCTCTCCCTTCCTGAATGCATCCTCGATAAGTTTTCTTTGTCCTGATGCAAGTCCTGCATGATGGAACGCAATCCCTTTTTTTACACATTCACTAAGTTTCCTGCATTGCTTAGTAGGCGATGAAAGGACATGAAGGATTTTTTGTGAAAGTTCAATTAGGTTTAGTTTTGTATGCTTTGCTATCTTTTCAGCAGTTGATTCTGCTGATTTTCTCGTGCTGCAAAAGACCAACGCTTGTTTTCCTATTGAGATTGTGTCAAGGGAGATATCGATAGCAGGTTCTCCAGATAGTTCTGCTATTTTTTTCTCCATTCACTAAAAAAAAGCTGCCATGTATTTAAAACCAGGACTTTTTTTGTAAAGTAAAATATTATCAAGTTTTTTGGACAATTTACTGGATGATTGCACTTTCTATAGTCTTCATTTTAATTTATAACAACTAAAGAGTAGTTAAAAGGATAAGATTTATAAATAGCTTTGTTTACTTAATTATTATGGTCACAACATACCATATTGTAGCATCAGGAAATTACCTGCAAAGAGGAGGAGAAGGAGGATTTGGCAATACTATAGCTAAAGGAATGACAGAACTTGAAACTATTTGCGCAGTTTCAAAATGGCAGGATGGACCAATTGTCTGGAAAGACAAAAAAGAAAGAAAAGTTAGAAGATATGGCGAAATGAATATATTACCAAACATGAGTGGCTCAGTAATTGGAAACGCAATTCAGAATGTTTACGATTTTATGAAGGAAAGAGGGTACACTTTCCTGAAATTTAATGAAGCATATTCAACAATAACTAATGAGCCAAGAAGTCGTGCGCCTTTTGATGTAGGAACAGGCATTTTCCTTCCTGAAGAACTGGCAAATATAACAGAAAAAATTTTTTCAGGTTTAGTAAAAAACGATAAATTTGGAAAAATAATACCATATGAAGAAATAGGTTTGGATGAATTAAATCAGCATCAAGTCGGTCTTCTTTATAGGTCTATGGTTAACACACCTTTTGAAGATCTGCTTAAGATTAGGATTGCATACTGTCTTGTTGAATCTATTGAAAAAGAAACAAAAAATTTTGATGATGTATTTGGAAGAGATTGGCATGACTCATTCAAATCAGTTTCCTTAAGGAATATGGATACAAAACCTGAAAATTATCTGGCAACGTTAAAAGAATATTTAGTTCAGGGAATGACATATCTGCAGAATACAATAATAATGTCAATAAATGATAATACTGGATTAATTAGCCAGGCAAATATGGCTTTAGTGCATGGTGACAGGGATAAAATAAGAGATATTCAGGTAATTTTAAAAAAATATGAAATCAACAGGGATTTTAATACTGGAACATTGTTATAAATCATTTATGGTACTTCTTCCCATCAATTATTGATTCTGCCCTATAGATCTGCTCAACCAGAAATAACCTTGCCATCTCATGTGTGAATGTCATTTTAGATAAGGAAATCAGGAAATCTGCTTTTTTCTTCGCTTCATCAGATAGTCCATAAGGCCCTCCGATGACAAATATGACTGGCTGCTCTATTTTCTTAAGTTTTTGGGAGAATTCCACAGAACTTAGTTCTTTGCCTTCCTCGCTTAGCACAAAAACATATTTTGAATTTATCTTATCCAGCTTTTCCAGTATTTTTTTGCCTTCTTCAGCAGGATTTGAATCCTTTAGTTCTATTATTTCAAGATCAATTCTTTTTGAGTATTCATTTATGGTTTCAAGAATGCTTTTCTCTCTTACTTTTCCTATGCATATGATTTTGAATCTCATACAGATAGGTCAAAGTAAATGGATATAAAAAACATTTGAAAAAAGTGGGCCCGATCGGATTTGAACCGACGACCACCCGATTATCAGTCGGGCGCTCCATTTCCCCATTGCTTTAGTACAACTAAAGCGGATGGCCGGGCTAAGCCACGGGCCCAGGTCTTGAAAAAAGGTGGGACCTCCGGGATTTGAACCCAGGACACCACGGTTTCAAAATCTCATAACTTACAAGTTATGGTGGTGCTTCAGCCGTGTGCTCTCCCAGGCTGAGCTAAGGTCCCAATATTTATAAGCTGGAATTAAGTTTCATTTATAATAGTTTCTATGGATTTAAGGGAATTTATCACGATAAAAAGATAGCCAAAAAACATCTTCAATTGCACAAGTGCCCAGATGAAAAATAAAAAAATGAGCCTCCGAGGAGAGTTGCACTCCCGACCTTCTGATTACAAGTCAGACGCAATAGCTACTATGCTACGGAGGCGTTGATTTTTCTGTGATTTACAGCTTTGCTGTAAATCTTTTTTGCGCGTCAACCAAAGCGTAACCGATTTGATACGGCATGCTACGGAGGCGTCAACTTTAAAGAATTAAATAGGTATTTAAATATGTTTTTATCGCTTTCAGACGAGAAATAAAAAACTAAAAAACTAAAACCACTGCTTACTGTCTTCAATTGGCTTTCTTGTGTCATCCATTCTGTGAAGCCCGATATAGAACTTGACGTCTTCAATAAACCTTTCAGATTCCCTTCTTAGTTCCACTTCTTGGTCCCTTACCCTTTCCTTATATATCATCCTAAGGAAGAAATCCTCTAAAAATTCTCCCAGCTTGAATGTAGTCCCTTTTCCAAACCAGTTGTTTATATCAAGTTCAAGGACAGCGTTAAACCACATCAGAAATTCGCCGACATAAGGCTTTATCTTCTTCCCTTTATACATTATCTCTACTCTTTTCATGTTTGTAGTAAGGACATCGATGTACCACTTCTGCCTAAAGAAATTATGAGCTCCTGCAATCCCGCCTGGGCTTCTTTCAAGCCTCCACCACCATCTTATCTCCTTATGGTCGTGCTGGTCCCTCCATTCAGCATAATAATCTTCAAACCAGTCATCCCCTTTTGAGCTTTTCCACTGCTCATCTTTCAGCCAGTGATACATGTACCTGTATACATTCTGAAGGTGTATCATCCTGACCTGCTTTATCTGTGTACTATAGACAAGAAGGTTGCTTTCGGTCCATGTTGCATCGCCTGCAGGTGGAGCCCACTGTGTCCTTATTCCTGCCTTATGCTTAGGGGTCCAAATAGTCATGTTTAATTCATTGCCTGCGAGCTATATAAAATTTTCGCTAGAAAAAGTATACTGGTTTAGTCAGATATTTTAAAAAAATAAGAAAAAATTATACAGGTACACACTTCCCGGAAGCATCCGGATAATCTCCATCTAAGAAGCACTTATAGCCCGGATCGCAATCAAGTCCCTGTATTCCTCCGCACATCTTTCCTTCAAATTCATTATCTGCGCAGAATTTCAAAGTGCATGATGCCCCTTCCTTCTCGCATGTGCAGGTGTTGCAACCATCAAAGTAGGTGTCTCCTGTATTTAGGCTCTCACAACTAAAATTTTCTGTCGGCCTGCATGCTGGTACCATGCAACCGTTGACTTTTGTCTGGTAATACCCAAACTCACAGCTGCTTGAGTCAAATTTTATCATCGGGCATTCTTTTGTACATGCTGAAATTAAAAATACGGCTAACATCGCCAAAATCATATGCAGTTTTTTCATATTCTCACCATTTTTAGATAAATATAAAGATTAAAATAATCGCAAGTATATATATTCCTTTTCATAACACCAATTAAAATTGAACCAATCAACATATAAATAAAAGGATTCCCCGTATATATATGATAAGACATGCTGCGCTTACTATAGAAAAACTTGAAAATGTCTCAATTGAGGAGCTTAAGCAGCTTGGAAAGCTGGAAGAAATAGAATCATTTAGGGGAATTGTTTATTTTGATTCTGAATATAATGAGGAATTTCTTAAGGCCTCTACTGTTGATGACGTCCTGGTGTTTGTAAAAAAACTTGAAGGTATTAATAGGTACAGAAAGTCTCTTGGAATAATCAGAAACGCTCTAAGGGAATATTATATAGGATATGAAGCAAAGACTTTTTCCGTTCGTGCAAGTTATATTGGAAGGAGGGATTATACTTCTGCTGAGATTGTCGAACTGGCAAAAGATGAAATAAAGTTCAAGAATAAATGGAAATTTATTGAAGGGTATGGAGACGTCCACATAAATATAATACTGCATGAGGACATTTCACTGATTGGCGTTTCTATTTCAGATAAGCCTCTTTTCGAAAAAGGTTATACTCCTATCCCTGGCTCGCTCAGGAGCTCCCTTGCAAACTGCATGCTGAAACTTGGAGAAGTGAAAAGCAGCGATAAAGTCCTTGACCC
Source organism: uncultured Methanosarcinales archaeon (assembly GCA_964428335.1). Lineage (GTDB taxonomy): Archaea > Nanobdellota > Nanobdellia > Woesearchaeales > GW2011-AR15 > GW2011-AR15. The sequence continues at coordinate 243,441 of CAYRXW010000001.1, read as the reverse complement.
TATGTGCGGCTCAGGCATAATAGCGATTGAGGCTGCAAATTCAGGATGTGATTCTTTTGGGGCAGACATTGAAGAAAAATATATTGAGATTGCAAAAAAAAATGCAGGAAAAATTAATGTGAATTTTTCAGTCAAGGATGCAATAAATACTGATTTTCCGGATGGTTTTTTTGATAAAGTGATATGCAACCTGCCTTTTGGGAAGCAGGTAAAGATTGATGAAAGCTTTTACCCTAAGTTCATAGAAGAGATGGTTAGGGTTTCAAAGAAAGATGCTGTTTTTGTTTTCCTGACAAAATCTGATTTGAGCAAAGAATTAAAAGAGAATGGTCTTAAGTATGAAACTATAGGCATTATAAATTCAGGCATTGAATTGAGTGTTTTGATAATAAAAAAGATGTGAAAAAATGGCAAACTTCTGGTATCTGGTGAATAAGGTCATCGCTGACGCTGACATCTTGCTATTAGTACTTGATTCAAGATTTCCAGAGATTACAAGAAATAAGGAAGTCGAACAGAAAGTTGAATTCAGCAAAAAAAAAATTCTTTACGTCCTGAATAAGAGCGATCTTGTGACAGATGAAGAGATAAAAAAATTAAGCAGGGATTATAATCCATGTGTCTTTGTTTCATGCAAGGAGAGGCTTGGGGGAACTTTACTTTTCAAGAAAATAATGGAACTTTCAAGGGGAGAGCCGTGCAATATCGGTGTTCTAGGCTATCCAAATGTTGGAAAAAGTTCAGTCATTAATCTGCTAAAAGGAAAAAAATCTGCTGCTGTCTCCAGTCATGCCGGCCATACAAAGGCCCTGCAGCTAATCAAGGCAAAAGGAAAAGTAAGGATGCTTGATACGCCTGGAGTGCTGCCTTATGAAGAGAAAGACAAGGTGAAGCAGATAATTGTAGGCTCAATAAATCCCCAGGAACTTGATAACCCTGAGTTTTATGCATTAAAAGTCATTGACCTGTTCCCTGATATCATGGAAAAGTATTATGGGACAAAATGCAAGGACTCATATGAGTTTTTAGAGACTGTTGCTCTTAAAAGGAATTTCCTGATAAAAGGAGGAGTGCCTGATACAAGAAGGTTTTCAGTAAATCTTTTGCAGGACTGGGTAACAGGAAAGATGCATGAAAAATTAAAGAACAATTCTTAACTTGGCAAGGCGCTTATTACAATAAGGTAGATGAATGCATGAGAGAAGCTTGCCTGTATTCCTGATACTCCCTGCTTCATTATTATGCTTGTTATAAATGCCCTTATTATGTCATAGCTTATTATCAATGCTGCTAGTGCAATCTTATATCCAAAATTCCTAAAAAACATCGAAGAAAGGATTCCAATGATGAGTGAAACAACGCTTACAAACGTCCATTGGTTGAACTGCCCAGCAATGACATCTGTTGCAGGCATTGTCCAGAGCATGAACTGTATTGCCATCATCGGCTCATACCATATCATAAGAAGGCCAGATGCGAGAGGGATGAAGTCCAGGTCTATTGGCAGTTTTCCAAGATAGAAAGTTATGGCTGCGCAGATTGTAAATAGTATAATCCTGACAAGCAGGTTAGAGAAAAAAAGCATCATTGCTACATTGATTATTGTGAATATTAGCGCGCTTCTTAATGAGACTTTACCTAGCCTTTTTTTCAGCCATGACAGGAATTTCATTTTACTGAATAGTTGCTTAAAGTTTATAAGGTTAGCCTTTAAATATTAACATATATGCAAAGTTTATAAATGAATTAATGTTATAGTTGATTTATGTTTGCATCGCTCTCTCCAGTTCTCCAGGCTTTGATAATGTCTTTTTTTACGTGGGGTATAACAGCTCTTGGCTCAGCAACTGTTTTTCTTACAAAAAACGTAAACAAGAAGCACCTTGATGTCATGCTTGGCTTTGGCGCAGGTGTGATGATTGCTGCAAGCTTTTGGTCTCTCTTGGCGCCTGCTCTTAATATGTCTAAAAATCTTCCTATACCTTGGCTTCCTGCAGCTGTAGGATTTTTGGCAGGTGGTGTTTTTTTAAGACTGATAGATAAGTTCCTGCCACATTTCCATCCTGGGATGAGAAAGGTTGAAGGAGTAAAGACACATTGGCAGAAAAGCACATTGCTTATTTTGGCAATAACGCTTCATAATTTTCCAGAAGGATTGGCTATAGGAGTTGCATTCGGTGCAGTTGCAGCTGGAATACCTGAAGCATCATTAGCAGGGGCAATCGCGCTTGCAATCGGCATAGGTCTTCAGAATTTTCCTGAAGGGATGGCTGTCTCATTTCCATTAAGAAGAGCAGGAGAGACAAAATGGAAATCATTCTGGGCAGGGCAGATGTCTGCTGTTGTTGAGCCTTTCGCAGCAGTCCTTGGAGCTGCTTTGGTTCTGATTTCAAGGGCGATACTTCCATATGCCTTGGCATTTGCAGCAGGTGCAATGATTTTTGTATGCGTTGAAGAGATGATCCCTGAAAGCCAGGAAGGCGGGAATGGGGATTTGGCAACCATGGGCACAATCATAGGATTTGTTGTGATGATGGTTCTGGATGTTGCTTTGGGTTAGTTTTTTATACTTCTTGAATTAGCTTAAGATTATGAAATTCAAAACACCTATGGACATACAGATCTACCTGAATAAGCTGAAATACAACGGCGATGATAATTTCAAATGCCCTGCAAATGTTGAAAAGCAGGAAACTGCCAACTGCACAGAAGGAGCTTTTTTTGCAGCATCAAAATTAAAAGAGATGGGCTATAAGACATCCATTGTTGTAATGCTTGCAGATAATGATGATGACCATCTTATTGCAGCTTTCAGGAGAGGGAAATACTGGGGTGCTGTCGCAAAATCAAACACCTCAGTTCTTAGATTCAGGGAGCCTGTATATGCTTCAGTTCGTGAGCTTGTGATGTCTTATTTTGACATGTATTTCAATACAAAAAATGTAAAGACTTTAAGGAAATATAGCGAGCCAATACCTTTTGAGGAATTTGAAAAATATCTGACTGAAGATAACATGGACTACTGGCCAATAATTGATGATGCAAGGTATTTCAACATACTTTCAAGGGATATGATAAATGATTTAGAAGAAGTCGATCCTGAACTCTATAAGCTTTGTTTTGCGCTGTCTGACTGGGATGGACTGTATAAGCCAAATTAGATTAAAAAAATAATTTTATTTCTCCTGGTTCCTTCTTTTTCCTAGGCACTTGACACCTTTATAATTGATGTATCCTACTTCATCCCCTTCTGTCAGGGTATCAAGCATTTCCTTGTCGCATTCAGCATCCATTGTCTCATATGTCTGGACATCCATTATCTGAAGCTTGTCTGATTTTGAAATGACTGTTGCTTTTTGCTTTAATACATCAACATCATCGACACGATCGTTATGGCCCATGACTACTTCCCTTTCCCTTCTGCCATAGATATCGCAGACTGTGAATACAAGTTTTGTATGCGAATGCGTGCCTACATTTACAAGGCTTTTCCTTACAACCTGGACTATCTCTCCTTTATGCTCAAAGAATTTTCCTCTTTCAAGATTTGATGCTATCATGAGACTTAAGAAAATCTGGTTGTTTAAATTGTTTTGGCAAATATACAAATATAATAAGAAAAAATAGATAGATTATCAGACTTTTTTATATCTCATCATGATCGTATTCGTGACAACACTCACTGAACTCATTGCCATGGCAGCTGCTGCGATTATAGGGCTTAACAGCCATCCTGTAAAAGGATAGAGCACGCCTGCAGCAATAGGTATTCCAAGCACATTATAAAAGAGCGCCCAGAACATGTTCTGCTTTATCTTGCTCATTGTAAGCCTGCTTAATTTGATTGCCTTAGGCACATCCATTAGATCGTTTCTCATTAGCACAATGTTTCCTGTTTCCATCGCGACATCTGTTCCTGAACCCATTGCAATCCCTATATCTGCTGTTGCAAGTGCAGGAGCATCATTTATCCCATCTCCTATCATTGCAACCTTTCCTTTTGCCTGGAGCTGCTTTACATAATTGGCTTTGTTTTCAGGAAGGACCTCTGAAAATATATTCCTTATTCCAGCTTTTGCAGCAATCGCTTTTGCAGTCCTTTCATTGTCTCCAGTTATCATATACACTTCAAGGCCGATATTTTGAAGCTCCTTCACTGCCTGTGCTGATGTCTCCCTGATTGTATCTGCGACTGCAATTATGCCTATTATATTCTTGCTGTCTGAAAGCATCATCACAGTCTTTCCCTGGTTTTCAAGTTCTGATATCCTGCTTTCATATCTTGCTATGCTGATTTTCTTATCCTTCATCAGTTTCCTGTTCCCTAGGAAATATTGCTTTGTCCCTATTTTTGCAGTGACTCCATGTCCAGGTATTGCCCTAAATCCTGAGACCTTATTTAGTCTCATGTCTCCTGCTTTTTTCACAATCGCATCTGCCAATGGATGCTCTGAAATCTTCTCAATCGAGGCTGAAATCCTTAATGTATCCCCTTTTTCGTCAAAAAGATCTGTGACCTCTGGTGCTCCTTTTGTTATTGTTCCAGTCTTGTCAAAAACAACATATTTCAATTTATGTGCTGTTTCCAGCGCATCTCCACCTTTGATTAATATCCCTCTTGTTGCGCCCATTCCGCTTCCTACCATTATTGCTGTCGGTGTCGCAAGTCCAAGAGCGCATGGGCATGCAATGACAAGGACTGCAACTGCTGTGACAAGGGCAAATGAAAATGTCTGTCCTAGCAGAATCCATGCTCCAAAAGTGAGGATAGAGATTAATATTACAATAGGTACAAATACTGCGCTTATCTCATCTGCAAATCTCTGTATAGGCGCTTTTTTCCCCTGTGCCTCTTCAATCAGCTTTATTATCTGGCTTAATGTTGTGTTTTCCCCAATCTTTGTAGCCTTGAACCTAAAGCTTCCGTTCTTGTTAATTGTAGCTCCGATTACTGTGTCGCCTTTCTTTTTTTCTATCGGTATGCTTTCCCCTGTGACCATGCTTTCATCAACAGATGAATCGCCTGATATGACAATGCCATCAACAGGGATTTTTTCTCCAGGCTTTACAATAATAGTGTCGCCAAGTTTCACTTCATCAATATTGATAGTTATTTCCTTCCCATCCCTTATTACATTGGCTGTTTTGGCGCTGAGTCCTACCAGTTTTTTTATGGCGTCGCTTGTCCTTCCTTTTGCAATGGCTTCAAGCCACTTTCCCAGGATTACCAATGTTATAAGTATGGCGCTTGTCTCAAAATACTGTCCTGCCATCGGGTTGAACAATATGTTATACAGGCTGAAAAAATAAGCAGCGCTTGTGCCTATTGCAATAAGTGAATCCATATTTGCTGTCTTATTTTTTAGCGCTGACCAAAATCCTTTGTAGAACTGTTCACCTATGATGAACTGTACTGGCGTTGCAAGTAAAAATAGTATGAATTCCTGGTATGGAACCATGATGCCAAGCCACATAAGGACCATGCCTATTATGAAAGCTGGGACTGCAAAAATACAGCTTAATAAAAACAGGTTTTTTAATTCATCCAGCTCTTTTTTCTGCATCCTTTCCTGTTTCTCTGCATCAATCTTTCCTTCGCTTAAAGCTGCACCATACCCTCTGTTTTTCACAACTTCAATAAGGTCTTTCTCATTTAGTTTTGAATCATCAAAAAGAACAGTTGCCCTGTTTGTCCCATAATTCACATTAGCTTCCTTAACTCCTTCTTTTTTTGTGAATCCTTTTGTGATTAATGTTGCACAGCTAGCGCAGTGCATGCCAGTTATGTCTAGTGTTACTTTCTTCATCTGAACATCACTTTTTCTTCTGCTGTTTCTTCGTTCATCTGATCTTTTGTAAGAGGGATGAAATGCATCATGTCAACTATGCTTCCTGTCTCTTCCAGGATTCCTGCAATAAATACATTGTAACCATAGTAATCTTTCATGACATCTCCAACACCGCTAAAGTCCCCGTTTTTTCTCATGATTTCAGCTTCTTTATATCCTAGTACAACTGGATAATATTCTGTATATGCGTTCAGGTTAAGCTTATAGTTGTTCATGCTTCCCTCTCTGAATTTAAAATTCAAAGGTTCACCAATCCTAAGAGTATAATATATATCAGGATGTTCCTTTACTTTTACAAACACATTTCTTTCTCCATCAATTTTTTCAAATAAGGTTTTAGGTAAGAAATGCATCTCATCCATTATTGAATCTGTCTTCATGATTATTCCTTCAATAACCACATCTATCCCAAAAAAGCCTTTTATCTCATCTCCTGGTTTTTCAATGAGCTTGTTTTCTATCATCATCATAGCTTCACTGCTTCCGATAACTATTGAATTTTCCTCTGGGATGCTGTTTCCTTCCATTGCTCTGAATTTTGCAAGCTCATTATTTGGAACATATGCGAAAATCTTTATCGTATCCGGTTCCATGAATGATTTATATTCACCTTCTTCTAAAAATCCCATGTCTGCCATCATTGAATTACCTATTCCAGGAACTAAAAAATAGAGCATGCTCCCTAGCAAGATTACAATTACTGTAAATAAGACTGAGGTTTTCATCTTAAAGCCCCTTGCCACCGCATCCGCATCCTGCACCGCAGCTTCCTCCATTTGAAACTGCAGAAGGCTGTTCAACATAAGCGTCTTTTTTTCCGCTGCTGTCAACAACATTAAAAGTATTCCTTCCCATGCCCATGGAACATGCAATCTGGAATTCTCCTGTCTTATCAGGTGTGAATGTTATTACATTATCCCCTGGAGCAACATTCTTTGAAACTCCGAAAGAAGGTATCCTGACTGCAATCATGCATCCTTTGACTGTATTTAAGTCTACTTCCATCCTTACTGGGACATTAACTAAAAATGTTGATGGATACAGCTCATACTTGTAATTGATGTATTTTAATGTGACAACTTGTTCGCCTTTTTCATTTAATAGTGGAGCATTGTCTGTATTTACTGGAACATCGATATTATTAGTATTGCTTCCAAAATTCCCTGTCATTATGTTCCTTGCTGAAACTAAGACTAAAAGCCCTACAACAAGTGCTGCAATTATTACAACCGGGTTATTCAAAGGATTGTTTTTTTTCATTTTTATGCTCCTCCCATTAATAGCGATTTTGGTCCATATAGCATTATTAATATCATAATAGCTGTGAAAAGTAGGCTATATGAAAGGAATGTCCAGAAATCTATTGGATTCTTTTCAACAATTTTACCTTCAACAACTTCTTCATACATCATGTAAGAGAAACCTAAAAGTATCACTACATTTATTGCCATATAAAAAGGCATGAACCATAATATATTGTCTGAAAACATCATAAGTGAAATCATTGGCCCCATAGTTCCTCCCATGACCCCTGCCATCATTCCCTGCATGACTCCCATGATCCCGCAGCATTTTCCGCTCACTGCGCCTACAAAAACCCCTGTAAGCATGCCAATCATTGCACCTACAAAAAATCCGTTAGTTGCTCCCATGACTGCTCCAAGCATCATGCCTGCCTGCATCCCAAAAGTCATTCCAATCATCATTCCAGTCATGCATGTGGCTTTTCCCTTGTAAGAATAAAAATGCCATAACGCACCTCCAAGGAATGCAACACTTATGTTAAGATAAAATATCCACCATCCATAATTTTTAAAAAAATAAGGAATGCTTGAAAATATGCCCAGATATGCAACTAATTCTGTTAAGGCTATTGCCAAAAATGCATAAATGATATATTTAATGCCTGTCTTTTCTATTCCATATTTGCTTCCTGACTCTCTGAACTCATTCCATCTTTCCCTTAAAGTCTTCCTCTCAAAAGGTTCTGTGGATGCCCTATATCCTGCTTCCTTTATTACATTTATTATGTGTTCCTGTTTTACAAGCCCTGCATCATAATCAAGTTCAACGGAGTCCTCGTTAAACTTCATATCCTTTATTCCATGGACATTCTTAAGCTTCTTGGATATTAATTTAACACAGCTATCGCATTCAATATCTGGAATATAAACCTTTAATTTCATCTATTTCACCTTATAGCCTTCTGCTTCAATAAGCTGCTTTGCTTTTTTTTGGTCAATACCTTCAAATGAAGCTTTTCCTACAGCAACTTTAACATTTTTTGCGCCATTATCTTCAAGAGCTTCTCTTATAATCATAACACAGCTATTGCAATGCATCCCATCAATCTTTACTTCCATTTTTGTTTTCACCTTATGTTTAATATGGTTTTACTTCCAGCATTGGCTGGTTTCATAGCAAAAAGTAAAGATGATACACCTTATTAAATATTGTATGAAACTGGTTTCACTTATAGACGAAAAGAAAAAATAAAAAGTTACAAATGGCATGAAATTATTTCTTTTTCTTGCCTTTATCCTTCGAATCCCTGCAACCGCATGAACTGCACATTGAAAAGCACCTCCATAGTAAAATAATGGCTTTTGTATTTAAGAAATTATAGTTTAAGTAAATTATAAGTTTTCAATAGCCATAACATCTCTTAATTTAGATTCTATGTTTGTGATATTTTCTATACTTTTAATATATTGAAATGCCTTAACAGGCTCAGTATATTTCTTTGAATTGCTGCAAAGAGTTAGAAAAACCTCAACTTTTGCTTCCAAATTAAAAACAATCTGTCTTTTATCATATTCTCTCCTACTCCAGTAATAATTCTTTAGTTCTTGGATTTCATTTTTAGCCTGTTGCAGAAATTCTACAGCCCTAGCAAGATCATAGGTTTGAAAATTTAATATATTTTTTGACCAATTATTAATAAGCTCCTTTATTTTTTTAATAGAATCACTTGGAGTGCCTTGAATCACTTCAATATCACCATATTTGTCATTCCCCTTCTTTTTCTCTCTATTATTCCTTTTCCTTCTAATTTATCCAGTATTCTTGTAACTTTTACCTTGCTTAGGCCTGTTTTTTCAACCAAGGTTGACTGAAATATACTTCTTTCTTTAGAAATTTCATCATAGATTATTTTTTCATCTCCTATAAGTTGTGGGATTTTCTTTAAAGGCTTTGCCTCTGTTCCTTTCTGAATGAAAAGCATTATCCCAAAAACAATTGATGCACCTGAAATAATTCCTCCAAAGATATAAGGCCAAAGGTTATGCGCATCATGAAGGCATGTTCCATCTTCCAAAATGCATGAGCCACCGTTTCTTTCTACAATCAGGTTTATGTAATTTTGTTCTTTAATTCTTGCAAGCACTAAAAGTATTGCAATTAATATTCCTAAAACAAGAAGTGCTAACCCAAATTTCTTTTCCATTTTTATTCCTAAATTAAATCAGATATTTAATGCTTTTCCTAAAATAAATTTTAATATTACCAAAAAACTCTATTAATATGGTAAGTGGTCAAACCCAAAGCCTGGCTTCAAATTTATTTAAGGTTCCTGAATCAGTTCCTCCTGAATTATATCTATACTATCTGGAAGGAAAAAGAAAATTAGCCAAAGTTGGCTTTAATGGGCTTTATGCAGAACTTGGAAGGCCATATACACTTAATGAGCATCAAAGTGTTGAAATGGCTCTTGGCGGAATGGATTATATAAACAGATATGTAAGATTTAGTTCTTCTGACATGCCTAGAATTGGGACTTACCAAAAGGATATAAATTTAGAAGGTATTGTTTATGGAAGTGAGGCAATTATATATAATCCATATCTTGTTTATGTTGTGTGCATGAAAAGTGTTTTTCCAATTAATGAAGATAATATAGTTAAAACAATTCTAACATCACAAAATTTGCTGACTGTTAAATTAGGTGAAAAAATTAAGGCTCATGCCTACTTAAAAAATAAAGAAAGTGGTTATGAGTTGCCATATATAAAAAGAGAAGTTCCTGTACTTGAACACTAAATTTCATGAAAAAGTTCCTTTTTCTTCCTAAAGTTAATAAAAACTATCCAGGAGATGAATATGAAAAATGAAGAGATGAAAATTGGCAGGCTCACATTCACTGAAGCAGCTATTCCAGCAAGTACAGGAGGGATTGCCATTCCAAGGCTTTGTATGCTCTGGTTTATCCCTAGTATCTCTCCCTGAGAATCTTTTGCTGCAAGGTTTGAGATCACAGCTGTTGCATTAGGGTAAGTTATGCCGTTTGAAAATGCAATAAAAGGGATTACAAAATAAAAATAAATTGGGTTATTTGGTAGTGCCTGAAGCATTATGAAAAAAGACAATGTTAAAAGAGTGATTTTCAAAACCTGTTCAGGCTGCCATTTCTTGGCTATTATTCTTGTAAGGAATCCCTGTGTGAAAGCTATCCATACTCCAAGGTATGCAAAAATTGAGCCTATCTGGATTTGCGTGAAGCTGAATTTCTCAATTAGATATACCTGAAAGAACTGGGTGTAAAAATTAAAGCCAAATGTCAGTAAAAACATGACAAGAAACATTGTCCTTAGGTTTTCCATACCCATGGCTTTCTTTATGTTCTTAAACCCTGTAAGTAGGTTTATCTCAGAATGTATTTTTACAGGAAGGGTCTCTTTGAATGCAAATATGACAAGCAGGATATTTACAAAAGCCAAGAAAGCAGCAAAAAAGAAAGGGGTGCTGTTAGTGAAGAGATAATGAACTGAGGAATCTGAAAGAATTCCTCCAATCATCGGCCCAAATATGACTCCAAGACCAAATGCCATGCCTATTATTCCAAAATTCTTTGCCTTGTCCTTATGCTCGCTGATATCTGCAATGGATGACATTATTGTAGATATGTTGCCACCTGTAAATCCGTCAAGCATCCTGCTGAGGAACAATACAAGGAGGTTTTTTGTGATTATTGCATAAGCGAACATTATGTAGCCAATGCACGTGCCAACTAAGGATAGCAGCAATATTTTTTTTCTTCCGTGCCTGTCTGAAAGCGCTCCTAAAAGAGGCGCACCAAAAAACTGTGCAAGAGGATAAGAAGCTATCAAAAGTCCAAGGTACAAGGTTCTGAAAAAAAGAGGATATTCACCTGGAAGGATTCCGTTGATATCCAGGAACAGATGACCAAGGACCGGTATTACTATCCCTATTCCGAGCATATCTATGAAAGCTGTGAAGAATAAAGTTACAAAGCGCCTGTCCATTTAGAACAATGGTTAAGGAACTCGTTTAAAAAAGTATTGTTAAAAAAAATAAAAATTAATTAATTTGCGCAGCCGCATCCTGTGTCATCTGAAAAAAGATTCATGCCTTCTTCGCAGTTCCATACTCCCATCATTGCGCATTGTTCTGGATCCCTTGAAAGGTAATCCCTGCCTGAATAATCTTCCGGGAAGTCATCTTCAGGGCATTTCCCTTCTGTCCAGTATTCAACTTTCTCATCTGAACATGCCTCGCATTTATTGCCATATACCATTGCACATGGGTATTTTATGCACTGCACATTTTCTGAGAACCATCCGCATACAGGAACATATTCTTTTGTGCATGCATCGCTTCTTGTCTCACACATATGGACAACTTTCTTCCCTTCAAGCTCTTCCGGAACTGGCTCTGGCATAAGGCCCCAATCAATCCCGCAGCCGCAGCCAAATTCATCGCTGAATGGGACTAATCCTTCTTCGCACATGTACCTTATCCTTGAACATTCATCCAAATCCATGCTGACATAATTTTTTGGCTTGTCTGCAACACATCCGCATCCTGTATCATCAAAGAAATGTGAGCTTCCTTCAACGCATATGAAAGTCATCGCAATGCATTGATTCTTATCACTGCTTGCATACCTTCTGTCTTCAACTGGATTAGGGCATGATGGAAATTCACAGTTGTTGCTTGAATCCCTTCCTACAGCACTTCCATCAGGGCATAGTTTGGCATCCATTGTGCATGCTTTTTCTGAATTGTCTGTTGTGCATGCTGCTGCAAAAACCAGTAGCATGACTGCAATCATTAGTCTTTTCATTTTTAGTTTCACCTTTAAATGTTATAACAAAATAAATGCATAATTAATATATAAATCGTTCTTTTAGTTCAACTTAAGTTGAAGCTAACTACTGGTCAGAAAACTGGTGCGTCTTGAAAAAAAGCGTCAAGCCTATGACTATAGAGATTATAAACAGCGGGATAAGGCCTTTTATTATATCCGCTTTATCAGATTTGATTAAGTCATCTGAATAGATGAAATCCTTAAGCTCATCCAGGCATTCCTGAGTCACTTCACCCTTGATATCATAGGTCATCTCAACCTTGTCCTTTATTTCCGAAAAGTGCCATGCTATCAACGGGTCCTTATCTATGACATTGTAATTTTTCCCGTTGAAAAAGATATTTTCAGATTTTTGCGCTATGCATTTAGGGATATTCTGATAATATGTAAGTTCATCTGCCTTCTTCTTAGGATTTAAGGTTATCTTATATCTTGTATATTTTATATCATTCAGAACATATTCCTTTGATTCTATCTTCGCTGATTTTTTTAAAGATTCTGAGTTTTCAAGCATCTGCTCATCGCTAAGGTTTGAATTCAGGTTAGCCTTATCCAAGAGGACATCAAGTTTTTCCTGTTCTAATTTTAACACTTTATCAAAAGGCACCTGCGTTTTAGTTATTTTTCCACATTCTTCCTGTGTCGGATTATAATCATACGGGCAGTTATCCACATCTGCGCACAGTGAATCCTCATCTATGTCATTGTTTGAATCATATGGACATAAATCACACGCATCACCTATCTTGTCTTCATCTGAATCCTGCTGGTCAAAATTAAATATGTTCTGGCAGTTGTCTAATTTTCCGCATATGCTGTCTTGGTCTATATCTGCATTATCATTAAGAGGGCACAAATCACATAAATCTCCTAGGCCATCCTTATCTTCATCTTCCTGGCCTGAATTAGCATTCTCAGGACAATTATCCAGATTGTCTTTCACATCATCATTGTCATAATCTCCAATACAGTCGCTGATATCGCACGCATCCCCTATATTATTCTGGTCGCAATCCTGCTGGCTTGGGTTGAATTTTTCAGGGCAATTATCAAAATTCCCGCACAGCAAGTCTCCATCCTTGTCGTTTGCGGGGTCATTCATGCACCTGTCACAGCTGTTTCCCATATTATCTTTATCTGAATCAAACTGGTTTTCATTCTTATGAATAGGGCAATTATCAAGGTTTCCGCATACTCCATCATTATCTAAATCATTCATAGGATCGAAAATGCATCTGTCGCATTCGTCTCCTATTCCATCACCATCTGAATCAAACTGCCCTGCATTTTGCTTGTCAGCGCAATTGTCCAGCTCGATCAAGCTGTCAGTGTCATATTCCTTGCTGCATGATGAATCCTTGTCGCATATATCTCCAAGATTATCAAAGTCGCAGTCTGCCTGGGAAGGGTTTGATGATAGCGGACAGTTGTCTGTGTCTGCACATATTCCGTCTTTATCTAGGTCATTTAATTTATCATTTATGCAGGTATCGCATGAATCCCCAAACCCATCGAAATCTGTGTCTTTCTGGTTGTAGTTGCTGTTCTGCGGGCAGTTATCTGTATCTGCGCATATTCCGTCTTTGTCCGCATCATTGAACGGATCATTTTTGCAGAAATCACACTCATCTCCTATTTTATCCTTATCTGTGTCTGTCTGGGATGGATTATAGATATCAGCGCAGTTATCAATTGAATCCTTTATGTCATCCTTATCATTATCAAGGCTGCAATCAGATGCAAAATCGCACGCATCTCCTGCTCCATCTGTGTCACAGTCTCCCTGGAAAGGATTGAAATTTCCTGGGCAGTTGTCTAAATTCCCGCAAACATTGTCTGCATCTAAATCATTGAAAAAATCATTTGTGCATAAATCGCACGCATCTCCAATCCCATCCTGGTCTGTGTCTAATTGTGCAGAATTATATAGGTCAGGGCAGTTGTCGGTTATTCCACCAACTGTATCTTTGTCTTTATCATTAAACGCGTCATCCGGGTAGCTGTCGCATATATCACCAAGGCTATCACCATCTGTATCTTTCTGGTCCTGGTTTAACGCAGCTGGGCAGTTATCTATAAAATCATTTATTCCATCATTATCTGAATCTATTGAGCATGATGAATTTGCATCACATGCATTGCCTATTTCATTTTCGTCACAGTCTTCCTGGCCAGGGTTGTTCCTGTTTTTACAGTTATCAATATTTCCGCATATACCATCCTGATCTATATCATTTTGCGAATCATTCATACATAAGTCGCATACGTCTCCTAATCCATCCCTGTCTGTATCTTTTTGGTCGCGGTTAGACTTATCCAGGCAATTATCAAGGTTACCGCATACTCCATCCCTATCTATATCATTTTTTGGATCTGTGATACATGCATCACATGCATCTCCAATATCATCTCCATCCGAATCAAACTGATTTGAATTTCCTGTACTGACACAGTTATCTATTTCATCGCAGACCTGGTCAGAATCTTCATCATTTCTTAGAATGCAATCACTAAGCCCATTGCTTGAGCATATCAAAAAACCGCTGCATGAATTTATGTTGCAATCAACCCTTATGCTGAATTCCTGCCTGTTTAAGCTGTTCTCATCAACTAAACCGTCACAATCATCATCCCTGCCATTGCATACTTCTGCTTTTGGACCTATATAGTTCCTGCAGCTCCCGAATTCCCCGTTCTCGCATTCCTGTATCCCAGGACTGCATTCTCCTGTATTTGTCCCGCAAGGAACAGTATCACCTTCTTCGCATTCGCAGCTTTCATCTGTGCTTCCGTCACAATCATTATCAAGTCCATCGCAGTAATTCCCGTTTTCATTTGACACGTAATCAGTTCCGTAGCTACATACAGACCATCTCCCGCTTATGCACCTGCTTATAGAACTTTGGCAAACACCTTCCTGCTTTGCGCATGCAACCTCAAGCCCTTCATCTGTTTCACCATTCCCATTATTATCAATGTTATCACATGCTTCTTCTGCACTCGAATAGATCTTCGGATCATCAGGACTTGGGTCTGTCTCATCAGGATCCCCATCATTGTCATCATCCTTGTCACAGTCCTTTGAGTACTTTTTAGATTCAGGTTCACATGAAGGGATTATGCATTCATTTTCAACGCATTGGCTAGGTGCGCTTTCAGGATAATCTAAAAAATTTTCAAAAGGCGCTTTTGTGTCACAGGAATCTTTTGGGCATTCAACAACCTGACCGCATTCTATGTTGCCGCAGGTTCTTTCCATGTTGTTGCCCATATCATCAACTGAAGAAGTGGAATCATCACCTTCTTTACCCCCCTCATCTGTACTGTCCATGCCTGAACCTGTGTTATTCAAGCCTGATCCAGAGCCTGAATCTGCATCATCTATAGGATTATCATTTGCATCCATGCCTGAACCTAGTTCACCGTTATCTGTATTAGAATCGTCTTCCGAATCTGGAACTTCTGGATCGGGATCTCCATTATCGCTAGGTGCAGGACTTGCGCATTCTACACCACACATTCCGCATAGGTTATCTTCACCATTTATTCCTGAACCCCATATGGCTGAACCACTGTTTATACAACAGGAGGGATGCACTGGTAATATTGATCCCTCTTTTTGCACAAAGCAATTCCCTGCATTTACTCTGCTCCTGAAAATAACAGAACCTTCCTCACAATCTGCAGGATCACAAATTGATACCTCTTCAGCATGAACAAACATGATAAAAAAGAACATAGCTATTAGAAAAATTCCCCTTTTATCCCACATAAATCTATATTATATAGGAAGTGTTTTTAAAACTTTTCATAACAATTGTTAACCCATAAGTATTTTAACTAGAAAAAAAAATAAAAATATAATGAGGAAAGCCCAAGTGTCTATTTTTGTGATACTAGGGCTTGTGCTACTTCTTATAATGAGTGTTTACATGTTTTATGTGTCAAGGAATTCTATAAGAAGCTATGAGGAAGATACAGATAAGGTGACTACGCTCTCTGATGTAAATATAGATTCAAGGAATTATATCAATTCATGCATAAAGGATTCTGTCCAGGAAACAATTGATGATACAGGGATTAGGGAAGAGAACATAAACCAATATAAGACAATTGTAACAGAAAAGATAACAGAATGCACAAAAGAGCTTTTCAATAATCTTGAAGATATGGATTATAAAGTTGAAGTCAGTAATATTATTATTGAAGCAGTTTTTGAAGATGAGACAATAAGTGTTGAGGTTATTTATCCTATTAGTATAGAGCATGATGGGCAAAAAATAGATTTTTCCAGCTTTAATTATGTTTTTGACAGGTCAACTTCTATAAGTATTCCTAATGGAATTGCGGATAAGGACATTACTATTGTGTCTTCAAACAGAAATACAGAACTTAAGATAAAAAAAGGAACAAGAATTACAGATAAGGATGGAAACCCAATAGAAAATATAGGTATAAAAGTTGAAGATGTGCATTTTGACGGTTTGGAAAATATGTATGCTGTAGGGGAATTGGTATATGATAATTTTCCAGACGGGACTTATTTTTCTGAGCCTATTGAGATTTCAATAGAGTTTAGGGAAGAAGATATACCTGAAGAATACGGTCCTGAAAACATAATGATTTCTTATTGGAATGAAGAAGTTGGCATTTGGTATGCAAACCCAACTGCAATAATTGAAGGAAGGGCAGTTGCAAATATAAGCCATTTCTCAAAATATTCTTTACAGTTGCTAAAACTACATTGGATTACAAATACTGTATTTCAACAAAGGTTTACACCTTTTAGCGCAAGTAATGATGATACTGATGCGGTTTGGTTTATAGAATCAGGTCCCTCTGGATCTGGTGTTGCATCTTTACAACCTGGCTACAAAGGAATTGAGGATTTAAAAAAGCATAATAAATACCAGGATTTTAGAGAAGTACTAAAAACTGAAGACTTTTTGTTTGCTCCAAACATCAGATATGGATTTTATGAAAATCCATATGAAGAAGACAAAGGTGAGTTTACTAACTGCGAAGAAGATAAGGAAGGAGATGGACTAAATGAATTGAAGTGTGTAATTGATGAAGAGACATACCCTTACTGTTGGGTTTTTGGAAGTACAAATTATTTCTGTGATTCTCTTAATTCAGATACCGAATGTAAAGATAAACATTTTGGATATGCTGTTGGAAAAGACAAATTATGCATCCCATATGATACAACAACAAATGAAGAATTGGTTTCATCTGCTGACCAGGTTTATGGCTATGAAAGAATGAGCAACCATATTACTGAATGCTCAAATCTAAAAGAAGAGTGTCCTACTGGAACAGTGTGTAGTGAATATGAAACAAAGTGCCAAGATTATATTGAAAATTGCAACGAAGATGAATCAAAATGCAATGAAGAAAAATTGCCATGCAAATTGATTACACCTAAACTTGATGAAGATACAAAAGTCTTTGCCTGGCAAAATTACAGGTGTGCAGGCGGGGATGTTAATCAGATAGAATCACTTGGTGTTGCAGATTTTATTGAATTTAAAAAGAACGGTAATAGTGTTGTTGAATTATTCAGAGATAAACCTGCAATTGTAATGTTTGCTTCACCTTTCAATGCAAAACCTAATTTTGATTCCTTAAAGAGTAGTTTAGACTTACAAAGAGGCAATCAGTTCACGGCTGAACAGCAGGTAGCTAGGATGGGTGTATTTTTTGATAATCCAACTTATTCTTTCTACTGCCAATTAAAGAAATTTGAAGACGGTTCAACGTTCAAAAGAGTTGAAGCTACATCTGATCTTGGACCTGCTTTTGGAATAAATGGTGCTTATGCTATAAGCAAGATAGATTCTGATAAAACTTCAATGCAGGCCATATGTGAAATAACATAC
The DNA here is from genome assembly GCA_964428335.1 of uncultured Methanosarcinales archaeon. GTDB lineage: Archaea > Nanobdellota > Nanobdellia > Woesearchaeales > GW2011-AR15 > GW2011-AR15. The sequence continues at coordinate 225,601 of CAYRXW010000001.1, read as the reverse complement.
GCATTTAATGGAAATGGATATAAAAGGTCAAATACTCCAAAAAGTTTGACTAATGACTGGATAAGCCCGATTCCAATATTAAGACTTTGGGCTATAGAAGAACTAGTTTAAAAAATAAACTAAGATGCAATCTTAAACTCACAAGAAATAATCCTCTTCGCAAAACTGTGGATGAATCCCTTTTGCTGTGCACGTTCCCTTATCAATATTGCAGTTGCCATTGACTGATGCACTCAATTTATAAGAAAGGCTTTTGCAGTCGCTGCATCTTTTGAAGTCAGAGCCTATCTCAACATCAAAACCTTCACAGGTTTCAGTTTTTTTTATCGGCGTATCGCATTTAAACATAGCTAATACAATGCCAATTTTTTGCTTTTCCCCTATTATTGATACCATGCATTTTTTCGGGGCATATTCAGAGATTATATCCTTTCTTATGTTTATTCGCTTTGCCTGCTTTACATAGCCACCTGGAAGTTTAAGGCTCCCATCTGCGTTGAATTCCATCATAAAAAAAAGTTGCCATTCGATTATAAATGTTTGGAATAATGAGGGGGAAAAAACAGAACAAGAATTCTAAAAATAAACACTTGTGTTAAATAAATCTAATATAAACACCATCATTTAGTAGTAAATTATATAAATAATATTTGTTTACCTTTCAGTTTATGGATGCCAGTATGCTGGTAAGAAAAATTGATAGCATATCATGTAGCTTGTGGCCTCCTTTTATCAGCCAGTATCTGAACCCATGGAGAGCTCTTCTTAGTGCTGCTGCAAGCAGCGGCGCAGAAGAGGACACTTATTGTTCTGCATTAGTGGATTTTTTCCCTGGAAAATTCAATCCGAGGCATAACGAATTGCTTGAAAAAACAATAGCACTGACAGATGACGCCACTTATTCTGGAAATCTTAGTTGGCATGCTCATCCTTTGCATAGGAGAGACATCTTGGAACTGGCACCTTATGCAAATGATCATTTCGGAAAACCTCCAAAATATATGTATCCTGAAAAAGAGATAGTTGAATTCTCAGAAGCTGTCCTTTCCTCGGAAAAAATATTGGATTTAGCTGACCAGCTGGAAATTGCATTAGAGATTACAGAAGATAAGAACATACTGGAAGCAATGGTCATATGCCAGGCATCATATAGGATTGCTGCAAGGGATAAGGAAAGCAAAGTCTGCAGCTACAGGCTAAGCCTGAGTGAAAGATTAAGAATGACCAATAATACAGCAGGATTTTTAGTGACTGAAAAAAATGATAAAAAAGTCATTGATCCAAACGGAGATACTTACCATTTCTGGACCCAGGCACTGGCTGGGTATGTATCTGAGGCATTTGCAGATGATGGGAAATTCAGGCAATCCGGATTCTTGTTCTTATTTAGAGAGGCACCGATTCTTACAAAGTATATTTACAGGTTTTTTGGCGGGAAAACACCTTATGGCTTCCATGAGGAAGTTGATGAAGCAGGATTTGAATTTGGAAAAGCATTAGCCAGGCACCAGCTAAGAAAAAAATGATTTCTCAAATAATATAAAAAAAAGAAAAAATGAGCGAGGGAAGGGACTCGAACCCTTGAATCATCGCTGTCAACCTGTCATTGCCCCTGTTTCCAGAAGCTCTACACAGCCATAAGCGTGTCTGCAGGCGATTGCCTTAGCCGCTTGGCTACCCCCGCTTGGAGTTAAACTCATTGAAAATTGATATATTTATAAAAGTTATTGATTATCTTTTGGGATTATGCCAAAAATCATCATCGAGCATCTTGACCCAAGGCTTTGGAAATGGTCGCTTTTGGAATATAGGCATGCATCTGAATACATAGGAAAAGGAGATATTATCTTCACGAACATAAAAACACAATCTTCAAGGGAAAAACTAGAGGATTACGGAAGAATTTATAGGGAAAAGATAGAAAAATTAAGCTTTAAGAACGCCTGCATCCTTGACCCATATGCAAAAGAGCAGCTTTCTCCTAAGGATAAGTTTGAATATTACATTATAGGCGGAATCCTTGGCAATTTTCCACCTGAAAAAAGAACAAGAAAAGAGCTGACTTCAAGACTTGGCTTCCCTGCAAGAAACCTAGGAAAGAGCCAGATGAGCACAAATACAGCAGCTATTGTCACATGGAAGATTGCACATGGAAAGACACTTGAAGAGCTGAAATTCAAAAACAAGCTTAAGATAAAAACTGGGGAGTTTGAAGAAGTGATACTACCTTATAAGTATCTTATAGAGAATAAGAAACTGGTTCTACCTGAAGGGTATATAGAGATGGCAAAGAAGAGCTGGTAACTCTTAATTAAAACCCAAAGTTCCAAATTTTTCCTTCTTCTTTTATTTTAACATTCATGGTGTAAGATAGCCACTTTTTAGCAGTTTCTTTAAATATAAGATATTATTCCCGGATTTCATGTTTAACATAGGAAAAGATATTGAAAACATCGTAAAAGAAAGCATAGATGCGTTTGATATTGCAAGAAAAAACAAATTATCACTAGATTTCAAAGTTTCATCCAGCCTTGCATGGTTTGGGCATTATTTTTACGGAAAAACTGCCAGGGTCGAAGAAATAGAGATGAATAATTACATAGTGCGTTATTCATTCAGGGAAGGTGGGGTTTTGCATGAATATCAGGTCACATATTCAAATCAACATGGTGTGTCAGGCATTGTAGCAACCCATCATTATTCAAAAAACAATGTGCAGACGAATGAAATAACTGGAAGCAGATTGCTAAACATAAACAGCAGTTCAAAGCCAAATCCTAGTGACGTTTCTGATATCCATTACCTAAAGATCGCTTTTCAAAAAAATAGTTCCAATGATTATAGAAAAGTAGAGCTAAAGAAATAAAATTCTTCTGAGTTCATTCATACCTAAGCGCATATTCACTAGCGTTCATAGCTTAACGATACTCGCTTCACTCATATCTTAAAGCATCCACAGGCTTTAATTTTGAAGCCTGGTAAGCCGGGATTATCCCTGAGACTATTCCTATTACAACAGAGATGAAAAGCGAGCTTCCGATGCTCTGCCAAGTTACCAGGGAACCTGCTCCTAGTCTTGATAACGGCGAACCACCAGCACCTCCAAGAAGCAGCGGCATAAGGCCTGAAAGCAATGTCCCAAAAAGTATACCTAAAATTCCGCCAATCATGCCGATAAGCCCTGCATGAAGAAGGAATATTGTAAGGATATCTGCATTCCTTGCACCTATCGCTTTCATAATCCCTATCTCTTTTGTCTTTTCAAGGACTGAGGTGAACATCGTGTTCGCAATGCCTACTGCACCAACCAGCAGAGCAACAGCTGCAATTGCAGTAAGAAATGTTGTCATTGTGCTAAGCGTTTGTGATCTTTGTTCCTGCCTTTCCTTATTTGAAGATACAGAGAAATCCTGCGTATTTGCATTTACATGCCGAACTACCATCAGTTTTTGTCTGATGTTCTCAAGGGCTAAATCAAGCTCATCTTCATTTTTCACCTTGATTATTATTGAATCATACACATCCCGATCTTTATCATCAAGTATATCATATGCCATCTGTATAGGCATGTATACTGAAGTGCTTTCATCATCCAGTATCCCTACTATCCTAAATATCCTCCCTTCTATTGTAAGTATCTGGTTTACACCCAGAGGATTCTCAAAAAAATCACTGGCCAGCCTCCCTCCTATCACAATCACGTTTGAATCTGCAGGACCAAGCATCCTGCCTTCCCCTATTTCTGATGTTGTTATCTGCGACCATGTCAGCGTATCAACGCCTGTTACAGAGACAGAGCCTTTTTCAGCAAGGTAATAGACTTCAGCACTTCCCCTTATCTGCGTATCAATTAGTTTAATGTCACTGAGCCCTTTTAATGCTTGAAGATCTGTCCTGTCTAATACTATCTCTTCATCTGTCGCTGTAGCACTCCCTCCTCCAAAGCTTCCTCCGCCTCCAGGACCAAAGAACCTTTGCGCATTTGATTTTCCTGCTGTGACTGTAACTAGATCTCCTCCTAAAGCTCCAAGCTGAGAATTCACTTCATTTTGCAGCCCAGCTCCTAAAGAAGAGATTGCAATGACTGCTGCAACCCCTATGACTATCCCTAGTATTGTAAGCCAGCTCCTAAGTTTACTATGGAGCACCATGTTCAAAGCGTGGCTGAAGGATTTTTTTAGTTTCATCTTTTTGGTTTTTTGTTTTTAGTTTTATAGTTTTTATAGCAGTGATTATGATGAAAAAGCAAATACCTGCTATTTCAGTAGCATGAGGTTAGATTTGTTGCTTTTTTCAGCATGCTAAAAATCCTGGCTTTTGCAGGATTTTTATCATTTCTTTTTCTTTCCTGGAAGCATGTCCCTTATTGCCATTCCATAAGTATATTCATGGTCTTTAAGCCTGCCTTTCTTGTATCTTCTCCTGATAAAGAGAGCTGCTATAAGTATGACTGCAATAAGTCCTATCCATTTCAGGGTATTTGTCAATCTTGCAGTAGTGTTTTGCCTCTGGAATCTTCCGTTACCTGCTGTAGCTACAGCTACTGACTGGGTATTTGTTATGGCAACTTCTTTTGTGACTGTGTTCCTGTTACCCCTTGTGTCTGTATATACAATCTCCAGCTTCACATTGTTGTTCTGCCTTGGCATTGTCTGGTTCATATTTCTGGAATTCTGTCTCTGGCCATTTGCCTGGCTTTGGTTGAAAAGGTTCTGCAGGCTGAAGCTTGCAATAGTATAGTCCCCTTTATTCAAGTTCCCGATTATCACTGAACTGCTTCCTGTAACCCTCCATCCTGGCTGGCTTGGCACCCTTACTGTGACTGAACCTGCCTGAACACTTCCTATGTTTGATATGGAAAACGAAGTCTCGCTATTTGTTGTCCCTGAATAAGTCACATCAAAATCAGTCATCCCTCCAACATATACTCCTGCTGTTGTCTCAATTGATTTTATTGTGCTGTTTATCGGGTTCAGGTAAGTGAGGTGAAGGTTCAGCTTGTAAAGATCCGGATCTGCATTTGCGCTTGCAAGCACATTATATGAAAGTTCTGCCTTGTCCCCGACATCGATATATTTTATGTATCTTGTATTATCAGAACCTACCGGAAGGATGATATCTTCATCATTTTCCCAAAAAAAAGTCAGATCCCTTAGTGGTGATGAGCCGACATTGGTTAGAGTGAATTTCATAGGTGTTATCTGCCCAGGCAGTAACTCGACTTGATCAATATAGATTATCTCTGCGCTCTCCTTGCTCTGTATTTCTATGTTAAAGAGTCTCATCTCATTAGGGTTTCTTTCATGCTCTTCATAAGATATCACTTTGAGATTGTATAGGCCTGCTGTCGCATCCTTGTTTATCCTCACGTTAAACCTTAGAATCTTGGTGTTGTCCCCTGAGACTGCATCATCTATCCTTCCGACTTCCTGCATCAATGATTCACCTGGGACAGTTTCAAAAGGATATGACGGAAGAAGTTCGATAAAATAATTCTCGCTCACATCATTCCCAAGGTTCTCAACCCCAAATCTTAGTTCAACAATATCACCTGCTGTTGCAGGATCTGGATTCTGGTTGAGCAGGCTTACGCTTATCTGGTCTCCTGTGACTGCTGCAAAGCAGCTTACTGTAAGCAGTAGTAGCATTGCTATGAATATTTTTATTTTCATGAGTTTTTCACCTTTGGTTCTTGTTGTTCTTTATGCTAAGTATCATCCCGTCTTTGAGTTCTATATGCTTTTCTGCATATCCTGCAAGATTTAGATCATGCGTGACCATGATGATTGTCTTTCCGTTTCTCCAAAGTTTTTTCAGCATCTCAATCACTTCAACGCCTGTCGTGCTGTCTAAGGCACCAGTAGGTTCATCTGCAAGTATTATCTCAGGGTCTGTCACGATTGATCTTGCAATCGAGACCCTTTGCTGCTGGCCTCCTGAAAGCTGTGTCGGCAGGTGGTGTGTATATTTTTCCAGATTGACTAATTTCAGAACTTTCCTTGCTTTTTCCATTGCCTCATTTTCTTCCATTTCAAGAAATTCCAGAGGAAGCATGACATTCTCAAGCGCTGTCATTGTCTGGATGAGGTTATACTGCTGGAAGATGAAACCTAATGATTTTCCTCTAAGTGTTGAAAGGTCTGATTCAGAAAGCTTTGATATGTCATGCGATTTCAAAAAAACTTCACCTTTAGTCGGGATGTCAAGACAACCGACCATATTCATCATCGTGCTCTTGCCTGAGCCTGATTGGCCTATTATTGCAACAAATTCACCTTTGTTTATGTCAACGCTGACTCCCTTAAGAGCAGGCACTTCAACCTCACCCATCTTATATATCTTCCAGACATCCTTTAGGCTCACCAGTGAATCTGTCATCTTGTGTGTTGAGGCTAAATGCTTTAAAAAGGTAGTGGACTTGTCATCCATTTAAAAAAATAGAAAAAAGAAGTTATTCACTTCCAAAATTCATTTTATGCATTCCCATTCCTTTGCCCTGGCCTTTTCCCTGTCCCATTCCTTGGCCTTTTCCCATGCCATTTCCCATTCCTGGAACAAAACCTAGTTCTTTTAATTCTTCCCTAAGTTCACTTGCAGTCTCATAGTCTCCATTTTGCATTGCATTATGCATCTCAACTAATTTTGCAAAGTTCTCTTCGCTCAGCTGGTTTTCCTGTCCTGAAGTCGCTTCAAGGTAAGCATCATAATCATTGTTCTCTACTGCTTCTCTTATAAGCCCGTGTCCCTGCATTCCTTTGCTTCTTTCACTGTGCCTTGTGACCATCTCATTGAAGTTCTCTTCTGTTATCTGGCCCTGCATAGCTTCTTTCCAAGCATCAAAGTCTTTATTCTCTATAGCTTCCCTTATATTTGCCCTTGCATCAGGATTTCCAAAAAAGCCGAATGCTGAAGCACTTCCAAGTGCGACAATACCTATGATAAATACAGATAATATCGCAACCATTGTCTTATTCATTTTAGTTTCCTCCATATTTTATATGGATAGTGATTAACCTTGTCCATTTATAAAGAAGAACGACCAAAGATGTGCACTTCAAATCCATATTGTTTATATATTATATAGTGTAACTAAAAGCCATGCCACCATTCAGAGGTATGATGCCACCTGTTGAGTTCCTTATAATTGAACCGATATACTTCCTGATAATACTTCTTGTTTCCACATATGTATATTATAAGACAAAGGAGATATACGAGCTTACAAAACACAGGGGGATTTTTCATTTCAGGAATATTTTTTTGTATTTCGGCCTTGCGCATTTCTTCAGACTTTCTGCACTGATACTCATGTTTGCAACAGATTCATTCAGGCCTAATCCATTATTTCCGCTGATAAACCTGGTATTTGTGAGCTACTTCAGCACAATGGCCATCTTTTCAGTCATACTTTCAATAACATCCGGCAAGAACAAGGAAAAGGATATTGTTCCATATTATGCTGTCCATCTGGCTGCATTTGCAATGCTCGTATTTGTCTTTTTCACAAGGTCCCATTTTTTCCTCATACTTTTGCAGGCGTTGATGTTTTTCATTGCTATAATTTTCATGCTTAAAGTCTCAAAGAAGGATTCAAAAGGGTTTTCGCAGAACAAGATAACATACTCGCTTTTGTTCCTGTTCTGGATAATAAGCACACTGGCATTCACAAGAAGAATGTTCCCGTGGGAATTCAAGGTTCCGCTATATTTCATCTCAGCTGCAGTTTACCTGTCTGTATTGTATAGAGTCAGGAAGAGGTTGGTCAATGGCAAAAAGAGACCGGCTTGAGATAATCTATTCCATCCTGAAGATTGTACACGACAACAACAATTCTATAAAACCTACACCGCTCCTTAGATTTTCAAACATATCTTCGCAGAGCTTCTCTGAATATTATGATGAGCTTCTTAAAAAGGAATTCATAAGAGAAGAGCTTGATAAAAACAATAAAAAATACGTTTCACTTGCTGACAAGGGATTTAAGTTCCTGGAGAAATACAAGTATATCATTGACTTTATAGATGAGTTTGAGCTTTAGGATTATTTTAATTATATATTGTAGTATAAATATTTAAACCCATAAATGTTTGCACTTCAGATGGATAAGAAGTTATCATTCCTAAAGGCAATTTCAGACGATACTAGAATAAAGATACTTGAATTCCTAAAAAATGGTGAACAGTGCGCATGTAACATTGTCCCTTATACAAAAAAATCCCAGCCTAATGTCTCACTGCACCTAAAAAAGCTTGAGGATGCAGGCATAATAAAATCAAGAAAAGACGGGACAAAAGTCATATTTAGAATAGTCGATAAAAGGGCAATAAAAATTCTTGGCATTTTAAAATAAATCTGTTTAAAAAATAGTATTATAATTTTAATTCAGTAATATTTATATATACAAATATTTATTAATATAAATATGAAAATAAGCATATACGGAAAAGGTTGCGCAAAATGCGTGATGCTTGAGCAGAATGCAAGAAAAGCAGCTGATGAACTAAAGATCAGGGCAGATTTTGAAAAAGTGACTGATTTTGAAAAAATAACTGATGCCGGTGTCATGATGACGCCTGCTATTGCAATAAATGGAAAGATTGTTTCACAGGGGAAAATCCTCTTAGCTGAGGAGATAAAGGCATATTTAAGATGAGCTTATCATTGATATTTTTTGCTGGAATAAATGCGCTTATTGAATACCTAAGAGAGCATGTCCTCACCTGCCTGATACCTGCATTTTTTATTGCTGGAGCTATGTCTGCACTTATCCCAAAAGATAAGATAATAACTTATCTGGGAAAAGACGCAAAAAAATACATCGCATATCCTATCTCAATAATCGCAGGGCTTCTTTTGGCTGTATGTTCCTGCACTGTCCTTCCGCTTTTTGCAGGGATAAAGAAAAATGGGGCCGGGCTTGGTCCTGCGCTTGCATTCCTATATACTGCTCCTGCGACAAATATCCTTGCGATATCATTGACAGGAAGTGTCCTTGGCTGGGATTTTGCATTGGCAAGAATTTTTCTTTCGGTGATTTTTGCTGTTGTGATTGGGATAATAATCTCAGGAATGTTCAAAGAAGATGAAAAAATAGACCTAAAGAAAAGCAAAATAAGAATAAAAAATGAAGTTGCAAAAAAAGAACATTCTGATATGCCAATTTTAAAGAGACACAGGCTGGTAATATTCTTTATGCTTCTGATAAGCACATTGATTGTAGGTACAAGAGTAACAGTGCCTTTAAGGTATTATATAATGGCAGGCCAGGTCGCTTTGATATCTGCTGTTTCTTTGCTTCTGTTTGATAAGCAGGAAAACCTGTCATGGCTAAGAGAAACATGGATGTTTTTCAAAAAGATCTTCCCATTGCTTTTGATTGGGATATTCATTGCCGGAGTGCTGTCATCTGTTATGCCGGAAAACTATCTTGGCAAACATCTTGGGAAAAATACGCTGCCTGCAAATTTCATTGCCGCAATTTTTGGAATATTCATGTATTTCCCTACACTTGTAGAAGTCCCTATGGCCAAGATGTTCCTCTCTTTGGGAATGGCAAAAGGACCTCTTTTGGCATATTTGCTTGCTGACCCAGTGATATCATTTTCCAGCATACTTGTGATAAGAAAACTGATAGGGAACAAAAGGACAATTGCATATGTCCTATTGATAATAGGTTTCACAACTATTTCCGGGCTGATCTATGGAAGCTTATTCAATTAAGAAAAAAATAATATCTATTCCTGCTAAGTATATTTAATTATCATTAGCACATGAAGGAGGCATCTGGCATCCGCATTCATCTTTCTCACCTGGAACAATCACACCATCTTTGCAAAAATCTGGTGCAGCAGGCATGAACTGAGGACACTCTCCACAGTCTCTGACATCTAGGTATTTTTCACCATCAAATCTTGGGCAGACTACTGTGCATTTGCTTTCCAGGCATTTTGTCGTATACGGACAGGAAGACCTGATCAGATAGTCATCTGGAGTTTCACAGTCAGCGTCCAAAGTGCAGTCAATGTCCAATGTTTCAGCGATTTCAAAGCTTTGAGGGCATTCTCCCCTAAAATAAGCCCATTCTTCGCATTTTGTTCCATCCTTAAGCGTGCATATGCCAGACTGGCTGCCGTCTTCTCCTGTTATTATCTCAAGCGTCCCGCCCTGCTCTTCACAAAACACTGATGCGGGATTTGCTATCTCATTTTTCTGTGTACATCCAAAAAGCAGCAATGCTGAAATTACTATGCTAAAATAAATCATCTGTCTCATGATAATCACCATTTAACAGCTATGTTATTAAGATATAAAAACCTTGCTTAAGTTTCAATTCAGGTTGAAATCATTGAAATAAACAAAACAAGAAAAATCATCTTTTATGACATGTTCGCACTAAGCTTCTTCATCCTATCCCTTATCGCTATGGCTTTCTCAAATTCAAGCATCTCAGCAGCCTGCTGCATCTCTGCTTCCAGTTCAATCAGCATATTCGGAATATCTGCCTTTGGTATGTGCTTGATATCTTTTATATCTACTTCTTTCTCTTTCACAGGTTTGATTATAGTCAGTGGAGTTATATGATGTTTTTCATTATATTCAACCTGAATCCTTCTCCTCCTTTCAGTCTCAGATATCGCTTTTTTTATCGAATCAGTCATATTATCTGCATATAAGATAACTTTTGATTCTACATTCCTTGCTGCCCTTCCTATTATCTGGATCAAAGATCTTGCATCACGAAGGAAACCTTCCTTGTCTGCATCAAGTATGCCGATGAAACCTATCTCAGGTATATCGAGTCCTTCCCTCAATAAATTAATACCAACTAAGACATCAAACTTTCCAAGACGTAGTTCACGGATTATCTCTGTCCTCTCCAGTGTATCTATGTCTGAATGCAGGTATCTTGTCTTTATCTTGCTCTCAGCAAGGAAATCCGTAAGTTCCTCTGCAAGCTTCTTTGTTAGTGTAGTTATAAGTGCACGGTTGCCTTTCTTGATTGTCTTATTTATCTCAGATATTATGTCAGGCACCTGGCCCTCTATCTTCCTGATTTCTACAACTGGATCAATAAGTCCTGTTGGTCTGATTATCTGTTCAACCGCTGTCTTTGATTTCTCTAGCTCATATTCTGAAGGTGTTGCAGAGACGAATATCACATTGTTGAAATATGTCTCGAATTCCTTGAAATTTAAGGGTCTGTTGTCAAATGCGCATGGCAGCCTAAATCCATAATCAACAAGGTTCTTTTTTCTCTGGAAATCTCCATTAAACATGCCCCTTGACTGAGGGATTGTCTGATGCGATTCATCAATTATAAACAGGAAATCTTTCGGAAAATAATCAAGCAAGGTATAAGGCTTTTCACCTGGCTTTCTCTTGTCAAAATGCCTTGAATAATTCTCTATGCCTTTGCAGTATCCTGTCTCTTTGAGCATTTCTAGGTCATATTGTGTCCTCTGCTTCAGCCTGTGGGCCTCCATCATGCTCATCTTCGGGAGCACTTCATCAAGCTCCTCTTTTATTGTCTTTAATGCATCTTCCCTTGCATTATCAGTGACAACAAAATGCTTTGCAGGATAGATGTCCAGATAGTTCATCTTCTCAATAAGTGCCCCTGTGTTCTTGTCATGCTCGCTTAGCCTTTCTATCTTATCTCCCATCATCTCGATACGCATGATGTTCTGGTAATATCCTAAGACAAGATCGATTGTATTTCCTTTTACACGAAATCTTCCAGGCATGAGTTCAGTATCATTCCTTTCATATTGTATTGCAACAAGTTTTTTTATTAACTCAAGCCTGTCAATCTGTTCTCCAACTTCAAGCGTCGTCCCTAGCTTTCTATAACTTGCCGGATCGCCTAGGCCATAGATACATGATATCGATGATACAACAATCACATCTTTTCTGTGTGAAAGAGAAGCTGTCGCTGAAAGACGCATCTGTTCAATCCTTGGGTTTATCTGCGAATCTTTCTCTATATACTGGTCTTTTTGAGGCATGTATGATTCCGGCTGGTAATAATCATAGAAAGAGACAAAGTACTCTACCCTGTTCTTCGGGAAGAAATCCTTGAATTCAGAATAAAGCTGGGCAGCCAGAGTCTTGTTATGCGCAAGGACCAGAGTAGGTTTCTTAATCTTCTCGATGACATTCGCCATCGTGAACGTCTTTCCTGAACCAGTCACTCCTAGAAGAGTCTGGAACTTCTTTTTGTTCTGCAAACCTTCAACCAGTTCTTTGATTGCTTTTGGCTGGTCGCCTGCTGGCATAAATGATGATTCGAGCTTGAAGTCCATTATAGTTTTATGAAAGATAAAGAGTTTAAAAAGATTGGGTGCAAATGTCCTCTGTGTCCACTGCAAAACATGGTTAAGGCAAGGTTTAAAATAAAAAAGAATAATATACAGATATTGAAATGGAAGAGCTTAAGGAAGATGCTGATTATTATGTCGAAAATGGCCTTTTTGTCTTCACAGGAAGTTATCTTTTAAGGAGAGGATATTGCTGCAAAAGCGGGTGCAGGCATTGCCCATATAAAAAATCTTAAGCTAAATTATTTAAACTGTCCATATATGAAAAAGTTATAACAATGAAAAAAGAAACAGGTGTCGAAGCTTATATCTCATCTTTTCCGGCTGTTGTCCAGGAAAAGCTCAATTCTATCAGAAGGGAGATTAAAAAATCAGTTCCGAATGCTGATGAATGCATGTGCTATGGCATCCCGACATTTAAGTTAAACGGAAATCTTGTGCATTATGCTGCGTATGAAAACCATATTGGATTTTATCCTGGGCCTTCAGGAATAAGCGGTTTCAAAAAAGAGCTGTCAAAATACAAGACATCAAAAGGGACTGTCCAGTTTCCCATGGATAAAATGATTCCATTCAGTTTGATAAAAAAGATTGTGAGATTCAGGGTCAAGGAAAACCTGGATAAGTCATAATCAATTAGCGTGTGGTTCAATCGCTATAATTAAATACTTAATGCATCTTAATTAAAATTCATGCCTCAGAATTATGAGCTAAAGCCTTATAGGCCTGCATTCCTGTATTATAAGCTTGTTTTCGGATTTTTCATGTTCCTGATCTTCTTTTTAGGAATTTATTTTGCAGTAAGAAAAATACTTGTGTATCCTGAGATCATCCTGCTTTCTGCGTTTTTCACAATAAATATTTTCAATTACATAATCCTTTCAGTAAAATACAGGAAGGAAAGGTATATCTTCCAGCCAAATAAGATTATAAGGAAAGGCGGAAGTATTTTCTCTGATTTTGAAGTTGAGCTCAATATAAAAAACATCACCCATGTAAAGATGGCCCTGCCTTTCATCCCAAATAAGCTTTTCAGTGTTGGAAACATAAAGGTTGAATCTGCAGGCACAAGCGCAGCTGAAATCTATTTATCATGCATATATGAACCAAAAGGAGTGTATGATTATATTGAGGAGCTTTTGAAATATAACGGGTTTAAGGCTACAAAATCCAAGCTCATGCAGAAAGAAAGGCCGAGCAGCCTTGGGGTCTTCTTTGAGGTATTTTCATCATTTATCGGGACAATCGCATTCATTGTGTTCATGGCCCTTTATGCCGGAGAGGTTCTTTTCAAGTATCTTGCTGATAACATGCCAATCCTTATGTATGTTTCAGGAACAATAATATTCCTGCTTCTTATCCGCGCCTTTTTCCAGTTTTTTGACCTGCGCAGCAGGGAATATGAGATATATTCTGATGCAATAATATATAGCGAAGGGTTCCTCACAAAAAACTATGCGCTTATTCCAATGGAAAACCTTTCAGATTCCACTCTTACTCAGACTTTTGTAGATAAATTATTTGGGCTGTATGATGTCAAGATAAGCTGCCAGGGCTCGAACCATGAGATACTTTTCAAGAATATCATAAACGGCCCTAAGCTTGAGGAGACCATCGATAAGCTTATACCTCAGTCAAAATCAGTTATTGACGAAAAAGAAGAAAAAGTGGCAGAAGCAGGTCCTGGCAAGGCTAAGAAGGCAGCTGAGGATGGACTGTCAAGGGACACATTATTTGCAGCAGAATACAGAATGGATTTGGCAAGGACGATTGTTCCGCTCCTGGTGCTTTTGCCAATATGCATCATACTATTGCCTTTCCTGCTGTTTTGGATCATTTATTTCCTGACTATGATCGTAAAGGCCTCATTCACAAAGTATATTGTGAAAGGAAGCAGCATTGAGCAGAAGTTTGATTTCCTTACAAAGAAAAATACTGAGTTCACAACTGAGAAGATAACAGGCATTGTATTAAAGGAAAGTTTCATTGATGCGTGGTTTAAGACGTGCAGCATCCAGTTCTGGTCAATAGGCTCAAGCGAAAGCATAGAATTCTCAAACATAAAGAAGGAAAAAGGACTATATGAATCAATACTTGCAAAGACAGGGATAAAAGAAGATGAAATAATCTATAGCATAGATTCAAAATTCTCGTTCATTGAGATGCTCAGGTCAAACCTTCTTGCAACCTTTGTTTCTGCAGCTGCTCTCTTGGTTTCATTCATCCTTATGAAGCCACATCTTTATTTCATACCAATACTGATAATTGGGTTTCTTTATATCTGCGCAGCAATATATTCAACTATATTTTATAACAGGTCGAGATTAAAATATTACAGGAATTATGTCTTCTTTAAGAAAGGGATATTCTTTGTTGAAAAGTATTATGTCCTTTATGGCAATGTGAAAAATGTCAAGATAACAAGGTACCCTTTTTCAAAGTCCGGCTCAATATATTACGATGTTTCAGGAGAGCATATTGTGCAGCAGGGGAAAAACCAGCAGCTTGTCTCAAATTCATTCTCAATAAATTATGTGAAGGATATTGAAACAAAAAATACACTTATTGACATGATATTTTACATAAAGCCTGACTCGCATGAAATTGAAAACATTGAAAAGGAACCTGAAAAATTCAGGAAAACCTTATTTTCTGCAAAGCCGCAGCTTGGGAATTACATATTCCCGCTGATATTGATTTCCATAATTATATTTCCGCTGATAGTTTTCCTTCCAATAACAATCCCTCTGGTGATAATCAATGTGAAAGCTGAAAGCTATGTGATAGAGCCTCACAGGATATTGAAAAAATACGGGATTTTCTATAAGAAGCAGGTCTCAATCCTATTCAGGAAAGTTGACCATATAAATACAAGCCAGGGAATGGTGAATAAGATGTTTGGCAACGGAAACATCACAATAAATACAGTAGGAAGCAGCATGACTGAGATGACAATAAGCAGCATAAAGGAATATGAAGAATTTTATAAAAAACTAAAAGAGCAGTATTAATCAGATAAAGACAGAATCATTCTTCCTGAATTTTTCTTCCACAAAAATCTCCTTCGGCGACTTCTCTTAATTCCTTAGTTATAAAATAGGATTAAATAAAGTATTTATAGATACTAAATTCTCTTAATATTGCGGTATTAAAATGATATACAATTTCCAAAACACCTATACAAAACTTAGCTCTAAGCTTTTTCAAAAAGTATCATTGCCTGATATAACCAATCCGAAGATTATTTTAATTAATTCTGAATTAATGCAGAAGCTTGGAGTAAACTATTCACAAAACCCAAAACAGCTTTTGGATTCTTTTGAACCTTTTGCTCAAGCCTATGCAGGACATCAATTTGGCTATTTTACTATGCTGGGAGATGGGCGTGCCATGATACTTGGTGAACATATTACTGCAAATAATCAAAGATTTGATATTCAGCTAAAGGGTTCAGGGATAACTCCTTATTCAAGAGGAGGCGATGGTAAAGCTGCGGCTGCCTCAATGATTAGAGAATACCTATACAGCTATGCAATGAAAAATTTAGGTGTTAAAACAAGTGAAAGCCTGGCTGTAATATCAACCAATGAAAAAGTACTAAGAGAAAAAGTTCATGATGGTGCAATCCTTATCCGTGTAATGGATAGTCATATCCGGTTTGGAACTTTCGAATATGTTTCAAAGTTCTGTACTCTTAAAGAACTAAAAGAGTTTACAGATTATGTCATAGAAAGGCATTATCCAAAACTCATAAATTCAGAAAAAAAGTATTTAAAATTTTTTCAAAACGTTGTTAAAAACACTGCAGACATGGTTGTCGACTGGTACAGAGTAGGATTTATACATGGTGTAATGAATACTGATAATATGAGTATAACAGGGCAGACCTTTGATTACGGACCTTGTGCATTCCTAAACAAATTCGATTATTTGGCAACATTTAGCCAAATAGACGTCTATAAAAGATATAGTTTTGGCAATCAAAAAGATATACTAAAATGGAATCTGAATGTTTTTGCTAAAACTATTCTTCCACTTTTTGACAAAGATATCGAAATAGCCAAAAAAGAGCTTAAGAAAGAATTAGAAAAGTTTGATTCACATTTTGAGAGGAAATTCATGCTTATGATGAGTCAAAAACTAGGAATTGAAAATGCAGCATCTGCAGAAGAGCTAATACATGCATTTCTGCATTTTTTAGAAAGAAACAAAGCAGACTATACAAATACATTTCTTGAACTTATGTATCCCAATTCAATTAGTGATGAATTATATAAAAAACCTGAATTTCTAAAACTAAAATCAGAACTAAAAAAAGTTGGTTTAAATTTTGAACTTATGCAAAAAGTTAATCCGGTAAGAATTCTAAGAAATTATCTTGTAGAAGAAGCATTAGATGAGTATGAAAAATCCAGCAAATTAAAAAAAGTTTATGAATTAATAGAAGCAGTTTCTTCACCGTATACAAAAAATGACAAACTAAAAAAATTTAAAATCCCTCCCCCTAAGGAATATGATGCTATTTACAAAACCCATTGTAATACATGAACTTTTTTACAGCAATTTTACATTACATTAATTCTTAAATGCATCAAATGAATCTACAAACCTTACATTTTCATATTCAGATAATTTTTTCATTGTTTCTGAAATGTCACTGTTATCAGTTAATAGTAAGTCCTTAACCATTACCACATTATAACCTTTCTCTGCAAAATCAATTGCCGTATTTATAACACATACTGTTAAATCATAACCTGCTATAACAACCGTATCTATTCCTTTATCAAGCATAGTTTCAAATTTTGCGATTGTTCCATCACTATGCCTATAAACGTTTCCAGTAAATGGAGAAAAATGTTCCTTCATATATAACGCATCCTTAGGAAATCTGCCAGGGTAATAATTTAACATTTCATTTACTGATTCTGGGTCATTTGGATTCGCACGCTCTATGCAATATAATCTGGATTCCTCTTTATCTAAACCCTCTATGATATTTGCTATATCTTCTTCAACATCTGCAGTTGATCTTCCTTCTTTTTCAAAAGCAGGCCTGACATCACGCTTAAGGTGAATCTTATCGTATACATCGACGACAACAAAAGCATATACCATATATAAAAGAGAGAATTTGGAGTTTATAAATATTTCTATTTTTTACTACTAAAAAGTGATAATATTTCTTGTTATTTAACCATTTATATCAGATTAAAACTGCATCATTCTTCCTTACTTTTTCATTAACAATAAGGGTTATTTCATCTCCTGATTTTGCAAAATCTGTTATTTCTCCATTAGCTGTATGAATATTTGCAACATCAATAGTTACTTCCTTTGTTGTTTTTCCAACAAATTTTATTTTTTCCCCTTTTCTTAATTCCTTTAAAAGTTTTATATGAGCAACCTTTGGCTTTGAAAAATAATTCAGGACTTTTCCAATTGTCCTATGCTTAACTGAATCTTTTCTCTGCCTCTTTGAATTCATGCATTCACTTGAACAGCAGTGCCTATAGCTTCTTAAACACGAATTGCAGCATGCATATAATTTATCGCAGTCTAAATTATAGCAGTTTGTATAGTTTTTTGCATCCTTTCCACAGATTTTACAATCAAGTAAAATTTCCTCAGAATCAATAAGCCTGTCATCAAAAACAAAATTTGCCCCTTTAAAATTGGTTCTTGGAAATTCATTATTAAATTCAATAATTCCTCCTTTTAGATGGCTCACATCATTAAATCCCTGTTCTTTTAGGAAAGCTGAGGCTTTCTCGCACCTTATCCCACCTGTGCAATACATCACTACTTTCTTATCCTTTGCAAGTTTCAGCTTTTCAACCTCATCAGGAAGATCCCTGAAATTTCTTATAGGAAGCCTTACTGCATCATCAAAATGGCCAACATCAAATTCATAATCATTCCTTGCATCAATTATAACAAAATCTTCCTTTTTATCATACATTTCCTTTAATTCTTTTGGAGAAACATATTTTCCGGAATTTCTTAAATCAACATTTTTTCCGAAAGCTACAATTTCCTTTCTTACCCTTACGACCAGCTTATGGTACGCATTCCTTTCGCATTCATACACCCTGAAAGTGAGGTCTGAAAAATCCTTGTTTGATTTCAGCCATGCCTGGAATTCCAAGATCTCCTTGTTTTTAGCGCTTGCTGCTCCGTTAATCCCTTCTTCTCCTACCAAGATCCTTCCTAAAATATCTTTTTCCCTGCAGAAATCTATTATGTCTGACTTCAGCTTTTCAGGATCCTTTACTTCCACATATTTGTAAAAGGTTATCACTTTATATTCCATAATACAATTGGGAAAAAACAGTGTTTTTTAAATGTTCCACTTAACAGCATATAAAAACAAAGGCAATATTTTTATAGTATGTTCCTTTAGATGATTAGATGAATTTGGGCAGGGTAATTTTGATGTTATTGGTATTTGTTCCTTTTGCATTCTCTTTTACAGATATCCCTGTTTATATGCTGGATGCAAAGTATGAGATACTTGAAAACAATTCAGTAAAAACTGTCTTGAATTTTACATTAAGCCCTTCTGTCAATAGGAGCCTAATCTATGAAACAGGGCATAATATCAGCAATGTAAATGTGACAGATTCAAATGAAGATCTGCCATTCAATGTAATAAAGGAGAATCTTAATTACATGCTTAATATAAGCATAAACGAATCAAGAAATAAGATAATAATAAGCTACTATTCAAATGACTATATATTCTCAAAAGAGGATATCTATCTTTTCACAACAGATTTCCATTTTCTTAAGCCTGTGCAGAAACTGAAAGTAAAAGTTGTCTTCCCGGGCAATTCAAGGATATATAATTCTGATTATGTGCCGACAGATGCTACAGTAAGTACTGATGGGGAGAAGATAATCCTAACCTGGAAAGATAGCAGCATAATAAATTCGAATTCTTTCAGCGTGAAATACCAAGTTAATCAGTATGAGAATAAGACAATAGTAATAGAAAAAAAGCAGCTAGAAAAAGTAAGCTATGCCTCCTTTGGTCTTACATTATTGCTTCTTGTAATTTTGGTATTAAGCTATCTGAAATTCAAGACAAGGATTTCAAGCGTATTCCTTACAGGATTTTTTGAAGATGAGCAAAAGACAATAAATTTCCTAAGGGAGAAAAAAACAGTCTGGCAGAGCCAGATAACAAAAGAATTTGGTTTCTCAAGGGCAAAGACAACAAGGATAATAGCAAAGCTTGAGCAAAAAAAACTTATAAGAAAAGAGCCTTATGGAAGGACTAACAAAATCCACTGGCTATAGTTCTTTAGTCTATATTAATTGCTTCTGATTTGTGAAACAAGGATTGTTTCACATTGTTTTAAAATTTACTTTTTGAATTTTGAAACTTGTGAAACAGGAACTGTTTCACATTGTTTCACGAACAAATTATGTATGTGAAACAATATAATATATTCTGGAGCGAAGCTCCGGAGGTTGTTAAATATGCTATATGAAGACCAGCTAGGCAGGACATGGTTTAAGGAAGAGTATTTAATGCTTCCAGAAGGCATGCGCCAAAACCTTAGGGAAGTGTTTTTCCCTGATACAATAGTTTAGAAGGAGGTTAAAAAAATGATAAAAGAGATAGGTAATGTTATTGCAAGATTAGTAGATGGATTGAGTGGAAGACCTGACGAATATACGGTGATGGAATTCCAGGCAAGGGGATTGGAAGTATATGATCTGAAAGCCGAGACATGATGGCCCATGATTGATTTCCAGACAGTTAAGGGAATATGCATGATACCAAGGGATAAGGGCCCACCTGTTTTTTTATTTTTAAAATATGATTTTTACTATTTTATTTTTGCTTTAAATGAAAAAGAATTAAATGAAATAAAAAAAATCATGCAATCATGACTGACTGCTCTCCATTCTCATCCAGCCTGTCCTGGCCTCCCCTGAATAATAGCCTGTTTGCATACCTTTCAGGTACACACCTATATTCTGGGTCTTCAATCTGTTCTCCCTGTGTTGTTTCATATGCTTTTACGCAATTACAGGAATCTGTTGATTTTTTACATGTTTCCCATTCACTTATTTCTTTTTCGCCATAATGTTCTATACATATAGTAACACCAATCTGTGTCATATATGGGTCATAATTTCCTGGGCATATATCAACACATATTCCTCCGTAATTTTTTGCATATTCTTCAGGTGAGAATCCTGTCTTTGCCTCTTCTCCATTGCATACAACAAATTCAAGTTCTTCACATGCTCCTTCATAGTATCCATATGCCTTTGCTGCGCATGCTCCGCATTTATTCCCATATGTAACTGCATCTGTGCTTTGGCATGGCTCTGTTATGCATCTTACGCCATTGTCAACAAACCCGCATACTGGCATATATTCCATTGTGCAGATTTCATTTTGCTTTTGTTCTTCAGTACATGTAACAAACTCTTTTGGTTCTGGTGGCACAAATTCTTCTTCTGTAGGCTGTTCATCAGGTGTAGTTCCAATTCCGCCATCTGGTTCAACAGGGATTGGCCCATCTACCACTTCTGTAAAAGTCTTTCCGTCTGCACTGCACTGCCTTGGATAGCTTTCCATGACAGGGTTTCCGGCTGCAACGCAGTCTTCAAAAGAATTTATCTCTGCTTTCTGCGTGCAGGATGCGATGAATAGCACAACTACTAATCCTAGTATATACATCAATTTTGTTTTTTCCATGTAGTTTAGTAGGCATGCCTGATATTTAAACTAAGTGTTGAATTCAACCTGGGTTGAAGTTATAATCCAGTTAAGGATAAATTATATATACGCTGTTTCCCAAATATTCCTGTTAGAATGGAGGATAAGCAATGCCAAAAAAACAAAATGATGCAGAATTATTAAAAGAGCTCTATCAGCAGCTAAAACCTGTATTTGATTCTTCAGGACAGTCAATCTATATTTATCTTGATGATGCAAACAAAGTCTGTAACAAGAGGTTTTCATCTCTTCTGAAATACGCAACTCCGGAAGAATGGGCAAAAGTCAAGGAAAGTTTCCCTGTTGCATTTGTCGATTCTGGCAGCAGGCATGATCTAATCCATGCATACCAGAATGCAATGGAAAATATGGAAGGCTCGACTGTAGATATTACATGGAAAACAAAATCAGGAGAAAAGGTAAATACTGTTGTGATGCTTGTTCCGATAAGCTATCAGGGACAGCTGTTTGCACTGCATTTCATATCAGAAAAATAAGATACCTGATAAGATAGTTTACTTTTTTCTTATCTCTTTCTTCCTAAGAAGCCTGTTGTATGCTAACCCAAATCTGTGCGTCTCATCCCTTATTTCCCTTAAGAACAACAGTCCCTTGTCTTTCATATCCAGCTTAAGTGGTTTCTCTCTGCCTGGGAAATATATCTCTTCTTCCTGCTTTGCCAAGGATATTATGGGTATGCTTATGTCAAGCCTTGACAATGATTCCAGGGCTGCATTTAATTGCCCAAGTCCACCATCTATAACTATTAGGTCAGGAAAGCTTTTCTGCTCTTCCTTGAGCCTTTTGTACCTTCTGAAAACTATCTCGCTTATGCCTGAGAAATCATCATTTCCTAGATAAGATACAATCTTGAACCTCCTGTAATTTGACTTATCGCTTTTCCCGTTCCTGAAGCTAACCATGCTTCCTACTGTGGATGTTCCAGACAAGTGAGAGATGTCAAAGCATTCGATGACATCAGGATTGAAAGTGAGTCTCAATGCATCCCTTAAAGCCTCAACTTTTTTCACGTCACCAAAGAAAGTAAGCTCGATATTTTTTTCTACAAGCTCCAGGAGCTGCTTTTTCTCTCCCTGCTTTGGGACAGCCAGTTTCAGGTTCTGCTTTCCAAGGTAAGAGATTATCCTTTCGTCAATCTCTTTTGGTATTATCACTTCCTTTTTTTCATAGCCTGTATAATATTTCAGCAAAAATTCCTCAAAAAAATTATCTCCTGCATCAATGATGAATTCCTCTTTTTGCGCCAATGTCCCCTTGTCTATCCGAAATACCATGATATATGCTTTTGCATCTTTTACCAGATAATTTATGATGTCCTCATCGTATTTCTTGTTCCTTTCAACTTTCTGCTTCTCATCCAGGCTCTGCAACGAGTTTATCTGGTTCCTAAGTATTATGGCTTTTTCATAGTCTGCGTTTTTTGAGCATGCCTGCATCTCATCCTTTAATTTACTTATCAGTTCATCAGTCTTCCCCCGTAAGACCATCTCTGCTTTTTTTACCTGCTCATCATAGTATTCTTTTGTTACATTGCCTATGCATGGTGCATCGCAGAGATTGATGTGGTATCTTAAGCATGCTTTTTTCGGGAGCTTTTTACATGTCCTTATCTTGAAAATGCGCCTTAGGACTTCCATTATGTTCAGCCTGTCAAATCCTGAAGTGAAAGGGCCGTATGCATTATCTTCTTTCTCCCTCACAGTCAAGACCCTTGGATAATTCTCCTTTGTGACCTGGATATATGCGTATCTTTTTGAATCCTTAAGGTCAATATTATACTTCGGCTGGTGTTTTTTTATTAGGGTATTTTCCAAAAGCAGGGCTTCTATCTCATTATCTGTTGTTATGAAATCGACTGAAGTGATGTGTTTTACAAGCTGCTCTGTCTTCATGTCTGAATGCTTTTTCTGGAAATATTGCGAGACCCTTTTCTTAATGTCTTTTGCTTTTCCTATATAGATGATTTTTCCAGCCTGGTCTTTATAGATATAGCAGCCTGGTGAATGAGGTATGTTTAAAAGGTCCATAACTAAAGTGAAATAAAAACAGTTAATATGTTTTATCCTAAAGAAGAATAGGCTTTCTTTAAACTCTCTTCATCAATCACGCTGAAATGCGACTTGTTCACTTTTATTAGAACGCTATTTTCCAGTAGCCTGCTTAGCTTTGCTGATTCAAAAAAAGGCATCAGGCTATCATTTGCTCCGCCAAGTATCACTGACCTGTTTTTTATCTTCTTGAGTATCTGGCTGTTATCAATCTTAATCAAGGCTTTAAAGACCTGCCTTTGCCTGCATATTGAAGTCTTTGCTATTGCGTCATAATTGAGCTTCTTGTCGAGGTCATACCATGTTTTATCATCTTCTTTTCCGCATGGGTTCAATAGCTTATACATGGAAAAAAACATATTGTAAGGGATCCTCCTGACAAGCCAGAATGCTGGATAGGCCAGGTGTGTTGTCCCTAAGAAAAGGCCTGCCTTGAAAAAAATATTTGCATTGAATTTTGTTCCAGTAGATGCAAAGATGAGCTTTGCATCCTTAAAATCTTTTGCAACATGAGGAAGTATCAGCCCACCTAATGAAAAACCAAGGATGATATCCGGCTTATTTCCCTTCAGTTCTTTTTTTATTGCTGATACTGCATTTTCCAGGCTGAATTCTTTTTTTGATGAGAATAACCTAGGGCAATATATCTCAAAGCCTTTCTTCCTGAAAAAAACATAGACAGGATGCTTTTCGCTGATTTCCTGCGGATAGCCATGTATCAAAAGCACTTTCCTTGAGTTGTTAGTTTTCATTTTTTTCCAGAAAATATCATAGATGTTTTGTGTCATTGAAAAGTATTGTTTTATTCCCTTCCTTGCCCATGAATTCAAAAACTGAGACACTGGTATTACCGAGGGAATCTATCTCTTCAAAATGACCAACATCCTTATCCCTTATAGCTGTTATCAGCGCTTTTGTAAAAAAACCATGCGTCACAAACAGCACATGCTTCCCTTTGTGTCTTGAAAGTATTTTCCCGATGAATTTTTTCGCCCTTTCCAGCCCTTCAGATTTTTTCTCTACACCTTCAGGTGGATTTTCCCAGTCTATATCTTTTGTCTCGCTCCTTTTCCTGCCCTGCAGGATGCCATTATTGAATTCCCTAAGCTCCTGGACATAGAAAACTGGAACCTTGTCATGATATTTTAGGATTTCTTTTGCTGTATCAATAGCCCTTGAAAGGTCGCTTGAATAAACAATATCTATCTTTTCATCTTTAAGCCGGATAGCCACTTTTCTTGCCTGTTCAATGCCTTCTTCTGAAAGCCTGCCAGGAAGATGACCCTGCCTTATGCCTGCCTTATTTTCTATTGTCTCTCCATGCCGAACTATAGTTAGCTTCATGAGAATGTAAAAAATAAAGGCATTTTAATATATTACTTAAAAAGTAAAAAAAAATCAGAATTCAAATAGGTCTTCTATGTGCTTTGCATTCAATGCTCTTGTAACTTTATATGCAAGCTGCAGGCTTGGATTGTATCTTCCCTGCTCCAGTGCGATGATGGTCTGCCTTGTAACATCCACTTTCTCTGCCAGCTCTTCCTGGGTCATCTTCAGTTTTTTCCTTGCATCTGCGATTTTGGTTTTCATCATCACTTCTTCCTTTCAAGGTAGATATTTGTTGCGATCTTCACAAGAAGCCCTCCGCCAAGCGCTATAATTAGGAAAGGATCAACATTGTTTTTCCCTAAGACTGCGCTTTGTGAAGCCTGGTAAGCGATTCCTACTGCTATCACCATCACCATGAACCATGCGACATTCCTCTCTGCTATTGCTTCATGAACTATCTCTCGCTCATCTTTTTTCAGCCTCATCATGATATCTATAGTATCCAATGTAAAGACACCTGCAAAAACAATCATGATTACTAGTTTTGGATTTCCTCCAAGAGGCAACAGCTGAAGTCCAAAAAGCACTGCTATGAGCGCTGCTATGTAAGCATATCCCTGCCAGGTCTTTGGAGAGAATCCCCAGCCTGAGTATTTTCTTCTCTGGAACCATTCCGGTTTTCCTATCATTTGATTCACCTTTGTATAATTCAGAACATAATGTAAGAAATATATTACATATTTAAACCTTTCGAAAATGTAAGAAATATATTACATAAAAGTTACATAAATAATTTTTTCAAAAACATCCCTGTATAACTTTTTGTATTCTTCGCAACCTCTTCAGGAGTCCCTTCTGCGACAAGCTCTCCTCCTTTGTCCCCTCCATCAGGGCCAAGATCAATGATATAATCTGCTGATTTTATCAGGTCAAGATTATGCTCTATCACAACAACTGAATTTCCCTTCTCAACTAAATTATTCAATACTTCGATAAGTTTCTTGACATCATGGAAATGAAGACCTGTTGTAGGCTCATCCAATAAATACAATGTATCTCCTGTGCCTTTTTTTGAAAGCTCCCTTGTAAGCTTTATCCTCTGCGCTTCCCCTCCTGACAAAGTCACAGAACTTTGGCCAAGTTTCACATATTCCAGGCCTACCTGCCTGAGCATCTCAAGTTTTGTTCTTATTGAAGGTATATTTTCAAAAAGCAATAGAGCTTCTTCAACACTCATTGCCAGCACGTCTGAAATTGATTTCCCTTTGTATTTTACTTCAAGTGTCTCTGCATTATACCTCTTCCCTTTGCATTCCTCGCATTCAACATAGACATCAGGCAGGAAATTCATCTCAATCTTTATGACACCATCCCCTGAACATGCCTCGCATCTTCCTCCTTTCACATTGAAGCTGAACCTTCCACCGCTATATCCCCTGATTTTCGCTTCCTGTGTCTGCGAGAAGACCTCCCTTACCAGGTCAAATATTTTTGTATATGTAGCTGGATTGCTCCTTGGTGTCCTTCCTATAGGGCTTTGGTCTATGACAATCACTTTATCTATTTTTGAATCAATCTTAATCCCTTTATGTTTTCCCGGAAGCTCCTTTGATTCATGGAGCTCTTTCATCATTGCCCTATATAATATCTCATAGACCATGGTTGATTTACCGCTCCCTGAAACTCCTGTAATCAAAGTCATGACTCCTATAGGGATCTTTATATCAACATTTTTCAAATTATTTTCAGAGCATCCATTCAGCCGGATGAATTTGCTCGATTTCCTTCTTTTTTTAGGAACCTCAATATTCATCTTTCCTGAAAGATACTTCCCTGTGAGAGAATCAGATTTTTCTATTTCCTTTGGCGTTCCTGAAGCTATGACATCTCCACCATGGATTCCTGCGCCAGGACCCATATCTATCACATGGTCTGCTGCCCTGATTGTGTCTTCATCATGTTCCACAACAATCAAGGTATTTCCTAAATCTCTCAGCCTATGCAGTGTACTTATCAATTTCTGGTTATCCCTCTGGTGAAGCCCAATTGAAGGCTCATCCAGGATATAGACAACACCCATCAGGTTAGAACCTATCTGTGTAGCAAGCCTTATTCTCTGCGCCTCTCCACCTGATAAAGTCCCTGCATTCCTTGAAAGTGTCAGGTATCCAAGACCGACTTTCTCTAAAAAATTCAGCCTGTCGTTTATCTCTTTTAGTATGACTTTTGCAATCTCCTGTTCCTTCTCAGTTAATTTCAGGCCTGCAAAAAAAGAGATTGTATCTTTTATCGACATGCCAGTAGCATCGATTATTGATTTTTCATTTATCAATATAGAGAGGATTTTTTTCTTTAGCCTCTTCCCCTCGCATACTGGGCAGGGAGAGACACGCATGAATTTCTCAAGCTCTGATCTTCTGTACTCTGATTCTGTCTGCTGGTATAATCTTTCAGACTGAGGGACAAGACCTTCCCATCTTCCTGTATTTGACCAGTTTGCTTCTCCTCCTTTCATTGACAGGTTGAATTTTATCTTTTCTTCTGAACCAAACATCAGTACATCATACTGCTTTTTTGTAAAATCCTTAATAGGTGTGAGTGCTGAGAATCCAAAATGTTTTCCTACTCCTCCAAGATACTGGGCACGCCAGCCATCTACAGCATTCCTATATAATGCTATAGCCCCATCTGCAATGCACCTGTTCTTGTCAGGTATCATGAGTTCAGGATCAAAATCCATCTTTATTCCAAGACCGCTGCATGATTCACATGCTCCAAAAGGTGAGTTGAATGAGAACATCCTTGGCTGGAGTTCTTCAAAAGTCATCCCGCATTTTGGGCATGCCATCTTTGATGAATAGATATTCTCTTTCTTGTCTGCAAGTACAATCACAAGCCCTTCTGCTTTTTTTACTGCAAGTTCAATGGATTCAACCAGCCTTGACCTGTCTTTTAGCGAGACTACATCAACCACTATCTCTATATCATGCTTCTTGTACCTGTCAAGTGTTATTTTTTCATCAGTCCTGTAAAATGATTTATTCACCCTAACTTTTGTATATCCTTCCTTGTTCAGGTCCTCAATCACTTTCTCATAAGTCCCTTTCTTCTGCCTGATTATCGGAGCAAGTATCGTGACTTCATTCTTGAAATCCTCAGCTATGTGTTCAGCAATCCTTTGCGGTGTCTGTGACTCAATCCTTATATGGTGGTCTGGGCAATATGGAACACCAATCCTTGCAAATAACAACCTCAGGTAATCATATATCTCAGTCACAGTGCCTACTGTGCTTCTTGGATTTTTTGAAGTTGTCTTCTGTTCAATAGATATTGCAGGGCTCAGTCCATCAATAGAATCAACATCAGGCTTGTTCATCAGCCCAAGAAATTGTCGTGCATATGCAGAGAGTGATTCTACATATCTCCTTTGGCCTTCGGCATAGATTGTATCAAATGCCAAGGTTGATTTCCCGCTTCCTGAAAGGCCGGTTATGACTGTAAATTTATCTCTTGGAATTGTGACATCAATATTCTTTAGATTATGCTCCCGTGCACCTTTCACTACAATCTTGTCCATGTTGCTTCAAAACTTTGTATCTGTTTTTAAGTGTTTAGTTTAATTTAGCTTAATAGTATACTAAAGGTTATGAGTACGCTGCCTGACTTTCCCTGATTGTATCAAGCGGGCTCTCGATATTGAATCTTGGAAGCGCAGCATGTATGTAAACCTGTGTTGTCTGTGGGCTTTCATGGCCTAAGACATTTTGCACCTGCTCCAGTTGATAGCTGTTCTCAATCAGATGTGTTGCAAAGCTATGCCTTAGCGTATGCGGATGGACATTCTTTTTTATGCCAGAAAGTCTTGAATAGTATTTTACAATAGAATAGACTGTCTTCCTGCTAAGCTGCTCGCTTCTTGCAGTGAATAAATAATCTTCAGGCTTCATATCATAGACCCATGTCACTAGCTCATCCCTTAATGATTTTGCAATGATAAATACTCTATCCTTGTTTCCCTTGCCGCTTCTTACAAAGCCATACCCTTCTGCAATGCTCAGATCTTTCACTTTAAGGCCAGTAAGTTCAGATGCCCTAAGGCCTGCAGAATATAACAAGGCTATAATCAGGTAATGTTTCTTATTATCAATTGAAATTAGTAGCTGCTTGATTTCAGGTTTTGTCAAAAAGACAGGTATTTTCCTGGGTTTTCTTGAAAACTTTATCCTTATGTTCCAGTTCTTCCTTATTACCTGCATCATGAATTTCAATGAGCTTAAGGCTACATTCATGGAGCTTCCTGAAAAGTTTCTCTCTGAAAGATAATCCATGTAGTCGCTGATATCTTTTTTTGTGATCCGGTCATGAGAATGATTGAGGAAATGCCTTATGTTCATGACATAAGAATGTATTGTCTGGCTGCTGAGCCTCCTCCTGAATCCTTCTTTTCTTACTTTTTCAATAACATCCATAAGTCTTTAATGAAAACTTGTCATTTATAAGCCTCACACAGGATTGTCCAGTGAGTCCAGTGAGGATTTTGCATTAAAAACATAGGGAAAAACCAAAAAAAAACATACGAAATGACATTGCACATAACGACTTTTAAGTCCTAAATGCCCTGAAATCAGGCATTTAGACATAAAAACAGTTCCGTACAATTGGTTTTTCTCGATATGCGATACGTTTTTTCAAACTCCTTCAGCTCTGATTGGATTTCATCGCTTTGAAGGAAAAACCAACTCCTGCGCTCGAATGACACGGCATTCGTGCTCGGTTTTGGCAGGAGGGGATTTTGCGAGGGAAGATTACCTATCCGCTCTCAAAATCCCGCTCGCCAAAAGAACGGAACAAACGTTATGCCCAATAAAGCTTTGAGCCTATTTGCAGTCATAGAAAAATTTTTATCCTTGAATATTTAAATTGTTAAATATGGATGAAAAAAAGATTAGAAAATATGGATGGATTTTCTTAGTAGTCTTCATGATTTTTCTATTTCTAACTTTTGTTTATCTATTTAGTGGCTGGAACTGGTTTTGGGAATGTGTTATTAAGAAAGGTTATTGTAAGTGACGGCTCAAAGCTTTACTCCTCCGCTCGCTTGACACAGCAAGCGTGCTCGGTCACTCCAGAGGGAAACCTGTGAGGGTAGATTACCTAACCGCTCTCAGGTTTCCACTCGTCGCGAGGACATAACAGTCGTTCCGTACAATTGGTTTTTCTCGATATGCGATACGTTTTTTCAAACTCCTTCAGCTCTGATTGGATTTCATCGCTTTGAAGGAAAAACCAACTCCTGCGCTCGAATGACACGGCATTCGTGCTCGGTTTTGGCAGGAGGGGATTTTGCGAGGGAAGATTACCTATCCGCTCTCAAAATCCCGCTCGCCAAAAGAACGGAACAAACGTTGTATCCAATCGACTTTTCTCGCAGGCGATATTTTTTCAAAATTCTTCAAACTCAGATGTCATCGCTTGAAGGAAAAGTCGACTCCTCCGTCGCGCGACGCGGCGCGCTTACTCGGTTTTTGCAGGAGTCACTTTCGTGGGAGATTACCTACCAGCACGAAAGTTTCCGTCCTGCAAAAAGAATACAACAGTCGTTATGCTCAATATTACTCAGAAAACAGAGCCTACGGATTCTCGACGCACTTATTGATGTCGTAATTCCAACATTTATCAGGTCCACATTCGCAGCCCATAGAAAAAATTGCTGTACATACCTGCGCACCGCACATATCTGCACATCCCCAGGAAAATGATTTCCATTTTCCTCCTTGTTGATAACATGGTATTGTTTCATTTAATGGATGTAGGAATTGATAAAATAATTGAATTAGTATAATTAAGGATATTATCGCAATAAGTGATAGAATTATGATTTTTTGTTTCACTTTAAATCTATGAGGAAGTTCTATATTAAAAAATATCGATAACTTCAAACGGCTCTGTTTTCTTCCGTCATACTCCTGCGGGCGCACGACAAGCGTGCGTCCTCGGCTTTTCCATGAGGTCGGGCTCGTGGGAGATTACCTACCAGCACGAGCCCTTCCACTCGGAAAAGGAGCATAACAGTCGTTCTGTGCAATTCAGCAATATTGAAGCTATAGAAATGTTTTTATAGCACATTTCTATTAACTGAAATTATGAAACAAACAACATTTATTCTAATGGCTTTTTTAGTTTTTATCACATCCTGTACTCCACTGGTTAAAGATGATAACAAATGTTATACTGATGCGGATTGTTCTCTTGAATTAGATAGATGTACATGTTCATATCAATGTAGAGTTATAGGCAGTGATCGATTAGCGGTCGCATGTGATAATGAGTGTTTGGGTATAGAGATCCCTCCAGGTCCTGAACCAAAATGTTTATGTCAAAATAACCAGTGTATACGAAACTTGGATTAACGCTTCAATATTGCTGAACTTCTGCGCTCTTCGGATTCGCTACGCTCACCTCAGTGTTCGACTTTCGCAGGAGGTCGCGCCTCGAGCGTAGATTACCTAACCACTCCTAAAACTCCCGTCGGCTCGAGCACATAACAAAGGTTATGTGCAATTTGAGTTGCGGCTATAAAAATAGAAAGGGCTTTGGTACTAAACTGCTTCTGGAATATATACTTGCTTAGTTCTAACTTGATATTCCAAATTTTGCAAATAGTCTTGCATCAAAGGTTGAACTTTATTTTTCATATCTTTGTTGTTAAGTGCCCTATTAAAGTTTGAATGTGACCATAAAGTACCATTAATTCCATCTACTGCTTTTTTAACCAACATTTCAACACCGTATTTTGGGTTGCGTTCAGAATTTAGGTTTTCATATATAGTCTTTGCTAGCACATCCCAAGCATTATGAGGTGGAATTTCATAGGGGGCATCAACAGCAAAAAAGAGTGTTCTTAAAATTGCTTCTGCAACAGTTGGAGCAGCATTATTTTCGATACCAACTGAATAGGTCTTAGAAAGTTCATCTCTATTAAACCCATAAGTATGACCAAATGCTACAACAGCCGATAAAGGAACTCTTGTTCTTTCCTGATTCTTTTTATTTACTATAAAAATCGCATTATATAGTCCTTCTTGAACAATTTCATAAGGAGATTCGTGCTCTGATGTTGATGCAATTCTATTTAGTAATGTCAGATATTGAAAAGACTTTCGATTGTCAGTTACTGTGGATTCTTTTTCTCCAGCCAAAAATTCTAAATCAAAGTTGGGTTGCATCTTTTTTCAAGAGTAATAATTCAGAGCAACTATTTAAAGGTTTCTATTTTTAACTACTAATAAGTGGTATTATATCATTACAGTAGTTGTGAATAATAAACAGGAAAAATTTTTATACTTTAATCGCAATACATAAGTCAGTGAAAAATAAGTTGTTTTATGTAATTGGTATTACTATGTTAGTTTTGGTGATTTTATATTTCCCTAGAAAATATGAAGTTGCTGGATTTAGGTATTTTAAGGATGGGCAACGTTGTGAATTTAGTAATAATGTAACACTAGAAGAAATTGACACAATTAAATCATCATGCACAAAATGCTACCACATAAGTAAAGAGTGCACTTGTTTTGGAAGTGTAGGAGCCGGAGAAAGTAATCCTCCAACTTATTTTTGTAATGGGATTAAATATTGTAAAGATGTAGATAAATCTGTATGTTGATAATTTTTCCTGTTTATTACTTCTGCGCTCTTCGGATTCGCTACGCTCAGCTCGGTACTCGGTCTCACCAGGAGGAGAAATCTACGAGGGTAGATTACCTAACCGCTCTGATATTTCTCCTCGGTTCGAGAACGGAACTGGACGTTATGTTACATATTACTATAATTTGGCTTGAAGTTATCATAATATATTTATATTAGAATACCACAACAAGTTCTAATGAAAAAAGATTTTCTTAAACCAAATGCATCCAAAGGTTTATGGACACTTAGTTTTATGATACTCATTGCTGTTATTGGAATTATATTTTTTAATGACCTTGTATGGTTAAATGGTCCATGTCTTCCAAACTTTGATGGTACTGAAAAATGTCGTTTAACTACACCAATAACTAGAATAAGATATTTTATGCTTCCATTAATTGTTGTTTTGTATATGGTTGCATGTTGGAT
Organism: uncultured Methanosarcinales archaeon; assembly: GCA_964428335.1. Classification (GTDB taxonomy): domain Archaea; phylum Nanobdellota; class Nanobdellia; order Woesearchaeales; family GW2011-AR15; genus GW2011-AR15. Next base: position 193,028 of record CAYRXW010000001.1, on the reverse strand, counting down.
ATCAAGTTTTAAAAGAAAGTAATGCCAAATTCTGCGTCATACTCCTAATCATAAATAAAAAACCTTATCCATCTGGAATGACCGGTTCTACAAGTTTTGCCAGTTTCTCTAAAGATTCCTGCCATCCTAGATAGCACATTTCTACAGGTATCATAGGTGGAATGCCTTCCTGGACTATCTTAAGTTCAGTGCCGCACACTACTTTTTTTATCCATACGGATGTTGTCATTTCCCCAGGCAGATTCGGGTCATCAAACTTATCAGAGTATTTCAGGAATTCATTCTGTTTCATGTCCAGGACTTTTCCGCCAAAGGAGCTTGCATTGCCTGTTGAAAAATTGATGAATGACATCTTATATTCCCCTCCAATATGTGTTTCCATCTTATGTACTACACAGATAAATCCATATGGAGGAATCCATGATGCATATGCATTACTATCAGTAAATGCCCTAAAGACTTTCTCTGGGGCTGCCTTAAGAACCCTATGTAAAGTTACAGTGTTGTTTGCCATATCAATGTTAAAAGGATTTTGTTTAAAACAGTTTGCTTTAAGTTAAATCAAGGCTAAAAGAATCAATAAAATCTTCTCTTAGATATAAAAAAATTAAATTATAAAAACAAAAATTAACCGAACCTGGACATTACTATCTTCCCTATTTGTTCAATAACCTCTTTAGCTTCCTTAATTCTTCCCTTTGAAGTTACGTGGATAAGATATTGGTCTTTAGTCATATAGAGAGTATAAATGTAAACATCTGGATTATTGAACTCTCCACCATAATCATTTTTATTAGCTAGATAAAACCTGCTCTGATCCCCATACTCATTTTCACTTATTAGTCCATCAACGCTTCTATAGTGCAATGATTCATACTGGAATGTGCCATTCAAATCATGGCCGTTAGTGAATTTCTTGAATTCAATTATTACTTCTGTATCATTTAAGCTATTAATTACATAACTGCAGATGCTGTACTGCATTAAAGGGGAGAATTCAGTGGTATTATATTCCTCTGTCTTGCAGTCACTTCCATCTGTCGTTAGCCCAAGCTCTGCAAGCTGCTTAAGCTGGTCTCCTACCATTCCTAGCTGGCTAAGTTCCTGTTCATTTAGTATCAATTCCTGTGTCCCTGATACCAAGGATTCTGATACTTCAGGTTTATCTTTCACTGCAGTGCATCCTGCAACAAATATAATTAAGGCAATTAAGATCATTGTTTGTTTCATATTCCTCACCTTAGTGATTAGAATTAAGTGTGCATTTTAAAATTTTCCTAACAGATATGTTAATTTTAGAAAACTTATTATGTTCAGCAAGATTTATAAAATCCTTTTATCCTGTAATAAAAATGAACTGGAGATTCATCTATCCTAATATAAGAAAAGTCTTGATTTCAGCAATAGTTTCACTTATATGGACTGCTCTTTCAATATTTTTCCAGCCGGCATTCAAATGCAAGCCATGTGTAGAACTATGTGTAAGCATCTGGCCAAGGCTGATTAAGAATTGTGATTGCTGCTTCACATCAACAGACTTCTATGCACAGGTATTTTTCATGATAATCCTGCCTTTTATGATATCTTATATAGCCATATCGCTAAAAGAGCTTGTTTCACAAGTTAAGAAATGAATTATGAAAAAATGAAGAAACCAAATAAAAAAATCCTGCCTTTCATTATTGCATTATTTGCTGTCCTGATATTTCACATACTCAGGATATTTAATATAATCCAGCTGGAATGCACTGTTAGCTACCTAAATCCATGGCAGCTTGCATTTTCATGCATGCTGTTTTATCTGCCTGTTTATGCAGGAATTTTTCTGATTGTATTTTTTATTGGAACAAAAATAAACAGGAATTAACTAAATTAAGAATTTAAGAAGAAAAAACGGCCTTGGGAGGATTCGAACCCCCGACCTTCAGCTACCTTCCATATTTTAAGATAGAAGGCTGCCGCTCTATTTGCTCTGCTTAAATAAACTAAGCATCCAAGCTGAGCTACAAGGCCCTAAGACTAAAGATTAATGGGCTATTTTTAAATCTTTGTAAGAAAAAAACAAAAAATCAAGAAAATCAGAAGAAAATATCCTCTTTCTTAAACCTAAGCTTGTTTCCCTGCTTGTCTGCTGCATAACCTATAGGACATAGAGCCGTAGGGACAAGGCTTTTTTGCAGGCTTAGTATTTTTGCAAATTCCTCTGGCGAGAAACCTTCCATTGGACATGAATCAAAGCCAAGTGCTTTTGCTCCGTTTAAAGCATTGCCTAATGCAATATAGCACTGCCTTTGGGCCCATGATGTCTTTTTATCCAGGTTCATGTTCTTCTCAAAGCCTTTCATCATGTCTATATAGCCTTTTATGCCATCTTTTGTTGCGCCATTCTGTATCATCTCTTTTTCAAGACTCTCAATGTTTCCCAATATATCTGTATTTGCACAGAATACCAGCAAATGGCTGCATGTTGTTATCTGCTCCTGCCCCCATGCTGCTGCCTTTAATTTCTCTTTTGTCTCTTTGTCTGTAACAACTTTTATCTTCCATGGCTGGATGTTAAATGAAGAGGCTGAGTGCCTGATTAATTCAAAAAGCTCAATTACCTTGCTTTCAGGAACTTTTTTTCCATCAAATTTCTTCACAGCGTATCTTTTCATTACTATATCTTTGAATTCCATAATATCACCTAGAATAGGGCATTGTAACTAGCTTTTAAACTTGATGTTTAATATAAAAAATAAGTTAAAACGTATATTTTACATTTGTTAGTTTTTCTGATATCTCCCATAATTTTTTTGCATCTTCAAGTGAATGTGATCTTTTATTTGACTTCACCTTTATTGGATATCCTTTTGTTTCCATAAACCCTTTAGGACCAAAATAATCTCCACCTTTCACATTCTTATCAACTGCAGCTCTAACCTGTGGAAGTGTTCCAATTCTTGCTGTCTGTGAATATAAAGACATAACTAAAGGCTTGATGTGCTTAATAAAAAAACCTGTCTCAATATGCCTTGTTAAATTGGTTGAAGAACTTCCTGGATGTGCTGCAACAGCTATTATATCAAGTTTATTTTTTTCAAGCTTTCTTTGAAGTTCATATGTAAAAAGCAGGTTTGCAAGTTTTGATCTTCCATATGACTTTATGGAGTTATAATTCCCTTTCTCAAACATTAAATTGGAAAAGTCCATTTTTCCAAACCTATGCGCAATGCTGCTAACATTTACAATTCTTGAATTTTTGGTTTTTTTCAAAACATCTAAAAGTAGTCCAGTAAGAGCAAAATGCCCTAAATGGTTTATTCCAAACTGCATTTCAAACCCATCTTTGGTTTTACTATATGGGCACATCATTACCCCTGCATTATTCATAAGAACATCAAGTTTTTTGTATTTTTTCTTAAAATTAATTGCAAAATCATTTACTGATTTTAAATCAGCCAAATCAAGAAGCATTACATCAAGTTTTGCTTTTGGGTATTCTTCCAATATTGTTTTTTTGGAATCATTTCCCTTATCTAAACTTCTCACAGCCATAATTACTTTCGCATTTTTTAATGCAAGGTATCTTGTTGCTTCAAAACCTAGGCCGCAGTTAGCGCCTGTAACTATAATTATTTTCCCACTCATATCAGGTATGTCTAAAAAATCCCATTTTTTTTTGCTCATAATCGCCACCACTAAAAGTGTTAATGTATGGGATGATAAATATTACTATTTTAGAAAATAAGCGCAAAAACATAAAATGAGCTATTCAATCTTATTTCAAACTTTTTTCTGTAATTTTCAAAAACACTTTTCCAAATGATTTTTGGTAGTCCATTAGATTACTTTGAAAACGCTGTTCTTGTGAACCTTCAATTGGTCCATAATCAAGCCTGAATATGTAGGATTTTGATGGGTCTTTTTCATCTTTAATAGTTACATTTACTGAATTTGAAGTAAATCTTCCTAGACCAACGCTGGCTGTTACATCCAAGCCTTTTTCAGCGCCATATTTAACTAGGCATACTGCAAGATTGCTTAGATAATCTTTTAAGAAGAGAATGGTATTACTATCATATGCATTATTAAAAGTAAAATCTGCAACTTCCTGCTCCTCATTATAACAATTTGGAGAGCCAATCATATTCTCAATAACTGCCTCCAGTATTCCTGTTGCAGCCCTTTCAATCTCAGGAAGGAATGCATTAACTGAAAGAGTTGTGTCTAAATGATAAGTCCTTAACTGTGATTGTGTCATTTTACCACTATTAAATAATAACAATTATATAAATGTTTCTATCTATTTTAAATATAAAATTCTTTATCTAAAAAGTAATGAATGCATACCTAAGATACCTATCTGCCTTATCATTAGTTATCTCTCCAAGTAAAGAAAAAATTATCATGGGTTATAGAAAAGAAAATGATTCATTTTTTCCAAATATGCCTGCATTCCCAGGTGGAAGGGTTTTAGGAAATGAGGTTTTGGAAGAGAGAATTGCAATAGAAAGTTACGAAGAAGCTGGTGTCACAATAGCAAAAGCATCTCTTATTTACCTTGGAAACTGCGTTTTTCCAAGAGATGATTATTTTGTAACGCAGATTGCATTTGCAACCATGGCAGTAGATGACAAGTTCTTAACAGAAACAACTGAACTTACAAGGATTGGCTATTTCTATCCGCATGAATTAAGGCAATTAATCCCTAAAGAAGGTTATTTTCTGAATTATCATGCATTTATTGATAAAGCAATAGAACTGGGTGCAGTAATTATTTGATTTTCCCAAAGGATTTAAAAACAAACTGTGTTTTTCTCTATGTATGGAAGAAGACCATAGGCTTATTAAAGACAGGAAAGACAAAGCAGCAGCAATAGCTGGAATGGGCACAGAGATTTACCCTTATAATTTTGATAAGAAGGATTCAGCAAAAGAATTGTTAAGTAAGCACCATGGCCTGACACCTGAAACGCATGCGAAAGATAGTGTGTCAATTGCGGGAAGGATTGTCTCATTAAGGGATATGGGAAAAGCTGCTTTTTTCCACCTGCAGGACAGTTCAGGTAAGATCCAGGTGTATATCAGGAAAGACGATATAGCAAACTATGATGTATTCAAGAAAGTAGACATGGGAGACTTTGTCGGAATAAAAGGTGAGATATTTGCGACAAAGACAGGCGAGATATCAATTTACGCAAGGGAGTTCACTTTTTTAACAAAAGCTTTCAGGCCTTTCCCTGAAAAGTATCATGGCCTTAAGGATATCGAACAAAGATACAGGAAAAGGTATGTTGATTTTGTAGTAAATCATGATGCAAAGGCTGTTTTTGAGAAAAGGGCAAAGATACTTAGGTTCATCAGGGAATTCTTGGATTCTGAAGGATTCATGGAAGTCCAAACCCCGATTTTACAGCCACTTTATGGTGGAGGTCTTGCCAGGCCTTTTACTACAAAAATCAATGCTTGGAATATGCAGATGTACCTTAGGATTGCATATGAAATTTACTTAAAAAAACTGATTGTTGGCGGTTTTGAAAAAATATATGACCTTTCATACTGCTTTAGAAATGAAGGCTCAGATAAAACCCATAACCCTGAATTTACAATGATGGAAATACAGTGGGCTTATGCTGATTATTACAATGCAATGGAACTTACTGAAAAAATGTGGGAATCAATTGCCTTAAAATTAAATGGCACAACCAAGGTTAAATTCGGAGAAAAGGAAATTGATTTCAAGGCTCCTTGGAAAAGAATGACAATGGCAGAAGCTGTAAAAGAATTTGCAGGATATGACTTGGAAAAAATGTCAGATGATGAAGTTAAGGCTGCATTAAGAACGCATAAGATTGAATGTAAGGACTATTCAAAAGGCCTTGCTCTTGCTTTATTATTTGAGGAACTTTGTGAACAGCATTTAATTCAGCCAACCCATATAATGGACCACCCTGTTGAAATTTGTCCATTGGCAAAACCATGCCGTAATGACAAGAGGTTTGCTGAAAGAGTTGAAAGTTTCATAAACTGCTGGGAAGTTGGAAATTATTATTCTGAACTTACTGACCCGGTTCTCCAGAGGAAGAATTTTGAAGAGCAGGAAAGGGCCATGAAAGAAGGGAATGATGAGGCTCACCCTATGGATGAGGATTATATTGAAGCACTGGAATACGGCTTGCCACCAAACTGCGGAATCGGTGTTGGTGTTGACAGGATGATAATGCTCATGACAGGCCAGGAATCAATAAGGGATATTATATTATTCCCGACAATGAGGCCTGAAGTGAAAGAAGAAGAGAAAAAAGCAAAAGTGAGCGAGGATATTGCTAACCTGCCTTCAAGGGAAGAAGCTCTTGAGCTTTTGAAAAAACATGTAAGAGATGAATATCAGTTGCTTCATTCAAGGATGGTCGCAAATATACTTGAAAGATATGCTGAAAAACTGAAGCAGAACAAAGACTTGTGGTATATCACAGGGCTTTTGCATGACCTGGATTTCTTCGAGCATCCAGAGGAACATCCTTTCCATGAGCTTGATTTCTTCAAGCAGCAGAATTTCCCTGAAGAGCTTATCCATGCTGTAGCAGCGCATTATTTCAAGAAGACAACAATAATGCCTGAGACAAAGCTTGCAAAAGCATTATTGGCATGCGATGAGATAGCCGGGCTTATTTATGCCTATGCAAAGATGAGACCTGAAGGGCTTATTGGCATGAAAGCATCTTCATTCAAAAAGAAGTTCAATGAGAAGTCATTCGCTGCAAAAGTTGACAGGGATGATATTTCACTCGGGATAGAAAAGCTTGGTATTCCGTTTGATGAGCATGTTGATTTTGTCATAAAAGTGCTCTCTGAGATGGATGAATTGAAGAAATAATTATTTTTTTATTTGCTCTTTCTGCCTTAGGCATTCAAACATCGCAACTGCAGAAGCGACACCCATGTTCAGGCTTTCAATCTTTCCTTTGATTGGTATCCTTAGGAATTCATCTATGTATTTTTCTATGCTTTTCCTGACACCGACATCTTCTGCGCCTACAACTATGCATAATGCGCAGTTCATGTTTGATTCATAGATTGTCCTTTCTGATTTCTCGCTTAATGCAATTATATTCAGCCCAAGTTCCCTTAAATCTTTCAGGAACTGGAATATGTCCCCTTTCAGGAAAGGTATATGCTCAGATGCGCCTGCTGATGATTTTATCACAAGAGGTGTCAGACCTATCGCTTCTTTTGGTGCGATTACAGCGCAAGCTCCTGCGCATTCTGCGCTTCTTAAAACAGAGCCAAGATTATGCTCATAGACTGTTCCTGAAAGAAGTATTACAAGTGGCTTTTCATTCCTTGCATAAACTTCCTCAATTATGGTTTTTAAGTCCTTATTCGTTGAACTTTCTGCCATGGCTATGACTCCCTGGCATCTTTTTGACTTTTCCATCTTTGAGAGGTCTGTTTCCTCTATCTGGATGTGTTTCTTCCTGGCTAAAGCCTCTATCTCCTCAATTCTCTTGTCTTTCTCGATATGCTCAGAAATATATATCTTTGAAATCTTTGTCCCTGCCCTTAAAGCTTCCAGGACAGGATTACGGCCTTCAATCTGTCTCATAACTCAATAGAAATCTATGTAATATTTAAGCATATTCCATAAACCCACTACTTTATATACTATGGATTGTTCTATTATATCTTCAGAACCTGTTGAATTGACTATATCTTGTTTTTGCAACACTTTTCTGTAAAATTTAATGATACTTAGGTGAGAATAATGGGAAGAAATACAAGGAATAGGAAAGATACAAGATCAAAGAAGACATTCAAGACAAACCTTTTTGCAGGAAATAACTCAAATAGGAATTTTACTAAATCTACTTTAGTCATGCATGATACTAAATGCTCAAAATGCGGAGCTGACTGCACTGTGCCATTCAAGCCAGCAGAAGGAAAGCCTGTATATTGCAAGGAATGTTTTATGAAAAGTAAAGGGATGTGAATATAAATGTACAGATGCACTAAATGTAACAGCCATAGGATCAAGACAAGGACAAATGTATCCTATGGAAAAGGATATTCAACCCCTGTAAACTGCAAGGATTGCGGATCTTTAAGCTTTGAGAAGCTGGACAAGAAAAATTCAAGGAATTTCAAGAAAAGAAGATGAGACTCTATAAGGAAATCAGGTTTTGCAGGAACTGCAATGCAAAGTTTTTTGCAGATCCAAAGACTTACAGGAATTATTACTGTGAAGCCTGCAATTTGAAGCATAAGAGCAAGGAAGTTAAAACAGAAGCTTAGATTTTGTGTTATTCTGCTAGTTTATGCAAAAAAATTATATAAATTAATTTAAAATTCCAATCTCTTTACTTATCTCTTTCGCTTTCCCGACAAAAACATCAATATCCTCAATAGTATGCATTGCATTAATCTGCACTCTTATTTCATCCCTGCCTTTTGGAACAACAGGATAGTTTATGTTTGTAACTAAGATTCCTGATTCAAAAAGCATATCTGTAAGCTTTTTTGTTTTTTCTGCATCCCCAATTAATATTGGCTGTATTGCATGTTTTGAACTTGCTGCAAATGAAAAGCCTGCCTCAAACATTTTTTCCTTGAAATAGGCTATATTTTTATTCAGCTTGTTTATGAGCATCTTGCCTTTCCTGCTTTCTACTAATCTTATTGATTCAAGAGCTGCGCCTGCAGTCCCTGGAGATATAGGGTTTGAATAGATATATGTTGCAGCAGATTCCCTCAGGTAATCGATATAAACTTTGTCACCGACTGCATATCCTCCATCAACCCCAAAGCCTTTTCCAAACGTTCCAAGAAGGATGTCGCATCTTCCTTTAGTATGCTCTTCGCATCCCCTGCCTGTTTTTCCAAAGGCTGCAACTCCATGCGCATCATCAACCATAGTTATTATTCCTTCTTCAAAATGCTGGTCATAATGCTCTGCTAGGTTTTGTATTGCCAAAATATTTTGGAATTCTCCGAGCATGCTGAAAATGCCGTCTGTGATTATTATCACTCTTTTGAATTTCCCCTTGTTTTCCTCAAGCACTCTTTTCAGGTCTTCAGAATCCATATGCTTAAAGATTGCCTTGTTCTCTTTTCCTAGGCCTGCAACCCTGATCCCGTCAATTATGCTCCTGTGGTTCAGTTCATCTGAGATTACAAGAGTATTATCTGTAACCAATGAATCCTTGCTCTGCCCTTTGATGAAAGAATGGATTGCCCCAAAATTAAGCGCAAAGGCTGAACTGAATATTATTGCATCCTCCCTTCCATGGAACTTTGCAATCTCTGCTTCAAGTTCCTTATGTATCTTCATTGTTCCTGAGATGAACCTTACAGCACCAGGCCCTGAGCCATATTTTTTTGATGCTTCATGCTCTGCCTTCTTGAGCTTCTTATTGTGCCTCAGCCCCAAGTAGTCATTTGAATTGAAGATCATTATCTCTTTTCCATTGATTAATGCCCTTGGGCATTCATGCTCAGTGAATCCTTCAATCACTTTCTCATTCCTTTTTGTGATTTTTGCGCTATCTATCCTCTCAAGTTCTAAGTTAATGATTTTTTTGAAATTATTTTTTCCCAAGTTTCTCACCTAATTTTTTAATCATTGTTCCTGTCATCTTCTTCAAATCATATTCTGCTTTCCATCCCCAGTCTTTCCTTGCTGCTGAATCATCGATTGATGCAGGCCATGAATCTGCAATTGCCTGCCTATGATCAGGAAGATAAGTGACATCCACTTTTATGTGTTTGTTTATTTCTTCAGCTAACTCTTTTGCTGTAAAACTTAATGCTGAAAAGTTATAGCTTGTGACTGTGAGTTTTTTTGAATCTGCATCCATTAGCTGCAGAGTTCCACGGATTGCATCATCCATATACATCATTGGAAGCATGGTACCTTCTTTTACAAAGCATGTGTATTTTCCTTTGAGTATTCCTTCATAGAATATTGCAACTGCATAGTCTGTAGTCCCGCCACCTGGTTCTGCTTTCCAGCTTATTAATCCTGGATAGCGTATGCTCCTTACATCAAGCCCGTATTTTTTGCTGTAATACCTGCATAAAAGCTCGCCAGATACTTTTGTTACCCCATACATTGTAGATGGCTCAAGTACTGTCATCTGCGGTGTATTCATTCTTGGTGTTGTCGGCCCAAATGCTGCAATTGAACTTGGCCAGAAAACCTTTATCTTATGCTTGACAGCCAGATCCAGTATATTCTTCAGGCTTTCCATATTTAAGTGCCATGCATAATTCGGGTCTTTTTCGCCTGTCGCTGAAAGAAGCGAGACTAGATGATATATTACAGTTATTTTTTTCTCCACAATAAGCTTTTCAAGTTTATATGTATCCAGGATGTCAAAATTATAAAGCATGTCATCTGCATTGTTTGCATTCTTTATGTCCAGCGAGAAGACATTTTCCTTCCCATATTTTTTCTGTAGAGCAGGAAATAATTCAGATCCAATCTGTCCTGATGCGCCTGTTACAAGTGCTTTTTCATTCATTTTAACCACTGGGATATAAATTGCATTTATAAGGTTAATTCAAAGAACTCCTTATTATATCTAGTGCCTCATCCAATTCTTCCTTCCTTATTATTATCGGAGGAAGGAACCTTAGCACATTTGCAAGTGTAGGTATTGCGATAAGCCCGTTATCCTGGAGCTTTTTTGCATATTCTGAATTCTTTACCTTTAATTCAATCGCGATCATCAGGCCTAATCCTCTCACTTCCCTGATGACTGGGGAATTCATCTTTTTTAGCTCTGTCAGCAGATATTCGCCGTTTGTCCTGGCATTTTCCAGAAGATTATGCTTTTCAATATATTCTATTGTTGCAAGCCCGCTTGCAGATATTAATGGGTTCCCGCCAAATGTGTTTGTATGGCAGCCAGAAAATAGTTTTGAATTTATTTCTTCTGTTATCAATAAAGCTCCTGCTGGAAGCCCTCCTGCAAGGCCTTTTGCCATTGCTATCATATCAGGCTTGATATTGAAATGCTCAATAGCAAGGAATTTTCCTGTCCTTCCCATTCCTGTTTGTATCTCATCAATGACCAGTAAAACACCCTGTTCATCACATATTTTTCTGACATTAGTAAAAAAATCACTGTCAGGAAGCCTAATCCCTCCCTCTCCCTGTATTGGCTCAAGCACAACTGCTGCTGTATCTTTTGAGATTACTGATCTTAATGATTCAATGTCATTATAGGAGAAATGATTTACATCTGTAAGTAATGGCATAAAAGGCTCATTATATTTTGCCATTGTCCTTGTCAGGCTTAATGCGCCAAAAGTCTTTCCATGATATCCCATTTTTGCAGCTATTATCTCTTTTCTTCCTGTTGCAAGCCTTGCAAATTTCATTGCTGCTTCTATAGCTTCTGCTCCTGAATTGCAAAAAAACACTGCGTCCATCCCTGTCTTCTGTGTTAATTTTTCTGCAAACCTATCCCTTATCTCAGACTGGAACGAGCCATGAAGGTTTGTGATTTTCTGCATCTGCGCATATACAGTATCATTTATCTCCTTAACATTATGACCTAAGACATTTACTCCCATGTTCGAAAAAAAATCAATGTACTTTTTTCCGTTTTTATCATAAAGGTAAACTCCGTTACCTGATTCAATGTAAATTCCCCTGCTTCCATATGTGCTTGCAATCATTTTCATTCAACCTTTGTCCCTTTTTCATCTAATGCGTCCCTGACCGGGTTTTCTGTTCTTCCATCTGAAATAAATATCCTGCATGGCTCAAGCTTTTTTAACGCCAGTATTTTTCTTTTCATCCTTCCTTCTGTCTTTCCAAGCATATTATCAAGTTCTGTGAATGTAAGTTTTTTTAATAGTGAATCCTGATTATTTTTATCCATCAGGATTCCTGGAGCCTCTATGAGCTGCACAACTTTAGTTATCCCCATTTCTTTTTTCATTAATGCTATCACATCATCATTTTCTGTGTTTATTGCGCTATTATTCTCATCAATTATAGGTATTGTTATGACTGGTGTGTAATTTTTTTCAAGAAGATATGACAAAAGCTCCTTATTTATAGCTGAAGGCTTCCCTGAATTATCCCGGACTATCTTTATCTTTTCTCCTTCCTTTATCCTTATGCCTGTATTTCTTGTTCCGCTGATAAGTTTCCCATCTATCCCGCTAAGGCCTATTGCATTTACATTATTTTTCTGAAATGCTTCTACAATCCTTTTGTTCCTAAGCCCAGAATATGCCATGAATATTGAATCAATCATGTCATCATCGGAAAATACGCTTGAGACGCCTGAAATCGAAGTCAGTGTTTTCTTATCTTTTCCAAGCTTTAAAAAAAGCTCATCCCTGAAATGGTTTGCGCCATGTACTATTATGCATTTCTCATCAAGCCTTGAAACATCTCTTGCAACACCTTCTATATTTATGTCCTTTCCTCCGCCTATCTTTATTATTATCATTTTACCACATCATGTTTGTATTATTTTCTATCTTTACCCAGTCCTTCTCATCAGGAAAAGGCATAGAGCATATGAGAAGTTTATTTTCTGTTTCTTTGCAATGCATTGAAAAATAATTCTCCCTTTCATTATAGCTTGTTGAAAGAAAAATATCTTCTTTAGTCGCAATTATCAGGTTTATTGCCTTATAGTACCCTGTCCTTTTCTTAAGCTGCCTGATGCCGTTATCAATTGCTTCTTTCATGCTGCCCTTATCAAACCTTTTTATGAAATTGAATATCTTTTCTGCGCCTATCCTTCCCTGCTCCTCAATCCTAACTTTTTGTAGTTCCCCATTGAATATGAAAACATATTTTCCATCAAAAAAAGGCATATTGTTTTCGATGAAGATATCTTTGTCCTGGAATGCACTTCTTGCATGCGCAATTAATAATTTTGTTTTTCCAAAATTACTTAATTCATCTTCCCATATAGGCCTGATATTCTTGTATTCCTTCCATTCATTTTTCTTATCCAAAAAAAACATCCCCCATCCATGTCCCTGGTATTCCTCGCTGTTTTTGCATATGCCTGAAAATATTTTCAGATGTGCATTTATATCAAATTCATTTTCTGATTTAACTAAAAGCAGCCTGCACATAATTCTCACATTATACAGGGTGAAGGCCTGAAAATCCAAGACCTTTTGTCTCCTCTATCCCAAACATTATGTTCATGCACTGCACTGCCTGGCCTGCAGCGCCTTTCATCAGATTGTCAATTGCTGACATTACAACTAACCTATTTGAATTCTCATCGATTTCAAAACCAATGTCACAAAAATTGCTTCCTGCAAGTATCTTTGGTTCAGGATACCTGTATATCCCCTGCTTCTCTTTTACAATCCTAATGAATGGCTCATTTCCATATTCCTGCCTAAGTATCTTCCATACTTCAACATCTGTCATTTTATTTTTCAAAAAAAGATGTGCTGTCATAAGGATTCCTCTGACAAGATCTGTTGATGTTGCACTGAATGCAAAATAACCTGTATTTAGCTCCTGCATTATCTCAGCCATGTGCCTATGCCCTGTCGGCATGTAGCTTCTTAAGACATCCTTCCTTTCAGGATGATGGCTGCCTTCAGTTGGTTTATTCCCTGCTTCAGAACTTCCACCCTTGACTTCAATTACTGTTTTCTCTGTGTCAACAAGATTATGTTTGTAAAAAGGATAGAGCCCTAGTATACTTGCTGTTGCATTGCATCCTGCTGCTGCTACATAATCTGATTTCCTTATCTCTTCCCTATGAAGCTCAGGTATCCCATAAGTGAACTTTGAAAGCAGTTCCGGTTTTGGATGTGAAAAATCATACCATCTTTTGTAGTCATCTGCATTTTTTAATCTAAAATCACTGCCTTTGTCAATTATCTTTTTTGCTTTTGACATTATATATTCTATTTTTGAGCTGCTCACTTTATGCGGAAGTCCTAAGAAAATGACATCAACTTCCTGTAAATCTGAAATGCTTGAAAATTTAAGGCTTGTTTTTTTTCTTAAATTAGGATGAACCTGATGGACAAACTTCCCAAGGTTTGATTCTGATGTGACTTGCACAATTTCAACATCCGGATGGCTAATTAATAACCTAAGCACTTCTCCTCCTGTATATCCTGATGCACCTACAATGCTTGCCCTAATCATCTATGTCCGCCTCTGCCAACCTCTATTACATAATCCACCATAAGTTTTGGAATATTAACTCCTGTTGTAGTTACTGAATTCCTAAATTCCATTGTGTGATTGACTTCATTTACTGAAAAACCTGATTCTGTCTCAAACAGATCCATTGCCAATAGTCCGCCACCGATTGCCTCTGATGTTTTTATGCATATCTCATCTATCTCTTCTGTCACAGGACAATTTGTCGCTATTCCTCCTCTTGCTGTATTAGTTATCCAATGCTCTGAGCTCCTGTAGATTGCGCAGATTGTCTTTCCTCCTACGCTGAACGCTCTTATATCCCTTCCAGGTTTTTTTATGTATTCCTGGATGTAAAATATTGAATGATTATAACCACCAAGAGTTGTCTTGTGCTCGATGATTGATTCTGCCTGGTGCCGATTCTCTATCTTTGTAATGAGCCTTCCCCATGAGCCGATGACCGGTTTTATCACACATGGATAGCCCATCTTTTCAATCGCTGCCAAAGCAGATTCTTCTGAAAATGCCATCATGACTCTAGGTGTATTTATTCCAGCATCTGCAAGTATCTGGCTTGTGACATATTTGTCCCCGCACCTTTCTGCAATCACTGATTTATTTACAACAGGTATTCCTTTTGATTCAAAGAGCTTTGAAATATACAGCCCTCTTGTGTATGAGACTGAACGCTCAAACAGCACATCAATATCATATTTTTTTTCAGCAATATCAAAAAATTCTGTATTGTCATCTATCTTTATTATCTCAATGCCTTCCCTTGACCTAAGTTCATCAAGGAGCATCTTTTCCTCAGGCCTTATCTTTGTGTACAGGAATCCTATTTTCATTTTTATTCCGCCAGGTTTTTTATGACTGCATCTGTGAATTCTGATGCTTTCGCGCTTCCACCTAGATCATATGTGAGTATTTTCTGTTCCATAGTTTTTACTATCGCATTTTCAAGCCTTTCAGCCAATTCATTTTTTCCTAAAAAATCAAGCATCATCTTTGCTGACATGAAGCATGCTGTCGGGTTCACTTTGTCCTGGCCCACATATTTTGGCGCGCTTCCGTGAACAGGCTCAAACACACCTTTCTTCATCCCTATATTTCCTGAATATGCAATCCCTAGACCACCTACAAGCATCGATGCTTCATCGCTTAATATGTCCCCGAACATGTTTGTTGTTACAATCACTTCAAACTGCTCAGGCGCTTTAATGAGCTGCATCGCTGTTGCGTCAACAAGCATGTCATTCATCTGTATTTCCGGATACTGTTTTGAAATCTCCTGCGCAACCCTTAAAAAAAGCCCGCATGTCTCCCTTAAGACATTTGCCTTATGGACAACTGTAACTTTCCTGAAGCCCTGTTTTCTTGCAAGCTCGAATGCATGTCTGATTATTTTCTCGCTTCCATTTCTTGTGATTATCATTTCACTGATTGCCCTATTTCCATTATCTTCTACTCTTTCGACACCTGAATAGAGGTCTTCAGTATTCTCTCTCACAATCACCATGTTGATATTTTTCCTTGATGATTCATGCGGCCAGGTTTTTACAGGCCTTATATTTGAATAAAGGTCAAAATGTTTTCTTAATTTTATTATTGGTGAACGGTAATTTGGGATGTTTGGCGGAGTCGTCACTGCGCCAAATAATGTTGCATCTGCCTCATCAACTTTTTTTAGTGTGTCATCTGGAAGCGAGCTTCCATTTTTCAGGTAGCTGTCATACCCTATTTCTCCGTATGTAAATTCAAAATCCCCTAATTCGTTTAGCACTTTTACTGTATTCTCTGTGACTTCAGGGCCTATCCCATCCCCGCCTAGTATGCATATCTTCATTCAAGTTCACCTATCTCATGATTTTTTAAAAAATTGACAATCCCACCTGCATTTGAAATCTTTAGCACAAATTCCGGCAGAGGCTTTGCCTGGTATTTTTTTCCTGTAGTTATGTTTTTTATTTCGCCTGTCTCAAGATTTATATCAAGCTCATCTCCTTCACTCACTTCATTTATCTGCGTGCATTCAAGTATAGGAAGGCCGATGTTTATTGCGTTCCTGAAAAAAATCCTTGCATAGCTTACTGCAATCACGCATTTCACTCCAGAGCCTTTTATAGCGATTGGCGCATGTTCCCTTGAGCTGCCGCAACCGAAGTTCTCTCCTCCAACTACAACGTCCCCAGATTTTACATTTTTGCAGAATTCTGGCTTTACTTCGCAGAACACGTTCTTCGCAAGCTCCTTTTCTTCAATTGTTATATTGTATCTTGCAGGTATGATTAAATCTGTATTTACATTGTCTCCAAACTTCCATGCTTTGCTCATCTGTTTTCACATCCGTGTGGGACTGAGCCTGCTTTTTTGCAGGCGAATTGTCGCACCTGTTTTACCTCAAGGCTTTTCTTAAAAGCCTTGTTCCATGCTTTGCTCATAAATATCTCCTCGGGTCTGCAATCTTTCCTTCAATCGCTGTTGCTGCTGCTGCTGCAGGGCTTCCTAAATAAATCTCTGCATCAGGGCTTCCCATCCTTCCTGTGAAGTTCCTGTTCATCGTTGTAAATGCCCTTTCTTTTGCTGCAAGTAGGCCACCATGACGTCCTATGCATGCGCCGCATCCTGTGACTGTCAAGATGCATCCTGCATCATAGAATATTTTTACAAGCCCTTTATCAATCGCCTTTTCATAGACCTTCCTGCTTGCCGGTGTTATGATTGTCCTTGTAAACCTGCTTACTTTCTTTCCTTTGAGTATGCTTGCTGCAATCTCTAAGTCCTCATACCTGCCATTGGTGCAGGTTCCAATAAAAACTTCATCTATCGGCGTCCCTTCAATCTCTTTTAGTGTTTTCACATTATCGACATCAGGCGGGCAGGAAACATACGGTTCAAGGGTTGAAACATCAATTTCCAAAACTCTTTCATACTTTGGGTTTACTGCTTTTATAATTTCAAAAGGCCCTTTTGCATTTGTGTTATTTTTCAGAAAATCAAGGGTTGTTTCATCTGTTGCAATAAGACCGCACTTTGCACCTATTTCTGTTGACATGTTTGGAAATATTATCCTTTCATGCATAGGCAGATTTTCAATGTATTCTCCTGAAAATTCGACTGATTTATAGGTTGCGCCATCCATCCCTAATTTTCCTGCAACATATATCATCACATCTTTTGCATATACTCCTTTTGGCATCTTTCCTTTCAATACCACATTTATAGTCTCAGGAACTTTAAACCATGTTTTTCCTGTTATCCATGAAACACCTATCTCTGTTGAACCAAATCCAGTCCCGAGCGCAGAAAATGCTCCATATGTGTTGGAATGTGAGTCTCCTCCTATTATTACATTGCCTGGCTTCACAAACCCTTCCTCAATCATCACCTGATGGCATATCCCATGATGGAAAAAATTCTTTATTCCCTGCTCTTTCATGAAATCCACTATCTTCTTTTGCGCTTCTGCTGCCAATAAGTTCGGAGCTGGGAAAGCATGATCAAAATGTATCACTATCATATCCTTGTTTTTAATCGGTTTTCCAATGTCCCTGAATGCTTTGATGGCTAGTGGCGTTGTATTGTCATGGCTCATTGCAAAGTCTATGTCGCAAAGTACAATCTCTCCTGCTTTCACTTCCCTTTTTAATTTCCTGGAAAATATCTCTTCTATAATTGTTCCCATTATGCTTTCACCATCTGTTCAGCTTCCTTCCTTCCATTATGTTTTTTAAGTACAATCCTTGTATTTGTCTGCTTTATCCCTGGAACTGTCCTTAGTTCCTCAATCAAATTGTTTAGTTCAGCAGTATTTTCTACCTGGACATATGCTGAGATGTCATGCTCCCCTGTTATCTCAAAGATATCTTCTATATGCTTGAAATTTTTCAGGTGCCTTACGACTGAGCTTGTATATACTTCATTTTCAACTGAAATCAATATCAGCGCGTTTATGCCTTTTGGTATCACATTGTTCCCACTGCCTGTTATCTTTTCAGCTATCTCAAGGATGTCTGCATCATGAAGTATCTTTCTCTCATCTCCGATATTTTTTATCTCTTCCACAATAAGCTTCAGCTCATCTTCGCTTGCTGCTATATTATATTCATCAAGCTTTGATTTCACAGCGCTTTTTCCTGTGTACTTGTCTATGATAATTTTTCTTTCCCTCCCTATCATCTCAGGCGGGAAAGGCTCATAGGTAGTAGGGTTTTTTAAAACGCCTGATGTATGCACTCCTGACTTATGCATGAATGCATAGTTTCCTGTGATAGGCTTGTTTTGCGCAACAAAAAATCCTGATATTTTTTCAAGGTATTCTGAAAGAGGGATTAGATGCTCAATTTTGTATTTCTGGCAGTTTTCCAGTATCCTGTATGCCATTATAGTTTCTGCAAGGTCCGGTATTCCTGTCCTTTCTCCCATGCCATTTACTGTTACATGTATGCAGTTTGCTCCTGCCCTTATCCCTGCCATTGCATTAGCAAGTGCCAGGCCAAAATCATTATGGCAATGAAGGTCAAGTTCGCAAGGAAGCAGGTTCTCTTTTAATTTCCTGACTAGCTCATAAAATATATGAGGCTGCATTATCCCAAGAGTATCTGCATAGCTAATCCTATCTGCCCCTGCTTTTATCGCAATGTTGCATGCTTTTACCAAAAAATCAAATTCAGTCCTTGTCGCATCTTCAGGAGTGTATCTTACTTTCAGCCCTAATGATTTTGCATATCTTACATGCTCTTCTATTATATTGAGCGCTTCTTCCTGTGTTTTCCTAAGCTTTGCTTCTAGGTGAATTTTTGATGTTGGAAAAAATACTACAACCCTGTCTACTCCTGCTTTTTTTGCATTCTCAAGGTTTTTTTTTATTGCTAATGAATGCGCAACTATTTCAGCATTTAGGTTTAAGGAGGCTATTTTTTTTACAGCTTCGAATATCTTTGGCGAGACGCTTGGGTCACCTGCTTCAATCATGTCCACTCCTATAAGGTCAAGATATTTTGCTATCTCTATCTTTTCATCTACTGTAAAATTCACATAAGGCGTCTGTTCGCCTTCCCTAAGGGTCGTATCAAGGATTTTTAAGCTCATTCTCCCCAGTCTTCCTGCTCGCTTGGAGCTTTTTTTACAGTTAATGGATTTATTCCTGTGACTTCCAGTTCAGCGCCGCAGTCCTGGCAGCTTAGAATCTCGCCTTCTTCAAGGTTCTCTGATGATATGATTGATCCGCATTCTGTGCATTCAGTCATTTTTTCCTCCACATATTATTAGTTTTCAGTTTGGATAGCTTGATTTTTATAAAAACATAATGTTAATTATTTAACAAAATTATAATAAAAATGTTATATTATGTTTTGTTTGATATATAGCATCACAAGCATCACCAATAAGATAGCTACCATTACAGATATGCCTGCAATCATGTTCATAAGGACTCTTTCAACTGACTTGTTCATTTAATCATCACTTTAAAGTAAGTATAAAGAAGATATATAATAATATTATTACATTATAATAATAATATATAATAATATAATTATATTTTAGAAATGTTTTTATATTGTGCAATTATTCATTGCTATATGAGAAGAAAAGTATCAAAAGTCGGTCCAGCAACCCTTGTTGTCTCGCTTCCAAGCAAATGGGCAAAAAAGTATAATATCAAGAAAGGGGATGAAGTGGATGTTGCAGAAAAGGCAAATTCTATCACCATAAGCAAAGAATCAGCACAGGAATCTGAAGTATTCAGTTTCTCAACTGATGATATGGATAAATCAATAATAGTTGACCTGATTGTTGCGTCATACGTCCAGGGATATGATGAAATAAGGATAAATATAATTAATCATGAATGCATTGCCTTTGATAAGCACACAACTGACAGGAAAGTCAGGACTATTGATGTCATTGAAGAAGCGGTAAATTCATTGATAGGCTTTGAAATAATTGTCCAGAAACAGGATGAGTATGTATTGAAAAACCTTTCAAAGACATCTCATGATGATTTTGATAATTTGATGAAAAGGATCAATCTCCTTATTAGGTCAATGGGCAATGAGTGCATTGAAGGAATAAAAGACGATGATAAGGATTATCTAAAAGAACTTGTAAATAAGAAGCGCACTATACGTAAATTCATATATTATTGCAAAAGGATACTAAATAAGTTTGAATACAAAGGAACCACTAATGCAATATTATTTGACAATATCTTAAATTCATTTGAAACAATAAGTGAGCTTTTACGCCTCATTGGCCTGGAATACATAAATGATAATTCTAAATTAGAGAAAGAGGCAATCAGCCTTTTGGAAAATGTTCTTGCAATCTATTCTAATACAGCAAACCTGATATATCACTATGACCAATCAGGTATAATATCTGCAAGGAAGATGATAAATAAAGCATACAAAAAAGTTAATGAAATGCATCTTACAAAATACAGCAGAAAGACAGCACTTTTCATTAGCAGGCTTTCGGTCATGCTTCATGAAGTAAATAATCTTATCAAGCTTAGTGTAAGGCTGAAATCTTTCAGTCCTTAGAATTATTATGGATTAGTCTTACTATGTTTTCTTAATTCTTCCATGATTGATATCCCTTCTTCAAATTCCTGAGGATAAGTGATTTCAGAATCATATAAACTTTGCAGTTGCGCTATATTGCAATGAATCCTATAAACCATTGATTTTTTCGGCAGACCTTTATAGTTTGAAAGGTCAGATAATTTTTCTAGTCTTTTACTTGCTGTTTCAAGATGGATTGCCCCTCTTTGTGAGAACACTATATTCCTTAAAGCATCATTGTCATCTCTTTTATAGTCTGAACTTAATTCACCTTTATTTTTCAAGACTAAATCCAAATAAACATTAGCAGTTTCAAGATGATATAGTACACTATAATAATCATAGAAATACTGAAATTCTGATGCATTGACTGGATTTTGAATTCTATTCTTAATATATGCTGGTAAGCTAAGAGCCATTCCTAAAACATTTGCTATTTGGTAATCCTCATCCAAATTAAAATAAACTCTGTTCTGCCCATTCTTACTAAAAGATTTTTCTATGACTCCCCTTATATCCTCAATAATTGGAAACATAAGCCCAAATGGGTTTCCGATATATGCAGATTCAAAATCATGTGGGATTCCAAATTGCCTATCAACTTTATTTACCAGCTGCGGCATTTCGTTTACAGCTTTGCCCAATAGTAAAATATCATCAAAATGGAATTTTCCTGGAATAAATAATTTAGGAAGGGTTGCATCAATTTCCTCCAGCAATTGCCCATAAACAGACAGGAAGTTCTCCCCGTTTAATAGATTTTTAACACTATTTATTTTTTCAGAAAGATTTTCTTCAGATAATTCTATATTATCTGCTGATAAATAGGGTTTGCCTTTTTTATTTTTCATGCCTAGGATTTGTTCACTAAAATCATGTATTGCACCAAATATCCAGAAAGGGTTTGCATTTAATTCAAAAAGTGCAGAAGTTCTGCTTAAACCATCTTTAACAGGATATTTTTTCATGATATTGATTGCTCCCAACAAATTCTCTTCTTCTAGCAACAGGCATTTTTGGATAGGGATAACATTGCCATAAAAATTGTGCCCTAACTTGGCGCTTTTAATTAGATATAATGCATAATGGATGACATTTGAGACAACATAATCCCTTATAGCGTGCTCTTTTTTCATGCCTTTTCTTGCAGTATACGCCTTAAGTATAAGTTCATTGGATGGATATTTCCCTTCATAAAATTTTTCAGCTGTATGAAAATAATTTACGCTAAAGACTGCATTTGATGAGTTGTTGTGTGGCTCTAAGCAAAATATTATTGGTTTTAATCTACCTTCTGCTGCAAATTCATATCCAAGCCTGCCGTCTTCAGCATAGTGGATTTTTAATTTGCCTTTCATTTCAAGTTCTTTTAATGATGGAAAATATGGCTTAGATTCATAAGAGGTGTTCTGATAAAACCCAACTAATGCTGCATAAATAAGCCTTGTCCAGCTATGTGTCAAAGTTTCAACATCAGCCTCAATTTTATGAAGATGAAGCTTGCTTCTTAATGAAGATGCGCTTCTGTCTTTGTCCATTACATCAGTATCCTGTATAAGGGTTTCAAGCTGACCAACAAATCTGGTTTTTGCTGAAATATGCATAGGGTGAAGCCTCAGTTTATGGAGATGAAGCTTGCTTGCTATATCTTCCAGGTCTACACATTTTTTACCTTCGCTCATTTTTCTTATCATTTTTTCCTAAGCATCCTTTTCACAGCATTCTGCACAAGCTGGCTCTTGCTTCTGTATTTTTTAGTTCGCAGGGCTTCAAATATCTCAAAATATGTCTTTTCATCTATAGTGACTGATATCCTGCACTTCATCCGTCGGCAGCAGTATTACTTATATTTAAATCTTTCGTTATTTCACCACTATAAAGTAAGAATTAAATTATAATCCTATAAACAATCGGCGCTATCGTCGTAAAAACCCATAAATTTAGAAGTATATGCGTAATGAAAAAAATGACAGTGGAATGTATCCTGCTTCCCATGATGACATAGAGAGGCAGAATTATCATATCATATAATACAGTGACAATCAGGCCGATTTGCCATAAAGGGAGGTGTGAGAAAAGAGGAATCAGTAAAGCAACCAGAGGCATAACAAATATTGATATGAAATATGTCGGCTTGAAATATCCGCTTATTATGAAACCAAGTGTTATGGAAACAAATCCTGTTATAAAGGAAAAAAGCGGTCCGTATGCCAGGGCAGTTACTACAGTTACCATTGTGCAAAGCTCAAAACCTATATAATGGCTTAATTTGAAAAAACGGATGTAAATCATTGAGAACCCGCCAATCAAAATAAGAAGAAGCATAAAAAAAATTGGCCTGTACCTTGCTATAAAAAATAAGATTAGCATAAAAAGCAGGGAATATATCAAAAATTTTCTTTTATCCTTGATAATCTGGTTGAACAAATCACTAAAGAATTTCAGGATTGTATAAGTCAGGTTCTTCCTCATAGTTTTATGATATATAGCACAGTTTATAATATTTGGGAAAGATTAATATAGTTAAAACACCAGATGATGTTTTATGAGAGAGGTGCTTAAGGATTTAATACTATTGTCTTTTTTTACACTTGGGATTTTCCTGAGGCTGTTTGAAATACAGAACATCTCGTTCCTGTGGAACATTGCTCTTGCCCTTTTGGTCTATTTTTCAGCAGTCAACATAAGCTTTGACAGACTTAACCACCACATGGAGCATGGCCTTAAGCTTCTTGTCATGAGCTTTTTGGTCAACATGCTTTTCTTGAGCCTTTCTGTGTATTATGTCCTTGGGATAAAGGATATCATGCTTTGCCTGTTCTTTTCTGCAGTCACAAGCGGTATTGCTGTGAACAGCCATAAGATTATGGGAAATGAAGCAATCCTAAGCCCTTTGTTCTCAGTCTTGATACCGATATTCCTGCTTGAATTCATGTCGATGGAATCCTTGGACTTGTTCAATATTGTTGGAGTGTTCTATCCTTTTTTCCAGACCATGTTCATCGCTGTGGGTTCAGGGATAATTTTTGCAATCCTTGGAACATTTATCGGGAAATCAGTAAACATTGGCCACCATTTCACAGCCATGGCACTTTATTTTTTTGCCGAATTCCTGAATTCAAACGGAGCAATAGCTGTATTTGCATTCGGTCTTTTCCTTGGGAATGTGAGCCAGCGCAAGCATCATTTCTCCCTTAAGTATGTTGACTATGCATTGTTTGCAGTAATGGGATACCTCATTTATTTCCATAACCTACTGCTTTCATTCTACCTTTTCCTGCTGTTCCTCTTCTTGAGGCTAGTAGCAATTGAATTCACTTTCTTTAGGGAAAATATAGAAGATAAGCTTGACCTGGTTTTCCTCAGGAAAAAAGGCTCTACAGGCATTGCCATGGCGCTTCTCCTTGGCACATATATATTGAAAGGAAGAATATTACTAGAATACCAGTCAGGAATGATAATAAACCTGATATTTCTCTTTGTGCTTTTCACAAACATAACTACTTTTATTTATGATAGTAGTAAGCGTAGCTCATCACAAAAAGCCCCCACGACAGAACCATGAAAACTATGAATGCTACTGTTGCTGGCGCCCCAATAAGATAGATGAACATGCTTATAAGAAGATAGGTAATAAGGTGAAGACCTATGCCGTGCATCATTATCTCTTTTTTTGATTGGTGCTTGTTTTTTGCCATTATCAAAATTTAAGATATGAAGTTTAAATATTTTTCTAAGGAAATTGTGATTTTTTTTTAGGATTAACATTTATAAATCTTCCAGTGTTCTGATAGATCAATGAAAGTGCTTACCAAGTCAAATTATCTTCTGGGGCTAGAATGCCCGCTGGAATTCTGGAAAGCCCATAACCTAGGAAAAGTGAAAGAGCATTCCGCTGCTGAGGAGTTCAGGATGAAGCAGGGAGAGATTATTGGAAAGTTTGCCAAAAAGCTGTTTCCTGAAGGAAAAGATGTGCCGTCTATTGAATTCACTGAAGATTTGCTTAGCACAAGAAACCTCTTAAGGGAAAAGAAGCCTCTTTTTGAAGCGGCATTCCTTTATGGCCAGTGTTACTGCAGGGTTGATATCCTTGTGCCATCTGATGAAGGGTGGGACATAATTGAAGTGAAATCAAGCACAAAAGTCAAGGATATCCATTATCATGACCTTGCTTTCCAGAGGTATGTCTATGAATCTCATGGGCTGAAGATAAAAAAATGCTATCTTATGCACCTTAATAGGGATTATGTAAGATCAGAAGAGATTGATCCATCATCGCTTTTCTTAAAAGAAAATGTTACCATGGAAGTGAGCCTTGAGATGGAAGGGATAAAGGAAAGGATAACTAAACTTATTAATATAATGAATTCAAGCGAGCTTCCAAAACCAGGGATAGTGTCTGAGAGGTATTTTGGAGAAGGGCATCATGACTGCTTGGGAGAAAACTGCCTGAATCTTCCAAAAAACAATGTATTCAGACTTTATAGGGGAGGCAAGCTTTCAAGAGAGGTTTTTGATAAAGGAATTGTTCTGATTAAGGATATCCCTAATGATGTTAAGCTTGATTTTAAGCAGAATATCCAAAAAGAGACTGCATTAAATGATTCTGTATACGTAGATATGGATAAGATAAGAATTTTCCTTGACTCATTATCTTACCCGATTCATTATCTTGATTTCGAGACATTCTCAACAGGCATACCTATGTTTGATGGACTAAAACCATATTCTGCAGTCCCATTCCAGTTCTCGCTTCATATAAAGCATGAAGATGGAAAAAATGAGCATCATTCTTTCCTTTATGAAGGGAATTCTGACCCAAGGGATGACTTGATGGATGCCTTGGTAAAATCTGTAAAAGAGACAGGAACTATACTTGTATACAACATGGCTTTTGAAACAGGAAGGCTAAATGAGCTTGCAAAAAAATTTCCAAAACATTGCGAATGGGTGGAACTTATCAAGAAAAGGATGGTTGATCTGTATGTGCCGTTCAGGGAATTTAGCTATTATAATCCTATGCAGGAAGGCAGCGCTTCAATAAAAAAAGTATATCCTGCATTGACAGGGAAGGATTATGAGGGGAATGGGATAAAAGACGGGGATACTGCATCTGCTGAATTCTATAACATGGCATACGGAAGTTATGATGAGGAAAAGAAAAGAAAAGTTAGAGAGGATTTGTTGAAATACTGCGAGCTTGATACAGTTGCTGAAATGGAGATAGTTGAAAAGCTTAGGAAACTAATTTTGTAAATTTTGCATGCAGGTAAGTTGGATAAAATTTAAATAAGTTTTTCATTTCATAAATTCATGAAAAAAATTATTCCATCTAAAAGAACTGAAAAGATTACTTATGCCATACGTGATGTTGTTGTCGAGGCCCAAAAACTTGAGAAGCTGGGCAAGAAGATAATATATCTGAATATTGGGGATCCTTTGAAATATGATTTTTCTACTCCTAAGCATATGGTTGATGCTGTCATAAAAAATGCAAAGGAAAGCAGCTATGCTGATTCAATGGGACTATTGGAAGCAAGAAGAGCTGTTGCAAAGGAAGCATCAAAAAACGGGCTTAAGGTAACTGAAAATGATGTGATAATGACATCCGGAGGAAGCGAAGGGATAACAATGGCCCTTGGAGCCTTGATGAACCCAGGGGATAATGTCCTTACCCCAAGGCCTGGCTATCCATTGTATAACGCTGCAATTGAATATCTTGAAGGAGTGCAGAATGAATATGAGCTTGATGAGAAGAATGAATGGCAGCCTGATATTGAGGATATGAAAACTAAGATAAATGGAAGGACCAAGGCAATAGTCTTGATAAATCCTAATAATCCTACAGGAGCTATTTATACAAAAGAGACACTTCTAAAAGTCATTGCATTGGCAAAAGAACATGATTTACCAATACTCTCTGATGAGACCTATGACAAGATAATTTTTGATGATGAGTTTAAGTTCTATTCAGTTGCTGATTTGGCACCAAATCACCCTGTTGTCACATTCAATACGCTTTCAAAAACTTATTTATGCCCTGGATGGAGAATAGGATGGCTTTATTTCACAGGAGAGGGAATAAATGAATACGCAGAAGCAGTTAAGCAGCTTGCAAGAGCAAGATTATCCATCAGCCATCCGATGCAGTTTGCAGTAAAGCCTGCTTTTGAAGGCCCTCAGGACCACATAAAGGAAATGGTTTCAAAGCTGAAAAAAAGAAGGGATATAACTTTCAATAGATTAAACGCAATCCGGGGAATTTCATGCGTGAAACCAAGAGGTGCTTTTTATGCATTCCCAAGGATAAATCTTAAGGTTGCATCTGACAAGGAATTTGTATTGGATGTTCTAAGAGAGGAAGGTCCATTATTTGTTTTTGGCTCAGGCTTTGGGCAGAAAAAAGGGACAATGCATTTCAGGGTTGTTTTCGCATCAAGCGAAGAAGCATTGAATGAGGCATATCAAAAACTGGAGAAGTATGTGAAAAAGAAGTATTGAATTTTTTTAATTATGGAGGCATACATTCTTGAGTTTTCCATAGCTGAAATCCATCAATGTCTTCAGATTCTCTATATCCTCTATGTTATACCTGACTAATGTATCAAGGGCTTTTTCATCTCCATCCCGTTTATACCTATGCCATAGCTTGACAGCGTCCCTTCCGCTTAAATCCTTGAGATCTGATTCCCTTTCAATCCCCATCTGCCTTTCTATGCTCTTCAGCCCGCCACTGTATCCTAATGCCTTTAATATGAACCTTAAGTCAGCATGGAAATGATTGAACTTGAGATCAGGGAATTTTGCCCTGATGAAAGGCATATCAAACAATGCCCCGTTAAAGGTTACAATATACGAATATTTTTTTATCTCATCAGGAAATTCATTCATTGTCTTTCCGTTTATGAAAACTTTTGATTCCTTGCCATTGAAAACACCGATTGTAGTTATGTCATCCCTATCCTTGCTAAGGCCTGTTGTCTCTATGTCCAGAAAACATGCATTCTCCCTGAAATCCTCATATGCTCTCCAATGGTATCTTGAAAGAAGCTTTGATGAGAAGAATTCATGGTCTTTTTTCTCATACCTGTCTTTTGATAGCATCAGGTATTTTTTCATCAGCTCCTCATTCTTGAAGTCTGTTGAATTTGTAAGAAAGTCGTCCCATGACCTGATGTTAGAATTCCAAATTTTTTTTTCAACAATCTCGCTTACATAAGGGATATGAAGGAAAGTATTTGTTAACATAGATGTTTTGAAAAAAAATATGTTTAATAAGATAGTGTTAGTATCAGGGAGTTAAAAAAAATTAATTTAATCCCAGAAAATCCAGGATTCTCTGATATAGTGTCCTGTTGACCCTTCTTTCCCTCTCAAGGTCAACGCAAACACTTTCAAAGCAGATATTTGACTTGCATTCATAATTGCTTTCGCAAGAGTAGTCTGCATTTTTTTGCTCTTTGAATTCTCCATCAGCACTGCAATAGACCCTGCCATCTGATTTTACAAGCCTTGTTCCGTAAGGCATGCACCACTTATCAACCATGCAGCCGCTGCATTCAATTTCGTTCTCTGTAATTCCTTTAGGCAGTTCTGCATCTTCATCAGATAATGAATCATAGTCAATTTCTTCTCCAATGCTCTCAAGCAATGTTTTTTCACTGCTTTTTGCCACGGCTAGGATTTTTTCTTTATTTGAATTGCTGCCTGAACCTGAGGACTGGACCCATGTTGTTTCTTCGCCTATATCTTCTGCAAGCAAAGCAATGGGTGAAGTTACTATCTCTAATTCATCTCCACTCAGGTCATAATCCCTGTATTTCGCAAGGATCCTTGCTGCGCTAAGAGTGTCTGCATCATTGTATCCTGCAACCAGTAAAGCAAGCTTTCCATTGTTCAGGTCAAATAACTTGAGGATTGCCTTTCCTGCTTCAAAGCCGGATGAGCACTCTGCAGGATTTCCAAGCAGCTCTGCAGAAATTGCATTGACACATGGATTTCCTATGACTATTAAATTCTTGGATGTGCTTGAAGTGTCCCCTAATTCTGAATCAAGGATAGCAATCCCTGAATTGAATATAGGCATATTTCCGTTTTCATCATGTTCTGATCCCAGGCTTGCTGCAACATCTATAGCTGCAATCACATCTGAAGTTGATGCTAATTTTCCTACAACGACTAAAACATCAGGTGTAATACCCATAAGGAATGGTTCTGGATAATTTGCAAGGTCTGGCTTTCTTATGCATGCGCCGTCTTTACATCCATACTCGCATTCTGTCTGCTCCTGGTTATTTAAGCCGCTTTCAGTGCAGTACCATTCTAATAAGTGTGTGCCTGTTTCTCCAATTATGCCGCTTCCGTCTAGTTGAGGTGTATAGCAATAATCCCAGCCATTTGATCCTTCACCAGGGCCCATCGGCTGGAGCTGTCCCTTTGAATAGAAATTTTTCCCGCCATCTGAATCACTGCATGATGCATATTCATTGCAAACTCCGTTGTCACATCCAAATTCGCATGGCATAACTGAACTGTAATAGTAATCTAGTCCAGAGCACCAATAATCCCTGGCGCCATAAACTCCACCAGCGCTTGTAGTGCCGCAATCATCTCCTCTCGTTTCTCTGCTGCCATCGCTATAGGTTATCTCTACATATCCCTGTTCATTGAAATTGTCCTTTCCGTCTGAATCCAAACAGGAAACGATTTCAACAGGTTCAGTTCCCATGCAATTCTTAGCATCTCCATTTATTTCTCCAGCCACTGTATGAGTAAGACCTGATTCTGTGTTTTGATAGACAATATTGACAGATTGCTTTGCTCCTGAGGTAAAGTCGCAGTCTCTGAGCTGTATCTTAATCACCTGATTGTTTTGCGCTATGACTGGGAATTCTGAATAACTGTCTGCTGATTCAACTGCAACTACAGCATTTTCACATAGTTGCCCTTTTGCAGACTGCAGTTCAATTGCGAAACCTATGTTGTTCCTTAAGACAAAGGTTACTGTTGAAGTATCCAAACAGATATTTGCCATGTCTATGCAGTCTAGCCCTGAAGAGAACTGGCATTTGTTTACATTAGGAGGAGGCAAACTATCGCAGATTACAGTGATATCATTTTCTGCTGCATTTATAACCTCACAGCCTTCTCCTTTTAGCTCATAAAGATTATGCTTTGCAAGCACTGTTGCTGCTGCCCTGGTATCTTCATAATTGTATCCGTCTGCTAAAAGGACATGCTTTCCTTTGTAGCTTCCCATAGCTATCCTTCCTTTGCCTTCTTC
The DNA here is from genome assembly GCA_964428335.1 of uncultured Methanosarcinales archaeon. Lineage (GTDB taxonomy): Archaea > Nanobdellota > Nanobdellia > Woesearchaeales > GW2011-AR15 > GW2011-AR15. The sequence continues at coordinate 163,048 of CAYRXW010000001.1, read as the reverse complement.
AAGTCCTTGTGTGCATTGAGCAGGATTACCTAGTAAAAATGCAGAGACCCTATTATAGCATGCATTCCCTACAGTAATAATGTTCTTTTCCAGAGGTTCATCATTAGTGACTTTGTCTATTATATCCTTATCAAGCACTGCAACCTGTGATTCAACTTCTGTGGTACCTTGGTTTGACTCTGAGAATCCTGCCACAATATCAATGGCTGCCATAACATCTGATGTAGGCGCGTTTTCTGAAACAACAATCCATGTGCTAACCTGACCATCCTCATAGAATGGAATAGGATATGAGCTTAAGTCATATCTTTCACTTAGCTGCTGCATGCATGCTCCATCTGAGCAACCATATTCACATAGGATATTAGTATTAGTCCTATAAACTGTGCCACTTGAATCAGGATCTGTGCAATACCATTCCGCAACATAATCATAACCATCACCATAATAATTTTCTGGCCAGCAGCTATCTGTATCTGTTGTCATTTGGCCATCTCCTGCCAGACCATGAACTGTACCTTTTTGATATTGATTTTTCCCACCATCACTGTCTGTACAGGTAGCTGTTACCATGTCACCAACCCATTTAAGATAAATATCCGCATATATCTCCTCCTGCGGATGTGAAAGTATGAAACTTACTTTTTCATTATTGTCCATTTCAATGATTGTTCCTCTTTGTGTATAAGTAAACAGCAAATCAGGGTTTCCGTCTTCTGCTTCGTGCCAGGTAAATGGCCTGTTAAGGTCCCTTGCTTCTAAGATATAAATCTCTTCATCATCATAATCATAGCTTAAGTTAAAGGCTACAATATTTGGAGGCATCTCAGCATTCTGCAGCTCATAGAACACAATCCTTTTCGGATAGACTTGCAGCTTTCCAAATTTGGTCCTTGGAAGCTCATTGAAATCATACCCATAAGTTATTACATCCTCTCCAATGGTAAGATATAGGCTTCCAATAGTTCCAAGCAAGATCTCATTTTCAGTGCTTCCATCGCATGATATCTGGTAATTGCTTACAAGTGTCATGCCATATGTCAGATCATCAACAGTGATGGCTGAATCACCACCACATGTAATATCCCTGATTTTTAGAACATGGGCTATTCCATCTCCTTCTGTAGTGAATAGTAGCTCTACTCCTTCAGGGTTTCCTTCATAAGTCATTCCAGGAAGAAGCATTGGTTCATCTGCTGAATTCCCAAGCATTATTTTCTGCCCATCAAAGACCCAATTTATCTCTGTATTCTTGCCTTCGCTGTTCTGGAATAATAGTCTTGCCTCATTCCCATAAGAGCTGAAGCTCAATGATTCAATCGGGTCATAGTTCACATTATAGAAATTGATCCCAAACTGCCCAAATACCGGGTCAGTAAATTCCTGGGACGGCTCTACAAATACATCATCATTAAAATTGTCGACACTGTAACTGACACTTAATCCTATAAGCTTTCCATTCTGAGATATAATGTCTGCTTCTGTCCCTGTAATTTCAAAATTATCAATTGCAACATAATTGCCTTCTTCCAGTTCTGTATAGTGCGCATCTAAAAGAAGCCTGCATGAATTAGCATTACTCTGGGTTGATTCAATTACATCAAGAACTGCAATCTGAAATCCTGCCTGACCAAATTCATTGATATCCATCTCATCTATCCATAACACATATCCGTCTACATCAATGCCGCATGCAGTTCCATCATTTCCGGTATCAACAACTTTTATATCATGTCCGCCTAAGACGTAGACCTGATCTTTTTCAAGCCACACATCTGTCTCTCCACTCAGCAGGCCAATAGAACCTATTGCACCATATGCATCTATTCCTATATCTGAGATGATATAGTTTTTGCCCATGATAGAGAGTTCATTCCCTGCCAAATCTGCGTCAGCTGCAGCAGGCTCATAAAATACTGGTGAACCAAAATGCAGCCAATAGGTATACAGCATATTTCCTTCAGAATATTTCTGGTAGAAATTTATTCTTCCATCCTCAGGTGTTTCAATAGTGAACTTACCATTATTATGGAACTTCAATTCCTGGACATATTGTGTGTCCTGTTTCCATTCGCCTTCATCATCATTGAATGAGTTAGATGCCAATAATTCCGGAAGCTCTCTTTCTGATAGGTTCCACCATATGACATTTCCAATGCTGTCATCTAAGTTGAACCTGTTTCCTTCTGCCTCAAGCTTGAATGCATTGTCCATTGGTTTTGGCTTGCATTTCCCATTTATGCAGCCGTATGGGCAATTGAAAACTTCTATGAACTGCTCGTTATTTTCACACCAGCTTTCCTGCAGGTCTGCGTTATTATTTCCTGCCATTATACACATGTCTTTTGATGTATATATTGCATTTACTTCCCTATTGTATCCTGTTGTTTCACCATATGAATAATAATTTTTTCCGCCGTCTGAATCAAAGCAGTTATTGTCTGTCACTTTTATGTACTTTGTTTCTGTTGCTATAAAGTCCCCATATATCATGCTGCAGTCTGTAGACTCATCCCTGCAGAAATATTCAATTTTTAGCTCGTATTCGCCTGCATATGGAAAAACCAGTGTGCCTGCCCATATATCTTCCTCTGGATAAATATCGCTCACATGTTTCTCTATTACGTCTCTAAAAATCCATGTTAAAGTGTACCTCATTCCAAAGCCTTCATCATATGTCCCATATGTGCCGTCAGGTTCTTTGCCTTTGACAATGAACCTGCTTAATTCTTTTGAGACATAGCTGTCCTTGATTGTATCTGTGTCTGATATGAAAAACATATCATCTGGAGATTTGCATTCAAGTATCACATTTGATAGGCTTATGAATTTCCCGACAACATCATCTGAAGAGCCTGAATTTGTCCTTTCTGCAATACCAATTTTTATTTCCTTCCCGCATTGCGATTCATCAATCAACTGTGCATAGTTTCTTCCCTTGATTTCAATTTGCTTTCTTTCCCATCCTAGTATAACTCCTTTGCCTGTCAATGGAACTGCATAGAAAGGATATTCTAAATTTGGCTCTGCACTTGGATAGAATGCAAGTATATAATTTTCAAGGTCTATTGCTTCCTGCTGGTTGTTCTGCAGCATAAATATTATATGGTCAGCTCCTGAACTGATTGATTCTCTGGTAACCCATCCTATGACCTGTGCAACCAAAGGAATACTAGTGGGCTCAAGATAAAAGATGTAGTCCATTTCCAGAGGATATTTTAAATCTGCTGCGCAGTCATCGCATGTGCTAAACTCATTCCCATAGCAGACCATGTCTCCACATTTTTGAGCCTCGATACATCTTCCTTCGCTGCAACCATATTCGCACCTTGTTTCAGCTGTAACTAGTTCGCAGCTATTTTGATCATACGGGCATAGCTTGGTTATGGCATAGCTTGAGCCGTCTGGAAGATAAGTACAGTAATTTTCATATTCCTGCCCATCACATATCACTCCTCTTTCTGTATTGCTGCAAAGTGAATTTAATATGCATTCTTCCCTGACTGAAAAGCTGTTCACTCCACATGCGCTTCCATCCAGGCTGCAGTGACCATCACAGAATTCTTTTGCATCGCTTTGCCATTTCTCTAATGGGATGCATTCTGAAGCGCCTTTAACAATTCCTGTTCCATCATAACATTCCCATTTTGCATTGCTATATCCAACATCTGTTAGAGGGCAGTCTTCAAAACAAGTAGAAGATTCTGTGCCTTCACATATTCCATTGCCGCACACATGAGAGACGCATTCTCCATTCAGGCAACCATTCTCGCAAACCAAAACTGTGTTTGTGCTAAATTCCCTAAGATAGATAAGTGCTGTTGACGCCTTGTTTGTTGTCAGCCTTACATAAAATGAGTCTGCAGTAAAAGGTACCTTGCAGGAAATTGCATCGGTTGCTGTATTTCCCAGGTAATTTTTCTCTTTGGCATATCCACATTGATATTCCTGTGCTCCATCTCCAATATAAGCTTCAACAATTATTGACCCGGTTGATCCGCTGGCCCACCCGCTGAAGTAGATAGTTATGTTATCTTCTTTTCTTATTTTATAGTCTTGCTTGAATGTGACTGATTTATAGTTTGAATATCCAATGCCTACAGAAGGGGCACTTCCTCCACAATGTGCAGCTGCGCCCTGATAGGCGCTGCTAAATGGTATGAATCCTCTTATCCATGAAGCTGAACAGATGTTCTTTTGCTCTATCTTTGAGCTACCTATATTGCAGTAATCGCTGATAGTTGCTTCGTTGCAGGCTCCATTTGTGCAACCATTAGGGCATTCAATTCCAAGATTTATTATGATATTTTCTGTACAAAATGCTTCTTCTAGGTGTGTGTCAGAAGAACACCAGTCAAAATATGTTGAGTATGAATCTTCAGTTGGGTATGATACCCCATTCTCGATTATTATGCTTGCCCCTGTCCCATATTTTCCTTTTGCATAGCCTTTTTCAAACAAATCAGGATTTCTGTTCTGTACTATAACTGGAACACCATTAACATATTCAAACTGAGATACATAGTAATCCGGGCTGTTATCAGAATCTGTGCAAGTAATATGCTGCTCATAAGTTCTTATAAGATAATTATTATAATACACTTTTGAGCCTGGTCTGCTTTGCCCAAAAGAATCCCAGTAGATGAAGCATGCGTCTTTTGTGGAAGTATATACATACCCGATATTAACTCCGTTTGCATCATCGTATCTGCAGTTCTCTGATTGCTGTAAACATGCTCCACTTTCACACCCATACTCGCAAAATATATCGTTTGTGCCAGTTACAAAAGGCTGCGCATCAGAATAAGGTATGCAGACTCTCTCATATACTTTGCATCCATCTCCATAACATGAATCTACAGTTGATTCATGTGCATCATCTATTATCTTTCCACACTGGTCATAATATGTGTTTACAGCGCCTGTCGCATCTGGTCCTGTTACCTGGCCATAACTGTATGGATTAGCCCCATTGTCTGAATCAACACAATCCAATATATAGAAATAGTTATCAGATTCATCGCAATTATTGGTTCCTGTAACACATATTCTTACCTTGAATTTGCCGTTTATTCCCCTTGGAGTCCATGTGTCAAATCCTGTGTTATCCCTGTTTATGCTTGGTTCGATTGCCTTGTTTCCGTTTGCATCTAAAACATATAGATCTATTTTTGGTATTCCTGCATCTGCTGCACTGCTTGGATACCATTCAATTTTATTATCAGTTCCTGTAAACCATTCTTCCCCTCCATTTGGAGAGATTATCTTAATTGAAGGCAATGAATTGATGCATGCTCCATCATTGCATCCATACTGGCATTCAATGACTGAGTTTTCATACTGCCCATTGTTTATTGAGCATGCGAATTCAGAGACATGTGTGCCTGAGCTCCCACTTTCCCATCTTGTCGTGGAACTTCCATCTGAGTTTCTGGTGACTAGAAGCCTAAGGCAGGAATCTGTCATTGTCTGATAGAAAGGAAGGGTTGGAATTTTTCTTGGGTTTATTGTGAGAGTTCCTTTTGTTTCAGGAATTTTTCCATTATCAGAATCTATGCATGATGAGCATAATCCATCACATGCACAAGGAGTTATCTGTATCTGGCAGGCAAGGGAATCTGAAGATGTTGAAGAAGAGGATACTGAAAGCAAGGTTACGCTTGAACTGCCAAGCTTTTTTGACTCTCTTAAATTAAACTTTTGGGTTATTCCATTAAATTTTAGTGTGCAATAATTGTTTATGGCTCCGCCTACAACAGTATACTCATTCCCGCCTATATTATATAGTTGCCTTGATTCAAGCCAGCTTGAACTTACAGGGCATCTCCTGGCAGTGTCTGAATCCTGAGCTGCTACAAAAGCCAATAGCAAAAAAAAAATTAAGAAGTTTAAAACTAGTTTTTTTCCCATTCCCTCACCCAATTTGTATACTAAAGCCTATACCTATTCCATTTATAATATTTTCGATTGTGTTAAGTTAACTGTTAATTTTAAAAAAAGCCACTGGACATTCTGCCGTAAGGGTTTTAAATATGATAACAACCAGCAGGATATGAAATATAAATTCTCTCCATCAAAATTTTACCTTTTGAAAGACTGTCAAAAATGCTTCTGGCTTGAGCATAACAGGAATCTGAAGAGACCCGAAGGGATTTTTCCTTCACTTCCCTCCGGAATGGATATAGCATTAAAAGAGCATTTTGACAACTATTTATCAAGAGATGAACTGCCTCCTGAGATAGCACATCTTGAAGGTGTAAAACTATTCTCGGATATTTCAAAATTAAGCGCATGGAGGCATAACCAGCTTGGGATAATGCTTGAGGAAGAGAAGTTCATCCTCAAAGGTGCTATAGATAACATGTTAATTAGGGGAAACAAGCTGATAATTCTTGACTATAAGACAAGAGGGTTTCCACTGAGAGATGATACACATGAACATTACATTGAGCAATTGTCAATGTATAATTACATTTTCAGGAAAAACGGCTATGACACTGAAGACTATTCCTATCTTTTGTTTTACTATCCAAGGAAAGTTGTTGAGAATGTCTTTCTTTTCAATAGAAAACTGATAAAGATAAACACAGAAATAAAAATTGCTGAAGAATTGATAGCTAAATCAATTTCCCTGCTTGAAAAAGATATTCCAAAGCCATCTAAGAACTGCGATTATTGCAGATACAGGGAACATAAGACATTAAGTGATTTCTAACCTTAAATTAGTAGTTTGCCGCTTTTATCAAGATAATTATAAATTGAAACAGCAGCTTCAGCCCTCGTGATTTCAGTATCTGGATAAAAATAACCGCTGCTTCCTCCCATAAGCCCAAGTTCATAGGCTCTTTCAAAAATCAAGTTCTATTAAATCAACTGCATAAGTCAATTTGAGACTAAATAAAAAAAGCATAAGAACTAATGAAAAAAAAGCTTTTTTTAACGATGTGATATATGCCATCTTTCTCTAATTAATTATTTTTTTAATAACTAAAACAAAATCTCTTATATTAACAATGCTATCTTTGTTTATATCGTTTCTCTGATTTTGGAAATTTCCGTTTTTTCCAAAATCTTTCTTGATTTCATTTAGATCATTTATATTTACAATTCCATCTTTATTTGTATCTTCAGCTATATCATCGGATATTGGCAATGAAAATAAATAATTATAAACTGTTAAACGGTCAATATCTCCTATAAAGCCAGATCCTATTTCTAGATTCTCGTTATTTATTCCGTTACTGAGTTTTCCTCCTTGCTGTACAACTTTATCAGTTTTTCCGTCAATAATATAATTAGCTGTACCTGTCAAGCTTGAAAATGTTACAGTTATGTTATGCCATATACCATCGTTTATTTTCCGGTTTGATGCAGACCCAGCAAATTTATCGCCATTTGTAATACTGAAATGGATGTTTCCAGATGGCGTTAAAAAAAGTGCATAGTTCCTGAGATTATTTTTCTTTTTAGCTATTATTACAGGATAGTTGCCTTCTGCTGGAATTTGAGAAGTCCTGATTCTGGCTTTAATGGATATATCTTCTGTAAGGTTTAAGCTTTCTGCATGAGAAACAGTTATTTTTCCTGAATCAAAATGGATAAATTTTTGATTTCCTGCCTGATTAAAATTTGCATTTCCTAAAATTGTTCCATCATTACCATAAAAAGAGCTATCTAAAGTTTTTGTCCCTTTATATTCATTAAACCTTAAATCAAGTACATCATATTTACCTATATCTTCAGGCTTGTTAAACCTTACTCTTATTCTTTTGATATCCCTGTTTAATGTCCTAAAATCATCTGTTCCGCATTCAACTTCCTCGCCACATGTTGTAAAGTAAAGCCATGGTGATCTGTCAATATCTTCAAAATTCCTTGTTTCTGCACCTGGTTGGATAAGGGTAAAGTAGGGGGTATATTTTATAAATGGGCTTTGAAATTCAGTTATCTGGATGTTTGTTAAATCCAGGTTTTTTGATAATTCTACAGTAATTGGTTTATTTTTGTTTTTTCCGAATGTAACATATTGGCCAAAATACTCGCTGTAATGCCAGTCCCATTCTGTCCTAAATGTGTTTGCACAGTTTCCATTTAGAGGAAGATTTTTGGTAAGCAAATTAAAGCCAGCTCCATCCCAAAATTTCCACGAGTCAGGTGAATCTAAGTTATTTGTACGCATTACACAAACCCCACCATCACTTATAGAGCCGATTAGTGGATAACCTGGTGTTCTAATCCTGACTTTCGCGTAATAATATCCCTCTTTTGAAATAATATTGCTTGGCTGGTGGACTCCCATTCTCCCGTTTTTGTTGTCAGGGCTGTAATCTATCATAATATTTGCAATATTATGACTTGGAAGAGTTAAATGGGAAAAATTTTTTCCTGCATTTGTGGATTTTGCAAGATTTATAGAGGTCCACCAACAATTGAACCGATCAGTTGTATCTGGATTTGAATTGCAGTTATTATGTTCCCAACCATGATACTCATTGTGGATAAGCCCATAAATATTTTTTCCATCTATAGTATATTGAGATATAATCCATTCATTGTCATCATAGTTTCTCGGTACAGGACTATGTCCAGATTCCATTATGACATCACATCTGTGAACTACTTCATTCAGGTTTGGACCTATCGCTTTCCTTGTTCTATAATGACTTCCGTAAAGCTGCACATTCCCATCCTTATCTACGAGTGCCCTTGCTGGTGAATCCGGTATGTCATATTCCTCACAGTTTGATATTGAGTAGTCATACACTGTTTCTTCTTTACCAAATTCGATGGTAAAGCCTGTTAATATAGGGAGATTTATAAAAAATAAGAATAGGATCAGAAGCATGGCAAAGTTTTTTTTATTCATTTTGTTATAATATTAAATATTTTTTCATAAGTAACATCCGTCGCAACAACACTGCTAAAATTTGCAAAAAAAAATAAAAGGAAGAAAATATATTTTTTCATTTCTTTATGCTTTGATAGATATCATCAAGTTTTTTTCCGTCTATCCCCTGAGACATCATATGCTGTTTTAGGTTTTCCCATGTATAACCTTTTTGGGTATATTCTTTAATATAATTTCTAAGGTCTGAGTCCTTGTCCTCTTTTCCCTTGAATGCCTCAAGGGTTGTAATATCTTTCTCAAATTTATTTATATTGTCTTCCTCTTTTTTTAATATGCTTTTAAGCTCCCTGAATTCCTTGAGCATATAAAAAATACCAAGGATCATCACAAAAAGGCCTGCCAATAAAAGGACAGAAACAATGAAAAGCATCTCAAATATAGGAAGGTCAATCCCTCCAAAAACAACAGTCATTTTTTTTCACCCCTTGAAAACAAAACAGAAAATATTATTATTACAATGAGGATAAATAATATTATTCCTGCAAAGATAATATTTACTCTTGAAAAGAATACTTTATTTGGCACTTCGCTTAATACAACATTTGAAGTTAGTTTGGTTGTTGTTTTCCCTTTTTCAGTAACTTCCATAGTCAGATCATATTCCTGGCCTTTGCTCAACAGATAAAGAGGCATATTGTACGCCTGTACAAATTCCTTGTTTTCATCAATCGAAAGAGGGCCAAAGTACTCATCTGCAACTATCTTGCCTTGTTTATCTTTTATTTCTAAATTAAATTCAATACCTGTTTTTCTTCCTTCACCGGTGTTATCATATTTTATAATGACTTGACTTTCCTTAATTGATTCCTCAGTCAGCAAGGCTTCTATTTTATTTTCATTATCCACTGGAACAAGAGGCTCTTCTTTTAGGCATTCTGCTGTGCAGCTTCCGCCGCAGTCTATGTTTTCTTCATCATTATTTTTTATGCCATCTGTACATGAATCATCGCAATTCGCTGATGTCACAGGTTTATTTTTTTCTGTTCCGCATCTTCTTGTATCCTGGCAATTCCTTTCTTTATTTCCATCTGTACATTCAGTCCATTCTTCACATTCCCAGTTTTCAATGCATCCGCTTGGTCCTCCACTACCACCTCCTCCGCCTCCTAATCCACCTCCGCTTCCACTTCCTCCATTTGAACTGCTGCAGACATCATCATCAATAATACCATCACAATCATTGTCTTTGCTATCGCAAATCTCTGCTGCTGCTGCTTTCTCTCCTAAGCAATCTCCCCATTTACCCTCTGTACAGGTCTGCACACCAAAAGAACATTCTCCAGTATCTGTTGTTCCGCAAATTTGCGTTGTTTCATCTTTACAGCTGCAACCCGTGTCTATGTTTCCATCGCAGTCATTGTCTAAACCATCACATGAAGTTTCAGATATTTCATAGTTAGGCCCATAATTTGATGTTGTGCATTCTTCCCAGCTTCCGGTTTCGCATATCTTTTTTGAATTTTGACAAACTCCTAATTCAAGTTGACAATTAGGTGCAGTCACTTCTTCATCACTGTTCCCATCGCAGTCATTATCTTTTCCATCACAAGATTCAATTGCTGGTGAAACTGCTCCAACACATGCTCCCCATTGCCCATTTGCGCATGTCTGTGTTCCATAGCTGCATTCACCAATATCTGTTGTTCCACATTGCTGCGTAGCTCCATTTATACATGTGCAACCTTCATCTGTCTGTGCATCACAATCATTGTTTAAAGTGTCGCATTTTGTTTCTGTAGCTTCATAATTTATTCCATATTGCTGTGCAGTACAGGCCTGCCAACCTTGTGCACCTGCACAAATTTGCTTTGAATTCAAGCATACTCCTGATAGTAATTCGCAGTTTGGTGCATTTAATTCTTCATCGCTATTTCCATCGCAGTCATTATCTTTGCCGTCACATGTTTCCATTGCAGATGAAACCGCTCCAACACATGCTCCCCATTGGCCATTAGTACATGTCTGTGTCCCAAAACTGCATTCTCCAATGTCTGTTGTTCCGCATTGCTTTGTTGCGCCATCTGTGCATGTACATCCTTCATCTGTCTGTGTGTCACAGTCGTTGTTGAGATTATCACACTTTGTTTCAGTTGATTCATAATTTGTTCCATATTGTACTGATGTGCATGCTAACCAGCCCTGCGCTCCTCCGCATACCTTCTTTGAATTCAAACACACGCCAGAAGTCAGATCACAGTTTGGTGCTGTAATCCCTTCATCTGTCTGCCCATCACAGTCATTATCTTTCCCATCACAAGTTTCAGCAGCTGAAGATACTGCTCCGGTGCATGTTCCCCAATTTCCATTTGTGCATGTCTGTGTTCCAAAACTGCATTCTCCAATATCTGTTGCTCCGCACTGTTGAGTAAGGCTCTCATCAGTCTGCCCATCACAATCATTATCTGCACCATCACATGTCTCTGCTGCCGGAACACACTGCTGGGCAATTATTACTACTTTATCGTATGCTACAAATTCGTTGCTGCATGTGACTTTCCATGTCTTTTCTCCAGCTACCGTGAATCTTTTTGTGTATTTATATGCCTGGGCAGCTGTGTTGTATGCCATTGCATATGACACGCCATCTATCTCAATATTGCATGTTGCTGTGATTGAACTCCCATCTTTTTTCTCAAATGTTGTGTAGAAATTTATATCCTCATTGGCATATTTTATATTTGTATTTGTGTCATCCCAAGGGATAAGGTAATAAACCTCAAAATTTGATACTGTCTGTGCGAGGGAATTGCTAAGTTCAATTCCTGACAATGTAAAATCTGATATGCCTGCCCCAATCTTATTCATCCTTAATGTAAAGAGAAGTCCTGATGCAGTGACACCTGTCTCAACTGATTTTCTTGAGATGAGGACATTGCTTACCTTTCCTGATGATGCTGTAGTTAGCTGTATCTGAGACCCGTCAATTACTTCAACGCTACCTGTTTTCAGCAGCGGCCCTGGAACAATGCTGTTAAAAGACATTAAACCAGGGTTATCATAAGTAATATCAAGCTTGAATGCGTATAAGTCCTGGGCATCTTTCATGTAAACTGGAATTTCTATAATGCTTTGTTCTGATGCTGTATTTACCCTGAATTTTTCTGAATGAAATATTGGAGCAGCATAGGCAGAAGATATTAATAGAATTAAGATAATTGTAGATAAGGAAAAATATTTTTTCATTAAGCTCATCTTTTTTATTTGATTAACTGACTTATTAAGTTTTATATTTTTTTAGCAATAAAGATTATATCCTTAATATTTACAATTCCATCATTGTTCACATCATTATTCAGGTTTACTAACCCAGTAGATTTTCCATAATCTCCTATAACTTCTTTTATATCATTAATATCAATAATTGAATCTGCATTTGTATCTTCAATGGCTCTTTCTGGAATTATTAATGGCCCTTTTATTATTTTACTGATATCTAAAAAAACTTTTGTTAATGGCTGGCTTGTTGTGCTGTCTTCTGGAAGCACTTTCCAGGGATATCTATGCCATGACTCAAGTATGTAAAAATCTGGATTGCCACCTAGTTTTTTATACTCCCTTGCAAACCTCATTGTTCTCTGGTAAAAAACCTGATCGCTTGTGTTCCCACCTTCAGAACTTACAATTATTATTCCAAAAGGAACTTTGATAGTTTCTTGCACATAATTTTCCAGGGCTAAAAGCTGTGGGTATTCCAGCAATCCTGGATTTTTCCTGCCTTCTGAAGCTTCAGTTGATGTATCAACTATTATAAAAGCAAGATTTTCATTATTCTTCCTGAGTTCAGATTTAAGCTTCTGGAATACATTTTCATAGCCTTCCCCTGTTAATATCCAATATGCTGTTGCATCTACAATTCCTATGCCTATATCTGGATAATCTGCATGTATCTTTTTCATATAAAAGATGACATCTGCAATCCTTTGGTCAAGGGTATATGTTGGGCAATTCGCTTTTAAATGGTCAGGAACAGCCTTGCCAAGGACGCTTTGGAGGCTGATATATTTTACTTTTCCACCTGCATCATGGATCTTTTTTATCCTTTCAAGATCTAACCCAATTGCATAATCCTGATTATTCCTGCATGAGAGCCATGTCGCAAATCCTGTGTCAAAGCTAATCGAGATATTGTGCTTTTTAAAAAGAGGCACAACATTAGTCCTATAGTATTCTGTAGTTAGGAATACCTCGCTCTTACTATGCATATTACTGAAAAAATAGGTATCCATATATCTAAGGCTTTCATCCCATTCTTCTGGATTAGTAAATTGGCGCTCAAAATCTTCCGGAAACATTGAAGAATTGTAAGTTGCTTTTGCAGAAACAAGCATCCACATTTCAGGAACTGAATATGCTACTTTTGCAAAGAAAAGAAAAAGAAATAAAAACAAGAGATTAAATTTTCGCATTAAGAAGCTAAATTATTTTTGATATTTATAATTTTAGTATTTTTTTGAATTATATCAGTTATGTTTCTATCTTGATTCTCTGATTTTACCTATCTCTCTTGTACCAGGCATATCCTATATATTTAGGTTATATTCATCCCAAAACCATCTGAAAACTGCGCTTATTGCAGATATAGGGAACAAAAAACACTGGATAAGTTCTAGATTTTTATATAAGTTCATTTAACGCGTTCAAATGTTGCCTGAAATAGACAAATTAAACATTAGATTTGGTGAGCATATAGGAGCTAAGGATATTAGGCTTGCCAGTGATTTTGAGGAAAAAATAAGGAAAAGGGAGGAGTACATTGCTTCCCTAAATCCGCACAGAACAAGAAGATATAGTCTTGAAGATTCACTGGAGAGGCAAAAAGAGATAATAGATGTCTTGCAGACAGCTGATGAATTAGGGTTTGGCATTGACTATATGGATTTGAACGGCATACTTGCTCTACGCCACGGCACATCCATGGATAATATGTTTCCATATTCTAAGACTATTGCGGCAATGTCCGCAAGTAAGCTTATCAATACTGAGGGAAGCCCGAATCTAAGAAGGGCGCTGGAACATGATCTGGTTACTAAAATAGAGGGTGTTATAGACAGCACAAATGAGCCAGTCACTTTTTTTAAGGTTTTGGAAAGATTAATGCCTGAACAACCAAGCCCAGATTGGATAAATTCTGCTTTTAATCTTTTAGACGTATTAGGAAGGGTAACAAAGCTTCCAACAAATTCAGTTATTGCAGGGCACCCTACAATGTGGCTAAGCCCTAAGTATGCCCAAACTGATAGATCAATTCCTGAATGGAATATTAAATATAGGTTATTGCTCGCATTTAATAGCCTTGAATTGGCAACAATATCTGATCTTGTTAAAGACAAAAATGTTATTGAAATTTCTTCAATCCATACTGAGCTCCCTTATAGCGGAGCTAATCTAACCAACGCTTTAGACGACTTGATACAGCAAGGGCTTGTAGACGTTGGTATGGTTTTTCGCAGAAGGACAGCAACAGCATACTCTTCAACTTCAAAAGCAAGACAGCTATTAGGTATTACTCTTTCGCAAAACTACTTGGACGATGAGCTAAGAAGGTTGCTGCTTGGAGAAAAATATGCTGATATGCATACGTCAGAAAAGCTTCAATTGAAAAAAGAAAAAAGGATTTTTAAAATACTTGGTGAATATGAAGAAGGAGAGAGTGCAATGTCGCTTGCTGCAAGGATTAGTGATAGTGAAACTTATGTGTATCAGATACTTGCTCAAAAAAGAGATCCGTTAAAGCACTATTTGGCAACAACAATCCTCACCCACGCTAAATATTTTGATCAAACTGAACAGAGAGGCATGCAAAGATATCTGGAAAAAAGAAAAATCTAAGGCAGCCAGCTTTTAGGATTTTTCAATTTATCAGGCAGGTAATTTGATATGACAAAATTTAACCCGTGCTGTGCAAGCGCCTGCTGTTCTGCCCTTACTTTTAATTTTACCATTTCAATCAAAGACTTCTCCCACTGCTTATAATGCTTGACAAACGGATCGTTCTTTATCCCGTCCTTTATCCTTTTTATGTCAATCTCTTTTAATGGGTGTGTCGGCAGCTTGTAATCAATTATATCCTGTGTAGTTATTCCGAAGAATTTAGCCTGAGGAACGCAGAAATACTTGTTGATATGGGCAGCGTTTCCTGACCCTACCTTAAATGTTCTGTAAATATTCAGGAATCCGTATGGATCGCCGTCTGTAAATACATATACCGGCAGGTTCTTGTCATCTGCAAGCCTTCTGACAAACCTTCTTACTGATCTTGTTGGGACTCCTCCCATAGAGACTAGGATGCAGTTTGCACTCTTCCAGTATGCATGTTTTACAAGTCTTTGGAACATACCTGCTGTCTCAATTGCCAGGATGAATTTTGCAGTTGTCTCAAATTTTAAATGTTCAACTGAGATAGGAATCGAATATGCGCCAGAACCGAATTTTGTGCAATCAATCTTTAGTTCCTTTCCTGTATCAGGGTCTTTGTCTATAACAACAAGCCTTCCTGCAATATCCCCACCTTTTTCTTCAGGAACAAACCCCATCTGTTCCCTATTTACCATAAACATTGCTTCAATATCATCCATTACTGTATCTGATTCCACCTGCTCATGAAACCTTGCTTCTCCCCAGTTTTTGGATACATAATATGTCTCTCTCTTTGTTGCAATATCATCAGTCTCGACTAATGTCTTTGAGAGCGCCATCATCTTTAGTGTCTGTGCAAATGTCTTCACTGTTGAAGCTGTAAGTGTTCTTGATTTGAATTTATTATCCAGCTCAAAATATCCTACCTTGTCGCTGTAAGTTACGTTTTGTAAAGAACGCAGGGGCATCGAGATTTCAGGCTTTGCTTCCTTTATTATGTCCGTATAGATGTTATTTGAAATCCTCTTGATCTTTTCAGGGACTTGCTCTTCTGCCATCATTCATCGCCTCCTTCGCTTTCATCACTGTCTTCAGAACTCTCTTCATCCGGCTCGTCAAACTCATCTTCTATATCAGTATTATCCCTCTTAAGCTTTGGCCCATAGTCTTTCTTTAATTCATCTATTTCTTCCTTATCAATTGACCTGCTCTGCTCAAGTATTTTCTTTAAGTGCTCTTCAAGCCTTGCTTTCTCATTATCATCCAATGTCAATATCTCTTTTAAGGCACTGCTTACATGTCCTAAATATTTAGAAATATAATCTACTTTCTTTAATTCATGGCTTAATCTTTTTTTCTTTCCTAGGTATTTCCCAAGTTCTCTTCCGACATCCTGCAAAGCAAGCTTTATTTCCTTGATGATTTCAGGATAGTGAGCTATGGCTTCTTTTGCTTCACTTGTGAAAGGCACCCAGACTGATGCAATATGAACCTGAATAATGCAGCCACCAATAGGTATGCTACCGCTTGACTGTTTTAATCCATAACTTCTCCAGTTTGTAGAACTAATAGCTTTTGTTACAGCACATGCTCCCTGCTGGTATAATAATGGAACCCTGTTTGCAAACCTTAGTATATCTATAGGCTTATCTTCAGGAAGGTTTCCTCCATAAGCTACTGCTGCTTCAACTATAAATGGGTTTCCCCTGTAAACTTCAGGCTGTCTTGATATGCTTGCATAGAATTCAGCATTTATCTCTTTTTTCAGTCCCCTTTCCAGAAGATCTTTTCCAATCGGTGAGATTGTATCTGTAGGCGGGCTCATTATCTTTGTATTTTTTATTGCTTCCATTATTTTTTCAGCATTCTCTCTTGTGACTTTTTTTGGGTCAAGGTTTGGAAGCAAGAATGCATGCTCACATATCTCTTTAGCAACACTGGCACTAACTCTTGAAAATTCATTAGTAAAAAAGCCCTGCAATGTTTTATGTTCAGAATTTTCAAGCATCTTCATAAGCATTCCTAGTTCAACACCATATGGATGTGGCTTGATTTCCTTTGGCTCTTTGGGCATCTCTTCAGTAATCCTTACAAACATCATCTGTGCCCCGTTAGGAGGCTGGTATGTAATTGTGACATGAGGATTTATGATTGCTGTCTGCATAAGATATTCATCGACTGACTGAGATCCTTTCAGGTAATCTCCTTCCAAATCAATTTCAACTCTTGTTCCATGTTCCCTATGCCACTCAACTTCGTTATCGCTAACAATTAGAGGTTTGTTTTTTGCAGTGTCTAACTTTAATTCAATTTCATGTGCAGGATAATTAGCTCCGATTTTTGAAACAATCTTTGCAGCTCTTCCTGTTGTCAACTGCCCGTACATAACAGATGCAGAAATCCCTATTCCCTGCTGTCCCCTTGATTGTTTTAACCTATGGAACTTGCTTCCATATAGAAGCTTTGCAAAGATGTTAGGAATCTGTTCTTTAACTATGCCGGGACCATTGTCTTCAACACATACCCTGTACCTGTTGTTTCCCATATCAATGATTTCAACAACGATTTCAGGAAGTATCTTTGCTTCCTCGCATGCATCAAGTGAATTGTCAACTGCTTCCTTGACAGTTGTAAGAAGCGCTTTTCTTTTGTTATCAAAACCAAGTAAATGACGGTTTTTCTCAAAAAATTCCGCAATCGATATTTCCCGTTGCTTTTTTGCTAGCTCAATTGCAATAGGCTTTGCTTTTTCCTTTGAATTTCCAGTGAAAGAATCGAGACTTTGGTCTTTTTCCATTGTTAAAATCAAAAAAAGCAGGGTTTAAAAACTTTTTGAGAAAAGTTTAAACACAAAATTCTGCACTGATTTTTGCTTTTACTCGTTTTTTTCTGTAAGTTACTGCTGCTTCTAATTTGATTTTTTTAGAACCTAGAAACTTTTTTAAAGTTGAAAATTTAAGCTAACTGCATGCTTCTTACAAAAATAAAAAATGAGATTAGGGATATTAAGAGGCTTGAAGAGATAATTAAGATATTAGGAGAAGAAGAGTTTCATTTCATTGTTCAAAAGATTCTTGGGAAAAATGAAACCAAAATAGGAATGGTTTCCCCAGAAAGGGTGAGGAAGCTATTTGAGAAGCTTGGCCCGACATTTGTGAAGCTTGGCCAGCTCTTGTCTATCAGGGGTGATCTAGTACCTCATGAATATTGCGAAGAGTTCAGGAAACTGCAGGATAATGTCTCTTCAGTCCCTTATGATAAGATAGACCAAATTATTTCGCTTGAATTCGGGGCTGCTTCTAAGAACCTGAAAAATTTCCAGAAAAAGCCGTTCTCAACAGCCTCAATCTCTCAGGTTCATTTAGCTACTTTGAATGGGAAAAAAGTAGCAGTTAAAATCCAAAAGCCAGGGATAAGAAAGATAATTGAGGCGGATGTAGATATACTGGAATTCATTGCTAGGGAATTTGAGAAACATGAAGAATATAAGGCATTAAGACCAGTAAAGATAATTGAGGAGTTCAAGGAATATACAGAAAGAGAGCTTGATTTTAAGTTTGAGCAAAGGAACCTAAAGAAGTTCCATGAATATTTCAAGGACTGGAAAGATGTGGGTATACCAGAAGTTTATCCTGAATATACTACTTCAAAGATTCTTGTTACAGAGTTCATTGAAGGATATAACTTAAACAATAAAGAGAAAGTAAGGGAACTTGGGATTGATTTTAAAAAAATTGCAAAGATGGGGTTTACTGCAATATTATATCAGATATTTGATTTGGGATTCTTGCATGGAGATCCTCATCCTGCAAATGTCATAGCAAGCAAGGATAAAAAAATATATTTTATTGATTTCGGGATAGTCGGCTATATTAACCCTGAGTTCCAGGAGAATTTGCTAAAAGCAATAATATCATTGGTCAATAAGGATATCAAAAGCGTGATAAAATATTTTCTCAGGATATCGCATGTAAGCAACTCTTCAGACATTGATAATTTTAAGAAAGATGCTGAGTTTGTAATCAACAGCTGGTATGGCTCGACTTTTAGGGAGATGAGGTTTACCGCGATGCTTTTTGAGCTTATAAAATGCGCAACAAAAAATAATATTGAAGTTTCAAGTGAAATCGTGCTTGTAGCAAAAGGGCTTCTTACAACAGAAGGGACAGGCTATGAATACGACCCTGATTTTGATGTTGTAAAGGAATTAAAGCCTGTTCTAAATAAATTGATAATGAAAAAGTTTTCAGCCGAAAATGTAGAATCGCAGGTTAAAAAAGACGCTATGCTTTTTGGAGACTTTTTGTATAGCCTCCCTGATAATGCGCAAAATCTGCTGGAGAAAATCGAAAAAGGAGAGATTTCTGTAAAAATCCAAAGTGAAGAGATCAGGGAGATTGAAAAGACCATTGGGTTAAACAGCGATAAAAAATCATTGTCTTTACTTATAGGGATGATTTTTTTAGGTTCTGCTGTAATTGCACATCTTAATGTGGAATATACCTTATTTGGCTATCCTTTTGCAGTATTTGGTTTTGGTATATGCCTAGTACTTTCTGTTTTTCTGATGGGAATTTTTATAAAGGAAAGAAAGTATTTAAAATGAGTATTCCAATATTAATAAACAGTTGGGATAATGAAAAGGTGAGAAGACATGCCAGATAAATTTTTTAAAAAGGTTTTCCAGTTTGGGCTGGGTGTTGCTGATTTGACAAAAGAAGAGGCAAGGAAACTTGTAAAGGAGCTTGATGTGGACCATAACACAAAAGAAGGAAGAAAAATGGTAAATAAATTGATAAGCCAGGGAAAAGAAAGTTCAAAAAAGCTTGAGAAAAAAATCGGCGAGGAAATGAAAAAGCTAAGCTCAAATTTTGTTACAAAAAAGGATTTAGAAAGGGTTGAAAAAAAGCTGGATGCTCTTTCAAAGAAAAAGAAATGATTTCATTTTTTCTGACTTTTATTTCTCATAAATGTTAATAAATATTCTGCTATTTCGCAACCTTTAAAAACATAGTTTAACTATCAAGGAGATTATTTAAGTATATCAAGATAAGGTGATAGATATGAAAAACATTGTCATAGCTCCTATGGGCGATCATATGGATTCTTTGTATGTAGGATTAAAGGAATACCCATGCGAAAAAGTCATCCTGATCTGTCCGGAAAGCTACAGGAAAGATGCAGATAAGGTAAAAAAAGACCTTGAGAAATTCAAGATCCCCTGCTTTATCACATATATCAAGGCAGAGACAGAAATTCAGGTATGGGAGAATGTTTTCATGGCTATTGCAGACATAAAAAATACTGAAAAAGATACTGAGATTCTGGTAAATGTTGCAACTGGGGACAGGGTCACAAGATGCGCTGCGACAAGCGCTGCTTTTGTGAACGGCTTAAAGGCTTTTGCAACTTCAGGGGATATGGCAATGATGCTTCCTGTGATGAGATTCAATTATTATAAGGTGATTTCTGATAAGAAGATGGAGATACTAAAGACGCTTAATGAGAATAAGCTTATCATGATGATGGAAGAATTGAGCAGAAAAACAAAGATGAGCCTGCCTTTGATATCTTACCATGTTAACGGCAACCTGAAATCAGAAGGCCTAAAAGAGATGGGACTTATTGAGACAAAGGAAGACAAGGGAAGGGTTGTTATTGAGCTTACTACTCTTGGAAGGCTTATTGTGAGAGGGTATGTCAAACACGAGGTTGTTTGACTTTCAAGCAAGAAGTGATTCACCTTGTCAAGCCGTCTGAGAGCCAGGAGGAATTATGGTCTCCTCAAGCCTTACCTGCAAGGGAAAATTCTTGATATTGGAGCAGGCAACTGCCTTATTTCAGAACTTATCTCAAAAGAGTGCAATGTCAGTTGCGTAGATATAGCTGATAATAATAAAACAAGTCTTCCGCTGGTATTATATGACGGGAATAAGCTGCCCTTCAAAAAAAAATCATTTGATACTTCCCTTTTATTGTATGTGCTTCATCATGATAAAAACCCTGAAAACTTACTTAGAGAAGCAGTAAGAGTCACAAGAAAAAGGATAATTGTTTTTGAGGACCTATATAATAATGGGCTTGAACTGCTTTTGCTGAAAATCCTTGACTTAAGCAACAAGATAACCTCAAGAGATGTTCCAATCCCTTTTAATTTTAAAAAAGAAAAGGAATGGCTTAGGCTGTTTTCAGGATATGGAAAAGTAAAAACTGAAGACATACCTATGGTGCTTCCAAGGAACCAGAAGAAGTTCATAATTGACCTAAAAAAGTAATTACCAATGATTTATCTCTTTAATCACTGCATCATGCCAGTCATTCACAAGCTTTGCCATCCTTGATTTTATGCTGTCCTTATCCTTGATCTTATAAAAGAAAGTATATCCTCCTTTTTTCAGGTTATCCTGTAGCCTTATCACAAGCTCTTTTTCAGTTAAGCATTTTATGGCTTTCTGAACTGTTGTCCTGTCAAGCTTCATCATTTTCCCGATATTTGCAGCAGTATGCGCTTTTTCAGTCTTAAGAAGGAACATCATCACATTATATTCTGTCTTGTTAAGTTCAAAGCTGCACCTTAAAAGGTCTGAGAACTCAATATCCTGGCATGCAAATGTTATCATAAAATTAAGAAAAAGAGCTGAAGTTTATTAATTTTTCACTAGCCTGAATGCATGCTGCCATTCGTTTTTTAAAAATCCTGGAATGCACCATAACATGCATAATGGCTCTATTGCTCTTGCACTTTCTGCTTTTCCCATATCCTCAGCAATGAAACCAAACTTATCAAGTATCTTTATGACCTCTGATTTGGATTTTTCATCATTACCGCAGATAAACATTGTTGGTTTTTCCTTGAAACTCGGATTGACCATGAATGCATGCCCGATGCAGCTGAATGATTTTACAAAGTTTGCTTCTGGGAATTCTGACTGCAATTCTTCCATAAGAGAGCTGTTCATCTTTGTGAAAAACTTCAATACGCCGTTTTCAGGCGGGGCATCCTCAATTGGGTTTGTTGCATCTATTATTGTCTTTCCGCCAAGGTTTTTCCTTCCTGCCTGTTTCAGCACGTCATTAGCATATAATCCCTTTACTGCAAGCACAATTATCTCGCCATACTCTGCAGCTTTTTCAAAATTCCCAAGGAATGCTTTCTTGTGGTTTTTTTCATTCCATTCTTTTAGTTTTCCTTCATTCCCTGTGCCTATCATGACTTCATAACCATAGCTAAGAAAGCCTTTTGCTAATGCCTGGCCGACAACTCCTGAACCTAAGATTCCTATTCTCATTAACTTATCACCATTTCATTATGAATTTTCAAATTATAAAAAAGTGATGTTTAAGGGAATTTTTTGTGAAATGAAGTGAAAAATCCCAATCGCCAATGGGCTGGGGATTTTTGTTTATGAAATATACCTAAAAGTTATTGTATTATATTTATGCCCAATTGCCCAAAGAGGTTGTATATTTCATAAATAAATAAAGTATATTAATCCTAAAAATCTTTGATATCTATGCTATCAGATATTTTTTTATGGCTGATTATTTTTTCCTGCATTTTTCTTTTTGCTTTCTGGATTGAAAAATTCAAGATAAATTATTTTAGCTCTCCGATTATAATCTCATCATATTTCCTGGCATGTAGCCTGGCTGTTTATTTTTCATTTATAGATTATTTCAGGGAAATGAACATAAATAAGAATGCTGTTTTCATATTCATTGGTGTGATTTTTTATTCAATAATAATATTAACTGTTTTTTCTAAGCAAAAAAAACCTGAAGAATTATTTTCCAGGTTTGAAAAAAATCAGTATCTAAGGTTAAATTATAGGTATTATATAACTAAGTTTTTTGAAGTGATATTCCAGCAGGTCATGGTTATGCTTTTAGTATCAATCCTTCAAAATGAAAGATTCATAATCAGGAGTTTAATCTATATTTTCTTATTTGGCCTTATCCATTTATTCTTGATAAGAAGAGACGGGCTTTTGTTTTCACTTATATTCACTATTTTTGGAATAATATCTGCATTCATATTCCCCTACATTATTTTGAATGTAAAAAACGGCATTGCTATTTCATTTGCATTGCATTATGGATTCTATCTGATTCTGGTTCCGATGTTTTGGATAATATACAGAAAAAAATAAAGTTAAATCCCTAATGCTTTTTCAATCCTTTTCTGGTCAAAGCCGACAATTACCTGGCCGTTGACATCTGCTACAGGAACTCCTCTCTGCCCTGAAATTCTTATCATCTCCATTGCTGCATTATAATCGCTCCCTACATCGATGTCATCAAAGGATACATCTTTCGCTTTCAGGTAGTCCTTAAGCATATAGCAGTATGGACATGTTTTTGTTGAATAAACTTTTACTTTGCTCATTTTTTAGTTTCACCTTGTTATTATTTTATTTGTTTTTTTAGGCAAATATGCCTTTTATTTTTTCCAAAAATGATTCATGCTTTGGCATTTCATCTTTTCCAAGCGAAATATTAATCATTCTTTCCAGCTGCTTTTCGCCAGGAACCCCTGCAAATGCAATCCTGTCAGGGTTACTTTGACTTGTCACAAAGACAGTTGGGACAGTCCTCACTTCAAATTCTCTTGCCCTTTTCTGGCCTTCATTTGTGAAAGTGCTTGTCTCAACAACCTTTATGCCTGTTTTTCCTTCTGCATACTTCATCACAGCCTTTTTTGCATGCGGGCAATGCGGGCATGTCGGGCTTGTAAAAACCTCTATCTTCACTTTTTCATTATCATTATCATTCATGTGGCTAAGAAAAGCACTACTCTTTTATAAATGGAGCGGAGAAGTGAAAAAAAGAGTAAGAATTAAGAACTATCAGATGCTAATTTATCTCGTTTAAAAGTTTCTGCAGATCTAATCTTTTTGTGTACATTACCACGTTTCCTGATTTATCATATTCCCATTTTTTCCTTGGTCTATCTGCATAAATTTCAATTCCATTTCCATCCGGATCCCTTAAATAAATTGCTTCACTTACACCATGATCAGCAGCTCCATCAATTGGCCATTTGTTATCAATTAGTCTTTTGAGTGATTTTGCAAGCTCTTTCCTGTTCGGCATCAAAATTGCAAAATGATAAAGTCCTGTTGTTCCAAATTCCGGCTGCTTTCCATTTTCACTTTCCCATGTATTAAGGCCTATGTGATGATGATATCCTCCAGCAGATAAAAAAATAGCAGAATTTCCCATCCTTGTAGTTACTTCAAAACCAAGTATATCCCTATAGAAAGCCAGTGCTTTTTCAATATCTGAAACTTTTAGGTGTATATGCCCTATTACAGTTTTACTATTAATTTTGTAAGTCTTATCAGAATTGGTTTTTTTCATAATAAAAATAAAATAAAAAACTAAATTAATTAAACTTTTGCAAGCTGCCTTTCGATAGCTGCTTCAAAGTTTGCGTATGGCTGTGCTCCTCTGATGGATTCTCCTACTACTGTCTTTCCATCTGCCTGGACGATACCTACGACAAACCCTGGTGTTCCCTGAACTCCTGACTGTCCTCCTTCTGCCATGTCTGCATTTATTTCTGACTCATACTTCTTTGAATCATAGCAGTCATTCCATTTTGTCATGTCAAGTTTTAATTCTGCAGCCCATAGCTTTAAGTTTTCAACGCTTAATGTTGCCTGGTTCTCGAATATCTTGTCATGCATCTCCCAGAATTTTCCCTGGTCATCTGCGCATTCAGCTGCTAAGGCTGCTGGCATTGCATCAGGATGGAAGCTTAATGGGAAGTCCCTAAATACGATTCTAACTTTACCAGTATCTACATACTTTTCTCTGATTTGAAGCATTGTCTGGGTGTAGAATCTTCCACAGAATGGACATTCAAAGTCTGACCATTCAACTATCACAACTTTTGCATCCTTATTTCCTTCAACTGGATCATCATCCATATCAGCCTTTATTTCTGTTGGTGCTGTTGGTGTCGGTGTTGGTGTTGGAGTTGGTGTTGGTGCTGCTCCTCCTGAAAGCTGCCTGTCAATTATAGCCTGGAAGTTTGCAAAAGGCTGTGCTCCTACAAGCTGTTCACCATTGATGAAGAATGTTGGTGTTCCTGAAACTCCTTTTGCCTGGCCTGCTGCAAAGTCTGCCTTTACAGCTGCTGCCTTATCTCCGTTGTCAAGGCATTTATTGAACTTATCTGCATTTAAACCAAGATCAACTGCATATTTCTTTAGGTTATCAATTCCCAAAGCCTGCTGGTTCTCAAACAGCTTGTCATGCATCTCCCAGAATTTCCCCTGGTCCCTTGCACATTCTGCAGCTTCTGATGCTTTCTGTGCGCTTGGATGGAAGCTCAATGGGAAGTGCTTGAAAACTACTTCTACCTTATCTCCATATGTCTCTTCAATCTGCTTGACTGTCGGGTATGCCCTTCCGCAGAATGGACATTCAAAATCTGAATATTCTTCTATTACAATCTGGGCGTTTCCGCTTCCTTTGTCTTTGTCTGTGTTTCCTCCAAAGTTAAACTTGAACATCCCAAAGTCACTATAGCCTTTTGTGAAAAGCGATAGAACTAAAAGAATTCCAAGTGTAACTGCTGCTGTTTTCCACATACCGTTTTCTTTCCTTGGCACATGATGCTCAGCTTCTGCTCTTTTCTTCATTCTCTGGCTCATTTTATTTTCCTCCCTAGTTTTTGTTTTATTTTTGCAATAAACATGATTGCATTTAGTGAAATTAACTGCTGCCCATTTATATATATTGAGAAAATTAAAGGAAAAAATAGGTAAAAATAGGTAAAATTAAAAAGCAGACTTTATCTCCATGAAGGATAATGATAAGGAAATCAAACTATAACAGCCTTATTTTCCTGACAGTCCTTGTTACAATAGTCATCATCTCATCATTCATATTCATTGAAAGCTATTTCAATTCGAAGATAGAAGAGGCAAGGATTGAACAGTACCAGAAGCAGCAGCTGCAGATATCTATTCAGGCTTCTTCTGCAATAAAAGATTTTCTGGAGTATGTTAAAGGCGAGCTTTTCTCTTTTGGGGTAAGCTCTCAGCCTGATGAGAATTACAAGATAGAAAAAAAATTTCTCAGCAGCTACTATTCAAGCCTGGTAGATTCAATTGTTTCGGTTGTGAAGACAAATGAGCAGGGCAGCGTTGTTAAGTCTTCAGAAGATTATCTGGAATATGATTATAAAAGGTTTGTAAAAGATAATTTTCTTGGCCTTGAGCAGTTCAACAAGGATTATTTTGTTTCCCAGGTGATGATTGAAGATAAGATCTACCTCCTGATAGCTGTCCCGATATATGAGAAGTCAAGGTATTCTTCAGGCATTGATGCTGAACTGGCAGGTGTTGTCATTGCTGCAATTGATACCAATCTTGTTGAAGAGCTTTATCTCTCCCAGATAAGCACTGGGTTTACAAGCAGCATAATACTTCTTGATAACTCAGGGATGATGCTTTCCAGTCCAAAAAGCTGGATGGCTTTGGAAAAAGGGGATGATTATTTTGAATGGGTCAAGACTACATACCCTGGCAATACAGATAATATCAATATGATTATTGCTGAAAAAACCGGCTCTGTGAAAAACATATGGAACCAAGGCCAGCATACCATTGCATCTTATTCGTACTCATTTTTTAGCGCCGGCTATGGCTGGATATTTATCGTTGAAACTCCTGAAGATGAGATAAAAGAAGGAATAATACAGCTGCAGCAGAAGATGCTGTACTTCCTTATTGCATCAATAGTATGCTATTCAATATTTTTTATCATAATTCTTCTTGTCTTAAGGTCAAAAGAAAAAACAGAGATGCAGCTTCAGAAAGCAGAAGTAACTTTGGAAAAGCTTGGTATAAAGGCAAATCTTGAAGTTCATAGTAAGGAAAAAGCAGATATTTCACTGAAAGGGAACCATATCTATCTTGTCCAGGAAAAAAATTCAGATGACAGCCTAAAGTTCTTTTCTGGACTGCTGAATAATTACCTTGGGCTCATAATCTCAAGAAATAGCTTGGATTATATCAAGAAAGCATTTGGAATTGAAAACACACCTATAATAAAGCTTGGGACTGAAAATAGGTCTGGCAGTAGCCCATCTATCTCAGAATGTAAGGATATTCTCAGCATAGTAAGCGATTTCATGAAAAAAAGTGAGAAAGCAGCTATATACATAGATAGGCTGGATTACATAATCTCGGTCAATGGTTTTAAGAACACGATGAAGCTCATATATGATCTTAAGGATGCTATGGAAGATGATTCAGTTATTGTTCTTTCACTAAATCCTAATTCAATAAGCCAAAACCAGTTGAGCGTTATCTTTGAGGAGGTTCAGGACATAACAAATATTGTATTTAAGGGAGAGAAAAGGATCTCAAAAGAGCTCTATGAGATTCTTTCATATATCAGCAGGCAGAATTCAGAGAATAAGAAAGTTGTATTCAAGGACATCTCAAAGGAATTCAAGATAACTAAGCCAACTACAAAAAAGAAGATAATTGAGCTTTCAAAGCAAGGTCTTATAGAGATAGAAGAGTTCGGAAGGGAAAAATCTCTAATCCTTACCTCAAAAGGAAAAGATATGATAAAAAAGAACTAAAAAACTTATTTTTTTGATTTTTTTGCCTTTGCTGCTTTTGCAGGCTTCTTTGAAGGCTTTGCAATTTTTTTAACTGCTTTTTTTACTGTTTTCTTGACTGCTTTTGGAACAGCTTTCTTGACTGCTTTTTTAGCAGGCTTCACTGATTTTACAGGAACTGTTTCTACCTTCTTTGACTTGCATGTTTCACAATAAAGTGAGCCTGCATATCTTGGATAGAATATGCCACCGCAAATCATGCATTTCTTCCTGACTTTGTATAGTTTTGCCATTTGTATTGGGTGGAAAAATCATGTTGTTTTAAAATGTTGCGATTTTAAAAGCCTAATTCTCTATAATGCATCCTGTCTTTGCTTCCAGGCTTGGAATTGATGCCCTTCCTCCAATCTCGCTTCCGTCTGCAAATCTCCATGTTGGATACCCGTCAATCTTTTCATTCCTGCATAGTTCAGTTATTGTCTTTTGTGCAGTTGAGCATTCAACATAATTTCCGGAATTCACAAGTATCTTCCAGCTTTTCCCGAATTCCTTTTTTTGCTCCTGGCAGTGAGGGCACCACCATGCGCCATACATCTTTGCCCCTTTATCTACAAGGCACTGCGCAAATTCATCGTACTTGCCAGGCAATGTGCTTTGGTATGCGATAACTCCTATTATTAAAGCCAGGAAGGCCAATGCGTAAATCAATGTCTTATTCATGAAAAGTGGTAGAGGGCATATAATTAAAAAGGTTATGTTTGATTTGCGGCCAAACAATCAGGGAAATATGTGTATTTGTATTCTTTGAGGATGAGGTTTAGCTCGTGGCGTTTTAAATCCTCAGCTAATAATGACCTTATTTTCATCAATACCTCATTCAATTCATCTCCTGTTTTAAGTCTTATTTCAAATCCCATGTCATGCTGCCCAATTAGTTCATACAAATAAGTTACATGAAGATTATTTTTAATATAGGCAATTAAAGAAGATTTTTTTTGAGGAGATAAATCTCTTAAGTTCATAGTTATTAGATACCAACTATAGCCAACTGATTTGCTTCCAGACCATGCACTAGGTCTATAATTTAGGATGATTCCTTCCCTATCTAATTTTTTTAAATGATATTTGATTAAATCTCTGGAATATTTGATTTTTTGTGCCATTTCTGAAAGTTGCATACGTGCGTTATGAGCTAATTGCTGCATTATTTTTAAGTCTAATTCATCAACTTTCACTTGACCTTCTAACCTTGGCTTTGTTTCCCAATCATATGGAAGTGGGCTATATAAAAAAGGCACTGGCACAGTAGTCTCAAGTTTTACAGTATCAATCAAATAATTATCAATTTGGTTTTCATTTGATGCTTCAATTTTTTTTAATAGATTATTTAGCTGCGAGATATCTCTGACAAAAAATTTTAGAATCACATCATAGTTGCCAATGCTTTTAATCAGCCAAGCAACATTAGGATGATTTTTTAGTGAAGCAATAATACTTTCTTCTTTTTCATTATCAATGCTTTTGAACTTCATATAGACTATATAGATCTGCCAACCAAACCTTTGGACATCATATACTGAATTAATTCCTATCAAAAGACCTTTTTCCATCATTTTTTGATATCTATAATGCACTATCTGCTTACTCAACCCGACCTTTTTTGCGATGATTGAAAAAGGCATCCTGCCGTCTTGAAACAATTCCCTAAGGATTCTTTTATCTTTCATATCCAATTCGAGAGTTTCAGCCATGTTTTACAATAACAAGTAATAATATATAAATTTTACCATCTGTAAAAAATTCACTTAAAAAATTATTAATATTTACGCAATTATTCTTTATTTCACTTTGATTTGTAAAAAAAATTGTTAGCAATTGAAATAAGTAATATTAATTATAATAATTTTTTTACAATTTTAATATAAAATTAAAATATTTTACCAATTGTCAAAAAAATTGAAGAAAATATTAATATATATGATAACACTTTCAAGTAGTAACAAAAACAAATCAGATAGAAAGAAGGTGGAAAAAAAATGACATCATACACATACTATGGAAGGACAGATTATTCATACAGCGAAAAGGAACAGACAGACCTGCTTAAATCACTCAATGAGCTGATTGGGCAGATATTGAGTGTAGTTAAGGAAATGATTTGTGAGTAAGAACAAATAATAAAAAGAAAAGGTGAATAAAAAATGAAAAGTACACAACTACCTATATTAATATATGCAGGAGATAACTTATTTGAACTACGAAATAATTATGAACATGGAATCTACGTTGGAAATAGTTCTAGGGCACTTAAACATGATCTTTCCATTTGGGCTAATACAAATATTGTAAGGCCCACTTATATGGATGGAGCTATGGTATGTATAGGATCCACTAAAGATAGATCAACGCAATATCCTTTTTGGAATTCTGGAACTTCTGTCCAAAAAATTGTTGCAGATATTGTTTCAAACGAAGAAGATTTGCTAGCTAGAGTAGCTCATGATTATGAAGAGAGAATAGGTAGCGCAGTATGGTCAAATTTTGGCACCCCAGATGGTAAGCTTCCTGCGATGTTCGGTGCTTTTACAGATCACTATGAGCATCTAGGATGGTTAGTTTTAAATTATGACCCTCATAGGGGTCAAAAAAGCATTTGTGCACCAAATGACTCATTTGTAAGAACACTATCAGTAAATTATGAAGCTGGTGATCCTATTAGTTTTGTGACAACTCCAACCCAAGTAACAGCTTTATTATTGGGAAGACCAAAAAATGATACCAATGACAGTGGATTTCCTGACTTGTTCAAGGTCCTTGAAATGATAAGTGGTGAAGATTACACTTAACGTTAATTCCTAACTTAAACTAAAAAATCAGATAACAACGCAAAATAAAGAGGAAAACTAGTAAAGGTGAATGAAAAATGCAAAAAAGTTTAGATATAGACCAAAAAACCGCTCAAGTTATGGCTTTGCAGGTTGAAATCCTTGCTGATATTGCTACCTATAAAAAAGAAGCATGGGAAGCTACTGGATTAAGTGTAGTAGATGCACAAGCAAATGGTATTGAAAACAAAATGCATGATGGTAACCCGTATCTTATGCTTGCGTCTTATGGTGAAACTTTGTTATATCTAGTAAAGGCAACAGCACTTGCAGAAAAAGTTGAAAGTGGAAACATTAGTGGTTATAGGGGTCAAAGGTCAATTGGTTTTCCAGTTCTTGAGATTACTATCCAAAGTCAAACTTATCTATATATTCAAATGAATTTTCAAGATGAGTTAAGTTTTTTTGATAAAGTTAAAGGTGGTACTTATCAAAAATTTGATCATGTATATTTTGTTCAACCTGAGGATGGCTTTCAAAAGGCTACCGATCCACGTGAATATATTGATAATCGTATTAGGGCAGGTAATATAGGTGTAT
Organism: uncultured Methanosarcinales archaeon; assembly: GCA_964428335.1. Lineage (GTDB taxonomy): Archaea > Nanobdellota > Nanobdellia > Woesearchaeales > GW2011-AR15 > GW2011-AR15. The sequence goes on along the minus strand of CAYRXW010000001.1, from coordinate 132,276 downwards.
TATTACATGTTAAACAAGGTGAGAAGTTTGATCTTAATTACGTAAAGAAGGAAATATTTGGATTGAGAGATACACCAACAGGAGTGCATTAAAATTTGCATTATTATTAAGAAAGATAAAGGTGAAAAATGATAAATCAGTATGGATATGTTATAAATGGATCAGATCATTATAGAGCATTACTTCTTTACACGGAAAACTATTCTGATTTGGATTTGCAAGCAAAACGCGGTGCCCCTGAACAGGGATTAAGAGACGTTGGTGTACTAACTGGTCAACAAACCCTTGAAGAAAGAGCAAGACTTCCAAATTGTGCAACAAAAGTAACTTTCAGAGAAATGACGGATTTAGCAAAAGAGTACCATGGAAGATTAATAACAATAGGACAGGATGAGTATGCAATTTTAACAAAATCTATAGATATACTTAAGGAGTGATTAAAAATGACAGATTCAGCGCAAGCATTTATGATAAATCAGTTACATCAGTCAAGCTCATCAATACATTGGATATCTTAGCTGATGCGACATTCGAAAACTTGCTTAAGAAGCAGTATAAGATACATAGAAGCATCAACGAGCCTTTTGTCTAAAAAGATATTATTAAGTATTCTATCCTTATTCAAAGAAACATTTTTATACCTCCCTAGATATATTCCTAATTAATGGTGGGGGTATTTGCAGCAGTTTTCTCAAGTAAGATTATTCTCTCTGTTATCTGGGCATATGTTTTTGCCAGCTTAATTAAGATGGTTTTCCATTACCTTGGGACAGATAAATGGGACTGGATGATTTTTTTCAGGACTGGAGGAATGCCTTCGTCCCATACTGCAAGCATAATAGCTATGACCACTTCAGTCTACCTACAGGAAGGAGGAACCAGCCTTTTTATGGTGTGCATAATTGTAAGCGCCATAGTCATTTCAGATGCTATAGGCCTAAGAAGGGCTGTCGGAAAGCAGGCGCAGACATTAAACCAGATGGCTGACGAGGTCAAGTATTTTGGAAAGATAAGGACAAGAAAATTGCAGGAGCTTTTAGGTCATACCCCAAGGCAGGCAATCGGTGGTTTTGTCCTTGGTGTATTTGTAGCGCATTTGGTGCAGTGGATGCTATAAACTATTGTTAATTTTCTTAAGCCATGCAAATTAGTCAAACTAGGCAACATTTAAAAATAATCTTATGTTTTCTTGCTATTGGAGGCTAGACCGGGGTGTTCGCCCTACCCTGTAACCTTAAACGGATGTATGAAGGGGTCGAAGCTTGAAGAGAGGCATTATTGTTAATGAATAGTCTTGGCATGAACAATGAACTCCTGTCCTGCTTGGCTGGCTGTTTTGAGAACCTTGTCAGGCGAGGAATCGAGCAGCAATAATCTTTATGGCTGGCGCTTTCAGGGTAACGGGATGGAGATAAGGTCAGGGTAGCTGTTCCTTAGCGTAATGTCCATCTTTTTGCGTGCCTCCGCTTTTATTGAAAAATTATTCTTGTAGTTGCATCAAATCATGATGATTTGTCTAAGAGTTTAAACAAACATGACTAATATCGGGCAAAAATAGCTAAAAAACAAATATGCACCGAATATATGTATTACTCTTCGATGAATTCTATCCAGATTTCCTATTTGACCAGTCAAATGCCAATCAATTAAATATTCCATAATATATCTTAATCCTACTAAAAAAAAACCTATGACTAAAAAATTTGATTGATTGAACAGATTTGATAATACTGCTAGCAATACCATTATTGGTAGTTTAACGAAATGCCTTCTATTTAATTCACCATACATAAGTCTGGTCAAGATGATAAATGCACACATGATTAATCCAATTTTTAAACTGAAATAGTAACTGACAAAAATAATTCCGATCAAAAGAAAATCAAAAATCAAGTCAATTTTATACTTTAAGTTCACATAAGTGGTAAATATATCTGCCAATACAAACAATGATGCAAAAAAAACTGCTTTAAACGATAAAAAACAATAGCACAATAAGCATATGGCTAAAATCTTTCTGAAGTCTAGTTTATCCTTTAATAGGTTTAGGTAGTTTGTCAAATATATGTCAGCATCAAGCATTTTATCTCTTAAAAGGAGCACAAGTATTTAAATATATCGATTTAATCGTTACTTTTAAGTAGTAAAAATAGAAATATTTATTAACCAATTCTATTACTCTTGATATTTAATTACTATGGTACAAACACAGGCTACGGATCTTGAACAAGAATTAAGGCTAACAGCTGGAGGATTAAGTATTCAGCAACTTGAATCATTAGGTGTTCCAGAGGGTATTAGGACAAGATACACTCCTCATGTAACAAGTTTGCCAATTTTTGTTGCATTAGGAACAGGTTATGATTTCTCTAAACCTCATAGAACTATTAAAGGTATCCGTCAAAATGTTGATATTGGGCCATTTGTAATAAGAACCGCGCATTATGATATTTCACCTTCACCTAGAACCCTACTCCAAAGCACAATATATGGTTTACTTCAAGAAAATCCTAAGTTTATTGTAGATGATACTGTCTTTGTAAATGGAATAACAGTTCAGGAATACTTCACCACCCTAGGTGATATAATAAATGACGAACTATTGGATCCTGAATTGAGACAAAGTGCAGCAAATCTATTATCCTATTCAAGATATCCACTATTATTAGAGATTATCTCTCATGAAATTTCGTTTTTAACAAAAGTCACAAAAACAGCATTTGAAGAAAAAGGAATCAGCTGTTCTCCATATCCTTATGATAAAAAAACTGAAAGACTATTAGATGTTTTAAATTATTTTAGAATTAAATCCGAATCAGAAACTTATCAAAATGCAAATGAAAAAAGGAAAATAGATGGATATTTTTTGATGCAGGCAGCATCTGTTCCATTTAGAGATATGTGCCTATCTAATCATATGATTGATTTTGATAGTCTTATCAAAGATTTGCCAAGCAATAAGATTACCAGAACAAGAATAAATGCAAATTTTGAAAAAGATTCTCTGAAGCAATCATTGATTCAGTTGATATCTAATTCACGATATGAGATTGATAAGCTGGCACTTTACGTTTCAGAAAATGTTATTAGCTTGGATTATGCGTCTAGAGCAAACCAATTAGTGCTCGGATGTGAAGACCTTATTTTAGCAATCGATAAAACCCCAAGTGCTGGATACAACGATGATACTCTATTAAGACTAGGCAAATCAATTACTGATGAATATACTAAAATTGGTCTATCTCAAGAACAAGCAGGCAATTTTTGGGCTTATTTTGATATAGTTAGGGGATATTGGAACATAAGCCAGGCTTGGTTGCATATTGAAGATATGAATAAAGGCAGTATGAAAACAGACCTGAATAATCTTGCATATGAACTGGAAAATGGCAATAACGAGCAAAGAAAAGCAGCAATCATTGATTCATTCAATACACATTATGCGTTTATGCTTCATCATTTAGGGATTGCGAAGGCTTCTTTTGGGCATAATTATGGAATTCAAACAAGAGCTATGATTATTCAGAATGAATTCATAGATGCTGTTGATGAAACTGAACCAATTTATAGAGCGCTCCATCAAGCAATGTCATTAGGTTTTGATATATCTTCATTGGCTTCTGCAAAACCTTCATATGTAGAATTAAGAGCAATAGATTTAATCAGGTCAAATTTGAATCCTGATATCTATCTTAAAAAAATTCATGGCAACTAGAAATAAGTAACCATTAGTGAGCCATTTAGTTCATATATATTCTGAAATATTAATTCAATGAAATACATAAGTCTATATTCTTCTTTAGTTATCAAAAGAAAGTTTTTTTCGAAAATTTTCTCATGCTTAATTTTGTAATCTATCATCTTAAGAATTTTATCCTGGTCAAAATTGTAAAAGCTTTCATAAAAAAATCTCAAATACTCATTTGTAAGCTTCATGCAGTCTAACGTTGTCTTAGAAATGATGACTTCTGTTTTTAATCTATAATTGCAAATATCTTTGTATATATCTCCAATTTTTTCCAGCTCTTCAACAATATGGTATATTCCTGTTTTTCTGTATTTTTTTATATCTTGGATATTTAGAACTCTCCTACAGAAATCTGAGAGCTTATTGATATTTGCATCTCTCAAAACAAGTTTTTCAAATACCTCTTTTTTATTATTATTTAGCGCTATCAAAACATCTTCAGAAAAGGAAAGCAAAATCAAATAAAGTCGCCTTAAGATATTATCAAATTCTTCTTGCTCAATAGAAGATATTTTTTTGATTTTTATCTTAGTATTTGACTCCTCAACTATTTCAAAACCAATGCAGCCGCTACTTATCGTTCTGTAAATATTCTCAAGTTCACCTTGGGTTTCATAAATGGCTTCAATCTCATCATAGCCAGACTTATAATATGCACAAATTATTTTTTCTACAGCATGTTCTTTTCCTGTCAATTCAATCCTTATTTTTTTTGGCTCATGTGTAGATTTTAGAGGGATTACTAAACTGCCATCAACTTCAGCTATATTTATATCTTCACCTTTTTTTAACCCATATTTTTCAATTATTTGGTTCGGGATAGAAACAAGAAGCGTCTTCTGACCTAGCTGGATAAGTTTTCTTTGCATGATATATTAGATATGAAGAAAGTGATATATAAAATTATCTAAAATTTATATTATTATATCAATATATATATTATATACAAAAAATATATATTCTAAACATTACGACTAAATAGTAGTTACAAAAAAGGTGATTCGAATGATACAGATGCTAGAAAAGATATTAAGAATAACTGGAAAAGCTCCGGATGTTGAATATAAAGTTGAAAGACAGGACCTTAATAGTTTCCTGATACAAGAAAATGATCAGATGATTAGAGACGATGGTAATTATAGAAGCCCAATAGCTTGGAAAATTAGGGAACATGAATATCCTACAATGCCTAGTTTCAATATATTGGATTTTTATCCGAATTTCCCTAACGAAGAGAGATTATCTTTACAGGCAATTTCAGAACAGGTCGAATATGTTACGGAACCTGCAAATGCTTCACTGATTGGAAGAATCAACGGCAGAAAAGCTATCTCAATGGTTGATATGAATGCACTCCAGATAATAAGCTATATGACTGAACGTGATACGAAGGTTGATTATGAATCAATGGTCTCATGTCATACATATGCCAGTGATCATAATAGGATAGTCTGGAATTTTGAGAATACTTTGACAGAAAGCCTAGTTAGATTATACCAGGCAGGAATGATTGATTATTCAGCTGAAAAAGGTATAACTGTTAAGGAAGATTGGCAAGTTGTAGGATTTAGGACAAAGAAAGAAGCCAGGAAATCCAATATGGATGAAATAGGCTTGAATTCTTATACTGAAATAATAGAACCAAGATACGGAAACGGGCCTGTTGAGATTTCATCTGTTGTTGATATGAGCAAATTGACAGTGACTGATTTTAAGACAGCTTTTGGCTGTACATTTGAACTTGAAAAAGCACAGGCAAGATTCATCCAAGGTTACAGATTTCCTCAAGCAGAATCAGAGTATGAATGCATATCATATGATATGGCAAATAATGAATTAGAAACACTTGCTTGGTGCATAGATACATCTGATGGTAGCAAGGTCGGAATCCATTTGACACATAGTGTTATGTCGCTAAAAGAAGCAGAAAGAGCAAAGACTATTCTTGAAGAAATTAAACCATATTTTCCTTGAGGTGTTGAACAATGACAAAAATAACACCGTATCACCCTTTAGAAGATTTAGCAAATCAAAATAATTTAATGAGGCAGACTAATCCGAGTTTTAATAGTATCCCTGCAAATCTTCCACCTGGCCAATATCTGATTTTTCCAGATGGCAGCGGAAATGAGCCAATTTATCATCTGGATGAAGCTAAAATGAAGGTAACATATGTTCCTGCTAATGCTTCTTTTAAAGGAGAAGGTGGCTTTAGGATCGGTCTTGGAGATTTGCGAAAAACTCCTGATATCATAACACCAAACCTGGCCAGATTAGAGGAAAGATTAGGAGATGAAGAATTCGAGCAAGTTAAAAAAGATGTGAAACGTCTCGATGAACTTGGGTCATATAGAACTGTTGTCTTTGCTTATGATGAAAACAAAAAACCTGTACTAATTAATGAAATCTATCAAGACCTGCCTGTCAGAGTAAATGGCATAACAATTACACAAAATTTTAAGTATGAATTAAATGAACCAATTTATAATATAACTATCGGAAACAAAATTGAGTTCTGTTATGTCAGGATTGAAAAACCAACAGATCCAGTAATTATTACTCCATGATTCAATTTTTTTAAATGCCTCAACCATCTTTCTGGCATTATCAGTTTTTATTATTCTTATCAATTTCTCGACATAATTCTTCTTTGATTCATAGTAGCAAATTTAGTGCAGTGGATGCTATAAAATCATTATTGATTTTTTCAAAACCAATCTTTTTGCGTGCCTCCGCTTTATTTTTATCAGTTAGTTCTTAAAGCTTGAGAGTTTCATAAAATAGTTTAAAAAAAATTAATCTATTAGTGCTGAAAATATAGAATGTATCATTTTATATCTTATAGTTTCTGCAATTTTCATGCTTGGTTCAAGAAAAATGACAGTTGAAGGAAACCTTGAAACCGTTGCGTGCATAAGTTGTCTTTCAGCATCATATATAGGCTGAACAGCAGTTCTATATGCAGACTCTGTTTTGAACTGCAGTCTAACCGCATCTTCATATGTCGAAACATTGTCTTCCTGTTGTATTAATTGCTGATAAAAAATTATAGTTTCCTTGATAAATTCTTTTTTTGCAGATTTTACTTTAGTTTGATCACCCAGCATAAATTTAATTATGCTAGGACCAAAGCCAGAATACAACCTATCAATTCTTTCAAATTCTTGCAATATTGCATTTAAACCAGAATCATTAATTTTGTTTCCACCTAGATTATAGACTGTATCAAGCAAAACTCTTGCTTTTTCTATTTCAGCCTGCATTAATGACCTTCCATTAGATTTTGCACCTTCCATTATAATAGCGTTCTCTTTTGCTGTTGCCTCAAATATCATTAAAAGTTGCTTTGTTTCATATTCAATTATGGAATCATAAAGTGTCATTTTATTACCTCATTTTTTTAACATTAATAAATAACCGCAATAGTAACCCTTTTTATCTGTGAAAACCTTATCTTCCCAGGATCATTTGATTTGTTGTTGTCTCCTTTCATGAGACAATACCATCCTTTTTCATCATATCCTATTTCAACTACCCTATGAATGATAGTTCCATCTGCATAATCAGATTTATATGAAACAATATCCCCAACCTGAATTTGGCTTGGATCTTTTGGTATAATCTGAATTGCATTAGCATATTCATCAATTACTGGGTCCATACTATTAGTATCTGTAAATTTAGACCACTGTGCACCTTCAATTTTTATTGTAACCTTATCTCCTTCAACAAGAATTTGGTTTTCTTTTACCCAGTCATTTGGGGACGCCTGTTCCTCATTAGTCATCCCTAGTACTCTTGTAACAATATTCCCATCATCCTCTTCCTTAATGCTTTCAGCATTTGCCACGACGTATGATGTGGTGCTTTGGGGACTTTGGGTGCCACTACCTAAAACCAAGGTTGTAAGCATTCCTAGCAGGAATGCACCTATGACGACAAAATATAGTTGTGGCTTCATTTTATTACTTTATAGTGGTGCTAGTTTATAAATCTTTCGTTTTTAGTGTTACTAAGAAGTAGTAAATTTAGAAAGATTTAAATAGTATAATTCATGTATAGAAGTCATGGCGCTTCCAATCACTCAGGGATGGAAAACTAATTACTCAACTAGCAAGATGCCTTTTCCATTGCCAGAAGAAAAAACTAGTGATTTAGAAGATAGCATCAATGAGTTTCTTGAAGTTTATAATGATCCAATGTTAACAAGAATCATGAATTTAATATTATTTAATCAGAAATTTGATTTAACCTATGAAATAAGCCAATTTGACGCTTATGTAAAAAGAGTATTTTGGGACAGCATTTCAGGGGAACAAAATAATTTCATTCAAGGCATACCCAGATTATTCAAGGAAAATTCAAGTATACCTATTTTAAAATTCATCCTTCCAAATGCATATGAGTTTGATGGTTTTGAAAGAAAACTCTTTGTAGCATCTGAATTTCTAAAATATGTTGTTACAGGAATTGAGCTTGGATATGTTGAGCATAGCAAAGATAATCCCGTAAGCCTGATTAACCATGCAACATATTTTTTTATGACTCCAAATGAAAGGCAAGCTCATAAAAAAGGAAGGGATGAAATGTTTGATTACATGCTTATTGAAACCGAAACCGAATATCAGGAGATTAAAGAAGCAATGTTTTGCAAGCCTCAAGATGACATATTTATGCCTAGAGTAATGATTGGTGGGAAAAAGCATAAGCAGAGTAATCAGGATTATGCTAAAGGAATTATGGATAAGATACTTCCTCAGTTGCAGGAGTTTGGGACTAAAATAGGGAACACTATATTTTACTGTTTGCCTGGAGATGTTAGAATCCTGCTTAGCTCTGATGATATATATAATTCTCCAGAAGGTGGTATAAAATACAGGAAAGCTACAAAAGCAAATTCTGGCTATGGTCCTGTGCCACATCAAAAAAAATTGCTTAATGATAATTTGGAGAGTGGATTATTTGATCTTTCAAAAGAATGTAGTGAACTACAGCTATATTTCCTGGGAGGCGGTTCTCTTGAGGAAGAGGCTGATTTTATAATAAATTTTGTGAAAGCAAATATTGATTTTATAAGATCAAAAGGAAGTGGTTATAATATAAGAATAATCTCAGTAGAAAAAAACAGCGAGCAATTGACCCAGGCGCATAAGCTTGAGATAAATGGAAGGGTAAATGAAGTAATAAATAAGTACCTATTTGAAAAAGAAAGAGAAAATTACAGACCATTTAATGTTGATATCAACCCTGAAATAATTCCTGGAAATTTCATTAGTGATAATTATAGGGTAGAGTCTAATAACCCTGAAAACTGCATTGAAAGAATTATTGTGAGTGCAACCTCTACAATAAGTAATTTGGAAGATATAGAAAGAATAAGAATGCTTGAAAATGCATATAAGGTTATTGGAGAAAGTAAAGGCAGAGTCCTGATTGGTTCTGCCCTGATTGGGGATAAAACTGATTATAAGGAAAAAGTCATTGAGGAATTTGTCGGAAGCAACCTCTTTAATCTAGGCATGAGAGGATTTTTAAAATGGTCGCCTTACTTTGATAGTAACGCTGGAAGGCATCAGCTGGAATTCAAGGCATGTGTTCCTGATGGCTGTGATCCTAAAGATCCTGAAGAATGGCTGATGCAAGAATATTTAGACGGGCATGGCCAGACTCACCTTGTTCATTGGAGACCTGATACAAGAATTAATTTTACATATTCGAGAAGGGACACAATTGAAAGCCTAAAAAGCCTTGCTCAAAAAGTGGAGCCTGATTTAAGTAAGATAAAAATTTATTCTCATGAAGATAAATATGCATTATTGGAACTAAGGAAAAACTAAATCCTCTTTTTTGGAAAATAACCCATATCTTCAACGCGATACATCAGCATAAAACTATAGTTTCTTAGTATGCTTGGAAATAAATTTGACATCCTGTTCATGAATTCAGTAAGCTGATAATCACTCCTTAAAAGCACATCAAATTCAAGATCTGCCCCGCTGAGTGCGAAAGTTGTGTATATAGTCATGTGGTTGTTTATCAGGTAATGCGTTATAATGGACTCGTTTTTCTTATTTAAGTTATCTAGCTTAAGAAAGACATGATAATGCAAAAGGCCAAGTTTATGGAAATTTATGCTTGGTCTGTATTCCTGAATGATGTTCTGCTCTTCAAGCTTTCTTATCCTGGACCTCAATGTCTGCAGAGGTATTTTTGTTTTCTCTGATAATTCAATCAATTTTATCCTTGAATTCTTTGATATTGCCTGGATTAGTTCAATATCTTTCTCATTCAATTCTGCTTCAGTTGTATCAAGCCCGCTTACTGTATAAGGTATATTTACTATATGGGAATCTTCAAGAAGGAACTTTGATTTGAAATTGAAAAATTTTACAGCTATACTTATCATCTTATCTTCTATGTAATGACCATATTGATACATGATTTCCTTGAATTGCTCATTAAGTTCTGGTATGGTCTTAACCATAAAGACTGTTGCAAAATCCCAGCATCCATGATTCCTGCTTATCCAGACTGTTTTTTCCATATTTTTCAAGGTGTGAAACATCTCCTCTACCTTTTTCTCATCTGCATTCCTAAGCTTGAGAAGAATTCTGCAGTACATAAATCCAAATTTTGAAAAATTGATTATTGTATGGTAACCAGAAATTATCCCCTGCTCTTCCATCCTTTTTATCCTATAGTCTACAACCTGTTGCGAAAGCCTTGTCTTTTTTGCAATCTGGGCAGCAGTCTGTCTTGCATCCCTATCAAGCTCCCATAATATCTTCCTGTCTTTCTTTGATAAATCAATCATATTTTTTGTAATAAATATATTTTATATATAATTATTTGTATTTTTTACAAAAAATTTAACAGGAATATTTAATAAAGAACCTAAGAAGTTATTACCACTTAAAGATAACAAACATAAAAAGGTGAATGAAGAATGACAGGTGGAAATGGTGGAAATTCGAATATAAATGCTTCGCAACTTTCACAATCAATGCAAAATTTACTAGCTCCCAGGCCTAGCGCTGGAAGTGGAAATTCAAGTGGCGGAGCACAACATATAGATAATGCAACATATGGCCAAGGTGGACAACAATTAGTTCAAACTGTAGTTACTACATTGCAAACTGTAGTAAACGGGGGAAGTTCAAGCTCAGGAGGAAGCTCTGGCTCTGGTGGAGGCAGTGGAAGTGGTTACATGCCATTCATGATGAGAAATTCTGCATATATGCCAATGCCACAAAGACAAAGTGACCTATATATCGGTGCAAGTTCAATGCAAAGAACTTACGATATGCACAGGCTTTAGTTTTTCAAAGTTACATATCAAGGGTATTAAACAATAAATGAACTGATAAATATGCCAAAAAAGAAGATACCAATAACTGCAGAAGATATAGTAAACAAAGAGACGCTAGGAGCTGGTCTTTCATATTGGGGCAGAAGTTTAACTGATGGTGCAAAAGCATTTTTAAAGAATAGAGGGCAAGGTAACCCAACAGGCAGAAAAGTTTGGGGAAGATTACCTTACACTAAGGATATAGGTGAAACCAATTTTAGTGCAGGATTTGATAGTAAAAATAGTAGTTTCTATGGAAGAGCTACACGTTGGCATGATGGAAAAGGACGTGGTTCTATGGGTTTTGATAGCCCATTTCAACCAGAATCATATGCTGACATGCCTTATTCTCTTGGAGAGAAACTAATTGTCGGTGGATTACTTTTAGGTGGGGTTGCACTTCTTGGAGTAGGTGTTGTTGCTGCTTATAACGGAATAACTGATTTTTTCTCAAATCCTGAAGTCAAGGCATTTGTTGATTCTACAACCATAAATGCCCAGCCACCTAGTCCTATAGAATCAACGCTTGCTGATGCATCTGCGTATGGGGGAACTACCCAGAATGACACAGGTTCAGATCTCAGCAATCTAGTTACACCAACTGCAGAAAATTATTTTGCTTGTAATTCACAGTTGTTAATTGAAATTTTGCCAAGCGGTGAAATTCGTGATTATACAACTGACCTTGAAATTTTCATGACTGCTATTCATAAGGAAGGCAGATTAGATTTATTAAAAACTACTTTTTATGGTTTATCATTAATACAAAACGATGTGGCTTATCAAGGCACAAATGTCCAATTAGCAATATTCGGGTTCATAAATAATCTAAGGGCTCACAGCAACTTTAATGAGCTTTGGAATGAGCAATTATATAATTTAACGCCTGAACAGCTTTGCACACAAAGCAGCTTAGGTGGAGCAGGCTATGCTCAGGGTGCATTGGTTGCAGCAGTTTACTGCTCACCTCTTGGAATGCCAATGGTTCTTGGGGAAAGGGCTATGAATTCAGTAAAAACATTTGAACCTTATATCATAACTGCAGCTTCAAAAGCAAGAACATTTTTCAAGGAAGGAAAAACAAAAGCTATGAACGCGTATCATAGTTTATTGCATTATGCACACTAAAAAAGTTGAAGAAATATTATAAAAATAAATTAAAAGTATAGGAGGCAAAAAAATGAGTGGTAAATCTAATAGTAGTTCTGGTAGTAGTTCTGGTAGTAGTTCTGGTAGTAGTTCTGGTAGTAGTTCTAGTAGTAATAGTGTAGACCAGCATTTTGCACAATCTATAAATGATAGAACTTATGGATCAGGTGGATTACAACAAGTGCAACAACAAATTAATGTGGAAGCAAGTATAATTATTTTAAACCATGTTGCTAACCAATCAAGTGGCTCTTCGGGTGGTTCTGGCAGTGGATCAAGCGGTGGTTCCTCTGGTGGTTCTGGAGGAAGCGGCAGTGCATATATGCCTCTTGACTTAAGGTGTAATATTGATTATCAAATAAAACATCCTGATAGAATGTACAGCACATTAGAAAATAAATTTACTGCATATTTATTATAATTTTTTCTGGCTATTTTTAATCTAAACTAATTACCTTACTCTCATATAGCACATAATCATTAATCAAAAGAAAAGCGATAAAAAAGATAAAAACGCTAATGTTGATGCAAGGTGGTGCACTTTTCCAAATAAGTTATATGTTCCGGTTAAATGACCATTAATTAATGTGTCAAGGATATACCTGATGATGATGATAAGATATGCCGCATGAATAAAATCAATGAAATTTAATGAAAGTGTCAAAAAAGCAACCAGAAATGAAATCCCAAATTTGACAATATGCTTTATCTGGATTTTTCCAATGATGATTCTTGAAAATATTGTGAAAGGTATGAGAAAAAAAGAATAGCTTAACCCATGAAAATAAGTAACATAGATAATGCCAATAGACATTATGTCTATTCCAGAATCAAGTTTTCTATGGCTTAGATAAGAGAGGATGAAATCTGTCAGAACTATCAAAAATAGAAGAATAATTATTGGTTTTATAAAATAAAGAAGCCCAAAAACTGCAAATATTGCTATGTACAGAAAATGATTTTCCTCTAAATTAAAATGCCAAAATCTCTCCATTTAAAAGCTATGAGAACAACGAATATATAAATTTTACTATTAATTAGTAGTAAAAATAGTAAGATTTAAATACTCAGGAGCATATTTAAGCTTAAGATATGGTTAAAAACCTTGCAGAGCTTGTAGAATTTGTAGAAAAAAATAGCGATGAGCTTGAGGTTTTCCTTAAGAAAACTGATAATACTTGGCTTGGGACAATAGGCGAATTAGATGAAAATGATATTGATGCAAATTTTCTTATCAGGACATTGTTTTTGGCAAAGAGCTACTATAGCGCAAATAAGTTTGGAAAAAGTGAGGAAGACCAAATCCTGTTAAGGCACTGGTATTTTGCATATAAAAAGATAAATCCAAAAAATGATATAAATTATTTTGATCCAGATGCTCTTAATGCTGAATTTGGAAAAATAATTGAGAATATAAAAGTAAAAGATGCAATAATAATAACAAAAAGCCTTGAAAAGGGATCAAAGAATAATACTGCAAGGGTATCTCTAAATATTGAATATAGTCTGTTTGAAAGAAAAAAAAGTTCTGAGATTAGTATGTTTTCAAAAGAAAGTCCTAACCCTGAATTTGAAGCTAGTAACCTCTCAGGAAGAATATATACTCCAACACTACTTGGAATAATAGGTAAAAGGATATACATGGCAGAGCTGCATGGTTTTAATTCATCTGCAGTCATTGATACGCTAAACAACCTTTTATTAAGAGGATATACTAATCATAAAGAAAGGCTCACAAAGGAATCAAGGAAGCTTATAGAAGAATGTGTAAATAATTTAATTCGTGCTTCAGTAAATCATTATGATAGTTTTTGCCATAGAAACAGAGAAGGTGGAAGGCAAAAAGATTATGCCATGGCAATAAGGAGGGATATTTTCGATCTTTTGAAAGATATCCCCGGAATCGATATTGCAAAAGCAAGCGGCTTTTCCAGGCTCTATTCTGGTGTAAAGGGCACAACCCCTTATTATAATCTGAATGGAAACAATATCATGGTATTGAATAATGCATTAAGAGGCATTTCATCTATTCCTCAGCTTTCAGATTTTGAGGAGCTTATTTATGCAGCTCAGACAGGAAAAGTATCCTATCAGGACGCAAGAGAGAGATTTTTGCTTGGGAATGTAGTTAGCTATGATTTTGAGACAAAGGGAGTATTGAGCCATCCTACTGAACAGGTTATGGACCTGATGGTCAGGGAAAAGGTTGGAAGCATGAGAACTAAAGTGGCTTTAGATAAGCTTAGAGAACTTGGCTATGATGTTTCAACAGACCAATTGGATGAGACAAACTTGCTTTTGTCAGTATATAGGACAATCAGGAGCGCAAAGTTCATTTGGGAAAGAAATAAGGAGAATATCTATATGGGTAGAGGTGAAGAAGCGAGACTGGATTTAAGAAATCATCTGGAAAAATGCGTGGATGCAGTAAAGATATATAAAGAACAGTTAAAACATAGCGAGGCAAAAGATACTGGTAGAGAAGGATACGGTGTGCTTGACAAAAAATTAATGATTGCTGATAGTTTTATTCAAGGCTTGCAGGGAATGCAGAAATATCTTTCAGGTGGGAGATATAATGCAATGATAAGAGCAAGTCAAATGTCAAAAATTAGCATGGCATATACCTAGATATTTATAGTTGTAAGAGCCCCCTTCAAATTAGCTGTGTCTTCAATTAAAGTGTGCATGAAAAAAGATTCATTCTCTTTAGTTCTTGAAAGCTCCTTTAAGAGTTCTTTTTTTTCATTGATGAACTTTTCAAGTTTAGCCAAGTCAAATTCATAAAAAAGCTCATAGGACTTCCTGAAATAAGAGTTACATTTTCCCAAAAAGGCCCTGTTAGACTTTCCATTAACTTCAATATAGTGTGATGCTAAATCCTTATATGCATCCCCTATCCTTTCCAGCTCTTCTATAATATAATATAATGATGCATTTTTCCTGAAGTCCTTTATTATCCTTTTATTGATTGCTCTCCTGCAGAAATTTGCAAACTTGTTTGTTGATTTTTCCATCATAACTATCTTTTTGAGAAGGTCAATATCCTTATTTTTAAGGGCATTCTCAAGCTCATTTCCCATATCAATTATCACAAGGAACAGCCTTCTTAGCATGTTACTGAACTGCTCAAAATCAATATCTGAAACTTTCTTTACTATAACATAATTTTTTTTCTCTTCAATCATCTCAAAGCCTATGTAACCATCCTGCAAAAGATAGCTTATGAATTCAAGTTCCTCAGAAGTCTTGTACTGTATTTTAATTTCATCATATCCTAATTTATATAGTGAGCCAAACCACGCCCTTACCGCTTTCCTGTTTTCAGTGACTTCCATTGAAGCTGCTTCATTTTTTGATTCCCCCTGCGCATAAAAAATCAGCATATTTGCATCTTCCATAGCTTCAATCTCGCTTCCTGCCTCTAAATTGAACTGCTTGGCCCATTTGCTTGGAAGAGATACAACCATAGTTGAAGGGCCTGATTTGATGATTTTTCTTTTCATGATTAAAGTAGAGAGATTTGACTATATAAATATTTTGTTATAAAAATACTGATATACTGATAATATAATAAATATATGGATAAATTTGATATAGGAGATATTCACTACTAAGATGTAATAAAACATAAAACAAAAAGGTGAAATAAAAAATGAGTTCAAAAAAACCACAAAGTATGAAAGTTAGTGAAGGATATGAAGTAAAAGGAAACCTTGCAGCAGATATTGTCATGGCAGGAGCAATAGGACTTGAAGGAGTAGCTGTTTATTTTGGTATACTTCCAAATTTAGGTAATGCTGTATTTGTTCCTGCTGGGTTTAGAGCTGTACAAGCTGCATACAATGGACTACTAGCTGGAAATCCAAATACTGCACTTGTTCAACTTGGTGAAGCTGCTGCATTAACCGGAGCTGGGGCTTTATACAGGATGAGTTAGATAAAAAAAATATTTTTTTATCTTATCCTAACCGCATCCAGATTCCTCGGAGCGCTTGTCTCTATCCTAAACATCTTATGTATAGATGATGCTAGATCTAGGCATCTTGAATTCTCTCCGTGATTCATCAGAATCTTCTTTGGCTTTGGCTGCACTCTTGCAACAAAGTTCATAAGTTCTTTCCTGTCTGAATGGTCAGATATCTCAAGCTTATGGACATCCATCTTTATCTGCAGTATCTCCTGCCTCTGCCCTTCCCTGAATACTATCTCTCTCTCCCCGTTCTGAATCCTTCTTCCTAAGGAACCTTCTCCCTGGTATGATGAGAAGATAAGTGAATTAGTTGGGTTATCTGCTAGCGCTCTTAGATATTCAACAGAAGGCCCGCCTACAAGCATACCTGATGTTGCAAGTACTATGCAGCTTTCGGTTTCCTCGATGACCTGCCTTCTTTCTTTCTGGCTTCCAACCCTCTTAAAGATTGGTGATAAGAATGGGTTATTGTCTTTATGGAATATTTGCTTTCTGATTGATGCGGCAAGATATTCTGGATAAGCTGTATGTATTGCAGTGATATCCCATACAAGTCCATCTACAAATACAGGGATTTCCTTTGTGACTTCCTTGGTCCTTATAAGCTCTTCAATCATGATCATGATATCCTGCGCCCTTCCTGAACCAAGTACCGGAATAAGGATTTTTCCTTTCCTCTTTACAGTCTCATTTATTACATCCCTAAAGTAATCAAACACTTCTTTTTTTGTCGGAAGGACATTGTCCTTTCCTCCATATGTTGCTTCAAGCATCAATGTCTCAAGCCTTGGGAAAGTTGTAGCTGCTGGTGAAAGCATGACTGATTTTCCGAATTTCATGTCTGCACCATAGAGCAGGTTATGAAGCCCATTTCCAATATGCAAATGAACCATGGCGCTTCCTAATATGTGACCTGCATTGTAAAATGTAAGCCTTACATCAGGCGTTATGTCTGTGACTTCCTCAAAATCCAAAGTTATGGTATGCTTGACCATCTCTTTTATTTCTTCGCTTGTATATAATGGCTCATCTCCATCATGCCTCATGATCTTGACATAATCCAAAAGCATCAGTGCCATTACATCCCTTGTTGCAGGAGTGCAATAAATAGGACCTTTGTATCCAAACTTGATTAGGTAAGGCAAAAATCCAACGTGATCCAGATGGCTGTGACTTATAATTATAGCGTCCAATTCTTCAATTCTGAATTCAGGCGCTTCAAGCATAGGATAGGCATTCCTTTCATCAGCTACATCAACGCCGCAATCCATAAGCACTCTTGATTCCGGTGTCTGTACTAAAACGCATGACCTTCCGACCTGCCTTCCTGAACCTAGATAAGTGATTCTTATCCATTCATTCTTTTTTCCTCTCATCCAGCCATTATAAACCCTTTGACCGACTTTATGCAAAAATTTCCTTCTATAATCAGAATTCTGATATAACACTTCCCTGATATTTTCGATTATCTGACTTCTTATTGCTGGAGTTCTTTTTATTACAGGAACCCATAATGTCTTTTCCCTTATCTCCCTTAAAATCTCGCCGCTTTTTCCAATAGCAACACCTGGTTTCTCTGATTCAATCATTACAATTGACCTTTGCGGATCAAAAATAAGCTGGTCAACCTTTGCTTCTGGTGGTATCAGCTTTTTTATTATTTCTTCTGCTTTTTCTCTGTCCATTGTTATGGAAGGGTCAGGTCTTAATTCTACCCTTTTCTTAATCTTATTAACAATATCCCTGATTAGATCATTATTGTCCAAGTAAAAGTTCTTGTCTTTAGTGTAAAGCACAATGTTTGCGCCTTCAAACAATGCATCGCTGATTTTCCCGCTTGGGATGTCACTTAATATTTCCTTTAATATTTCCTCGACCATATAAGAATACCTCGAATTTAGTTTATAATTAATATAATAAATAAATCAAATTTATTTGACTATTTTGTATGTAATCTCTTTTGTGAATGCCTTCTTAACTCCGGCCTTGTTTATCACAAAGACATCTACTCCGTCTCCTGATGCTGCATCTCTCTGAACAGCTGAATTTACGCATTTTATTGCTAAATCAACAGCTTCAGTTTCCTTCATATCAGGCTTATGCTGCGAATCTAAAACACCGAATGCAAAGCTTCCACCTGAACCTGATGTCACAAAATCATCGATTTCTGTGATTGAGCCATCTGGGTAGATATCAAACAGATGAGCACCTTCTTCATCATAGCCTGCAAATAAAAAGTGAACAATTCCAGGTATTGCTGAAAATCTTCTTATGTTTGCATAGACAATTCCTGCAACCATGTTTGCTGCTTCCTTTACATTATTGTCCCTGCTTGTCCTAAGCTTCCTTAGATTAAGTTCTGCCCTTATTATCTTTACAATAAGCTGGATGTCTGAAACGCTTCCTGCAGTTGTTATAGCCATATTGTCAGCTACCTGAACAACCTTATCTACTTTTTTTCCTGCAATCATGTAGCCTGCTGTAGCTCTCTTGTCTGCAGCTAAAATCACTGAATCCTTAGCTACAATCCCCACAGTTGTAGTACCTGTTTTCATAATTTCTTCCATATAGTCACCTTATAAGAATTATATGATTCTTGGAATGCCATATAGTATTTAAAGGTTTTTGTTTTGAAAAATAAGAGTTAAAAACTATAGTATTAGGCACGTTATGACCTGATATCAAATTTTTCATAGTCAATTGTTATTGGCCTGCCATTGTGCAGCATTTGCACAAGCTTTGATCTGCCTGACCTGTCAACTGCTGCTTCTATAGTGATGTTCTCAGTAGGCAGATCTGCATTCCTTTCAAAAAAATACTGTTCTATACCATATTCTGCTGTAGCACTGCCATCGTTTATATAGATAATCTCACCTTTGATGAAATCAACTGATCTGGGCTTTGTCTTAGAGATGCCAATTTTCC
The DNA here is from genome assembly GCA_964428335.1 of uncultured Methanosarcinales archaeon. Classification (GTDB taxonomy): domain Archaea; phylum Nanobdellota; class Nanobdellia; order Woesearchaeales; family GW2011-AR15; genus GW2011-AR15. The sequence continues at coordinate 113,133 of CAYRXW010000001.1, read as the reverse complement.
TCCATATTCCCCTATCATCAGCTTCCAATATTATATAGACATCATCCTTCACTGCAAATTCATATGCATCATCAATTGTAGATATTTCATAATTTATAGCCATGTATTGTCCCCTGAATGGATCGAATGGGTCAACTGGCTGAGTGGCCAATATTATTCTTTTGCCAAATAAAAGCGGCCATTGATTAAAGATAATAAAAGAAAAAGTAACAGTTAATATCAAAGCAAAGACTATTGACAATTGTTTATATTCTGTTTTCATATGCCTGTCACTTTTGGGTTAGTTTTTTCCAATAGTCTCTTTTTCCATTTAGGTATTTGCCATGCTCCGTAAATAAGCATAACGCCACCGAGGATAGATAGGATGCTGAATGCAAAATACCCATTCATATTCATCCAAAAGCCTATGTACCTTGATATCACTTCAAGGATGAATACATTGATGCTTAAGTTCACAATTCTGGCTGAACCAACAGACTGCCCATATAATATGATCACAATGATGAATCCTATGAAAACAAAATTGTTCAGCAACCAAAGCAGCCAAAGGCTTGCAGGCAAGTTGCTTCCGATGTATCCGCTGGTCGCTCCATCACCAATTTTTGTCAGTAAGACCAATGCTAATATTACAGCGAGTATGCCTATGAACCAGTATATCTCCCTGTAAGAGCATGATTTATTTTTTAAGGCGTAATTTACACCATATGTCAGGCCTGAAAAGCTTAATATCACGAATAGAACAAGGAAGGGTGAGAAGATGCCAGATTCAAATGAATACTTGCTGAAGGTTGGAAGAAACGACTGGAAACTCAACAAGTAAAATATAATCATAAAATAGAGCACTGTCCAGTACCTGTATACTCTTGTGAAACTATTCTTGATAGCACTATGGAAGAGGCTAAGTCCATAAAGCAGGGCACCTGTGCTCAGAAACATCAATACATACCCAATTATCATCCCTTCCCCTGGCTCCATGACTGAAGAAGTGTATTGAAGAAACATCCATGGGAAAAAAACCAGCATGGAGACAACTGTGTTTTCAGGAGACTTTAGCAGGTATGCAGTTGATAATATTACAGTCCATGAAAGGAATAATATCCAGGAATAGTGTTGGGTTGTTGTAGCCATATGGTATATCTGCGAAATCAGGAATAGGCTTAAAATATAGAGCAGCGCGCCTAGTGTTATAAGTGATCTTCCTATGCCTTCCTGGTTTTTCTGTCTAAGTAACACACCTAAAGCAAATGAGCCAAGTGATGATCCAAGAAGTATCAGTATTTTCAAAGCATCAGGAATCTGGTGCCAGTTCCTAGCAACCATCCATGCAAGCCCTATGAATATCAGGACTGAACCAATTAATGCAATTATAGAGATGAATTTGTTTGATTTATCCTCTGTTTTTTCTTTTGAGATATCAGCAAGCATCTTTTTTGCCTGCTCTTTTGTGATAGTGCCTTCACTTTGCCATGATTTTATCCAATCCTCATCTATCATGAGTTCAAAAAAATAGAGTGTACTATATAAATAATTCGAAATGTAAAGAAAATATTATTCCCCTTTACTCTTATCAATCGTAAGTTTCCCCTGTGTAAACGTTTCATATAAGTCATGAATATCTATAGCCAGTCCTAAAAGGATTATGATGAAAAAAAATACTCCTCCAATATTATAATAGCTTAGCACTACTGAAAAGAGTATTGTCATGACAAATGCCCTGAAAAAATCATCTATCACAAAAAGTATCTTGAACCAGCCGTATTTTTCCCTTATGACCCAAAGGTCTTTTTTTGATATAATCTTTCCTGGCCCAAATTCAGTGATAAAATCCTGCATATCTATTATTATCCCAAGGATGAATCCAGCTATCATAAAGATCTTTCCAAGGCCTAGCCAATTCATTAGTAGCGGAAGCAGGATTGCGATTGCAAAAACCCTGATAAAGTCATCAATCACGAAAAGGAATTTAAAAAGCCCATGGCCTCGCCTAAATAAAAATACAGACAGGTTAGCCAATAATTTAATCATCAAAGATGAAAAAAACTCACTAAATATAAAGGTTAGGCTAATGCATTAAAAATAAAACATTATCAATACTATATAATATATATCAGATAACCTGATAAAATCATTCACATCATCAATTAACTTTATAAACGGAATAGTGTTTCCAAAATTTAAATGACAAAAAAGCATGTCCATCATAACAAGCATGAAGAAGTTAAAAGCAATTCCTTTTTAGATAAGGCTAAAGAGTATTATTTCAAGGAATATATGAAGCTCTTTTACGGCCTGATTATCCTGTTTTTAGTATGTGCAGGCTTCCTGTTTTTCAACTATATGAGAACAGGAGAATTCACAAAAAGGGATGTCTCATTAAAGGGAGGCATTTCACTTGTAATAACGACAGATTACAATGATGTTAAAGGGCTTGAAGAGTCTGTCAGGGCAATGTATCCTGAAGCTTCACTAAATTTCAGGACTGTTGAAGATAGAGGAAGTGTAGTGGGGATAATTATTGAAGCTACAGATATAACAGAAGAAGAGCTTTTGAGCGCAGTGAAAGAAAAAATAACGCTTACAAGGGAAAATTATAATATTGAATCAATGGGTTCATCCCTTGGTGAAAGCTTCTTTAAGCAGATGTTTATTGCGCTTTTGTTTGCAATGCTTTTCATGGGAATTGTCTTCCATATATATTTCAGGAATATTTATGCGACTTTTGCAGCAATATTTTCAGCATTCATGAACATATTCATAACATTTGCAATAATGGTTGCCCTGGATGTAAGGCTTACAGCAGGCGGAATTGCAGCATATCTTATGCTTATAGGATATTCTGTTGATACATCAATCCTGCTTTCCACAAAAGTCCTGAAAGATAAAGGTGAACTGAAAAGCAAGCTATTTGGAGCAATGAAAACAGGTTTGACAATGTCAGTTGCCGGAATCTTTGCAACAGGCGTTTCATACCTTGTCACAAATAACATTACATTGAAGCAGATAATGCTTATTCTGATTGTTGGTTTAGTAATTGATATCCTTACAACGTGGATCGGAAACGCAGCATTCCTAAGGATGAAACTGGAGAAAGAAAATGTCAAAAATTAAGAGATTTTTCAGCAATTTCAAGATATGGGTTTACCTTATATTTTTTGTACTGACATTATTTGCAATAGCACCAAATCCATGGAATACAGGAGTAGGTATCAGGGGAGTTGCATTAAACAGCTCAGCTTATAATGCAGGCATGCTAAGCCCTGCTGCAAATACAGCTCCAATGGCCAGGGAAAGGATAACAGAATTAAACGGGATAAAAGTTTCGAGCATAAAGGAGTTTGATGAGACAATAGATTCCTTCCCTGAAAATGTAAGTGTTCTTGTCAAGACATCAAAAAGCACATACAATATGTTTTATACAACAAAGGAAAAACTGGGATTAACAATTTATGATGCGCCAAAAAGCAACATCATCCTTGGTCTTGATTTGCAGGGTGGAACAAGAGTAGTTCTTCAACCTGAGACAAAAGTAAGCAAGGAAGACATGGACATAATCCTTGAAAACATGAAAAGAAGGATTGATGTGTTTGGCCTTACAGATACAGTAGTAAGGAATGCCAATGACCTGTCAGGGAACCAGTTTATCATTGTTGAGGTTGCCGGAGCAAATGTTGAAGAAGTAAAGAACTTACTAGGAAGGCAGGGGAAGTTTGAAGCAAAAGTAAAGAATGAAACTGTGTTTTATGGCGGAAAAGACATAACTTATGTCTGCAGGACCGCTGACTGCTCAGGCATAGATCCTCAGTACGGATGCCAGGATATGGAAGGGCAAAGCTCATGCAGGTTCAGGTTTTCAATCTCTTTAAGCCAGGAAGCTGCTGAAAGGATGGCTAAGGAAACAGAAAAACTGACTGTGACATATACAACATATGGAGAAGCATACCTTGACAGCCCAATAGACCTTTACCTTGATGATGTCTTGGTTGATTCATTGATGATTGGTTCAGAACTTAGGGGCAAAGTTGTAACTGACATCTCAATTTCAGGAAGCGGCCTTGGAAGGGACAGAAGAGAAGCAATAACAGCAACCCAGACTAATATGAAAGGCCTTCAGACAGTTCTTATTACAGGAAGCCTTCCTGTGAAGCTGGATATAATAAAAGCAGATACATTATCTCCTTCATTAGGAAAGGAATTTTTGAAGAATGCAATGCTGATTTTCATACTTTCAACAATTGCAGTAACATCAGTTGTTATATATAGGTACAGGAAAGTAAAGATTGCACTTCCTATCATCAGTGTCATAACTTCAGAGATACTTTTGATTTTAGGGGTTGCTGCAATCTTCAAGCAGAACCTTGATATTGCAGGAATCGCAGGAATAATTGTTGCAATAGGGACAGGAGTAGATGACCAGATTGTCATAACTGATGAGATCTTAAGGAACGAAAAGAATGAAGAGATCCTGACATGGAAAGAAAAGATGACAAGGGCATTTTTCATTGTCATGGCAGCATATTTTGCAACTGTGGCAGCAATGTTCCCTCTTATATTTGCAGGAGCAGGACTTTTGAAAGGCTTTGCAATCACAACAATAATCGGAGTCACAAATGGTGTTTTCATCACAAGACCGGCATTCGCTGAGATGATGAAGATATTGTTAAGTGATGAAGAAGAGTAAGCTTTTTTTCTTGTTAATCTTTAAAATTATTTTTCATAGTTTCTTATAGTAGATTAAAAAAGCTGGAATTTTTTTGGTCCGCTCCATATTCCTGAGAAACTTTGCGACTTTTTTTAAAGAGTATTCTGCTAATTATATCCCAACAAACCATAAATTCATTCTAAAAAACTTTATATATAACCCAAACATTCCAATTCAAATCATGTCAAATGCGTTAAAACAGAGTTGGAGTTTTAGCCTAGCATTTGCATTCTTTTATTATTTTTTTGAATAGGCCCTGGGTTTGACCAAAATCTTAAGGCTCCTGACAAAAACTTTTGTCATGATTCTAGAAAACCCCGGGCGCGTGTTCTTAAGATTAGGTCTCAAAGCAAAAACAAACGGTGAGACGAAAAAATGATAATAAAGATAAGGAAAGGAGAAGAGAGATTAGCTGAAAGGCTGAAATGCAGGACCATAAGTGCGAAGATAAACGGAGAGACAATGCTCTGTGTCATAGGAAAGCCGCAGATTGAGACAAAGCATCTTGATGTCATAGATATCAAGCATCCGTTCAAGCTAGCAAGCAGAGCTGTGAATCCAAATGGCACAATAATAAAGATTGGCGATGTGACAATCGGAGACGGCAGTTTCACAATAATTGCCGGACCTTGTTCCTTGGAAGACGAAGAGCAGGTGATGAAGATCGCCCTGATCCTCAAAGATATGGGGATAAAGATCCTCAGAGCATCTGTATTCAAGCCAAGAACGAGCCCATACAGCTTCCAGGGCCTGGGTGTCGAAGGTTTAAAAATTCTAAAAAATGTAAAAAGGAAGACAGGACTTCTGGTAGAGACTGAAGTCATGGATGTGAGGGATGTGAGGATTTCAGCTGAATATGTCGATATAATAAGGGTGGGAGCAAGGAACATGCAGAATTTCGACTTATTAAAAGAGATAGGAAAAGTCTCAATACCTGTAATATTAAAAAGAGGCCTTAGCGCAACAATCGAGGAATTCCTTATGTCTGCAGAATACATAATGGCGCACGGGAATTCAGATGTCATCCTCTGCGAAAGAGGAATAAGGACAATCGAGACAAAGGAATACAGAAATACGCTTGATATCGCAGCAGTCCCTGTGATAAAGAAGCTGTCTCACCTGCCTGTGATAATAGATCCGAGCCACGCTGCAGGAAACAGGGACCTTGTAATTCCGCTGAGCAAGGCAGCTGCTGTGATTGGAGCTGACGGGTTATTAGTAGAAGTCCACCATGATCCGGAACATGCATTAAGCGACGGCGCACAGTCCCTTTACCCTGAACAAATGAAAGAATTAATAAATTCATTAAGGCCTATCTGTAATCTTAATGGAGCAAAGGTGAATTAAGTTGCTGATAGTCGGAAAAGGTGTCATAAAAGAACTGAAAAAGATCTTAGGAAGCAGGAAAGCAGTCATAATAACAGATGATAACCTAAAGAAGATTCATCTGAAAAAGATAGAAGAACTTATCCCAAAATCCATTGTCTTTTCAATGCCAAGCGGCGAAGAAAGCAAGTCAAGGCAGATGAAAGAGAAGATAGAGGATTTCCTGCTTGAGAATTCTGTTGACAGGAATTCAGTAATAATTGCACTTGGTGGTGGAGTGATTTCAGATATTTCTGGTTTTGTCGCTTCAACCTACAAAAGAGGTATCCCTTATATCAATGTCCCGACAACACTTCTTGCTATGGTTGATGCAAGCATTGGAGGGAAGACAGGGATAAATACAAGACATGGAAAGAACCTGCTTGGAACTGTCTGGCATCCTGAAGCAGTGATATCAGACATAGACCTTCTAAAAGGGCTTCCAAAAGAAGAGCTGATAAGCGGAATGGCTGAAGTGATAAAGATTGCTGTAATGATGGATAAGCCATTTTTTGAATTCCTTGAAAAAGCTGACATCAAAAATGAATCTGACCTGATAAAGATAATAAAAAAATCCTCAGAGCTTAAATTGAAAATTGTGAAAAAAGATGACAGGGATAATGGGATAAGGAACATGCTCAATTTCGGCCATACTATAGGCCATGCTGTCGAAGCCTGCTCTAGATATTCAATAAGGCATGGCTACTGCGTAAGCATTGGCATTGCTGTTGAATGCAGGCTTTCAATGAACATTGACCTACTGCACGAAAAAGATTATGAAAGAATAGTTATGCTGCTGAAAAAAACAGGGCTGCCAATCTCTATCCCGAAACTTGACAGCAGATGCCTTCTTGATGCAGTAAAGAATGACAAGAAGATGAAAGACGGCAAGCTAAACATGGTTCTTATAGAAAAAATAGGAAAGGCAAAACTTGCTGAGTTTGATTACGAACTCATAAAGAGAGTATTGGAGTAAAAATGATAGAGATAGTGCCTATAAAGGAGCTTAATGCTGAAATCACTGTTCCCGGAAGCAAGTATATTGCAAACAGGGCATTGATCATTGCGGCTTTGGCTGATGGGGTTTCAGAAATAGGAAATGTCCCTGAAAATGAAGACATAAATGCGTTGATTAATTCATTGAATGAATTCGGAGTTAAGATAGAGAAAAAAGCATCTTCATTAGTTATCCATGGGGGGAAACTTTCTGTCCCAAAAAAAGAGATAAATGTCCAAAATTCAGGGACACTGATGAGATTCATCTGCAGCTTCTCAGCGCTTGTGGATGGGAAAACAACAGTCACAGGAAGCGAAAGGATAAAGGAAAGACCTATAGATGATCTGTTAAAATCACTGGAAGATCTAGGGATAAAGACAGATTCAAACAAGGGATTTTGTCCTGTAACAATACATGGAGGCAGCCTCCTTGGGGGAAAGACAAGAATAAAAGGTGATGTTAGCAGCCAGTTCATAAGCTCCATTCTTTTGGCTTCGCCTTATGCAAAAAAAAGCGTTGAGATAGAAGTTGAAACTGAACTGCTATCAAAAAACTATGTTGATATGACTATTAGCTTAATGGAAGAATTCGGAGTGAAAGTTGAGAGGCATGGATACAGCAGCTTTTTGGTTAAGCCGCAGAAGTACAAGCATAAAAATTATACTATATCAGGGGACTGGAGCTCAGCAAGCTATTTTCTGGCAGCCGCAATGCTCATTCCCGGCTCTATAAAATTGAACAGCATGGACATGAAATCAAAACAGGGAGAAGCAAAATTTCCTGAAGTTTTAGTAAAGACAGGCGGGATGCTCAGGAAGAACAGCACATGGCTGCAGCTTATGGGATTCAATGAGAAAATCCCATTGGATATCGATATGGGAGACATGCCTGATGTTGTCCAGACTCTTGCAGTCATTGCTGCAGTTTCAAATGGAACGACAAGGATTTGGAACATTAAGCATCTTGCATCAAAAGAGAGCAACAGGATAAAAGATACTGCAGCTGAACTAAGGAAAATTGGCATAAAGGCTGAAGATAAAGAAGACGAACTGATAATACATGGCGGAAACCCACATGGCGCAATAATTGATCCTCATAATGACCATAGGATGGCTATGAGCTTTGCTGTGCTTGGACTGAAAATACCAGGAATAAAAATACAAAACCCGGAGTGTGTGAATAAAAGCTTTCCTGGTTTTTGGGAAAAGCTAAGAGATATTGGAGCTGAAATAAAGCATGTCTAACTTATATCTTATAGGTTACAGAGGAACAGGAAAGACAACAGTCTCTGGTATTCTGGCAAGGAAGCTGAAAAAGAAAATCATTCACATGGACAGCGAGATTGAAAAAAAGACTGGAAAGATAGAAATTTTTGTCAATGAGAAAGGATGGTCTTCATTCAGAAAAATAGAGGCTGAATTATTGAAAGAGGTTTCAAAAAAAGATGATTTGATTGTGGACTGCGGTGGCGGGATAATATTAGCAGATGAAAATATAGATTTGATGAAGAAGACAGGCAGGATCATCTGGCTGAAAGCAGGTGTCAAAACAATCAGGGAAAGGCTAATTAAAGATAGTATAAAAAGGCCTTCCCTCACAGGAAAAAAAGATTCAATAGATGAGATAGAGGAAGTGCTTGCACAAAGGATAGAAAAGTACGAGAAAGCATCAGATTATTTCTTTGAAACTGGGGAAAAAACAGCAGATAGACTAGCTGATGAAATAATAAATGAAATCAAACTGAAGATCTGCGTCCCTGTAATTGAAAATAACCTAAGTGCATTCATCAGGCAGATGAATAATATAAAAGGAGCTGATATCATTGAGCTTAGGATTGATTATCTGAAAGATATTGATGAAAAAATCCTGGAAAAAATAATTCGTTCGAAGCAAGGAAAAGTAATTGTGACATGCCGTCCAAAACATCTTGGAGGAAATTTTTCCGGAAGCGAAAAACAAAGAATAAAATTATTGAAAAGAGCAATTGATTCTGGTGCAGAATATATTGATATAGAGATTGAAGCAGGGGATGCAATATTAAAAGAGATAATAATGAATAAAAAAGATACAAAAATAATAATCTCGCATCATGATTTTCAGAAAACTCCAGGCTTGAATAAACTGGAGAAAATCTATCAGAAAATAAATTCTTTTAAGCCGGATATTGTCAAGATTGCAACAACAGCAGTTTCAATAAATGACTGCTTTACTATTTTTAACCTACAAGAAGGAAAAAGTAACCTAGCTGCTTTATCAATGGGAATAAAAGGGCAATTAACTAGGATACTTCCTGGAAAATTCGGTTCAATGATTGCATACGCTTCGATAAAAGGAAAGGAATCAGCGCCTGGGCAGCTGTCAGTAAAAGGGCTCAAAGAGGAATATAATTTTGATGAGATAAATAAAGAAACTAAACTTCTTGGAGTTATAGGTGAATTCGCAGAGAATTCAAAATCAAGGTTCATGCATAACTCAAATTTCAGAAAGTTAAAGTTAAATTATGTTTACGTCCCTTTGAAAGTCGCACCTGATGAGCTGGATGAATTCATGAAGAATTTCAGGAAGTTTGGATTTGCTGGTTCAGCTGTGACAGTCCCTCATAAAGAAACAATTGTGAAATATGTTGATGGATTGGATGAAACAGCAAAAGCAATAGGAGCTACAAATACATTGGTAAGCAAAAGTGGAAAACTGACAGGTTATAATACTGATTACTTCGGTGCAGTTGAGGCCTTGAAAGAAAAAACAGATATAAATAATAAAAAAGTGCTGGTGATTGGAGCCGGTGGAGCTGCCAGGGCAATAATCTACGGATTAAGAAAAGAAAAAGCTGTTATTACAGTGATCAACAGGACAAAAGAAAAAGCAGAAGAACTGGCAGCTGAATTCAATATTGATTTCACAGACATAAAAGGCATTGATATAGAAACAAAAAAAAATGATATCATAATAAACACAACAAGTGTCGGCATGAATCCAAGGCCGGATGAATGCATCCTAAATTATTTGCCAGAAAAAAAAATTGTGATGGATATTGTCTATAGCCCAATTGAAACAAAATTAATTAAACTGGCAAGAAAAAATAAATGCATAACAATAACAGGAGAGAGGATGCTGATTCACCAGGCAATAGGCCAGTTTGAGAGATGGACAGGAAAAAAACCTAAATTTGAAGACATGGAAAATGCATTATTAAAGCAGATAAATAAAAAACATACAGGTGGTAAATGATGGATTCACTAGGAAAAATATTCAGGATAACAAACTGGGGAGAAAGCCACGGAAAAGCACTAGGTGTAGTCATAGAAGGCTGCCCAACAAATCTTGAACTTTCAGAAGATGATATTCAAAAAGAGCTTGACAGGAGAAAACCAGGACAAAGCGATATTACAACGCAAAGAAAAGAAGATGACAAAGTCGAGATCTTATCAGGGTTATTCAATGGAAAAACCACAGGTGCTCCAATCTCATTGATAATATTCAACAGGGATTTCAGGCCTGAAGACTATAAGGAGATGCAGGTAAAATTCAGACCAAGTCATGCTGATTTCACATATTCTGAAAAATATGGCATCAGGGATTACAATGGTGGTGGAAGAAGTTCAGCAAGGATTACTGCAGGTAATGTAGCAGCTGGAGCTGTGGCAAAAAAACTTCTTGCAAAAGAAGGTATAGAGATAGTAGCTTATGTAAAGAAGATAAAGGATGTTGAATCAGAGTTCCTGCCTAATGATGTCACAATGGAAGATGTTGAATCAAATATTGTAAGATGCCCAGATAAAAAGACAGCAGAAAGAATGATAGCCCTTATTGAGAAAGCAAAAGATGATGGGGATTCCTTGGGCGGAATTATAGAATGCATAATAAAAAATCCTCCAATAGGTCTCGGAGAGCCTATTTTTGACAAGCTTTCAGCTGATCTTGGAAAAGCTATGCTTTCAATCAATGCAACAAAAGGTTTTGAAATTGGCTCAGGATTTAAGGGAACTGAAAGCTATGGGAGCGAGCAGAATGATGAGTTCTATAATGACAATGGGAAGATAAAGACAAAGACAAACAATTCAGGTGGCATCCAGGGAGGGATATCAAACGGCATGCCTATAGTATTTAGGGTGGCATTCAAGCCTACATCAACAATCCAGAAAAAACAGAATACTGTAGATAACTCTGGAAATGAAGTTGAACTGGAGGCAAAAGGAAGGCATGACCCATGCGTCCTTCCAAGAGCTGTGCCTATAGTTGAAGCAATGGCAGCCCTTGTGTTATGCGACCATTACCTTAGAAACAAGGTGAATTATCAATGAATGAACTGGAAAAATTAAGGAAGGTAATTGATGACATTGACAAAAGGATTATTGCACTTCTTAGAAAAAGGATTGCTGCCTCAAAAAAGATAGGCAAAGAAAAAAAATCATTGGATATGAAAATAGAAGATAAAAAAAGAGAGAAGATTGTGATTGAAAAGATAAAAAAGGAAGCTAAAAAATCTGGATTAAATGAAGAAACTGCTGAAAATATATACAAACTAATACTGAAGGATTCAAAAGAAAAGCAAAGATGAAAAAACAGATAGAGATAATGGCACCTGTAGGCTCATATGAGTCGCTCATGGCTGCGATAAAAGCAGGCGCAGACTCAATATATTTTGGAGTCTCAAAACTGAACATGAGGGCAAAATCTGCAAAATCATTTGACCTAAAAGATTTGAAAAAAATAGCAGGGATATGCAAAAAAAATAATGTGAAATCATACCTTGCCCTGAATACAATAATGTATGATGATGATATGAAGGAGATGAAAAAGATATGCAACAGCGCAAAAAAAGCAGGGATTACTGCTCTGATTATTGCTGATGTCTCAGCAATGATGTATGCTAAAGAAATAGGGATGGAAGTGCATGTCTCAACCCAGGCGAATGTCTCAAACTATGAAGCTGTAAAATTCTATTCAAAGTTTGCGGATGTGATAGTGCTTGCAAGGGAGCTTACTCTTAAGCAGATAAAAAAGATTTCAGATAATATCAGAAAAGATAAACTAAAAGGGCCAAGCAAAAAATTAGTGCAGATAGAGCTTTTCGCCCATGGTGCAATGTGCATCTCGATCTCAGGGAAATGCCATATGAGCCTTTCAACCTATAATTTTTCAGCTAACCGCGGAGAATGCCTGCAGAACTGCAGAAGAGCATATAAGGTCACAGATATCGAAACAGGAAAGGAGCTTGTGATTGATAATAAGTATGTCATGAGCCCAAAAGACATGTGTACAATTGGTTTCATTGATAAGATACTTGACTCTGGCGTGACTGTATTAAAGATTGAAGGGAGGGGAAGAAGCCCTGACTATGTCTATACTGTGACAGGATGCTATCGGAAAGCTGCTGACGCATACATAGACGGAAGTTACACAAAAGAAAAGACAGATGCATGGATGGAAGAATTAAAGACAGTCTATAATAGGGGATATTGGGACGGCTATTACCTTGGGGAAAAGCTTGACATGTGGGCAAATGAATATGGAAGCAAGGCTTCAAAGGAAAAGCAGTATGTCGGAAAAATAATCAATTATTTCAAGAAATCAAAGGTAGCCCAGGCACTTCTTGAAGCAGGGGAAATAAGAGAGAATGATGAGATAATTATAACAGGGCCTACAACCGGTGTCATAAATGCCAATATGGCCTCATTGAAAACTGATGAAAAAAACTGTGGTAAAGCAATAAGCGGCCAGATGATAACCTTCAGGATTGAAGAAGTTACAAGAAAAAATGATAAATTATACATATTGAAATCAAAAAAAAGTAAAACAGGATGATACTATGAGAAATGAAAAATCTGTCTTGAGCAAATTAGGGAAAACATTCCAGGAAAAGGGGATTTCAAAAAAAGTCGGAATGATAAAGGTCAGCCCGATAAAGGAGATGAGGCTGGTTGCGCAGGAATTCAATGATGTTGTATCTTTTGGCCAGGGCATACCATTTTTAGACACTCCAAAACCGATAAAAGAGAAGCTTTCAAAACTGATATTGGATAAGGACATCAGCAAGTATTCAATCTCTCCTGGTATTATAGAACTTAGGGAAAAACTTGCAAAGAAACTTGATATATATGGAATAAAAGCTGATCCAAAAAACGAGATTCTTGTGACAAATGGCGCAATGGAAGGGATTTTTTGCGCTGTCATGACACTTGTAGATGAAGGGGACGAGGTCTTGATGTTCACTCCAGGTTTTTCCTCTCATATTGAACAGGTGATCCTGGCAGGTGGAATTCCGGTCTTTAGCTCACTGAATGAAAAAGACTGGAGCATAGATTTTGATGACCTGAAAAAGAAGATATCAAAGAAAACAAAGGTCATGATAATTTCAAACCCTAATAATCCTACAGGAACAGTCTATAAAAAAGAGGATCTAAAAAAGCTTTCAGGGATAATAAAAGAGAATAATCTTATGGTGGTTGCTGATGATCCATATAATTTCCTTGTGTATGAAGGAGAGTATAATTCCTTGTCAGCATTTCCTGATATCAAGGAAAATGTAGTGAGCTGTTTTAGCTTTTCAAAAGAATATGCAATGACAGGATATAGGCTTGGCTATGTCTATGCATCCCATGGGATTTTGAACCAGATAATGAAAGTGCATGATGCATGCTGCATCTGCGCTCCTGTAATATCTCAGCATGCAGGAATCATTGCGCTTGATGAAGGAAGCAGCATAAGCAGCCCGATAAAGGACGCATTAAGGAAAAACAGGGATATGATAGTAAAAGGTTTGAGTGAAATAAAAAACATAAGTTTTGTAAGACCTAATGGAGCCTATTATGTCTTGGTAAAGTATGATAAAAAAATTGACTCAGTTGATCTGGCAATCGACATATTAAAAAAAGTCCATGTTGAAGTTGTTCCGGGAAGCGCTTTTGGGCCTGCTGGTGAAAACCATGTAAGGCTGAGTTTTGGAGGGAAGCCTGAAGTGATAAAAGAAGGGATAGAAAGGCTGAAAAAATATTTTTCACTATATTAATATAATATAACAGGAAAAATGATAATCGGAATAATAGGCGGAAAAGGAAAGATGGGAAAGCTGTTTGGAAAGCTTTTCAGGAAGCATGGTCATAAGGTAATAATTTCAGACATCGGAACAAAATTAACAAATGAAAAGCTGGTAAAGAAATCAGATGCTGTGCTTTTCTCAGTCCCTATCAGTAAGACTGTTGAGGTAATAGATTCTGTAATAAGATACACAAGAAAAGAACAGCTGCTGATGGATTTGACTTCAATAAAGGCCCCTGCAGTAAATGCAATGCAAAAATCAGATTGTGAGGTTTTAGGGCTTCATCCTATGTTTGGTCCTGCCAATGATTTTAAGGGGCAGATAATAGTTGCATGCAAAGTCAGGGAAAGGAAAAAATCCAAGCTCATGCTTGATATTTTCAGGAAAGAAAAGATGAATGTAAAGCTCTCAACTCCTGATAAGCATGATAAGATGATGGCATCTGTCCAGGGACTTACGCATTTCAATTCAATTGTCCTTGGTCATGCACTTTCAAAAGGACATTCACTGAAAGAGACATTGGAATATTCAAGCCCGATATACAGGATGAGGCTGGCGATGGCTGCAAGGATTTTGACTCAGGATGCAAAGCTTTACTGTGATATTGCCATCGATAATCCCTGCTTTATTGAATCATTAGAAGAAATAGAAAAATCTACGATGGAACTGATAGAAATAATAAGAAAAAAAGACAAGAAAGAATTTGAAAAGTATTTTAATGATGCATCCAGATACCTTGACAGCTTCAAGAAAGAGTCAATTAAGATTACAAACAAGATGATTGAAGGGATGAGAAATGAATAAGATTGCAGTCCTTGGTCCTAAAGGGACATTTAGTGATATGGCAGCAAGGACACTTAATTACGATATAGTCTATTTTGAGAGCCATGAATCTATATTTGAAGCTGTCTTCAATGAAAAAACAAAGTATGGGCTGATAGCATTTGAAAACCAATTGAGCGGGACAATAGTTGAAAACCTTGACCTGATGATAAAATATGAATTAAAGATAATAAAAGAGATAGTGCTTCCTATACACCATAATCTTTGCATCTTGAACTTAGGAACTAATATAAAAAAAGTATATTCGCACCAGCAGGGATTTTTGCAGTGCAGGAAATTTCTTGGGAAGAAATATGAGTTGATTGAGATGAAAAGCACTGCTGATTCTTTTGAATATGTAAGGCAGAATAAACCAGATGGTGCAGCATGCATCGGAACAAGCCTTGCTGCAGAGTTATATGGCTTCAAAGTAGCCAATGAAAACATCGAGGATTTCCATCATAATGAGACAAGGTTCTTTGTAATATCAAAAAATGAAGCAAAAGAACAAGGCAAAAAAACAAGTATAATCTTTAAAGTGAGGCATGAGCCAGGTTCATTAGTGAATTCGCTGCAGAGACTTGCAAAGCACGATATAAATCTGACAAAGATAGAATCAAGGCCTATTCCTGAGCATCCTTGGGAATACATGTTTTTTGTTGACCTTGAATGCGAAGACTTTGAAAAGATGAAAAAAGCCATTGATGAGATGGAAGTTTCTCTGGCTTTCCTAAATAGGCTAGGGACATATGATGTGATTAAGGGATAAAACAAAATTAAAGGAATGAAAAAATGACAAAAGTGACTGATGAAAATATTGTGAATTATGATGTGATAATACCTCCTATGCTTCTTAAGAAGGAGATTCCCCTGGAAAAGGAAGTATCTGATTTTGTAAAGGAATGCAGAAGCGAGATACAGGAGATAATAACAGGAAAAGACAAGAGGAAGCTGATAATCTGCGGCCCATGCTCGATCCATGATATTAAATCAGCACTTGATTATGCAAAAAAAATCTCGTTACTTGCGAAAAAGCTGAAATCGAAGTATTTGATAATCATGAGGACATATTTTGAAAAGCCACGGACTTCTGTAGGCTGGAAAGGACTGCTAAACGACCCAAACCTTGACGGTAGTTATGATATAAACCATGGACTTAGGGTTGCAAGGAAACTATTGATGGATATAAACAGGTTAAAGCTTGGATGCGCAACAGAATTCCTGGAACCTTTCACCCCGCAGTTCATTGATGACATGATTTCATATGCAGCAATAGGCGCAAGGACAACTGAAAGTCCGACGCACAGGCAACTTGCTTCAGGCCTCTCTGTTCCAGTAGGATTCAAGAACACGCTTTCAGGAGATATAAAAGCAGCAGTGAATGCAATAGAGGCTGCAAACCACCCTCAGACATTCCTGGGCATGAATGACCATGGCTATGTAAGCAATGTCTTTACAAAAGGAAATAGATACGCTCATCTGATACTTCGGGGAGGGAAGACTCCAAATTATGATGAGCAAAGCATAAAGGAAGCTGGGGAAATGCTGCAGGAAGCGAAACTTTGCAATTCAATCATAATAGACTGCAGCCATGGAAATTCAAACAAGGATTATAAGAACCAGCCAAAGGTGTTTTCAAAGTTCATTAGCCATGCAGGCACAATGGAAAATATTATCGGAGTTATGATTGAATCAAACCTGGTTGAAGGTAGCCAGAAGATTCCAAATGATATGGCTTCTTTTGATAAGTCTTCTCTGAAATATGGTGTTTCTGTCACAGATTCTTGCATAAGTTTTGAAGAGACTGAAAAGATGCTTATGAAAGGATATGAGGAATTAAAATGAAAGGAACCATAGTGAATGTAATTGCAATAATAGTAGGTTCTCTTATAGGGTTATTTTTCGCTAAATTTATACCTGAAAAAGTCAAAAAAATAATATTTCAGGCATTAGGGCTCTCAACTATATTGATTGGACTTCAGATGGCGTTCAAGACAAATAATCTCCTTATACTGATCTTCAGCCTGGTCATTGGAGGGATAATAGGCGAAGCAATAGACCTGGAAAAACGGCTTAATTTATTCGGAGAGAAGCTTAAGAAAAAACTTAAGTCAAAAAACAAGACTTTTGTTGAAGGGTTTGTTACAGCAAGCCTGATTTTCTGTGTAGGCGCAATGGCAATCGTAGGCTCTATTGAAGATGGGATACATAATGACCAGACTATATTATATACCAAATCCTTGCTTGATGGTTTTGCTTCAATTGCTTTTTCAAGCGCACTGGGAATAGGTGTATTATTTTCAGCTATTCCTATCCTTATTTATCAGGGACTCATAACCTTTCTTGCCCAATACATCAAAGATATTCTTACTGCGGCAGCTATCACGGAGATGACTGCAGCAGGAGGCATGCTGATATTTGGAATAGGTCTGAATGTGCTTGAGATAAAAAATATAAAAGTGGGAAATTTACTTCCTGCAGTCATAGTTGCAATAATACTTGCTTCAATATTTATGTAGGTGAAAATAATGGATGTAAAAGAACGTTTAGAGTTAATAAAACAGGTCGGAGAAGAGATTGTTACAGAGGAAGAACTTATTGAGCTTCTCACAAAAAAGAAGACTTTTATAGCTTATGACGGCTTTGAGCCAAGCGGGCAGATACACATTGCCCAGGGTATTTTAAGAGCGATAAATGTCAACAAGATGATAAAGGCAGGCGCGCATTTCAAGATGTGGGTCGCTGACTGGTTTGGTTTTCTTAATAACAAGATGGGTGGAGACCTGAAAAAAATCAGGGTCGTTGGAGAATATTTCATAGAAGTATGGAAAGCATCCGGGATGGATCTGGACCATGTTGAATTTGTCTGGACATCTGAATTCATAAAAGAGCATCCTGAATACTGGGAAACTGTGATGAAGCTTTCGATGAATTCAACAATTCAAAGAGTCTTAAGATGCGGGCAGATTATGGGCCGTGAGGAATCATTATCAAATCCTGCAGCCCAGGTTCTTTATCCATTGATGCAAGCATCAGATATACATCATCTTGAAGCAGATATAGCACAGCTGGGCATGGACCAGAGGAAAGTGAACATGCTTGCAAGGGAAGTGTTCCCAAAGCTAGGATATAAGAAACCTATAAGCATTTCACATCATATGCTGATGGGTTTGCAGCAGCCGGTATCTGAAGAGAAGGATACAAAGGACAGGGCAATTGAACTAAAGATGTCAAAATCAAAGCCTGATACTGCAATCTTCATGACAGATACTGAAAAAGACATACAGAGAAAGCTTGGAAAAGCCTGGTGCCCTGAAAAGGAAATAAAGGAAAACCCTATCTTGGAGTATTATAGATATATTGTTTTCGAGAAGTTTGATAAGGTCGAGATAAAAAGGCCTGAAAAGTTCGGTGGAAACCTGACCATAAAAGGATATGATGAACTTTGTTCACTATATTCAGAAGGGAAGATACATCCGATGGACCTGAAGGGTACTTGCGCTGTTTACATCAACGAGCTTATTAAGCCAGTGAGACTGCATTTTGAAACAGACGAAAGAGCTAAGAAACTAAAAGAGCAGGTTGAAAGCTTTAATGTTACAAGGTAATTTATTATTTTTTTCTTAAATTGAAATACATTCCTAAAAACAATGTAGTAGCTGATGCCAGAGGAAGAGTGAATGCTGGAAATACAGTCAACATGTAACCCCCAATAAGCGGACCAATTATCTGCGCAAGGCTTGCCAGGGAATTAGTGATTCCTAGAACTGCCCCTTGCTCTTTTGAAGATACTTTTTTTGATATCATCCCTATAAGGACAGGCCTTGTTGCGCTGTTTCCGAATGCAAAAAAAGTTATGCAGATTATGAAAAGAATCTTGCTGGTTATGAATGAGGAGAATAAAAGGCTTAGTGCCATGACTAATATCCCTATCCTTATCAGTTTCAATTCCCCAAAATAATCAATTAGTTTTGATAGCAGAACACCCCTCATTATTATGTTGTTGAAACCAAGCCATGCAAGGGACAGGCCTATTTCCATTTCATTTAATCTTAATTGACTTTCTCCATAAAGCGCAAATGTGCTTGTAAATATCATGTGGCTAACTATAAAAAAGGAAAATTAGGAAAGGTGTTGTGGCAAATCCAAGGATGATGAAGCCAAAAAATGTTGAAAGCTGCGAAAGCATGAGAAGCGGCTTTCTTCCGTATTTGTCGCTTAAGTTTCCCATTATGGGGGCACTTATAAACTGGAATACGCTATAAGAAGAAAGTATGATACCTATCTGGAATGGTGTCATTCCCATATCCTTAGCATAAAGAGGCAGGAATGGAAGTATGAGTGAAAATCCTAATACTTCAGTTACAAGGATTATGAAAATAGTCAGTTGCTCTTTTTTGAAGTGCATAGCTCCTGATTTTTTTATCTCTTTAAATCACTTTGTAAACATATAAGCTAATCTTCAATGTCCTTATAGAATTGCTCTGATAATGTTTCTTTCCCGCTAAAATATTCCAGTACATATGCAGGAAGAGGTGAAAAATAATTCTCCTTATATGCCAAAAGTGTATCATAATTTTTTATTATGTCTGAGAATTCCCTCTTGACTTCTTTTACAGTTATATGAAATTGCTTTGGGTTATCTGCAACAACATAAAACATAAAGTCCCACCTACCAAGTGTCTTAACTGCCCTGATTATATAAGGATGGGTCAGGACAAACCTTTTCATTTTTGCATCCAATTCATTGTTGAATGTCTTTGTCTGCACCATTAGAGTAAACCAGTGATACCCTAGGCTGCTTAGGTTTATTAAAGAGGTAAACTGCCTTATCACATTAGATGAAACCATCCTATTTACCCTATATCCGACTGCTTCAGCTGTCAACCCGACTTTTTCAGAAATTTCATGATATGGCAGCCTTGCATCTGTGCAAAGGCCCTGGAGAATCTTGATGTCAGTTTCATCAACTTCTTTATTGTCATTCCTTGCTATGTCCTTTCTGGAATTATATTTTGCATTTTTTAGGAATTGGTAAGGGAGATGGACTGAATTGTAGCCTTTAATGACCTGTATTTTTTCTTTTTCCTGTATAAGATCAGGGAATTTGCTTGTTATCTGGTTGAACTTCTGGTCATAATCCCAGACATTCTTTGCTATCGATACTATTTCCAGGTCCCATATATCGCTGTATTCAATTATGTTCTTTACATAAGGCAGGCTTTTCAAATAAAGTAGAAATTCAGCTATCCTGTCCGAATTTTTTTCTTCAAGAATAAGGAATGTATGGAATGTGAAAAAGCCGAATTTTTTCAGGTTGATTGTCGGGAAAAAATTCAGGAGTATATTTTTCTTCTTAAGCCTCTTTACCCTGTAATCTATGCTGTCTCTTGAAAGCATGATTGATTTTTTCATCTGGGTAAATGGCATTCTGGAGTTTTCTGCAAGAATGGAGATTATTTGCTTATCTTTTAAGTCCAGTTTTGCAGAATTAATTCTAAGAGATTCGTCAATCCTTCCTATAAATTCAATCATTATAGCTTTTACAAAATTTAGATATATATATTTTTTGTTTTTACGTAAATTTAGATGATTTATTTCTTATATAAAGTGCATATAACTTAATCTAGGTGAAACAAAAATGAAAACAAGCTTACAAGATGGATTAGAAGGGATATTGCCTGTATTTAGACCTATCAATGAGGAATACATACAGGAGCAGTCAAAAAAAATTGCAGAGGAATATGGCATATCTGCTGAAGGGGTAGCTGAAACATACAGGCAGACATTAAGCCAACGGGTTAAGCCTTATTTTGGCTGGAAACCACAAATAGGAAGAAATCCTATAACATATGAACACTTGCTAAAATATGCCATGGCTGTTGATTCAATAGATAGAGTTGTAAGTGTTGGTGAAATTGGAGCAGGAGGCCTGACAATTGGAGCCACTGAAATAATCCTTGTTCCTGAACTTTTAGAGAGCATACCTAAAATACCTCTCATACCCATAATAGGTTATGAGTTTGGATGGAATAAGGCAATAGATCTTTTAGTATATGAAGCAGTTACCCTTACCCCGGGAATAGGTGATTTAATGGATTTAAAAAACATATATATTGAGATTGTTGAAAAAGGGATAAGGGAACAGGCCTATTCAAATCATATATCAAAGAGAATGTAATTATTAGTGAGGTTGCAGAAAAAGGAATATTGTTGCAATTTACACGTAGAAAATAAAAAAAATTAAGCTATGTCTTCAAGACATAATTCCTTTTGGCTTCCTGCTTTTTCGCAAAGCTCTTTAGATAACCTGTATACACCCAGTTCATAATAGCAGAATTCCCTGTCATATTCATCCTCTGCTGCTCCACAGATCTCATCTATTAAGGAGATAGGAGTTTTCCTTGCTTCATCGCTTTCTTTCAGGCAGAAATCCGGAGAGTATATCATATGCTTACAAAGGCTGGGTTCCTGGCGATGTATGGCCAGCTGGGAATAACAGCTTTCCTGCGTATACCTTTCCCTGATAGATGCGCAGACAGATTCAAGCTCATCTAATGGCAGTTTTTTCTCTTCATCTACTAAAGTTAAGCAAAAAGATATAGAATAATCAGAAACTTTCAGGCATAGTGAAGGATCTTTTTCTGCAACAGCTACATCCTCATAGCACCAGTCTTTGTCAGAACTTGTAAGCTTCTCGCAATCTGCAAAAGTTCTAGCTTCTGCCTTTGGTGGCTCATATGTATCTTCTCCAAAATAATCCTGGACAAGTGCTTCATTCGGGTCATATTCCTTAGCATTTACAGCATCTTTTGGAAGAACAATATCCATCTCTGAATTATAGTTGGAGTATTTTATCTCTGTCCTCACTTTCATTTTTATTTTTTCATCACTGATTTCGCTTGTATCTATTATAAATTCATTGACCATCCTTTCTATCTTGAAAGTCTTTGTATTTACCCATGCAGTCATTGTTACATTTTTGAAAGCTTTCTCATAATCTTCTCCAAGAAGCTCTGTCAGCATTTCTTTTTGGTCTCCAAGGTTCTCCATAAGCTCAGAAAAGTCTGGCTCAAAATACAAAACGTAATAATTTAACCCTAGTGCTTTTTCCTTTTTAACATCATCAAGCGTGCTTTCTTTTATCTGCTCTAGATTTGCTTTCATCTGGTCGTTCATTTCCCACATACCTTCTTCAAGCTTGGATTTGGTCCATTTCCCTAATACTTTTGTATATGCATAATCCTCTATATAATATGATTCAACAACCATGCTTGTGTCCATGCCTGCTGCTGCAGTAGTCACTTTTCCTTTTAGTTGCATCTTCTCATTGTCATAATCCATTTTCCCTTCTGTCTTCATTTCCATCGACATAACTGTGTTTTCTTCATCTATCAGCATGTCATAGTCAAAATTTGCATTTATTTCAAATTCATAGCTTTTTATGTCTGAATGCGATTCGATCATCTTATCCAGCAGTTTGCCGCTGTCCATCATGCAGCCTGAAAGCATCCATAAAGAAAAAACCAATAAAACTATTTTTTTCATCGTTTCACCTTTTATTCGCAAATTTCCTGTTTTAAGTTATTTCAGATTCTCCATAACCTCAGAAAAGGTAGGATGGATATGTATCATCTTCCTTAAGTCCTGTACCTTTGCACCCATGTTCATCAGCGCTATTATCTCATGAACTATATCATCAGCATTCGGCCCGATGATCTCTGCTCCTAATATGATGTCGCTTTTCTTGTCAAAGATTATCTTTGCCTGGCCTCTCATATCTTCTGATATCCTTGCCCTTCCGACATTTTCAAAGCTTGCTTTTAATATCCCGTAGTTTATTTTCATCTCAGCAGCTTTTTTTTCGTTCATCCCGACACCAGAAACTGGCGGATTCGTGAAAACTGCCCATGGCATATACTTGAAATCCATCACCCTGTTCTTTTTCTCAAAAATATTATCAAGGACAACAAAGGTCTCTCTTTTTGCTGCATGCGCAAACATCGCCCTGCCATTCACATCTCCTATTGCATAAACGTCTCTATTTGATGTTTCAAGGTAATCATTCACAATGACTTCTCCTTTCTTTCCAATATTTATCCCTGCTTTCTCCAGATCCATCCCATCTGTATTAGGGACCCTTCCTGCAGCAACAAGTATCTTTTCAGCTTTTATCTTTGCCTTATTATAATATACTGTGTTGTTTTTTATTTCCTTGATATCAGCATCAGTCACAATCTTAATGCCAGATTCTTCCATATAAGTTTTCAAAAATTCCCTTGTATCATCATCAAGCATTCCAAGAACCATAGGGAATTTCTCAAGCACAGTAACTTTTGTCCCAAGTTCAGAAAAAAAAGTCGCGAATTCCATCGAGATATAGCCTCCGCCAATCATCACTAATGAGTTAGGGAGTTTTGTTAGTTTCATCACAGATGCATTATCCAGGTAATCTGTTTTTTCCAGTCCTTTTATCTGAGGCATGAAATTCTTTGCTCCTGTTGCAATTATTGCCTTATCAAAAGAATATGTGTCTTTTCCTACCATTAATTTATTTTTTGAGATAAAACTTGCCTTGCCTTTTACAATTTTCAGGTTCTCGTTTTTCTTAAGTCCTGCATAGATATGATCCTGGCCTTCCTTTACAATTGCCCTGACCCTTTTCATAAGTTTAGCAAAATCAATCCTGAAATTTGAGCTGAGTCCAAACTGGCTCAGGCTTTTTCTTAATTCATAAAGATGCGAGGAATGGAGCATTGCTTTTGTCGGTATGCATCCTGTATTAAGGCAAGTACCTCCCAGTATACCTGGGTCAATCAGCAGCACTTTTGTTTTTTTTGATGCTGCAATTGCTGTCCTAAGCCCGCCAGTTCCCCCGCCGATGACAATAAGTTTATAGTCTGCCATATGAAAATCACCTTAGATTTAATTTTGTTTTTATAGATATATAAATATTTTCATTGGAACGGAATATCCCTGAAAAATTCTAGATTATTATATTTTTATATATGTTCAATTTAGTTTATGTTTTTCCAAATATTATTAAATAGTTTTATGTTTTAATGGATAATAATGAAAGGCGTCCATATTGATGAAAAAGAAGATTCCTATGTCCTGGTGTTTGAGATGCCTGGAGTGAGAGAACAGGACGTAATTATCAAGACTGAAAATGGTTCAGTAAATGTGGTTGCATCAACTGCCACTGTGAAAACAGACACCGAGGAAAAAAAGATAGAAATTGATTCTGTATATTATGATAAAACTGTGGTTTTAGATGATAATCTTGATTTCAAAAACATGAAACATATATTTTTTGCAGGGTTTCTGGAAATAAGGATACCTAAAAAAGAATAAATTCTATCAAAAACTTTAAATAGCAATATAATTGACTATTAATATTGAGGTTGAATTACAATGGGACCAAAAGAAAAAAAACCAAGCAAAGATAAAGAAGAAGAAGGCTGCCCTTTCTGTTAATTTACTGGAAAAATGGAAAAAGCAGCAAAGGTAATGCTAGTTATTGGGATGCTTATATCCCTCTTTTTGTTGTATGAACATTTCACTCCAAGTGCTTCAAAGTTCTGCACATTTGGAAGCAATTTTGATTGCGGGATTGTAAACAAGAGCCCTTACGCAAATATTGATGGGCTTTCATATCTTCTGACAATTGATTTAGGCATGAACCTGCCGATAATTGATATTGCTGGAATCAATCCTTTTTTTGACCTGATGAGCTCAAATGCGTTCCTTGGATTTTTGACATTAGTCTTCCTGTTCCTGCTAATCAGGATGAAGGAAGAGAAGATGGGCTTTTGGTTCATAAAAAAGAACCAGGTTAAATACTGGATAAAAGGAATAACATTATTTGGCGTCTTTTACGGGTTCTACCTGTTCTTGGTCCAGCACTTCATATTAAAGACTTACTGCATATTCTGCCTAGGTCTTGACATAGTCCTGATAACGCTGTTTATACTTACATGGGTGAAGATGAAATGAAATACTTATCTCTTGTTGTAATTCTTGTCTTGATATTGAGCGCATGTTCTACAAATAAGGTGCCACAGGAAAAGATAGAATCCCTGGCAAAATGCCTTTCTGAGAATGATGTCGTAATGTATGGCGCGTTCTGGTGCCCTCACTGTGCAAGGTCAAAGAAAAACTTCGGCCCATCTTTCCAGTATATCAAATATGTTGAATGCGATCCAAGAGGGGATAATGAGCAGTCTGAGCTATGCTTAGAAAAAAAGATTGAGAATTATGACACATGGGAATTTGCTTCTGGTGAAAGGGTTGTTGGAGAACCCAGTTTTGAAGTATTAGCTGAAAAATCAGGCTGTGCCTGGAGTGCTGAATAAAAATGGTAGACATAACCCTTCCGACATGGCCAGTAGTCATAACAACAGCTTTAATAGATTCGATAAACCCCTGTGCAATCGGTGTTTTAGTGATAATGATTGCCACTCTTCTGAAACTTTCGCATGATAAGAATAAGATGCTTAAAATTGGGCTTATCTATATTTCAACCGTCTTCCTGACGTATCTTGCTGCAGGTTTTGGCCTTCTAACAATCATTCAGAAATTCCCTGGCATTTCCATTTATTTGGGGTGGCTTGTCGGGGTAATCGTAATACTTATGGGGCTGATTGAGATTAAGGATTTCTTCTGGCATGGCAAATGGATATCTCTACAGATACCAAAGAAGCATGCAAAGACAATAATGGAGAAGATGAACAACCTTACAGCAGGCGGAAGCATATTTTTAGGTATCTTTGTCGCTGCTGTCGAGCTTCCCTGTACTGGTGGACCATATCTCGCAATAACAACTGCCCTTGCAAAACTTGGCATGTCCTGGTCAATATTCTGGCTTTTGGTAGTATACAATTTCATCTTCGTGCTTCCATTGATTGTGATAATGCTTATGGTCTACTTCGGAACAAACCCGGACAAGATCAGGAACTGGAAGGATGACAAGAAAAGATGGATGAGACTTTTCACAGGAATACTGCTAATCGGTCTTGGAGTATTGTTGATATTGTTTGCAAATGGGACAATAAGCCTTGTCATTTAGTTCTTTTTTAATTTTATTTACTTAATTTTTTAAAGGGATTTTGTTTTAAAAACAGATATGGATATTTCTGACCTGAGCATTGGATTTAGAGGAGTGATTAAGGGGAAAATCTCGGAAAAAGGAGCTATAAGAGAATTCAATAAATTCGGGAAAATTGGGAGAGTGTGCGAATGCTTTTTAGCCGATGATACCGGAAAGATAAAATTGGTTCTTTGGGATGAGCAGATTGAGGAATTCAATGAAAATGATTCCATAGAGATAGCCGGATATGTAAAAGAATATAAAGGAGAGAAGCAGTTTATTATTCTTGGGTTGGGATGAACAAAGGGCAAGTTACGGTTTTTATTATTGTTGGGATAGTTATTGTTGTATTGAGCAGCCTATGGATAATGCGATATACTAATGATAAAAGGGAAATAATGAATAGTGAAAAAAATAAGGAAATTGATTCTGAGGCAATAAAAAATACGCTTAACCAGTATGCATTAATATGCTTAAAAAATTATTTTGAAGACTTGAAATATAGCTTTGGTGTCAATAAAAACGCTGAAATATTTTATGAGAATTTTTTAAGGAAAAACTTCAGGTTCTGTTTTGACCTTGAAGGTTATGATGATTTTGAAGTGCAAAAAGGGAATTTATATACAGATGTTGAGATAACAGAAAACTATATGAGATTTAAAATTGTATACCCTGTTGTTTTAAAGTATGATGATGTTGTCATACTGCTTGATGAGCACATCTATGAAATAAATAAGGCTTCAAGTGTAAGGATACCCATAAGTTCTGCAGGAATTGTTACAACTGACACAACTATAACCTCTGCTGACAGTTCAATGATTCTGTTTATCCAGCAGGGAACAAAAATCAGTGGTGACTCTGAGGTTATTACAATAAAGATGACAAGCTCTAACTCAGCCCTTGAAGAGCAGACTTTCGACAGGACTCAATATGAGATTTCACCAAGCGGCTTGGCTTTTGAACCACCAGCTGATATTTATTATAAGCATTTGCCAGAATATTTGAGCTCAATGACATCTTTCAATATGAGGCTTTGCAATAAAGAAAAATGTGAGTATATAAAAGCAGAGCTTGACGAAGAGCAAGGTTTATTAAAGGGAAAATTAAGTAAAACAATATAGGTGGGATAAAAAATGATAAAAAAAATAGTTTTAATATCTTTTGTCTTTGTAATTTTTCTACAGGTAGTGCAAGCTCAAACTGGGCCAGTTGACCAGTTCTGCAGCAGTCCATATAGCATTCCATGTCACCAGTATATATACCAGTGCATGGGTTGTGGCAGGGATGATGCAAATCCAAATCTGGAAACACCTGCAGGAAGGGATTTATGCCAGATGTGCCGGGAAAACTGGGATCCTTATACCATAAGGGAAGGAGAACTGGAACCTGCTGATGAATTGATTAAGGAAAAAAATAAATGGAACAATTTTGATTGTGACTGGACAAATGATTTTTCGTGCCTTGAAAGATGGTGGAACCACTTCAACCTGCAACTTGATGAAAAAATATCAACCCCTATTGACCAAGTCCAGATGAGTGCATTTATTGTGTCAGTAAAAGCAAATGGTAGAGAGAATAGTTTAGCATGCATTGATTGGGAAGATATGGCAAGAAGTGGAAAATTGAATAATGACTTATTCCTGCAAGCAACAACACAAGGGATAGACTATGTGCTAAATCCATCAAATTCTCTTGTCTCATTTTATTCATATTCTGTTGATGATGGTGACCTTGGAAGTTTCCAGACTGGAGCAATCTGCGGAGCTGAATACGAAACGCCGAAAGATGGGAAAACAAAATTCTTTGGCATAGAAGAAGCAAAATGCGAAAATGGTGGATGTTCACAAAATAAAGTGTTTGTCAGCAGGTGCACTCTGGATGGAGGAACTGTTCCCATTTGCAAGAGAGCAGACACTGCAATCACAAACAACAGGGAAACCTGGCTTATAAATGACTGCAGCACTGACCATTATAGCACATTCTGTTTTGATTGTGGAACACCAATGCCTGTTTTTCCGGTAAGCGCTGTAAGGTCCGGAGAATATGGAACAACAGGTGTTGCATCTGTTGTTTATAATGATCTTAAAGGTGTTTTTGCAAACATGCAACCTGGTGTTTTAGTCTTAAATAACAACTTTGATGAAGCTACTGGGACAGCATTAATCCCTACATTATCATGCGACCAATGCGCATATGACCCTGAAGTCTTTGGCACTGACAGGCAAAAGTCACAGCATATTGGAATGTCAAGAACTGTTAGGTATAAAGTAAATTCAAACGGAAAGGAATGTTGCACCTATACTTTAGGTACAGAAAGAACAGGTTGCCAGGAAAATGAGCCTGACTGCAATGCAGAAATGAATTATTATAATGATGTTGCAAGAAAATATTTTGACGCTGTAATAAAAACAAATCCAATGTATGATTTGTATATACATCAGCCAGACTTGCCTTATCCAATGTATTCATTTAGGCCTATACATTACCCTACATGCGGAAATAACCCAATAGTTACTTCATATACAGGAGCAACTGATAATCCGGACTGCAAGATTCCAAGTGTTTATGATACAAGTTCATCAGCTGGAGGAAACATTGGCAGTTTAGATATAACCAGAATTGATGATGGTGTGTGTGTTGCAGATGTCAGAGCTTACTCCTGCACTCTTGAAGTCGGTTGTGGAGATGGAGTGTTGCATCTGGAAACAGGACAGGATGTCATAAACTACTGGACAATAATAGGAAGAAGCAACGATGCATTGGATGCAGGAAAGGTTAAGGAGCCATGCCCAGCTGTTGCTAGCTTAGATTATAATGCATTTAAAACAACAAATATTGAGAGCTGCTGTGCAGAATATGGTGGAAATAGGTATAATGGTGTTTCTGTCGATAGCGAAGCCTGCGGAGGATCAGCAAATTCAGGAACAATAGATCCATATATTCCAAGGAACCTGGAACCTTCAGGTCCTTCAACAGAATCAAAACCAAAATGCAAAGGTTTTGGATGGATTGCTATATTATGGGGTGGTTGCAGACCTTAATTAGAAAGATAATTTATTTTTTCAATTCTATTTTGTATTTGCCTTCATAAACTTCAGGTGAAAATTGGAAGATAAAATCCATGAAATAACCTTCATATGTTTCATTTGATGCTTCATCTTCTGAGATTTTTTGGGCCAGTTCACCAACTGTCTGATAGATAGGTGGCTGGTTATCCCAACTAAGCCCGCCAATAGAACCCCAGCCCTTCCCATCATTATATATCACCACTGTATGCTCTTTGCCAGAATTACTAGTAAAATATAACGCATAAGGATTATGTCCCTTTTCATAAAGCAAAGATGCTGCATAAATTGCATAGCTTCCACAATCAACTTTTCCAGCAGCCTTTGTAGCTGCAGACGTAAGTTCAGGAAAATCTGTAATATACTCCAGACCTGATAGTTCTTCATGTATTTCTTCAGCGGTTTTTTCAGAAATTGTAGAGTATATCACAGGCTCAGTTACAACATTTACATAGCTTTCTAAAGTTGGCAAGGAAGCAACGTAATAATATACTGATTCTGCTTGTCTTTCTGCAGAAGAGAGCTGTATGGCATAAGCAATTGGACTGCTAACCAATGTAATTGCAAGTAAACCTATCAGCCCACTAATTATTGCTTTCCTAACCCTCATCGAGCCAAAAAATCTCATCTTATTTATAAAGCTTATACACTTAAGTTGTGAGAAAGTAAACTAAAAAGTTGTTTTTTTGATTAAAAAAACATCATGTAAATAAAACAAAAATATTATAAACTAATGATTCAGTTAATCTATTGGGGTATTAATAAATGAGAAAGGGTCAAGCTAATTTTTTTGTTATAATAGGGATTATACTGGTTATTATGGTTGCAACTTTTTTAACACTCAGAAGAGTGCAGAATGAAGATACTATAAAGGGGCAAACTGAACTTTCTGATGTTTCTTTTGTAAGTTTTCAGTCATATTTCGATCAATGCACAAGAGCAATGGTTGTCAGGGCAAATATTGATATAGGAATGAATAAAAAAGATAAACCAAGCTATGAAAGCTATCTTAATTCAGAGATAAAAACATGCATGGTTGACCCTTATGAAAATATGAAAAAACAGGGTTATGAATTTGTTGATGCTCAACTTTCAGCAATTGTTGAATATGAAGACAATACGCTTGTTATCAAAGTAAGCTATCCTATTGAAGCTAAAAAAGATAATAAAAAATTCACGTTAGTACCTATCGAATTCACATTTGATAAAGGGCAATTTGAGGATTTAGATGAGACTCAGGAGCTAAGTATTGTATCGTCAGATAACAGGGCAAACCTAAAAGTTCCATTAGGGACTAAAGTCGAATTTGAAGATGGAACATTGATTGATTCTGTGGGAATAAAAGTGATTGAAAAGAATTTTGACGGTCTAAATAATGGTATTGTTGTTGGAAACCTTGTCTATGAAGGTCTTCCTGATGGAGCAACATTTTCAAAGCCTGTTGAAATAGCTATTAGGTTTAATGTTAATGATGTTCCCGGTAATAGTAAAGTTGAATCCCTTTCCATCGCATGGTGGGATGAGGATTTAAAGATATGGAGGGGTCTTGAGACAGATATTGAAAATGGTGTAGCAACTGCAAAGACAGACCACTTCACAAAATTTGCCATCGTCACCGGATGCGACGGAAGCGGCGTAGATAATGAAGTCATCGTGATGACACCTTATCTGTTCAAGCAGAAATATGAAATGATTCAACCTGAGAAAGGACCTTCTGAAACAGACGAAATGTATTCTGCTCGTATGAATATACTTAATGAATTTTATTGTGAAGGCTCTGCTTCTGATGGTATGGGTGGTATTAGCGATCTTTATTGGCTTAATGATAATGTTGCTTCGATACCCGCTAAAGCAGCTTATCTTCTTACATTAGATAACCAACCAGGGGGAATTAGGGAAAGCGTTCAGGAAGTTGAAGAATCTTTCATATTTGGTGATGATCCTGATATGTGCAGTTCAGAAGCAAAAATATGGGAAAGATGCTGCTGCAAAGAAAGCACCAAGGGATGCGATCCTAATCCTATCAGTTTTCAAGAATGTATCGGTAAGTATAGGGAAGATGCCTTTCCTTTATTAACAGACATTATGGAAGGTGGAATATGTCCAGCAATAGTTGCTGATTTTGAAGGGTCAGTAGCTGAAGCATTTGAAAAAGCAAAGTATAACGCAAATGGCTGGCCAGGATCTAAAGAATTAAATGAAATGATTTTAGGATATAATGAAAAGTCATGTGTAGGTGGAAAAACGGTTGATGCTGATGGTGATGGAAAAATAATTGAAATAGAGTTTCACCATAATGGTGATTCATGCCTAGCACCGTTTGACGCTATAAGCATAGACACATACTATAATGATGTACTAGATGAAAATGGAGATTGTTATTTGAACCCTAATGCAATTACACGCCTTATGATAGAAACTCCATTTGATAGGTTTTTTTCAAAGGAACCATTTAATATAGTCTTTGAAGAAGCCACAGTAAAAAGTCCTTCAAGAAGCCTTACTACGCCAGGGTTTAATTATTGTGCAACGTGCAGAGCTGCAATAACAATAAGAGGAACAGGTGTAACAGCAGAAGGAAGCATGGTCTGTGAAACAGAAGGTGAAACATTAGTTGTGGGTGGTGAATGTATGACCTGCAAATTTGATTTAGTCACAGGACTTATTTTAGCAAGTGAAAATGGAGGAGACTGCTCCTGCACTAGGCAAATGTTAGGAACTGCATATTGTGATACATTTAAATGGTGTACACTAGTTAACAATGTCCCAACTTTGGTTGATTGGACACCTGCAAATAATGAATGTACAAAATGTCTTGATCCTATTACAAAGCAATCAGACCCCGACTGCTTCATGGCAGTATATCCTAATGAGGTGAAATGATGAAAAATATTTTTAAAAGCTGTGCAATTATTTTGATAATACTTGTTTTAGGTTTTCAGGTTTTTGCCTCTAATGAATATCCAACAAAAATAGTGCTTTCTCAAAACCAACAAGTTAGTTGTCCAGCAGAGTGCCAAACTGGGGAATTCAATTTTGATAAAATGGATTTTGAACCAGCACCGGTAGATTGTGGCCATTCTAACTCACTTCCAGATTGTTGTCAACCTACTGGAGGAATAAATTTTTGCAGACTAGCCAGATGTGGGGGATGCATAACTGGATTGGTACCTGAAGTTGATGTGTCCGGAAGTTGTTATGATTACTGTGCAAACAGAGTATTAGAGCAACATTTTCCAAAGTGTATGCAAATTTGTACATGTTCAAAATATCGCTTAACGTATGCACAATGTTCAGACGTTTCTGTCCTGTTCACTGAAAAATTAAATCAGGTTAAAGGAAATCTAGGATTGTTACCAGGAGCATGTTTTCAAGGTGAAGGCACATCCTGTGGATATGGAAAATCTTCAACAGGTTTAACTTCAGAAATGGATGCACATTGTACATCATACCTTGGAAGAACTGTTTCAGCTTGCCCTGTTTACGTAAAATATACTTGTCAGTGAGGATAAAATGAAAACGTACTATTCAATTATTTTGAGTTTAGTTGCCATTGTGTTTTTGAGTTCCTGCACTGAGACTCAAGCAGCATTTACAAACGCAGTATACGAATGTAAGGAAACGTTTGATGTTGCCTCATCGGGATATTTTTCAGATTCTGCATGTGAGCTTTGCGAAATTGATCCACTTAAAAAACCAGCTACAGGCGGTCCAAATTCTGCAAATGGAAGATGTGGTTTTGGAGCATATGAGACTGAAAGAGGACTATGTTATAAAAGCGGGCTTTGCAATAGTCAAAATATTATCAGCACAAATAGTGAATATGGAACATGTGAGCCAGGTTATGACTGCTGTATATATTACCAGCAAAGTGTTGGTTATGAGATAGGTGATTTATGTGGCTATTTAGAACTTGGACAAGGCGCAAAAATGGCTGCTTGTGTACCTGGAAATACCTGTGGCTCGTCTGGTGGTACAGTTATTTTTGAAAACCAAAATGATTTCAGAAAGTGTAAAGTAGGTGCAGAATGTTGTCAGGTTAATTCAATTTCAGCTCCTCCTGTAGAACAACCTGTTGGTCAACAGCCTCAGATTGGGGGTGTTTGTAGCAATTGCCCAGTTGGACAAGTGTGTGCTATACAATCGGATGGAAAACACCATTGTAATGATGTTAACGGTGCTCCTTGTGCGCCAGGAACTTGCACAAATGTCTGTCCAAATTGTGGTCCAAGCAGAGGTCTTCCTGCATGTGATACTTCAATAACCAACGGATATCAAACAGCATTAAATTTAGGGAATGATCAAGCATGTGTAAACGGAGAAGTATGTTGTTATCTCTCTGTTGACCCATAATTGTTACTAAAACGTAGTAAGATTTATAAATAGAGAATGCATTTTTTTGCCCTAAATGCATACATTTTACAAATTAGCAATATGCGGAGCTATAGCCTTAACACTAATTACAGCTACAAACCCTGTTGTTGCGGATAGTTATACCAATTCGCATTTAGAAAAAAAGTTAGAATTAAGTTTAGAGGTGCCTATAACAGGATATACAACTGTGGCAAATTTGACTGAATTAGAAGAGGCGCATAATAATGCTATGTCAAACAGTTATCTGTATTCGACTAATTTTCAAATGATAGAAGGATTTGAATTATCTGGGTATCATCTTTTTGGCAAAGAAATTGCAAAAACTGATTTACAAACTGGAAAAGTCATTTTGGAACCTGATAAGATTGTAGAAAGATATCTGGTGCATGAAACTGCTCACCTAAGGTATAAAGCTAACCCAATTCATAAAAATATGTGGGAACAGCATTTTTCAAAGGAGCATTACCTTAATCTAAAAAAGTTAGATACTAATAAGATTTTCAGCTCATATACCTCAGCTGAGGAGATTCCACTATTGACAGAAGCTGTTTACTTGATTAATCAAAATTCATGGCATCCTGTCTGGAATGTAGAATTTAAAGCTGGTGGAATTGATGCAATTAGGCTAAAATTATCATTACTGGAAGAATTAGGTTATATCTCTGCTTCGGAAAACATGTATGCAATGACTCAATTAGAATACGCTGAATCAATACAAGTTAATAGTAAATAACCTTAAAAACAACTTAATTCTACCAAAGTAAAATGGACATCCTAACCAAAGCATCCAAAACTTATAGTGAAAACTTCCCACCCATAACATGGTTTGAACGTGCCATATTCATCTCATGGTTCTGTGCAAAGCCTACCTGCAAGTTCTGTTTTATGTATACAATCAAGGATCAAATAAAAAAACCTGCACAGGCAAGAAGAAGGCTTGAATCAATCCTGGCTGAAGCTTTGATATGCAGAATATGCAACTGGGAGATAGGATTTGTCTCTGCAGGAATTGCTTCCTGGAACACAAAAGATCTGAAAGACGTGCTGGAAGGCATATTCAAGATAACCGGAAAGAAGCAATGGCTTAATCTTGGCACACTAAGGGAAAAACAGATACAGGAACTTTTGCCATATATTGAAGGGGTAACAGGAACTGTTGAAACAGTAAACTGGAAGATAAGGCCTGATATTGTCCCTGATAAGCCTATTGATGAGATCGAGAAGATGTTTGCCATAGCTGATAAATTTAACATCAAGAAGTCAATCACAATAATAATCGGGCTTGGTGAAAGCATAGATGACTTTCCAGAGCTTGTTAAAATAATAAATAAATGGAATATTGACAGGATTAATTTCTATAGGTTAGTGCCTCATGAAGGCGCTATGAACCTTCCAGGTCCAACAACTGAATATTATATTGAGTGGATTGCAAAAACCAGGATAGAATTTCCAAAGCTTGTGATAATTGCAGGCAGCTGGCCTGATAAGACTGAAGAGATACCTATGCTTCTGAAAGCAGGCGCTAATGCAATTACAAAACTTCCTGCAATAAAGAATTTTGGAAAGGAACCTGCAAAAAGAATTCAGTTAGGCGCAAAAGAAGCTGGTAGGGAATTTACATCTGAACTTATTAAATATCCAAAAGTTGATGTTGATGAGTTGCTAAAGCCAATTGATGATGAAACCCTCAGAGAAAAAATAAAAGAGAAATATATGAATTATTATAAGAAATTAAGAAATTATGAATGATTTAACTTATCATAATACGTTCTAAGCATGTAGCCTTCACCATTTCCAATGGTTTTTATAAATTCCTGCTTTGAATGACTGTCTCCAAGTTTTTCTTTAATATTTTTTATATACCTTGCTACATTTACGCCTCTTCTTTTTCCATAAACTGCAAGTTTCAATTCATCTGTTGTTACTGGCTCTTTTTTCCTTCCAACCAATATGTTCATGACAATATTTTCATTTTCAGTAAGGAAAATTGGAGTATTGTCCTCATTTAACTTATAGATTATCCCTTCTTTTTCATCATATCTGTAGTCTCCAAATTTAATTCCTTTTGGTTTTAATTTTCCAATGACTATTCTTTCAGCATATTCTGAAGTCCTCTGCATAAATTCACTCCTATTTACATAATTAAATTCATTCATTATTTCGCTCACAAGAATACCTATGTTTTTTAGTCTTTTTCCAATTCTATTTTTTGCAAAAGCCTGAATATTATCATAAGTTACAATTTTTCCATTCATTGAAATAAAATATTCCATAACTATACCAGCCTGATCGCTTAATGCAATTTCTCTTCCGTCTTTTGAAATTTTTCTCTCAAAAGGATCATATTTAACGCCATTTAATTCAAAGGTTT
Organism: uncultured Methanosarcinales archaeon; assembly: GCA_964428335.1. Classification (GTDB taxonomy): domain Archaea; phylum Nanobdellota; class Nanobdellia; order Woesearchaeales; family GW2011-AR15; genus GW2011-AR15. The sequence goes on along the minus strand of CAYRXW010000001.1, from coordinate 77,309 downwards.
TTATGCCGTAAAAAAGATATTCCTCAAGTACTGAGCCGCTAATAACCCTATTTTCTTCGCCAATTTTTCTTTTTATTTCCATCAGATGTGTTTTAATAGATGTTTTTTCCTCATCTAATCCATAGATTTCCTTTGTCATTGAATTTACAGAACCATGACCATTTAACATTAGATATGCAAGAATTGCTCCTTCTGTTTGACTAAGTATAGTCTCATAATTTTTTTCTTCTTTTCTAACTTTTACTTTAACTCTTTTGCTATTTTTTATCTTACTTAGTGAAACATGATTTCTTGTGAAACTATCTGGAAGATTAGCTACATATTGGTTTAACCTTTTTTCAAGATCCATTTTAGCTGGTCAAATAAGCTTATATTTAAAGAAAACTAAATTTTATTCAATCCCATAATCAAAATCCTTGTATTTTCCATAATCAGAAATAATGCTGCTTTTCTGGTTTGGCTCTTTTGCAGCTTCAACTGGCTTCTTTTCCTTTTGCTCCTTGAATTTATTGATGGAAAGCATCTCCATCCCTTTGTTAAAGTTTAAAGCGCCGCAATTGATACAGGTAAAAAATGGGCCAAATTTCCCTTCCCTTAAATCTAGATAGCTTCCGCATGTGCATTTTATATCTGGAAGTATTTCATTAGCGTGGCTTTGGCAAACTGGAATCTTTTGCTTGTTTTTTGAAAGCGCTGGTTTTGAACAGAATGGGCAAGTAACAGATTTTGATTCACCATATCTTTTTGGGATATACATGATTATTTTAGTTTTGACTTTTGTTTATATTATTATCCAATTATTTCTTTAAATCAAAATATATTTAAAGGCTGGATTTATTAGTAGGCTTACTAAGAGGTGTTTTGATGAAACAAAGCGTTAAAAAATTTTTCTTGCTTGGCCTTGGAGTTGCAGCAGCAGGTGTTGCAGCAGGACTTGCATACAAAAACAGAGATAAGATAAAAAAAGCAGCTGATGAGCTGGTAAAAAAAGGAAAACTGGTTAAGAAAGATGCCCAGGTCCTTGTAAACGAACTGGTAACTGAAGTAAAAAAATTGGAAAGCAGAGTTGTAAAAAAGAAGCCTGTAAAGAAAGCAGCTAAAAAAACTGCTAAGAAAAAATAATTAGCTTGAATGGCTGTTTAGCCATTTTTCATATTTTCTTGTTTATTTTATAAAACTTCCATGAAAATAAGATTAAAACAGTTTTTCCATTAGAAGGTCATCAAAGTATTTCCCATTGATTTTAATCTCTTTTTTTAGTATCCCTACCGTCTTAAAACCAAATTTCTCATATAATTTTATTGCACCAATATTTATCTTTGCTGCCTGGATTTTTATTTTTTTGATATGCTTTTTTTCTTTTATCTTTGCAATAAGTTCTTTTAGGAGCTTTTTCCCAATGCCTATTCCCCTATGCTCTTCTTTTACATAAAAAGAAACAATTGTTGAAACATGATCTTGTGTCTCTTTTTGGTTATAGAGTGCCGTTATCATCCCAATCAGATTATTGTTTTCATCGAGAGCAAACAGACTTTCTGATGTATCTGATTTAAGCCTATTTTCCCAATCTTTTTTAGTTAGTTTAAGCTCATCATTGTAGCTGCTTCCAAAAAATACAGGGCAGGACCTTAATGCGTCAAGCCTTAGAGCCCTATAATCTTTCCATCTTAAGCTACCGATGTTTTTTATTTCCATTGTATTAATCATGTCTTATTGATATATAATGATTTCTTAGCAAGTAGATGAAAAAAAGCGAAATATTTATAAATACTACTAATGAGTAGTTAATTAATGAATAATTTAAAAGTGTTGCTGGAATTGTACAAAAAGATTCGTCCAAGTGATCTGACAATAGATAAAAAAACATACACGCTTCCAAGCCAAGATATCTATTTTCATCTAACAAAAAATGATCCTTTTAAAAGTGCGGTTCTTGAAGAGGGATTAAAGGAATCTGCTTTTGGAATTCTTTCATTTCCAGAAAATGTGGCAAACCTTGAAACATGTGCAAATTCTGAATTTGAAGGAAGTGCTGTTTCATTTAGCGCATTAGGTTATGAACTCACAGCAAATGGGAAATTATTGATACCTGCAGGACATAAGAGGCGTACAGACAAAGCCTTGCCTTATGACGGGTTTCAGATAATTAGAGATTACACTTTATTGCTTAGTAACATGCAACTTCCGTATTTAGAAAAAATGGATTTAAAAAATACTTTGCTGTTGGTTCCAAATAAGGATACATTAAAAATAGTTTATACAAACAATTAAATATAACATAAACCTTCCAAAATTAAAATGATAAGTAACCAATCTTATGGTTGTATTCATTGGACGCTTAACTAGTTATAATTCTAAAAAAAATATACTGCTAAATTCCAGTAACCAGCCTGGGGATTCACGCCATCAAGAAAGCTATTGGCATACTTGGAGGAATGGGTCCTGAAGCCACTGCTGAGTTCTACCTTAGAATTATCAGGATATTTCAAAAAGAATATGGATTTGTTAATGATTATGATTATCCTGATATCTACATATATAACCTTCCGCTTCCTGAAATAATAAGAGATGTTGATAAAAAAGCTGTCTTGGATTCATTGCAAAAAGGAATTGATAAGCTGGAAAGAATAGGCTCAGATTTCATAGTATGCCCTTGCAACAGCGCAAATACCTTTTTTCCTTCTTTAAGCTTAAAATTGCCTTTTCTAAACATATTTGATGTTACATGCTCAAATATTGATTCAAAAAAAATAGGTATACTTGGTACAAATCAAACAATAAAATCATCTGAATTCCAAAAAAGATTGCCTTCATATGAAGTTCCAACATTTGAGCAGCAGGAAAAAATAACTGAGATAATAACAAATATCCTGTCTGGAAAAAAATCAAGGAGTGACAGAGAGAAATTAATTGATATCATCAACACTTTTTTAAAAAAAGGCTGTGATTCTGTCATACTTGGGTGCACTGAACTGCCTTTGATTCTAAAGCAATCTGATGTAAAAATCAAGATATATGATACTATCTCACTTCTTGCAGAAGCATCAGCAGAATACTCATTTTCAGAAAATATTCAAAAACTATATAAAAAAACTTATCTTGGTAAGTGAAATGATAAACCTTTCAGAACTTAGGGTAATTGAAGACGCTTTTTTTCGTTCCAGTTTAACATATTACAAGCCAAGTTTTTACAAAGTGATAGAGAAACACTTCAAAGAAGAGAATGAGTATTCAGAAGCAAGTGATGTGAAGCTAAAGAACCTTATCAGGGCAAATAATGTCATGGCTTTCAATACTATACTGAAAGAAGACATAAAAAAGCTGAAGAAAGAGCTTGAAACAACACCCAGGCAATTTGATGAAAAGCTTTGGAGGGACATGCTTCCAAAGATAAGGGAAGAAGTCAAAAAAACATTAGGAATGGATTTTAAGACAAGAAGCGTTTTTATGGAAAATTCTTTTCCACAAGGTTTAGAAGGGTTTGAAGCAAAAGGAGCCAGCTCAGTTACAATATTTGAAGGACAGAAAGACGCAGGAATTTATTTCATAAATAAGCGAGTCTCATCTTTTACTCCTATACTTCTTATACACGAGCAGCTGCATTCATGCCTGTCCCAGAACAAGAACAAGGAGCAGATGTATATCGAATGGTTTGAGGAAGCTTTATGCCAGTGGTACTCACTTAAGATTTACTATGACCTTACAAAAAACATGCACATACTGAATGCATATAAGGAAAGGTGCAGGATATTTTCAGAAGTGAAAGATGAGCATAATTTCACAAAAAGGTATTTTGAATACATGAAGATATTTTCAAGGCTATACCTAAACGGAGGCCAAAGACTTATTGGGCAAATACTTATGGATTACCTTGCAAATGACCGCGAAAAAGTAAATAAGTTCCTAAAAGTTGAAAACATGCCTATAGTAAACAGCCCAAGAAATGATATTGAGTCATACCTTATTAATTTCACATTTTATCTTGAACCTGAAAAATTTCCACCTATAGAATACCTCATACTAAAGGAAGTGATGAAGCCAAAGACTATGGAAGAATTGGCAACAAAAATAAAAGTTCCTCCTGATTTTTTGCAGCGCGTAGTTTTTGCGCTTCATTTTAAGGGAATGATAATAATGAAAGATGAAAAGCTTGAGATGAACTACAGGAAAAAAGACCTGTTTGAATCAGGGCTAATAAGGCCATTTTGGCCGCTTAAGGAGTGAATGATTAAAAATGGAACTTGCAAAAGGAGTTAGGGATTTTCCACCGGAAGAGAAAATATTGAGAGACAGGATAATAAATACAATAAAAGAGGTTTTTGAGATATATGGATACAGCCCTATTGAACTCCCTATCCTTGAGAGATATGAGACTTTGGCAGCGAAATATGCAGCAGGAGAAGAATCAGATGCTATGAAAGAGATTTTCATAACAGAGGATAACGGGAAAAGAAAACTTGGACTTAGATTTGATTTAACAGTTCCATTTTCCAGATTTATGGCAATGAACCCTGAACTTAAGATGCCATTCAAGAAATATGTCACAGGCCAGGTTTTTCGGGATGGGCCATTAAAAAAAGGAAGGTATAGGGAATTTCAGCAGTTTGACCCAGATATTGTTGGCTGTTCTGATGTCATTGCAGATGCAGAGACAATGGCTGTAATGGAAGAAGTTTTTACAAGGCTTGGCTTTGGTATTGTGATTGAATTCAACAGCCGTAAAATACTCATGGGAATTCTTGAAGACTTGAAGATACCGCAAAAAAAACAGGAAGCTGCAATAGTCTCCATTGACAAGCTAAAAAAGATCGGGGAAAAAGGAGTAAAAGAAGAACTAATCTCAAACGGATTTGATCAAAAGACTTCAGATAGTATTATTTCCCTTATAAGGACAGAAAAGAGCAATAAGGATACGCTTGATAACCTAAGGGAAAAAATTAAGAGCGATGTTGGAAAGGAAGGAGTGAAGGAAATAGAAGATTTGTTGAATTATGCAAAAAGCTATGGATTGAAACACATTTTGTTTTTGCCTTCTCTTGCCCGTGGGCTTGCTTATTACACTGGCCCAATTTATGAAGTGTTCTTAAAAGGTTCAGAGATAACAAGCAGTGCTGCTGGTGGCGGAAGATATGATGAACTTATAGGGAAACTTCAGGGCACAGATAAGATAATACCTGCAACAGGATGCTCTTTTGGCATAGAAGTCATTGTTGAAGCGATGAAAGAGAGGCAGAAACCTGAAGAAAAATCAGTCACAAAAGTTTATGTTATACCAATCAAAGCAAGGGATGAATGCATCCCTATTGTGCAGAAATTGAGAAAAGCCGGGATAAAAACAGATTATGACATGATGGAAAGGGGAATATCAAAGAACCTTGATTTTGCAAATGCTTACGGCATACCTTATGTAATATTTGTTGGCAAAAAAGAGCTTGAAGAAGGAAAAGTGAAGCTAAGGGATATGAAAAATGGCACCGAAGATATGCTTTCTGTTGAATTAGCAATAAAAAAGCTCAAATAAATTTTTTAATAGTTTTTTTAAAAAAATATATATACTTCGATTTCTAAATTAACCATTATGCCAAGCGAAACTGAGCTTTCAAAAGAGATTAAAAAAGAAGAAGTAACGATTGAAGATTTACATAAGGATCTTGAGGGCAAGCTAAAAGAGATGGGATTCATATTTGACAAGAGGAAGTTCTATTTCCATGAGAATAACCTAACGCTTGGAGAAAGAATTGCTGATAGTGTTGCAAAGTTTGGTGGTTCATGGGCATTCATAATAATGTTTGGCATTTTTTTAGTTGGGTGGATAATGACAAATATAATCTGGCTTAGCAACAGGGGATGGGACCCATATCCATTCATCCTCCTTAATCTTATCTTGTCTTCGATGGCAGCATTCCAGGCCCCTATAATCATGATGAGCCAGAATAGGGCTGCAAAGATAGAAAGAAAGCAGCAGGAGATCCTTGTTGAGAAAGATATTGTTGATTTCAACCAGGACAGGCTGGATTTGATACTTGACCAGAAAGAATATGAGATGCTAAAAGACATGCATGAAAGGCTAAAAAGGATTGAAAAAAAATTGGCACAAAAAAAATGACAGTTTAATTATGATATTTTTTCAGGCATTAATTTCTCTTTGTTTATGTATTCAAAAATAGCTGATGCAATCAATTTGTTTCCTTTTGCATTAGGATGGATTGTATCTTTTTGAAGCACTCTAAAATTTGACATATTCTGATTTGTTAATCTATATACAGGATAGAGATCTAACGTATGAACACTATATTGGTTTTTTGGCACTTCCCTAATCCAGTTATCATTATTATCATTGTCTTCTAAATTTGGGTGAATCACTATAATCAGCTGAAATCCTTTTTTTTTGGAATAATCTATAAGACTAAGGATTGCATGCTTGTTGCCTGCTATTGTATCTATCCCATTCAAGTAAAGATAACCCTTAGGAACATAGTAGTCAGGGTTTATTTTGCTGAATAAGTCATATATTCTCATGTTCATGAACCTATAAAAAGCAGAATGGACTAAAAAATAATAATTAATTTTGCTTGAAAATGGGGAAAAATCTTTTAAATTAAGTGCCAGAATTTCCTTATCTGAAAAAGCTATAATAGGATTAGATGTTTCTTCTTCAGATTGCGCAATCTTTACTATGCTTAAAGTATCATAGTCATTCTGGAAAAAGTTTAGGATTACCATATCCGGGTTATACTTAATAAGCCTGTTCTTTAGCAATATGAATTCCTGTATTGAGTTATATGCACTTACACCTCCATTAATGATTTCAACAGAATAATTATGTTCGTTATTTAATTTTTCTTCTAGCAGATTTAAGAAAGTGTCTTCCTCTTCTATCATAGCACCAAAAGTAACTGAATCCCCAAGCCCAATTATTCTGAAGGTGTTATTTGGCTTATTTAAGGAATATTCCTTGTCCCGAACACCCATAGAATTGGTATTTATATCAACTTTCTGCCAGTGTGAATTAATATTAGGAACTAATTCAATCTTTAAGCCTGGAATAAGTGAATCTCTATGTATATGTGAGTTATTATGAGTATAGTCTACAGCGTAAATAACTGTTGGCACATAAGTAGGGATTGATTCAGTCAATCTTAATAAGATTTCAAGAAATAGTACGCAGCAAAATATGGCTACAAGACACAAAAATATGTTCAGATAAATGTTTTTTTTCATAGAAACATTCCTTTTCTATAAGTTGATATATATAAACAATAATATATGGGAAATGCTAAGTCTTCGTTGTCACAATAACTTCATCATCCACAATTATCGTGTGTTCTGCCTGGCTTATGTATCCTTTCCCTGTATCTGGAAGCGGAGGATATACATTCAGCATGTCCTGATGTATCATTTCCCTTAAAGCAAAATTTACTTTTGGCAAGGCAATTTTTTGTGTTAGCCACCTAGTCGTAAATGGCATGTTTTTGTATTTCAGTATTTCTGCTAATACTTCCCGGGTTATTACATTCCTTACTGGTTTTTTTGCCCTTAGTGAAAAGATATTAGCCTGCCCTGTTTCATAGATTGTCCCTGAGCCACTAGATGCAAAAGGCTCTATTGCGATAACCTGGCCTTTTTTCAATAAGGTTTTGTCATTAGTGTTCACATTGGGTATGCTTGGCTTGTCATGGTAGATATATTGATTTAATCCATGTCCTGAAAGGTTCCTCACCGGAGAGAATCCATATCCGGTTATTGTTTCCTGAATTGTTTTTCCAATCTTTCCGATTTCTAGCCCTGGCTCTATTATTTTTAATGCATTATCAAGCGCTTTTCTGCTTGCTTCAACAAGTTTTTCATATTCCCCTAGGTTAACTGTTGCTGCATTGTCTCCAATGTAACCGTCAATCATCACGCCAACGTCAAGCTTTACTAAATCCCCTTTCTTAAACCTTATCTCATCATCTGGCTCAGCGCAATAATGAGCTGCTGTCTCATTTAATGAAACCTGGGGAGGAAAAGCAAATTCTCCTCCTAAATCAATGATTTTTTCTTCAACTTTTAAAGTTACATCTAGAAGCGATTCATTTACTTTTATCAGATTGCATCCATATTTCAATGCCTGAGAAGCTATGCTTCCTGCCTGGATATATTTATCACGCACGTCCATATAAATATTGATTTTTTAGTCCTTTTTAAGCTTTATTCACTTAAGTTTAAATATAGCCAGTTTTTGAATGAAAAAATGCTTCAAAACCTTAGGCAATTAGAGGATATTGTTGATAACAAGTATGTTCCATTAATCAGTTCCAGGATTATCAGCTTGATTTTAGGAGCATCAGAATATGATTACCCATTTGAAGAAATAAAAAGAGGGATGCATTCTATATTTAGTTCTCCAAAGCTTGAAACAATTGAAAAGGTTATCAGCCAGGTCGAATCGCTTGAAGACCTGTACTTCAGCTATTTGACTTCTGAAATCCCAGCTATTCTGACAAAATATAACATAGGAAATGGCAATCCAATCTCAGAAGAGTACATTCAGGTTATGGAAAAAAGAGCAGAAGAGAGATTTAGTGAATGTTCTGATTTGTTTGAAGAACTAGGAGATGAATTAAGGCTGAAATTCAGGGGAAAGGTAACAGATATAGAAGGAATGGTAAGACTGGAGATAGATAACGCAAAGGACATGATTAAAACAAAAGTTGCATCAGAATTCCTGCCATGGGAAACTATGTTTGAACTGCTTTTTAGCTTAAAAGGAATAAAATATGGCTTGATTGTTCTTGACAGGATAAAAGATGTCATATATAACAGCCCTAAAGCTGCGCAATACTTCATTATTGATTTGCAGGAGTTTATTGAAAGATCCTCCCATCCTTTCTTTAAGGATGAAAAAATAATTTTTGATTATTTTATGTATAGCGGAAATATCCTTATTGAGCCAATAAAAATAATTGAGTCTGTTTATGAAAATTATTGGGAACTTGAAGGAAGCTGGCTAGACATTTTAAAATTATTTGAAGGAGACAGGTTTGGAAAAATTGAAAGCATTGCAGGAAATATTAAAAGGATTAAGAAGGAATATGAACAGGAAAGCACAGAAATTAGATATGAAAAGACCGTAAGATTGTTCTTGCAAGGAGTTCCTAAAGATAAAAGATTAGATGCTTTTGGTGTTTTGAACAGAGAACTAATTGAAATTTTTGAAGTTTCAAGGGGATCTTCTGGCCCTGCGCAATTTCTTGAATTTTTTGAAAATTATTCTAAGCTTAGGGTTTCTGGTATCCCTCTTTCAAGGCACCTGTATCTGCTTAAAAACAAAGAGCAAAAAAAGTTTTTGCTTGAAAACCCTGAACTGATATTAAGCGACCAAAACAGCGAAAAGGCTTTGGATGCTTTATATCATTTGAACAGCCAGATAATTTTAGGTGATTATTTTTTATACCAGGCTCACGGGCAACTCAATAAAGCTAGACTTGCTTTGGACCTTGCATTTTTTGATATAGAGGCCAAGGAATTAAAAGGAATACGGCACGCCCTAAGGAATGCAGATGAGAACAAATTAGATGGTTTTGAAATAGGAAACAGAAATACACTGGTTGCAAGATTAAGCAAGATTTCAGATTCTTTTAAGGAGCTGACAGTTAGAAAAAAATATAGTGACACATTGTATGCAATTTTTCAGGATAGGCAAGATGTAATTGATGCATATAATTTTTATGATAATATTCCAGATCTTGCTGAAATTTATAAGGCACGATTCAGGAAAGCCGTAAACACACTTAAAGAAACTAATACAGTTTTTGAAAGATTTATAGAAGATATGAAAGCATTAAAAGGCACTCAAGTGATAAGGCAGATTTTGCAGGATTCTAGATTATTCAATAAGTACATTGAAAGCCTGCCGGGCGGGTGCATGCATAAGGAATTTATCAAGTTTGAAAATTCAAAAAATCCATATCAGGGATTAGTAAGCCTGCTTTTTAAAGATGAAAATGAAGCATTGCTAATGGAGGCAACACAAAACGCAGAAACCTTGCCAAAAAATTACCTAGACAGGAGAAGCATTGCTGTTGTAGGAGGAAAATATAGAGGACGTTATCAGCAAATAAAAGAACTGATGGATTCACATTTGCCTGAAGACCATAATGGAATACAATTGGATTTTTATGAAACAAGAATAATCGAAAAAAGGCCTGCTGTTTTGAGTGGCTATGATTTGGTTCTTATCTCTAGTTCATATATTTCCCATACTGCAACTATTGCAGCAAAGAAGTTTGCAAGGTCAAAAGGTATAGAATTTAGATCATTTAGTAATAATGGAAACAATATAGTTGAATTGATTACCGGAATTAAAATCAAATAATGCCAGAATTAGTTTTTTCCCAATAGTTTTTTAAATAGTATTTATTCCTTGTATAGTTATGTTTATAATTCCATTAATAGATAACCTGAACAAGTCAGCAATAAGGCTTTTTTTTGCTGTAGTTTTGCTCCTAGGTGGGTTTATATTAGGAAAGATTGTTGAAAAATTCCTGTTTAAGGTTTTAAAGGAAGTTGAGATAAACAAGGCTATAAGGGAAGCTGGGCTGAAAATAAATGCGGATAAGCTTATCAGCACAATTGCAGCTTACTTGATTTATGTGATAGGCTTTTTAGCAGCCCTTGAACAGCTTGGACTTGCAAATACAGTGATTACAGTAATCTCATTTTTAGTATTGCTTGTTTTTATAGTTTCATTCTACCTGGCAGTCAGGGATTTCATACCTAATTTTTCAGCTGGTGTCTATTTGTATTCCAGGGAAGACCTAAAAGAAGGAAACCATGTAGAGATAGACAACATCAAAGGAGAATTGCTTGGCTTTGACCTCCTTCAGGTCAGAATCAAGACAAAGAATGGTGATATTATACATATTCCTAATTCAACAGCAATAAAAAGCAAGGTTAAAGTATCTAAAAAAAAAGAATAGGATTACATAGTTTTTTTTAGAATCTTAATTTATCTAATATGTTTGCCTTGTCTTCTTCTCCAAGACCAAGTTCAGTCAGATAATGCTCTGCCTGCTGTCTTGATTTGAAACCCATAGATTTTACCTGATTAGAGTATTTTTCTCTCTGCTTTTGTATAAAATCCTCTTCATAGTCCTTTTCTGTTACATTCTTTTTTGGCATTTTTTTTGGCATGAATGTTATGATGAGAGCCAAAGCAATTATGCAAAGAGGCAAAATCAGGCTTTTTGGATCAAATTTCTTTTTAGCCTTGCCAATAAAATCTGCAATAGGAAGTCCCTTAATCTTTTCCATGCATTGCTCAGATATCCTGCCATCCACTTCATAACTTAAGTCAATCCTATCCTTTACTTCAACAAAGTGCCATGCTATTATCGGGTCTTCTTTTATTATTGTATAATTAGGATTGTCAAATTTTATCTGGCTTAGATAAGGAGAAAGGCATTTTGGGATATAAAGTGTATATTCAAGCCCGTTGATTGACTTATCCGTCTCTAGTGTGCTGCTTATCCTGGTCTTACCTGTCTGATATTGGAAATTTGTGCTTTGTTCCACTTCTGAAAGTGTTTTTAATGCTTGGCTTTTTTCACTTTGAGCTAGTTTTGCCTCATCCATCATGTTTTTTAGGTCATATTGATCAAGTTCCATAGTTACAGTAGATTTATCAGAACATTGAGCAAAGCATTCATCAAATTTCCCATTTTTGCATAATTTATATCCTGGACATCCTTCAAGAAGGCATTCTTCTTTTACATCTTCATCAACATAATTATCACAGTCATTGTCTAACCCATCACATGTTTCAGCAGCAGGTTTTATTTCATCAATACAATCTCCCCATGTCCCATCTGTTTTGCATTCCTGCTTCCCGTGACTGCATTCACCAATATTTGTTCCGCAATCTTTGCTTTCTCCCGGGGAGCAGGCGCATTCTTCATCTGTAGTTCCATCACAGTCATTATCCAGCCCATCACAGTTGTCTTTTGTCTCTTCAACCACGTATTTCTCATTGGTTTCACAGCTTAAAACACCAGTGTTACAGGTAGTTTTCATTTCCATGCAAACTCCGAGTGGACTGTATTTTGAATTAATTGAATAGCAGAATGGAAGTTTCAGGGAATCATCAATTTGCATGTTGCAGTCATTATCCAATCCATCACATATTTCATTGTTTCCCAGATGGTTAAAACGGTTCTCATCATCGCAGTCCTGGCTGTTATTTACATATCCTTCTGGTTTCATGCATTCAGTTTTTATTTTTTGAGGGTTTCCATATCCATCACTGTCCAGATCTTCATAAAAACTCTTTTTTTCTGAGCAATCTGGATAATTACCACATTTTCCTTCTCTTTCACATGTGTTTCTTGTGCAGATATTATCTTGGCAAATCCAGCCAGATTCTGTGATGCATATAGGGCTGCATCCATCTAAACCATTGTTATTTCCGTCATCACACATCTCATTTCCCTGCAATCTTCCATCCCCGCAACCCTGGTTTGGGATACACTCACTGTATCCTGTACAATCACTTTTGCAAGATTTCAAACCACCATATCCGTTAATTATACAATCTGCTGCCCAGGAATCGCATGTCTCTCTTCCATTAACAACCATATCACCGCAGTATGTACCAATTGCACTGTTTAATCTACACTCAGAATTGCATAAAATGCAAGTCTGTGTTCCATATGGGCACTCCAGAATCGAATTAATTTCAGTTCCATCATCACATTCTTCATATGGTTGCTGTATAAATTTGTCTCCACATTTTGGACCAATAATTTCAATTAGGCTGCATTGTTCAGAACAATAGGTGCAGCTTGTACCATATGAAGGAAAACATTGATCAGCCATGCCTGGACCATTGTCACACTGTTCAACACCTGCTTGGACAAACCCATCATTGCACATTGCAATCTTACATGTAGTTAAACATGAATCGGTATTAATATTATTGCCATCATCACACTGCTCTCCATCTTCAGGAATTGCATTTCCACATACTGATCCATAAACCTCAAACCCTTCAAAAATTGCCAATTTATTGGCTTCATTGTTAATTAATATATTATTTATGCCTGAATTTAGATTTGAAAAAGTTATTGAATATCTTTCTGGGTTTATAATTCCACTCAAGTAAGTATCATAAATACTGCATTGCTCATTAATACAAATCTTTATTTTTCCAAACATCTGTCCCTGATATGCTGTTCCTTTAAATCCTTTAAAAACAAATTTATTGCCTTTTATTTTAAAAGTAAGTTTTGAATTTCCAGTTGTAGAATATTTTACAGGTAACCCTGCGCTATCCTGATCTCCAGCAAGAACATAATTGCTCCATGTTCCATAATACAATAAACCTGTTGCAGATGAAAAATATTGTCCTGGATTAAAGAGATTACAGCCTTCATCTATTGAATTATCGCAGTCGTTATCTAAGTTATCACAAAGTTCGTATGCTGTAGGAGATACAACATTACTGTTATCATTGCAATCCAACTTATTAGCTACATAACCTGAAGGCCTAGTGCATGCATATCTGCTAATGTTTACATTTCCAAAATTGTCTGAATCAGCATCTTTATAATAGTAAGATTTATCGCAATCTAGTTCTATTGATAAATGGCATATACCACCAGATGCACAATAGCTATTTACATTGCAGTCATCATCAGTTTGGCAGTTTTCTGCATTAACCGATAGTTGAAAAAAGATTAGAAATAGTGCAAGCAATAAAAATGATTTTTTTGCCATATTTGTTTTTATCACTTAACTACTTTAAATATATGTTGATTGAATAGTAAATACAATTAACCTTAGAAAAAACGAATCAAAGATAAAGTCAAAAATTAGCTAGCCAAGGCTTTCAAGCATTGACGCAACATTCCATATCTGCGTCCTTGTGTAAGGCTGTATGTTTGAATCATCAGAAATTTCATCAAGAAGGCTTAGTGCCTTGTTTAGTTTTAGTGACATTTCTTCTTTCCCTTTCAGTGCTGAAACTATCTGTTCAATATGCATCTTAACGTTTTTTGGGACGGTATTATCATCAATAAGCTCTGCAAGAACTTCAATTACATCTTCAACCTGTGACATTTCATTTCATCTCTTTCATTACTTCTGTTTGCAGCTCTCCTGCCTGTTTCCTGTGCTTGTCTTCCTGTTTTTCCAAGGTTTTAAGCCTAAGTTCTACGATTTCTTTCTTTTCAGTAAGTTCCTGCCTTGTCTTATCTTTTGTGGAAGCGACCATGACACTTCCTATTATCCTAAAAACCTTATCTGTCTCTTCGACCTGCAAAAGCGCATTTTCAATCTCCAGCTGCTGTGACTGGAACTGCTGTTTTTGCGCAATTATTGAATTAATATTCTGCTCTAGGTTCTGGAGCTGCTCAATCTTGTCTTTTAGTTCTTTTTTCATTTTATCTTACTGTAAATCTCAATCACATTCAGAATGGAATTCATGAAAGCTTTCATGCTTGTGGGATCTTTTGCTTTCACCTCAAAAACTAAATCTTTGCCTAATTTGACTGTGCACTTTGCCCTTTTGCTTTCAAGCTTCTCTGCCAAGAAAACCTTATAGATACCCTCAATATTATCTGTCACAACAAGCTTTGCTGTTATCATCTAGCCTTTACTTTTGTTGTGGTAGTCCTTGGCTTATAAAGCATTTTTGAGCCGCAATAGATGCACCTGACCCTTTTCCTTAGGGTAGCATCGTCAATTTCTTTATTGCACTGAAAACATTTGTAAAGTACCATTTTTTAAAATTATGCTGGGCTGTAAGCCTTTCCTGTGAATTTAGCTTCGCATTTCCTGCATTGCCAGATTCCAACAGATATTCTTTTGACTTTAACGTCGCTGCAGTAAGGGCACTTGTGAAGCATCCTCTGCTCTCTCTCTAAGAGACCGAACTGAAGCTTTGTCCTTCTACCGTATCTTGCTCCAAACCTCTTTGTTGACTGAGGAACATCTTTTGCCATTTTAATGTCTTGGAAACTTGGGGTATTTAAATATTTATCTGAGACATCTAAACCTAAAACAAGCCAAAAAAATGAAAAAATTAGGTATCCTGGATTCCACCCACATGTGGCACAGGAACAAAGTGACTGTGTGTTCAAATCCTGGTTATTCAGCAAAAGAACTGTTTACTTAAGAAAATAAGAAATGGGGTATCCAGGATTTGAACCTGGGTCTCATGGCCCCAAACCACGAGTGATGGACCAAGCTACACTAATACCCCAAAGATACTAGGTATTCCAGAGGAAATCACAAACATATTTTAAATATTGCTATTTTCCAGATAATTATGAAAGTCTATACTGTAAATGCATTTGCTAAAACCAAAAAAGGCGGGAATCCTGCTGGAATTGTCTTAAATTCTGAGGGGCTAACTGAAAAAGAGATGAAAAAGATAGCAAAGAAGGTTGGTTTTTCAGAAACAGCTTTTTTTATGAAATCTGATAAAGCTGATTTTAAAGTTCGGTTTTTCACGCCTACTAATGAAGTTGACCTGTGCGGTCATGCAACTATTGCTTCATATTACCTGTTTCTAAAAAAAAAGTTGATTAAACCTGGAAGATATACCCAGGAAACAAAAGCAGGGATACTAAACCTGAAAATAAGCAAAGATGCTGTTTTTATGGAACAGAAAAAACCCAAGTTTTTTGATATCATTGATAAAGGAGAGATTTCTGATTCTCTGAATTCTGAAAATTCCATTTTTAGCAGTCTGCCTATACAGGTCGTTTCAACTGGTCTTAAGGATATTCTTATCCCTATAAAAAGCAAAGATATTCTTCTGAAAATAAAGCCTGATTTTAAAAAAGTGAAAAAAATAAGCAAAAAATATGGTGTTATAGGCTATCACTTATTTACGCTGGATACAAAGGCATCTGCCCATTGCAGGAATCTTGCACCGCTTTATGGAATAAATGAAGAATCTGCAACAGGAACTTCAAACGGCGCGCTTTCATGTTATCTGTGGAAATATAAATCAAAGAAAGCTTATTATGTATTTGAGCAAGGCTATTCAATGGATAAGCCTTCTGAAATATTAGCTAAACTTGTAATTCAAAATAAGATTATATCTGAAGTCTGGGTTGGAGGAATTGGGAAAAACATCAGGGAGATGGAATTATGAGCTATGATTATAGGGAGAAAAAGATAATAGCAATATTAGATGAGGAGCTTTCATCTGGGATAGCTATGAATGCTTTAGGGCATATGGCTTTTTCAGCAGGGCATTATTCCGAAGAGTCTTGGATGGGAAAAAAAGAATTGGTTGATTCATTTGGTGAAAAGCATCTAGGCATTTCAAAATACCCATTTATTGTATTAAAAGCAAAGAAAGATGAGATTAAATCAATAGTTAAAAAAGCTAAACAATTAGGTATATTCTGCATTGGTTACCCAAAAGAAATGTTTGATACAGGACATGATGATGAACTTGTTTTAGCCATTAAAACAGCAAAAGAACTGCTCTATTTTGGGTGCGTTCTTACAGGGAAAACAACTGAATTAAAAGAATTGACTGGGCATCTGAGGCTCTATAAATGAAGCTGGTAATTTTTGATTACGATGGTGTCCTTATGGATTCTTTTGAATTCCATAAGAAAGTCTATATGAAAATATCTGATATACTTAATGTTGAAGTTCCTGTAAAGGATGAGCTTTTCAGGGAGCTTCTTGAGCTTGACTGGCGTGAGACCTATAAAAAACTTGATATAATCTCAAAAGACAAGGTTAAGCTTTCTGAATTCACCTATCATAACTATTCATCTAAATATTCAGGCATGATTCATCCTTATCCATGCATTAAGGAAGTTCTTATAGAGCTTTCAAAAAGATATAAGCTTGCAATAGTTTCAAATGGGTTCAAGAAAGATATAATGCAGATGCTAAAAAAGCATGATCTTGAGTATTTTTCAGCTGTATTCACTCCTGAAAATGGAATTTTAAAACCCAGCCCTGACTTATTGAATAAATGCATTAAGAAGTTCAATGTAACTGCAGATGAAGCTGTTTTTATAGGGGATATGGATGGCGACATAACTGCAGGGAAGGCTGCAGGAATAAAGACTATAGCTGTCACTTACGGATTTCACCTGAAGCATAAGCTTAGCGAGGCAGACTTCCTCATAAATAGCCCTAAAGAAATCTTGACTACATTAGAAGGAATATAGATTCCATAACTATCCCTGAAACAATAGGGATGAAAAAATTATCATCCAAATTTAAGATTTCCAGTTCGATTGCCTCTGCCATCATCCCAAAGGCAGAGCCAAAAAATGCGACTGGAAAAGGAACAAACATTAGTGCGCCAAGCATCCCAAAAAAAGTTCCTGCCAAAGTTCCCTCAAGCAGCTTTTTATTATTCACAAGCAGTTTTGTCCTGCCATAATACCTTCCAATAAAATGAGCTGCAGGGTCTCCCAGGACAAGTATCATTATTGATGCTGATGCAATGTCCTTTTCAAAAAATGTGACTGCAAGTAAAATCCCTATAAGGTAATATACTGCTCCTTTTCCTGGAAATTTTTCTAAATCCTGTGGCTTGTCAAAAAGGCTTAGAAGCGAGAAAATAAGCTTTGGCTTCATATATTTTGTGTATATGCTTAAGATTAATGCACAGATTAACCCAGAAAGGAAGAAAAGCTGTAGGTTCACATCTGCAAAATTTATTACAAGAACAAAAAATAGCCCAATGAACAAGTGCACAAGCTTTCTTCTTACAGAATAGTTATTCAAAAATTCCATATCATTCGTTAGTTGCCATTAGTTTAATATACTTTTCCTTGCCTTTTCGATCATTCCTGTCTTCTTTCCGATGACATATAATAATATGAGCAGTACTAATATAATTGTCATGAATGTTTCTGCATGGTCTATGTTTTTGGCAATTGTCTCATAGAAACTACCAAAAAAAAAACCTGTCAGTGCTAAAACAAAGTTTCTTGGAACGCAGCCAAGGAAAGTGAATAAGCTGTATCTCTTAAAATCAGTTTTCATTACTCCTGCTAGTCCAGAAATGACTGAAAGCGGCATTATAGGAAGGGCTCTTAGGAGAAATATAGTGAAATTCTCATTCTTTCCTTTGAATTTTTTCTCGAAACTCTTTATCTCTTTCCATGAAACACCATGCAGCCATTCAAACCTTTCAATTATTGGCTTTCCCCCGATTGAACCGATAAAATAGAGCATATAGCTCCCTGCTGTTTGGGCAAACCCTGCAACAATGGATATCCAAAGAGCACTGAGCAGCACTGCATAAATAGGGCCTTTTTCAATCAGGATAAATCCTGCAGTCATTATGATAAGAGGGGAAGGCAAAGGTACTACTACTGTTTCTATGATTACCCCTAGGATTACTGCTAATATGCCATGTGACTTGATGAGTTCCAAAAGCCAGGATGTTATTTCGGAGAACATATTCTGGTTAATTCTTGAATCATTATATATGTTTCTAATTTAAGTTATTGTCTTGTATCTACGTAACCGCATAGTACATTTGTTGCCGCTTGGCTATTTAAGGTTACATATATTATAGGTTTAGAAATATAGATATATGCTTGTTTTAGTGATTCTGCAAATACTTTTCCAGACTCAGTCAGAGAAATTTCATTAAAATGCTTTTTTCTCTCTTTTTTTAATATACCTGCAGCTGTAAAAATCCCTAACCTTTTAGCTGCAGCTGCTGGAGTCATGTCATATTTTTTTGCAAATTCGTGGATGGTGAACCCATTTTTAAGTTCAACTTGCATATCATAAAAAGATTTGAAAATTTCTGAATATGGTCCTGCTATTTTTTTGAAATCTGTCTTGAAAGCATCAGCATTCCATCCATATCCTACAGTTTCCTTATTTGGAGTCTCATAAACAACAATACCTAAATCAGAAAGCCTTGAGATACTTTTTCTAAAAGTATTATCAGCAATTTTAAACTCGCTCATAATCTTGCTTTCAAGCTTGCCATAGCTCTGTGCTCCTTCTAGCAGGGTTAACAGAATTTCTGTTCCTGTATGATGTGGAGGCGCTCCTTTTGAGTGTGTTTGCCCAAATGCGCTTGCCAAGGTCAATGGTTCTTCTGTATGCCCTAATAAATTAACTAAAGATTTTGAAATAATAGCATATTTTTCACCAACTTCAGTAAGTTTCCATCCTGGTACTGTGATATTTCTATTATTAGCATCTGAAGTTGCTATTCCTTCAATTTTTTCTATGAGATGTAATGCATGAAGATATTTCAGATGAGGATGAATAACATCATTGCCTATTCCATTATCTGCTCCTGCAATGCAGTCAATATCTTTTTTTAAGTCTATCAATGTTATTGGTGTATCTGAATAGTTTGGCAATTGTGTAAGCATAATTAGCCTTAAGTCTGAAGAAGCTAGATCTAATAATATTTCAAATTTGCTTTTTGGCAAGACATACCTCATAAAACCTGGCAAAAATATACTATATATAAATTAATCCAAAAAAAGCAGCTAGCACTCCCCTCTCACACAGTTCTTTCCGCAGTTTGCTGATGCAACACAGCTGTTGCCATAAGTCTTTCCTTCACAGCATACTGGATCATACTGCATTGTGCAAACCCTGTTAGTATCAGGTGTGCATTTCCCATCATTTTCCAAAGCTCTACATTCCCCTGCAACGCAACCATCTGCACATTCCCTTTTAGCTTCACAGTAGTTTCCGTAAGTTTTTCCATCACAGCAGAAAGGGTCATAGTTT
The DNA here is from genome assembly GCA_964428335.1 of uncultured Methanosarcinales archaeon. Lineage (GTDB taxonomy): Archaea > Nanobdellota > Nanobdellia > Woesearchaeales > GW2011-AR15 > GW2011-AR15. The sequence goes on along the minus strand of CAYRXW010000001.1, from coordinate 57,575 downwards.
TCAGGACAAACAGCTTCAGGATTAGGCATGCACTCATCTTTGCATTCCCCAATTTCACAGTTTTTTGCGCTATCCCTGTTAGCTATGCATTCATTCCCATAGGTTTTCCCTTCACAGCATACTGGGCTATATTCTTTTGTACATCCAATAGGTACATTAGTGCATGAAGCAAGCATCAATAATGACAATAACAGCAAGTATTTATTCAATTTTTTCACCTTCTATGACATCATAATACTTTTCAGTTTCAATTATCTCTGGTTCAATGTTTTCTCCTTTCCCGCTATATCCCCTGTCTAAATCACTGCTGAATTCAAATGAATCAAAAGCCCTGATTATCAATTCTTTTGCCTGGACATATATCTCAAAAAGCTTGGTACCTTTTATTATATCTATTTCCTTGTCTTCTGTGCTGCCAAAGAATGAATCTTTTTTTATCTTTAGGCCATCAGTATCAAGAACAAGGCCATTTTGTATTTCAACTTTTGCGTTCTTCACTATTACTGCAGTCCTTTTGAAACCTTCAAGCCTTTTTGGGTTTGTGATTTCAAGGTCAGGAAAATAATGATCCACTATATACACAAGAGATATGTCTGATTTCAGTATCTTCTCTTCTGGCTTCCCATAGTAAACATAAGCTGTATTATTTTCCAGCTGTCTGATTTTTATGCCCTCTATTTCTATCCCTTCATCTGTAATCTTTACATTTAAGTCCGACATGCTGGCCTTATCTAAAACTAATACCTTCCCATTTAAATCAAATATATAGCTTTCAGGTGTTTCAAGCACATTTTCAGGATTAGCTGTAATATCTACTGCATAAGCTAAAGGAAGAATCAGTACAAAGATTAAAAAAAATAATTTTTTCATAAGTACTTCACCGCATACCTATATTCAAAAGGAACATCTCCTTCTTTTTTCACAACATAAATCAATGTTGAGCCATCAACCCTTATGAGTCTCACTTGCTGTTCCATTGAGAGCTCATCAAGGTATATCCAGTCAGGGTTTTCCATAGTCTGGTCTATCACTTTCTCAATTTGTGAATATATTTCTGAAAAGTTTAGGTCTATTGTAAGGTTAAACTGCCCTGCATTTGATTCTCCAGAGCCTGATCTTATTATTAGAGGGTAATTTATGTTGATATTTATTTTTTCATCAAAAGAAACTTCTGTTTCCGGGAGCTTATTTGTTTCAATACTGTATTTTTGCTTCTTTACGCAGTCATAGATGTTTTCATTTATGTATATCTCCAGCTCATCCTCATACTCTTCAATAGTTGGCATGTATTTTTTTCCCCTAAAATAAAAGTAGGATATTTTCAGCTCATCTGTTGCAAGATAAGTTGTTGGATAAATCCTTCCCTGCTTCCCCATGATGCTGATCCCTTCAAGGGAAACTTCCATCAGGCAGTTCGTCATGCTTTCTGTTACTTTTTTTGAGGTATTTGAAGTGCTAATTATCTCAGGCCTGAATTTTATTGTTATGATTGAGAAAGCTGCGATTAAAACAATGCCTATGATTATAAAAACAGAAACCTGTGATTTCATTTATTGATATAGTTCCAAAATCGTTATATATATTTTTCTAAATTTATTTTGTTAAAAAATTACTTGCCAGAATCAATATTTTTTAAAGTGACCTTGCTAAGGAAATATTCCTGTTTGCAAATCTCTTTCAGATTATCAAGAGCTTCCCTTTTGTCTATTTTTATTTCTGCAAGAAGTTTCTTCTTTTTTTCGAAAGTTTTCTTGTATATTGCCCTGAATTTTTTGCAGGCATCCTTCATCTCAACAGGAGGTCCGTTTATTATTTTCTTTTCCGGAAGCTTGCTGTTCTTCAGCACAACCCATATTAATGCTGAGAGTTTATTATCCCAATGCCACCCATCTGCATCAATTACAAATCCTTTTTTCTTCATTCCTAAGATTACAAAACCATGCGCTTTCACAATTCTTGAACCTATGACATCTTTTTTACCAGATTCTACATTTACATTAATGAGGAACAGATTTTTCTTGTATAATTTTTTTAGATAAGCTTCATCTATTATCTTTTCTTCAAAGAACTCATTTCCTGGTTTTTTCAGGAACTTTGATGCTGCTTTCCTGAACATCTCAAGCTTTTCAATAGATAGCGCTGATGCTGCATTCCTTGTCTTAAGTATCGGATCAATCAGTATCATCGGCCCTTCTGTCTTTGACTTGTTTAACGTGAACAAAAGTTCCTGCCTGTTTTTGTAATGCTTCATGACATCTATGATTACCTTAGGTTTCCAGTTTTTGCTCTCTGCCAGAAGCTTTTCAAATGTGCCGTAATGTATTACCAATATATCTATCACATGACCAGAAAATCCATTTATATGAGATTCAGCGCCATAACACCCAATGGATTTGCAGAATTTCTTGGCAAGCCTAATATCATCCTGCGTCCCTTTTTTTATCCTTTTTAGCACCCAGTCCACATGCATCGGGCTCATGTCAGTGACATTTTCAGAATCATTTGGGTCAGTTATGTCCAGTACCGGAACTACTTCATAATTTAACTTTCCTTCCTTAAACTGAAAATAATCTCTTGAGCCATGAACTCTCTCTTTTCGAAAATCCAATGATTTTTCCAATATGTCTGATAGGTTTTTATCATTATAAGACTTGTCAAATTTTACAAAAAGGTCTACATCAAAGTCTCCCTTAAGAAACGTTCCTTTTGCAACACTTCCACCTGGAACGCATGTAGCCTTCAATCTGTTTTTTTTTAGTTTTAAGTTTATATCATTAATTACGCTGTTTATCTCATTCATGATGCTTATATCTGGTCTTAGTTCTTCTTTTAGCTTTTTGAAATCCATTAATATTTAGGGATTAGAAGCATTTTAAAAACATTTGTATTAAAATGAGTCATAAATTAATTGCTGATCAAAAAAAGATATTATTTTGTCTCTGGAAAAGAGGTAGTTTTCCGCAACCTTTATATATCCTCAAAAGTTTGAAGTTTATAGAGGATAAAATGCTATTCTCAGGGGTATGAATTATGTCAGATTATGATGCAAAAGATATAACGGTTCTGGGAAGCCTAGAAGCTGTAAGAAAAAGGCCTGGGATGTATATCGGCTCAACTGGCATGCGTGGCCTACATCATCTTGTTTTTGAAATTGTTGATAACTGCATAGATGAAGCTATGGCAGGGTTTGCCAAACATGTGAAAGTAGTAATCCATACAAATGGGAAGGTTTCTGTTGCTGATGATGGAAGGGGAATTCCAATTGCTATGCATCCTAAATACAACCAGCCAACTCTTGAGATAATTATGACAAAGCTTCATTCAGGAGGAAAGTTTGATAAAGGGTCATACAAGGTTTCAGGCGGGCTTCATGGTGTTGGGCTTGCAGTTGTCAATGCGCTTTCCGTAGAGCTTGATATGTACATCAAAAGGGACGGCGGACTTTTCAACCAGAAATACGTCAGGGGAGTTCCTGCATATCCAATAAAGAAAATCCAGGAGGACACAGCCACTGGAACTATGGTCACTTTCCTTCCTGACAAGGAGATTTTTGAAGATGTGAATTTCCAGTTTGATATCCTGGCTTCAAGGCTTAGGGAACTCGCTTTTTTGAATAAAGGGCTTAAGATAAAAATAATTGATGAAAGGACAAATGAAGAGAAAAAGTTCCATTATGAAGGCGGGATTAAGACTTTTGTCGAGTTCTTAAATGAGAACAAGACACCTTTACATGAGCCAATAACACTGGAAAAAACAAAGGATAGTGTGATTGTTGAGGTTGCCCTTCAGTATAACTCAACATATAATGAGAACATATTCAGTTTTGTGAACAATATTAATACAATAGAAGGTGGAACGCATCTTTCAGGATTTAAGACTGCCTTGACAAGGACAATTAATTCTTACATTGAAAAAAATATGAAAGATCCTGTTGCCCTGACAAGTGAAGACGTGAGGGAAGGGCTGACTTCTGTCATTTCAGTAAAAGTTCCTGAGCCGCAGTTTGAAGGACAGACAAAAACCAAGCTTGGGAATTCTGATGTCAAAGGGATTGTAGATAGCGCTGTTTCAGAAGCTCTTGGAACTTTCCTAGAAGAGAACCCAAAAACTGCTACAGTAATCATTGAAAAAGCACAGAACGCTGCAAAAGCAAGGGAAGCTGCAAAGAAAGCAAGGGATCTGGTAAGAAGAAAAAATATACTTGAAGGCTCAACATTGCCAGGAAAGCTTGCTGATTGTTCAGAGAAAGATCCAAAGCTTTGCGAACTTTATTTAGTTGAAGGAGATTCAGCCGGCGGATCAGCCAAGCAGGCAAGGAACAGGGCAACTCAGGCTGTGCTTCCATTGAGAGGTAAAGTCATTAATGTTGAAAAAGCAAGGCTTGCAAAGATATTGAAAAATAATGAAATTGTTGCAATTATCACTGCCCTTGGTGTTGGAATAGAAGAGGAATTTGATATTTCAAAATTAAGATACCATAAGCTTGTCATCATGACAGATAGCGACGTTGACGGAAGCCACATCTCTATCCTTTTGCTGACATTTTTCTTTAGGTATATGAGACCTTTGATAGAAAATGGGCATATATATCTGGCACTTCCGCCACTATATAAAATAAAGAAAGGAAAGCAGGAAATGTATGCATTAAATGATGCTGAAAAGGATAAGATTCTTGCTGAGATAGGTAAACAGGGAGTTAACCTTCAGAGGTATAAAGGTCTTGGGGAAATGAACCCACAGCAGCTTTGGGAAACAACAATGGATCCTGATAAAAGATACCTGAAAAAAGTGAATATTGAAGATGCTGTTGAGGCAGAGAAATATTTCTCAGATCTGATGGGAGATGATGTCGCTCCAAGAAGGAAATTCATTGTTGAGAATGCTATGAATGTTGTGAATTTGGATGTTTAATTCTGGTAAATTATTTGCCAATTCTTTTTTTAACCATATTTTCCATTGTTTCTCTTGCTTTTTCAACAAGTGGTAAAAGTTCTTCGCTTATTTCAGGCCTTGAATTTATTATGAGATTCATATCAGCCAAAAGCTTTTCATTAAACATGATTATTCTTTGCATGCTGCAACCAAAAACAAAAGCTTTCACTATATCTGGAATATAAAAACCCATTAAATCATCATTTATCTCGCTTGCATATTCCCGGAAAGGTAATTTAACTCCTGACAAGTCTGGATAATCCAAACTAATAAGCTTGCCTGAATCAAATTCAAGCATGCACCTTTTTCTTTCCATTGGTTCTGCGTATGCCTTGCAAGCATGGGTTGTCTCATTTGGATAAAGATTCTGAAACTCCTTGAAAGTGTATTTTTTTAATAATCCAATTGATATTAGCTTATCTCTGAACTGTCCTTTGTTCTCTATTGAATCCTTATCCTTGAATTCATTATTTGCAAGGCTCCACAGGATTAGTTCTTTTTGGCTGAAATATTGCCTTGCAGCCATATATAATATGAGTCTTGTATGTTTCCGAAATAGCGCTTTCTCCAGCATAAAACTTGGTTAGTTTTTGTATATATAAATTTTCTTAAAAATAGGGTTACAAGCATAACATTTTTAAAGAGTTTATTAATCCATAGGAGTATGGCAAAAACAAAGAAAGAAACAATAATAAAGAAGAAAAAATGGTTCCCAATACTCTCACCAGCATTACTTGGCGAGAAACAGATAGGCGAAACATATCTTGAAGAGATTGAATTTGCAATAGGAAGGAAAGTTGCAGCAAACCTTATGCAGGTTACAGGAGATATAAAATCCCAGAACTCAAGCATGAAGTTTGAAGTGACTGAAGCCAAGGAAAACAGGCTACTTACAAAAGTTGTAGAGTACAGCTACCTTTCATCATCAATAAAAAGGCTTATCAGGAGAAGGATGACAAGGATTGACGATTCAATTGTCGCAAAGACAAAAGATGAGAAGCTGGTAAGGATTAAGCCTTTGCTTTTGACAAGGTCAAAAGTCACAAGATCTGTAGAGAAGGCTGTAAGGGCATCACTTAGGGATGAAGTTATAACTTTTGTCAATTCAACACCTTATGAAGAGCTTTTTGCAAGCATCATTAAGAACAGGGTTCAGAATGACCTGAAAGCCAAGATAAGCAAGATTTATCCTGTCAAGGCACTTATCATAAAGTCGCTTCACGAGGAAACACACCATTCTGCAAAAGAATCACCTAGGCCAAAGATAGTGAAGAAAGAAAGGATTCCAGAAGAGAAGCAGAAAAAGGAAAAGAAGCCAAAAGAAGAAGATGATATGGACATCCCAATAGAAAAAGGCGACAGTGAAGAAGAAAAGCCAAGGAAAAACAGAAAGCCTAATTAATTACCATATTTTTCTTATTTTTTATATTAAGAACAAGTTTATTTGCAGTTTGAAGACAGCCCTGTAGTGTAGTGGCCAATCATCCGGGACTCTGGATCCTGGGACCCAGGTTCGAATCCTGGCGGGGCTATTTCTATTCTTGGTAGCAAACAAGAACTAATGGATAAACATTTGAAAGCACAGACAGGAACGGAACGATCAGTGACTACTCCTGGCGGGGCTATATACATAAAATGTTTTTGAATTCAATTGTTGATTTATTACTCTGTTTTTAGTTCACTTTTCATCTCAAAGAATTCCTTTTTTGACAGCTCTCCTTTTGCAAATCTCTCCTTAAGTATTTCCAGAGAAGTTTTGTCTAAAGGTTTTATTGCCTTTTGCACAAACCAAACTATCAAAAATATTGATGCTGTTACGAAAATTATCATAAACATAAATCCGAAAAATCCAAAAAGTCCAATATTTGTATATACCATATTTTTATTCCTCCCTACGATTATAATCTAATTTGTTTTGAACCATTTAAATGAATAGTTGTGAATTACAATCCCAATTTGATATATTTATCTTACAAACAAAAATGAGCAAATTTCAATAAATTCCCTGGCGGGGCTATTTCTGTTTTTACAACAATTTAGCTTGTGTTTAATAACTGGAGTCCACGTCAGGTCACGAACGATAGTGAGTATACCTGTGGAACTATATGTCTTATTAATACTAAATCAGTCATTTTATTATATACAGATTTTTTTAAGGGAATAATGGCATTTCTGCTCATGATGGCACCGATGGAAGATTTCACTGATTCTGCATATAGGACTTTAGCTTATAAGTGCGGTGCAGATATGACTTTTACAGAGATGACAAGCATCCAGGCGCTTGCTGATGGGCAAAAATATACAGTTGAGAAGATTAGGATTCCTGACGATACTCCAACAATCATACAACTGGCTGGAAATAAAGAAGAATCATTGGAAAAATTTCTTGGTGTTTATAAGCCTGAAAACGGGTTTAAAGGATTCAACCTTAATTTAGGGTGCCCTAACCCAGAAATAATCAATAAAGGAATGGGCGCTGCAATGATAAAAAGAATTGCAAAAGTAAGCAATATGATAAGCATAATAAAAAAACAAGGTTATAGTGCCTCCATTAAGATGCGCCTTGGCCTAAATGCATTTGAAAAGGAGAAAAAAGTCTACCTGAAACTGATAGAATCTGTTGACGCTGATTTTTTTATTGTACATGCAAGGCATGGCAAGCAAACTTATGAGGAAAAAGCTGATTTCAGTGTCTATGAGGAGATAGCAAAGACAGGAAAGACAATAATAGCAAATGGGGATATTAAAAGCAAGGAAGATATAGACCTCTTGAAATCTGCCGGGATTAAAGGTGCTATGATTGGAAGAGAAGCTACAAGAGATCCGAGGATATTTTCAGTGATCAAAGGGACTGATGTGAATATTGATGTTAAAGAGACATATCTTAATCTGGCTGGAAAGTTCAATTCACCTTTAAGATACAGGAATAATGTGTTTAAGAGGCTAAAAACTGATCTCTAGGTTAAGTTATCTTAGGTAATTATTTAATATGCCGGGTTTTCTTTGCTATTGTGAAAAACAACAAGCAGCTGTTCAAGAAAATTGCATCTGAGCGTGTTTTGATACTATTTAATCAGGCAGAGCTTAAATTTCACGAGGATTTTTCGCTTTCTGATAGGTATGTAACGCTTGCAAGAAAGATTGCAATGAAATATAAGGTCAAGATTCCAAGGGAATTGAAAAGAAGGTTCTGCAAAAACTGCTTTAAATATCTTGTTCCTGGAAATAACTGCCGTGTAAGGCTATGCCAAGGCAAGGTAGTATACACATGCTTGAGTTGCAAGAATATAACTAGGTTTTCTTATAGATAGAGATTTTTTCTTCTTTAAGGGCATTAAAAAGCTCTACGCCTATTTTAAGAAGGCCAAAATCATAAATTCTGTTTGTTTCTTGAAATCCTGGTCCTTTTACATAACCTAATATCTTTTCAGGCAAATCTGCAGCTTCTATAATTATCTGTTTAAATTCATGTTCAGCTGTCTGCAACAAGGCTGTCCTTATAGCCTTACCATATACATATAGAGCTACCTGCTCTTTTGACGCATCTTCTATGTCAAGTTTCTCATCAAAAAAGCCATAGAGGAATGCCTGATTACCTGAATATGCCTGAGCTTTTTTGCTTTTTTTAACCTTAAAAGGTTTATTAAGTGCTTCAGCAGGTGCTTTTCTTTCCGAATTTAATACATAATACTCTAAAAGTGAAATATCTACGTATTCTCTTGTAAGATTAGTTACGTCAATCATAACCCTGTAATTCTGGTTCTATATATAAATATTGTTAACGTTATCACTCATAAGTAGTTCTAAAAACGAAACATTTATATAGTTGGTACTACTACTAATTAGTAAGAACTTAGGCGTAAGGGTAAACTTCTTACTATCACCCCACCCACAAGAAATCCCTTATGCCTTAAGTTTCCCAATAATAAAACAGAAGTGATGAAACATGTTCGATGAAAAAGACATTGCAACGCTAAGGAAAGTGAAAAGATATAGTGCAAAGCAGAAGAAGACCTTCAGCAGCGTGATTAATAGCAAAAACCTTAGTGATGAAGACTTGGATGAATTATTCCTAAACGAGTAAAGAGTTGTGAAAAAATGGCAAGAATAAGAAGATCTAAGACAAATACCACTTTTTTTATGGATATCCCTAAATGCGATGATTCAGGCAAGAGATGGAAAAAATCTATTGACGATGAAGCGCTTGATATGCTAAATTAAATTTTTCTTGATTAATTCTATTTGACAACGCTTAAACCTGCAACAACTGAGCCAGCTATTAGGTTAAACATCAGTATTACACCAAAAGAGATCATAGTATAAAGCCTTCCGCTTTTCATGACATTGACCCCAAGAAGATACTTCTCATTTAAAGGGTCATAACCGTTTTCCACAATATTAAGCATCTGCGTCAGGAGATATGTTATTTGCACTACATAAAGTCCGACAACAACCTGGAAATAAAATGTAGGGATGCTGTCTCCAAACATGTCCAAAAGGCTGGAGCTTTGGCTTAAGTCCCCTTCTGAAAATCCACCAAGCTGGTTTCCTAAAGTGTTAAGGATTGTCGTAATCATAGAGGTCAATCCAATAACAATTCCTGAAATCAACGGAGCAAGGAAATTGATCTGCCCTCTCATGCTGCTTGTGACTTCTGACATTAAATCCTTCAACCTTTCATCTACCCTGTGCATCTCCTTGATGTATGTTGAAATATTGATCAGTGACTGCGAGGCTACATCAGGCCCTTTTTTCGCTCCTTCGATGAAAACTTTCATCGAGCTTTCAATTAAAGCTGAAGGAAATTTGTTGATTGCTCCGTATTGTGAATGGAATATTGCTTCCTCAACCCCCATTCCTAAAGTTACAATATTTGTCGAAACCAGCTGGAAGAATTTTCCTGATTCTGTATTTTCAGTAATCTCAGCTACTTTATTAAAAGCAAGTTCAGCAGGCAATCCGTCTCCAATTCTGTTTCCCAATTGGAATAATGCAGATGCAAATTCCGATTCAAGCTGCCTTGTCTTATTCCTTATCTCCATCAGCTTTTTTGTCTTAAGGCTGAAGTATAGCCCTATTGAGAGTGAAAGCCCTAAAGGTATGGCCAGGCTGATTAAAGTGGCCCCTAGTCCATAAGGCCCAACTATTTCTCCTGATTTTGATGTTTTATATCCAAGAAGCGTATATTTTGCAGCCTTGACTTTTTCAGGGTCTGTTGTCTGGACAAAGGAACCTTTTTCATTTACTACAAAATCCCAGTCTGGATTATTCATGTGCATGATCATCGGGCTTATTCCTATAATGAAGAATATTACAAAAACGACAATAGATATCCATTTTGGATCAATCATTATCTCTTTCCCAAAGAGCTTGAAATTGACCATCATGTATTTTTTTAGTTCAGGATTTATCTCTGTGATATCTGCCTGTCCATAACCAGAAGGCCTGGTTGAAAGGATTGATTTTCCAAAATACCAGACAATGACTGGCAGAAAGATATTATAGAAGACTGCAATGTGGTACCATTTCACTCCTTCCATGAATGCAATCATCAAAGGAAGGATTACAAGCCCTAAAACAGGAAGGATAACCCCAAGCATGTGAAGCATTTCAATAGGGGATTTTAATTCCTGGGCGAAATGAAGCATTTTTTCATATGTTGATTCCAAGATCAAAGTAAGGCTTTTTTCCAGCGTATCAAGCCTTTTCTTTTCTGATGTCTCATAAAGAGAGGATTCAACAAGATGCATTGCTTCTACATATTCAGGATTATATTTTTTCCAGCCGTCAAGATAATTGTCAACTGATGATTTCATTGAAGGGAACTTGCTTGCTTCAACATTCCATATCATCTTTTTGAAATCGAGTGATAATGGTGGGGAGATATGGTCAGATGTGAACTTGATTGCAAGTTCAAGGTTTGAGGTATGCCTCATATATGAGACAATGTAAAAGACTGACATTACCATCTGGTTGCTTGCTTTTAGTCTCCAGTTGTTTGCGAGCATCATCGGCAGTGTTGTTAGTGGAAGAATCATCCCTACTCCTGCTATTATGAATACAAAAATGAAGAAAAATGTGCTTTCGCCTTTCATTAGGAACGTTGTTATCAGGAAAGATGTGACTATGCCTGTAAGCATGAAGACAAGTGGAAACAAAAGGGCAAATGATGTAACACCTGAAGGGGTGGCCAATATATGGCAGGTGTCTAGTGCATCTTCAAGTATTATTTTTTTCTTAGGGTCTGCGCCTATAGGAAAAACTTTTTCGCATAAGTTGCAGGCTTTTTCATAGAAAGTAAAATGATCAGGTATCAGCTCATTCCTGAACTGGAGGTATTCAGAGGTCTTTACAACATTGGTCTCCCTTCTTGTAAATTTCTCTATCTCATCCTTAAGTTCCTTCTCGTTAAGCATTAATACCCCTTTTTAGATTTTTATATCTGTGCGGTTTAAAAGGATTTCGCAATGAGTTCATTTAGAAAGCTTAGATGAGCATTTTTGAACAGTTTTAGATTAGAAATCTTTTAATAGGATGCTTATTTTGAATTAGGAAATGGGAATAAAGGAAAAATATAATGAGCTTAAGAAGAAATACAGCCTTCCTGAATATCAGGATCTGAACAGGGATTTTGACATTGAGGAGATTTCAGATGAATCTGAATTATTGCTTTCAAAAGTGAGGATAAAGATATTTGAGAAAGTTGATTATTATGCGCATATGCTTAGCTTAAGCTTGCAGCCGGATTCTGACCTGAAGGATATGTTTGAAGCCAAATATACAGATGATAAGACAAGGGAAAAGGCATTCCTGACATTCAAGAAGCTTGCAAAGGTTATAAGAAGTTCAAACCTTGTATCAATAGATAATAAGGAAAGCGAGAATGCAGAATTTATCAAGGAAGCATATAAGACATGGCAGGGTTCAAAAGACGAGCTGAAGTCGCACTTTGAAAAATTACTGAATTACTGGAAAACTGAAGGAGATGCAAAAAGTGAGCTCAGCTATTTTGGCTAAACTTGTATTCTTAGGACCTCCTGGCGCTGGAAAAGGCACGCAGGCAAAGATAATTTCTGAGAAGCTTAGGATTCCGCATATTTCTACTGGCGACATTTTCAGGGAAAACATAAAGAGCCAGACTCCGTTAGGCAAGAAAGCTTCGGAATATATGAGTAAAGGGTTTCTTGTGCCAGATGAAGTTACAAATGAGATGGTCAAGGATAGGCTAAGTAAAGATGATTCGAAAAAAGGGTTCATACTTGATGGTTATCCAAGAACTATCCCACAGGCTGAGTTCCTAAGCACAATCGTGAAACTTGATAAGGTAATTAATTTTCAGCTTGGTGAAAAAGAGATAATCAAAAGGATTTCAGGAAGAAGGACATGCAAAAATTGCGGAATACCTTATCATATTGAATACATGAAGCCAAAAGTTAATGGAAAATGCGACAAGTGCTCTGGCGATTTGGTTCAAAGGGATGATGAAAAGCCGGAAGTTGTAAAAAACAGGCTTGAAGTTTATGAAAAGCAGACTTCTCCTTTGATTGAGTATTATGAAAATGAAAGAAAGTTAGCAAATATTGATGCAAGTTTTGACATAAAAGAAATTACCATGCGAGTTTTACTCATATGCGCGCCAAAAGATAACGCTTAAATATATTATTAGTTTACCTTAAACTATGAAAACACAAAATAAAACTGATTTTTCTGGTTTTGGGACAAGGTTTATAGCATATTTTGTTGATTCAATCCTGTTGTTTTTTCTTTCCTATGCATTATCCTATTTTTTTGTGTATACAAGCCTCAATACCATCCAATATATATTTCTAAACTGGACTATACTTACATTGGTGTTTAGTGTTTATGAAGTTTATTTTACTTCAATATTTGGAGGGACTATCGGAAAATTATTAATGCGTTGCAAAGTAATAGATGCTGACGGAAACAAGTTAACTTTGCTTCTTTCGCTTAAAAGATATCTATCAAAAATAATTTCATCTCTAGCCTTTTTTATTGGTTATCTTATGATTTTTTGGGATGCTGAAAAACAGGGATTGCATGACAAAATAGCCAAAACTCATGTTGTCCATGATGAAAAAAGTAAAATAAGCAAACAGATAAAAAAAGCTACAATCATTATTGCAATTATTCTAATTGTCTGCTATTTAGTTTATGCAATCTCCAGCATTGCTTATATGTTTTCGCTGGGGTTCTCTTTAGGTTCAAAACAAAGTAGCATAAGCTCAATGGATGATGTTTTTGATACATGTAATACAAAGTTATTCTGGGTTAGAGGCTCATGCTTTTCATTTCTTGTGAAACAATCCGATAATCTGAATCTTTCAAACCAGCTAAATATCTGTTCTAGCCTGAAATCAAATGAAAATGCAAACTGCCTCTCGCAGATTGCTGTACAGGAATTGGATAGCAGCATTTGTAAAGAATCACATACAGATTATGGCAAAAGGCTATGTTTAAAAATTTACAATTCAACAGCCTATCTTGATGGGAAAAAATACGGGAAATCTGATTATGATAATGCAAAAAGGATTTACGATAGTTTCGATGCTAATTTTGAAGATCTTTTTTTAAGTTTTCAGAAAATTCATACAAGACTGGAATCAAATTGGGAGCTAGATTTGTATACTTCAGTTAATGTGAATAAATCTTATTTTTATTTAAGTGAAATTGCAGCAGAAACAGAAAAAGGAATAGAAAAAACAAGCCTAATAAACAGGTCAATATATGAATTGAGGCAGTATAGCTTGGATGAAGAATCACTGGAAAAACTAAAGAAATTAGAAGAGGTAAACAATAAATATCTCTCTGCTCTGAACCATATTAAAAGAATTGAGGAAAGCAATGGAAAGCTTACAGCATTCCTAAGCCTGGAAGGGCAGATAAAAAATAAAAATGATAAGATCGGAAGTTTCATTGATGATGTTTATTCGTATATAGATTATGAGAAATATGATGATGCACTTACTGTTTTATCAAAGGCAAGACAGTTAAACAAAGAAGTTTTAGATTTGCGTTCGCAAGAAAAAAAAGAGTTTACGTCTCTTAACACTGAGTTTGTTGACAAGCTTTGGCAGATTGAAGAAGTATATATTGATTACCTTGACGCATTGGAAAAGGACATTATCTCACTTAAAAATAACCCGTCTATGCCTTCTAACTTAAGATTTGTCGACTCAGATAGGCTAAACTCCCTTTATAATGAGCTTTATCTTGAAGAATCAGAATATAATGAATACCTTGATGCATGGGCACAGGATAATATTTTTTATTTTCAAGATATAGAAGAAGACCTTTTAATCGAAGCTGACAGCAGTTATAATAAAATTATGGAAGAATTTGACCTAAATTTTAAGTAACTTGTTTTTTAAATAACGTTTTTACAAGAATCGTAGCATAGCATCCTTTATCAAGGGCAAATTTCATTCTTATCTTCTTCTTTCCTGTAAATTCATCATCATCTAAATCAAATATCTCTAAATTGTGTGCTTTTGCAATTATTTCCCTTTCAGCCCCTTTTGGAGTTATGTCTGGGATTGCCCTAATAATAAAGTCTCTAGCATCAATTTCATTTTTCCTGAGCACTTCTTCATAGAAATTCCCTGAAAAATTATCAAATGCTGTGTCAAAAGAAACTAATGGGAAGCTTCTATTTTCAACTTTTTCCAATGGGATTCCTATCATATAATTTTCTGATTTAATTTCAATGTGCCTGAATTTCTGTATGTATGCAAAAACTGCCTCATTCCATAGGAAGCTTTGGACTGAATGAATAAAAAGTTTAAGGGTTTTGAAAGGCACTTTCCTTATTGCCCCTACATAATCGCTTGGGTGTGAATCCAGATGCTCTTTTACAAAATCATAATCCAGGAAGTTTGCTGCTTCCTTAAACCTTTTCTTGATTATTGAAAAGCCGACATTTAGGTTGTTCTTTCCAAACCTCTGTTCATCAAAATAATTTACAAATTCAGATATTGGTTCTGGCCTTTTCTCTATTTCCCTGACAACTATTTCAAATTTGTTCCCGGTCAAATCCCCAAGCGATATTGGCACTTTGCCGCTTCCGGCTTTTGATATTTTAATGTCCTTAAGTTCAATATCCTTAATCTTTCCCCTTACTGAAAAATACTGCCTTGTTATGGCATTCTTGTCCTTGTTACCAGCATAGCTGAAACTGTTTCTTGGTACATTGAAGCATTTTGAAATTGCCTGTATTGCATCTTCAGTATTGTAACTTTTTTTCTCAAGAAGATAATATGTGTATTCGCCATTTCCAGAAAAATCAAACGATGGGATTTCTTCTACAATGAAATCTTCGGGAATGTGTTTTAGTATCATAATTATGGGAAAAAACGAACCTATCTATAAATATTATTAGAATAAAATGGAGAACTATACCCTGTTCCTGTATTTTGAACTTGGGTTTGGTTTTGCAACCTGCTTCTTTGAAAGGCTTTTATTTACAAGAGCAACATCAAGTTTCTTTTCAAAGCCTTTTTTTGCCTCGAAATAGCTTAAGATAAAGCTGCTGGCTGCTGCACTATCAAAGTTCCTGTGAAACTTATCTGTTGCAGGAGTGAAATCTGTTGTTAACGGATTGCTTGGAAGAAAATTAGAGAAAAACCCTTCATTTTCCAAAGAAAGCCTTGCAAAAGCAAGCCTTTTGTCAACCATGCTTAATGCTTCATCTGCGCTTTTTGCATTCCTTAGCGAATTTGCAAGCTGGTTATCCTGAAATACTCCTTCAACCCAGTTTGCAAAATGGTTTTCTGCTGAATTTACATATGAGCTGTATAGGTTTTCCTTATGCATTTCAAGTGCATTCCTAAACTCACCAAGGCTCTTGAAATCACCCAAATGAGATTTAAAGCTTCTAGTAGAATCCTCGCTTAAAATCTTCTGAAATTTTTCCATAATTAAATTCATTGTACTTATCTGCTTATTAAATTTATCGATTGTATGATTTGTTTAAAGAGAACTAATTTAAGGAAAGGCATTGGGATAGTTTTATAAATTATCTTTTCTTCACTTTCAAAATGGGCAGGGGTAGTTTCTAGGTGGATTAATTGAAAATAGCAAGAGTTATGTCAACACAGCACCCTGACAATGTCAGGCAACCTTTTTTTACTGATTCATCTGTCATAGGAGGCGAAGACGAGATAAAGGAAGCTTTCTATTCTTTCTCCCACTTAAAGATTAATGAGCAGCTCTGGGACTGCGAAGGAAAGGAAGTTGATAATTTTGTCGTGGAAAAATTGCTTTCGAGATATGAGGATTATTTTTCAAAGGCTAAGCTTGGTGAAGAGCTTTTCATTACGCTTAGGGGACCTAACCCAAGGGTTGAAAAGAACAAGGGAAAACTGCTCCTGGAAACTTTAGAAAGCATTCCGAGGAATTCTGATATTGCAAAGGAGTTTTATGGAAAGGACATCTCGCCAATTTTTGAAATTGCAATACCTATGGTTTCAGAAAGCAGCGAGATAATCAGGGTAAAAGAATATTACAAAAAATACATCGTTGACAGGGCAGAGCATCTTGTTAATGATGTGAAGATAAATGAATGGGTTGGGGATTTCAAGCCTAAAGAAATAAGGGTAATACCTCTTATTGAAGATAGGGATAGCATGCTTAATGCAGATAAGATAGTTAAAGGATATCTGGATAAGCATAAGGAGCCAGAATACCAAAGGGTGTGGCTTGCAAGAAGCGACCCTGCATTAAATTATGGAAACCTGCCGGCAATCTTGTGCAATAGGATAGCATTTCAAAGGCTTCACCTACTTGAAGAAAAAATGTCTATTGAGCTTCCTCCGATAATAGGCTGCGGCTCTGTTCCTTTCAGGGGAAATTTCAGGCCTGATAATTATGAGGATATGCTGAAAGCATACCCAAGCGTGCAGACATTTACTGCTCAGTCTGCATATAAGTATGATTTTTCAGAAGAACAGGTGAGAAAATCCATTGAAGATATTGAAAGCAGGAAAAGGAAAGAGCCTAATTTCATTGATGAGGACATATCTGTTTCAATAATAAATAAAGTGTCTGAAAAATATCAGAGCGAGATTTCACAGATAGCTCCGTTGATTAACCAGATTGCAACACATGTCCCAAAAAGAAGGAAAAGGAAGATGCATATCGGTCTTTTTGGCTATTCCAGGGAACATTCTGGAGTGAAGCTGCCAAGAGCCATTACGTTTTGCGCTTCACTATATTCATTAGGCATACCACCTGAAATTTTCGGTTTGAGCGCATTAAACGGGAAAGAGTGGGAATTTGTCATGGAAAAGTCATTTATGGAAAAGGACTTAAGGGATGCCCTTAAATATCTGAATAGAGATAACCTGAAACTTCTCCCTGAAAAGCTGAAAGAGAGCTATGAGAAAGTTTTATCTCAGGTTGAATTTGAAACAGATGAAAAGCACAAAAAAATAACCTCTTTTGTGATAGATGATTTCAAGAAAAACAGCAGCACATTGAGTGAGAATATCGAGCGCGCTGCTGCTATTAGAAACTTTTTAGGGTGAAAAATCAAATGAGAACACATAATAATAATGAGCTTAGGAAAGAGGACATTAAAAAATCAGTCACGTTATGCGGCTGGGTCCATTCATATAGGGATCATGGCGGGGTCATATTCATTGATCTTAGGGACAAGTATGGCTTGACACAGTTGGTCTTTGACCCGAGCCATGACAAGAAAAGTCATGAAATTGCAAACGCCTTAAGAAGGGAGTATGTGATAAAGGCAAAAGGTAAAGTCAGGTCAAGGGGAGAGCTTGTAAATCCGAAACTGGAAACCGGGGAGATTGAAGTCCTGGCAGACAGTGTTGAGATACTGAATAAGTCTGATACGCCTCCAATTGAGATTGATGATAAGAAAGTTGCAAGTGAGGAGATGAGGCTTAAATTCAGATATCTGGATTTAAGAAGGCCTCAAATGCAGCAGAATTTGAAGAACAGGCATAAAGCTATGAAAGCAGCTTTCAATTACCTGGACTCAGAAAATTTCACATACATTGAAACGCCAATGCTAATGAAAAGTACGCCTGAAGGAGCCAGGGATTATGTTGTGCCTTCCAGGGTAAATATCGGAAAGTTTTACGCTTTACCGCAAAGCCCGCAGCTCTATAAGCAGATACTGATGGTTTCTGGATTCGACCGATATTTCCAGTTCGCCCGCTGCTTGAGGGATGAAGACTTAAGGGCTGACAGACAGCCTGAACACACTCAGATTGATATTGAGATGAGCTTTGTTGAAAGGGAAGACATATTCGTAATGGTTGAAGGATTGATGAAATCAATGTGGAAAGAAGTTTTAGATGTAGAGTTAAAGACTCCTTTCCAGAAGTTGTCATGGTCTGATGCCATGAATAAGTATGGAAGCGATAAACCGGACTTAAGGTATGATCTTGAGTTTAATGATGTTACTGAGCTTATGAAAAAGTCTGATTTCAATGTATATAAGGAAGTCATAGCCTCAGGAGGGATCGTTAAATGCCTAAGAGTGCCTAATGCTGCTGAGAAATATTCAAGGAATGATATTGATTCATTGATAGAGCTTGCAAAGACACATCATGCAAAAGGGCTTTCATGGATGAAGATAAAGAGTGGGAAAGCAGAAAGCTCAATAACTAAATATTTTTCAGAAGAGCTGCTAAAAAAGCTTATAAGTGATGTGAAAGCAAAGGAAAATGACATGCTCCTGTTTATTGCAGATAAATTCAATGTTGCCTGTTCCTCGCTTGGACAGGTAAGGATTGATGTTGCAAGAAAGCTTGATTTGATTAAAAAAGATGAATGGAGATTTGCATGGATAATTGACTTCCCATTATTTGAATGGAACGAAGATGAGAGTAAATGGGATCCTATGCATCATATGTTCTGCAGCCCAAAAGCTGAGCATCTGGATATCCTGGAAAAAGACCCTGGAAAGGTTTTATGCAACCAATATGACCTGACATTGAACGGCGTTGAATTATGCTCTGGGAGCATCAGGATTACAAACCTGGAAGTGCAGAAGAAAGTCATGAAGATAGTTGGATTCCCAGAAAAAGACGCAAATGAAAGGTTTGGATTTTTGCTTGAGGCATTCAGGTATGGAGCGCCTCCTCATGGTGGTGTGGGTCTTGGGTTTGACAGGATTGTTGCCCTTATGAACGGCACAAATGATATAAGGGAAGTGATAGCATTTCCAAAAAACAAGCAGGCACAGTGCCCTATGGATGATTCCCCATCTGAAATAACAGAAAAGCAGATGAAGGAACTTCATATAAAAAATGATGTGGTGAAGAAAAAATGAACGCAAAATTTGTACCTAATGCATTTGGAGCTATACTTATTGCTGGCTTTTTTATTATAGTCTCTGCACTACTTTATGCTCTTCCAGTATGGCTGATATGGAATTATTTGATGCCTGATTTATTTGGATTAAAGCAACTAACTTTGCTTCAGGCATTCCTACTAAATCTTCTTGCAGGAATACTATTTAGAGGAAAAGAGAAACAATAATTCAAGTTTTTTTATTTTTCATGTATAACTTAGATTGCAAAAAACAAAAAGTAATTTAAAGGGCTTAACTTATTCTTCTTTTAATGATTGAGATTTACAGAAGGAACAGGTCAGATGAAAGCCTTGAAAAGATAAAAAGGGTTGAAACAGGTGCATGGATAAATCTTATTAGCCCTACTGAAGATGAACTAAGCGAAATAAGCGAGAAAACTGGCGCTGATAAGGACCTTCTGAAAGCTTCTTTGGACTGGGACGAAAAGCCTAGGACTGAAATTGACGGGAAAAACAGGCTTATCATTGCAAGAGTGCCTTATACTGAGAAAGATGTCATGTATACCCTTCCTCTTGGGATAATGATTACTGAAAAGCATATAATAACAGTATCAAACACTGAAAACATAGTTATATCTGATTTTATTGAAAACAGGGTAAAGACGTTCTATACAACAAAAAAGACAAGGTTCTGCCTGCAGATACTTGCAAGGACAAACAGGAACTATCAGAAATTTTTGAATGAGATTGAGAAAAAGATTGATGAGCTTGAAAAGTCCATAATGAAATCTTTCAAGAATGAAGAGATTATCCAGCTCCTGGCGCTTCAGAAAAGCCTTGTCTATATCAATACTGCTGTCGTCTCAAACGAGAAGGTGCTTGAAAGGATAACAGGCGGAAAGATAATAAAATTATATGAAGAAGATGAAGAGCTTTTGGAAGATATTGTAATCGATAACAAGCAGAGCATTGATATGGTAAATATTTATATAAATATCCTAAGCAACACAATGGATGCATATGCATCACTTATTTCAAATAACCTGAATATTGTTATGAAGTTTTTGGCTTCTGTTACGATTATATTGGCTATCCCTACAATTGTTTCAAGCTTCTATGGTATGAACGTTGAGCTTCCGTTTGAGCATGTTCCACATGCATTCCTGATTGTGTTTTTAATATGTTCTACTCTTATGGGGCTTGCTATATATCTTTTCAACAAGAGGAATTATTTCTGATTTTTTTTTAATTCGTGCACTAAAGCTTTAAATATTATTGGCATATGCATAATCCTAATGAAAATAAAAGAAGAAACTCTGCTTCACGTTGCAAAGACTGCAAGGATTAATTTAACTAATGAAGAGAAAAAAGAATTCCTGCCACAGCTGCAGCAGATTATTGGTTCTTTTTCTGAGATTAAAAATGTAGATACAGAGGATACAATGCCAAGTTTTCACCCTATTGAGCTCAAAGGTATGCTTAGGAAAGATGTGCCTAAAAACAGCCTTTCAAATGAGGATGCTCTAAAAAATTCAAAGAATAACAAGGATGGCTATATAAAAGGGCCAAGGATACTATGAAAAAAATAATCACGATATTCCTGCTGGCATTCATGCTTGCAGGCTGCACGGAGGAAAAAATGAAAGTAAGATTCGAAACCACACTAGGAAATTTTGATATTGAACTTGACGCCAAGAATGCTCCAATATCTTCAAAAAATTTCATGAGCTATGTTGAGGAAGGCTATTATGATGGCCTGGTTTTTCACAGGGTAATAAAAGGATTCATGGTACAGGGAGGAGGATTTACTCCTGACATGAAAGAGAAGGAAACAAAAGAGCCTATAAAGAATGAGGCAAAAAATGGTCTTAAGAACAAGAAGTATACTCTGGCTATGGCCAGGACTTCTGAAATAGATAGTGCAACTTCTCAGTTTTTCATAAATACTGCAGACAATGTTTTTCTGGACAATGGTGCTAGGGACTTTGGTTACGCTGTCTTTGGCAAAGTTACAAGCGGATTTGACGTAGTTGATAAGATAGAGAATGTGAAAACCGGGTCATTTGGATATTATGATGATGTTCCGATAACCCCTGTTGTAATAACCAAGGCATATAAGATATGAATCCTCTTGAACTCATTAAAAAGGTAACTGCTAAAGAGATTGATATTGTAAGTAACGCAAAAAATACCTTAGATGAATGCAGGAAAATCAATGATGAATATAGTTATTTCCTTAATTTTTCAGAGGATATTGAAAAGCAGGCAAAAAGTGCAAGGAAAGGAAGGCTTTATGGTCTGCCTGTTTCTGTTAAGGACTGCATTTGCGTAAAAGACCTTGAAAGCAGGGCAGGAAGCAAAATCCTTGAAAACTACCATCCTGTATTTGATGCTACTGTAATTGAAAAAATCAGGAAAGAAGGCGCTTTAATCCTTGGAAAGACAAGCCAGGATGTCTTT
This sequence comes from uncultured Methanosarcinales archaeon, assembly GCA_964428335.1. Lineage (GTDB taxonomy): Archaea > Nanobdellota > Nanobdellia > Woesearchaeales > GW2011-AR15 > GW2011-AR15. The sequence continues at coordinate 35,885 of CAYRXW010000001.1, read as the reverse complement.
GGTTTTGGCTCATTCAATGTGAATGTTGGTTTAGGTGAAAATATTCCAAGGAATCCTTATGATAAAGAGAGGGCAACCGGAGGAAGCTCTGGAGGAAGTGCAGGCATAACAAATAAAATTTCTATGCCTCATGTTTCAATATCTGAAAGCACTGGGGGAAGTATTGCAGCGCCTGCTTCATATTGCGGTGTTTATGGAATTACTCCAACTTATGGAAGGGTTTCAAGATATGGTCTTATGGATTATGCAAGCAGCATGGATAAGATAGGACTAATGTCAAAAGATATCGAAAGCCTTGCATTGATTCTTGAAATTATTTCAGGAAGTGATGAAAAAGATTCTACATCTTCAGATATGCCTGTTCTTAAATTCACTAAGACTAAGCAAAAAAAGTTTAAGGTTTGTCTTATTAAGGAAAGCTTAGGAAAAGGTGTCATGAAAGAAGTTGCTGAAAACCTGAAAAAATATATTTCTGGAATTGATTATGACCTTGTAAGCATGGATTTAACTTTCAAATATGCTGTCCAGACTTATTATCTTATATCCATGTCTGAAGCATCGACAAATCTCGCAAAGTATTGCGGACTTAGGTATGGAAAGCAGGAAGAATTGAAGGGAGATTACAATGAGTATTTTTCCGATATAAGAAGCAGGTATTTTGAAAAAGAGGCTAAAAGAAGGATAATCCTGGGAACATTTGCAAGGATGTCTGGATTTAGGGATGCATTTTATATCAAGGCTTTGAAAGTAAGAACAAAAATTATTGATGAATATAAGGAACTATTTAGGAAATATGACCTGATAATCTCGCCAACAATGCCAAACATTGCACCTAAGTTTTCTGAAATCAGTAAATTAACCCCGCTTGAGAATTACATGATGGACATAATGACTGTAGGTCCAAATCTTGGAGGTTTTCCTCATTTAAGTATTCCTAGCGGATTTTTTATGGGCATGCCTACTGGCCTGATGGCTATATCTGATCATTTTGAAGAGCAAAAACTGATTGATTTTGCAAGGTGTTTAAAATGACTCTTGGATTGGTTTTAAGCAGTGGTGGTGCAAGAGGGCTTTCACATATTGGAGTTATAAGAGTACTGCAAAAACACGGGATTAAAATAGATTACATTACAGGAACAAGTATGGGTGCTTTAGTTGCCTGCTATTTTGCACTTTATGGAAATGTTGATGGGATTTATGAATATGTTACAAAATTAAACAGAAGAAAAGTGCTTTCCTTAATCGATTTAAATGATCCAAGAAAGTCATTGATCAAAGGAGAAAAAATTAAAAAGGAACTAAGCCGGTTTTTTGGGGATAAAACATTTGATGACACACTGATACCTGTAAAGGTTGGTGCAACTGCCCTTGAAACTGGAAAGCAGCTGATTTTGGATGAAGGAAACCTTCTTGATGCAATAATGATGTCTGCAACTTTTCCAGGTGTTTTTCCTGTAAAAAAATACAAAGGATATCATCTTGTAGATGGCGGTCTTTCTGATGCAACACCTGTTGAACTTGTAAAAAAAATGGGTGCTGAAAAAGTTATTGCTGTTGATTTATTCACTTTAGAAAATGTAGATAATGAGGATTTTGATATCAAGCAGGTTATTTTAAGGACATATGATGTAATGGCATGCAATTTATCAAAATACAATGCAAAAAAATACGGGAAAAATATCCTTGTGTTAAAGCCAAAAGCTGGAAAAAGGGTTGAAACATTTAATTTTCATAATGCAAAAAAATATATCAGGGCAGGAGAAATTGAAGCACATAAAAATATAAAAGAGATTTTAAAACTTGTAAAATGACTAAATTAAAAGAAAAGGATGCTGGTTTTAAGTCTGATGTAGTGATAGGGCTTGAGATTCATGTTGAGTTAAACACAGAGACTAAATTATTCTGCAGCTGCAAAACTTATGGAGATGATTTCCCTAATTCAAGGACTTGTGCCATTTGCCTTGGGCATCCTGGCAGTAAGCCAGTAGCCAATAAAAAAGCGCTTGAAAAATCGTATCTTTTGGCAAGTGCATTAAACTGCATGATATCAGAAAAAATAGTGTTTTCAAGAAAAAGTTATTTTTATCCTGATCTTGTAAAGAATTACCAGATTACGCAGTATGAAGAGCCTCTGGGAACAAATGGCTGGATAAAAATAAATAGCAGGAAGATTGGAGTATCAAGGATTCATATCGAAGAAGATCCTGCTTCCCTTGTTCATCCTTCAGGTATTGGTAAGTCATCTTATGTGCTTATAGATTATAACAGATCAGGGAACCCTCTTTGCGAAATTGTGACAAAGCCTGAAATTGAAAATGCTGGCGAAGCAAGAGATTTTCTAAAGAAACTGATTACGATTCTTGAATATCTTGGAATCTATCATAAAAGATGCGTAATAAAGTGCGATGCTAATGTATCAATAAAGGAACATGGTTATAAAAGGGTTGAAATAAAGAATATTTCGGGTTTTAAGGAGATTGAAAGGGCAATCAATTATGAGATAGAAAGGCAGAGGCAGGAAAAAATTGAAGGTATGGAAACAAGGGCATGGGATAGTGTTAAAGGCTTCACCTATTCCCTCAGGAAAAAAGAATCTGAAGAAGACTATGGATATATATTTGAGCCAGACTTAGTGCCTATAAAAATCTCTGAACTAGATTTTGGTGAGCTTCCTGAGCTTCCTGATGAGAAAGAAGAAAGGTTAAAAGGGTTTGGGCTAAGCGAAGAAGATTCCTATGTAATCAGCAGTGATTTTGAACTGGTGAATATTTTTGAAAAAGTGTCAAAAAAAGTTAACCCAGTTCTTGCAGGAAAGTGGATAAGAAGAGAGCTTGTAAAAGCTGCAAATTACAGTGAGATAGGTTATAATGAAATTAATATTGATGAGTTTATTAAGCTGCTGAAACTTTTGGAAGAGAAGAAAATAACTGATAAAGTTGCACAGAAAATCCTTGAGAAGCTTGCCAAGGAAAAAACAGATGTCTTAAGCTATGTGAAAAAAGAAGGGCTTGAAACAATTAATGACAGTTCTGAAGTAAAAAAATTCTGCAGCGAAGCAATAAGTGAGAATAGAAAAGCAGCTGATGATTTTAGATCAGGGAAAGAAGAGGCACTGAATTTCCTCCTTGGAGCAGTTATGAAAAAAAGCAGGGGGAAAGCTAATGCGAGTGAAGTCAAGGATATGCTAAAGAAACTGATTCTGCATTAAGTTTAACAAGATAATCATCCCTGTTTTTTTCATCAATTAGCATCCTTGAAAAATAAAGTACTTTGTCAATCAGAATATTTAAGCTATCCTGGTTTCCATTCAAATATTCTTCCTTTGCATATTGAAGGGCTTTTGTAAAAATTGGTCTTACTACCGGCTCTGTTTTATGGTAACCCTCAAAGAAAAAATATTTGAAGTAATTTGATAATGATTGTTCTTTAGGCTCGTTAAAATTTAGCATTGAACTATATAATATATTTTCAAGTCCTGCTGTTAATCTTGCATCAGAAGCTATATTTGATTCTTCAGCCCTCTTATAGTTTTGGACTATCTCATCTATTTTGGATTTAAATAAGTTATAACCATTAAACTTCTCTGAAGACATCTCTTCTTCAATGACTTTTGAGAGGTATCTGTCATCTGGTGCGTCATCAAACCCGCTTATGATTCTTCCAATCCAGCTAAATAAAAAATTTTTTTGGTTATGATCTAAATGAGTTAAGTCATTGCTATTTTGAAGCCTTGCCCCAAGACCTGTTTTATGTTTTACAATCTGATAAATAAACCCAACTCCGCCTACTGCAAGAATTACAAATTCAACCTGGACCATCCTGTTTTGCTAAAAATAATTATATTTAAAGAAAATGTTAAAAAATTAACATGAACAAAATAAAAAAATGAAGTTTTTAACATAAGATAGGAATAATTATTTATATGCTTTTTCAATCCATTTGAAGATGCTTTACCATAATCCGTTTTTGTTTGAATATAGGACAAAAGTAAAAAGCCAGGTTGATGACTTGGTTGAGCTGGAAGAGACTATTTTCTATCCTGGAGGAGGAGGTCAGCCATGCGATTTAGGTTTCATTAATGATTGTGAAGTGCTGGAAGTTTTCAAGAAGGAAGATAAGATATTGCATAGAATTAAGGGAGCAGTTCTCGGAGAAGTTAATCTTTTTGTGAATAAGGAAAGAAGATTAAATTTGATAAAGATGCATACAGGTGAGCATATTCTTTTTAAAAGCCTTGAACTGGTGTTTGGGGAAATTGAGCTTGTAAAGATTGATCTGGATGAGCATGAAAGCTCTTTATTCATCAAGGCAAATGACCTAGACTGGGAAAGACTGTTTAAAGTAGAGGAAATGGTAAATAAGGTGATTTCTGAAGATAGGACGATAATCGAGCACGAATATAGAAAAGAGGAAGCGATTAAACTGGGCGTAAGAATAAAAGCTGAAAGGGTTCCAGATATTGTAAGGGTAGTTGAGGTAAAGGATTTTGATTTGTCAGCATGTGCCGGAATCCATGTCCCTTCTACAAGCCATATTGGGAATTTACTGATTACAAAATTCAATATAACAAAAGGGAACTGGGAACTGAGGTTTAAGACTGATCTGAAAGATTATTCGTATTACACAAAGGGTTTTAGGCTTGCTGTAGCTGCTTTAGAGACTGATGAGATAACAAAAACAGTTGAAAGACTAAAGAAGGAAAGTGAGGAGTACAAGGAAAAGTTCAGGAAAGCTTCTTCAAAACTATTGGAATTTAATAAAGAAGATATGATTAATGGCAAAAAATTTGTCTATAATGTGACAGAAGGCATTGAAAAGAAACAGCTGGTTGACAGAAGCGCTGAATTATCAAAAAATGCGATTGTATGCTTTATAAACTTGGATGAAAGAAATACTGTTCTTTTAAGCGCTGACCAAAGCTTTGGGTATGATATTCCTAAAATCCTTAATAAGGCTCTAGAAAGATTTAATGGCAAAGGCGGAGGCAAAGGAAGCTTTGCAATGGGCAGTTTTGAAGGAAATTCTGAAGAAGTTTTAAAAGAAATCAAAATGCTTTTCTAATTAATTGCATCCAGTAGACAAAAAACCACACTGGACATACTCGCTAACATTCGTAAAACAATTAAAAAAACTTGATTTCTCCTCTATAAAACCAGATAGACATTCACTGGACATTTTTTTCATTGGACATTCCCGTGTGAGGTATTTAAATCCTATTGATACAGTAAATCTTGGTGGTTTTGAAATGCAAAAAACAAAAGATATCATGGCAAGGATTGAACAGGATTTGAATGAAGAGATCATTGATGCGCTCATGGACTTGAATTACTCCAATGCTGTAAGCGAGCATTATTTTGCTTTCGGATGAAATTTAAGAATTTATTTTTTTTCTATATCTTTAAAAGGATAAGAAATATTTAAGTAATTTGGGGGATAACATTTCAGTTGATTCAGTTGTTTTAGGGCTTAGTGGGATTAGTGGTAGCGGAAAGACTACAATTGCTGATCTTCTTGGCGATTCAGCAGTTAAATTTACCAATTTAAAAGAAAAAGATGTTGCTGTCCTTCATTTAGATAATTTCTATAGAACTATTCAGGATGTGTATGATATTCAGGGGATAGATAGAACTCTCACAGATGCAATAAAGCTGGTAAACTGGGATGATCCTAGGCTGATTGATTATGATAGGCTTATTAGAGCAATAAAAGAATTAATGGAAAATGGGTACACTGATGTCCCAAGATATGTTAAGAATGAAGGTATCTATCTTGAAGGTCAATTTGACAGGGTTTATGGAAATAAGCTGATAATTGTTGAAAGTTTCCTTTTATTTGCTGCTGAGAAAGTAAGAGGAAGATATGTCCAGGGAGAGAGAAAAGGAGAATTAATATTAGAAAATCCTAAAGGAAAAGCTCAGCAGCTTTTGGAGATTATAGATAAAAAAATCTATATAGAAGCTGATTCTGATATCGCACTGGACAGAAGGCTTCCAAGAGATGCTGCTATGGGAAGGCATCCTAGAGACACTATAGCCATGTGGAAAAAGCAAGTTGTGAAAGCAGCAAAAAAATACATATATCCGTATGTAGAAAAAAGCCTGTTTGATTTGTCTTATAATAATACGCTTTTCAGCGCTTCTGGGCTGGATGAGTTTATTTTGCAGGTTCTTCCAAAAGAACAGTTCAACATCAGGTACTTAAGTAAAAGTAGAAGAGAGCAGTGGATAAAAGAATGGTACTTGGTAAAAAGAGAAAATGAGGTCTTGCCGATTTATAATTTAGCTCTTAAAGCCAAAGCTCAGTAAAGACTTTCTAAATCCTTTGCTATCCTGCTTTCATATTCGTATACTTTCTCCCCGTCCTTTCTTTCTGAGGAAAGTATTCCCATGAGTTGCACTATCATATGTTTTTCCTTGGCCTTTTCAAAATTATTTCCTGCGTGCTCATTTATCAGGTCTTCTTCTGCATTTTTTGTGGTTTCTATTTTGATCTCTTCAAATTCCCTGCTGGATAATGATGAAGTGTTTCTCATGATATAATAAGCATTTTTTTCATATGCATATTCATACATCCTCCTAAAGTCTATATCTGAAATCTTGCCTTCGATTTTACCAAAAAGCCTGATCATAACTATCCTGCTGTCAAGGTTGTTCCTTGTAAGGTAATCCATTATTTCTGAAGATATTTCCTGTGAGGTCTTATAATTGCAATCAAGCTTGACCATAAGGATTTCCTTGATCACTATATCTTTTCTTATTATGTTTCCATTTTCATAAATGTAAAAACCGCCTCCCTTAAGCTCCTCAAGCTCATGAAAATTATTTGGGAATAACGGCCCTGGATATACCACATTTTTATATCCTGGCAGGTCTTTTTTTTCAACTATGTGCACATGCCCTCCTGCATAGTATTCGAATCCTTTCGGAAGAAGGGAGATTGGAGAAGCTTCCATATTTTGCATTGATTTTGGCTTTAGCTCATCAAGTGCAGTATGGAACAAAAATATTTTGAAACCCTGCTCATTTTCCAGGTGTTCCCTGTCTAATTCATTGTAATATGATTTTTCAAGCATGCCTCTTCTTCCTAATAATCCTGTTATCTTTGCTCCTGTTTTTTCGTCTACTGTAAATTTAAGCCTAAGTTTCCTGTTTTCTAAGATTTCCCCTTTTACAACATTTATGCATAAGCCCGCATGTTCCAGGACATCAAGCATTGTCTTTCCTGACGGTGAGAAATCATGACTTCCAGGTATTAGGTAAACCGGGATGCCAATATCTTTTACTTCCTTGAATTTTTTTACAACATCCTTTAGTTTGTCTATGCCTGGAAGGGCTGTGTTGAATAAGTCCCCACCTATAAGAATAAAGTCAACTTTTTCATTTACTGAAATGTCAATTGCGGTTTTGAAAGCTTCTGAATTTAATTCATTCAGCTTTGGATCTCTCCATCCCCCGATGTGGCAGTCAGCCATGTGCGTAAATTTCATAGAAGCTAATGAATGAAGAGATATTTTTAAAGATGACTTTTTATATAGCATGAAGTTTTCTATCTCTAAAAATTTGAGTTGCTTAAAGATGAAAGTGACAGTGGAAGAATTAGAGCATATTGTTGAAAGACTCTGCTTTGAAAAAAGAATAACAGAAACTGAAAAACAGACATTAGATGAGTATATAAAATCTGATTTTGATCACGTTGAAGAATTGATAAAAGCTATGTATTATGGGTTTATTTTTAAGATTGTACCTGGAATTGAGAATATCACTTCACCTTTATACATAGCATACAGAAGGTATATTCATAGGAACAACAGGCAAAAATCAGAAGTGAACTCTTATGAAAAAATAATAGGTGCAATCTTTGCAAGCACGCTTGTTTATCCAGCTTCGCTCGTTAATTATCCAAAAGGTTTCACAAAAGTAGTTTTAAGTTTTTATTATGTGCATATAACAGAGCATATCCCAGGCTCTCTTTCTTTAATAAAAAAAGCAGTTTTAAGACAGTTAGAGAAATATATGCAAAAACCAGATTACTAGTTTAAGTTAATACCTTCAAAACTATTCTTTGCATTGTCTTTTTTCTCATCTTTTTTAGCAAACTCTTCAAACAATGGTATCTTTATAGGTATCGCAAACCTTGTGAAATTTGAAGTGATAATTGCTTCCCCTTTGTCAAGCGAAGCTATTGCTCTTGAATCTGAACTCAAATCCTGTGCTGCTGAATCAATTATTGCCTGCCTCTCAGGCTGCATCTCAATCCCAAGGATAATTTTTGTGTTCATATTTGCAAGTATTTCCCTTGGAATAAGGCTTGGAAGCTGCGTTACTGCAGTAAGCCCAATCTTGAATTTCCTCCCTTCTCTTGCAATTGTAGAAAAGATGTTTGGCCCTTTTTCCAAAACTTCCTTCCCAAGTACTCTTGGGGCTTCTTCTAAGAATATAGAGATTACTGGCTTAGCTGCAAGTTCACCAGTTGTCTTGTAATGCCTGTATTTTTTAAATATCTCTGTTGCAATGAGGCTTCCTATAAGTATTTCAACATTCCCGGAAAAAGAGGATGTGTCTACAATGACAATTTTTCCTTTCTCAAGTTCTTTTGTTATATCGCTTACTGTATTCTCACCCATATTAGTATCAAATATGCCTTTGGCTAAAATCCTGTTTTCATCTGTTTCCAAATCAAGCAATGAAAGCATTCTTCGTCTTAGCACAGAGACAGTCCCTTCCTGGAAATTCTTGATTTCCTTTTCTAGAATAATTGCTTCAATCCAGTTTTCTTCATAATTTTTGTAGTATGAATTCAGCGCTTCCTTTTGCGCTGTAGTCCATTCATATGCCCCATTAAAGTGGTTAGGCGTAATCTGCTTTAAGTTTACCTTTAATGTTCTTCCTCCCACAGGTGGATTTGGAGAATAGTAAACTGTATTTCCGGACTTATGGTTCTTTAGCCCGAACTTGTTCCTGCCATAATACTCATCATGTGGATCCAGCACTAAGATGCCTGCATAATTCTTATCAAGTAAATCCCAAAGCATCACATATGAAAGGTTTGATTTTCCCCTTCCTGTTGTTGCAGGTATAAGTATGTGATGGCTGAATGCCTTTTCCCCATCAAGGTATATTGGGACTGGCAGTGACTTGGTTCCTGACCTTAAATTTCCTAAGAAAAGAGGGTTTTTTGGTTTTGTCAAAAATAGCAGGTCATCTTTTTTCACACCCCTTACTTTTGAGAAAAAATCAGGAAGCGATTTTGATGTCTCAGATTTATCATTCCTTAAAGTGATAAGGTTTTTTAGCATGGCAAGGTTGTAATTCCTTAGTTTTTCATCCATGAATTCCAGATCATTCTCTTCTTCAAGCTTCATCCCTGATGCAAGCTCAAGGTTTGAGGTGTTAAGCTGGGAACCATATAACAGATCATATACTTGGAGGAGCATCTTTGAATTTTTGTTTTCTGTAATTAATAATTCTCCAAGCTCAAACTCTTCACCGTGCTTCTGCCTAACCATTAGTTCTGAGAATTTTCCTGATATGATGATGCCTTTCATGTTTAGTTAAAATGGTTCCACATTTATAAGAATATAGAAAAAATAAATAGAAAAATAGAAAGAAATTACTTCCTTCCTCTTGCCATCTTGGCTCTTGAAACGTCTCCGTTCCTGTCCAGGAAATATAGGTAGCCTTTCTCTTTCTTGACTCCTACTTTTGCAACTTTCTCTACTTTTGCTTTTCCTTTCTTCCTTCCGCCTCTGCTCATGACAGCTCTGGATACATCTCCTTGTTTATCAACGAAATAGAGGTATCCTTCTTGTTTCTTAACTCCTACTTTTGCGACTTTTTCAGCCATTTTTTAACCTCCTTAAAGGGAGAATGAACATTATTCTCCTCCCACACGACTATAATTAGAGTATAAGTATATAAATTTTTCGTCGGATTGTCTCTCTAAAACAGTCATAAAAATATCAGAATCCCTCTAGTTTTGCTATCTCAATAAGTTCCTGTTCGCTTACTGAACATCCATTTAATTTCACAGCCCAAAGAAGCGCATCAAGAAGCATTTTTTTTGAGTCCTTTATCTTGAGGAAGTAATCGTTGAATATTCCTTTTTCATAAGCAACTGTAATCAGCTCAATTGACCTTATGGTCTTTAATTCTCCTGTTTTTTCTTTAAATATTGTAAGATTCTTTTTGTCTATATTAACAGGCTCATGGATTTTCTTCTCCATTCTGTCTTTTACGTTCACAGGATTTTCAAGAAGCATTCTTGTGATGAATTCATCAATTACAACAGCATCTGCATCTGCAAGGATTCCTGCTGTTATGCTTTCAACTTCAGCATATTGTATGTTTTTGATATAGTTCCCTTTAACGCTGAAGATGCTGTTGACTAAGGTTAAAAGGCTTAAGGTCTTATTCTTTAGTTCCCTGTTTGCATATACTTTAAGGGTTCCTTCCTGTATTATTTTTAATGTTTCTATTGCCTCGTACTTGAATTTCTTGCTTTGTAACGGGCGCTCAACACATTCTCTCCTTACAGATTCTGTGATATAAAACTCACCATTGAACCTTTCTTTTAGAGGCTTAAGTGTCCAAAGAAGATTGTTCATGGCCAGGTTTATTATCGGACCGCTATCGAAGATGAGTGATTTGCTCATGCAAATCCCTCTTCATCGAAAACACCGTTATCAAAAACTAATGATTTCATTTTTCTAGCTAAATAATTTTCTTGTGAATTCCAGTTTTTCTTTCATGTTGCTTTTCTGTTCAATATTATCAATTATCCTGGTCTGGCCAACATATTGCATTAAGTCCCAAAGCGAGATTCCAAGGCTTTCAGCAACCTGTGCCAGCGAGATTCCATGCTCAAATATCTTCGATCCTTTTTTTATTTGCGCTCTTTCCAATACTTCCTGCACATAATATTTAGTCTGACCGTTTTTTTTCTCTATATTTTTTATTATTGATTTTATTTCATTTTCATATTTGTTTATCTTACCTTCTTCTAATGCTATGGTTGCATTTTTTAATGCTGGAACTACAAATGAATCTACTTCGTTCTGGTATATCTTTGAAAGAGAATAGATTGTCACGGCTATAGTGATAGAATCCTTGTCCTGAAAGACTGTGGAATTATGTATGACCTGGTCACTCAAATCCTTAAGCCTGTAAGTGTTTCCTGAATTAATAGAGCCAACTGCCTGCCTGAGAACATTAAGGATATCTTTCTTTACAAGCGGATTCATTAGTTTAATCCCAAAAGGGCTTATGTTATTTAAAATTTTGCAAAAGGATTATTTCTGAATTTAGAAAAAAACGTCTCTGACCTGACGATAGTTTTAGAAAGCTATGCTAGCAAACAATGCGTAGTGTCTCGCAAGCTTGACACTACTTAGAATATTGGAACTTAATGCCTCAGGAATTTAGAAAAAAGCGCCTCTGACCAGACTCGAACTGGTGACCTCAAGATTAACAGTCTCGCGCTCTACCAGCTAAGCTACAGAGGCATTTTGTTTGTATCTTTGTTATAGCAACGACACATTAGTTTATCCTGGCTGGTAAAAAGCAACTGTTTTGTTTGCTTTCCAAGACTATCCTCTTGGATTGATGTTTCATTTAAAAAGTTTTCTTAAAACAGCGAAAAATATTTAAGATTAATACTTACATTGTAAGTAAATAAGAAGAGATAACTTAATATAATATACTTACATTGTAAGTATAATGGGAAAAAATATATAAATAGAAATACTTACATTGTAAGTAAAGACGCGTCTAGAGTGATTTAAAATAAAAAAAGAGAAAATAAATATCCCGCTTGATATCTTCAAGAACAGAGATTTCTCTTTTATGGAATCTGTTGTTTTCTATATGAAAGAAGAGCTTAGCATGACGTATCATGAAATTGCACAAGCTCTAAACAGGGATGACAGGACTATATGGACAGTTTATAACAGGGCAGTAAAAAAGAAAGGTGATAAGAAATGAAGCGCCTTTCTGACTATACTTATCATAATCTTCAGAAAAAATCTTATGAGAGTATTTTATTCATAGTTATTATTGCGATTTTTTCAATTGGAATTTTACGTAATGTGAGTTATACCGGAAAAGTTATTGGAGATACAAATTATGAAAGTTACAGTATTGATAAGTTATTTACTCAAAATTCAAATCATACAATTCTTCTGAAAGGTAATATAAATTCAATCCGTGCCAGCGGTGAATTCATAGGCAATGGAACTGGAAAAATATATGCTAATGGAATGCTTGTTGTTGATTCTGATGATTTAGATGCTAGGGATGCTTTGATTACCGGATTTGCTGTATCTGATATAACTGGATTAGAATCATTTAATGATTCAGTTAAAGATAATTTAGAAAATAGTAGCGATGCTGTTGAACCTATGGTTGAGAATATAACTGAAGTTGATTTGGAGGAAATCAACCTTACAGAAGTGCCTGAAGAGGTTTTGATTCCAGTTAATGATTCAGATGAATTCGGATTAAACAGCTCTTTAAATAATGATGAATCCTTTACAGTGAATGAAACAGTTCCTGTTATGTATAATTTAAGTTCTGAAGGAAATGAAACAGGAAGCGAAGAGGAATTAATTGAAGATGAGGTAATTGATGAAGTAATTACAAAGAAGAAATATTTCAGCAATTATTGTCTTGATAGCTGTTCTCTTGATCTTCAAGGTGAAGTTATCCTGGTAATTGAGCTTGAAAATATGTGGCTTAACCTTTCTGATATTGTATATGGCTATGAAGAACATATTGAAGATTCAAATGAAACAGCTATTATAATTGACGAATTAATTAACGAGTCTTTAGATGAGAGCCTGAATTTAACTGATTTAAACGAAAGCCTGATATCAAATTACAGCTTAAATGCCACAAATGAGACATTGTCAAATTTAAGCATTGTAAATATAACTGGTTTAAACATCAGTTCAAATGTTTCTTTGAATCTCTCAAGTCAAAATATAACCTATTTCGAAAATGTCACAGAAATATTTAATGTGACAGAGCAAGTAGCAAGACAGCTAAACCTGACCATATTTGAAGAGACTGAAGAATTTATCACTGCAGGTATAGACCTTAATAATTATGTCAGATTCCAGAAATATCCTGATTCTTATGCTGCAATCTACAGTTCTATAGACAAAAGAACCAATTCAAAGGTAATTTTACTTGAGAATATCAGTTTTGCAGAAATTGTTTTGGAAGGAGATGCAAATACAATACTAAAGTGCGAGCAATTTGATGGTTATTGTAAAAAGTGGAAAAAAACTCAGATAGGTTATGAAAAGTTAAACAATAGTATCAGATTTAGTGTTAATGAGAGCGGGATTTATGTCACCGCAAATATAATCTACGGAAAACCTGAAAAGATTGAATCAACAGCTGTCTACCTGAATTCAGACTGCGAATACTGTGAAATAAAAAACAATTGCAACGCTGAAAGGTTCTGTGTCTCTCAAAATGCAGGCGGGCAAAGAAGGACATTTGCTGCCCAATTGGATTTTAGTATACTTAATATTTCCTCAGATATCAGGAATGCTCAGGTCTGTGCATTCAGGTATTATCATGATGAGCCTTCGTTTAATTATATAAAATATTCTCCGGAAAGCCATTGCAGCGCAGAATATCAAAATTCCACTTCAGATATGATCTCATACAAGTTTGTGAATGCTGCAGATGGGTTTGTCTGCATTGACGCAACTGAGATTCTGGGTTATGCAATGGAAAATAAGGAATCAAATGTTTTCATAAACTGGCTTGGCCAGGATCTTAACGGAGAAAGTTTCCCTCTTAGCTGCTTCTATGGAAATTCGACAGGTTGTGGGCTGGATAATTGTAAGCCATATGTGAGGTTGGAATATGAATAAGCTTCCAGAACCTCCAAAATATGAAGATTTAGTTAATGAGAAATCCATAACTGAAAAAATATCAGAAAACTCGAAATATTATGCTATTACCTTTGCGATGCATTTTATATTTTTGAAATTTGTAATTCTTTTGTTTGTAGAAAAACACTTATCTGCTGTTAGCTCTTTAACCCTATGCTTAATAGATAGAATTGGTTTGATTTTAAACAAACTAAACTATGATTTACTGTATGGTTCAGAAGGCGCAAAAAACATTATATTTATAAGCAAAAAAGCAGAGACCAAAAAATTCATTTATACATCAATACTTATTTTGATAACCTATTTCCTTTTAAGCGGGCTTTGGGCCGGAGCTACTGGTGGCAGCCTGGCAAATGGTGCTGTTTGTGCATATAGTCAGGCATGCATCAACATGTGCGATGATAACACAACGCAAGGACCTACGACAGATGCTTTTGATGATTCAATGAGATGTTTTTCAGCAGGGACTTGTCACGGTGGCTCATCCTACTGCAACGCTACAACATTCAGATGTGAAAGCGAAGTTGGAGCAGATGCTGATTGTGACGATGCAAAAGATAATAGCTGCCTTGTCGGATCATTCTGCAACAGCAATTGCGCATTTAGGACCCTTTCAAAGCCAACCTCATTAATGGTTAGGGTAAATAAATCCTACCTTAAGAATACAAGGCTTGCTGGTCTTAATTTGACCTGGACAGATACTGCAAATGCAGAAAACCAATATAATATCACAAGAAGCACAGACAATTCAACTTTTACAAGAATTTTCAGGAAATCTTCAACGGGTTACGCTTCCTACAATTTCAGCAACACGCTACTTAATGATAATACTGTATATTTCTATAAAGTTGCTCCAATAAGTAATGGTTCCAGCCCTAACTGCACGGGTAACTTCAGCATGATCAGGCATAATATTACTGCAGATAGGACAGGACCAACGCCTCCGAATCTCATATTGAAGAATTATACGACAAAGATTGAGCTGAATTGGACACATACCGAGAATGCCCTTTCATTATATTTGCCTTTCGAGGAACCAAGCGGAACTGTCGCAGAAGACTGGAGCAATAAGACCAATAGGGCTGTCTTAGTGAATACTCCTACTAGAGTAACAGGCAGGTTTGGAAGTAGCCTATACTTCAATGGAGGGACTTCTTCTAATTATGTGAATGTGAGCGACAGCAATAGTCTTGATTTGAGGAGCAAGGGAACAATAATGCTATGGTTCAGGAGAAATTCAACTCTGAACTACCAGATGTATGTTACAAAAGGGGATGGCTCAAACCCTGGAGGATACCAGATGATGGATTCGAGCACATCTAATAAGATTGTCTGCAGATGGGGCCAGGATAGCGATACTTTGACATCTTCACAGGCTGTGCCAAATAGGGTATGGACCCATGTAGCATGCATCTATAATGGAACAACTTTAAGGCTTTACATCAATGGATACCTAGACAAAACTGTGGCACATACAACAAACGCAACAGCAAATGCCATCCCTCTAAGAATTGGTGCAAGGTCAGATGGATATTATTATAACGGTTCAATTGATGAGGTATGGATCTACAACCGTTCATTGTCCCAAAGAGAAGTGATAGATAACATGCAGTCCGGTCTAATAAAAAAGAGGCTATATCGTGCAACAGTAGCTGCAGGCCCTTACACGTCACTAGGTAATTTCTCTTCGAATAATTATACTGATTCCGCTGCCACAGATACAACTGATCCTGGAGAAGTAAGAAGCCTGACATCTTCATCACATTCAACTTCAAGATGGAGCAACGATACTACTGTAGATATGACCTGGACTGGGGCAGTAGACTCAGGAACAAGATATTTCTATAATATATCATCAACTGACTGGTACGGCAACCATAATGATTCTGCAATTAAAAACATTACAGTAAATTCAACTCTGGATGGGTATGATATATTATGCGATACTTCCTCAGGTGAACTTGCAACGACAACAAAAGATTATGAAGAAACTCAGACTACGCACACATGCACATTCACATCCGGAAGCTCAAATTATTATCATGTGAAAAGTAAAGATGTGGCAGGAAACTGGGATGATACTTCAGCTGACTTAGGTCCATTCTATATAGACACTACTCATCCAAGCATATGCAATGTAACTTTGATAAACGAATCTACAAAATATGCATACGCTTCTGGAAAGACAATATATTATAGTTCTGCATCTTCAGGTTATTTCACAGTAAGAGTCAATGCAACCGATGCTGTATCTGGTATATCAAATGTTACCTATGCAACTACAACAAGCGCAGGAACAATTGATACTGCATCTGCATATAGACACACTTATGACTGGGACACATCTGATGTTTATAGCGCTACTTCAACATTGACTTGCAAGGATAAGGCAACAAATTCAAATTCAACAACATTTGTTGTCACAAGAGATGTTACAGCGCCAAGCGGTGGTTTGGTCAGCTATACGAACGGATATGTAACCTCAGCTTCAATAGACATAGATGATGGTACAGATTCAGGAGCTGGATTAAATTCTTCAAATACAAGGCTTTTGAAAAGGAATTCAACCCTGCTTAGCAACAATTCATGCGGAACTTTTGGCTCATGGGCTCAGACAGGAGGCTTGAACCCGTCAGATCCATACACTGATTCAAGCATGACTGCAGTCAGGTGTTACGAATATAGGTATGAAGTCTATGATAATGTATGGAATAATTTCAATTACACTAGCAGTAATATTCTGAGATACAATAATCTTCCTACACACGGAACACCTGCTATAACACCAAGCTCCCCTAATTCAACAAGCAATCTTACATGCACACCTGCAACTGTTGCAGATACAGACAGCCATAAGGTAATAAATATCACTAATTGGTACAGGAACAACAAATCTATCACTGTCTTAAATTTGCCATTTGAAGGAAACAGTGCAAAAGAATGGAAAAATGTCACAGATTATTCTAAAAAAGGAAACAATGGAACTGTATTTGGAGCGCAGTACAACAGAACAGGAGGAAAAGTTGGAGGTGGATATCTCTTCAAGGGAATTGATGATTACATCAGCATTATAGATTCAAGCAGCCTTGATGTAAATAACAAGACTACAATCGAAGCATGGTTCAGGACAAATGATTCATCAGCAAACATTACAAATTTAAGGGCATGGACATCACTGACTGCGCCTAATGGGGCTGCAGCAAGCGATGCTAATGATGGAGTAGACATAGTCATTGTAGGGAATAAGATTTACTACGCTTCATACCTCCACACTGACCAGACTGAAGTGTTCCTAACAGCATATTCAAACCTTGATGGCAGCAGTTTCACCGGATGGACAAGCCAGACTGCTCCTAATGGCGCTGGTGTAGATGATTCTACAAGTGTTGCAATAGGTTCAGATGGTGAGAGGTTATATTATGCAGCATATGCTGATGATACAGGAGTAGAAAGCTTTTATACAGCATATTCAAACCTAGACGGAACAGGATTTTCAAGTTGGACAACACAGACTGCTCCTGCTGGAGGAGGAGATGCTGATGGTTCAGGAATTGACATGACTGTAATAAACAATAAACTTTATTTTGCAGCATATCTTCATGCAGATGCTGTTGAAGCATTTGCGATTGCAAATTCAAATCTTGATGGGACTAGTTTTTCAGGATGGACAAGCCAGACTGCTCCTAATGGCGCTGGAGCAATAGAGACTACATCTGTTGCAATGGATTCTGATGGCAAATACATATATTATGCAGCTTATGCTCATAATGGCGCAGTGGATGCATTCTTTACTGCCAGATCATACCTGAATGGCAGCGGTTTCACGAGCTGGACCACACAATCTGCACCTGATGGAGGAGGAGCATCTGATTTCAACTATCCAGGCATGGTACTCGCTGGAAACAGGATTTATTATGGCTCATATGCCCACGCTGACCTTGTAGAAACTTTTGCAGTAGCACATTCTAAATTTGATGGAACTGACTTTATTGCTTGGAAAAATTATACTGCATTGGATGGAGCTGGTACTCTTGAATCATCAAGCGTTGCTATGGCTACAGACGGGAAAAAAGTTTATTTCGCTGCATTTGCCCATAATGGTGCTGTAGAAGTTTTGGGCCTATCTTCCATGGATATTCCTTCAAAGCCAATATTATTTAAAAATAATTCCTATGAATTATATTCAAATTCAGGAGGATTGATATTTGACTGGAACGGAGTTCCAAGGTCAATTGCTAACGTTTCTTTGAATAGATGGCATCATGCTGTAGTAAGCCATAATGGAAGCCAGATTAGCTATTACCTTGATGGAAGGATAAGAGGATATGATATAACAGGAATGAATTTCTCAGTCACTTCAAATAATCTTTTCATTGGTGGGACTCAAAGGTACTTCAATGGAAGCCTTGATGAAGTGAAAATATATAATATCTCAATCGGCGCAGGACAGATATACCAAAATTATAATGCTGGCTTGAACAATAAAACAAATAAAATACTTACAAACGAGCAGACAGGCACGACTGAAGGCTGGAAGTGCTCTATCACACCAAATGATGGTTATCAGGATGGAACAAATAAAAATTCATCAACAGCAATGCTTTCTAACCTGGCTCCAAGCATAACCGCACCAACATTCACACCAAGTATCGCAAACACATCGACAAACATAGGGTGCTATGCAACAGCAACTGATACAGAATCAAGTCCATTGACAGTATATTGGTATTGGTTGAATTCAACAAAACTAAAATTAAGCGGTTCAACAAGCGTTCCATCCGGAGTAAATACGCTTATAACAACTCTTGGAGCAGGAAATACAACAAAAGGCGAATCCTGGAACTGTACTGTAAAAGTAAGTGATGGCACAGTCACAACATCCAATAAGACTGCAAAAATAACAATTATCAATTCAAAACCTCAAATTCCAGTACACTACACTCCAACCAGAGCAAACATAACAGTTCATGACAGGTCTCCATTCTTCAGATGGACATCAAATGATTCTGATGGAGATGACATAAATTATACAATCAACATAACTTTCCCTTCAACTGTGCAGTGCGGAGCAAAGATTTCAGCTCTGGCAATCAACAGCAACTATACTCCTTCAAGTGATTTCTGTCTAGACCTGCCAATAAACTGGACAGTAAGAGCATTTGATGGTTCAAACTATAGTTCATGGAGCAGCAAGTGGAATTTCACAGTTGAATCTTATATCAGCCTGAATCTTTCAAATACGACAATAAACTTCGGCTCACTTACTGTAACCCAGTCGAAGAATACAGACAACGGATCAATCTCTCCATTAAGGATTGAAAATAACGGAAACATAATGGTAAATATTGCAAGGATTGGCGCAAATGCATCTTTATGGTTAAGGCAGGCGCTCAATACTGAATACTTCCAGTTCAAGGCTGATAATGATACAACTGAAAGCCGCTCATTTAACTGGTCAGGTTCAGTTACTTCCTGGACCAACATGACAAGCATAGCTGTAGTCAACCAAAGTGTCGTTAAACAGCTGGATTATAAGGATGCAAACGACACTGCAGAAATAGATCTAAAAGTTACAGTTCCGCTAAACGAGCCACCAACAAATAAACGGGCCCAGATATACATTGTAGGTGGTCTTTCATGAGGAGGGCTATTTTTGTGATGGTATTTATTTTAGCCATAAGCAATGTATATTCATTAGGGCTTGCTCCTGCAAAATCAGAGTTTGAATTTAAGGAACCTATGCAAGAATCAGCATTCAGGATAATAGTTGATGAGGTTCCTGCAAAAGTTCTCTTAACAACAGAAGGTGAACTTGGCCAATTCATTAAATTAGATAAAGATATTCTGATTTTAACTGAAAAAGAGACATGGATAAAATTCAGCATTGATTTTCCGGATAATCTCCCACCGGGTGAAAGAAAAGGAGGCATTCTTGTGCTTGAAGTTCCAAAAGACAATGGAAATGAAAATATAGTTATGGCTGCAACAGCAATCATGCATCAGGTCAAGGTAAATGTGCCATATCCTGGAAAATATGTTACAGGAAAAATGTTCATCACAAATACCAAAATTGGCTCGCCTGTTGAGTTCAAGATAGGACTGGTTAATTATGGAAGTGAAAAAATAAATGAAGCAAAAGCGACAGTTGTGGTAAAAAGCCCAGTAAATGAAGAGATAGGTGTATTTTTTTCAGATAAAAAAACAATAAACCCTGGAAATGAAGAGGTTTTAAACGGCTTTTGGCAAACTGAAAATCCAGGCAGCTATATAGCAGAAGCAACAGTGGAGTATGATGGAAATACTTTTGAGATAGAGCAAATTTTCAACATTGGGGAACTGGAGCTTGCAATCGAGGATATAAAAGTCAATAATTTCAAGATAGGCCAGATTGCAAAACTTGATATATATCTAAGGAATAAATGGAACAAGCCATTGAATGTCGATGGAAGAGTTGAAATATTCAAAAAAGATAAGCTTGTCTCCTCTTTTAACACATTGCCTGTAGAAATAAAAGAGAAATCCAGTTCTGTCATGGAAGCTTACTGGAATACAGAAGGAATGGAAACAGGGGAATATGATATATCTGTTAAGGCATCATATGAAGGAAAAACAACCGAAAAGACACTCTCATCAATAGTTTCTATTGATAATATTAAGCTAAAGGATTATGTTTCAGGAAATGTTGCTGTTAGTAAAGATAGCAATAGAACAACTATCCTTATTATTGCTGTTATAGTCCTGATAATTTTGAATATAGTACTTTTCATTTATATAAGTAGGAAACTAAAAAAGGTGGAATACTAGAGAAATGTTTATAAACCAGTATTACTATTGAAAAATATGGGAGGGATATTATGAGTAATGATGATAATTTACCAAAATCTATATTAGTGGTTTTAGTTCTTCTTGCTGTAATGATATCCGTTCTTGGAACGTTTACAGTTCTTCATGAGATGAAAAAGTTTCAAAGTGCGCCTGTTTATGGGGAAAGGGAAAGCAGTACTGGAAGGGTATCGCTGGAACTTGAGGACTTGAACAAAGGCAAAACTTTTGGAAAAGTAAGTCTTGAGATTAAAAACCCGGAGGAATAAAATGGATGATATTTCTAATAGAACACTAGCTTTAATGCTTCTCGCTGCAATAGTAGTTTCACTTGGAGCAACAGTATATACATTGAACTATTTTAATCAGGTAAGCGGAGTTACCGGAAGAGCAGCATCTCCAAAATCTGGAAACGTTACTCTGACTGTTGAGACAGCTGAAAGTTTCCAGCTGAAGATTTCCGCAATAGATTTTGGGGCTGGGTTTGTTAACACATCTGTTGCAGCATGCACAGATAACGCAACTCTTTTTGCTGCACAGCAATATAATGACACAAATGGAGATAACTGCTGGACATCATTAAACGGGCTTAACGAAGTTCCAAAAGGGTTCCAGCTTGAAAATGACGGAAACGTAAACCTGTCAATATATGTTCAGGGTCCAAACAGCACAAGATTCTTTAGAAAGAATGGTGTTGCACCACCTGCACAGGCAAACTTGTCATGGAAAGGAAGAAGCAACGAAACAGGTTCTTGCGCAAGCGGTTTGACTTCAACATGGAAAGATTTCCAGTTACACACTCAGCTTGTTTGTGATGATTTCCTTTACTACCCAACAAACACAGATAGTATTGGTGTTGATGTGAAAGTTGTAATCCCTCCATCAGGGCTTTCAGCAGGACTTTATGAGAACGCATCCATTACATTTACAGGTGCACAGTCATAAGTATGAAAAGGATAATTCTTTTTTTTCTGATTTTTTTACTGCCTTTTTCATCCGGCCTGAAAATATCCGGCGAGAAAGTCAAATATGTCTTAGATTTTGAGCCAAATCTATCAATTGAAAATGATTTCTTTGTAACAAATGCAGAAGGATATACTTCAAATTATGAATTTGAAGTAAGAAGAATATCTGGCGCTGATTTGCGGGAATACTTCACTGTAACCCCTGCAAAAATGGAAAATGTACCTGATGGGGACAGCAGACCATTTAAAGTAAATTTGGACCTGCCAAAGTTCATTGATACACCTGGGGAAAGTGAAGCATGGGTTAAAGTCAATGTTGCACCATTAGAAGGAACTACTGGAATTGCTGCCTTTCCTTCATTAGTTATCAGATATATTATTTTTGTCCTTTACCCAAATAAGTATCTTGAATGGGGGTTTGGGATTCCAAATATGAATGTCAATGAAACAACGAATATTGAGATAAACATGAACAATCTCGGAACACCTGAGATATACTCAATCAGGGGAAATACGACCATATTAACTGCAGACGGAAGTATAGTTAAAAAGATAGACTCATTCAAGGCGTCTAACCTTAAATCACAGGAGACTAAAAAACTCTCTGCTGAATTTTCAAGCATAGGCCTTCAGTCTGGAAACTACAAGGCATTCACAACCCTTGTTTGGGATGATAATTCTAGTAGCAAGGAAATTGAATTTAAGATTGGAAGAAAAGACGTAAAGATCCATAATTTTACAAGAAAATTTGAGATTGACTCAATAAATAAGATGTATATTGATGTAGAGAGCAACTGGAACAGCGAAATCAAGAATTTATATGCGGATATATCAGTTTTTGAAGATGGCCAGGTAATAAAAAAGTTCAAGTCACTAAATTCAGATTTGAAAGCATTTGAAGCAAAGAAGATAGAAGCATATTTTGATACTAATGAGCTTGAAAAGAAAGAATATATTGTTCTTGTTGAGCTTAATTATGAAAACGAAGCGAGCTCGCTTGAAGGCACTGTAACTGTTGATGAAAATGTTAATACTGATGTAGTTGAAGAAATACCAAATAAATTTGATGTGTCTCTTGCAATAACACCACTCAATATAATGATTCTACTGCTTGTAGTTTTCCTTATGATCAACATGGTTCTTATGTTAAAAAGCCTCAAAAAGAAAAAAGCAACTGAAGAGATTGAGATAAATCCTGATGTCCTGGAAAAAATAAAGGAATTAAAGAAAGAATATAACGAGCAGCAAATAAAAGAAATGATGGTAAAGAAAGGATGGGAAGAAAAGAAGATAGACAAAATATTAGAAAAGCTAAGATAGGCATCCTTATTATATTGATGATACCTCTGCTGGTTTATGCATATTATAGTTTTGTTTTTGTACAGACAAAGGAAATAAGGATGCTGATTAAGGTTGACGAAGTTATAGGCATAAACGTTGAGAATTCATCGCTTAATTTTGGGAGGACATATCCTGGAAGCCTTGTTTATAGGAAAGTTAACCTAACTAATAATTTTAATTTTCCAGTAAGAGTTTCAATCCTTAATGCTGGTGAGATATCTGATTTTGTTTATGTTTCAGAAAATAATTTTTTATTGGCACCTGATGAATTAAGGCAAGTGACTTATTATGTTGATGTTCCAATGGATGCTGAATATAGGAATTTTACTGGAAAAAGCAGGGTAATTTTTAAGAGAAAACTATAAAAGTTTAAGGCCTTTTTTTAAAAGAATGATATATCTTGGAAGCGACCATGGCGGGTTTGAACTAAAAGAATCAATAAAGAGGTTCCTTTCTGAAAAAAAACTTAGTTTTGAAGATTTAGGCAACATTAAGTATGACAAAGAAGATGATTATCCTAAGTATGCGTTTAAGGTTGCCGAGAAAGTGTCACATGAGAAAGACGCTATAGGTATTCTTTTTTGCAGGTCATCTGGCGGAGTAATAATTGCAGCAAACAAGGTAAAAGGAATAAGGGCTGTATCTGCCCATGATATCAAGTCTGGAGTACATGCAAAAGAACACAATGATGCAAATGTCATAGCACTTCCGGGAGACTGGATAACAGAAGATGTAGCAAAAAAAATTGTTGATGCTTTTCTAAAAAGTGAGTTTACTAAAGAAGAACGGCATGTGAGAAGGCTTAATGAGATTAGCAAATACGAAAAAATAATTGATTTTGGAGGGAAAAAATGAAATCACATTTTTTACATATGCAGGTAAACATTGATTTTGAGAAAAATAATGGGTTCTATAGAGAATTCATGAGTTTCCTTGGTTGGAACATTGTCTTTGAAACCAAAGGCATTATAGGCTTTAACAGCGGCCAGAACGGAGACATATGGTTCATTGACTCGAAAAAGAAAGAGACAATGGATTATGATATGATCGGAGTGAACCATGTCGCAATAAAAGTTGATACTTTGGAAAACTTGGATAGTTGCATCAAATTCCTGAAGTCAAAAGGAATAGAGGGGCTTTTTGAGACTCCTAGGCACAGGCCGGAGTTTGTGCAAAAGTCAGATGAAACTTATTATCAGATAATATTTGAAACACCTGATAAGGCACAGTTTGAGCTTGTCTATGTGGGGAAAAAATAAAATCGAATGAAAAAACTTATTAACCCTTTTTCTATTATTAATTAAATGAAGCTTAAGATATCCCCATCAATACTCTCAGCTGACTTTGGAAAGCTGAATGATGAGATAAAAGAAGTGGAAAAATGTTCTGATTCACTTCACATTGATGTCATGGATGGTCATTTTGTTCCTAATATAAGCTATGGTGTTCCAGTAATCAAGGACATAAGGACAAAGCTTCCTATGGACTGTCACCTGATGATTTCTGATCCTGTAAGATATGCAAAAGACTTTGCACCTTATGTTGACAGGATATTTTTCCACGCTGAACTTTTTGATCTAAAAAAACTAAAAAACACAGTAAGTGAAATAAAAAAATTGAATGTGAAAGTTGGCCTTGCTTTAAATCCTGATAAGGAAATTAGTATTATTTTGCCATTATTAAAGGAGATTGATGCTGTATTGATAATGAGTGTTTATGCTGGTTTTGGCGGGCAGAAGTTCATGTCTGAGGTTTTAAAAAAAGTAAGTATGCTAAGGAAAGCAGGATTTAAAAAAGACATCATTATTGACGGAGGAATTGATAAATTTACTATAAAACAAGCTAAAAGCTCCGGTGCAAACGTTTTTGTGGCTGGAACATCAGTTTTTGGGAATAAAGATAGAAAAGAAGCAATAAAAATGCTTAAGGATGCCATATGAAAAGTTTTGAATTTGAAGGTATAAGAATAAAGTGGCTTGGCCATGACAGCTTTAGGCTAGATTTTAAGGATAAGATAATTTATATCGATCCTTTTGAGATAAAAGAGAAAGAAAAAGCTACAGTTGTTATGATTACGCATGCGCATTATGATCATTTTTCTCCAGGAGACATAAAAAGGATATCTGATGAGAAAACCTGGGTTGTCGGAACTAAAGAGGTTGTGGAAAAAATAGATCTGAAAAATAAGCTGTTAGTCTCCCCGGGAACTGAATTAAAAGTTGAAGGGATAAAAATCAAGGCAGTTCCTGCATATAACCTCAATAAGCCGTTCCATCCTAAATCAAATCTTTGGGTAGGGTATTTGTTTGAGATTAATGGTGTGACCTTTTATCATGCCGGAGATACAGATTTCATACCTGAGATGAAGGATATTTCTGCAGACGTTGCATTTCTTCCTGTTTCCGGCACATATGTGATGAATCCTGAAGAAGCTGTGGCTGCTGCAAGAAAGATTATGCCAAAAATTGCCATTCCAATGCATTATGGGAAGATTGTAGGAACTAATGAAGACGCCTTAAAATTCAAGGAATTATGCGATTTCTGCAGAGTTGAAATTTTGTAAGCTAGTTTTTTATATATCCATTTTTTGCAAAGCAGTATATGCCTAAGCTTGATAAGAACCTTGAAGAAAGATTAAAAGCTAAAGTAATAAGATATCTGAAAAAAGCAAGGCCTGACTATGATCTTCCTCACACTTTTTCTGCTGTTGAATACATGAAACTATTGATTGAAAAAGAAGGCAGGAATTATAAGGACATAAATGAGAAAATATTAGTTACTGTCATGTATCTTCATGATATTGGATATTCTAACTTGGTTGATGCAAATAACCTGGATTTAGTTTTAAAGAATAAATCCATGCATATGAATGTAGGGATGGCTGAAACCATAAAGATACTTGATAAGATAGGAGGATATACAAAAAAAGAGATTGAAAAGATAGCTTATCTCGTAAGCATTCATGATTAGATTGACCTTATGGAAAATGATTCTGAAAAATTTATTTTAGAAGCAGACAGCCTAGGCATGCTTGATTATAGCAAAGTGCCACCTTATCCAAAAGAAGAATATGATAAATTTATCAGAAGGTTTAAGGAAAGGAGAGCGCCTAGATTCATTACAAAAACAGGTAAGGAACACCTTGCTAAGCTTTTAGAGAAAGCTGAAAAACATTACAAGATATAAGCTTCTATCCTTTCCTTTCCTGCGCCTTTTGTAACTCTTTTTAATCTTACATTCCCAATCTCTTTTGTGTTTCTCACATGTGTGCCTCCACATGGCATCTTTCCTAAAGAACATGACCACCACATCAGATCTGAATTTGTTTCATCGTGGTATCTTATGATATCATGCCCTTCAGAAAGGTAAGAATTAAGCTTTTCATTTATATCCTCAATTTCAAGGGACTTTTCGCTTAGGTAGTCAACCCTCGCTTTTTCTTCTGTGACATTTGAGCCTATTATTTTCAGTTTCCCGTATTTCTCTATCGTAAAATAATATGAAAGATGTATTGCTGTATGGAGCTTCATCAAGTTTAGCCTTTTTTCACTGTCTATTTTTACATCAACTTCTTCCCCAATCTTAAAATCCGGTTCTTTTTCCAGCTCATATTCAATATCTATAATGTTTTCCTTATCCCCAAGCTTTGTTGCCTGTATCACTTTTATTCCATTAATTGTCCCTTCATCACTCGCCTGCCCTCCTGAAAACGCGAAAAAAACAGTCCTGTCAAGCTTTATCTTTTTTCCATCAATTGATGTGACTTTTGCAGTGCATTCTGTTAGGTATGGGTCTTCCCAAAACAATTTTTGTGTCATGAAAGGTTGGAGAACTAATTTATATTTAATAATTTAGCAGGCATATGACTGCTTTTTTAGGTAGCATTTATTGCAGCAGTACATTCATAACCTTACATTCAGCCTTTCTTAAATGCTCCTGGAATGTCGTTCTTTTCTGCCCTAATTTGTCTGCAAGTTTTTCTACAGAGATTTTCCTTGGATATTCATAGTAGCCATGCTCAAGTGCCTGCTCTATTGCATATTTCTGTTTTTGTGTCAACTTTGGTACTGTATGCTGTATAAATATGGCCGGCTCGCATTTCTTGATGAAAATTACTTTGACCTCAGCTATTTTTTTTATTTTTTCATAGAACTCAACAATGATCTTCTTTTCCCAGCATCCTATATCCCAGTATTCATATCCCTTTTCAAAGTACACCGGCTTTATGAAAAAGAGCTCTTTTGGCATTAATGGAGAGATATGATCATCTCCCTGAATAAGGACAAAAATCTGGTTTCCGTTGGCTTTCAAGTCTTTGATTCTCTTGTCCTTCCTTAGGCTTCCAATAAAATCCTGCTTGTTCTTCTCTAGTCCTTTGATGAATACCATGCCTGTATGGTACTGCTTCCCTGCTTTTTTATATGAGTTCAGGGGTATGCCTGTTGCTGTAAGGTTAAATTTTAAAGTCTTATCCAAGATCCAGTCATCATGCCTTATCTGTAATTTTCCAACCCACATATGCACTAATCATCAAAAGCAGGTATATAAAATTTCTTACAATGCAATTATTATCCCAAAAAACAAAAAAGAGAGATTTTCAATTGAAAGCTTCCTTAGTGTTTTCCAGAAGCTTTCGAATCTTAACGCAGATACGATTAATCCATATGAAAAAACTAATATTCCTGGAACATAAGAAAAAGTCCTTGTTTCAAAAATGACTATTGAGAATGCAGCATAGAAAATGAAATCATGGTCTACTTTTTTCATTGTAAAATAAGCTAAAATAAAAAATAACACAGTCAGTATGCCTATTAAAAGATAATTTAATTTAAGGAATATGAAAAAATATGCCATGACAAAAGAAAAAAGAATAGGCTTTAGCATGAAAAAATATCTTTTCCCCGCTATAACCTCCTGTTTTGTAAAATGTGCCATCACTGTTCCTGTATGTAGCCCTAGAAAGCATATTAATAAGATAAGGAGATATCTCAGCATAGGTATTCCTCAATGAACTTAATGACTTCCTCTTTGTGTGATGAATTGAATCTTATTCCTCCTGCTGCTGCATGCCCTCCTCCTGTAATCATTGCATCAGGAAGGCGTTTTTTGAGTTCATCTATCATTTTTACACCATCAAAATCTTTTAGTTCTGCTCTATAGCTTATGTTCTCATCATTTACAACCAATGTAATCCTTTCACCAGTAAGCATATCATGGGTAATCCTTGGAAGCTTATATGAAGCGTAATCAAAATCAGCAAACAAGTTTCTTTCAATCCTCTGAAGCTTAAATCCATTATAATCCTTAACTTTGACATTTTTTTTTATGATTTCCCTAAGCTTGCCAAAGTCCTTCTCAAGTTCATGTTTTATTGGCTCAAGGGATTTATGATTGCCAAAAAGCTCATCAAGCATATTTATTCTTACAGGAAATCTTAAATGAAAAAATTCATGGTCTAGAAGCATTGAAAATTCTTCTAATTCATTGGGTTTCATATTTGATAGTTTTATGTATTCATCTAGTTCCTTTCCTGAGCTTTTGTCTGCAACTCCTGAAAGTGCAGGTATTTTTTTATTTATTAGCCCTGGGCACAGGTTATTTGCTATTTCAAAACAAAGCATTCCTGCGCAGAAATCTGAGCCAAAACCTAATGTATGTGGGTTTAAAAAAACTGTAGCAAGTTCCTTATTTTCAATATCGAAAATATGATGGTCAATTATCAGGATATCTGTCCCATATGTCTTTATCCTTCTTAGTGCCTTCATGCTCTGTTCATTTGAGCCTAGATCAGTAAGGATCAGCAGAGGCGGATTATAGCCTGCAAAATTACTTATGTCTCTTAAGCAGTCTGTGTAATCATAATAAGGTGTCCTGCTTGCGCTTCTTATCAATTGAAAGCCACGTTTATCATCAATAAGATAAGATATGGCCTTTTCAAGCAGATATCCTGCACTGTATCCATCAACATCATCATGATGCCTGATTATTATCTGCTTTTTTTCCTTGACTGCTTTTTTTATTAGTTCAGTTGCCTTTTCAAATAATGATTTTAATGCTTCAAGCTTTTCAGATTTTATTGAGAAATTCATTTTTATTCCTTTTCTATATTATTTTGCCGTAGTCCCTTTTTCCGCTATCCTGCCATGGGCTGTGTCCGTAATGGATCAGC
Source organism: uncultured Methanosarcinales archaeon (assembly GCA_964428335.1). Classification (GTDB taxonomy): domain Archaea; phylum Nanobdellota; class Nanobdellia; order Woesearchaeales; family GW2011-AR15; genus GW2011-AR15. The sequence continues at coordinate 6,685 of CAYRXW010000001.1, read as the reverse complement.
AAGTCAACACCAAGGTTTTTTGCGCTTAACGGCAGGTCGCAGCTGCCATAGCATGATCCGCCCCAGATTATGACTTTTGCCTCTGTTTTTGATTCTATTGCTTTTGTCATGCTTTCAGCTTCTGGCTTTAAGCCATCAGGAAGGTGAAGACAAACAAGTTTCGCTTCTTTCTCCTTGATTTCCTTTATTAAAAGAGGGAGCTCTATTTTATACATCATAGACCGAAATGAGATTTATTATAAAAAGGTTACATTATTCATGCTGAAATTCAAGCAAAACCTTTAAATATAATCTATCCATACAGAACCAGATAATGACTTGGCCTTGTAGCTGCTAATCACTGCATCTGCCTAGTTCTTTCTTCATCAAAAAAAATGGAATTAACTTCTGCTTTATCGGATCCTGCAAATAAGATTTTAGTAGTAGGGCCTCACCCTGATGATTGCGAATTTTCCACAGGAAGGCTTATAATGAGAAGAAAAGGCAAGAATACTTTTGTCATATGCATGACGGACGGAAGAAAGGGCCAGGAAGGAACACCTGGAAAGGTTATCCCTGAAAGCGAATACGCAAAACTAAGGATAAGGGAAAGCACCAAGGCCCTTAGTGAACTCCATATTGAGCTTGGAAATGCTTTCTTTTTTGAGCTTCCTGACCAGGAGATTGTGACAAACCCATATATAATTGATAAGCTTGCAATGGTTTTTAGGAAAGTAAAGCCGGATTTCATCCTTATACCACCATGGGAAGGAGCCCATCCTGATCATGATGCCTGCCATTTGTTCTCAATTGTTGCAATAAAAAATCTTGATTTTCCACTGGAGAAAGTGATTGAATATGGCTCGTATAATAATTACCAGGGGAGCTTCAGGGTCCAGGAATTTATACCTTCAGATTCAAAAGAATTCAGGTTAAAGCCTAGCCCTAATGAACAGGAAAGATGGAACAACATAATGAAAGTGTTTAAAAGCCAGATAAACCAGCAGGTACATTATATACCAAGAAGCATGTTTGAAGTTTTTAGGCAAGTTCCAAAGTATGATTATTCCAAGCTGCCATATGGCAACAAGCAAAGCGAGATAATAAGGGATTTATTCTCTCCCATATATCCTATTGCAAGAAAGCTGATACCAAAAAAAGACAAGTTATTTTATGAGACATGGAAAAGCAATATCAATCCAAATGAAGTGAATAAGAAGCTTGATTCGTACGTAAGGGAGTATAAGCTATGAAGGACTATAAGAAGCAGCTGGTAAGCAGCTACAAAAAAAGGAAGCGCTTAGTTGATTTAGGGCTTTTAAACAAGCATAAGATAGATAAAACGCACCTTGTTCTCCTTTTGCTTTCAGTGTTGTTCTTTTTTTACAACAAAAGATATTTCATGTTCATCATTGTAACACTTTTTTCAGCTTTTTTTAGTTTTTACCATTCGAAATTTAACAGGACACCAATGGATTTCAAGATGGCTTTGTTCCTGGGGCTTTTTGTGACAAGGGAATATGGGATGATACTTACTATGCTATTCTTTTTCCTAAGTGATATAGTTCCCGCTATTTTAGGAGGGGAGTCTGTCAATGGCCCTGATTTGTTTTTCTTTGCCTGGTATTTTATCGTAAATTCTGTTGTTATGTTTTTCCCAAATATCCCTGTTGTTGTTTTAGGACCCTGGCTTGTCATACTTCATGACCTTGGTGCTATCTACATCAATGCAAAGGTTGGTGGCATCCCCGGTTATTTGTCGTTCATTGTCTCTTTCATGACAAGTTTAGTTAGAATTATATATTTCCTTACATTAGGAAAATTGGTCGAATTTATGTTCACGTTGATTTGAGGTGCAAAAAAATGAAATTTTATAACACATTAACGAGGAAAAAAGAAGAGTTCAAGGAATTAAAAAAAGGCCAAGTGAAGATATACAGCTGCGGGCCTACAGTCTATAATTATGCTCATATCGGAAACTGGAGGGCTTTTGTCTTTGCTGACATCTTAAGAAGATACCTCAAATACAAAGGGTATAAAGTCACGCATGTCATGAACCTGACTGATGTTGATGATAAGACTATTAGGGACAGCCAAAAAGAAGGTGTTAGCTTAAAAGAATTTACAGAAAAGTATACAAAGTACTTTTTTGATGACCGTGATGCTTTGAATATTGAGCCTGTTGAGGAATATCCAAAAGCAACAGAAAGCATAAAAGAGATGCTGGACATAACAAAAAAACTCCTCAAAAAGGGTATTGCTTATAAAAGTGAAGATGGATCAACGTATTTTTCTGTATCAAAATTCAAGGACTACGGAAAATTGTCAAAGATTGAGGTTAGCGATTTGAAATCCGGTGCAAGGGTGAAGCAGGATGAATATGAGAAAGCTTCTGCCAATGATTTTGCATTATGGAAAGCATATGAAAAAAATGATGGTGAAGTTTTTTGGGAAACTGAGCTTGGCAAAGGAAGGCCAGGATGGCATATTGAATGCAGTGCAATGAGCACAAAATTCCTTGGGAAAAGCTTTGACATACACACTGGTGGGATTGATTTGATATTTCCTCATCATGAAAATGAAATTGCCCAAAGTGAAGGCTGCTTTGATAATCAGTTTGTAACATACTGGCTTCATTCAGAACACCTTTTGGTTGATAATGAAAAGATGTCAAAAAGCAAGGGGAATTTCTTTACTCTTAGGGATGTTTTAAAGAAGGGATACAGTGCAAAAGCAATGAGATATTTGCTTTTAAGCTCCCATTACAGGCAGAAGCTGAATTTCACTTTCCAAACCCTTGAAAGCGCTGAGATAGTTGTCCATAAATTCAAGGAATTCCTGTTCAAATTAAGGAATTGTGATGGAAATGGCTTTGAAACTGAGAAATTAATTGAAAAGACAAAGAAAAGGTTCGAGGAAGGGATGGATGATGATTTGAACATGTCTGAGTCCCTTGCGGCTGTATTTGATTTCATGACAGAGATAAATAAGGTAATGGCAAATGATAAGCTGTCAAGAAAAGAAGCTAAAAAATGCATGGCAATGATGATGGATTTTGATAAGGTTCTTGGGATGCTTGAATTCTGCGAAGATGAGGTTCCTCAGGAAGTGCTTGAGCTTGCAAGCGCTAGGGATGCTGCCAGGAAAAGCAAGGATTGGAAGATGGCTGATAAGATCAGGGATGAAATCCAGGAACTTGGATTTAGCGTATCTGATAGCGATAAAGGAACTCTTGTCAAGAAAATTTGATTTTTTATTCTTTTATTTTGAAGAGCTGAAAGAATTTTGAAAAGAAGGCATAGACAAAGTTTTTTCTTTCCAGCTCCTTAAGTAGCTTAATCCAGTTTCTCCATGAATCAAGATGGCTTACATACAGTTTTTCAACTTCTTCTTTTGAACTGAAGTTAAGTGATAATGCAACTTTTTCTCTTTCTGTGTCTGAGCTCTTTTCCATGACCTGAAAAATTTCATGGATTATAGTTATGAAAACCAACCCGTTATCCCTTAAGTATTTTCTTGAAGTATAATATTCAGAGTATCCTTGTCTGATTGCCAGATAGTAATGTTTATCCAAGTTTTCTAAATGTGTTTTATAGGATTTTATTTTTTCTGAATAATTATTTATTTTAAATCTCTTTTGTGTCCTGATTTTTAGGTTTTTCCGGATAACTGCTAAAATATCCTGGACCCATTTAAGGTGCATTCGTAACCAGGTTATGTATAGGTCATTTTCCTTGTTTCCTTTTATTTTATTTATTGCTGCCGTCAGAAGTTCTTTTTCATGGTTAAAATCATATGTTTTTATATCCTTAAGATATTCTTCAGACCATGCATTGCTGGCTAAATGGATTAATGTATTAAGCTCAGACATAGTCTTAAGCATGAGTTCAGATGCCTGGTCTATAGTCTCTATTTTATTAGCTAGCTCTTTGTAGCTTTGTAGTGAAAAAATATGTAGTTCCTCAACACGTTCTAGTATTGCATTGATATCATCATCGATTTGAAAAGAATGCGATGCCTTAACTTTGTAAGCTGTATTTTTGAGAGTTAGATAAGAAGGGAATGCCATTTTTTTATATTAATTAGCAAAAGAGATTTAAAATTTTAACTATTTCTAAAAATAAGCCAATTGTGTGATAAGGTTTTTATACTCCAAACACTAATTTAAAAAAAATGGCAAAATCAAATGATGTGGAAAACGGAAAAGTTGCAGCAATCGTGTCCTATTTTGGGTTACTGGGATGGGTTGTTGCATTGATATTGAACAACGGTAAAAAGAGCTTGTTTGCAAAGTTCCATCTAAGGCAGTCATTAATGCTTAATATTGCATTCTTGATAGGCATGATTCCTATAATTGGCTGGATTCTTGCAATAGCTGTGTTGGTTCTTTGGATAATCGGGCTTTTGGGAGCTATTAACGGGGAAGAGAAGAAAGTTCCATTTTTAGGAGATAAAGCCCAGGAGTGGTTTAAAGGGTTATAATTTTTTATCTTTTTTTCGCTGTTGGTTTTCTTGCACTCATATATATTCTTCTCTTGCTAGTCTTATCTCATAATACAATCTGGAGATAAATCCATGCAGTTTCTTCTTTTCATCATCATTTAAAGTGCTGAATTCATTATGGATCTGCAGGTATAATTCGTATGCTTTGTTCATGTTCTTCTTTCTTAATGCCTCTTCAGCTCCTGTAATCTTTGAAAACATACTGTCAAGTTTCCCTAATTTTTTGCCAGGTATTAGTTCCTGGGTTTTTAATGGCTCCTGGGAGGTCATTGAAAGGATAACTTTGAATTCTGAAATCATTGCCCTTAGCTCCTCTTTTGAGATGCTTTTTCCTGAATATTCCATTTCCAGGCTTCTGTTAAAAAAATCTTCAAGGACTTTCTTAAAAACTGTACTTAGGTTCCTGTTATTTATTTCCTCAATCAGCTCCTCATAGGTAAATTCGTAGTTTAAGTCAAGAAGGTTCCTGAAGTACCTTCTCATTGCGTCAGAGAAAAGCATTATCAGCTTTTCAATTCTTTCAGTTTCTATCAGCTTTTCAATTTTAGCAAGATTTTCTAATATAGATTCAACAACTTTTGTCTCAAGAAGCAATCTTTGCTCATAAAGCATTATCTTTCTCTTTTTTATAGATTTCAGGATATATGGATATGTTTTCCTGATTGTATATCCAAGGATTAGTATCATTAAGATAATAAGGCTCCAAAAAAGCCAGTTAAACCTAATTACAGCTGGCTGTTCAGGCTTTGGACAGGTCTTACACTTTCCTCCACAATCAGGTATATCTGTTAAATTTCTTGTGCAATCTTCTCCATTATTGCAGATGTTATCAAAGCAGCTCTCTTTTGTATAATCACATGGCCTGCATGGTCCTCCGCAATCTGGTGTTTTTATTATCCCATTCAGGCAATCCTCATTATTGTTACAGGTATTATCATAACACGTTCCGCATGGTGGGCAGGATCCTCCGCAATCTACCCCTTCTTCTTCGCTTCCTTGAATTCCATCATAGCACGTTGAGACGTATTCACATGCTTCTGTTGTGTTTGGCTTTAGATATGTTGTTGTGCAATTGTACATGTCATAACACTCCCTTCTCCTAAGGTTGTCTGGCATGCATGCTCCCCATGGTGTACAGTACCATTTAGGCATACAGTACATTCCTCCTCCGCCTCCTCCTCCTCCGCCTCCTCCTGAACCACCGCTGCTGCCACTGTTGCTGGTTGCCGGGATTACCCTAAGGCCAACCTTATTGCTAGTCGCATTAGCCATAAGTGGATCCCATGCGAAGAAATAGAATGTTTCAGTGCCAGAATACCCAGAAATAGGGTTAAAAATCACTTCATTGTTTGCGGTTAGAGTCACTGTTACATTTGTGGAGTAAGTGAAAGTGTAAGTAAGTAAGTCTCCATCTGCATCTGCAAAATAATCATCCAAATCATAGCTCGTTAGTGTGGTGTCCTGGTTCATTGTCAGGTTAGGTATGTTTTGAGAGAGGTATGGTGGGGTATTGGTAGTTCTTATAACTTCAAGAGAGGTTAACTCAGTGTCATAATAATTGCTGCAGCCAGTTTCATCAAAAACTGTAATGAGAAAAGTGTGGTTGCCTGTGTTTGATATCTGCGGAGTGAAATTTATTTCTCCATTTTGCGAAATGTTAAACAAATCATATGGAGTTATAAAGGTTACATCATAACTTAAAGTATGGTTATCTAAATCTTCAGCTTCAACTTGGCAATAATATATTATGCTTGTATTTGCCGTAGTTTCACAGGTATAGTTTATTACAGGCTCATGGTTGATGCAAAACCTTACCTCACCTGTGGCCATTGGGCTTATATAGGGTTCTTTTTTTAAGGCTGCAAAGATTATTCCGTATTGTATTATCAAAAAAGAAACATACAAAACAAAAAGACCTGTTAAAACCCTTTTCATTACCTTGAAATGTAACATTAAGACTATTTAAGTTTTGCTTCTTTCTCTATTCTTATCAATAGGTCCATGAATTTTTCCAGTCTGGGTTTATCAGCTACATACCAGTCAATCCTCATAAGAAGATAGTTTTTGTATGGCCTCTTAACGTACTCAATGTTTTTTATGACATAGCCGGCAAACCTGAAATTCTCGTATTTTTTCAGCTTTTCTGCATTATATTTTTTTGTCACTTTGAATTGCAGTTTTATATAGGTTCTTGGCATTCCCC